>JANQSC010000021.1 GCA_028284235.1 Opitutaceae bacterium
CCGCCTGCGAAGAAGCCCTTTTCCTCACCCGATTCTGCCGCAAGATCACCTTGATCCACCGACGCGACGAACTGCGCGCGTCGAAGATCATGGCTGAACGCACCCTAGAACATCCGAAAATCGAGATGGCCTGGGACACCACTGTCGAAGAAATTCTCGCCGACGATACCGGCAATGTGTCCGGCGTGCGGGTCAAAAACCGAAACTCCGGCGACGTCTCCGATCTCGATTGCAAAGGCGTGTTTATCGCGATCGGCCACATCCCGAATACCGGCCCCTTCGCCGAAGCCATTTCTGTCGACGAAAACGGCTATTTTCTCCCCGAAAACGGGAGCCAGGTGCAAACCAACATTCCCGGCGTCTACGTCGCTGGCGACTGTGCCGACCACGTCTACCGCCAGGCGATCACCGCCGCGGGCATGGGCTGCCAGGCCGCCATCGAAGCCGAACGCTACCTCGCCGAGTCCGAATAACGCTCGGCCGGCTCGTTTGCCCTCACCTCGCAGACGAACGGAGCCCGCGCATTTAGACAAAAACGTTTTTGTCTAAACGGGCAGCAGATCCGCAAATCCAGGCTCTCGTTACACTGACAGCCTGACCGAGACTCAAAAATTATTTTTAATGATTCCAATTTTCTCTTGATATTTAGAATTATTCCAGTTTCTTGTTGATATTGAGATTGATTCTTAGTTAGAGACAGAACCAAAAGACCCATGAATTCAGAAGTGACCACAGAGACGCTTAATCGAAAGCTGGCGGAAGCCGGGCTTCGATCCACCCGTCAGCGGGAAGTCGTCTACAACGCGATATTGTCCAAACGCGACCACCCGACTGCCGACGAGATTTTCGCTCGAGTGAAGAACGAAATGCCCAGCATCTCGCTCGCCACCGTCTACAACTGTCTCGATACGCTGGTTCAATGCCACTTGGTAAAGCAGGTTCACCTCGAGCGCGAGTCCACGCGATTCTGCCCCAACCTGTCCGAGCACGCCCATTTTCACGACAACGACACCGGCGAGGTATTCGATATCCAGCTCGACCACGAGGTTTTGGAAAAGCTCTCCGGGCTCCTCCCTGGCAACCTCAAACCCAGCTCCATCGACATCACTTTTCGCGGGCGGAACGCCGCCGCGGCCACGCCCGACTCAGGCAATCCTGAAAACTAGACCAAACAGCACTTTCCAATGAGCGCATCACTCGAAATTAAAAACTTGAACGTAAACATCGGCGACAAGCGGATCATAAAAGACTTCAATCTTTCGATACCGAAGGGCGAAGTCCACGCCATCATGGGCCCCAACGGGACCGGCAAAAGCACGCTAGCCAAAGCCTTGGCGGGACATCCGGACTATGAGATCGTCAGCGGAGACGCCCTCGTCGATGGCGAATCGCTCCTCGATCTCGAAGTGGACGAGCGCTCCCGCAGCGGCTTGTTCCTCGCGTTCCAGTACCCAATGGAAATACCGGGCGTATCGATCGCCAACTTCATTCGCGCCGCCCGCAACGCTCGTTTGCCCGACGGCGAAGAGCTCAACGCGCCCGCGTTCTACAAAGAGCTCTACGAGAAGATGGACATGCTCAAGATCGACCGCAAATTCACCTCCCGTTCCGTAAACGAAGGATTTTCCGGCGGTGAAAAGAAGCGTTGCGAAATTCTGCAAATGGCGATGCTCAACCCGCGTTACGCCATTCTCGACGAGACCGACTCGGGATTGGACATCGACGCGCTCAAAGTCGTGTCCGACGGTGTCAACGCGCTCCGTGGACCCGGACTCGGCGCTTTGGTCATCACTCACTATCAGCGCCTCCTCAACTACATCGTGCCCGACCAGGTGCACGTGATGTACGATGGACGTATCGTAAAGAGCGGCGACAAAGACCTCGCCCTCGAACTGGAAAGCAAAGGCTACGACTGGATCAAGGAGATCGCGGACGACGCCGCCTAATCGTAAACCCAAAACGTATCAATCCAATGACGACAGCCGCATCACAAATAGACATCGATCGCGACAAAGGGGATTTCAAGTACGAGGAATCCCACAAGTACGACGCGGGCTACGGCTTGACCGAGAAGACCATCGACTACATCTGCGACGTTAAGGGCGAAGATGATTGGATCCGCGATTTCAGAAAGCGGGCCTTGAAGGTATTCGAGAGCAAAGCGATGCCCACGCACTGGGCGACCAAAGACCTCGACAATATCGTCTTCGATAATATCCGCTACTACCTCGCGGGCGACAAGCAAGCGAAGAAAAGCTGGGACGACGTTCCCGACGAAGTAAAGGAAACCTTCGAGCGGCTCGGCATTCCTGAGAACGAGCGGAAGTTCCTCGCCGGCGTGGAAGCCCAGTTCGACTCAGAAGCCGCGTATTCAAATATCAAAGAAGCCGTAGCGAAAGACGGCGTCATTTTCATGGGAAGCACCGAAGGCCTCATGAAACATCCGGAGCTCTTCAAAAAGTGGTTCGGGAAAGTGATACCTACGGGCGACAACAAATTCTCGGCCTTGAACAGCGCCGTGTTTTCCGGCGGATCGTTTATCTACGTCCCGCCCGGAGTGAAAGTCAGCCACCCATTGCAAGCCTACTTCCGGATCAACGCCGAAAACTTCGGCCAGTTCGAGCGAACCCTGATTATCGCGGACGAAGGATCGGAAGTCACTTACATGGAGGGCTGCACCGCGCCGAAATTCGACACGGCTACGCTTCACAGCGCCGTGGTCGAACTGGTCGCCATGCCGGGCGCGAAGATCGAGTACATCACCGTTCAAAACTGGTCCAGCAACGTATTCAATCTCGTCACCAAACGAGCCGTCGCCCACGAGAATTCCGTCGTCAAGTGGATCGACTGCAACATCGGCTCCCGCTTGACCATGAAGTATCCAGGCGTCGTTCTCAAAGGACGCAAAGCCCGAGGCGAAGTCATGAGCATCGCCCTCGCCAACGATGGGCAGCACCAGGACACCGGCGCCAAAATGATCCACGCGGCGGACGAAACGACGAGCAACGTGATCTCGAAATCGATCAGCGTCGGCAAAGGGCGCTCCACCTACCGCGGCCAAGTCCACATGCCCAAGCATCTCAAAGGGTGCAAGAACAACACCGAGTGCGACGCGTTGCTGATCAATTCGGACTCCCGCACCGACACCTATCCAGCGATCACCGTTCGGGGCGACCAAAACTACGTCCAGCACGAAGCGTCGGTGAGCAAGGTATCCGCAGAGCAGATATTTTACATGCAGCAGCGCGGGCTGAGCGAAGCGGAAGCCATGAGTTTAAGCGTAAACGGATTCGTCAATGATCTCACGCGACAGTTCCCCATGGAATACAGCGTTGAGCTCAAGCGACTGATCGAACTGGAAATGGAAGGCTCCGTTGGCTGAGGCCGCGAAGGCTGTACAATCGAAGAACACTCAACCAATTTACTAACCACACAGTGAGCTCACTAACCGAAGAATTTTTAATGGAAGCCGAAACAGGCATCGACGAGTCCATCCGATATGATTTTCAAAATCATATCGATTCCTTGAATACAGCGCCGGAATGGTGGATACAATACAAGCAGGACGCGTTCGATTCCTACATGGATCTGCCCTTGCCTCGTCGCAGCGATGAGAACTGGCGATTCGCCAACCGAAGCGATCTCGACGTTGAACGCAGCTACGCGTTCGACGGAGAATCCTCCCTGGCTGATCGATCCAAGCTAGAACAGGCGTCCCAATTCACGGAAACGCAGTCCGGATCCTACGTGTTCGCGGACAACCAGCTTGTGAGCGCCAACCACGCCCCGCAAGAACTGCAAGACAAGGGCGTGATCTGGTGCTCGATCAGCGAAGCGATCGAACGCCATGGCGATCTCCTGAAGGACTACTTTATGAAGCAGGACGTCGACCTCGGATCGGAAAAGTTCGCTCAACTTCACTCTGCCTTCGTCACCAACGGCATTCTCCTCTACATTCCCAAGGGAGTGGAAATCGACGCCCCCTTTTGCGCCTACAACTGGGCGTCGACACCCAATGGAGCGATTTTCCCGCACACGCTTGTGATCGCGGAAGAATTCTCGAGCGTTCGTTTGGTCGAAGCCCATTTGTCGGACGGAGAAGACGCCGCTCTATCGTGCGGAGTCACGCATTTGTTCGCCGGCATCGGAGCGAAAATCAACTACACGCACGTTCAGAATTTCAACGAGCAAACGCTAGGCTTCCAAATCAACTCGAACATCGCTGGCAAAGACTCGCAGGTCGAAATGAACAGCGTGATCCTTGGCTGTCGTCACTACCGATCGGAAACTCACGGACAAGTAAAAGGGTCCGGCGCCCACGTCGATATGCGCTCGATGGCGCTAACCGACGCCGGACAGGAAATCGACCAACGCACGCTGCAAACGCATTCCGCGCCGAACACTACGTCCAACCTCCTCTTCAAGAACGCCCTGAAAGAGCAGTCCAAGACAATTTTCTCCGGCCTGATCAAGGTGGACGAAGGCGCCCAGCAGACCGACGCCTACCAAACCAATCGCAACCTGCTTCTCAGTTCGAACGCCGAAGCCAACTCTCTCCCCGGACTTGAAATCGAGGCAAACGATGTCAAGTGCAGCCACGGCGCCACCACAAGCGAGATCGAAGACGAAGAGATTTTCTACATGCTCGCTCGCGGAATTCCCAGAGAGGCTGCGCAGGAACTGATTGTATACGGCTTCTTCGAAGAGGTTCTCAGCCAAATCGCGGACGAAACGCTCGCCGAGCGCACGCGCGAACTCATCCGGGCCAAATTCCGCGGCTAGATTCCAATCGAGATGACGACCACGATGTCAGAAGAGTCCCAAGAACGCAGCCTCACTCGGGAAGTTGAAGCAGTCCAGATTCCCAGTGGCGATCGCATCGATTTGCCCGCGCTCACCAAAGTGCGCATCACCCAGCAACTGGGCGGCAGCTTCACTGTAATGACCCCCTACGGTCTCGCCCGTATCGAAGGATCGAATGCAGACGCTCTGGGTCCCGATCTCGCCGCCGCCCAAACCGACGAATCGACGACGGCAGAGACACCGAAAGAGAAACTCCCCAGCGGAGTCGAACCCGACGAAGAAGCGATTTGGCAGCAGCTCAAAAACGTCTACGACCCGGAAATCCCGGTAAACATCGTCGACCTCGGGCTCGTCTATTCCATGAACGTCGAACCCAACGAAAAGGGCGGCTACAAGGTAGACGTTCAAATGACGCTCACCGCTCCCGGTTGCGGAATGGGTCCCGCCATCGCCGAAGACGCCAAAAGCAAAGTCGTCCTCGTGCCCGGCATCGACGAAGCCGAAGTCAATCTCACCTGGGAACCCGCATGGGACCAGAGCATGATCAGCGAAGAAGGCCGGATGATTCTCGGCCTCGTGTAGCCAGCGCCGCAGACGGGGCGAAGTCCCCTTTCCGTGAATTCAACCGATTATCAAATTCGTGTATATTAACGCGAATAAAGGACGGAGCCGAGTTTCCTCATTGAATTCTCCGCTATTCCTTACTTCCTTTTAACCAATCATCTAAAACCACCGAATTTCCTATGTCCGAAGAAGACGAAAAGCCAAGCGAGTCTCCCGTGGCCTCCGCTATCCAAAAGAAGTTTCTCAAAGAACGTAAGCTCTTCCTCTGGGGAGAAGTCTCCGACGAGTCCGCCAAGGACATCACAGAGAAACTGCTCTACCTGGAAGCCGACGCCCCCGGCAAGCCCATCACTTTCTACATCAACACGCCCGGCGGCTCGATCACCGCGGGAATGGCGATCTACGACACCATCAAAATGATCACGTCGGAAGTGTCCGTCGTCGTAACCGGCATGGCCGCCTCCATGGGCTCCATCCTCCTCTCCGCTCCCAGCAAAGGAAACCGGTTTTTGTATCCACATTCCTACGTCATGATCCACCAGCCGCTCATCGCCGGTCAATTGCGCGGCCCAGCGGTGGACATTCACATCCACGCCCAATATCTGGAGCAGTTGAGATCCCGGCTAAACCAGATTCTCTCCGACGCTTCCGGACAGCCGCTCGAGAAAATCGAAGAAGACACCGACCGCGATTTCTACATGACCGCGGAAGAAGCGATCGCCTACGGCCTCGCCGACAAGATCATCGAGAAAGTCTAACCAGTAGTTCGCATCGGAACGGATCGCCTATTGGCGATCCCTAGCGAAATACGAGTTGTCCGAGTCTCAATCCGGCGAATACAGCTGCCAGACAGCAAAGTACGCTGGCGATCGCATTCAATGCCGCCAGTCCCCAACTACCCGACTGGGCTAGCTTGAGCGTCTGAAGGCTGAACGTGGAAAAAGTCGTGAAGCCACCCATCATTCCCGCGGTGAGAAACAAAGGGAAAAGCTCGTTTCCTCCAAACGACAGTCGCTCGATGCCGGGAGACAAAACCCCGATCAGAAACGAGCCGACCACATTGACCGCAAATATCGCGAGCGGAAAATCTAGTTGCGCTTTTTTCTCTATCCAGACGACCGACAGGAACCGCAACGCTCCTCCAATAAAGCTCCCAATTCCAACGATCAACGCGGCTTTTAACATCGCTCTACGTTCCCGTGTTCCCCCTCGCCAGGGTCTCTAGCAACACGCTCGCGAGCGACTCCGCCAGCTTCTGCCGATAAACCGGCGTATTAACCAAAGGCGCCTCTTGATCATGCGATAGAAAACCGCACTCCACGAGTACGCCGGGGCACTCCAGATCCTTCAACACCTTGAATCGAGCTCGCTTTACCCCGCGGTCGACTCGTTGCAAATCGTTCACCAATTGACTTTGGATGCGGTAGCTCAACTCGAAGTTCTCATCGTTGAATTCGTTTCCTCGATACAGCTCCGCTTCCTCTCCCAATTCCGAATCGTTTGAGGAAATCGCCCCCGAAGGAGTCAAGGAGAAGGTCTCAATGCCGGACGCATCCGGATTCACTGCGGAATTGAAGTGGATACTCACGAAAACGCCAGCACTGGAACGATTCGCGATCTCCGACCGGTCTTCCAGTGAAACCCGTCGATCGTTGTAACGCGTCATCACGACTTTGACTCCCTTGCTTTCAAGGAGTTGCTGGACGCGGACCGCCACGTCCAGATTGAGCTCTTTCTCCATTAAATTGAGCGGTGTATTCGTCGCGCCGGGCTCAGAACCTCCATGTCCTGGATCCAGCACTACGACATTCGATCGCAACTCGATCCGCGGTGGATTCAAGGACGGTTTCAGTACGTGCTCGAAGTCGGACTCGCTCAGCGCCCAGTTCCCTTTCGGACCGTCAAACGGCTCGTGCAGTCGCACCACCACTTCGTTGAGCCATCCCACTCGCTCCCCCGTCTTTAATCTGAGAGCGCGGTCTCCTTTCACTATCTCCCAAACGCCTTCCTCGACTTCGGTCGCGTCGGCGCCTAGCATCTGCGCCTGCGCGACGATTTTCGGCTTTTTCGTTCGGGACTGCTTAGGGCGCGGCGTCTCTGGTTTCGGTTCCACCTCAGGCTCCACCACTGGCGGCTGCGGTGTTTCCGCAACCGGGGCGACTATCGGCGCGGGACTTTCCTCAGTCGGGATATTCGGCTCCGTCGTCTTACACGATACTAGAAAAACGGATACACCGCACAACAAGATCAGCAAACGGCCGAGTTTGCGCGTTGCGGATATCATGCTATCGGTCGCCGCGATCGACTCGGGTTATTTCTCGGCGCCCGCGTCGGATTGTTCCGAGTCGCTACTGGCGGGAGCTCCCTGTTCCTCGGGACCGGACTCGTCCTCTTCGACCTTGAATTTCGGCTTCCGTTTGTTGGCCGGCAACGGAGTCAACATCACGTTGATGTTTCGACCCACGAGACGCGGCTCGTTGTCCGGAGTGGCCATGTGGGCGATCTCTTCGATCGCTCGACTCATTGTGTCGAACCCGATCTCCGTATGCGCCATTTCACGACCGCGAAACGAAAGGGTCAGTTTGACCTTGTTGCCCTTGTCCAGAAACTCCTCCGCTCGACGAATCTTCGTCATAAAGTCGTGCACGTCGACCCGCGGGCGAAACTTGACTTCCTTGGTTTTACTCGAACTACCCTTGGAGTCTTTCGACTTCTTTTGCTGCTCGTAAACATACTTGCCGAAGTCCATGATTCGACACACCGGCGGGCGGGCTTGACCGGCAACTTCGACCAGATCCAGCCCCGCTTCCTGGGCTATGGCTAACGCCTCTTTCGTATCCATCAGGCCCACTTGATTCCCATCGGGACCGACTACTCTGATCTTAGGGACGCGAATTCGGTGATTCCGTCTGATGCTAGCGAATGGATCCGGCTTTCTCGGCGGCCTCCGTTTACCTCGTGGTCTTGGCATTAATTAAGTATACTATTCTAGATGGTTTGACGTCTGATTCGTTGCTTATCCTGCAAATAAATGCCCATATCAACACTTTTCGGAAGCGGTTTCCTATGCTCGATGCCCCGAAAAATCGGCATCAAACGCTGAAACTCTCGCCGCAGGAGCAACTAGATGTCGCATTCGGATTGCTGAACTTGAAGCCGCCCGAAATCAAGGCGTCCGAATAGTCCAGTTGAGTCCCTTTCAAATAGAGGGCGCTTTTGCTGTCCACAATCACCTTCACGCCCCCAAAACGGACGAGAATATCCCCTTTGCGAGCGTCGGGAGCGAACTTCATCTTATAGGACAGCCCATTGCAGCCGCCGCCCGATATTCCGAGCCGCAAAAACGCGTTGTCCGCCTCCTTCGCCAACAAGGCCGCGACCTTGTCGCTCGCCGGCTCGGTCAACTTGATAAGGCGCTCGTCGCCCTCCCTCACCCCTTCGGGCAACTCCACTTTTGAATCCACAGTCACTTTCCCGCCACTATCGCTACAAAATCCGCTAAATCAAGCGATTCCCGTCGGGAAACACGGTCTAAGCGTCAGACAATCTCAACGCGGCGCGACAATTCAACCGCCAGTTTGATCGCTCTGAGAAAACTCAGGTGCGAAGCCGAACCATCGCCAGCGATCGCGTAAGCTGTCCCGTGGTCCGGACTCGTG
Source organism: Opitutaceae bacterium (assembly GCA_028284235.1). GTDB lineage: Bacteria > Verrucomicrobiota > Verrucomicrobiia > Opitutales > Opitutaceae > Pelagisphaera. The sequence continues at coordinate 9,027 of JANQSC010000021.1, forward strand.
CGGGCAAAGGGGAGACCCAAGGTCACGTTGACCGCCGTGTCGAACTCCACCGCCTTCAACGGGGCCAACCCTTGATCGTGATAAAGGGCTACCAGGACATCGTACTCTCCCTTCAGCGCCCGAAAGAAAATCGTGTCCGCCGGCTGACAGTCGCTCAACCCCGGAATCGTCTCCCGCAAGCGGGCGATGAGCGGATTGAAGATGGCCGCTTCTTCGTTCCCGAGCAACCCATCTTCGCCGGCGTGCGGATTCAAGCCGCACACTCCGATCCGCGGCTGTTTGCTTCCGAGTCGATACGCCAAGAGATGGGCGCGATCGATCGCCATCGCGAGACTCGCTTCAGTCAAGTGATACCCAATCGTGGCGAAAGGCACATGCCACGTCGCTAGCACAACCTTGAGACGGTCGCCCACGAACGCCATCGTCGGATCGCCTCCCCATTGACTGGCGAAGAATTCGGTTTGTCCCGGATGGGAAAAACCCACCTCCGCACACCGAGACTTGGAAATAGGCCCCGTTGCGACCCCGTTGAATTCGCCGAGCCCGCATCCGCGCGCCGCTCGCTCCATCGCTTCCAACGCGATCTTCGAGCTCTCCGGCGTTGGCTCGCCGTAAACGCAGCTCGTACTCGGCAGCCCGACCTCAATTTTCTCGATCGCGCTCGAGCCTCCCGTATCCAGCGAATCGAGCCAGTATTTCGGCCCGATGATCGCGTAAGACGCCTCGTCGCCCAAACCTTCGGAAAGGCACTTCTCGATGACTTCTGGGCCAACTCCCGCTGGATCGCCACAGGTGATCGCTATCTTTGGCCGACTCATCCCGAACGCTTTACCGGGCGGGCGAACCCTCTCTTACCTTCCTGGAAGAAACCCAAAAACAACTGGCACAACTCGGAATCATATTCTCCCGACCCAGCCATTTCCGCGGCGGTTGCCCGAAGACCTGTCTTAACGCCGTAGAGCGTTTCAAAACAACCCTTCAGCGCTTTCACGTCCGCAGATGCATGCCCCGACCGCTTCAGACCCACCAAATTCAACCCGTATATGTGATTCCGCTCGGCCACCATAGTGAATGGAGGAATATCCAACGTAATCGCCGCGTCCCCGCCGACCATGACCCCCTGTCCGATACGGCAAAACTGATGTATGCCCGCAAGCCCGCCGAAAAACGCTCCGTCTCCAACCGTCACGAATCCAGCCAACACCGTGCAATTGGCCATGATAACGCGGTCGCCCACTTCACAGTCGTGCCCCAAATGGGTCACAGACATCATCATGCAGTCCGCGCCCAACACCGTAGATTCTCCTTCGCGCGTCGCTCGATTGATCGTGGCGCCTTCTCGAATCACGCTCCGATCGCCCACGCGGGCGAAGGAACGGATCTTCGGATCGAAATTAGAGTCCTGTGGCAGGCCGCCGACGACGCTAAAACTGTCAACCGTCACCGATTTCCCAATACGCGCTCCCGACTTGAGCGCTGCATGGGCGGCGACTTTGGACCCATCGCCTACTTCGACGTCCCCTTCGACAATCGCGTAGGGACCGATTTCGACATCCTCGCCAATTTCGGCTTCGCTTGAAACTATCGCAGTCGAATGGATCATAGATTATCCCAGAAAGTTCATTTGAGAGTCTTTAATCAGGTCGAACGTCTTAAATGTCCGAACGAGTTGGAGCAAATCGGATTTCGGATACACATGACGCGTATCAACTCGGTCGATAATATCAAGAAGCATCGACTTGAACGACAGGATCCCGTCGACTCCTCGCTCTTTCAACGCCGACACAATGCGAGCCCGGTACGCTTCCTGGGTCGGGAAAACCGGCGCGACCAGAATCCGTTTCGGAAACTCCGTTTCGCCCAACTCCCGCCAGTGCTCGAACTCGAACCACTTGTCTAGTTTCTTCAGCACGTTTCCCTCGATGTACTTTAGCATATCCGCGCCGTTTTTCATCGACGCCAACGCCGCTTTCTCACCGTGCCATCCATGCACGCAAACCACGGCGCTGCGCAACCGTCTCAGCTCGCTCGAAAACAAGAGGAAATCCGGATCCCTCTCCCCTTCCACAAACTTCAGATTGCGGATGTACAAATCCAATCCCTCCACTTGCGCCGATCGCTTGGCTTGCGTTCGACTTTTGCGCAGAGGCAAGGTCGAGAACCCATTAAGCTCGAGATACTCTCTGGCGATTACGGCGTCCATACAACTCGGCTGAAACCTTCGCAACGCGGCCTGGCGGCCTCAATCGACCCCTCCGAGTTCTCTCCAAATCCGTTCAACAATCTCCAGGCCCACGTCGTCTTGCGTCGCCGCCTCGCCAATCGAGCGCATCACCACGAAGCGCAAATTCCCCGAACGGACTTTCTTGTCTTTCCGCATGGCTTCGAACAGACGCTCGATCTTCAAGGGCGAACGCAGGCGAACCGGGAGACCGTGCGCCTCGACGACATTCGCAACGCGAGCAACGTCTTCGCCAGAAAGGTATCCAATATCTTGACTCAACTTCGCGGCGGCGACGAACCCCACCGCGATCGCCTCCCCGTGCAGGTACTCCCCGTAACCGGCAACATTCTCGATCGCGTGCCCGAACGTATGCCCCAAATTCAGCAGAGCCCGGCCACCGGAGCGAGAGAGCTCTTTTTCGTCCGCGTTGACAACGTCCGCTTTCGTTTGGCAATTCCGCTGCACGACCGAAACCAACCGCTCGTCCTCCCAACTCAACAGCGGCGTTTCCTCGAGCATTTCGAACAAGTCCCGATCCCCGAGCATTCCATACTTCATGACCTCGGCCATGCCCGCGGCGAACTCGCGCGGCGGCAATTTCTTCAAAACGTCGAGATCCGCGTACACCGCGATTGGCTGATGGAACGCTCCCACCAAGTTCTTGCCCGCGCCAATATTGATGCCAGTCTTCCCGCCGACCGAACTGTCCACCATCGACAACAAAGTAGTGGGAACTTGGATAAATCGAATGCCTCTCAACCAGGACGCTGCTGCGAATCCAGTCAAATCGCCGACAACTCCCCCGCCGGCGGCGATCGCGACGCCCCCTCGATCCAGTCCATTCGCCGCGAAGAAATCGAGCGTCTTCTCGTATTGAGCAACACTCTTGCTGGTTTCCCCGCGCGGAACCACGTGGACGGGAACGTCCGCGAACGGCCCATCGAAATAGGATTCCAAAGACCGGCGTACCGACTCGTCCGTGACAACCGCCACTTTCGAGCCTTCTTTTTGCAGCCGGACAATATGTTCCGAAAGCAGCGACTCGAATCCGCGTCCAATACAAATTGGATACGACTCGTTCGCTGTCGTTACTTCGATCGTGATAGGATTCGATACGCGTGTATTCAAAATGCAGTTCGTTTGGAAACTAGTTGACGGAAACAAGATTCGCGAAGCTTGTATCCCTCACTCCCAATCCTAATTGCTCTGAATACGCCAGGATTTTCAACTCCTGAGGCAACGGGGCGAATCCATTGCGCGTGCGGTGCTCGTTGATACGCTCGCGCATAATCGAGTCCAGCAGCACCGGATTGTCCGAGAGCATCACCAGCGGCTCGGAAACCGTGTACATCGAATTGAATATCGGACCCCCAACGTATTGAAACCGCTGGAGACTGACGATGTTCAACGCCCACGTTTCCCGAAGCTCGGGAACCGCTCCCATCTCCGCAACCGCGACAGGCGCAGACGCCGGGCTCCGCAAAAATCGAGTTGTATTGCTCGCGTTCCACAAAGTGGCGTTCATTAGCGCTCCGTTCACCCCCAGAGTCGGGTGATCCGAATAGCACGGCAGATTCACCCAGAAATCGACCTCGTGCATCAAGGGCATCGGCAAGTAGCTCTTGCGCTCCTTCTCATCGTCGTCGGCGCTCCCGATGGCGTTTTCCCTTTCCAAATTGATCCAGTACTGAGCCGACCGGGCCGGAAGCGGGCTGTCGTAGAACCACTTTTCGTTGTAGTATTCGCCCGAGTCCAGCGAACGCACGAAAACGCGGTTGAAGTGCATCGAGCGTTCACTCAACGGCGGCAAGAATCCCGACTCGCGCAGCATCCGCCCATTCAAGCCGATAATGAAAATGTCCGACCGTTCATACCCACGAGCGGTCAAGGCCTGCACCACCGCCTCCACCAACGGCTCCGGCGTGCTCAATCCCGGACCTGAGTTGCTGTACACCTTGAGACCCACCTTGCCCTTGGGACCCGGCTTGAAGCTCACTTCCTGCGACCGCTCGTAAATTCCGATCAAATTCTCCACCGCGCTCAAATAGCTCTCCAGCCCGAAGTCGCTCAGTTGATAATTGAAGACGCGGTTCGACGGCTCGGGAGTCTCTTGAAACTCCCCGATCAGATTCTGCCCGAAAAGACGATCCCCGCAGACAACCGCGACGACGATCAGTCCCAACACGCACTCGCGCTTAAGAAAAACAGCTACTCGATTGGATAACATTGCAGCAACTCGAATCAAACACTCCCAGTTAAACGAGCGAACGATGCGAAATATTTTGCCATTCATCAAGCTAAACGAGAGCCGACTGCAAATGGAGAGCGAACACCCCCACAATTAGATTGTAAACCGCGTTCATTCACCCCTAGAAAGGAACCCCCGTACTTGGAGGGAGTTCTTGCAATTTTTCAGCCAGCGCCTCCCTCTGCCGATCTAGTAATCCGAATGCGCTCAATTCCCCCTATTTTCCAACAAATTCTCTGCCTCGCCCTGCTGGCGTCCAGCTTCCTGATCACAGGCTGCGCCAATCGCGAGGAGCGCATCGCCCGAGCCCTCAGCAAAGCCGACGAAGCCCGGCAGAAAGAGCAAATCTCGGAAGCGCTCAACATCCTGGGCAAAGCCTCCCTGAAAATCCCCGACAGCGCCGCCCTCCAGGAAGCGCTCGCCAACACCTACCTCGAAGGCAACGACCCGCAATCCGCCATCGTCGCCTTCCAAAAAGCCATCGAGCTCGACGAGACCCGGCAACGCCTCTGGGTCACCATCGCCGATCTGAACCAACGCCTCGGCGAAGAACTCGCGTCCGCCGAAGCTCTGGAACGCTACCTCGAAAGCTTCCCCGATGACTTCCTCGCCTGGAAAAACTACGCCGCGATCCACGAAAACCGCGGCGACCGCAACGCGGCTATCCAAGCCCTTCTCGAGTGGAATCGGATCCGACCCTCCGCCGGACCCGCCCTCAAACTCGGCCAGCTCTTTAATAACATGGGCAACCTCCCCCAAGCCCGCTCCTGGATTTCGCAAGCCGCCGCCTACGTCAACGACCCCGGCTCGCAAGACGCCTTGGCCTCGCTTATCGAACTCGAAATCAACCTCCAACAGTACCTCCCCGCATCCACCTGGCTCGACCAATACCATTCACGCTATGGCGCCCAGTCAAACGACCCCCGCATTGTCGCCGCCCAAGATACGATCCAGCGATGGCGGCAGGCCCAAATCGAAATCACCGAAGCCGCCGCCGCCCTTGAGGAGCGACGCAAGGAACTGGAACGCCAAAACCAGGAAGCCCTGGAGCGAGAAGCCAGAGCTCGCCAAGAGCGCGAAGCCCTCCTCGCCGAGCAAGCCCGGATCGCTCAAGAAGCCATCGAAAGTCCACCCGCCCCCGTCGTCGAAGACAGCTCGCCGCAAACCGACGAAACCCCCGTTGGATCCGACAGCGCTCTTCCGCCCATTGGACAGCCAATCCCCGACTCCCAACCCGACCTCGAGCCTGAGCCAGCCGAGACCAACTACCTCCTCGCGGCCCGACAAGCCGCCGCCCTGTCCAACACCCAGGAAGCAATCGATCTCTACTGGAGAGCGCTGGGCCCCGGAGTGGACAATCCCGAAATCTGGTTCGAGCTCTCCAGCCTCTATAAAGAAACGCGCAACTGGGTCGACGCCGAAGCCTGCATCCTCGAAGCCAAACGCCGCGATCCCCGGTCGCCCGTGATCGCCGCCAGCTACCTCTCCATCGCCGCCCAAACCCAGTCCGCCAGCCAATTCGCGTCCGGCGCCGACGCCCTGGTGACGCTCTTCCCCAACGACGCCTCCGTCGCCCTCGCCTACGCCCGTGGACTCCAGGCAACCAACGCGCCCGCCTCGCGCGTCGCCGACTCCTACGAGCGCTTCCTGAACATCGCCCAGCCCGGCCAGGACGGATACGATGAAGCCCGCCAGTTCCTTCGACGCTGACTCGCCGCATCGTCACGCCCGCTCCCGTTAATGCCAGCGATCAAGCCGAGCAGTATCCGCGATCTCAAAGACCGCATCAATATCCACGACGTCGTCGCCCGCGAAGTGACCCTCAAACGGGCCGGCTCCAACTTCAAAGGCCTCAGCCCCTTTACCAACGAGAAAACCCCGTCGTTTTTCATTTCGCCCGACAAGGGACTCTACAAGTGCTTCTCCACCGGCAACGCCGGCGACATTATCAGCTTCGTCATGGAGACGGAACGACTCTCCTTCGTGGAAGCCGTCGAAACGCTCGCCCAACGCTTCAACGTCGAACTCGAATACGAGCAAGGGGGACGCCCTAAAGAAGACCGGACTCTGCGCCAGGAACTCTTCGACCTGCACGAGTTCATTACCGACTATTATCGCGAAGCCTTTCTCGCCGACAACGAAGGCGGCGAATGGATTCGCGACTACTGGACCAACGCCCGCAATTTCGACCTCTCCGTCGCCGAAGACTACAAAATCGGCTTCGCCCCGATTTCCGGAATCGAGCTCGGCCGACGCGTCGTCAAAAAAGGTTTCTCCAAGGACGCCCTCGAGAAATGCGGCCTGTTCTATACCCGGCGCGGAACAAATCCAGACACGATGGGATACCGCTTCCGCGGGCGGCTCATGATCCCCATCCGCGATCACCAAGGCCGCATCGTCGCATTCACCGCTCGCCAGCTTGAATTGACCCCGGACGACGACCCCAGCAAAGAAGCCAAATACGTCAACTCCCCCGAAACCCCGATCTTCAACAAAGGCTCGCTCCTATTCAATATGGACCGGGCTCGCATGGAAGTCGACGCCGACACACCCTTCGTCATGGTCGAAGGCCAACTCGATGCCATACGCTGCTCCAGCGTCGGGCTGAAAGGCGCGGTCGCCCCGCAAGGAACCGGGATCACCGACACCCAGCTTCGCCTCGTCAAACGCTACGAGCCCCGCATCCGCTGCCTCCTCGACGGAGACAGCGCCGGCCAGAAAGCCGCCCTGCGCATGCTCCCCCTCGCGTTGGCTCAAAGCGTGGAAGTCACCTTCATACCCCTCGACGAAGGCGAAGACCCCGACGACCTTCTCGGGGCTCGCGGCGTCGCCGCTCTGGACGAACTGCTCGAACGGGAAACCGACGCCATCGCCTTCGCCACCCATTCCATCGCTCCCGACAAAGACAATCTCTCCCCTCAAGCCAAAGCCAAGGCCGCCGGCGAACTCTTCCAAATCATCGCCAAAGCCGAATCCGAGACCGCCCAGACCGAATACGTCAAGCAAGTCGCCCGAGAGCTCGATACCGACGCCAACGCCGCCCTCCGCGACTACCGGCGGCTTCTCGGGTCCAGAATCGAGCGCAATCCACCCTCACGAAACGGAAACGCTGTCCAGAATGAACCCGATAGCCGTAACCCTGTCCACACTGTAGAACGCGACCTGCTGGCGCTTTGCCTGAACGAAGAGGAGATTGGGAACCAAATAGCGGGTATTCTGGACGAAGAGTGGATCGATACCGGCTCCCGGGAAGGAGAACTGCTCAACCTCGTCCTGAACGCTTTCCTCCACGACATGTGGAATGGACCCGATTCTCTTAACGAACAGCTCGAAAAAACCGAACTGAGGAAGCTGGCCGTCGACCTCATTTTTGAAAAACCCGAATACGAAAATCCGACCCGGCTCGCCAATGAAGCGATTAAGCGGCTCGTCGCCAAATTCGCCGACCAAAAGATAACGAAGATAAAACTTGAAATTGCCCAAAAACAAGCTGAACAAGACCCTGCTTTAATCTCTCTATTTGACGAAATTGTAAAATTGCAGAATATTAAGGGCAACCCGCCGCAACTCGGATAGCCCGCCCGCCGAATCCACGCCTAGGTAAAACCCACTCTAAACACCATATGCCACGCAAAAAAAAGAGCGACTCCGACACTCAGAAAGGACTGTCGAAACATCAGGTAAACGAACGTATTCGCTACCTCATCCGGCAATCGAAGGAGCAAGGGTACCTCACGTACAGCGATATCAATGGAGCCCTGCCCGAAGGCGTCAACCGCCAGGACGATATCGATAACATCATTTCGATTCTTCAAAATCTCGAGATCGACATTCTCGATCCCGACGAAGTCGACTCCTACAAGGCCAAGCAAGAGGAGATGGAGGAGGCCCAGACCAAATCCAGCCAGCACGACATTCTGGACGACCCCGTCCGCATGTACCTCAAGCAGATGGGCCAAGTCCCCCTTCTCACCCGAGAGCAGGAGGTAGAGATTTCCAAACGCATCGAAAGCGCCGAGCTCAAAGCCCAGGAAGCGCTTTTCTCCGTGGCCATCACCTCGGAATTCACGCTCAACCTCGCCGAAAAGCTGCTCAACCGCGACGAACGATTCGACCGCATCGTCATCGACAAGAAAATCGAAAATCGCGAAAGCTACTTCCAAGCCCTTCCCGTCTTGCTGGAACGCTCCCGGAAAACCCAGGAGCGCATGCTCAAGACCTGGTCCGAGCTCCGCGCCTCCAAGAACAACGAGGAACGCAAAAAAATTCGCTCCAAGTTTCGCAAGCAGGAAAACACCCTGCGAGCCAACTTCACCAAGTTCTTCTTCAAGCTTAAAGTCTACGAAGAGTACATCGATGAAGTGATCGGCAAGGACCTCAGCCGCATCAGCCGCATCAATCGCGATCTCGACCGGGCCAAAAAACCCAAGACCCAGCGCGACGCCCGCATCGACCCAGCCGCCCTCAAATCGGAACTCGAGGAAATTCACGACAAGCACCGCATCGACCCCGAGAAGCTCGTTCGGCTCATCGGCGACGTGCGCAAGCGCCTGAAGGAAGCCCACCAGGCCAAAACCGAAATGGTGGAAGCCAACCTGCGGCTCGTCATTTCCATCGCCAAGAAATACACCAACCGCGGACTCTCCTTCCTCGACCTCATTCAAGAAGGCAACATGGGCCTCATGAAAGCGGTCGAGAAATTCGAGTACCGCCGCGGATACAAGTTCTCCACTTACGCCACCTGGTGGATTCGCCAGGCCATCACTCGCTCCATCGCCGACCAGGCCCGCACCATCCGCATCCCGGTCCACATGATCGAGACGCTCAACAAAGTGATGCAAGTCCAGAAGCAACTGCTGCAGGAATACGGCCACGAGCCCACTCCCGAAGAAGTCGCCGAAGAAATGGCTCTGCCCGTCGAGCGTGTGCAAACCATCATGAAAATGGCCCAGCAGCCCATCTCGCTGCAAAGCCCCGTCGGCGACGGCGACGACACCAACTTCGGTGACTTCATCGAAGACAAGTCCGCCGAAAACCCGTACGACCAAACCGCCTTCAGCCTTCTACGCGAGAAAATCATCGACGTCCTCGACAGTCTGACCGAGCGCGAACGTCGCGTACTCTCGCTTCGATTCGGACTCGTCGACGGATACAGCCGCACGCTCGAGGAAGTCGGTAAACAATTCAAAGTGACCCGCGAGCGTATCCGCCAAATCGAGGCGAAAGCGCTCCGTAAAATGCGTCATCCTACCCGTATCCGCCAACTGCACGGGTTCTTCGAAAGCGAACAGTTCGACGGGCCCAACACATTTCTCAGCGGACAGCAAGGAGGCGGCGGGCAAGAATCAACGACGCCGGGAAACAACTCCTGACGTCGCCCGCCAATCATTGCGGTATTGCATACGTCAATTAATCAAACAATCTTCAGAAACGCAAATCGGGCCCAACGCCCATTCGAAAGGAATTTATAATGGAAATTATACACACATTCGCCTTCTTGCAGAATCTCAGCATGCCTGAGATCATTGTAATCCTCTTCATTTTCATCCTCCTCTTCGGAGCCAAAAAACTGCCCGAACTCGCCCGCGGCGTCGGCAAGTCCATCAAGGAGTTCAAAAAAGCCACCAGCACGATCGAGGACGACCTTCGCAACGCCATGGATGAAGAGCCCGAGGTCAAGAAACCGATCGAGACTGAGAACAAGGCGGAAAGCCAAGAGAAGACCCCGTCCAGCAGCTAGCGTTGTCATTGATTTCCCGCTACAATTTACAGCGACCGGCGAATCGAGCGATTCCCGGTCGCTTTTTCGTGTCCGCGCTCGCCGGCTCGATCGCCTTCCACGGCGATGAATCAACCCCCGCGGACAAGCGTCTGAAGCGAACTTCAGGTCGCCCCTCCGCAGCCCTAAACTAGGGATTCCCAAGCGTTTGACAGGTTTTTACCGTATTCAAAATTGCTTTTAAAGGACGCTCCGTTTAAACGCTTGCTTCAAAACGCCCTTTCGTTGAGCATTTTAGGCATTCATGGTTCGCAACTTCCTCGGTCTTTTCTCCAATGACATCGGTATCGATCTCGGTACAGCCAATACCCTGGTCTACTCGAAGGACAAAGGGATCGTCTTGCGTGAACCCAGCGTAGTCGCCATCCACAGCGGTACCCGCCGCGTCCTAGCGGTTGGAAATGAAGCGAAGAAGATGCTCGGCCGGACCCCCGGCAACATCACCGCCATTCGCCCGATGAAAGACGGAGTCATCGCCGACTTCGACATCACCGAAGCGATGCTTCGCTACTTCATCAAGAAAGTCCAAACCGCGAAAATCATTCCACCGAGAGTGGTCATCGCCATCCCCTCCGGAATCACCGAAGTGGAAAAGCGAGCCGTAAAAGAATCCGCAACCCATGCCGGGGCTCGCGACGTAATGCTCCTGGAAGAACCCATGGCCGCCGCGATCGGAGTCGGATTGCCTGTCGAAGAGCCCGCCGCCAATATGATCGTCGACATCGGAGGCGGCACCACTGAAGTCGCCATCATCTCGCTCGCTGGAGTTGTCTACGCCAAGAGCATCCGAGTGGGTGGAGACGAACTCGACGCCGCTGTTATCAACTACATGAAGCGGGCCTACAACTTGCTGATCGGCGAACGCACCGGAGAAGAAATTAAGCTACGGATCGGCTCCGCGTCCGGGCTCGACGACGAGATGACTCTTGAAGTGAAAGGCCGGGACTCCGTCGCCGGGCTTCCCAAGACGATTCAAGTATCGTCCCAGGAAATACGCGAAGCCCTTAACGACACCGTCAACGCTATCGTCGAAGCGGTCCGCAGCGCCCTTGAACGATGCCCGCCGGAACTTTCCGCCGACCTTGTCGACCGCGGATTCGTCCTCGCAGGCGGAGGCGCCCTGCTCAGAGGAATTGATCGACTCCTTTGCGAACGTACCGGACTTCCCGTTACGATCGCCGACGACCCGCTCAGCGCAGTCGCCAACGGCACCGGAGCAGTTCTGGCGGAACTAAACGCCCTCCTACCCTACGTCTCTAGCGACTCCAAAGATTAGAGCGGGCAACTAGAACCGAGCGAAGAGGAGCTCCATTGCCAAAAAAGCGACTTTTCAGTATAAAGCCTTTCGTCGTACTCTTCGGAGTATTCGCATTTTGGATATTCGCGCCACTGGCGATCAAAGTCACCGTTAAATCCGCATTTCACGAATTCCAGGCGCCCTTTTCAGTCGGCGCGTCGTACGTTCGGGAGCTGCAAAATTTCTGGGCGGCCCGACTCAAGTCGAAAAGCGAACTGTACGAGGCCGGAAAAGACCTCGCCCGGCTCAATGCCACCTACGAGCTCGACATACTCGAAAACCAGTCGCTCAAACAAGAAGTCGCCCGGCTCGAAGCGTTGCTCGGGCTCCCAGCTAGGCCCGGCTACAAATACGAAATCGCTCGGGTGGTCTCCCGCGACTTCAACTCCTGGTGGCAGCAGATCGAGATTCGCAAAGGCTCCTTGCACGGAATACCCGTTGGCGCTCCCGTCGTGTTTTCCGGCGGCGTCGTCGGACGAGTCCGAACCGTGCACCAATACACTTCGACTGTCGAATTGCTGAGCAACAGCCACCTCCGAATGGCGGTGGTGATCGAAGGCGATAATCGTCCGATGAGTTTTCGCGGGGCCGGCTATACGCAGTTCCGCTCACCCACCGGACTCGCGGAATACGTTCCCACCGACATCCGTCTCATCGACCCTGCCAGCCCGCCGCGAATCGTCACTTCCGGGATTGGCGGCGTTTTTCCGGCCGGACTCCCAGTCGGCTACTTGACTCGGCTCAAACCCGGCGCCAGCGGCATGTTTCAAGACGGCGAAGTCAGACTCGACACCAACCTGTCCAACCTGTCGGAAGTCGCCGTCCTCGTGCGACTCGAAGAAACCCCGCTGCCGTGAAGTTCATTTCTCGAAACCGATGGCTGATCGTGACATTGGCCCACTACGTCACCCTCTTCGTATTTTCGCAAATCAACTTCTACCTCTCCCCGTACGGTATCAATATTATGGTGACCGGTATGTTGCTCTCATTCAGCTCGCTCATACTGAACCACACCCAGGGCAGCCTTTCCCTCATCCCCATAGCCTTGTACTTGGACAGCTCTTCCCCGCTCCCATTCGGGACAACCCTCATCACCCTCATCGGCCTTCACTGCGTGGCCATTTTGTTTCGCTATCAGTTTAGGCGCGAATCCGCCGGAATCAGTATCGCCGTTTCCCTCATCGCCAATGTGGCCATCCACTTGATTTATACGCTATTCGCGATTACCTATTTGGGAACCAACTCCGTGAGCGCTTTACACATTGGAGTGAACATAGTCGCGTCCGGACTCGCCATCGCCTTGCTAAACACACACTACTTCAAAACGCTCGTTGAATTCCTAGGACTCTTCGGCATCAATATCGCCCAAGAGCAGAGACAATCCCGATGAACACCGAGAATACAAAAAAGTACCAGTCCCGACTCTGGATTTTCTACGGAATCCTCGCGCTATTGCTCGCCATACTCTACAGCGGTTTGTTCTACCGTCAGCTCATCGAATCCGAGTCGTACGTCGAGCGGGAGAAAATCCAAAACCAGCGACGCATCCTCACGCCTGGCCCCCGCGGCAACCTGCTCGACCGGGAAGGACGCGTTCTCGTCGCCAACAAGCCAAAATTCTCCGCCGTCGTTTTCCTTTCCGAAGGCCAAGTGCAAGACGCCTTCGACAACCACTACTGGAGCATGGTCCGCGACTACCGGGCCAATGGCACTCCCATCGAAAGCTACTCCGAGCTACGCATTCTCTCGAGGGCAATGGTTCTGCAAAGCTATTTGAAGGGAGTGAACGAGCTAATCGGTCGCGAAGAAGAAGTCGACGCCAACGCAATCACCCGCCACCTCAACATCAACCCCCTACTGCCCTACCCGCTCATACACAACTTGGAACCAGAGGAGTTTGCCGTCCTCCTCGAGTCGCTCCCCGTCGAATCGCCAGTTCAAGTCTACGTGTCCAACATGCGGCACTACCCGTACGAAAACGCCGCCACCCACGCCCTCGGATACGTCGGCTTCAGTCCACTCGAAGTCGAAAGCGACATGCCCGGGCAGGACTTGAAGACCTTTGCGACCAAAGGATTCTACGGCCGCAATGGAATCGAGAAGCGGTTCGACGACGAGCTGCAAGGCAAGACCGGCTCCGAAATCTGGATCGTCGATCCCAGTGGCTACCAGGTCGAATCCGTTCAGCGCCAATACCCGCAGAAGGGAAAGGACATTGAACTCTCGATCGACATCGACATTCAGTTGGCAGGGGAATCTGGATACGACCTCTACGGAGACAAAGGAGCGCTCGTCGCCATCGACATCGAACGGATGGAGATCCTGGCAATGCTGAGCCGGCCCGACTACGATCTCAATCGGACTTCTCCCCTGATCACCAACGAGGTTTTCAAAGAAATCAACGACGCGAAAGCCTGGGAAAACAAAGCCATCCGCGGCCTCTACCCGCCCGGTTCTCCGTTTAAACTCATTACCGCTATCGCTGGGCTCAAGTCGGGCAAGATCGACGAAACTACTGTTTTCGAATGCGACGGAGGCCATTATGTGGGCAACCGTCGATTCCCATGTATGGGGCACCATGGTGTGGTCGATCTTCGCACGGCAATTGAGAAGAGCTGCAACGAGTACTTTTACAAAGTAGGACTCCAAACGGGCGTCGACAACCTCAGCCGCGAAGCAATCTACATGAGACTGAACGAGCCCACCTATGTGGACCTGCCTAACGAGACGCGAGGAATGCTCACCCCTTCTCGCGAATGGAAAAAAGCGCGGTACAACGAATCTTGGTACCCATACGAAACCGCTAACATTTCGATCGGACAAGGCGCTCTGACCGTCACCCCCCTGCAAATGGCGGTCACAGTAGCTTCCATCTCAAAAAACCAAGTCTACTCGCATCCGACTATTGTTAAACAAACGCCAGAGCAACTCGCCCGGAGACCTGTTCCCAAGCCACTCGGACTACCACCAAGCGTCCACCAAGCGATACTCGATGGAATGGACCGCGTGGTGAGCTCGACAGGAACCGCCCGACGAGCCGTCATCGACGGCGTCAGCATCGGCGGCAAAACCGGCACTGCCCAAATCAACAAGAAGGACGGAAATCTCGAGCTCGCTTGGTTTGTCGGCTTCGCGCCGGTCGAGGATCCGAAGATCGCGGTCGTGGCACTCGTCGAAGGGCAAAAGCTAAACGAGAGCTTTGGCGGAGGCACCTACGCGGCGCCCATGGCTCGCTACGTTTTCGAGGCCTATTTCGAAAAGCACCCGGAATACCGCGACGCCGTCACTCAGACTACAGCCAGCGTCGCGCTTCCTTGAATACGAGTCGCGGATTCGGCCAAGTCTCTTTCCGGCCAAACCGCAGACGCTTCAACTCCGAGATAACCGCTTCCCGGTCCTCGGGCGTTCCTTTCGAGCGCTTGCGACGTTTCTGCTCGGACTTAGCAAGCAGCTTGCTCGCTTTGCGGCGAATCGGATCGCCGCGCTTGAATGGGGCCAAAAGCAACTCGCGATAGTTCAAGGCCAAGTTCCGCTGGAAAAGCAGGATGGACACCGCAATGAACAGCGAGGTCGAGGTATAGAATAGCTTGGCAAGACTCCAAGGAGCGACTATCCAATCGTAGATCTGCTTCACTGCCCGGATCGCCCACTCCTCCGCCACCTGCATGTACGCGAGAAAGAAGTCCTTTAGCTGAATCGCCACCTCCTTCTGCGACTGCTCGTCGAAATTCACAATTCGGCGGTACCAGAGCATTCGCAAACTGTCCACGTATGCGAGCGAGTCGCTTTCACCAATTTGAGACTCGAGCGCGACCGTACTTCCTGGCGATGCGGGCAGTTCCGATCCGGGCGTTGGATCCACGCGTATCCAGTTTCCAACGCCATCGTAAATCTCGCACCAGGCATGAGCATCCGAATTACGGATCATGTAGTAGTTTTCAAACGCGTTCCACGCCCCGCCCTTGAATCCGATTACCACGCGGGATTCGAATCCCGCTGCTCGAGCGAGCAGTATGAAAGACGACGCGAAAAACTCGCAATGACCGTCCAGGTCCGAGCGGAGCCAGCGCACCACGGGATCCTGGATATCCGTTACCGGAGGCAGCGTGATGTTCATCGAGTAGCTGTGCGTTCTCGACAAGTAGTTCGCCGCCCGAGTGGCGAACTCCAGCGCATTGATCGGCGCCCCACCCGTGATCTCCCTGGCAACGGCGCTGAGATAGGCTCGAGATGCCTCGTCGGCGGGAAGCTCCAGCAAGGTTTTGGGATACTCGGGAGAGTCCGAATCAACGCGATTGGTTACACGCCTGACCGACAAGTCCCGCATCCGTTCGGCTGGGACGTCCGGCACCCGAGCGGAAAAGTCTACGTCCTCAAGCTGATAGGAAACCATTTTGCTCGGCGTTTCCTTCAATGCGAAGGCATGCATTTGCGGAGCGATTCGGACGTCGTTGAGATTCGTATACGTGAACTGCTTGAACGAACCGACGATGGGAAGAAACTTGCTCACACCCGGCTCGACAAAAAACGTCCAACGGTCTCTCGTCTGATCGCGACTGGGGGCATCTGCGAACCAGCGGTCTTTCCAGTAGCGAACCGCTCGGTATGGAGTGGAGTCCTCGTCGTCCAGCATCTCCTTCAAAGACGGGGAAATCGAAAAACCGCCGTTGCTGTAAGCATCCAAGGCCAACATTCGCCAGTATGGCATCGCCGGTACGACCCGCTCGCCCGCGACGTCGACGCGCAACGCGACCCGCGTGTCGTTCTTGATGCTCGTCACCTCCCCCAGCTGAACACTCTCGCTAAATCCGGTCTGGGACGCGGCCCCCTTCATATTGAAGAGGTTTACCTTGTTCTCCACATCGACCCGAGGAATGAACAGGAACGAGAACCCCGCGATACCGATCAGCACCGAGAACATCGCCGACCCAATCACGACATTCCGATAGCGCATCGAGCCCGCCAAGTTCAACCAGCCGGAGTGCTCCTTCCAAGCGTCGCTCGGATCGATCGACTCGCTCGCTCCAGCCGATTTGCTATCGAGAATCGTGCCGATCGAAAGAAAGGAAATCGCCAGCCCGGCGAATACGAGGAGTTGGAGTCCGAAAAGGATGGAGGCTGTGAGCATGCCAGTCATCACCAGCAAAAACAGACACAGCAAAACGAGCTGCATTTCCTCCCTGCGCTTCTGGTGGTTGAGACTTCGATACAGAATCAGCCAGGTGTTAAGATTAAGCAGAGCGGGGACCGTCTCCTTGGCGAAGATGTCGATTGATACGAGAGGAACAATGCTAAACGCGAATATCTTCCACAGTGCCGCCGGCGCGTTCGCGTAGAGCTTGGGGAGGAGAACGCACAGCGTAATCGCCGCGACGGTAACTGAAGCGGGTATCCAATTATGCGTTTTCAAGTTGTACAGAGCCCCGACGGAAATGAGCGCCATAAAGGCGCCGATCAACCACTTGACCCGATAAAGGTCGTGAACGCTAAGCCTCTGCGATTGTCTTTCCATTGACTACGGCTCCCACCGAGTTTCCGTTCAGGGGCGAAAAAGTCACCGCCCGCGATTGCTCCGTGTTTTCGCCAACGTTCGAGTCCAACTGCCACTCCAGCGCCGATATCTCGTCGAAAAATGTACCCAAATCGGCAACACGGCTGATCTTGATTTTCGATCCTCCAAGGATTTGGCAACAGTCCAAATCGCCCGCCAAGAACAAGTCCTCCGCCAAGCTTGTGACAAAGGAGCACATCTTCTCGAACAGCGCTTCTTTCGGCCAAAGATAGCCCGAAGGATTCACGATCAACGAATAGCGGGCCTGACTCTCGGCCGCGTTCTGCTTGACGACTAGATTGCCTTGCCGGGCGGAAACCTTCCAGTGAATGGAGCGCGGCGCATCGCCGCGAGCGTATTGCCGCAGCCCAATCAGCTCGCCCGTGCTGCCTTTCTTCTTGGTGCTGGCCCCTTGCCAGCCAAAGCCGCTGCCCACCATTTTCAATCGTCGATACTCGATCCGAGCTGGCCAGATTTTCGCTTCCGCCGCGCATTCGCCCGGAACGTGCTTGCGAAGAAAACCGAAGGGAAACGACGAAACCGCTTCGAAGATCCTGAAATGCGCCACGCACCGCTGAGTCGGCCGATAACGCCAGACGAGCCGGCAGGAAGCGCCTGGGTCGAGGCTCTCGCGCAAATGCAACGCCGTCGATTCCCCCGTCTTCTCGTTCCCCACGTCAAAGAGCAGGCAGAACAAGGGAAATCGCTGGCGAGCGTTTTCAATGACCACCGAAATCTCCCCGTCTTCCCCCACCCGAAATGTCGGGCTCGTCTCCAGTCGCCAGCGGGCGGAAATGATGTTCGACCAGCAGAAGAGACCGCTCATCACGATCGTCGCCACCAGCAGCGACAAGGCCGCGAAGAGAATGTTGTTTTCCGTGTTGTAGGCCGCCAAGCCGATGCAAAGACCGATTAGAATCAGCATCATGCCCGAAGCGGTCGGCAGCACTTTTTCGCCTTTCGGCGGGATAAAGAGCTCCTTTACTTTGGTCGAGAACGGCTTCGCCGCCCGATCCGACGCGGGACCGCGCCAGGCGAACTGGTCCTTTGCGGCAGACAATGACATGAGGAATCAGCGCCCTATTTCGGTTGAGGCACGACCGCGAGTATGCGCGAAACGATTCCCTCCACAAGCCTGCGTTCTTCGATCGCGTCCGAAGACGGACGACGCAAGTTGAGGCGGTGGCTGAGGACGGAGGTCGAGATTTCAATCACATCTTCGGGCACTACGAAATCCCGTCCCAGGAACAACGCACGCGCCTGAGCCGCGCTCTTCAACGCCAGACTGCCGCGCACGCTGACGCCCGCCTTGAATTCGCTCTCCGTTCGAGTCGCGGTGATGATCCCTAGAATATACTCGAGGATGCTCTTCTCAAGATAGACCTGCGAAACCGTCTTTCGAATCGAGATGATCTCCTCGCGGCTCACTGGATTCTCGAATTGCAAATCGTCGTATCCAGAATTCTCGCTCGACAGAATATCGAGTTCACTCTCGACGCTCGGATACCCCATTTGCAGCCGCATTAAAAACCGGTCCATCTGGCTTTCCGGCAACGGAAAAGTGCCTTCGTAGTCGACCGGATTTTGCGTCGCGAGCACGATGAACGGCTCGCCGACTACATACGTCTCCCCGTCAATCGTCACGCGGCCATGGTCCATAACCTCCAAGAGGCTCGACTGGGTTTTCGGCGTCGCCCGGTTGATTTCGTCGGCTAAAACAATATTGGAAAAAATAGGACCCCGCTTGAACACGAACGACTTCTCCCGCTCGTCGTAAACCGAAACGCCGGTGACGTCTGTCGGCAGCAAGTCGCTGGTAAACTGGATACGCTTGAAATCCGAGTCCATCGCCTGGGCCAGGCAATAAGCCAAAGTGGTTTTCCCCACGCCCGGCAAATCTTCGATCAACACGTGGCCTCCTGCCGCCAGGCAAATGAGAATGCTGTCGATCGCCTCTTCTTTTCCTTTAATCCGGCTCCCTATCAAGGTCTTCAATCGGTCGAAAACCTCGCGCGAGGCATTCATCGCTTCGGTGGGGAGAAACTCGCTCATAGTCTTTTCCATTTTCATATAGGCCGAAGCAATCCCTCAGCGTCTCCTAGTCCATCGACTCAAACACCGGTGAATTTACTCTATCGCCCCCTATTTATCCGCAGATTTCTCGAAAATTCAATTCAGTCTCCACAGCGCTCTATAAAACCTCGCAGCAACCCGTCGATTTTCGCCTGGTTCTCCAAAACTGAAGCGTGAAACTGTTCCATGCTAAGTTCCTGGTCAACAAGACCATGCGCGAAATTATCAACCATGCTCAAAGCCGTGATCGCGATTCCACTCTCCAAAAGCAAGTCCGCCTCGTTGGCCAAGGTCATTCCCACCACGTCGCAGCCCCAGTTCTTAAGAATTCTCACCTCGGCCCGCGTTTCAAAGCGCGGGCCCCTCGTCTGGGCGTAAACCTTGCCGGTCGCGATCGCGATCGGACTGTCCTTCAAAATAGAGTCGAGCAACGGATTCCCGATCACCGGCGCGAATCCGCTCGGGGCGTCGTCGACGAAGGTCGTCGGCGCGAAACTGACGTAGTCGTCGCACGAAACCAGCGTCCCCGGACCCAAGTCCTCGCGCAGCGAACCCACCGAAGTGAGCGACAAAACCGACTCGACGCCCAACGACTTCAACGCGTGAACGTAACCGCGGTAGTTGGTACGATGCGGCGGCAACGGATTCGAAAACCCATGCCGGTTCACTGCTACCAGACCGCTCGCCCGTTTGAGCTCCACCGCTCCAAAAGGCGTATCCACCGAGTCCAACTCCCAATCGTCGAAAATCCGCGACCGATTTATGCTCGTGCCGCTCACTATCGCTATCTTCATGCAACTCCACCAATAGCCACCTCATTTGCGGAATCAATCCTCATCGCGCCTTGTCTGACAAGGGTTTAGAAAACCGCCAACGGAGGATTTTTACTGCGAATCGTTCAATTGCGCCAATCCCGCGCCGATAAACAACGAATCCATCATGAACCGTTCGATCCCCAACACCCTTTCTGCCCACACGCAGAATCCGGAACAATGCGTTAAATTCCTGGCGGGAAACCGCTCGTGCTTCTACCGCGGCTTCTGGAACAACGCGCCCTATAAAAGCGTTCCGGTGAAGAAGTCCTCCGTTCAAGCCAAAGGCGCCAAGCCCGGCAAGAACTAGCCCCTTTCCGACTCCAGAAAACCCTCTGCAAGCGCCCGTCCCCACGCAAGGGAATGGACGCTTTTTCTGTTGATTTTCCTCGTGCCGGTCCTACCGTCCCGCCTTCGACAGCCTCGTGGTGTAATGGTAGCACTAAGGATTCTGGTTCCTTCTGTCGGGGTTCGAGTCCCTGCGAGGCTGCCACTTGTTTCCTCGCACCGCTCGAAATATCCAGAATGGCGAACCCTCCGAAACCCATAGCCGAGCGCTTCCGATACTGCCCTTCTTGCGGAGCTGAAATCCAAAGTCGCTCGTCGAGCGATTCACGCTTTCTCTGCGAGTCGTGTGGGTTCGAATTGCACTTCAGCCCAGTCGTTTCCGCCGCCGCGTTGATCAGCGGGCCCGAGGAAAAACTGCTCATGATCCGCCGTAAGAAGGAGCCCAGCAAGGGGAAGCTCGGCATCCCCGGCGGATTCGTCAATCCCGGCGAATCGCTCGAAGAGGCGCTGCGACGGGAAGTCAAAGAAGAGTTGAACCTCGAACTCGCCCGCTGGTCCTTTCTCGGCGGATGGCCCAACGAATACGCATACAAAAGCGTCCTCTACTCCGTCAACGACACCTACTTCGCCGCCGAAGCCGAAAACTTGGAAGCGCTGAACCTCTGCCACGAGGAAGTGGAATCAGTCGACTGGATCGACCCCGAACGCGTCTCGCCGGAAGAACTCGCCTTTCCCTCTATTCAGCAAGCGATCAACGCCTATCTCGCTCGCCCGAAACTCTAAACGCTCGCTCCGAAGTCGCCTCAGAGACGGTCCAATAAGTCGCTTTCGAGACCTTGAAGTTATATTTGGGAAGCAGAAATTAGGCTGCGATCCGCCTGTCTCGCCGTAGCCCTTGGGCGAAGGCGGAAGGAATACCCGGCCGTGTCTCGCCGAACCCCCGCGAAGCGGAGGCGAAGGCGG
>JANQSC010000029.1 GCA_028284235.1 Opitutaceae bacterium
GACCGCTGCAACCTTTCTCCGACTCCCGAAAACACGATTCGCATTCGATTTCGATCCGGTTTCGACACCGACTCCCTAGACGCCCGCCGGTACGGTTCCGTCTCCTCCAGTTGCGGCGTGTGCGGCAAGACTTCTCTCGAAGACCTCCGAAAATCGTATCCAGATATCGATAGCGATTGCGCCGTCGCCCGTTCTATTCTCCTAGACCTGCCAAACAAGCTGCGCGAACACCAGGTCGTCTTCGAACGCACCGGAGGCCTGCACTCGTCCGGAATATTCGACTGCCATGGCAACTTGGTCACACTACGGGAAGACGTCGGTCGCCACAACGCGCTCGACAAGGCGATCGGCTACGCTCTCTTAAACGACCAGTGGCCTCTCGACCAGCATGTATTGATGCTTTCAGGACGGGTGTCGTTTGAGATTATCCAAAAGGCGCTCGCCGCCCGCATCCCAATCGTCGCGGCAGTATCAGCGCCATCCTCCCTCGCCATCGCCACGGCTCGACAGAGCGGCATCACGCTGATCGGATTCCTGCGCTCGCCGACCATGAACGTCTACTCCCACCCTCAACGGATTCTCGATTAACTTGAAGGGCAATCCATGAGCATCCAAACACCCGAGAACTTCGATCTGATATCGCTCGGCAAAAAAAGCAGGGAACTCAACCGTTGGGACTTCTTACTAACAATTGCCCCGTCGCGGAAAAAGCGGGGAAGCGAAATCGACATTGAATCCGATCGCGACAGATTAAATCCAACCTAGGAAACACTTGCATGCAGCGAAGGTACATTGCATTGCCCCTCCTCCTCGTCACCGCCTATTTCGGCGGGCAATTCGCCTATAAACGCATTCAAACCGCCAAGAGGCCAGAATCGGTTGATCCCGCTCCCGCCACTCCCGCGCAGCAAAGAGCGCTCCCCAATCCTGGGACCGACCTCCCGCCCGTTGCCGAGATTCCCGACGAACCCACGCAATTCGATCCGCCAGACGATCTGGCCCTCGCCGACGAGCTTCTCGCGAGCTTCGCGAGCGACTCCGCCTATCGCCGGTTCATCGACGCGGCGGAGCGAGCGGGATTTCGAATCATTGGCCGAAACGACCGACTCCGATCCGCCCGGATCCAAGTGGATGGTTCCTCCAGCGCGGATCGACTCCGCGCGCTCGCCGGCGACGACGCCTCCTTCGACTACAACTACATCGTCGCCGCCCCCACCGCGCCTCAGCCCGTGGCTTCCGGAGCCGGCTCGAGCCCATTCGAGAACCAATCGCTCAACTGGCTCGGCGTCCCCGCAGACCACGCTAACTGGGGAGAAGGCGTCACTATCGCCATTCTCGATACCGCGGTCTCCTCCCATCCCGTCCTGGAAAACGCCCAAATCGAACGCGCGACCCTCATCGATGACAGCTCTGGCGGTATGGCGGAATACAGTGGTCACGGCACCGCTGTCGCCTCGTTAATCGCCGGAAACAACGGAGTCGGCATCGCGCCTGCCGCAGATATTTTGAGTATCCAAGTAATGGATTCGAGCGGGCTCGGAGACAGCTTCACTCTGGCAGAAGGAATTGTGCAAGCCGTCGATTCGGGCGCCCAGGTCATCAGCATGAGCCTCGGCAGCTACGGCTATACACAAGTCCTGCAAAACGCGGTCGACTACGCCCAGTCGCAAGGAGTGGTTCTCGTCGCCTCCGCAGGGAACGACGGAGCGAACCAAGTTCCCTACCCCGCTCAGTTCCCCAGTGTGGTCGGAGTCGCCGCGGTCGACGCCGACAGTCAGCGCGCCTCCTTCTCAAACTACAGCGACGCAGTCGATATCGGCGCCCCCGGGGTCGGCGTGCACGCCGCGTGGGTCGACGACCAATGGGACGAGTTTTCAGGCACTTCCGCCGCCGCCCCCTACGTCTCGGGCGCGATCGCGGCCACGCTCTCGCTCGACTCGTCCACGACGCCTCAGGAAGCCGTCGACATCGTTCTCGCCTATTCCGACGACGCTGCGGCGCCTGGCAAGGACGTCGAAATCGGCAATGGGATTCTCAATCTCGACCGCGTGCTCAATCGCGACGAGTCGTACATCTACGACGTCGCCCTCGCCGATTTCCATCTAGACCTGGAAAACGCGACCGAATCCGTCGTCCCCCTGCTCGTAACCGTTCAGAACCGCGGCACGGAGCCGCTCAATAGCGTCTCAGTTACCATCACTCAAAACGACCACTTCCCCCAGAAAGTCTATCTAGGAGGGCTATCGGAAAACGAAACCACCGCCCACACCCTCTACCTCGACCCCAATCAGCTCTCAGCCGAATCCGGCTACACAATTACCGCGGAAACCAGCGTTTCCGGCCGCGTCGACGCCCGCGAGTCGAACAACGTCAAGACCGGCGTATTGCAGCTCCAGCCGATCGAACCCTGAAAGTTAGCCCGACATTTCTCGAGCCTAGGACTAAGACTGTCCCAGGCTCGTGGGTAGGCTTTGCGCATGAATATTTCCGACATCGCATTCACCGGCTATCCCGTTTCCAACATGCGCCGCGCCCGCGGCTTCTACGAGAAGGTTCTCGGCCTCAGCCCCACCGTTTACGAACTCGACAATGGCGCCTCCTGGGTCGAGTACGAACTCGCGTCGGGCACGCTGGCCATTTCCGACATCGACCCGAAGTGGCAGCCCAGGGACAACGGCCCGTCAATCGCCTTCGAAGTCGACGACTTCGACGCCATGATGTCTCACCTAAAAGCGAACGAGGTTGCAATCCTGACAGAGGAAATCGACACCCCCGTTTGCAGATTCAGCAACATTTTGGATACAGAAGGCAATGCCATCACGATCCACTGTCGCAAGGCCACGCATCCCGACAAGACCAGCGAAAAAACAGCCGTTGCTTGAGCGTTCGAACAACGACTAGCGAGCGGCGTTATCCGCGTATTGCACGC
The DNA here is from genome assembly GCA_028284235.1 of Opitutaceae bacterium. Taxonomy (GTDB): domain Bacteria; phylum Verrucomicrobiota; class Verrucomicrobiia; order Opitutales; family Opitutaceae; genus Pelagisphaera. Next base: position 2,930 of record JANQSC010000029.1, read on the forward strand.
GGTTGGGATCCGCTTCGACAATGATCCGGACCTGGTCGATGAATCCGTGCACTTCGAAATTCATGAACACTTGCTGCCGGTCGGACGAAATTCGAATCAGATCGTTTTCCGTCCTTCGGCCAAGCTTGCTTTCATAAACCGTGTCCGCGTCGCCAACTAGCGCGTCGCTTTCATTCAGGTTTTGCCCGTTGATAATGACACCGAGAATCTTGTTCTCGAAGCGGACTCGACCTTTCGCTCGGTGCATCGCGTCCGACTTGCCGGTCGCGTCGAAATGGACCAAATAGCTGTTCACGCGCGTGCCTGAGGCAATCTCGCCTTGCACCACGGAGGATTCCACCGCTCGCTCCCGCTCCTTCTGCTTCTCGGAGACCGTCTCGGTGTACGCTTTCAAGGCCGATTCGCTCATAACGCGATAGGTCCCAGGTTTCTTCAGATTTACCGGAAGCGCCTCCGGCAATTGAAAATCGCGGCGCTCCGGAAAAACCATCAAATAATCGTGTTTGAACCGACCGTGGCGCAAGTCGCGCGGCGACTCCTGCAAGTTCCGCACCTGGCCGCCAGTCGCGCGAATCAACGGATCCTTTACCGGCGAAGGAGCGTAGGAATTCGGATCGTACTCGACCTCTAAATACGTTGGATTCTCATTCAGCTCTTGCAGGCGATCCTTGGCGATCACCAAGGGCTCGTTTTCGAAATCCATCCCCATCTTCATCCGAGCCTCCACTTCGCCTTCGAGAACATGGAGACGCGATTCGCCCGACTTGTCTACTTTGAGGGCGAATTCCGTCCCCAGGTCCACGACTTCCATGTCGGGCGTGTCGATTCTAAACCCGATTGCCTGAGGCGGCACATTCGCGGTCACACGGCCCGTTACCAGGGTGATATGGTCCAATCCGAAGACATCGAATTCGACCGGTCCCCGCATCGAAAGTTTAACGCCATTGTCCAGACGGATTTGAGCCTTGCCGCTGTCCAAGCGGAACAACCCTCGCTGCACCCCTTTACCCACGTAGTGCTCCGAGGGAGCCTCCTCCGCCTTCAAGCTCGTGACGATTCCAATAAAATCTCCCTGAGCGACTCCGAAGGAGCCCGAATCCGGTAGCACGCGCCAAACGTTAAGCGAGAATGCGACCAGTGCCGCGACAGAGGCCACGACGGCAAAGGTCTTCCAGAAACGAATGTTGTCCCGTTTCGTCGTCTCAGACTTCAGGGTCTCATAGTCGATGAGATTGTCCGTCTCGCCCGCGACTGCGAGCAGCGGCTCCTGGTAAAGCGATGCATGCATATCGACATAGCGAATGTAGTCGTCCACACGTTTTGAATCCGATTTCAGGATACGATTGAGCTCGAGAGCCTCGGATTCCGAAAGCGTATCGTTGATCGCCTTGTCGAGAAGCAAGTCCCAGTTTCTTTCGTCAAAGTCAGACATGGTTATGAGGCGGACATCCCGCTCGCTTGCATTTTACCTTGAATACAGTGCATTAAAGTCTTCCGCACCCGTTGAAGCGCTTTGTAGGTCGCTTCCACCGACTTGCCCTGCGAGTCCGCGATCGCGTCCACAGTTTCATCTTCGAAATAATAGTCGGTCAGCATCGCGCGTTTGTCTTGCGGCACCTCCGCAAGGCACTCTTTCAAATACTCCCGCCTTTGGTCCAGTTCGGGAACGAGCATCGACTGGCGCGACGCGATTTCCTTCATCAAATCTTCGTCCAGGAAACGATGCCAGCGGCCCGACTTCTCGCGGTGCTTCAAAGTCATGTGATAAGCGAACCGGAACGCCCAAGGAGCGAACGGACGCGTCGGATCGTAGTCGCCTATCTTGTTGTACAGGGCGATCGCGGTTTCCTGCAGCACATCCTGAGCATCCTGCGAGTGCGGCATCAACGAGAGGATGTACCGGTAGATCTGCTTTTCATGGGTCATGAAAAGTTCGATAAACCGGCTTCGCGGATCTAGTTTTTCCGTGTCAGACATAGTGAATTGAGTGCACTGCTTCTATCGGATCTTTTACCCGATTCCAACACAAATTGGACAATCACCCACAACTCGGTTGAATTCTCCAAAATTTGTCCAAGAACCCATGATACTGAGTAAAACTCCCTGAAGCCTAGTCGCGCAAACCGCGCTATCGTCAGGCCCAGTACCAACAGTTTATTCATAGTGTCAATCGTAGGCGCTTCCTGTCGCAATTCAGGCCGCGCTTTATGTGGGAAGCGCTTCCAGGTCGAAAGGCCTGGAAGCGTATTCACTTGGGGACAACAAGAACGGTCCTTTACTGACCTACCAACTTCAAGGGTCGACCGGCTGGGATCTTCTCGTCGAGCTCGACTTGGTTGATGATGGCCAAGTCGGCCTGATCCAGGCCGTAGGGCAAATCGCCGCCGATAAACGACTTGAAGTAGGCTGAGTCCTTAGCGGGCTGGACAACGAGTCGAGCGGGTTGCAGGTCACGTATTTCCCGATTCGCGATCGGCCCGAAACTACTCGTGATTCGCGAGAAGAGCGGACGATATATCTCGATATCCGACGTTGCGGAGTAACTCAAAAAACTGAATACATTTTTCCCGTATGAGAAAAACTCGTTTCGAAGCAGCACGCGCCCGCTTGAAGTATCCACCAAGCTTTCGACCACATACCCAGGCTGTCCTGCGATGCGGGCAGACTCCGAGCGAAGCGGTTGGATCCCAGAGGACGCGACGAAACTCCGGGCCGCCTCTTGCGGCGTATCGCCCTGACCGATACTAAACACGACCACGCCCCGGCTTTCCGGGTCGACCAGTGTAACGCGGCTGGCTTCGTTCTTCGCCCGCCAACCGTTCGGCACCACGAACTCGAAGTTCATGTCCGGATGATAGAATTTGCCCCGCAATGTGAGACCCTTTCGCGGATTTTCCCCGAGCACCAGTCCGTCAATCTGCTTCAAGTACTCAGCCTCGCCCACATTCAAGTCGCCATAAAGTTCCCGCATTTCCGCCGCAAGTTGCTGGATTCGACTCTCCCGTTCGCCCGGGTCCGGATGGCTCGACCGCCAGGTCGGCAAGCGCTGGCCCGATTTGCCCGAGATGCGACCGAGCGAGTTGAAGAACTCGGCGGACTCTCCTACCTCATACCCAGCTTTCGCCGAATATTTGACGCCGTAGTAGTCGGATTCGCGCTCCGCGTCGCGTCCGTACTTCAAGCTTAGCATCTGAAAAACGCTTCCCCCGACTCCGAGAAATTGATCGGCGAAATTCTGATTGCCCGTGACCGTTTGCCCAATCACCGCTCCCGCCACCAAGCCAATCTGCCCCCATTGCTGCTTGAGCGCTTGTTGCGACGCGTGGCGGGCCGCCACATGCGTAATTTCGTGCCCCAGCACAACTGCGAGCTGGGCTTCGTTGTTCAAATGAGCAAGCAGCCCACGCGTCACGTACACGTACCCGCCTGGTAGAGCGAAGGCGTTGACCACCGGACTGTCCATTACTCGAAATGTGAACTCCAAGTCCCGGTAAATCTCCGGAGTGTCCGGCTGTCGCAAACTGCTTTGGGCCAAAACCCGCTCTCCAATTTCCGTAACGTACCGCGACAGTCCATCATCTGGATACAGGCCCATTTCGCGGATCAAACTCTGGTCGCTCGTCCTCCCAAGCTCCAATTCCTGCTGCCACGTGTAGCCATAACTCCGCTTTTCGCCCGTAATGGCGCTCGGCTCGGTCACACAGCCAGTGAACACCACCAACACGAGCGGAAACGTCGCCAAAACGAGAACAGACCTCATCAATTTCATAACTCCAAAGAGCCTATTGGACTCCACTCAATGAATCGAGATCCAAATCAAAGCGACAAATCCGCCTACTCGACCACGGGCAGCACCAGGCGGAAATGCGTGTTGCCGGGCGACGATTCGACCAGACTCAACTCGCCCCCTTGCGCGCGAGCGAACTCCCGAGACAAATTGAGACCGAGACCAAAGCCGTCCACGCCGCGATTCCGAGCGCTGTCCACCCGTGAAAACCGATGGAAAAGCCTCGAGATCGACTCTTCCGGAATTCCCGGTCCGCCATTGGAGATGTCGATTCGCAGTTCGGAGTCGTCCAACGCCAGCGCTACAGAAATCCAAGGATCGGCCTCGTCGTTGTATTTGACTGCGTTGCTCAAAAGATTCTGCAAAATCTGGGTCAACAGCGACGGATCGACCGAAACCTCCGCGTCCCGATCGATTTCCGAATCGAACCGCGTCTGCGGCGCCTGCATCTCAAAATCTTCCACCAACTCCTCAAGAAGCGAGCCCACCCGGGTCGGTTTCCCCGTCACGCTGATCTGCCCCGCGTCTGCTTGGGCCAGCAAAAGCAGTCGCCGCGTGATTCCGTGCAGGCGCTGCGTCTCCTCGAGCAACATGCCTAAACGCCGCTGCTGATCGCTGTCGTCAGGCGCCTCTTGCAGCGCGCTTTCCAGGTGCCCCTGGAGAATTGTCAGCGGCGTTTTCAGCTCGTGGGCCGCGTCCGCGCTGAAACGAGTGGCTTGATTGAAGCTTCGCTCCAATCGCTCCAGCATCCCGTTGAAAACGCGAATCAACTCGGAAAACTCCCGATCCTCGTTCCCCGACTCGATGCGCTCGTCCAAATTCCGGACCGACAAACCGCTCGCCGCCCGCGTCAACGTCCGAATCGGACTAATCGCCCGGGAAGCGATAATCCAAGCCCCGATCGCGATCACGAGCAGCGCTAGCGGAGCGCTGAACAAAAACGCCCGACCCAGGTGGTTCATCTCCTGAGCCACCTGACTCAACTCCACGCCCATCGCTACATTGTACCCGTCATATCGGTACACTCCAAACCGGATCGGCCCGTCGCGGCTCATCAACGTCAGCAATTCCGGCGGGGGAATCCGGCGCACTCTTTGGCTCGGATCGCCCCCGCGAGAACGCGGCCGATTCGCGTCGAACTCCCGGGGAGGTTTCCCTTTGAGTACCGCCTCCGGCGGGGGCGGACCTTCTCCAGGACCAAATCCGCGGGGACCGCCGCGACGTCCGCGATCTTCCCGCCAGTATTCGGGCGACAAATCCGTTTCGGCAAACGGAGCGGGTTCGAGCACTCCTTCCGACTCGGGAAGTCTGTCGAGCAGACCTTCCATGGGCAGAAATTTCGACTCGAAATAGAGTTTCCCCTCAGGCCCGTAGACAAGCAAATGAACGTCACCCTTGAAAATCCGATTCGCCACTCGTTCCGTCGCGTCCGCGAATCGCGCCCAGGAACGACTGTGCTCCGGATGGGGAAACTCCTGGAACGGCATGGACCGGAGACTCTGCTCCACCGTGGAAATTTTGATCAAGTAGAGCGAATAGCGAGCGGCCAGTCCGAACGCCAGTAGGACCGTTCCCGAAACCAGAATCGTTAAGGCGAGGATCCGGAAACGAAACGACTGTCGAAATCGCTTCATACCTTCCTCATCCGGTAGCCGACCCCGCGCACAGTCTCCAGCAACTTGTCCTCTTCCGGTTGATCGATCTTTTTGCGTAGTCGCTGGAGACATACATCGACGATATTCGTGTTCGGGTCGAAATCATAGCCCCAGACATGCTCCAAAATCTGAGTACGCGTATACACGCGACCCGGCGAGCGCATTAGGTACTCGAGCAAATTGAATTCGCGAGAAGTAAGCTCGATCTCCCGCTCGCCTCGCTTCACCTCCCGAGTCGCCAAGTTCAAGACCAGGTCTTCGACCTGCTTCACATTCAGCTGGCTTCCGGTCGTCCGCCGATGCAATGCCTGCAGCCGCGCCACCAGCTCGTCGATGTAGAACGGCTTCGTCAAATAGTCGTCCGCCCCCAAATTCAAGCCTTCCAGCCGCTCGTCCAACTCGCCGCGAGCCGTCGCCGCTATGACCGGCACGTTGTTCCCCTTCGCTCGCAAACTCTTCAAAATGCTGAGTCCATCGCGCCCGGGCAGCATGATGTCCAGCACGATAGCGTCGTAGCTCTGCGACGTGGCCAAATAGTAGCCGTCGTCCCCATTTTCCGCGAGATCCACCGCGAACCCCTGTTCTTTGAGGCCCTTGGTGACGAAATCGGAGATCTTCTTCTCGTCCTCTACTATCAGTACTTTCATCGCAAAACCTTTCGCAGGCGCAGATAATCAATGGATTACGCGCTATACAAAGCAACGCCCAAACTCAAGGAAACGTTCATTACAAACCTGTAATCCAAATACGCGGTATTCTGTCATCTTGATAGAGTTTACTCCATTGCATACGAAGAACGCCTGTCAGGAATCACCCCTGCCCAGCGCGACAACACTCAACAAGAAAGTACACTCATGATCGATAAGAACAAACTTACAATCGCGGCTTCCACAGTCGCGCTGCTGGCAGGCTCGCTGGTCGCCAAACCGGAAGGCGGACGCGCTGGCGGACCCCCGCATCCGCCTGACCCCGAAACGGTCGTCGCGGACATCGTCGCGGGCTACGATGCGAACGAGGACAATCTCATCAGCGCCGTCGAACTCGAGAACGCTTTAGTCGGCCTGCACGAGAAGCGGAAGGAAGAAATGGCCGCCCGCGCAGAAGCCCGCGAGGCTCGTGAAGCGGATCGCGAACGGGATCGCTCGCGCCGGGGTGGACCCGAAGGCGACCGCGGACCGCGCGACCCCGCCGTTGTTGCGGAGCGCCTGATGGCGGATTTCGACGCGGACGGCAGTGGAAATTTGAATACAGAAGAACTGCTCGCGGCCGTTGAAACCATGGGTCCCAAAGGCGGGCCTCGTGGAAAACGCGGACCGCGCGGTGGACCGGGAGGGCGTCCCCCTGCGGACGACACCGTCGAGTAAAGCAAGCGTTTCGAACTTAGATCCAATAAAAATCTCTTGTTAACGGGCTGCCGCTCAATGGGAGGAACGGGCGGCAGCTCGCAAGAGAAGGACCATCCAGCTCAACCACTTTTTCACACACAGACACATCACACATCAGGGACGGATCCAGCGAACGCTGGGTCCGTCTTTGTTTAAAAATCGTACTCCTAATCTTAATCCTAATCCTACTCTTAATCAAAAATGATCATGATTAGGAGTATGAGTAAGATTATGACTCGTAGAAATCGATTAGGATTACGAGGACTATGAACAGTCTTTAGGAATTCAGCTTGTGGTCTCCGCCCGAATCGGTCCACTTTACGCATAGTGTTTTCGCCGCGCGAAGCGCGCGCCCGCCGACATGGACCGAGAATCGAAGAACTCTAAAGACGCGCTCGAGCTGAAAAAATCGCTTTCCTACGCTAATGGCTATCGAGAGCTGGGAATGTTTTCGGACGCGCTCGAGGAGCTTTCCCAACTGCCCGCCAAACTCGCTCAGCGAATCGAGGTCGACCAAATGCGACTCGCCATCCTCATCGACGCCCAAGACTGGCCCGCGGCCGAGTGCGCCGCCAAAAACGTCGCCCTACGAGCGCCCGACGATCCTGGATCGCATATCAATCTGGCCTTCGTCACGCGTCGATCGAAGTCGATCGAAAAAGCGCGGGAAATTCTCGTGAACGCGGCCGAACGCTTCGCCAATACCGCCCTTATCCACTACAACATTGCCTGCTACGACTGCGTGGAAAAAAACTACGAGCAATCGAAAGAACGTCTCGTAAAAGCCATCTCCCTCGATCCGAGCTTTCTGAATACCGCTAAAGAAGACGAAGATCTCAGCGACCTCGGCGACTGGCTAAACTCGCTCAAGGTTGCTTAACGTCTAGCCTACCCAGCACGCCGCTCGCAGTAAGCAATAAAGGTAGGGCCCGACCGCCGGGCGGGCCGCGCTAGCTGCAAACAAGATCCAGCGTTCGGACGGCCCGGCGGTCCGTCCCTACCTGATTTTCGAGTTGATTTAACATCCCTACCGCACCTGATCCGGATCGATACGTTTCACCTTCTCGAATCGGGCGCGAAAGAGCTCGTCCATTAGCGCCTTGGCTTTGGCCGGGATCCGCGCTTCCGCTTCTTCCAGCGACGGAACCGGACCTTCTCTCAAATTGGGTTTCGCGTTTTCGCCGGCAGACTCCTCGGGCTCTCCTAGATAAGCCGCCATTTCCTCGGGCGACGGAGCACTTTCGTCCACAACCGGGAGCCGAGCGCCCGACTCATCGTCCGTCACGGTCTCCTCGGTTTCGGTCGCCGCTACCGGCTCCGAAGTTTTCCGTTCCGCGACGGGTTTGGCCTCAACGGGAGGCGTTAGGGCTTTTTTTTTTCGTCCGGCAAGGACTCCGCCATTCCCGAAAGCTCGCGAATCAAACCGTCAATCGCTCGAGCCCGGCACTGTTCCGAAGCCTTCAAAAGCGCCACTTCGAAATTGACCTTTTCGTTCAGGCCAAACTTCAAACCGCTCTCGCTTTCCCGCAAGCTGTCCAGCAGCCGGGTCAGCGATTCCGTCGTCATGGGAGCGCCGAGACTCGAGTCGGATCCGCCCGCTTTCACCGCCGCAAGCAAGGCTTCGCGAACGCGGGCCTGCAAATCCACCAAGGCCCGATAAAAATCGCGACCCGTTTCGTCGAAGGAATCCACCAAGGAGAGGATCTGTGCGTGGTCGCCGGTCGCGATCGCCGTCGCCAGCGCGGTCGTCTGCTCCGCCCCTACCAAACCGTACACTTGCAACACGTCTTGCTCGGCGATTGAGTCGCCGCAAAACGCGATCATCTGATCTAAAATCGACTGGGAATCGCGCATCCCTCCATCCGCCATCCGAGCAATCGCCTTCAACGCGTTCTCCTCGGCCTTAATTCCTTCGCTCTCGCAAATGTGGGCCAACCGCTGCTCGATGAGCGCTTCCGGTATTGGCTTCAGGTCGAAGCGCTGGCAGCGTGAGACAATCGTCGGCAACACTTTGTGAGCCTCCGTCGTGGCAAACACGAATTTCACGTGCTCCGGCGGCTCCTCCAGAATCTTCAGCAGCGCGTTGAATGCCGCCGTCGACAGCATGTGGACCTCGTCGATAATGTAGATCTTGTACTTCCCTTGACTCGGCGAATACTGGGCGTCCTCACGCAGGTCCCGCACTTGCTCCACGCCATTGTTGGACGCGCCGTCGATCTCCAGCACGTCCATGCAGGAACCTTCCATAATCGACTTGCAAATCTCGGAATCCGCGGGCGGATCGGCGAGCGGCCCGCCTTCGCAGTTCAAGCATTTCGCGAACAAGCGCGCCGTAGTCGTTTTTCCAGTACCTCGTGGTCCGACAAACAAATAGGCGTGGGCAATCCGATTCTGCTCGATCGCGTTTTTCAGGGTGCGCACCACGTGGTCCTGACCCACGAGATCGTCGAACGACTGTGGACGCCACTTGCGAGCGATGACCTGATACCCTACTGTTGACATGAAACTCTGATTAACCGGGAAGCTCGCCGAGAACGCAAAGATTTTTGTCGGAAACCGCTCAATAAAGAGCGGTCCAGCGGGCTCCAAATAAAATGAAGGAAAAGGTGGCCAGGCACCCTACGGCGCATGTGGAGCGTGACTACCGTTGCTACCTTCCGGTCCTGGCGGAGTTTGCCCGTTCCATCATCGCATAGGACCTGGCCGGGCAAAAACCTGACGCCCTTTGAGACCGAATCAATCTCAAATTTGGCCAATTCCCGGAATTCCGCCTATTCGCCCGACTCCGCTTCCTCCACCGGGTCGAAGTAGTACCGCCGCTGGCTCAGCTCTACCTGCAGACGCAAGGACCCCAGCGTAACCGGTGGCTTTAGAATCGCGACCGTTCCCACCTCCGGATGAGCCCGAAATCCAGTCGAGTAGACAATTTTCCACTCGTCTCCAACCCGAACCGCAAACTCAAAGGGCTGTTCCTCGATCGCCTCTGGATCGAATTGCAGGTCGCCGCCGAAGCCCATATCCAGTGAAAACGTCTCGTCTCCGACTCGGGCCAGCAAAGGCGGCCCGGACAGGTTCAAGAAACGCACGTGGCCCGCCTCAAACTCGCCCGGACTTTCATCCGCGACGTAAATCCGATAAGGCAAGTTCCGCTCGTAGTCGCGCTCGGCGAAAAAAACCAAAAAGGCCCGCGACTCGATTTCGCTCAAGTCCGCCACCGCAATCCGCTCCTCGCTTTCGCGACCGCGATCGTCCACCCTCACCCGCACAAACTCAATCGCCGACAGGCCCAAGGGCGCCCGGTAAATTCCCGTGCGACGATACGGGTCGAACGCCAGCGTCTCCCGCTCCCCTTCCGCGTTGTAGTACTGGATCCCTTCGAAAAAGTCGTCCCCAAACGCGCGCGTCGTAAATTCAAACGCCTCGCCCTCGTCCTCCGATTGGCCCAATGCGAATGAAGCGAGCGCCGCGCCGAGCCAAATTGTGATAAAATTTTGAATACTCTCCCTCACAACTCGTCCCCCGTTATCCAGCGAAACGCGATGATGCGATACTCGCGTCCGTACGTTCCAGGCGAATTGTCGGTCGCGGTTAAAGGATCAGAATCCGATTCGCTACTGTCCTTCGCATGCACCCGCTGCACAATCGCTTCGCAGTAAGCGCGAGCCAACACGCGGGTCGCATCGAAAGGACTGACCGAGTCCCCGTAGGCGCGAATCACAAAGGTGTCGCTACGCGCGGCCAGATGCGGGGCAATCGCCGCCAGCACGTCCTGCTGCGTTAAATAGCTCGAAGCGAATGGTAGCGATACCCCTCCCGCCTCGATAGAATCGTTGATCGTGGTCGCCTCGATGGCCGTTTCGACAATCCCAGTATCCACGAAATCCTGCAAACTGACGAATGGGCCAACCGCGCCGGATGTCAGCTGACGGCGCGTGCGAATCGCCTCTACGATTTCGGTCGCGAGCGAGACCACTTCCGCATCCGACAGCGACCGCATCCCCTTGCGCATGAACGAACGGGAGACATCGAGATCAGTCGCGTCGAAACTTCCTTTCCAGGTCTCCTCGGCGGACTGTCCGAACCGAAAGAACTGCGACTCCGATGAGACATCCAGTTCCTCCTGACCAGCCACCGGTGTCGAACCTGCAGGATCGTCGTAGACCCAAGTCCCCAAACGCACGCCTTGCAGCAACGCCGCCCAGGCTTCGATGGAGGTCGAGTTCACATTAAACGCTCCCCGCAAATACAAGTGCTCCGCGGAATCTTCGTCCTGCAAATCCGCCAAAACCGTTCCGTCCAGTGGTTGCATGCGGCTATTGGGAAGTGGCGATCCCACCGTCCAATCCGTCGATCCCGATTGCGGCACTGTCGAAAGGAAGAAGCGATCGAATACGTCGTTCACCGAAGCAGTCGGAGTGATATCCGCTTCGCGAATACCTAAGTGGCCACGGACTGCGGAAGGAAACTCCGCCATATGCAACGCGCCTAGCGAGAGAAACTCCTGACGGGGCAACTCGAAGAGCGGAATATTGTTTTCAATGGAAGCATCTGAATTGTAGCCGAGCAGATCGGTTACCGAACTATCGATAGGAGAACGTATAAATGCCTGATTGCTCCCAGGGTACTCAGAATAGAACATAATGGCTGGGAAATACGTTGGCGAAGGAGGTGTCGTACTCGGGTCGACGAAAAGATCCATTATCGCATCCTCCGTGACCTGCCCCGCTCTCGGATCGTAGTCGACCCAATTCAGATCTGGATTTCGGAGTTCCCATTTATAAGAGAGGTGACGCTCCGAAGGCGCCAATACCGACGCAGGCGAGCTCTTAATCTCGTAGAAAGAGATACCGCTCAAAATCGAACGATGCAACTCGTCGCCGCTGCTTGTACGCAAGGTCACTTCCGGCGACCAAATTGGGCCTGAGAGCGATAGGTCGTCGTCGAAAAAACTCGCGTTCGAGCTCGTAAATGGCTCTGCAGCCAACGCTGTGATCGCATAATCATAGCTGCCAGCAGTCGGTATCGTCGCTCCCGCCGCCAGTGTGAGCGACCCCGCCCCAGGATCGTAGGAGCCTGAAAACACCTTAATCTCACCTGGGTCCCAGCCTATTCCCGTCGCGTTCAAAGTCACTTCGCTCACACCATTCATTAAATCACTCAATCCGACAGTAAATGGAACTACATAGTCCACTCCATCTTGATGGTATGTGATCGTAACACCCGATGTATTCAAATTGTCTATGCGCACACGCATATCAACGCCTTCGATTTGACTCGAGTAGGGATTCCACAACTCTACGCTCATCCCAAATTGACCGTATACGGGACTCGTGATCGGCGGCGTTCCCGCCGCCAGGTCTTTTGCCGAAAGACGCAGAACCAAATGAAACTCGCTGATCACGGGAGCGATTTTCGGCGTTGGAGCCCCGCTGCCAAACCCCGTGACTTTGGGAGCAATCGGATAGCTTCGCGTCAAATCCGAGGGAGGGGTTCCCATCGAAATGTCGCTCACGTTCAAATAAGGCATGAGGTAGTCGTTCACCAAATCGTTTACATTAGTATCCGACGTATTGACTGCGTGGATATAAGACAGGTCTTCCCTCAATCCACCTCGAACAGTGTCCACCAGCAGCCCATTCGAAACTCCGGTGTAGTCGTGAAAACGCCTCAACACGTCATTCTGCGTGAACGACCCGAGAAACGAAACGCCGGTGGCAGCGTCCTCTTCCTCTCTCAATACAAGTTCGTTGACCAGTGATGAAATACGAAGGTTCGAAGCGTCGACTTCCGATCCGGACGGTCCTTCTAAGCGGTAGCGATGCGCCAGCATTTGTTTCAAGCGTTCGTGCTCATACGTTGAAACGCCCGAGATTTCGTAATCGTCATGCGTCACCCCGGGCCAGTGATCCTGAAGCAAGGCGCTGGCCTTCACGCCGTTGTCGCCCACCCAATACGCGTAGTGGCCAACCGTTGCCACTTCCGAGCTCTCGAGTCCGACGATATTGTCCGAAAACAACTCCTCTTTCGGCACGTAAACGTCGTGATTGTCCTGATTCGTGCTCGGGCTAGCCGGCTTGGCTGTACCCGCTCCGACAAGTTTCACCTGTTCATTGGTCGTCCCTAAATCACTCTCGTACGGGTCCGCGTCTTGAGTCCCGGTCGTAAAGGTGTACGTCGCGTCCAACGGACGCGTCACCAGCCAAATCGGGTTGTCGGTCGAGTTGTTCGTGTCCCAAACACCCGTCCAGTGCGGCTGGAAAACTCCGCTCGACCCAGGCGCGGCAGCATCGTTGAAGTCGTCGTCGGCCGGAGTCCGAGCACCGTCCGCGGTCGCCGTGATCCGCTGATCAGGCCCCGTTAGCGTCTGCAAATCCCCCAGGGCCATTTGCAAGGCAAGACGGGCGTTGGCTCGAGCAACTCGGATCCCTTGGTCGTATTGGCTCGACGCGGTTTCTACCTGAGTCAGCGAAACAAGCGAAAGTCCCAGCAAGATCACAATGCTCGCCAGCGAGAACACCAGAATCAGGGCGAATCCTTTGCGGTTGCGAATGCGCTTTGCCGTAGTGAATTTCATCTTACAAGCCGCTCTTTCCTCGCACTACGATGTAGCGACGATACAGTTTCGAGTTGTTCGCCACGATCTGATCCCACTGGGCATTTGAACCCCCCTCTTCCATTTCCGAAATTTCGGTCGCCCCGTTCTCGCTCAACACGCGCATGAACACCTCCACGACGTCGGGATAGCGCGTCGCGTAGTCTGTACCGGAAAACGAGGAGCCCAAATGCTGCAAGCTCGAGGGAATCGTTGATTCCAAACGACTCGACGAATTAGCCGGAAAAATGAGACGCAAGCCATCCGGCGCGTCTACGTCGCTGGGGTCTGTTGTCGGATCGGACTCATAAACGTAAAGGCGTACCCCAAAATCAACTACGTTGACGGCGAGGATATTATTGCGGGTGATGGAAGCGACGGCTCCCCCTGTAGTATATGCCGAGGAAGTCAGACTAAATTGACCCGTCGCATAGTTGTTCACTGTGTCCCTAGCCAGTGTCGCGTTTCGATACAGCATGTAGCGAGGCGTTCCTACCGAATCTCGAATCGTTGTACGTATAATCTGATAGCCAACCGCATTCAGCGTTGGCGACGCCGTCATCAACCGTACCCAACACCCCGCCCAACCGTACTCGTGATTGGTCGCGTCAAAGCCCGACCCGGATGGACGTTCAGCGGAGCCGCTTTCCCACTTGGATCCTGTATTCGAATTGTCGCCCAGCACATCCACAGCGAACATCGCCCCAGCTCCTTCAATGAAATACGCGGACTCGAAATCGCGAGCGATCTTATCCAGGGCAGAGCGCGCTTCAGTCTCGCGAGCAACGGAATCGCCGAAATTGTCCCAAGCAGTCACGAAGTCGCGTCCGATCGAAATAAAGAAGTAGCCGATCACCGCGGTAATCGCCAGGGACACCACCATCTCAATCAATGTAAACGCTCTTTTCTTCGACGCATTCATTTGTTCAATACAGCCGGTAAAATCAGCTGCTGCAACGCTTCCGCGTTGCTTTCATTGTCCACGTACCCTCCGGCTGAATCCGGCACGAAGGCGGGCCAGACTACGTTAAACAGAAACACGCGATACGGATCGTCGTCATCGTAGCTGTAGGTAGACGGCTCGGAAACGGTCACCTTAAAATACTTCTCGTCGTCAGTCATCCCCGTCCCGTCTTGAACCAGCTCATCCAAATCCGCGCTCGCATAGAATATGACATCGCCAGTGAAAAAACTCTCGTGAAACACATCGTAGATCAAATCCGACCCGGCCGGACCAGCCCCGACATCGATCACCGTGGCCCCGCGCAACTCCAACTCCAGGAGCGACTTGATTTCGACCGCGTTGGGCGCCTGCTGCTCCGAGCTCGAGTTTCGATAGGACAACGCAACGAGCCCAATTGCGGGCACCACAATAATCGCGAACACCGCCAGTGACAATACTGTTTCGAGCAGCGTGAACGCCTGCGTCCCTTTCACCATTCCGGTTTTCAACTTGTATCGCTCTGAGTTCATAGTTCGTCCGAATCGTTGACGGCGTAGCTGACACCATTGATCCGCAGATAAATCCCGACCGTGAAATCGCTGTTCTCAAACATCAGCTGCCCGTCTGGCTGGCGGCTCGCCAAGCCCAGCACGATGTGGTTGCCGAGCGCGCCCGAAGCGCTGGAGCAGACCCCGAAATCCGCCTTTTTCACGTGGCCATCCGGACCGAATTGGTAGCCAATCCAATCCGTCTCCTCTCCCGTCGTGTCATCCAAGAGGACCGACTGCTGAACCGGATACTCAATCGCCCCGATGGCGTTTCCCGATCCGCTACCCGTGCAATAGTACTCGCTGCGCATGTCCGGATCCGCTCCTACCGCTGGCCAGAGAGTGTCGAAGGTAAATCCATCCGTCCCCGGAGTTACCGGCTGCGGCACGAAGTAAACCCCCTCCGGAAGATAGATTCCCGAATGAGCAGCGAGCCAATTGCCCGAATCGAATTCCTCCTCCACCACGACACCCACGTATCTCAAGAATTTGTCGGGGTCCGTATTGTCGTAGTTCACAATTAGCATGGAATTCGAACCTTGCACGATCGCTTGTTCGCGGGCGAATCGCAACAAGCCGTGAAATTCGTTTCGGGCCGCGTTGGCCGCCCCCGGAGGTACGCTCGCTTGATAGCCGATCATCCCCATCGTCGCCAAAACGACAATGATCGTCAGCACGACCACGATTTCGAACAAAGTGAAGCCACACTTCCGATTATACCCCCAACTGAGTACTTGTTGATTCGCTTGAATTGAAACGTCGTTCATCGTCACTCGGCGTAAATATTGTCGTCGTTGTAAGCCGCGGCTTCACTCGCCTGCCCCTTTGAATCGACGTCGGTGAAAGCGGCATCGGGGCCCGCCGAGAAGAGCACGTAATTGAAATTCTCCCACGACGAGTCGTCCGGATCATAGCGGTACACAAACGGGTTCCCCCAAGGATCCAAGATCTGATTGGCTACAAGCGACGGCGAGCCTCCCACAACCGGGAAACTGCTATTGGAAAACTCGAGAGCCGTCCGGTCCATCATCGTCGGGTAGTTGCCCAGCGTCCCATTGGGCGCCAAGGAACCGGCAAGCGCGTTGAACAGAATCACTTCCATCGACGGAGTGCTCCCGCCGACCGAAACCTTTTTGGGATATTCACCGAATTTTATTCGGTACGCTTCCAAGGCTTGCTGGACATGAACCAAGTCGGTGTGAGCCTGTTTGCTTTTCGAGAGAGGCAGCAAACCGCCCACGCCCATGGCCAGCATTGTCATGATGATGACAATGACCGCCATCGCCGTCAGGATCTCCAGCAAGGTGAACCCCCTACGACCCGTCAACTGAGACAAAGACGCGCCCATATTCTACACCCTAACACCTCGAGCCCGTCCAGCGCACCCTGGGAACAGATTCTCTATACTCACAGATTTCGTGATTCGATTGTTACGATAGACATCTACCCAGAGAATCCTGCTCCCGCGAAGCGGGATCCTGCTTCCGAATCGCGTAGCGAGACGGAATTTGATCTCGAAGAGATCACTGTTAAACAAAATGCTCGAAGCTCCGAATTCGGTGGTTTTCAACAGTCGCCTATCGGCGAAATGACGCTGGCGCGTCAACAGGATCCCGTCGAAGACGGGAGCAGGATTTTGCATTGTTAAATTCCGACGGCGCGTCGAATCCAGTCAACCTACCCCTGTTTTTGCAGCTGTCTCACCACGGACACGTCTTCCAATGTGGTTGTGTCCCCATGAATCTCCTTGCCGGCGGCGATGTCTTTCAAGAGCCGACGCATGATCTTCCCGCTACGCGTTTTCGGCAACGCAGTGGCGAAACGAATCTCGTCCGGTTTAGCGAAAGGGCCAATCTCGCTACCAACATGGGCCCGCAACGCCGCCTTGAGCGCGTCGGTCCCTTTTTGCCCGTCTTTCAACGTCACAAAGCAAACAATGGCGCTCCCCTTGATATCGTGAGGACGCCCGACGGTTGCCGATTCCGCGACCGCCGTATGGCCGACCAAAGCGCTTTCGATCTCAGCCGTTCCCAGGCGATGTCCTGAAACATTCAATACATCGTCGATGCGGCCGACGATCCAGAAGTAGCCGTCCTTGTCCTGACGACACCCGTCGCCGCAAAAATACACGCCGTCGTACTCGCTCCAATAGGTTTCCTTGTAGCGCTTGTTGTCTCCGTACAACGTGCGCAGCATGCTCGGCCACGGCTGAGTCAATACCAACTTGCCGCTGTTACCCTTGCGCACCTCCTTGCCCGCGTCGTTGAAGACCTTCGGCACTACGCCGAAGAACGGCAGTCCCGCCGATCCTGGTTTCGACGGAGCCGCGCCGGGCAATGTGGTAATCATGATCCCGCCCGTTTCCGTCTGCCACCACGTATCCACGATCGGACAACGGCCGCCGCCGATAACCTTGTGGTACCACTTCCACGCTTCCGGATTGATCGGCTCGCCCACCGAACCGAGCAAACGCAACGAGCTCAAGTCGTGCTTCTTGATGTGCTCGGTCCCCCACTTCATGAACGCCCGAATCGCCGTCGGCGCCGTATAGAAAATGGTCACCTTATGCCGATCCACGATCGACCAGAACCGATCCGGCCCCGGCTCGTTGGGCGCTCCCTCGTAAATCACGTTCGTACCGCCATTGCTGAGTATTCCGTACACCACGTAGCTGTGGCCGGTGATCCATCCGATGTCCGCCGTGCACCAATAGGTATCGCTTTCCCGCAGGTCGAATACATACTTGGATGTCATCGTCGTCCCCAACAAGTAGCCTCCGCTCGTGTGCAGCACCCCTTTCGGCTTGCCGGTGCTGCCGCTCGTATAAAGCACGAAAAGCGGCGTCTCGCTGTCGAAAGCCTTCGCCTTGTGCGTGTGCGACGCGCCTTCCATCAAATCGTGCCACCAAAGATCGCGGCCCTTTTTCATGTGGACGCGATTGCCGACGCGCTTGAGTGTAACCACGTTTTCAACCGAAGGACATCCCCGCAGGGCCTCGTTGACGTTGGCCTTCAAGTCGACCACCTTCCCGCGACGCCATCCGCCGTCCGCGGTAATGACCAATTTGGCGGAACAGTCGTTGACGCGGTCCTTGATCGACTCCGAGCTGAAACCGCCGAAGATCACCGTGTGCACCGCCCCAATACGAGCGCAGGACAACATCGCCACCACCGCTTCCGCGACCATCGGCATGTAAATCGCGATTCGGTCGCCTTTCTTGATACCAAGCCCCTCCAGCACATTGGAAAATTTGCAGATTTCTGTGTGCAACTGCCTGTAGGTCAATGTCTTCTGATCGCCTGGCTCTCCTTCGAATATCAGCGCCGCCTTGTTCTCTCGCAGCGTTCCCAGGTGCCGGTCCACGCAATTCTCACACACATTAAGCTTGCCACCGATGAACCATTTGGCATGAGGTTCTTTCCACTTGAGGGTTTGTTTCCAAGGTTTACGCCAAAGCAGCAGATCTTTTGCTTGAGTATTCCAGAACTTTTCCGGATTCTTCACTGACTCCGAGTAAAGCCTCTTGTATTCAGCCAGACTTTTTATGGCAGCCTGTTTCTTGAATTCCTGAGACGGCGCGTAGACACCGCCTTCTTGCGATTTTGAAGATTTTTTATCTGCCACGAATTTCCTTAGTTTAGAATCAGATTGAGGGTTTAGAAAGGCCGGATACCAGCAAGATCGCTGTGACGCGTCAAGCCTCGGATCCTCAAGCGAATTCTCAATTCGAAACATTGAATACAGTGAGCGAAACGCTCCGGCGCGCTCGTATTCGAAAACCATTACAATCGCTCAATTGCATAACAAAACTCCGCTCGCAAACGCCCCGCGTATGGCCGACGAAAACGATAAAAACAAAGAAGAGACCATCACCGTCGAAGGTGTCCTAGAGGTCACGAAAAAGAAAACCGGGCAACTGCTCGACCTCACTAAAAACGGTCGCCAGCGCCCCACCGATCCGTTCATACCGAAGGAGCTTATTCGCCGCTTCAAACTGAAGTCCGGCAACTACATAGTCGCCCAAGCGACCGTCGATCCTCGCTTTCAAAATCCAAAGGTTCGATACATCGACACCGTCGACGGATTCACCGTGGAGGAGCGTCGCAAAAAACTGGAATTCACTCAGCTAACCACGATTACCCCCGAAGAACAAATCAAGCTCGAGACCGACCAGAAGCGAATGACTACCCGGGCCATGGACCTTTTCTGCCCGCTCGGCAAAGGCACGCGCGGCCTCATCGTCGCCCCGCCGCGAACCGGTAAAACCACGTTGCTCACCCACATCGCCCAAGGCGTCGGAGCCAATCATCCCGAAATCCAACTGATGATTCTCCTCATCGACGAGCGGCCCGAAGAAGTCACCGACTTCCGCCGCAACATCGAAGGCGAAGTCTGGGCGTCCTCCAACGACGAGGACCTCCCCAGCCACCTCCGCATCGCCGACCTCTGCATAGAGCGGGCCAAACGGCTCGTCGAAGTCGGCAAGGACGTCGTCATTCTCATGGACTCGATCACCCGACTGGCCCGGGCCCACAACGCCGCCAAAAAGTCGGGACGCACCATGTCCGGAGGTCTCGATATCCGCGCGCTCGAAAAGCCGCGCCAAATTTTCGCCTCCGCCCGCAACACCGAGGAGGAAGGCAGCTTGACCATCGTGGCCTCCGCGCTCATCGAAACCGGCAGTCGCATGGACGACATGATTTTCCAGGAATTCAAAGGCACCGGAAACATGGAAATGGTCCTCGATCGCAAAGTGGCGGACATGCGCCTCTACCCGGCGATCAACATCGCTTCCTCCGGCACCCGGCGTGAAGAGCTTCTCATTCCCGAAGACGTGCTCGAGGGTATCCATTTTTTCCGACGCGCTTTAGTGCAGCAAAAAACCGAAGACGCGACCGAGACCATGCTCACCCGGCTCTCCAAAACCGAGAGCAACCAAGACCTCCTCGATTTGATCAGTCGATAGCTCGAAATCTTCGGGAAAACCGAACGGGATTCCAAACGAATTCCCCGCTTATCCTCGATTCGCGGGCGAATTAATCCAAATCTGCCCCCTTTGCGCTTGAACTAGCTTAATCTGGTGGCAGAAAAGACTGTTTCTCTCCCCGACCCTACCGGGGAGCACCTAGTTATACAGGGCCTTTTATGGAAAGTTTTTCAGCACAGTGTCTCGACATGGCTCGCTCCATGCTCAGCCACAATTTGGATTCCATCAATCAAGATGGCACCATCACGCCGGTCGAAGGCGAAGAACCCCGCTTGGACGAACCGGGTCACGCGGCCCTGGCAATCGGCGAATTTTACCGGGCGACCGGAGAAGCGGAGCTCGAAGGCAAAGACCTGATCGACCTCGCCGCCCGCTGTATTACCGCCCAGGTGTTTCGCGACCCGCCTCAAGAAAACGGACTCGCCTACGCCGCCCTCGCCCTCCTTTCCTTCGGCCCGTCCAAAGAGCGCAACCCCGTTTGGGAACGCCTCGTCGACGAAACGCGCGAGCAGCTCGACAAACTCCTCCTCCAGCGCAGCGACTACGACAACCATTGGCAGATCTTCAATATCTCCAAAGCCGTCTGCCGCTTCAGCCTCGGGCTTTCCAAGAAGGACGAAACCGGACGACTCATCGAGCGCTTCCTCTCGCGCATCGACGAAACCAGCTCCAACGGCTACTTCGACGACATCGACGAAGGAATCGGTGGCTCGTACTCGCTCTACGGAGTGATGTCGTTCGTATTCATTCGCCAATCATTGCAGCTGCACTCCAACCCCGGACTACGCGAGCGCAAGCTCCCCAGTCTCCGCACCTACGCTCAGAAATATATCAAGATCCTCCCTGATCTCGTGCGCGAAGACGGCCTCGGATGGGCGTTCTCAAAGAGCTCCGGAGCCTACGGGCAAATGCACTTGATCAGCCTCTTGCTGCAGGGATTCCGCGACGGATGGGTGCCCGAGGACCAGCAGCAGAAATACTTCGATCTCCTGCGCCGCCTCTTCCATTTCTTCTACGTCACCTTCCTGGACCAGGAACACGGCTACTTGATCGTGCGCGACAACGAACGCACCGCCTTCGCCAATCACACCACGCGCCTTTCAAACTTCGACGGCGCTCGTTACCTGAGCCAATGGGCCCGCCTTTCCAAGGACATCACCGCGCCCAAGCCCGCCGCGCCGACCGCCTTCAAATCCGGTTGCCGCTTCGTCATCTTCGACAAAGCCAACAAAAAAGAGCAAGGCCTGCTCCTCTACCGCAACGTCGACTCCGGATTGCAAATCCAAATGCCTCTGGTCTCCTGCGGAGCGACCCCGACTGCCGACTGTCTCACTTTCCCGCACTCGCCGGGCGTCTTCGACTGGCCCAACAACACGTACCTGCCCGTACTCATTCCGGAACTCACCTTCCGCGGCGAGCAGTTCATCCCCGCGTTCTACGGCAAAAAGTGCACGACCGGACTCGGGTTCAAACGCTCGTTCTACTTCCGCTACGAGCAACCGGATCTCATCACTAAAAACGAGAAAATGGTTTCCGACATCGGCTCCTGCAAAGTGAGCTGGACCTTCGCCGGCAACAAAATCTCCAGCGAGTTCATCTACACGGTTAAAAACCAAATCACTTTGGACCGGTTCCGCTACGTGCTCGCGATCGGGTCGCCCCACTCGCGCTGCCGCGTCGACTCGACCCCCATGCTCGGGGCGGAAGGACTGCGGTGCCAAGTGCAGAAAGACGATTTCCAAGGCGTCTGGAAGGAAACGGAAGTGGTCACCAACGATACCAACTACCGCACCAATTACGGCAACCTGCACTACCTGCAAACACTCGAACGCGACCACCCGCTCATCATGCGCCCGGGACAGACCTACCGTCTCGCGGTTTCCTTCGATCCCGACATAATCGCAGTCGGCGAAACAGCCTAGTTCCGCGATTCGACCGCGGGATTTGAGAGTTTAGATACCGCTTTTAAAATCTCTCCACCACCATGCTCGCCAAGCGAATCATTCCCTGCCTGGACGTCCACGACGGCCGCGTCGTCAAAGGCGTGAAATTCAAGGAGCTGCGCGACGCGGGCGATCCCGTCGCCTGCGCCAAAGCCTACGACGAACAAGGCGCCGACGAACTCGTTTTTCTCGACATCACCGCTTCCAGCGACGAGCGCAACATCATGCGCGACGTCGTCGAGAAAACCGCCTCGGAGTGCTTCATGCCTCTCACCGTCGGCGGCGGGCTCCGCAACGTGGAAGACATTCGTAAAATGCTGCACAGCGGGGCCGACAAGGTCAGCCTGAACACCGCCGCGATCAACGACCCGGACCTTATTCTCGAATCCGCTCGCAAGTTCGGCAACCAGTGTATCGTCCTCGCCATCGACGCGAAACGCGACGGCGACAGCTGGCGCGTATTCACTCACGGAGGACGCAATCCCACGCCCCTCGACGCCATCGAGTGGGCGAAAAAAGGCGTGTCGCTCGGAGCCGGGGAAATCTTGCTCACCAGCATGGACGCCGATGGCACGCTCGCCGGTTACGACTGCGAGCTCACGCGAAAAATTTCGGAGGCCGTCGAAGTCCCTGTCATCGCCTCAGGCGGCGCCGGCAACCTCGATCACCTCGTCGACGTGCTCGAAAAAGGCAAAGCCGACGCGGTTCTCGCCGCCAGTATCTTTCACTTTGGCACCTACACCATCGAACAAGCGAAGCGGCGACTCGCAGGAGCCAACCTTCCCGTTCGGTTGTAACTAAAATTCCCCTACGGCCTAACGCTGAGGTCGAGGACCGCCTTGGCCTCTGCCTCCGCCCCTTCGACCTTCACCACCGCGACGACCACCACCGCCGCCACCGCCACCGCGACGCAAAAAACTCGGATCGGGCTCGCCCTTGAACTTCCGCGAAATATAGGGGAAGGAGTCCGTTACATAGTAATGGTAGATGCCGTCAGGATACTCCGGCGTCGGGCCGAATCGACCATTGAACGCATCCAAGTCTCCCGAGCCTTCGACAAACTCCCAGTCCTGGGTGAAGCGACCGTCGTACTCGCCCCCAGGTCCGTCTTCCCCCACGGGACGCGTACCGGTTTTCAGAGAGTAACTCGACTTCAGTTCTCTCAATTCACTCGATGAATCGTCCGCTACGGAGTAACCAATATTCGAGTACACTGGAAATCCATCCGCCGCGTAGCCCAGCAAACTCATCCCTTCCGGGTCGCCATGGGCGTGGATCAAGCCCGTTGGCAAGCCGTGGTAGTGATACATCCCCGACGGCTGCACATGGGCGTTGTTTTCATCGATCCCGAGATTCAGATGACCAGTGAGCGCTTCGTAATGCCAGTTCGACTGGCGATTGTTTTGATAGCGTTCCGCCGTTCCCGGCTCAAAGGGAACTCCATTGATGGCCACTCCGAAAATGCCGCCGAGCGCGGGAATCGCTTCATCCGCGGCGACCGGATTGAGCGGCAGGCGCCACTTATTCTGCTGCGGCCGAATCGCGTTGGGATTGCCGCGGGTTGGAAATTCCCCGTGCTCGTGATCGGGGATTCCGTTGCTCTCGATGTAGCGAAACTTTCCTTCCGTGTAGATCTTTACCTCGGGCTCCGGCAAATCGATCGCCTGCATCCGATGACCACGCCCGCCTTGACCTTGTCCTTGCCCGCGCGGCTGTCGCTCCTGGCCGAAAAGCCACACCGCTCCCGTTAATCCCGTCAGCGTCACTAATACGACACTCATCTTTAACTGTCTCATTCCCAATAGCATATAACTAACAACTACCGCTTTCCTGCTTCGGTTACACCTCAACTCAAAGCGATGCAATTCCTCGCAAAACCACAGTGTTTTTTCCTCTCGAACGCTCTTGGCAAAGCGAAACCTCCCCTTAATGTGAACGAACTATGATCAAATTTCTCCATACTCGAATTCGCGTGAGCGACCTTGAAAAGTCCATCGACTGGTACTGCAAAAACTGCGGATTCCAGGTTTTGAAACGAAACGACAAGAGCCCCGCCGGCAATCAGATCGTCCACCTCGAACTCCCTGGCAACGCCCATACCTTGGAACTCACCTACTCGCCCGACTACAAAGTCGAGTTTCCTGAAGACTTGATGCACACCTGTCTCGGAGTAGACGACATCGTAGCGTACTGCCAAATGCTCGAGGACAACGGCGAGGAAGTCTGGCCCGGCGACTGGAAAACGAAGTTCACCACCGGCGGATCCAAAATGGCCTTCATCACCGATCCCGACGGCTACGAAGTCGAAATCCTGGAAAACAAGGGGGAGTTTACGGTTTAGGTTGAAGGCAACTATTATTCCGTCACCGCTGCGCTAGGATGCCTCCGGAACGGAGGCAAATAAGGATGGCTGCTTCGCAGCCAAATAAGGCTTCTTTCAACGTACTATACTTTATTTCCCCGACTTGTCGGGGATCCTATTGGCTCGCGCAGCGAGACTCCTAGCCCCGACCGCGTCGGGGCGATGACAAAAAACACTCAGTCGATCATCTGTACGATCTCGCCTTCAACGAAATCAGCCGACAAGCGATCCAGTCGAACTTCAGCGCAGCGATTGGCGAGATCTGCTCCATTCATCGCGTCACGGGGCGCGACGACTCGGATGTAGTTGTCGGTGTACGACGGCCAGCAGTCCAGTTTTGGGTTCTCGAAGAGGACGCGCATTGTTTTGCCCAAATGCGCTTCGTAGAAGTCGTATCGCTTTTTCGCCGACAAGCGTCGGAGGTGGGCGCTGCGGCGTTGGCGTTCTTCGATGGGAACTTGATCCGCCCGTTTCGCGGCCAAGGTCCCTTTTCGCTCCGAAAACGAAAACACATGGCAGAAATTGAACGGGTTCTCCAAAAACACGCGGCAAGTCTCCTGGAACTCTTCCTCGCTCTCCCCCGGAAACCCAACCATGATATCCGAGCCAATGTACGCGCCATCAACGCTCTCTCGAGCCAAGTGCAAAAACTCCAAGTATTCGGAAATCGTATACTTGCGGCGCATCTCCCCGAGCACTTTGTTGCTGCCCGCCTGCAGCGGAATATGGAAAAACGGCAACAAGGCGTGGTCCGGGTCGTTCATCATCCCGAACAATTCCGTCGGAATCGTCGTCGGCTCGATGCTGCTGATGCGGATCCGGTCGATCCCTTCGACCAAATTCAAACCCTCCAGGACTCTAAGTAAATCCGCGTCCCCTGTCTGGTACGTGCCGATGTTCACTCCCGTAACGACGATCTCGCGAATCCCCTGGCTCGCCTTCGCTTTGGCTTCGTCTATGAGATTCGCGTAGTCGCGCGAACGCGAAGGCCCACGGGCGAATGGGATGATGCAAAAGCTGCAGATAAAACTGCAACCATCCTGGATCTTCAAATTCGCCCGCTGATTGAATGGCGCGTCGCCCGCGAATTGGATCGAAAAATCCTCGGGACTAATGCGATCGCGAATGATGACCGGCTTCTCGTTTTTCTCCTGCCCGATAAAATCGACGACGCTCATCTTTTCCTGATTCCCGATAATCAGGTCGACTCCGCCGATCTCCGCGATCTCCTTGGCCCCCATTTGCGAATAGCAGCCGACCACCGCCGTGTAGGCGCCTGGGTTTTTGCGTACGAACTGCCGAATGGTCTGGCGACACTTCGAGTCGGCCAGATTCGTTACGGTGCAGGTATTGATGATCCCCAAATCCGCTCGCTCCCCAAAAGGCACGATTTCATAGCCCTCGTCTTTGAGACGCTGCTGGATCAGCAAGGTCTCCGACTGGTTCAATCGACACCCGAGGGTGTGCAAGGAAGCTCGTTTTGTGGCGGTCGACACCATACTCGAAAGCCGAAACCCATACGCGAGAAGCCGCGGATGTCATCAAAAAACGGAATTCGTGTTCTATTTTTAGAGAATGACCAATGACACGGAATGTTCGTCGTTCACCTCCACATGGGCCCGTCCCGCTCCGCATACACGTCTATTTTGATAGGCTTTCTTCCGAAAAACGCGCCGGGACGGCGCGTTCCACCTTTGATTCCGAATCAAGGAGATGGAACCCGCCGTCCCGGCGGGTTTACGTTGACGCTCGTCCGCTTAGCGGGCCGAGTCTCTCAAACATATGACCCCTTTTTTGAACTCGCTCCCTCATCGCTCCCTCCTTTGACTGCCAACCCGAAAATGGACCTCGCTACTCGATTGAATCAATACAACCGACTCGCTCGATGGGACATCCGCCCCATCGACGCCTGGCTGTTCGTCTGCCTGGTCCTAATCGGCGCTTCCTTGCTATCAGGAGTCTTCGTCAACGGCTACTACTTCTTTTCCG
Source organism: Opitutaceae bacterium (assembly GCA_028284235.1). Taxonomy (GTDB): domain Bacteria; phylum Verrucomicrobiota; class Verrucomicrobiia; order Opitutales; family Opitutaceae; genus Pelagisphaera. Next base: position 29,121 of record JANQSC010000029.1, read on the forward strand.
GAGCGGAGAAAGACCTCGAATCCCTGCCCTACATCATCGCCTCCGGCATGGGGCTCCAATTGAGCGGCCTCCTCGCCTGGTACCTTTTCAAGCAATTCACCCAGTACTCGAGCCGCAACAATCCCGCCACCGCGATGCGGTCCATTCAGATCGGCGCCATCGGGTTCGTCTGCGCCTATCTGCTGCTCATCCCCTCCATGCTCGTTTGGAGATTCCTGCTCGACCTCTTCAACTTCGAGTACGAATTCCAACTCCCCGTGCTTCTGGTGCAAAACGGCGGGACCACCACCGAAATGGCGCTGCTCGCCCTGCTCGTCGTCATAGTCGCCCCCGTCTGCGAAGAACTCGTCTATCGGGGCTTCCTTTTCCGCTATTTCAACGAACGCCTGCCCCTCGCGGCGGCCATCGCGATCCCATCGGCGATATTCGCTCTGATGCACTTCAATCTCTACAGCTTCTTCCCCCTGTTCATTCTCGGGGCCGCGCTCTGCGTCGTCTACAAGATCACCGGCAATATACTTTCTAGCATTACGCTCCACGGCCTGTTCAATCTGCTCAATTTGCTGCTCATCTACTCGATTGAACCCATCGAACTATGAACCCGTTCGCTGACGCGCCCAGCCAATCCGCCGGGGCTTACGGCGAACGCGCCCTCATCGAGAAAATTCGAGAGTGGCTGGGCGACGCTTCTCCGCCGACGCCTCAGGGGATCGGCGACGACTGCGCCGCAACACCCCTTCCCCGGAATTTCAATACGCTTCTCACCACCGCCGACCCGGTCGTCTACAATCGGCACTTCGACGACACAATTTCACCCGAAGACGTAGCTCGCAAACTCCTCAATCGAAACATCAGCGACATCGCAGCCATGGGCGGCTCCCCGCGCCACGCCACCCTATCACTCGCGATACCGGAAAACCTATCGATTAATTGGCTACAGCGATTCTTCAATCGCCTCTCCAGCGAAGCGCGCGACCGAGACGTGCAGGTCAACGGAGGGGACACCACCGCCACCGACGGATTTCTCGGAGCGTTTCTAACACTCGTCGGTTTCGCCAACGACCGCGTCCTGAGCCGAAAAAACGCCACTACCGGATCCGCTCTCTTCACCACGGGCGCTCTCGGCGGCAGTCGATTGGGCAAGCACTGTCAATTCGAACCTCGCCTCGCCGAAGGCCAGTGGCTGGCGACCCAAACCGAAGTCTCTTCCTGCATGGATATCAGCGATGGACTCGGCAAAGACTGCGCCGCGCTCGTCGCGAACGAATTCAGCGCCGAAATCGACGCCTCCCGCATTCCAATCGCCGACGACGCCCAGAAAATCGCCCGCGAATCGGGCCACTCCCCGCTCCACCACGCCCTCAACGACGGCGAGGACTACGAACTGCTTTTTACGCTGGATCCCGAGCGAGACCCCGACGCGTTTGAGACCCAATGGAGACAGACGTTTTCAACCGCCCTCACGCGTATCGGAACGATCGTTTCCCGCCAACCGAAGCAACCCGCAATCCTTCTGCAGAACAGCCCTCCCGATATCAACTTAAGCGGATATGAACATTTTCGAACAACTTGAGTCGGGCATCGAAACCGCCTCCGCTGACGAGACCCAACAAGTCGCCCACGAACTGGCATTGGAATCAAAAGACGACCTGGTCATCGCCCTAAATGGCGATCTCGGCGTAGGAAAAACCACTTTCGTTAAAGGCCTGGCTCGCGCCTTCGGTATTCAAGATCTAATCACGAGTCCGACGTTCAACATTCTCAATACCTACAAGGGCGATCGGACCTTGCTCCACATGGACGCGTACCGAATCGAATCGCAGTCCGACGCGCTTGACGATCTCATGCTCGAAGATTTTATGGATTCCCCATTTTGCCTGGCGATCGAATGGCCTCAGAATCTCGGCCCGCTTCCATGGGGCGAGGTCCTTTCCCTTCAACTGTCAATCCAAGCCGACGGCACGCACCGGATACAGTCGAAGTGAGAAATCCCGTATCGACCGATTCGATTTCCGGCCTGATAAAACGCGTCGGGACGACGCGTTCCACCATTTAGAGACTGTCCAATAAGTCGCTTTCGAGACCTTAAAGTTATATTTGGGGATCAGAAATTAGGCTGCGATCCGAGGAATACCCGGAGGGTATTGCGACGTGAGCAAATAACTTCTGAGCCCAAATAGGACAAAGGGACGAAGGAATGGACTTATTGGACAGTCTCTTAGATGAAAAGGTGGAACCCGACCTCCGGGCGGGCTTAGGTTCATAAAGAGAGAAGCCAGAGCGTTGCTGGACAATCCCCCAAACCGCCGAACTAACTCTTAGGCTTAGCCTCTTCCGTTTCCGTATCCGAATTCTCAGCGCTGGCAGCGACGGGTTCTTCGACTTCCTCAACGACCGCTTCAGCCACAGGCTCCTCTTCCTTCTGAGGTTCCGGGGTCGCCTCCTCGGTAGCCTCCATAGCGCTCGCTTCGTTCGAAGCCTCAACCGTTTCTCCCGCCGGTTCGGGTTCCGAAACCGGTTCTTCCGCTTTCGGTTCCACAGAAGGAGCCTCGACCGCAGTGTCCTCAACCGTCGCATCCTCGACGGAAGCCTCTGCCGCCTCGGCTGACGGTTCGGGCTGGGGAGACGGTTTTTCCTCCCCTTCTTCCGCGATTGTCTCCGGCGCAGCAGGCGATTCGGACTTTGTTTCCGTTTCGGCCTTCTCGGCCGGCGCGCTCGGATCCGCGCCGTCGGACTCCGGCTTCGCCGGTTTCTCCTTAGGCTCGTTTTCCATCACCGGCTGGGCGAAAAGCGAATCGTCCGCGAAATGGCTCACGTATCCATCCGCGATCAGCCAATGCAGATCCTGGATGAGTTTCTTGTCGTCGAATTCAGACTCGGGATCTTCCGTTTTCAACCATTCTTTATAGACTGGCTGGAGCTCCTTGAGTTTGATGTTCTGATTCGCCTCCAAGAAACGTATGAGCCGGTCCAGAGACTCGGCCATCACTTGGCCTTTCGTTCTAAAGTTGCGGCGCGTCGAGCAAATCAGAGTGACTCCCTTGGCACCTCGTTTGTAGATGCTAAACTTCTCCCGCCTCAAGCGCCCGCGTATCGCGTTCGCGGTTTCGAGCGGAAAGCGGCGCTGACGCTCGAGCTCGCCCTTAACCGCCCGGGCCGCTTCCGTATTTGCATGCTCTTCCAGCACAGTGCCGGACACGCGGGCGTAGTTCACTTCACGTACAATCTTGTCGCGTTGCGTCGTTCGAACAAATCCGATCGCGTCGCTGATCGATTCGAAGGTTTGAGCTTCCTCGCCCTCGGCGGGACGACTCGTATAGCGGGTCGCCTTCTTCATCGACTCCAACCACTCGTTCACCGCTTCCTCTTCGCGCACTTGCTCGATGGAGGATTGAAATTTCTCAAACGGCATGTGGCCGAGCTGCGTCTTGTGATGCAGCGAAACAAACTCCTCGTAGCGATGATAGTTCGGCGGCCCGAGCAGCTTCTTGGTAATCCCGCAGCGATTCACAAACTGGAAATTTCCGGTGGGCGCCTCGACTTCGACCTCTTGGGTATCGAAGAGCGAATCGATGCAATTGGCGACGGCGTGCTGAATCGCCTCTTCCTCCGTTGCGAAGGGCATACCGTCCGGAATGGATACAAATACGCGTTCCGGTTTCTCCCCTTTCGGGGCTTTCCGCGTTACGCTGGCGACGAACCGGTCCGGCTTTTCCAGGAAAATCTTGGCGACTTCGAACAGCTCGTAAGTGATGTGGTTCGCCCGCAGGGCTTTGATAATCGTCGTGAATCCAGAATCGTCCGGATAAAACCCAACATCGAAAACCGCGCTCTCGTAGGGACGGTCGTGAGTATATCCACGGCCTCCCTCGCGATTGCGATTTTGGAAACGACGGTCGCCCCCGTCTCTCGGTCCCCGCGAACGGTCTTGCCCGTCCCGGTTTGCGGGACGATCCGAAAACGAACGACGCGGCGGGCGACGATCTTTGGGCGGACCTCCCCCGCCCGAACGGCGGTCCTGACGTCGCCCTTTTCCGGGACTGCGGCCCGACCCTTGGCGGTGCTCGCCTTTCGATTTGGTTCCGGCGTCGCTCCACTGCGTGCCGAAGCTGAAACTCTGGAACTCGGACAGATCGAGCGGATTCGATTCCGGCTGATCCTTGGGTTCCTTAGAACTCGATTCGCTCATTGGATACTGGTTTTTGCAAAAGAAAACCCGCGGGTCCCCCGATGGTGGTGTAGTTTGTCTAAGTTGAAAATGCGCAACTCTTAGTAATCCTCGAACTACTAAGAGCTTACTAGGCTAGAATCAACCCAATTGACCGAATAAATCAAATAGTTTGTTTTGACGCTTTACATCCGCGCGCATCTGTACTTTTTTCCGCCATTCCCAACTGCTCAGGTGGTGGAATTGGTAGACACGCACGCTTGAGGGGCGTGTGGCGCAAGCCGTGAGGGTTCGAGTCCCTCTCTGAGCACCAACTTATAATTTCCTAAGTTATTTAATACCAAGATTTTGCACAGCTTCCCCAATATCGGTGTGTGAGGGGTGTGTGGAATTATCCCACAAAACGTAGTCGAAAAGCTTCATCGCCATCTCCGGTACCGGGTACCTTCCGGACTCCCATTTTCTGACGATTTCGGAGCTCACGCCCATCACTTCGGCAAGGTCTGCCTGCCTCCAACCTTTAACTACACGGAGCAGCTTGATCCCGGTATTCGGGTCCAGTCTTTCGCGATCGAGAAAGAAAGCCAGCTTCTCGGTATCGCCGCCAGGGAGGGTTGACATGCGAAAATTCATCAGTCTTCAGCTGCTATCTCATCCTCCGGTAGATTTTGCAAGTCGCACAGGTCGACCAGCAGGGTTTGATAACACTCGCACACGAGAAGGTCGTTGCGCTTGTCCGCGGCTTCTAGAATCCAAACGTCCTCCATCTCCCCCGTCTTGGTGTTTTCGATCTGACGGCGCTCCTCAGCAACCATGTGAGCCTTGTAGTCCTTGCTCACATTTTTGGGGATTTCATACCTGTCGCCGGCAAGTCTACGAATGGCATCTAGCCGCTCTCGTATTTCGTGCTTTGAGTAAAGAATGAGCGGAACCTCGTGAATGCTCTCACCCTTTTTACCGTCAATCGGAACCCATTGGATCGGTGAGTAAATGCGCCTCGTCTTCTTCCCATTGACGTTGTGGATCCAGTACCGATTATTTTCACCTTTGATGGCCGTGTATCCGTATTTGTAGCAAAGCTTGTAGACGTCTGTCGCATTGTAGCCCGAATCAACAAGAACGCGATTCGCTTCGGCTCCATACTCCAATCGGAGCTCTTCAATTTCTTCGTCGACTGTTAGCTTACCTTCCCAGGCCAACCGACTTCTCATTGGAGAGATCCAATCTCTAACGACAGCCCAATAGTGGGGCAGCTCACCCTTTTTGACCAAACGTCCACGCTGCTTGTCCACTGTCATACCGCACAGCTCTGGATTCTCGAGCCTAGAACCTTTCTTTATTAGCAAATTGAGTCTGAGATCCTCCAGGTGTGGTCGGAAACGCGGATCGTACATTCCTCCCTCGGTTCGTTGAATGTAGACTATCCATGGCGCTTTGTCACCTCGCCTCATCGCAGCGATCGCCAACAGCTTTTCTTTCACAATGTCGATGTACTTTACCCAGTAAACGGATACAGCTTCCGCATGGAGTCCCACGTGCTTGGCAAATCCCTCATTGGGATACCGACCTTTCAAGGATCTCTGCCTGCGCCGTTCATAGTCGTCGTACATCTTGTGGCCGCAATGCTCACACTCGTAGTAAATCGTCTTTTCGATCGCATCGAAATCATACTCGCCGTTTTCCTTCTTTGTGGTCTCATGATGCAATCCGCCCAGCTTCCCCTCATAAGTCTTGGCCCTAAAATGCTGATACTTCCCACAACTGTCGCACGGCTCTTCCCAGTTCTCCTGCGAGGAGTCCTTGAATGTCTCGTCCAACTGGTCATCGACCTTTCCTCCGGTAGATATGTTGGCCTGAAATCGATTCCATACCGCCCCAAGTCGTTTGTCAGCAAGCCGCTTCCTGCCCGGCTCCCAAGCGTGCTGCTCTTCATTCACCTGCAAAGTGACCGACTCAGATTCGAGATTGTCAGTATTGTGAATCCCCTGCATAGAGAAACTCAAGTGATCGAAAGCGATAGTTGGTCGCGACTCGCTCACATTCTTGGGCATCAGTTTCTTTACGGGCTTACACGCCTCGAGAATCCTCTTCACCCGCTTTTTCCAGCGTAGCTTCCCTTTCTCGTCATTTTCCCAATTGTATTGAATATCTCCCGTCGCCTTGGTCGCTATCCAGTAGCAGATCAAGGTCTCGCCAAAAGCGGATTTTCCAGATTGGGCGCTAAACAGGAGAGTCAAAGCTTCAACCTCTGAATTGTCTACTGCCTCGTACGCCTTCCTCAGCCAAGGGGTTATCTCAATGTCGAACGACTCCGACCTGACGGAGCCAACGAGTCGAACATTCGTGGTAGCCCATTCGATCATATTCGATTCGGCCACATTCGGTATGGCCTCCTTGATCGCTCCCATCAGCCACTTGGTGTCATCCAGTTCCTTCATTCTATTTCCTCAAACTGCTCTTCAAAATCGCGTTTCGCTTCCTCAAACCCAGACCGAAGCGTGTCTTTCAAGATCTTCTGGATTTGCCTCTCAGTTCTACCCGCCAGTTTTGGAGGCGAATCGTTGCACAACTTTCGATCGAGGGTTCGGTACAAAAGACTGAATGTCTTGCCCATCAATTCGGGGACTAGCGATCGCTCAATCAATACCCCGCGCTCTTTGTCTATTTTGACTCTCTCTCGTTCTATTTTCAGCTCCGCGAGATCATCTCTCAGCTTCTGAGATCTTGATACCTCTGGCTCTCCCCCAGATTTCCCACTCAGTCCATGAAACTCCATCCATGGAACGTACTTCTCTACAATGTAAGTGCCGTTGGGCTCCTTGATCGGCCTCTCCTCGGAATAGCGCTCATCGGTCAACCACTTTTTCAGAGTTATGTAGACACAGCCTAGCTCTCGAGCGAGATCCTGTTGATTCGACACCCTCTTCCTACCCTTTGCGCTAGCCATTGGTTGTGTATACCGGCCATATTTACCGCTTTTGTCAAGATAGCGCCCAGATGCGGAAACCCACGAGCCGCGACATTTTCCAAATAGATTCCTTGCTGGGGGGTACCCCTGGCTCGCCCTGGTAAGCGAAGATTGGCCCTGTTCGAGTCTCCATGACCTAGCACCTAGCGAAAGTCGATCAATCCTACGCGATCTCACAGCCTCTAATAGCATGGCCATGCATATCCTGATTGCGGATACAAGACACCGCATTGAGCTCTTGGTATGAATCGCACCGACATATTCGGAAGGTACAGCGATCGGCCCGTGTGCGGCGTTTGACGAGCTCTAAACGCATGGTCCTGAGAATCAACCAGATGACGCAGGATTAGCGAACTCTAGACCAACTCGCGGCTAGGTGGTCAAAATCGTTCTGTCCTTGGATACCCAATACAGATCACACAACGCGATCTAGGTATTAGGGTAAATACTTTCGAAAACATCCAAAAAAAGGGCGATTTCGTGAATCAATGATGAATAAAACGGGCAATGAGCGTCTTAATTGACCGAATCCATCAGTAAAACGGCCAAAAACCGCCATTTTCTGATTTGAAAGGAACCCTCAATCAATCAATGTATGAGAGCTTTCGATTCGCCAACTCTGATGATTATCGCCCTATCAATAGTATCGTTTCTCATTGTCACAATCCTAGTTGGTAGGGCAGTGCCAAAGGGCGGCGAGTGGGTTTGCATAGTGCTAGCTCTTACATGCACTGTAACGCTTAAGCTAAACGGGATCATCCCTTGGGGCTGGTTCTGGGTGCTGTTTCCTCTGTGGGTACTGGTGCCGTTCCTTCTACTAGGGTTATTAATGGCCGTCCTGGATAGGTAGAGTATCCGATCTGTAGACACAAAAAACGCCACCCTTTGACAGGTGGCGCTATGAGAACAAGGTAAACTGTGTTTTTAAGTCAATGCATCCTCAGGGTATTCAATATCCTCAATCGCAATGTCGATAGCGTTAATTTTACCCTGTTTGTTTCTATTGGGATAGACGCAACCGCCATGTTGGCGCAGGTCATCGACTTCGAAGAAACCGCAAGTTTTCTCCTCAAGGTCGACCAATTTTGCGGCTCGCCTAAGGAATGACAATTCCGGTTCGTTTTCGTCCGCTTCTAAATCAATGTAGATATGTGCGGGTATTGCTAATCTTAGTTTCATTAGTTGTTCAATGCTCCTTTCAATAGTTCGATTTCTTTTGACTGCCTGGCGCTCTTGATCACGAGCGAGATAGTCGCCTGTACTGTGGCAACGCGGATAACTCGATAGCTTAGCTCGCGCCTTGTCAGGCAATCCTCAATCTCGCATTGAAGGTCATCTATCTGCCTTATAATGAGCTGAGAAAGGTAGTTTTCTGGATCCAACTCCATAAGGTTCTCTGTGGTTTCAAAAAGCGAAGAAAGAACTGTTTGCAATCGCTCTTTAGTAGCGATCATCTCGCAACGGTAGATTTCAGCTTTAGTCATTATTCGTCATCCTCTCTAATTTCGAGTTCACTTTCTTTGAATACCTCGCCGGCACGGTCTAGAAAAAGTCTTTCGCCATCCTCTCTTTGAGTTGTAGACGTTTCCCAAAAAACCTCGGTATAATCGAAATCCAGTTCTAGTTTACCATCATCTCCACGCGAAACGTTAGAGATCTCAGCCCTCGCGAATATCGATTCGTAAGTTCCTAAAATCTCTGTGTTGTTTGGTGAATACAGCTTCATGACTTACTCCAATCACTTGCCTGTCCTTTAAGTATGCCCATCTCGCAAGCGATACGGATCCAAACAGTATCGAGAGAAATCGATTGCCCGGTTCCACAACGGCCCCAAATGGTCATTCCCATGAATTCGCCGGTGATCTCGCCATAGCTGGCAAGCTTGGCCTCTGCCCAACTCGATATGAGCCAATGTTCGTAAGCCTCGTTTGGCTGCTCCTGCTCGCTTTCAAGTTCGTCCTTTTCAGACTCCATACGCTCTAATTCGTTTTCTAGCTTTTCGTATTTTTCTTGTTCGGATTCCGACAATTCGAATAGTTCATCCAATTTGTATTTGTCGTTTTCGATTCTCTCGATTTCCTCCTCTAGTCCTTCAATAGCGTCTGAATTATCCGGATACTGAACGCATAGCTCTGTAAGTTCATCCACATAAGACTCGTTTCTCGCAAGCTCACTTATAAGACAGCTCACACAGTAGAAAACCTCTCGATTCACTAGTTTATCAACTATGCGTTGGTTTTCCGTAGAATGAATATCTTCACCCGTTTGTTTTATGTATTCTTGAATTTCCATGTTTCAATAATCGGCCAAATTTACCGGTAAAACAAACGTATTCGTGTTTTGGGCACTTTCAAGCACATCAGGGTTTCGACCGATGGACAAATTTGCCTAGGTATGGTAGTCTTAGGGTGGATACCTGAGGGTAAAAAATGCCTACACCTCTAGTGTTGCTTAATGCGTTTGAAGGCGATTTTCCCAAAATATAGAAATCCCAGCATCAATACATTTTTTGAAAATCGACTTTCAAATTTAGGATTTTTAAAACGTCGACTGGGGAACTGAAAAACTCCAATTCCCAGAATGGTTTTCAAATAAGCCGATCAACTAGGCACACTTCCAAAAATCGGGTTTGTAGGATCAGCTGGGTGAGCCCTGTCAATGTAAGCATACTTTCCAAAGTCAGGATGCGTCGCGATCTGCGAAGCGAACTTGACCTCCCAATCAGACCCATCCCAAATCTCAACCTCGTAAGTTAATCCAACATTTGGAGTTCGTGTGAAGATTCCAGAGTACCCAGGAGCCTGTATCCAGGTTGTGGTATCAAAAGTAATGCGTACGTTCGAACCCCAATGATTAATGAATCTAATATCTCCAGCACCGAAGATGCTATTGCTTTCATCCGCGAGCCACAGGTACCGGGGATTACCGCTGCCATCACTGTCTAGGTTGCTGTGGTACGCAAAGAACTGATCGTCTATTCCTGTAAGACTCACAGAAGCCATCAGCGTCTCAACGGTAGCGATCTCCTTATAGATATCGAAGGTCGACGACTTCGCCACCTCGTACGGGATCGAAGCAGATGGGAAATAGCTAGACTGCCCAAGCCCGCTGAGCGATTGCTGAGCACCGGTTGCGAGGTAGAAGTACAAGTCTGCGAAATCATTACTCGCTCCGAAGTAGTCATAGAACCCGATCATGCGCATGTTCAGAGTTCCAATCACTTCAGTTGAGAGTGTCGCTCCATCCGTTATTCCGAACGCCGCGTAGTCAAAGTCAACGCGTGCAATTCCAGGCTCAATATTCACTGTCGCAAGAATACCCGAACCATCGTCTTCCGGAGCAGTGTTGATCGTGATGTTTCCATCAGCGTCGTAGTCCAGCGAGGCCGTGCGACTCGCGATCGTTTCGTCCGCCCCCATTATAACCTTCGCTGTGAAAACACGCGTGCCGGCTGTTATCGGCTGCTCGAGAACCAATGGACCGTTAGCGCTAACCTCGAGTCGTGCCGAGAGCGAACCCAAAGCCCGTCTGATCACCTTGTAGTCAACAGTGACATCGGTCCCTTCTATGTTCAGTTTCACCGCAAACGTCGTTTCTGATCCACTCAACACGGACCCGTCATCGAGATAGAACGTATCGAGGCCCTTCTTAGCCAATCCCGTATTCAGATTTCCAGTCGCAACGTCACCAAGCGACCATTGGTTGCTCGAAGGTCCGGAAGCGACTGCTTCAAACTGACCTGCCCCTTTGAAAACCTTCACTCGGCAGACCGTTGGACCAAGCGAGCCAACCTCGCCAGCGAGAAGATTCCCCACAGCATCCGAGAACACAGTGACAATCTCATTGTCCAGGATGATCGTGATGTCCGTGCTTCCAACCGTAAGCGTGAAGAGCGTCAACTCGTCATACTGGTTTCCGCTCACTTCGCAACCGTAGGTCCTACTGTCGCCAATATCAGACTGGTCCACCTGCAGAAAAGCGTTGGTTTCTCCAACGATATCGACACGGGTTCCAACCCCATCCCGATAGTACCATTGAAAAGTCGGGTTGAAGTATCCAGGAGTCAAACACACGAGATTGAAAATATCAGGTGTAGCGATTCCCGTGCTGGGATTGTACACAGAGAATTGAGTATCCGCCTTAACAATCACCCTCTGTCGACCGTCAGATACCGATCCTGAGTTAGCGAAAACCGGACCCACTATCGTGCTCTCGTTCTCGTCATCGTCGCCAAGCTGAGCCCAAAAGTAGCCTGACTTCGGAACGTCGACAAACGACTCCGCGACGAATTCCGTCCTGTTGTACCCTTGTACCGCGGGCTCTTCGATCACCGGGTCATCTGGCCTGGTAGTCGTTTCCGAGTACCACATTTTGAACCACTCCGTATCCGCGTCCGGAGCGACGAACGTAGCCACAAACCCGTTGTAGATTCCGCCAACCGCGAATCCAAGGGGAGCGCCCACGGACAGGTCTGCGAACGAGAAGGAGAACGACGTCACGTTCGCAAGGTCGCGCTCGCCTTCGAAAGACGTGAAAGGCTGCAGCTTGAAATACCGTGCGATTACGGTCCTCGGAAACTCTTGGTGGTAGAACGTCTCGAGCGTGGACCGCTCAATCACCCACACCTCGTCCGTGTCCGAGTGGCTCGCCGCAACTGTTCCCCAACGCCCTCTGTTGACGCCCACGGTGTAATTGTCGCTGCCATTGGCTGTGACAGTCCCGATGCTCAAAACCTCGTCATTGACGATTAGGAGCAGCTCATCGTTCTCCTGCTGTGCGCTCGACATGCTCTGCAGCTTGTCGATGTCCTCGCCAGTCGCGTCGATGTTCAAAGTCAGGTCCGAATCCGCGATCGCCCCATCAAGCGCGCCTCGAAGAGCGTAGCTCTCCTGATTGCCGATGTAGTCGAAACTCGAATCGTCGCCACTGTAGTGGATTTTGAAACCTACGCTGTTTGGCGTAACTTTCTCAGCCAGGAACCAGAGAGCCGGCTTTCCTCCTGAAACCGACTTCGGCAATTGAAACACGCGCTTGTTCGCGAGCTCGCCCGGCTCGGTGTAAGTCGTGGTGACGCGTTCTACTTCCTCCGAAGCGTTGCCCAATTGGAACAAGCCCGGCTCCTGCTCTAGATTGACCTTAGCGATGTTCGGATGATCCGTATCGTCAATCCGAACAATTCTCATCGTCACGTCGATCGACAAAGGCGAATAATCGAACTGAATCTGATCACCTTCGCGCCTGCCCTGCAACGCATCCCGAAAGACCCTCCCCGAGACCCCCCAGCGCATCTGGTTGTGAGTCTGAAGGAACTCCGACAAGTAGCGATCGCCCTGGTGCTCAGTCTGGAATCCCGACAAGTCTAGCGACGTCGACTCGCCGTATCCAATATCGTCTACCACCGAGCTCGAGTCCGTCGTTACGGTACTCCGCTTCATGTGTCGGCGACGATCGCGGAAAGTCGCTGAAGCCTTCGCGTATCGCGTCCGGTCTAAAGGAGAAACAGTAGGCGTGCCAACGAACTCGTGATGAGTCAGAGACGGCAAACTCCCTTCCACAGTCCCGTCATGCTTCGCAAGCCCCGCCTGGAGCATTCCATCGTTCACCCTGACAAAACCGTCGATGTAGGACAGAATGTCGTTTATCACGCGCCTCGCCGGCTGCTGCTTGTCGAACTTAGGAGAGACATGCCCGAAGTCGGCAATGTGGCTCGCGTTGTCGAACAATGCAAACGCCTCGTTGAATCGCGCATCGTCTGAAACCGGGTCCCACTGATCAGCGTCAATGATCGACTCGTCAGACGCCAGACCGGCAAACGGGTCCAACATAACCTCAGAAACACAAGCCAAAGCGCTCGCCCCCTCGAAACTGTTCACATTGTAGATCCCATCCGGAACGTAGTCGTCATTTGGGGTACGCTCGACCTGCAGCACGATGTTGCCAGGAGCGTCTTTGCCGATTCCGAAACGAACGCCCTTGCCCACGCAATAAGGGATGTTCTTGTACGCTGGGTGATCGTCCGCGGTACCACTCAAAACGAGCGTATCCACCGTTTGGGCATCCGTACCCCAATAAACGCGAAAGATCCCATACTCGCCAGTGTCAACCTCAGCGTAAACCGGGTTGGATACATCCCTGAGAATGATGCCCTCCCACACAATCTGGTCATCGATAATGATCGCGAGCAGCTTGTCGATCGGCCCCAACGCGAAAAAACCTGCGACATCTCCGTAGTTGATATGGTTGGCCTGGCTATTGCCGCCACCCTTCTTCGCCCCAGACGAAGGGGGAGCCTTTGTCGTGCGATTATACGGCTGGGGTGTGATCCACCTCAGAGCGAACTTGTCGACGCCCGCAAAGTAAGGAAGAGGAGTATCCTCCTGGCTGGATACAGTTTCATCCGGCTCGATACCAAGCAGGTTCGACTCGTTCGCGCTAGTAACTGGCTTTACTGAAAAACTCATTGCTCTATCGGCCTGAAGATTCTACCGAGCTCCAGCCCGTATGTACTCCCGTTCATGTGGCTTTCGATTACTCCCCTTCTCTGCATCGCGTGTACGAACATGCCCGGCCTGTGAACAACGCCCGCGTGGTGGATGCACTTGCCTTTGGGGATCAGGCCAAGCAGATCACCCACCAACACGGGCGCGTCACTTTCCAGAACAAGGAAGCAATTCTTGTAATACGTTTCGATGAAATCTTCCAACAAGCTGTTCGCATTGTGCTTGTGCCAGTCGATCTTGTATTCAGGGAGTGGATGCTTCTCCGGAATCACTCCCTCCGAAAAGTAAATCTCCTGGACGAGACTCACGCAGTCGACTCCCCCACCAGGGCCTTTCGCCCGCGAACCCTTGTGAAACGGCGTTTTCAGCCAACTCTTGCATTCCCGCTCGAGTCCCTCCAACCGGCTTTCGATTGAATAGAAAGGCGTCACTACTTCTTGCCTCCCCCTTCAATCTGCGGCTGCTGTACAGCTAGATTCACCTCAGGCGTAAACGGCGCATTCCCAAACCGGTCCTTGTTGTTGTACCGTGTGCAACCGCCCGTGTAGCGCTTGTCACACCCAGGCCAGAAGTCGACTGCGGCAGAAACCCCATTGTGAATCAAAGGACGGTCTATCTCGAGAATCTGCGTTCCACTTCCAAGCGTGGATCCAATAATGTTCCGACGCTCGAACGTCAGCCCGTCGCTTATATGCAACTTGCCCCTCTCGAAATACCCGTCAGCGTCGCCAGCTGCGGTCGTAAGTGTCACAGTGAGCCCGTCGCTCGAGATTGAATCGATCGTTCCCGTCTCCAAATGATCGTTCAAGTTCACGCCGCATGGCACCGAACCGAATACCCAGTTGCACACATGCCCCTGCCTGAAGCGCGGAAACGGGCTGTCCAGAATCCCACCCAGGAAACTCCCATGGGCAGTCAATTCGCGACTACGCGCATCCACGCCATTGATACGGCCAGAGTGGATTATCTCAGTATCTTCGAGATCGTTTAAGGGAGCCTCTTTCACAGTCACTTTCAACTGAGCGTCCGGCTGGTACGGGATAAAGAGCATCAACGGACTACCCGAGAATTCATGGCTCTGGATCTTGAAGGGGCGATGCGTCAACTTAAGGTCTCGAGCATTGGATCCAACCATCTCAAACGGTCCCGGCGTCCAGGTCGATTCAGTGTTGGTCAATGAAGCTTCGTGGTCGGTGTAATACCACTCCACAGGAGTCGGCGACATGTACTCGAACTTGAAAAGCCTGACCTTCTTCTGAATCTCGAATTCGGCTGAGCTCGAGCTTTCCCATGGAAGCGTCACCAAACGCAGCTGGCAGTTGACCGCCTTCCTATTGATATACGTGAAGTCCAGATTCTCACTGTCGAATCGGCTTTGAAAACCATGCGGTGCGTCAGCAGTAGAATCCCCTGGCGCAAACCAAGCCGGCGCGTCGAACGATGTAACCCGCCCCTGCTTCGTGTGCCAGAAATCCAGAAGCGTTCCAATGTCGTCTTCAATCAGAGTGAAGCCCGCTCCGCGCTCGTATCGGTAACTCCATTCCTGACCGTCAATCTGCTTCTGCCGCATCTCGGCAACCTGAATGCGCCTAATTTGATTCTTGGATACCTCCACCGGATTTGAAACCCAACTCGGCACCAACGTCGACGGCCAATCAGTGTCGCTCGTGAACTCGTTGGGCTCGATACGGTGGGAGTAAGGGCAATCCTCCTCGATCGTCAGCCGCAAAGTGCCATGCGTCTCGTTGATCGCCTTGAATCTAGGCTCGACAAGTAGCTTGCCGAACATGACCGGAGCGAGCTCAGTATAAGTCGGACTCCCTGGTATCGAATCCGCTGCGTACACGGCCCCTCCGGTTCCTTCAGTGAAGTTTGCCACATACTGAGTGTCGTAGCGCCTGTTCGACTCGTATTCGGCATTCAGCCAAGCGTCAGGCCATAGCGGAACCGCCAGCAGATAGTCTTCCTCGAGCCCGCCTATCAAGTTTCGCATCTCCTCAGCTTCGTCCTCGGTCATCAGCATGTCGAAGCTCTGCGTCAGGATCATCGACACTCGCCTAGGGCTGCGTCGCTCCTTCCCGCTTTCCGAATCGTCGACCCGACTCAAATAGCGATGCTGGATTCGAACCCCGTTCGACCAGTCCGCTTTAAACGTGAGCAGCTTCGCACTCAATGCACCTGCTGTAATTTCGAATACGTTGGCCATAGTCAGTAAGCGTGAACCTGGTCCTTAGTCTGTTTAGAAAGATCGATGAATAGATTCTCGCCTTCGCTTGATCGGAAGAACTCCTCAACGTCCTGCATTTTCGAGAATACCCCGACCTTCACGATCGGCCTCTGCGATTCTCCACCGCCAGATCCGCCACCTTCAGTCCTACTGAACGTTCTCGGAGTAATCCGACCATCGTTTATACCCTGGAAAAAATCGGTACCAAAAGTACGCAGTGCTCTATTCCTCACTACAAACTCCTCGCCCTCCTCGTTGATTCGAATCAGCTGCTCAGGACCGGATACGAGTCCACCGTCCCTCAAGCCAGGAATCGCGCTCAACCCAAGTATCGCAGACTGATTGCTCGCAACAGCTGCAGGCACCAAAGCCGCGGTACCAGCCGCAGAACCAAACGTTGCGATCGTCGCGAGCGTGGCAGCCGGCGTTAAAGCCGCAGCCAACGCAGCCCCTTGAGCAACACCCGCCGTTGTCTCAGCTGCCTTGAACGCTTTCGAGAATGCCAGCATCCTCACCTGATTCAGAATCCAAGCGCTCGCCATATCCGCTATCGATCGAACAAGAGACGTTCCAATCGCAGTCCTCACATTGTCGATCGCCTCACCCCAAGTCATGGTTTGATTGATCAACCCCTGAATCGAATCGGACAACCCGCCCTGCATCGTATCCTGAATATCGATAAGGCTGCTATGGAAAACGTCGACCACCGTGCCAGCTTGCGTCTGGAAATCCAGTATCGCTGCGATTCCAGCCTCTTGAATGTCGGCAAATGCATTCTCTGGATCATCGCGCTCAGCGAAATCAACCTGCGACTGCTCGAACCTCGTGAACCGCGGGGACCCAGCGCTCGCACGTTCACGGGCCTGCTCAAGGTTTTGTATTTCCGATTCGATCGCCGCTCTGCGAGCCGGGTCGGTCACCATCGAAAGCTCCACGCGCCTCAAATCGATGATCGACTGAATCGCCTTCTTCTCTTCTTCGACAAGGCGGAACATCTCTTCGCGTTCCGTCACAGAAACACCGTCGAGAGCCAGCAGCTCCTTTTGATGCTTCACTTGGTCGAGAAGCAGCTTCTCGCTCTTCGCGCGTAGGTCGAAATTCTCTCTGAGTGACTGTTCTTCCTCTTCGTCCAACTTCTTTTGAACCTTAAAAAGCTCTAGTAGCGTTTGCTTTCGTTCCGTATTTATTTTCTGGATAGACTTCTGCTTTGCCTCTTCGCTACCTGTTAAGTCTAGTAATTCATTCTCGACTACAGCGCGCTCTTTCAGAGCGACAAGCCTGTTCACCAGCAGTTTCTCCTGTTCTCTCAACGAAACAGACTGAAGCTCGAATTGCTTAGCCACCGATTCACTCTTGCTCTGAATAGTAGCCGCTCCCTCAACCAAGTCCTTCTCCAGGGTTTTCGCTTTTTGCAATTCAGTATTCTGATCCCTGGAAAACGCGTTCGCTTTGGCGCGAGCCTCAATCCCTCTTGTTAGCAATAGCTGTTCTTCTCGAAGAATGTTGAGCCTCTCGGTTTCCGATTCAGTCAATCCAGAATCTTCATCGAATCGACTGCTTCGTTCACCTTGAGCAATTCGAATTTTGCCCTGGGACTGTATTCTGGCTATCGCTTTTTCCAATCGTTCAGCTTCTTCTACAGTCTTCGGCCCAACTACCCCCTCTAATTGCTCACGAAGCAGCATCAATTTCGATTCCTGAGAAGTCAGATCGTTCAGGCTGTTCCTCAGTCGCTTCGTATTCTCAAGCGACTCATCCGTAAACTCAGAGACATTCTGACCAAGAAACCTAAGAGCCGAGTCATTCAGCTTCCGACCAAATTCCAGAATTTCAGTCTGAACGACATCCAATGCACTGAAGCTCTCGTTCGGGCCGATCGTATTCTCCCGGGACTTGAGGGAATTATCTAGAGCCAGACGAATCTTTGCAGATCGACGCTGAATTTCGATGAGCTTCTGGTCGACCGCATCTAGCTTGTCCGGAACAGCCTCGATGTCATCAATTCCCAGTACAGACGCAACCGTGGTTTTGGACAAACCTCGCAGTTCTCTTCTCGCCAATTCCACTTCGGTCGGAAGCGCTCCAACCAGCTCTAACAGTTCCTCCATTCCCTCTTTCAGCGCGTCGAATATTGGACGAGACAAATCGCTAGCCATCACATCCAAAGTGTCCGCCATTGTGCTTTGCAGACCCTTGAACGTCCGGCTCTGGCGCTCCATCGCGTTTTCAGTCTTACTGAATGTTTCGCGAATAATCTCAAACGCTTCATCCGAACTACGAGCCTCTTGCGCGAGCCGCTGCAACTCCAGGGCTGTATCGCCAGAAGCTAGACCCATTTCAATCAAACGTAGTGTCGCTTCACCTACAGGTGTACCCGTTTTCAACCCAGCGAACGTGCGTCCAACCCAGAACGCGACTTGACTCATGTCCCGGCCCGTGGCCGCTGCTGCATCCCCAATTATTCGCAATCCCTCCTCACCTGCCAAAGCGCCGTCAGTGAGAACTTGCAGCTGACGATTAGCGTCAATTATTCCAGGAAGCCTGAAAGGCGTTCGCGCCGCAAAATCAATCAACTCCTCAACTCGCTCCTTAGCATCCCCAGCATCGCCGAGCAACGTCTCGAACGCCACTTCGCTCTGTTCCTTTATCGCAGAGAAATTAACCCCACGACTGCCAAAATCAGTAACCTCTCTAAGCACCCTGCGCAGAGAAACAGCTCCTGCAAAAACGGCTGAGCCAGCGATCGAGAAGCTGAACGCCTTCTTCAACCCACGGTCAATACTGACCACGGAGCTTTGCAGATCCTTGAAATTACCCTGCATCTGCTTAATCGCCCGCTGATCCTGCTTAATTTGTAGTAGTATATCAACTACCTCATCCGCCTGTGGCATCGTTTCCCTCTTCCTTTTTGAGCTTCAGCTTTCGCCTCGACTCCTGAATTTGTTTTATGCTCCGATCATGAAGCTTGCGCTTTCTTTCCTGCTCCTTCCTTCCGGCGATAAATCGCTTAAAATCTCTCGAAGCCTTATCGATCTCCGACAGTCCCCAACCGGACAAATCAAGCAGTGTATCACCCCATTTTTCTAGATTCTCAGGTCCCTTCTTCGCCCCTGCTGCAGCTCCCGCCACACTGGTTTGCGTATTGAAACAAAGAAGCTCGTCCCTAGCGCGCGCCCTCTGCCTGGCCGCCAGCCGCTCCTGAAGATGCGGTAGCGACCAGTCGAGAATTTCATCGACCGATTTGTTTAAGGCTCCGGCTGCGTCGAAGAGGTACTCGTAGAAGCATTGACGTCGGTTTGCACCTGACTTCTCAGCGCCTCCTTCAGGGAGTTCCCCCTCATCTGCCTCCGGAGCCAAATAGGGCGGTTGATCTCGTAGGCTTTCTCAAGGAGCTCCACATGGCTCTCCTCGGTTAACCCATCAGCCCAACCCTCTGGCTTGCTGCACACCAGCTCGAGAAACAACGCTTCGCTCGCTATCGTGTATATGAAGCTGTTCGACTCCACTTCACGAATACTAAGCTGGCGAATAGACACGTTCTCCGTTTCCCCATCGAGAAACTTCGCTACAGCCTCCTCTTTCTGGAGCAGCGATCTGCGCAGCTTGATCTTCTCAAGATACGCCAGGTCTTCCTTGCTTTCGGCGCTCATTAAGCCAGTCCGTCAAATGTTTCGGTCACGATTTCATTCGCTTCGATACGGAACTCGTACTCTGCGAAACTATCCTGATTCAGGCTCATCTCAGTTTCCGGAAGAACCGAACAAGCGAAGTCGTTGGTCTTCCACTTCACGTCACCCGCAGCGTCCGCTGGGTCTACCGCATAAAGCGTGCAAGTTCCCTCTGTAAATGTGCTACCGAATGCGAGTGCTCGTTGATTCGCAACGAAATCGTCCGTTCCCACAATCCAAGCTTGGTCGCGCTCTCCAGGAACCACCCGGTCCTGCATAATATAGTCTCCCTGTGGGATCTTTCTTTTGATGAGATCCACGGAAAGCTCTCCATTAATGGTCTTGACCGGAATCTCGATCGCCGAACCCCCGCTCGGAGTGATAACAGCCCACATGAAAGTAGGTTTGATAGTGTTTGCCGCAGCTCTCACTGCTGTAGGTAATGCCATTTTATTTTCCCTTCCTTATTGTTTATCTGTTGGTTGATTTTCCATCCCCATGGAAATTGTATTTGAGTAAATTCTATCGCGGGCTAATGAGTGTTTCTGCTTCTGTCCTGCAGATGTAAGCGATCGTACCTGAAGGCCCGTCCTTCTCCTGGTACGAATTGTCTGCAAGCTGGATCTCGATGTCCCCCAAAAGCACCTGGAAAACCTCGAGCGCTGCCTCGCTTCCCGTGACGCCGATGCCCGAGTCAACTCGATTCTTCAACGGGTTCTCAAGTATTACAACTTCAACTACGCCATAGAAAAGAGCACGCCCAGAACCGGACTTCGCTGCTCCCCTGAGATTCGGCATCTTCACAATGAACGAGAGACCCTTATCTCGCAGATCCGTCTCTACAGCCTCGTTGATTACGTTCACGTCGCCAGGCTCCGCGCTTTTAGAAAGAACCGTGATCACACCATTCGAGGTAAACCACGCGTCCGCATCCAGGCGAGCCTTGTAGTCGCTCTGTATCTCGTGAAACGTCACTGTTTCCTAGCCTCCTCAAGTTTTCTAACGAGCTCTTTGATCGTCTCTTTCTGCTCTGAGATCTGCTGATCCCTTTCAGTGATTCGCAAGTTCATTTGCGTTTCGTACTTCTCGCTCACCTTCTTCCAGAGATAGTAGAACAAGGACGCAGCTCCGAAGAAGAACGCACCAAATCCCCACTTCTGAGCAAGCGTGATTGAGTCCGTAGGGAGAATCGCTAGATACGGTGGCAGAGCTGCTGAAACGCAAGTTAGCAACTTCAGCGAATTAAGAGTTAGAGTGTCGACGATCATTCTAATCGGCTACCTCCTCGTTATCCGGATACATGATTTCAAGAGACTCGAGTAAACCTTCTACGAACTCGGTTAAATTGTCCGAGATCGTTGGCCCTTCAGGCAGATTGAACTCCTGCTGGTCCAGAGCGCTGCGAATCCGAGCCGTCAAAGCTCTCACCGCTCGAGGATTGTCACTCAATCGAGAGATCACCTTTTCTTCGATGTAGCGATCGATTATCGCCTTCGTAATCGGCTTGCCAGATTGCACGTACTTTTCGATCTCCTTCCGGATCTCGATGAACTTTTTCTCGTCTGACTTGGAATCATACACCAGCCCGACGCCAATGCCCAAATCGCTTCCCATCGATCGAGGCGTCGCAGGTCCTGAAGCACACCCGGCGAAGACGGTAGAGAAAATTAGAATAATAATTATATATAGTCTATTTTTCATTATTGTTTTGGTTGTTGTCCATCAGTGCTCGAACCGCCACTGCTCCTCCCGCTAGTGACATGATTATTACGTTAATCAGCTGCATCGCTGTATAATCAGCGCTCTCAAGCTTAGTCGCGTGAGACGCCCAGACATTCGCAGCCGCTATAAAGAAGTATACTAGTTTTCTCATATTGATCCTCGGTTTTATATTAAGTTAAGAGTTCCTACCTCGCAGACCTCACAGACCTCGCGCCTCCCGTCTTCGCCTTGGGCTTCTCCCTAACGCCTCGTTGAGCCTCATTCGTCCATCCGCTTCCACCCTCAGCGTTGAACGCTTGAACACGGTAAACATATCGCCTGCCAGGAAGAGCCGACTCGTCTTTGTAAGTTTCTACATCCGGCCCGACAGTTGCGATCTCCACAAACTCCATGCCTTTCCCGTCACGCCGCTCGATTCGAAAGCCATCCTCGTTGTCCGAGTTGTCGTTCCACCTGAGCGTGCTTCCAAACGCGACTGGAGCCAGGATTGGCAACAGGCAGGCAAGAAGCAAATATACTCTAAATCGGATCATGTTTAGACCTAGTTCATCGAGGCGGCAAATTCTACACAGTGCGGGGTCCGCGCCTTAGTAAGCTGTATGTCGCAGCGTGTTACCGCCGCCAGCGTCTGCTGCGACGGCTCCAATGTTTCCCCCAAGAAGGCCATTTCCAATTAGCGGCGAACCACTCAATGGCTTGAAGTCCTCGCTTCCCTGCGTCGTATTCGTAAAGAGCGGATCACCCGTTTGATTAGCAACGCCGGGAAGCGTCCCCGAGTTGTAGTCCGTGGCACCGCTTGTATTGTCGTGGGTGTGATTGTGGTCGATATAGCGGCCAGGCGAAGCAGTTCCCATCCTAATCGCGTATCCACCATTGGATACGAGCGTATTGTCATAGACCGCGCAATCGTACTCGGTAAGAGTCGACAGGTCGATCGCGTCGCCCAAATTGCCGAAGATGGTGTTGCCGATTATTATATCGTTCACAAACTGTATCGCCGCAGTAAACTCGATCCCGTCGCCCAAATTGCCATAGATTAAATTGCCAATGATCCGCAGGCTATTGCCTCCCATGTCCCCAATGCCAGCGTCACCATTGCCGTGAATTCTGTTGCCCAAAATCAACCCACTCGACCACCGGCTGCTTGCTGTAGATTGCGGGCGAAGTCCACACAATCCCATCGAGTGAATATTGCAGCCAATGAATGATATAAAGCCCCCTCTTATATTAGATCCGTGCCCATCGCAGTCTCTAAGCGTACACCGAATATAGATAGTGTTCTCTCCTTCGCCTGAACCCGACGCGTCAACACAGGTCGAAGTCACATTGCCGTTCCCATCGAAGTCTATTCCAACGAATCTAAGCCAATCGCTTATAAGATCCTGAAGGATGCTGATACTGCTCGCCACTTGTATGTGGTATCCGTCCTCCTGGGAGGTTCCCGTTGAGTCATACGAGACGAAGGTGATCGGGGCGGACACGGTGCCGCTATTCGTATCGAAATCCAGCGTAGCCGATATCGATTCCGTGCCGGTTTTGCACAAGCGAACCTCGTCGCCTGCGACGGCGGTGTCGGCAGCATGCTGCGTGGTCGCCCATGCGGTCGCGAATGACGTCCCCGCAGCCGCGTCGGACCCGGAGACAGGATCTACGTAGTAGGTTGCGGAATACGCGGAAGCCGAAAACGCAAACGAGGCGAGGATGAGTTTATACATATTCTTCATAATAATTAGTTAGGCGTTCCAAAAAGTCTGACTGTTATTAAATCCGTCCCGGCCCCATTCGCCGACACGACGCCGTCGAGAACGTCGCCGGACGTCAAAGCGGTCGTGAAGCCACTCAAAGTAGTATCCACTACCATGTTCTTGCCGCTTGCTACCGACACAGTGCCGATCGTCGCCGGCGTATTCCATACCTCGCTAGATGGCGTGTTGGTCCGAACCTGGATCGAACACGTCCCAGCATCGCCCGTAGTCACGAATATCTTAGTGAGCGTCCATGACCGGCCCAAACCTATTGGCAAGTCG
Organism: Opitutaceae bacterium; assembly: GCA_028284235.1. Taxonomy (GTDB): domain Bacteria; phylum Verrucomicrobiota; class Verrucomicrobiia; order Opitutales; family Opitutaceae; genus Pelagisphaera. Next base: position 52,401 of record JANQSC010000029.1, read on the forward strand.
CTCGCCGTGCTAGTAGCGATCGCTGAACCACCGCCGTTGAAAGTAAGCGTGCCGATTAGTTGATCACTCGGCGTGCTCGAAATCGACGAAAGATCGACCGTCTGCTGCCCGCCCGAGTCGCCTTCAAGCGTGATCCGCAACGTAGTTCCTAAAAGGCTGAAATCGGTTATCTGCTGATCGTCGGTGCCGGTGTCATCGGTAACCGGGATACCCAACACCGTCGTTTCCGAACCGTCGTAATAAAAACTCAGAAAAAGCCATCCATCACCCGCAAGCGTAAAGCTGTGAGCCGCCGAAGTTTGAGATCCCAGATCGAACGTAGTTGGCAACGTGATCGAGTCGTCAACAGCATCGCCATTCTTAAGCCGGAGCGACCAGGAAGAGCCAGCCGCAGGAGTTGCCGAAAACGAATAAGTCTCCGCGTCGCTTGTAGTCTCACGAAAGCTATGCTCATACACATCGATCACCAGCCCCGATTGAGTTTCCTCGTTAATCAAGTCGCCCCCATTCGTCACATGCTGGCCGTCCGAGTTGATCACAACGCGATTTGCGATGTCAGTTGTATTCGTCGCGACCTGAGCCGCATCCGTATACGAAACCTTCGCAGTATTCGCCGCAACTGCCGCAGCGTCAGTGTATGAGACCTTCCCGTTATTGGTCGCCACGTCGGATTCAATCGCGTCCAAATCGACGGCTTGCGTAACAGTAAGATGGCCCACCTTGGTCGAGTCGGCGCTCGGATAGGTAACCTTCAATGTGTTAGACGCTATCTCCGAGAGCTCAGCAGCGGTCGCGAACCTGTGAGACGTGCTCGAGTCGTCAATATCGTCCGCATCCAGAACGACTGCACCCGTCTGCCCATTCACAGTGTCAATCGGAGCGGAACCCGCTGCGATCGTCACAATCGTCTTTCCAGACCCAGCCGTCGCCGTAACACCAGATCCTTGAAAATCCAATACAGTCTCTTGAGCAAGAGAAACACCCTCGTCCTGAATCGTGTGTCCGCCACCACTAGCCGATACAGCCTCCCAGCCACCGTCCTTACGAGCGTACTGAGTCCCGTTGCTCGGAGCCTCCGGGAAAGATACCTTCGCATTGTTACTGGCAACATCAGACTCGACCGTGTCGAGATCCACAGCCTGAGAAACTGTTAAAAAACCCACCTTCGTCGCGTCCGCGCTTGGATAGGAATTCTTCGCAGTATTGAGAGCGACTGCCGCGGAGTCCGTATACGAAACCTTCGCGGTGTTCGCTGCGACCGCGGCTGAATCGGTATAGGAAATCTTAGCATTGTTAGTCGCTACATCCGACTCCAAGGTGTCTAAGTCGACCGCCTGGGTAACTGTAATGTTCGTCAAACTCGAAATCCCCAGAGTCGACAAAACCGTAGCACCGTCCCCGTCATCCAGAATCGACCGAGCAAACGCCGTAAGATCAATCACCGCATACGTGTTCGCCGCGGACGTGTAGACCATCTTGTCCGCGTCCGTAGTCAGACCCGCCAAACTCGCTAGAGCGATACTGTAACCCTGAACGTTAGACCCAACATCGGACGTATCCAAAAGCGTCTCGCCGGCATCCAGTACGCTGTCGACAGCTATCAAAGCCGCCTCGATGTCGTCGCCAGTCAGAGAAGACACAAACTCGTCATCCTGGCCTCTCGCAAAAACCCCAAACAACAACGCCCAAAGCGCCGCTAAAAAACACCTGAACTTAATTTCCCGTACACTCATGACTTTTTAACCTTAAAAAATTTCCCGTCTGCAGTTTTGAAAAACTTCCCGTCTGAACTCTTAAGAAACTCGCCCTCCGTAACCGGAACGAACGCAGCTACGAAACGTACACGCGCCTGTATCGAAGAAAACGTTACATTTGCCTTTATCCCCACTACGCAATCCTCCTAGTCACGTCGTTGCTGAACTTCAGGATCTTAGCGTCCAAAGTTTTCACGTACCCATTCGGGTCTACTGCCTGAAGGTCGTAGTAGTACTCCTTGTTGGCCACCAAACTGAGCCCAGCAGTCACAAGCACACCCACCACAACACCCGCTTGGTCTGCGAAATTCTCCGGATCCAACTTCGCTACGGCATTGGCATCCGTGTCATCCTCGTCGAACTCCTCTTTGATCGTCGCAAAAAACTTCCAGTCAGAAAGATCCGTTACCTCCTGCCCGTCGATTCCATAGACATTGTCGATCGTAATAGGGATGTCGTCTCCCCTATATAGTTCTACAGTTTCTGTCGCCATAGCTATTCAGTTCTCAACTCCCAACAAGCCTCCTCGCGTTCCTAAAACTCGACCGCTTGGCCTGCTTTGCTCTCGTTATCAAATACGACTTCATGTCGATACGAGTACGGGCGATACCACGCTTGAAAACGCCGCGACTCTGCCCCACCTTCTTCGTTCCCGGCACACGATCGTGTATTCTCACGCTCGATACCTGCTTGGTCTCACGCTGCTCGTACTTGGAAATAAACCGCCCCTTGCGATTGAAATGCGAGACCTTGCGCGTTCTCGGCTTGTCCCCCCGCTTGATCCTCCGGAATCCAAACCCATACGCCAGGTACCCAATCCCGCTGCGACGCACCGCGATCTCCCTCGAGATCATCCAGGCGGAAATCGTCAAGTCCTTGCCGCCCCTGCGGACCGTGCGCTTCGGACCGAAACGCGTGCCCCTCAGCTTCTTGCCAGAACGCTCCCGCTTACGGCGAGTCCGCAACAAAGAAGCATGTCCAAATCGCGCCCGCGCCTCCGCAAATACAGACGGACGAATCTTCAGTCCCAGAACCTTTCCCGACTCCAGATCCTTCCCCGAAGTAATGCTCACTTGCTGGCGTCGATCGCCTTTGCGGGAACCTCGCTTCTTCTGCGCATTCAAAGCCTCGAGCGAAATATCCTCCTTGCTCGGGCGGATTCTCGCGAATTCCGAACGGATCTTGATATTGAGATTGACCGACTGGCGCTGAACCGTCTCGCCAGGCGTCTTGCCCACAAGCCTAGAGTACAACCCAAGATCGGAATTCAATCCGGCCAAGTCCGCTCTAAAATCTACATCCGCAAGCTTCATATTCAGTCCACGGATACAATTAAAAGAAAAGTGTCCGAGCTCCCGTCGTCGTCGATGTCGACCACGCGGCGCTCCTTGTCATTGAAATCAGTAATCGCCTTGCCCACGGCGACTCCCGAATCCCCCCACGCGGAACGCAGAACGCGAATCAGCTCCACCTTCACGGCCACCGTTTCAAGATCATTGTCACGGTACGGCTCCAACCCACTAGGTATTCCCTCCCGTGAGACCCCATCGTAGGTGTAGGACCGCCCCTCTAAAGCGAGGAGCTCCCTGAAGACTTCTGCTGTCGCGTTCTGCGTCATTAGCGCAAGGAATCCTTTTGTTTTTCGGCCCCAAGTAATCAGGCGACTCGCCCTACTTGGACGACCCTTTGTCTTTTGTATCCTTGTCGGAAGTTTTCGGCGTTTGAAGATCAGCGAGCTGCTTCTTCAATTGCTCGTTTTCGGCCTTGGCTTCAGCAGCCTCCGCGGACACCGCGTTCAACTTCTCCTCAGTCGCAGCGATATGATCAGTCGCAGCCTTGATGACTTCTTCTGGATCCGCGCTGTCCAAGCTGCGATTAACGCCCAGCAGTTCCGGAGTGCGCTTCAACGCATCCTGAACACGCTTTTCGATCCGCTTGGTTTTCTGGCGTTTCTCGACTAGCCTGCGAGCCTGTCGGCTGACCGGCTTGGCATAGAGCTCCTGGAGCTTCTTGGCCTTCGCGGCCCGTTGTTTTTTGTCTAGTTTCGACATTTTAGTCTCCTTCCTTCGTTTAGCCGTTGGTGCGGATACGGGCCGCGCGAACCAGTTCGGCGCTACCGTACTTCAGGGACCAGTCGTCTTCGACTTGAAGCTCTGCATTGGTTGGGCTCTCGTCGGTAGGTGTCCCGTCATAGGACATACCGTCAATGTGGAGCGAGTACCGCGTGCGATCGTTCACTTGCTCAGTGTTGGTCCCTTTCTTTGGATCGTACTGCAGAGACGCCACATCGATCACGTCACCCTGTTGCGGCTTCGCGCCGTAACCAATCAACTCGCCGGCGATGACATAAGTATCATAGACCACGCCATCCGTCGTACCCGCGCGCATGAGCATTTTGCTCGAGTAGATTGGAACGTCTTTGTACGTGTTGATAGTCAGTCCACCATCCGTAGAAGTCGTTTTAAACGAATTCTCGTCCAGGAGTCGCAGTGCTGTGATGATGTCTGGATGCGCCCAAATGACTGACTCGTCAGACTCAATCACGAGTTCGCCGAAACCATTGTTGATCGACAGAATCTTATCCGCGTCAATCAAGTGGTCACCCGTCTGGCCAGCGATAGACTCGCTGAAATCTTCGGTACTGTTCTCGAACAATGCCCCATCCCCGGTTTCGCCAAACACTCCGCGGAGCATCGCGAGCATCGCTCTTTGGCGACGCTTCAAGCGACCCAACGTCAGCTGAGACATCATTGCCCCAATCGGATCAGTGCCAGAACGTTGCTTCGACAGTGCCGTATTGGAGTAGCCATACTCGCGCTCGAGAATGGTTGCTCGTGGCCTACCCGAAGTGTGCTTTTGGGCGGTTATTTCAACGCCTTCGCGCTGAACGTCGTCTTCCTGGTCCGAAATATCGGACAAGAACGGCATGTTAATTGTGGAGCCCGCGCCGTTTGCGAACGTCTCCAGTCGCTCGTTGTCATGTACAGCGGACGAATTTAGCAGGTGTGCGAATGAGTTCTCCTTCTCCAGGGTACCCTCTACCCAAAGATCCGGTTCCCAAACGTCAGCAATTGAAGTAGTTGCCATTATATTTCCCTTTTCCCTTTTGTTTTTGTATTGTTAATCCAGATACAACTCAATCCCCACTAGGCTGCATTGGCTTGTTTTTCGGCCTCTCGATCGGCCTTGCGATTCTTGGCGATGTTCGTGTAGTTCTTGCTACCGTCCTCGTTCTTCTCAGGCAGCTTACCAGCGTCATCACCGTCACCTCCTCGGTTAATCGCCCCGTCCACTGCGGTTGTCCCCGTAGTCGGAGCCTTCGGAGCCACGAAGCTGTCCAGCATCTCCTGACCCGCCTTGGCGCACGCCTTAAACGTGTTTATCAGAGCGTCTTTCTGCTCCTTCTTCACACGCTTGTTCTCGATCGCCGCATCCACCTTGGCAGTGAATCCCTCGATCGCGGTCTCCGAGTTCTCGGTTTCGAGCTCTTCGACCCGCGTATTCAGAGTCTCAATAGTGGCTTTCGCCTCCTTCAGATCCTCCTTGTCTTGTTTCGCCTGGTTGACGAACGTCTCGAGTTGGCTCAGCGCATCTTCGTCGCTGGCATTTCGGCCAACAACACACAGGGCGACCAACTTGTCTTTGTGTACTGACATGTTTGTATCCTCTTTTTTAGGTTTTGGTTGATTCGCCTGCTGCTTACCGCGGCCAGCGTTTTGAAATTTCTCTCTCGTGGACTTCGCCACCAACTCCAGCGCGTCGATGATCTCGTCGACGAAGCCCCACTCCAGGGCCTCCTCGGCAGACATATAGCGGTCCTCCTTCATGAGATCCTTTATCTCATCCTCGGTCTTGCCCGTCTTCTCCACGTAGCGCCCGACAATCGACTTCTCCAAAAGCTGAAGGTCCTGGATGATGGCGACTAGATCGTCCTCGTTGACCATCTCCAAATTCGACACAATCGGCTTATGCACTAGCCAGAGCCCATCCGCCGCCATCTTGATCGTGTCGCCGGCCATAGCGATATAGCTCGCTATCGAACTCGCCTCCCCGTCGACGACAACGTTCACCTTGGCTGGGTGAGCCCTCAGGTTCGTGTAGATACCGATCCCAGCCGTAATGCTCCCGCCCAGGCTGTTAATGTGCAGGTCGATATCCGGTACATCGATTTCACTCAACTCTTCGATGAACCATGCAGCATCCCAACTGTATATTTCACCATAGAGGTTCATCCTCGCCCGGTCGCCGACCAATGAGAAATTGCACCAGTCCGGCTTTTTTTTGTTCTTACTCATCATTCCCTCCCGTATTGCCATCACCACTACCTTCCTTGGCCTTTGCAGAAATTTCGTTCTCGTCCAGCTGCAGGATCTCCTCGCGAGTAATCTCGATTCGGTACTTCTCGCTCAGCTCCTTCGCCAGAACCGCGGCGTAAGCAACCTCCTCGCCCTTTTGCCCCAGCTTCTTCCGCCAGTCGTCGCCGGCGTCCCCATGGATATCCTGAAGCGTAGTCGCCCCCATCTTGTAGTTCTGAGCGGTCGCCTTCGCGTCCCGGCCAATGTCGACGCTCGCTTTCTTAGGCGTCTTCCAGTCCGCCTTGAACCAGTCTTTCGGAGCGTTGCCCAGAAAACCCAAGTCGATGTGCCGACCAATCACATAACGGTAAATGCGCTTGTATTCCTGGATACGAGCGAACTGGCGCCGCGCAAAAAACCGATCGTCCTTCTCCAACTGGAAACGCATCGTAGCCCCGCCCTGGTCGCTAGGCTCCCAGATCAGCTCCAAACTCATCCCCGTACCCACGCAAATCTTGCGCAACAAATGGCGCACGTACCCCACCCACGCCGGCGACGGGCGGTTGCTCGTAGCAAGCTCGTACTTGTCGCCACGCTTGACGTACTTAACTTCCTCCCCAAACGACTCCCTGTAGAACTCCAGAATCTCCTTGGCCTCCTCGTCCGACTCGCCCTGAATCGTCTTGGTCTCGGTAGAAAACCGTTCCTTGGTAGGGTCGCCCTCGACCTCTCCACTCAAATTGCTGATGATCTCGGCAATCAACGCGTGCTTCTTCGCCGTTTTCATTTCCGCCTTCTCCAGCTCGTCGAGATCCTGGATCGCGTTTATAACCGCCTTCAACTTGCTAACGCCACGAACCTGGCCAACACGAGTCGGCTCGAAGTGGATCACCACGTCATTCGCGTCCTTCAGCACGCTGTCCTCCTCGCGCAAAAACTGCGATTCCGTGTCCTCGAAGAACCGATACTGAACCGGTCGACCCCTGTCGTCGACAATCACGCCGTCAAACTCCCTCGAGTCGTTAGAAGAGTTGACCACGGACCCGCAACGATGCGACTCGATCAGCTGGATTCGCGGGAGAAACTCGTCGTTGAAAGTCAGAAGCGTGAAGATGTCGCGATCAAAGAAAACCCGAACATCGATCAACGCCTGAATCTGGTAGAAATGCAGGCGAGAACCCACGTCGCACACCTCGCACCACTGGTCCCAAACCTCCAGCGCCCGCTTGTTGAAACTGTCGCTGCTCGTAGCAGGAACCGGATTTATCCCCGTATGCGTCCCGTAGCTCTCCAACGCAGTCGCGATCGCCTGCCCTACCGCGTTGTTCTGCTCAATGTGACGCGCCCGCGCCGTCATCGTCCGCATCGGACCCGGCTTGTTGTCCGTCTTCGCCCCGACCGGCCTGTTCGGCGCCTTGTTCGATCGAGCGTGACTCGTCTGAGCCCCCTCCCAGAGATTCATAAACGAATGCCGAACCCGGCCAACAACTCCTTTCGCAGGTAACAGCCTCATCCGAAATACACGTTTTGAAGACTAGTCCTGTGGCCCCGAACCGTTACGATCTTCGCAAGCGCCGCGTCCCTCGCGGTATCCGAAGTCTCGGTTTCGCCGGCGATAACGGCCCGCGCCTGGTCGATTAGCTCGGCCTGCCGCTCGTACCCGTTCTGTACCGACAACGCTCTCCAAGAGTAGCTATTCCCCTCCGGAGTAGTGATCCCAGTAGCGATCTTTCCAGAACCTGCAGTAGCGTTTGCAGCCTCCATCGCCGCGTCGGAAAGCCGGTCCAGAATGTCGTCAGGACTGGCGCCGCAACCCCTCGCGTCGCGAAACACCTTCCTCACAAACTCCCTTAAAAACGCAGTAGATACCGACATCGGCATCTAATAGCCCGTATCCAAAAAGAAAAGTCTACTAGAGTTTTGTTGGCAAAGTGTGGCGTTTCTTGGCGAAACGTTGCGTTTTATAGCATTTGTTTGCGGTTCAAGATTTGGCGCGATTCTTGAACGCGTATTGACGCTTTGCCGAGAAACGCTGGCCGCGCTTCACCTCGTACTCGATCAGCCAATTCCGAGCCGCGTTGTAGCTGGCCCGGTTCATGAAAGTCGAGAATCCTCCCTGCCGCATCGCGTAGATAAACCAAGGCGTGCAACCAAGCCGAACCGCCAACTCCTTTATCGGCACCTCCTCGTCGGGATCAAACTCGTTCCCGTACGCATCCCTGTACTTCCTTGTCGCCTCGCTCATGGGATTTCAACTTACCCCACTCCCCGCCTACTACAACCCTTTACCTGTCAAAACACCGGTAATTTTGGCCGGTTTTTCGGTCAGCAAGAAAGCGGTCTATGTCCCTCCAGTCCGGCGGGTGAGGCTGGCCCCACTTGCGCCGGGCGTGAGCCCTCAGAGCGTCCAACGCGCGTTTCTTGTCAGTGGGGCTCATTCCGCGCTTTCCAATCCACGCGGAAGTTTCCGCGGCGCTCCAACTCTCGTGAATCAGGTCGAGCATCCGAGTTCTCAGACTGCCAGTGCGTCGATTGATCGCTACGACGAAACGACCGAACTCGCGGTTTCCCGCCCGCTCCCGCTCCATCAGCTCGACAAGCTCGCGCCGCGTCATAGAGACTTGGCGAGCGAGCCAATCCCGCGCCCTCAGAAGGTCTTCCCTAGTTTGCGTTGCAAGCCGCCCGTACTCCCCTAGAGGGTCTTTCTCGATTCGCGCGTCGCACTCCTCAATCCAGCCGTCGCACTTCGCAAGCAAGTCCATCCGATTTCGGCACTCCCAGCGCTCCCCGTCGGTCTGCTCCATCCATAACTCCCACTCCATTCCCAAGCGCCGAGCGTACGCCTCCCGCATTTGGCTCGTCAATCGCAACGTGGAATCCTGTTGAAAATGCGGATGCCAGAAGGCTAGTGTTGCCGTTATGTGCACAGTAATGACCCAGCCCAGCCCCGGCGCAAAAGAAGTCGCGGAATCTATCAAAGAGGTATTCGGGAGCTTCGGACAACTGGAGACGCAGCCAGGCAACGACCTGTACAAGGCCGCTCCAGACCTCCTCCGCACTCGCTACAAGGCGGCGGCGTGGGGTCCCGCATGGGCGGTAAGGCAAGACAATGACGCCATACCGTTCGAAGCCCATTGGCAACTGATACCCTGGCCGCTCGACGACTGGTCCGCCAAGAACAAGCTACCCGCCTCCTACAACGCGCGAGACGACAAGATCTTCGACTCCAACATGTGGAAGAAGTTCGTTCTTGGCGGCAAGCGGTGCGTCGTTCCAATGCTCGGATTCTTCGAACCTGAAAAAGTGGCGCCCAAAGTGAACCGCTACCACTCGTTCGCCCGCCCGGACCGTAGCTTGATGCTCTGTGCTGGCCTGTGGAATCGATGCCAGTGCGGGGATCAAGAAGTGGTTTCAATGACGGTTGTGACCACCGAGCCCAACGCGACTGTATCCAAATTTCACAACCGTATGCCCGCGCTGCTTAATTCGGAAGACGCCAGAGTATGGCTCGATCCCGAGAACAATGACAGGGATATTCTATCCAATTTGCTCAAGCCCTATCCCGACAGCGAAATGGAGTCCTGGCGAGTTACGGACGAATTGAGGTCTTCAAAAACACACGACACGCCCGAAGTAATCGCCCCCCACGCCGAGCCGAATTTCGAGATCGAGAAAGCCGATCCCGACGACGGCGAATTCCTGCTCAATTTCGACTGAGCAATCTTGTCCACATAAAAGGGATTATTTTCCCTAACAACCCGCCGATGCTGACTCGCTACGCTCGCGCATGGCATCTGGGTTAGTAATAAACAGCCAGAAGCTGCTCATCATCTTCATCAAAGTGTATCCCGACGGCGGAAACTAAACACCGTTCAAGGGCGATATTAACAACGTCCGCGAATTGCTCTTTTGGGAGCCCCGCATCGTTCGCTTCGTCCGCAAGAGTCTCCAAAAAAACAAGAAGCTCCTGTTTGCTTACATCCTTTAACTCAATCTTCATAACAATTATTCGTGCTCACTAGTCTCCGTGAAAAACGGTGTTAGCTCGTAAGTGCCAACCAGACAGCTCCCACCATCAAAATCAAGTAAAGGGCTTGGCCGACGTTGTCCCACCCAAGAATTGCCGCCGCCATCAAACCTCCCAAGATGGCTAAAACTATTAGTGCCCCTATGTCGTACTTTCTGTTTGTCTTCATAAATCAATTACCGTGACGGTTCTCCAATAAAACGAGTGTTCTAGACAGGAACCGCATCCCAAGTGCGCCCATTCAATTCACGTCCGGTTTCATTCTTTCGAACGCCTCCCCACTGCTTGAAGAAGAACGCCGTTCGATCGTCGCATTGACCGCGGAGCGATTCGACCCACTCCTTATGCATCGGTCTAGCGCCCGGACCCGATTCGCCCCCCACAATTAGCCAATTCGGGCGATGCTTCCCCATCTTGATGGGACCAAGCAGTGGTTCGGCACTTACGAAACGCACACTCGCCGGAATCGATGCCAAAACGGGAACCCGTTCGTCCCACCGCTCTTGATTCTCCGCAGTCGTTCCAAGCCAAATGTTCTTCGGCAGATAATCGTCAAACGTTGGTGTTAGCGGAATCACATTCTGCGGGCGCTTTGTCAAAAGCAGCCAGTCGAGATCCGGCGTAGAAGCGATGACTCGAAACAATCGGCGGCGCTGATCAACCAAGTCCTCGCGATCTTCAAACACATCCGCCATCGAAGCGCAGAATACCCGCCTTCGCACCCCATCCGCTTTTGCTTGGCGGTTCCATTTCAACGGCTTGTTCCAATGCTTGTCACCGAAGAAACGCCTCGGAGCATCCTTGCCCCAAACACTGTTCCCCGTACGTTTCGCCCAAGTTTCGGCATAGCAATTTGCGCACGCTTCGGAGACCTTCCAGCAACCCCACCAAGGGTTGAAAGTGTGGTGGCACCATTCTATTTTTGTGTTCTCGCCCATAATTGTATCCAAATATTCAATATTCGACAGGCTCCTCAGCCTCGTTCTCCTTGAAAAGCGTGTACATCTTTTCAAACCTAAGCTTCTCGTATCCAGTATGGCCCTCGCGATACTTCAACTGGCAAAGCCAGACCTCCGGCTCCGCGGTCATACGATCCTGTTCAATCTTGTCCGAATCCTCCTTCGGCATGTACAGCGCCCAAACCCGGTCCGCGTCGTTCTCGAGACTCCCGCTCTCCCCAAGATCGTTCAGCGACGGGAAACGCTGCTCCTTCTGCATCTCGCGATTCGGTTGGCCCAGCGCCAGGCAAGTGCAACCCAGCTCCAACCCAAGCGGTTTGAAAAACGACGAAATATAGTCGATCTTCTCCTTCTTGTTCCGAAAATTCCCAGACGCCTTCAGCTGGTGCATGTGGTCGACCACGATCAAGTCGATCGGACCATTCTTCGCCGCGATGTTCCTCGAACGACTCACCACGTTCTCGATCGTGAAATTCGAGTCGTACACGAAAAGCAAGCCCTCAGCCTCGCCCCTCAGCCGTTGCAGTTCCGCCCTCGCCAGCCTTCTGCGATCATCCGGTTCGCCCCGATACCCGCGCATCGTCGTTTGCACCTTCGCACGCTGAGACGCCATCTGCAGCGCCAATTTGCGCTTCACCGTTTCGCCAAGAAAGCAAACCACGCGGTAGCCCCGGCTAATCTGCTCCGCTATCATCTTCGCAGCCAGCGAACTCTTGCCCGTCGACGTCGCCGCAAACAGAATCGCGTAGAAATCCCCCGTCGCCACGTCGAGCGGATGTAGATTCCTGTCCACGCTCGGAATGCCCGTGAAAATGGGCCGGCTCATCCGCGGAGTCTCGTCGCACTCGATCGAATCCAAAAACGCCTCAGCCTCCGCGAACATGTCGCTAGGCTTGCCGCCATGCTCCGTGTTGCAAAGCTCTCCCAGCTCAGCCACGCACCCCTCGACCACCTGCCGAACGTCCAGGAAGCGAGTGTTCCGAGCCGCCTTGTACAGCTTCGCCGCCGTCTCCCTGAAGCGTCGTTGCGTGTATCCATCCAACACTATACGCAAATAGCTCTGGTAGTGCGCCGACGTTCCTGCGAACGAAAAAACCTCTCCGACCCGCGGCATTCCACCCACGTTCTCCAAAGTCGGGTCCTCGGAAGACAACTCGTCGACCAACGTAGTCACGTTCAGAGCATCCCCACGAGTCTTGATCGCAACCATAGCCCTGGCCATCAACTCATGCGAATTGAGGTAGAAAACCTCCTCGCCGTAGCCCATCGCGATGAACTCGTCTAGCAAGCTCGAGTCGAGCGTGAAACTGCAAAGCAAAGCCCGCTCCGCCTCCTCGAGCCCGAGATTGTTCTCGAACACCGAAAACTCGTAGTCCTGCGCCACCTCGCTCATTTGAACCTTGGCCTCCCGGTAGACATCAAATCGCCCTGGCTAGCCGACGCGGATGGCCGGTTGCTGAAATCGCGATGAACCCACGTCGACGGATCATCGTCCCAACGCTCCTGATTGTACCAAGTCGCCGGATTCGGAATAAAGCTTTTGCGGTCAACGGGCCACTTCCCAACAGCCGCCGCGAACTCTTTCGTTTTCGACAAAAGCAAATCAAAGTCCACCTTGCCCAACGCTTTCTCGATCGATTTCAACGCAGCGCCCTTGCCCGCCTTCTTCGGGTACTCCTGGTAGATCGCATTGACCGTCTTCGCTTTTGAAGATCTCGAAGTCACACGCGCAACGTCCCCATCGGGGACTATAGGGGTTGTATTACTCTTCTCTACTCTACTCTTCTCTAGAGCGTTACGTGACGTAACGCGTGACGTAACGTTTTTCGTAACGCTTTCCCTCTCCTTTTTTCGCTCTCGATAGCGCCGCTGACGCTCTGCCGCGCTGGATCTTTTCTTATCCACCTCAGTATTAAGATCCTCAAAAAACCTATTGAGTATCAGCCCTTTACTCGTTTCCTTGACCCAGCCAACAGCTTTCATAGCAGACCCAAAGCCAGGTAGATCCGCTATCTCATCGATCGTTTCGAGCGACGCCATTTCGATGAACAAATCATCGTCAACACGCTCGCCTCTTTGGCGCAAAATTCCCCACACCGTTACGAGCGCGCCAACGCAAGCGTTACGCGTTACGTTACGCGTTATGGCCATGTCACACATGCAAAAGTGACTCACATATCCAGCAAGTTCACTGTCCTCCTTCATAAGAAGATCCGCCATAATGCAGACTTTCGGATGCTTGGCCAAATCGCTGCGCATCTTGATCCACCCACCAGACATTTACGTTTTCGCAACCTCCAAACGACTGAGTCTCCTCTTCAGAAGAACGTTCTCGTTGGTCGCCTCGCGCAACTTGCGGTTGGATCTCTCAAGCTCGCTCTGCAAATGGCGAATCGTAATCTGATCCGGAGTATCGCTATGCACGTGATGAACGCGTCGGCGAATCTGTGATGGCTTAAAATATGGCATACTCATGTCCTTTCGTTTCGTTAAATTCAATGGAGCCAGGGGCGCGCAGACACCCCCGACTCCGGCTGTTCTTGGAGGAAGATTCATATATTGAGACTCGGCTGAATGACCGCGGGAGCCGCCCTCTCAGGCTCCACACGCTGGGTCTTGCGATGCTCGGCCACGTCCTTGCAGCCATCCATGTAGCCCGCGTAGAACCGCTTCCAGTCCTCAGTACCGGGCGTGTGGATATTAGAGCTCCGCTCGTACATTGCGCCGCCCCTGTCCCACGCGAAATTAAAACCATCTTCATACGCGCTCACCTCAATCCTCGCAAAGATCGTTCCACCACTTTCTCCAGTCCACGAATCCGCCCTTCGGCCAGAATCCCCAAGTGCGCGTGTACCGGAACCGAATAAACAAAGACCACGCCCGCTTCTCCTCTATCAACTCGACGCGGTGCCGGTAGGTGCATCTCCTGAAACGAGTTCCAATGATCGGATACACGCGCGTCACCCCACGGTCGTTGTGCTCCAGGTAGCCGCGCCAAATCGGGATCACAATAAAATCCCACGGGTGGTCGTGCAAAGCGCGGTCCTCGTCCGACCGAACAAACCTGTGAATAAACAACGCGAATCGCTCACGTTTGACCACGTACCAACGATACAAATACGGCTTGCGCTCGCAGTTCACGATCACTTTTCCAGTCAGAAAGAAACTGATGAACTTACCAATCCGATCCACTCGCGGAACGCTCTTGCGAATGGGACGAGTCGACCCGTTGAAACTCTCGCTACTGTCCATATTCACGATGCCGCCTTTCTCGTTTCAACCGCTGCGAGGTATGGAACGTTCGCCTTGGCAAGCGCGCAGGCCAAAACAGGAGACACTGAATTCCCGCACATTCTCACTTGCTCGGATTGAGTGAGCCGCAGAAAGCCACCTTCGTTTCCGATTATATAATTCTCAGGAAAGCCTTGAGCCCGGTAGAGCTCCCTCGGATTGAGCATACGCATTCCGATGTCAACAATCGCGTAGTCCTCGCCCGCCAATTGAACCAGACCGAATCTCGATTTGGTCGTTACGGTGCCAAGTGGAAGTTCAACTTCGTGGCCACCCTTCTCGCTTCCATAATACTTCACCAGAAACGACTGGACTTGTGCGAAGTGATTGCCCCCCGCAGTTTGAGTGTGTAGTGGTTTTTTGGGGTCGTTCCCGTGGCACTGCCCTTTTAGATTGATCAGATTTCCAGCTACAAGCGCATTGTGATCCTTAGAAGTGACCGTGTGGACCGGCTCATCCAAACTGGATCCAACTACGCCCCCATAGTGTTTCGCCAGGAACCCATACACCAGAGCGGACTTTCCTCCACCATTCGGCATTACAGTGCCAATCGGTTCGCCAGCTCCGGAACCCACGCTCTCGCCAAAGTCCCGCTGAACATGCGCGGCGACAACACCCAGTGCGTGAGCAGCTCCTGCAGGGCGCTTGCAGTCGCCGCCCGCTGTTATTGTCGGCATCGGGTCCTTGATAGACGCGCCTTTGCTCTGGCCTCGAAATTTGGTCAAATGAGGAACGACCAACCCGTTCGCGTCCCTGCTAGCAGTAATCGTCGAAAGTGGATTTCGCAGGCTCTGCCCCCTGAATCCATCGCCACTGTGGTTGCAGGTGACAATGAACGGGTCGCGATCGCCCAGAACATATTTGAAAATTCCCTTGGCGATTCGCCTCATCGTGTTCTCTGCAAGCGGACGCTTCACCCCAAGCTCTCGACCTACCTCTTTGCTTAGGAAAATCGAGGGACACGGTAGGCTCCAATCGATGCATTCAGCTGCAGTTCTCCAGGGTTTGAGTTTCCCAGACCTGACTTCAGCTGACTTGGGGTCACCATGAGTCGGTTCAGGCCAAACAATATCGCGACCGTCTCTTCTCGCTATCAAAAACAGACGCTTTCGAATTGTAGGTGCGCCGTAGTCACACGCTCTAAGCTCGCGCGTATCCACTTTGTAGCCACGCCGGCGAAGAGCGCCCACAAAGCACCGAAAGAACCAACCAGGGCGCCAGGGGCTGGGATCATTGTTCGAGTCAAGCGGGCACCATTTCTGGAACTCCTCGACGTTCTCAAGCATTATGCACTCGGGGGAAACCGCGTTCACCCAACGAATCACTACCCAAGCGAGACCTCGGATATTCTTGTCTTTGGGCTTTCCACCCTTGGCTTTAGAGAAGTGCTTACAGTCTGGACTGAACCATGCGAAACCAACAGGACTTCCACCTGTTGCCGTCAAGGGGTTTACGTCCAAAACACTATGGGGATAGTGAGTCGTTTGGGGATGGTTGGCAGCGTGCATCGCGATCGCCTTCTTATCGTGATTGATTGCGATGTCTGGCTCTCTCCCGAGAGCCATGCGGATACCCTCCGACGCTCCTCCACCTCCAGCAAAACTGTCAACGATCAAAGATGATCCGTGCTGAACAACAGTATTAAATCCAAGCTGTTTTTCTATAGATCTCATCGCTGAGACACTCCTTTCGGATCTTTCTTGAACATGTAGTCCCTCTTCTCGAACGTTGGAATAATTTCGCCATTAACCACCGGCTCCAAAACGATTGATTTGTTGGATACGGTTGGACCCTCGAAAAACAGGACCTTAGCCCCTTTGCTAAATTCTATAGAGTGGATCTCGCTAGCCTTCATGCCGTAGCATTCACCTTCGTTGTAAATCTCCGGAGTCGACAGGAAATGAGCCTGGTCATTCCGCTTGATTGCGTAATTCCCTATCTCCCCTTCATAGGACAACTCGGAACACTGAAAGAGATCCCCCTTACTCGGAGACGTTCGCTCCCAAATCCGATTCTGAACATACCCCTCCAAAACCAAACATGCGAAATCAAAGCGGTGACTGTGAGGCGTTATCTGGTCCTGATGCCACCGACTGCACTCAAACAAACGGACCTTCCCGTTTTGAAGCAAATGGCTATCCAAACCCGCTATAACATAGTTCCGAACAGAGTCGGACTTCATCTCTTCCAGAGCACTTACAATTAGATCAAGATTTTTCATTTCAATTCCTCCTTCGCTTTTTCCCATGCTGCGTTAAGTTCACGCATACGCGGGTCCTCAACCCCGCCATTCGTATCCGGATGATACTGACGGGCTAAACGGTGATAGATCTGCTTGAACACTGTCAGAGGAACATCCTCCGGACACTCTTTGTACCCAAAAAATTCCCACCAAGGCTTCTCCTGGTTCGGATCCGGAAGAGCCGCGAAGCCAGTGAACGCGCGTTCCATGATTCCAGAGCCGTGACGCTCGAGTGTTCTCAGCGCGGAGAGAGTAGCAGCAACCGCAGCTATGTTCTGCTCAATCTTGCTGTACTGGTCGCACGGTACCACTTGCGGGTTTCCATCAAGCTCGAAATACACGGCCACTCCTGGATCGCTAGGAGTCCTTTGACCCGAACGAGGCAACCCGTCGTTTCTCAAAACGAGCATCGACGAAATAATCGCATGGTTCGGATTCACTCGGTACGGTCGACCCACCCGAGTGAACATTCCCAGTTCATTGAGAACCCGATTCACTGCCTGGCTCAAGGTGATGTCCTTGTTCCAGCCAGAATTGCTCTTCTTTGAGAACCTGCCAAACGCCCTCTTGGACGCTTCAGTTCGGGGCCAGCCCTCAGGCCAGCACAGTGGATATGCGGATACGTGTTCGAAGTGTTTCATAAATTTATACTCCCAAATTCAAGCGTTCAATATGCCTGCCCATGTCTATCCCGCTAAAAGACGCAGCCAGTCGAAGAATCCAAAGAGCGTCCGCCTGGTCGTTTGACGCTATATGCTGATCCTTGAACTGAATTCTCGCTTTCTGGAGTACCAGATCCTTGCTAGCGTTTCCGAATCCAGTAGCCTCCTTCTTGATCTGCGAAGGCATGAACGACTTCAATGGAAGCCCCAGATCAAACGCTACAGCTTTCATCTGGCCCTCAATACCGAAATGGACACGAACTTGATTTACGTTTCTGTCTTCGGTTATTACAAAGTTGATTTGCTCGTAAGAAATTAGGTCGCAACCTTCCGCGACACTAAGAAAAAAGCGCCTTGCTAACGAGTCTCTCTTGCCAGCATGGTCCCCTGCTTTCGGAGAAAAATTCTTAACGCCGCTTCGAACGAGTATCCCGCTGCCGAATACGTCATCGGCATCAGCCTCCAGCGTAGCCCAACCAACGTTGGTACCCAAATCGAACGCGGCTATCTTCACTAGTTCTTCCCCCCTTGCTCACGCTCGAGCTCGAACTCAGCGACCTTCTTCAGAAGCTGTTCGTAGTTCTCACCGATTATCAATGACGCCTTTTTCCTCGCATCAAACGGAGTACGCTCTGCCATCCAACATAGTCTAAATCCCTCGCCGTAGTGGGAAACCGACCACGGGTACAACTCCACATTCGGATAGTCAGGATGCAAATACCTCACCTGGTGAACAACCCACCCCCCCAGATCACCCAACCCCTTGGGTACAGGCGTGGTGAAAAGAAACCCCAAAATAGGATTGCTAGACACCACGCCCTTGTCCGAGCGCGGGAAAAACGAAACCTCCGTCAACCCGCCAGCCATCAGTCCTGTTTCTCCTCGGGAAGCGCGTTGAACCCCTTCACAGCCCCAGCGACACCACCGCGGCGATTGATCTCGAATTGAGCAAGATTCTCGAAGTTGGCGACAGCCTCCTCCTTGTCCTTGCCCTCTCGAGACGTGAAGACCTTCCCACCCGGAAGATAAACCCCAAGCAAGTTGCCCCGCTTGTGAAGCTCCAACGTGCCCAGTTTCGGCAAGATCTCGCTTGTGAACGTATGGACTGGAGTCCGTGAAGGAGTTCCAGCCGGTTTTGATGTTTTTGTTTCGTCTGACATAATTGTATCCACTATTTAGTTGCAGCTTTGTATACCCGCACAGCGCGTTTCATGAGCGACTTGAAGAAGCCGATCTTGTACTTGCTGCGGACTCGAGGAATGTACGGCACGCGTCTCACCTTGTTCCTAGCCTTTTGGCTCGCCAGGTGGCCCGCTTCGCTACGTCGTTGGTATTTCTCCTCAAGCCGTTTTAAACGGCGACGTTTCTGGTTGTTCTTAATCATCGACGGAGAAACCCTTTCAACAGTTTAGACGCGCTTTTGCCTGGTTTACATTTACCAAACGCTCCCTTGTTGTATCCACGCTTTATATACTCCTCGTTCTTTTCGTCTTTGTGAATTTGATCATTCGTTTTTGATCGATTGCCCATCAGACTGCGGCCTCCGCTTCCAGCAAGTTGCCGTCCTCGATGATGAACGAGCATTCGTCGCCAAGAGAAACACGCGTAGCGATAACCTGGAGACCCTGTTCAACTACCCAGGCGCTAAACTCGGCTAGAGTCTCGGCATCCATCTGCTCCAGCTTGTCCATCAAGATGAACTGGCACTCAGGCTTGATGCTCTTGATGATCGACACAGCGACGATCAGCTGCTCGGAGCCGCTCATGCCGTCCCAATGCTGGCCCTTGTAAGTAATCGAGCCCTGCTCCACATCCAGACCCTCGATCGGAATTTTCGAGTCAATCAAGAGCTTCCGCTTCTCGTCACTCAGAGCCGTCAAATTGCTTTCAATAGACTCCACCTGTTCAGTGAGATCCGAGATCTCCTTAGCTTTGGCGCGATAGTCCGCGTTCGCGCGAACCATCGCATTAATGTCCCCAGCAGACTCCAGCTGCTCAGAGATTTCAGACGTATCCAAAGGCTGAACATCGATCCCCTTTAAACGAGCAATCTCGGAGTCGATCGTAACATTGTCTTCACGGATCGACTTGATCTTCTTCTCGAGCTCCTCAATCGCAATGAGGTTGGAAGACTTCATGCCCTCCGCTCGCTTCAAATCCGCAGCAACCTGCGTACGCCTAGAATTCTCCTCGTTCAACTCATTCAGCTTCCGAGTCAACTCGCCCACATCCACCTCCTCGTCAGGAACATCCGCATGACGCTCCATCGACTCGTAAATAGACTGTACCGCCTTCAAGTCGCGCTTGGTAACGCGCCGGTCCGCGTACGCGTCCTGATACCGATCCTCAATCTCCTCGAGAGCATCCTTGATCCCCAGCGAAGACATCAAAATCTCCACCTTCTCCTTCTCGGAAGAACTTAGGAAACGAGGAAGGTCCAAAGCCAGCTCGCAGAGGAAATCGTCCAGCAACGTCTGGCCACCGCGCATCCCCTTTTCATCGGATACTTTGAGCGCGGAGTTCTTGCCCTTGCGCTCGACGATAAGACCATTGCTCGTTTCGATGCGAATATATGGGTCCGCCTCGCTATTCCGAGCGTTCGTCGGAGCGTGGCGACCGCCACCCAGGCCAAACGCCAAAGCGTCTAAAGTGGACGTCTTCCCCTGCCCGTTCTTGCCGCCGATGACGGTCAAGCCATTCGCCTCGAACTTCATTTCGACAGCGTGGATTCGCTTAAAATCGTTAATCTTCAGTGTAGTTATTTTCATGTTACCTTGCTTTCTAATGCGCCCGGACAGGACTAATTTCAGTGTATTAAAAGGAGAGGCCCGTCCGGGACTTACTCTTCTCTCCAGTTTCTTCTATGGTATTTCCAATTTGACCGGGGGGGGCAGAATCGCGAATCCCATTAAGCCAAGGCGCGACCCTGACACCGGTAGTTAATTGTTCTATTTATCACTCTTCAGCTCGTAGCATCCGCTCATAATCACACACAGCATTACTGTAGTGCCGAGAAACCAACTTATCCACGTAAGCACCAATCCAATAACGAATGGGAACGCACTCCCACCCCATCCGGATTCCTCATGTAGTCTTGTTAACAAGACAAGAAACACTAAATTGGACGCAACATGAGCGAGTAGAGCCGACAGGAATTTCAAGTGATTCTTCATAACTCTACGCGCTCAAACGATCGTCGATCTCCCGTCTGTGCCAGGGCTTCAGCCCTACCAGTTTAGTGGTTTGGTCGTGCCAAGGGATCTCGCGCCGATACGCCTTGCCAAGACGACTCAAATCGCTATCGACCTCCTTCATCCCGTACTCCCAAGCCTCGACGTCGCTCTCGAAAACGCGGCAACGAAACGGCTCCTTCTTCTCAACGAAAACGAAGTAGAACGTCTTGATTGGCTGCTCCGGACTAAGAGCATTGATCACCTTCGCATAGAAAGGACCCTGCCGATAGTAGCCCAAGTTGTAGAACCGCTGGTCGAAGTTGTCGAGATCGTCGATCGTCTTCAAGTCCGCTGCAAAACTATGGAATTCCGAGTACTCGCATCCATTGACCGAATACGCGTCCGCCCTGCATTGGACCTGAAACCCATACGAAGTCATCGGAGTCCGGAACGTTACCTCAGGCTGGCAAGCCCTCAGAATATTCACCGCGTCAGGGTTCTTCTCGATACCCTCCTTAGCGTTCTGAAGCTTCGCCATCTCCTCGTAGGAAATGAAGTACTGACCCATGATCGTGGTCATGACCTTCTTCTCCTCGTCGTTCCGACTTTTCTGGCGAATCAGGCCAATCATCATCTCGCATTCGCGATTAGGCATCCGGTCGTCGTTGACCGCCTGCATCAGGAACTCGATGTAGTTGTCCTTGCCCTTCGTCGTGTTCAGAGCGAACGAAACGTCCGGAAGAACCCGGTACCGCTCATTGAACACCCTCTCACCCTCGAGGATGAAACAATGCCCGTGGGTTCCGAAATTCATCGCAGCCGAAGACTCGTGAGGAATCGACTTGTCGATGAACTTCTTCTTGTAGAGCTCGAGCGACTTGCGAGCCACCCCAAGCTTGCTGTTGGAAACAGCCTTACGGGAGTGGTAAACCTCGTTCGACTCGTTGAAGAGGATTCCGGTAGGTTCGGCAACTGTACTCATGACGCCGCCCCTTCCTTCTCAAGCTCAAGACTGCTGCCCGAAGCGTCAGCCGCGGTGGACGGCTTCTCGGGACTCACGCGCTTCATGCGATCAACGTCGCCAGGTTCGGCCAATCCGAGATTGATACCCGTGATACGACGATAGACATCGCGCAGCATTCGCCGGCGAGCCTTGCCAAGGTAAGCGTCGAAACCAATGTACGTGTTCGCTTGCAAAACGTAGTTGTTTTTCAACTCCATCTGCTCGCCACCGTACTTCCACTTGGCACCGTACGTCACATAGCAAGCGTCGCCCTTCACTTGAGGAATGCCAGGTATCTCCTCGAGAGCCCCTTCGATCGACTCGAAAACCAGACGCTCGAAACCCTGTTGAGTCACATACATGTTCCCGCCAATGATATTGACGACGTTCCCATCCATGCTGAGCCCTATAATGAGGGTCTGAATCGCCACGTCCCGAACAATGTCCTCGGAATACCCAGGCCCCTTGGAGCCGTCGCGATTGCGGTCCTTGTCAGTCCGGAAACCAAGCGGAGACCCCTGCAAATGCATGAACGCCTTCAAAACAGGACCGTCGATGCACTTCCCCAAAACGTTCAACGCGATCGCCCTGCGAGCCATACGCTCCATCTCAGTAGGCGCGTCCTTCAGCTTCAGACTGATGTCCTGGCAAAGCTCGCCCAATTGAGCGAACGCCTCGCTCTTAGGCAACGCGAGCTCGGTAGGAATTTCTCTTTGTTGAGTATCGCTCATTGTACCTTGTCCTCCCCATCCTCGTCTTCGCTGTTCTCCAGATCAGCCTTCAATTCAGCCGCCTCCTTCTGGGCTTCCAGCCAGCCATTGTTCCAAGACTCGATCCGGTCAGGATCATCGTCGTTCTCCCTACGGAAAGGATTGTCCATAATGGCTTCCCCTTTCCCGAACGCGGCCTTCCCTTGGGCAAACGCAGTGCGAGTCTCCTCGTTCTTCTCCTGGATTGGACGGTCCAGCGACTTGCGATCCCCGTAGTAGTAGTCCTGCGCCAAGTCCAACACACGCTCGACCATCTCAGCCTCCTCGATCGAAAGAAAATCCTTCTCCTCGTTCTCGCAGGTGATCGGACGCGTAGGCGTATCAAACACGTGAGGCTCGCCCACATCCATACGCCGGGAAACCTTCATCCTCAGGGACTTGTGCCCCTCCTTCAAATACGACAAATACAGCCCTCTCACACGAAACTGGTCGACAAGCGTCGACGGAAGCTCGCACATTCGCACTGCCAACCCATCCAACTTGCGAATCGCCTCGTCAAATACATCCAAAGGCTCCTCCTTCAGACCCTGCAAAGGCTGCTTATAAAAGTCCTTTTGAGACTCGCTATAAGGACGGACGTCAACATCCAGACCCCCGTGCTTGTTATAATTTACCGATTGTATTCTCATATTATTCCTTGTTCTTATTGCTATTTTTATCCAAAAGTTTGATACGCAGAAGCTTCTGCAATCCCCTCACCCGCTTATTCGACTTGACCACCTTCTCCTCTTCCAACTCGCACTTCAGTCGCCACGTAAACGCCTCGTTTCGCCACAAGTGCCTCGCGTCGCTGTCGATCTGCCGCTCCCGCTCCCGCTCCCGCCTCTCGTCCTCCAGAATCCACCGGGTCCCCAGAAGCGCCCCGCGAGACGCTTCAAGCTGCGCCGCCATCTCCCTGAACTCGGGATTCGTACGCGTCGCGACCCATGCAGACACTCTCCCAACTGTCTTAAACGAAACTCGTCTCCCCCACTCAGCGAGCCCGACCAGCATGAGTTCCCAATCCTCGAGGTCCCCTCTCGAGCGCTGGCCGGGCTCCGAACGATGCGACGCCACCCCGGCGCCGCCTCCTCTAACTGAAACTTCCTTGAAATGTCCACTTCTCATTCCTCCGTATCCAATCGACGGTTACACATACTCCAGGCCCTTTTCCATCGCCGCCTCAACACGCTTGCGGCTGATCCGAACACCCTTCGCGAACTTCTTAACCTTGATTCCCTCGTCCCGAAGAAAACGCTTCAACTGGCGGTGCCGACCCGGTTCAGGCTTCATATTCAGAAACCGCTCAGCCTGGTCATAGGTCAGCCAGTCAGGAAAACTCTCACGCCGCTCCATAACCTTGCGGAGGTTCGCCATTTCAGAATGCAAAGCCTCGAGCTGCGCCGAAATCATCAAATTACCCTTCCCGTCTCCAATTCCACTTCCATCTCCCGCAACAGCCTCAGCAATTGCTCTCTCTCCGCAGGAGTGATGACTCCATCGCTGATGATGTGCTCGAACAACGTCTGAGCCTCCCTAGCCTCGCGTATCAACTCAGCAGATACAGCTTCTTGCTGCTCTTGGCGTTTCCTAATAATTCCCGTGAAAAACGAGAGACTTGAAACGCGAAGCTGGGAAAACCGGCACTCCAAACGATTAAGAAATCGCTGAACAGATTTTGAAGGATGTGAATCGGCAAGACTCACGCAACCGCCTCCGCTTCCTTCTCAATCTGTTCTGAGATCTCTCTCATCTTCGACAGAGCGCCCCCCTTGTGAATCGAAACCAGCTGCTCGATTAACTCCTGCGCCGCGCTTTGAAGCTCCTTCCCCTCGTCAACACAAAGGTAGCCCGTCTCGCTCAGTTCTCTCTGAATTGCCTGATTGCAAAGCGCCGACTGATTGTCATCAAAGGACGTCTCTACCGCTGCATTGAATGGCTTAACAAGATCACTCTTTAGCCTAAACGTAATTCTCACCGTGTTGTCTGACATGACACACAATAAGAATTCTCCGGCCTCTCAAATCAAGATAAAATGTCGGACAACGTGTGACGTGTGTGACAACTATTTGCGTTATAACGATTTACTGATGAAAAAAAGTCTGACAATAGTCATACTAATATGCCAGAGAGACTATCGATCCGACTGACTGATGATAACATAGTCAAGAAACTCGACACCCATCTAACAATGTCGAAGCAGACTCCATCCGAGTATGTCAGAAACCTGATAGAAAACGACTTACGCAACGTGAGAACCACGCCGTCAGATGAAGGGTGCATAATTCAGCTGCTCGAGAAGTTCGACCCCGCATACGTTAAAAAAGCGAAGAAAGTGCTCGTAAACGCCGATCAGCCAATGCTACTCGCAAAAACCCTGCGAGGACTAGTCGACCAAGTGTCACGCCTAATCGACTTCGCCAAAGGACCAGCCATCAAAGAAGGCGACTATGACATCGAAATGAAAGTGGCGCACTGGGTGGAAGGCGAAGTACAAATGGTCGCAGAGACCGCAGGCGACTATCCACAAGGCTCTTTTGAAAGCATGTCCGAAGTAGTGAAGCCCTCTACGCCACCCAAGAAATCCAAAAAGAAGAAAGCATGAGCAACCTACCGGAATTCAACAAATACATCCTAGTCGCGATCGTGGCGCTAGCGATCCTCACGCTGCTCGCCCCCGACCGCATCTTCGATCGCTTCAAAAAGATAGCTGCGATATTCGTATACGTCGCCATCGCCGCTGGCGTCCTCTGGATCCCAGTCAACGAGCTCATCAAAAGCAAGCAGCCACCTGAGCAATCTGAGGAGCAAGAAACGACGCCATCGTAACGAGCTACCAAGACTGACCTGAAGCACGGAGCCGCAGCGTCCGAGAATCTGTAAACTCATCAAGCAATGGGAAATCCAAAAAAAGGCAAAAAACACGGTTGGCACACCCCCCCGATCGCCGGACCCAGACCTTGGGCGAGGCCCCGTGGACCCTTCATAGGGCTCGGCCCGAGCTATGGCAAAACGACAGAAGGACCGACAAATATTGATACCCCGTTTTCGGGCTATAGAGGTCTGTTACTCTTTTCCATTTTACTAGCATTTACGTACGGAGCCCTGATTCTAGCGGAGCGACTCTTCGACTCAATCCAGCTGCTCAACCTCTTGACAAGGGAGCCGTTCACCGTGTTTTTAATGCTTGGAAGCGCATCCGTATTCATTTTCGCGATTCAACTTACAAGAGAGAAGAACAGGGAGAAGAGAATCGAATCAACCATTTCGGAACCTGTCACTGAACTCGAAGACCCCTTTTGTGAGACGGACAGTATCAGACCGAAAACGGCCTTTAGGGGCATATTAACAAAGGAAGAGATAGAATCTCTCAAATCGCTGTCGAAGGAATCGATCGACGATCTTATGCTCGATAGGTTCGGAATCATCTCCGATGCCGAAGAAATTGCCGCAATAAACGAAAAAATTGCCGCAATAAACGAAGAGACGGTAGAGCGCATCAAGTTGATGTCCGAAAAAATGAGTAAATGGGCGACACAGACCAGAGAGTCCCTTCACGACCTTGAGGAAAAAAACCGACAAGTCGCTTATAGCTTTATTGGCCATCAGGGAGAGGGAAAATCAGCTATCTCATACAAATTGGAACGCGTGCTAAACAGCCCCGAAGACATTAAAGCGATCCTGCGCGCCGGTGGCCACGTGCGAATCTACGATATCGATTCCGAACAATTTATCGATTTGGATACAGTTAGAGAGCGCTACAAAGACGAGAAAAAGAAGGGCTTCATCGATGTGAATTTTCTGCTGTACTTTGTGCCAGCGTTGATCGCGGTGGGGTTCTCGTTCACGATGCTCTTTCTTTTCATAGTTAACGCTGAAAAGGACGGCTATGAAACTCCCGACTCGCTAACGAATAGCGTTACTACAATACTCGGGTACTATTTTGGAATCGCCACCAGCGAGCGCCACGCTAAAGCAAAAGCCGCGAAGCAATCTGAAGCTCCCTCAGAATAACGGCTTCAGTTCTTGACTCCGTTTTCTGGGCACAAAATAGCCGCTCGAGTTGAGCGGCTGAGAATAATCTAGAGCGACAGTGTTATCTGCCCCCTAGGCCCGTTGTAGAACATCGTGCAGTGCGCGAGCAAATCCCTGCCGAGAAGCGCAATCAGATCCTGATTTCCCAACTGCGCTCCCATCGCGCGAGGCAAGTCAATGGCAGTAGACAACCCGTTGATGAATATCTTCACCGGATAAATGTTAGCATCGACGGCGGCATGGGAAGCGGAAGCCATTTGAACAACGTCGATTGGGTTAAGCTCCAATTGTGTCGCAACCCCGACATCAATGCATGACGACGTAGCCCCCGAGTCTATCAGTGCTCTTCCAGAAACCGAAATCTGCTGGTCTTCGGGAATGTGGTTAGCCAGTGAATCCGAAACGCTGATCGTGACATCAACCCAGGGCCCTTTAAATGCAAGCACTTGGACAGGCGGCACCCTTGCAGTCGACCCGTCAGGCTGAGTCGCTTCGCCGTGATACTGGTGGTGTAGCGAAGGCACCCTTTAGATCAAGCCGAGTGAAAGAACTGGAACAAAATTCACTGTTCCAATCGCATCGTTCACGTTACGAACGAGAAACGGCTGGTTACCAAATAGCCTTGCACCTTCATCCACGCCATCTTCTGGCTTATTGAACGTGTCAATGAGCTTTTCCCCTTTAACGAGGACGTATTTGTTCGGGTGCAACTTCACCCATTCTTCCCTGTTGTCACGAAAGTAATTGAGTTCCACCTCGAGTACTTTTGGTTCATCGGTCATTGTAGTCATATTAATCGGAAATCAACCATCGAGCTGTACAAAGAATAAGTACAATTACTAATTGATTTCAAGTTATTAGTCACTTGTTTGACACTAGATCAACGATAATCGGTACAAATATGTTTCAAAACGGTAAAAAGCCGGCCCCGCCAGGGACCGGCCATCGAATTTCCAATTAACCGTTGTTCATTTTCAGCTCGGGCGAGGCTGGCAGTCTACCATCATAGTGGACCGCCTCGATGTCCTCGAGCAGCTCTTCAGCCGCCTCCCGAAACTGCTCCCTTGTATGGCAGCGTCTCAGCTTCAGCCGCCAGTAAGTGAGCCAGTCGATTTCTAGTTTAACGATGTTACAGGATTCCATATTTCTCCTTGTTTTGGAGCCCGTTGGAACCCTCTTATATCCGCCAGAGGAATTGGCGAGCCGAGAGGAGTTGGACCTCTCGCGGTCCGCTTGGGCAAGCGATCCGCCGTTGCCAAAGAACTTACACCGAGAGGTAGGACAAATTCGGTCCTACCCCCTCAATTGTTATTCACAATCAGTTCACAACCGGGGTAAATTTGGAAGTAGGCCATACCCTCGTCTTCGGGCCTAAGACAACCCATATAGCTCTGCCAGAGCGTGTTCACGCTACGATGCTTGAGCATCAGCGCCGTCTTCTCAGTATTCCGGAAAGCCGAAATGTGGTAGGTGCAAAAACTGTCGCGCTTCGCGTTGACAGGCCACTCGTCCAGAATCCGCGCGTCGAGAATCGGAGTCCGGATGCAGTTGAACCAGTCCCACCAGCTAGCGGGAGCTCCGACCGGTCCCTCCCCCTCTCCGTATTTGTCGAACCAATACCAGAAGTTCCCCGGCACATCGTCCAGCGCCCAAGCGTCCTCCGTCTTCGAACCCTGTATCCGCTCGCCGTCTACCTCGTCCCAGCCGGGAATGACCACCCGCTTCATCTTCGGATTGATCCACTCGAAACGGAAACGCGAAGCCTCCCCCTCCCGGAAGCCAAGGAAGAACTGCAAAGCAAGCCACATCGCCCGATCCGGAAAACGCTCCTCCGCGAGAGCCATGATCGCGGCCACCTGGTGAACCTCGAGCGGGTTCTTCTTGGTCGTCGCCTTCACCTTCGGCAAGTGCCGGCTGTTAACTTGGGCCACGGGATTCTCGTGAATCTCGGACCCCATGAAAAACTCGAAGAAGTTGAACCAGTCGTTGCGATAGTTCTTCACCGTCCTTGGAGCCAGAGTCTGCGTCAGCTCCTTCAGAAGCTCCAGAACCATCTTGCCCGATATTTCGCGAACTCCCATTAGCCCAAGTCGATCCTCGTTAGCCAGATAGCCCACCCGCGTCTTCAGCGTGCGAATGTGATCGTATCCATTGCCGCGGCTAGTCTGGTGCTCGATGAACTCCTTGAAACACGAGTCGACCGACTTGCCCTTCCCGTCGCCAAACCGATCGACATAGTAGCGAGCCGCGTCGAGAACTGAAACACCGTTCGGAAGAATGTCCGCGGCCTCCGCAAACATGCGCCAGTCCTTCTGGTCGAACTGCGTTGCCAGCTTGCCGTACTTCTTAACGTTCGCCCACATCGACCGCTTGGCCTTCTGAGCCTTCTTGAGGGTGTCATACGACTCCGAGAACTTCTTGCCATTGATGGTCTGGCGCCACAGAAAAGGCTCCTTCCTGTTTCGGTCCGTGTACTCGTAAATTCCGGTCTCGTGAGTGATGTAGGGAGATGACATCAGCCCGAAAGTGTGTGTGAATGTGTGAAAAGTGAAGGCTAAAAACGGCCTATATTTGGCATAAATAAGCCCAAGTTGCACCTTAATTTCGACTGCTCTATAGCACTTTAAGCATTGCTTACCAGTCACTTAACCCCTGAGGGACGAAACCCTACACCTTGGGTTCGAGTCCCTCTCTGAGCACCAGGCTCCGCGAGGCGCGAGCCGTAGACGGAGCCTGTCGCGGCGTAACAACGTGAAGCCGGACTATTCCCCCAACCAGAGGGCTACGCCCCGGCATGCCGCTTCCGCAATCACGCCTAGCAAGCTGAAAACCGAGAACTTAGGACCAAATAAGACCTATATGTCCTATACGACCTATAAGTCCAATCCCCAACACCCCCGCATTGACAGCCCGCGCGTCGAACGCTTGAACTCACTCATGCCCCTGCGTCTCGCACTGCTGCTCACTGTACTCCCTGCCACGCTGCTCGCGCAAACTCACGTGTTCAAAGGCGATTCGCCATTGTACACGGAATTCCTCGATCGCGACTTCCCCTTTCTCGAAGCGACCGTAGACCTGAGAGGAATCGCCCCCGCCGGCGCATCCGACAATTTGATCCCCCGGGCAATCATTCTGCCGCTCGAACGCGATTTCTACGTCTGCTTCGATACCGAACTGCTGCGCGTCGCCGGAATCTGGAAAGGCGACTTCACCACCATGGAAGGGCTCGCCCTCCTCTCCTACGAGGTCCCGCTTCGAAAAAAAGGCGGCGGACAAAAGGTCCTTCCGCAGCCGCAAGGAAAGGTGTTCGCCGCCACCGGCCTCTACCCAGGATGGCAGAGGGAGGGACAGATCTCATTGGAAGACCCACGCCCGCGCGGGCCCGACGCCTTGGAACTCGGACGCGGCCCCCTCCCGCCCGAACACGGCGAATGGCTCGGTATCGAAGACACCGGCTCGTCCGCCGTTCTCCACTACACGCAATTTGGCGGAACCGTCGCCGAGACCTTTCGAGTCGCGCAAATCGATGGCGAATGGGCCGTCGTCCGCTCCATCCAGACCAAAGGGGTCGATCCCGCTTCCACCGTAATTCTGACAGACGCCGGAACCGGCGCTGGCGCGGAACGTGTCACCACTTTCAAACTACCGGCCGAAAACAGTCAATTTGCCGTCGCCTACAGGCCCAACGGATCCGCGCGCGTAGTTTCAGACAGCCGTCTCAGCGAAGGACTCGACGCCAAAAAAACCCGTCCCCATTGGCCCGAACTCGCGACCACCGAAATCGACCTCGGAGCCCCTCAAGGCGCCTACGCGGTCGACGAACTGCGCCTTCCCTACCCCAATCCATGGGAGCGCCGCATTCGGCCCTACGGAATCGAGTTCCTGCCCAACGGCGACGCGATCGTCGTCACCTTCGACGGCGACGTCTACCGTATCTCCAACCTCGGCTCGAACGACGACTCGGTACAGTGGCGCAAAATCGCCGCCGGATTCAACGAACCAGCCTCCGTCGGCATTCGAGGCGACGACTTGTTTGTATTCAGCCGATTGGGAATCACCCAGCTTGTCGACAACGACGGCGACGGCGAAACCGACTTCTATAAAATGTTCTGCAACCGCTTTACCCAAAGCGCGGATACACGAGACTTCGCCCACAGCCTCACCGCTTGGAAAGACGGCAGCTGGATCATTTGCAAAGGCGGCCAGCAAAACGACCACCGCTCCCCGCACAGCGGGCGCGTCCTCGAAATATCCGCGGACGGAAAAGAGGTTTCCTATTTCGCCTACGGACTGCGCAACGGCTACGTAAACGCGATCAACAACGCCGAGTTCCTCGTCACCAGCGACCAGCAAGGCCATTGGGTTCCGACCACACCCTTCCACATCGTGCGCAAAAACAGCTTTCTCGGATTTCAACCCGGAGCCGCAACCGAGCCAACGGAAATCCAACCCGCCGCGCTGCTTTTCCCCCACCGCGTTGCCCAATCGGGAATCGGCACCCTCTGGAGCGACGACCCGCGGCTCGGCTCGCTCGCCGGCTCGATCCTCTACATCGAATACAAAAAGCCGAGCCTGATAAAGATTCTCGCCCCCGACCGCGGCGACACAATCCAAGCTTCAGGGACTCCGCTCGATATCGAGTTCGAAGTCCCCATCCTCAAAGGCGACACCAACCCTGTCGACGGCATGCCCTACTTGGTCGGATTCCAAATTTGGGATAGCCAAGCGACGCGACTGGAAGGCATCTGCAGAGTGCGCGTCGTCGAGCCGATCGACGACACGCCAGTGCAAGCGGAAGTATTCAAAGAAGGCGTCCTCCTTCGCTTCGAGAAACCGTTCAAGGACGCCGACGCGCTCAACCCCGCGAATTTTCAAGCGAACTCCTGGGAGTACCTGCGCCAGCCATCGTATGGATCCGCTCAATACAAAGCAGACGGAACCCCCGGAGTCGACAGCCGTTTCATCCATTCGACCCTCTTGTCCAAAGACAAAAAATCGGTCTTCCTGGCGATCGACCAGATGAGCAAGACCATGCAGCTCGAAATCCAGTACCATCTGTTCGGCAAATGGGACAGCATGTATTTCACCATCAACGAACTCCCCAAGGTCGCCCTCAAGAAAGAAGGCTTCGAACCGCTTTCGTTTACAAAACTCTTTGCCAGCACGCCCGTTGAGCGAGCGGTCGACACGCTCACACCCATTGTATCCGAAGCGCGCGGACAGGAACTCGCGACGCTGTACGGTTGCATCGGCTGTCACTCGCTCGACGGAAGCACCGAAGGCAAAAGCGGCCCCTCCTGGAAGGGCCTCTACCAAAGCCGCCGAAAACTCATGGACGGCACCACCGTGAAAGCCACGGAACCCTACTTGCGTGACTCCATCCTCGAACCCGCCAAGGCCATGGTTGCAGGATTCGACGCCACCGAAGCGGGAATGCCCTCCTATCTCGGAATTTTATCCGACGCCGACGTCGATTCGCTTGTCTTGTTCATCGCCTCCCTGCGCCGTTAACCCAATTCTAAAAAACCAATCTCACCATGAACCAACCTTTCTTTCGCCGCATCCTCCCCGTAATCACAAGCCTCGCCCTGGCTTTTCTCGTCGCCTGCCAACCCGCCGAGAACGATTCGGCGCAAACCGGCAAAACCGCCTTCTTCCTCGTGGGCGAACACGAATATGGCACGCCCGAAAGTCTGCCGCAATTCGCCGCTGCCCACCTTGAGCCGCTCGGAATCGAGTCCGTTTTCGCAATGGCCAAAACCGACGACCGCGCCTCGCTGGAGTGCCACGAGTTCACCAATATGGACGCTCTCGAATCCGCCGACATCCTCGTCCTCAGCACCCGCAGACGCTTCCCCCTCGAATCCCAACTCGCCGCCATACGCGACTGGATCGAGTCCGGCAAACCCGTAATCGCTATTCGCACTGCTAGCCACGCCTTCGGCGCTCGAGAAAAAGGAGAAGGCTACCAGCCGCCAAGCGGGCACGCTTCCTGGAACACCTTCGACACCGACGCGCTCGGCGCCAAATACGGAGGGCACTATCGATCCAAACAAGGACAGCCCGTTCTCAGCGTCGACGCGTGGATTGAAGACGACGCCTCCAATCATCCCATCATCCAACAGTTGTCAGACAAACGACCCTTTTCCGTCGGCGACAAACTCTACAAGTACACCCAAGTCGCGCCCGAGGCGCAGGTTATCATGAGCGCCCGATGGGACGACGGCGAACCGCCTCAACCGATCGCCTGGACCTACGAAGGCGACGGGAAACGCGTCTTCTACATGTCGCCCGGTGGAACCGAGGAAATGGGAACCCCGCAAATCCAAGACCTCCTCACCGCGGCCATCCAATGGGGACTCGAAGCGCCCTAGGATGTCGTCATACAACTTGAAATAGGTAGGGCTCGACCGCCGGGCGAGCCGCGCCGGTTGAGCAGTTACCCCAAGACAATGCGGACCGTCTGGCAGCCGGTCCCTACCAACAGGGTTCGATTTCCGAAACTACCGGACACCCCAAACAACACCTCTCCCACTCAAGCAATCGTACCCTCCCCCTGGATACTTTTGCCTCGACCCAAACACCGTCCCACGGTAGCAAAATCGCGTGAACGCCCCAACCCCATCCCCGCAAAACTCCCGACTCTCCCCCTCGCTCCTTCCCTCCATCCCCCTCGCCCTCTCCCTCCTTCTCTCCCTCCCTCCATCCCAAAGCTCCGCTCAATCGCGACCCAAGGAATCCGACTCCGCATCGCTCAGCCCCACCGATTCCCACGCCCAATTCATCCCCGCCGCCGGACTCGCCGTCGACCTCATCGCCGCCGAACCCGTCGTCCAACAGCCTTCCTTCCTTCGATTCGACGAACGGGGTCGCCTGTGGGTCGTCCAGTACCGCCAGTACCCAATGCCCGCCGGCCTCGAGATCGAAAGCCGCGACAACTTTTGGCGCAATCGCTACGACCGTTCGCCCCCGCCTCCCGGCCACCCGGGACACGTCCCCGGCGCCGACCGCATCACCATCCACGAAGACAGCAACGGCGACGGAGAATTCGACTCCGTCAAAACCTTCGCCGACGGACTCAGCCTCGCCACCGGTCTCGCGTGGGACAAGGACGGCGTTTGGGTTCTCCAGCCACCGTACCTTCTGTTCTATCCCAACGCAGACGGCGACGATATTCCCGACGCCGCTCCCGAAATCCACTTGAGCGGATTCGGAATCGAAGACTCGCATTCTATCGCCAACAGCCTCGCCTGGGGACCGGACGGCTGGCTCTACGGCGCCCAAGGATCAACCGTCACCGCCTCCATCGAAGTCGCCGGCAACGACGCCCCGCCCATAAAAAGCGTCGGCCAGCTCATGTGGCGCTTCCACCCGAAAAAACGAATCTACGAAGTCTTCGCCGAAGGCGGCGGCAACATCTGGAGCTGCCAATTCGACTCCCTTGGGCGACTCTACGCTGGCGCCAACGAAGGCGGAAAACTCGGCTACCACTACATGCAAGGCTCCTACAGCCGAAAGAACTTCCGCAAGCACGGCGAACTCTCCAACCCCTACGCCTTCGACTACTTCAACGGCATCGAAGAACCCGAGTCCCAGCGCGTCACCACCAACCTGATGATTTACGAAGAGCAAGCGCTGCCCGATCGCTATTTCGGGTCGATTATCACCGCCAATCCGCTCGCCAGTCGACTCTTCGCCTCCAAACCCGTCCCGCAAGGGCCCACTTTCCACTCCGACCCCATCGACATTCTCCTCGATTCCAACGACCGGTGGTTTCGACCCGTCTACACCGAAACCGGCCCCGACGGCGCGATCTACGTCGCCGACTGGTACGACTTTCAAGTCAACCACATGGAAAACAGCGAAGGACGCATCAGCTTGAAAGACGGCCGAATCCAGCGCGTGCGCCCATCCGGCGCCTATCAAACGCCACGGATCGACCTAGGCAAGGCGTCCTCGGAAGAATTGCTTGCCTACCTCAAAGACGATCGACGCTGGTACCGAAATACCGCCCGTCGCCTCATCAACGAACGGCAAGACGTATCCATTGTTTCAACACTCGATGCTTGGCTTGCGAACGAAACCGGACAAACCGCGCTCGAAGCGCTCTGGGCCCTCAACTTGCTCGACGCCTTCAGCGGCGCGACGCGCGAAAACGCGCTCAACCACGCCAATCCGCACGTCCGAAAATGGGCGGTCCGCCTCATTGGCGACAACCGCGATCCGTCCGACTCCGAACTCGCCCGCATGCAAGCGCTCGCCGCTAGCGACCCCAATGTCGAAGTCCGCCAGCAACTCGCTTCCTCCGCCAAGCGCCTGCAATCCCCCGGCGGCCTGGCCATCGTCCGCAACCTCGCCCTTCGCGACGAGAACGTCGACGACCGCTACATGCCGTCACTCGTCTGGTGGGCGCTCGAGTCCCACCTCGGCTCGGATCCCAGCGCAGTCGTCGATCTATTCAAAGATCCCAAACTCAGAAATAGCGCCACCGCCCGCCATTCGCTCCTCCGCCTCACCATGAGACGTCTCGCCGCCGAAGGCAGCCGGCAATCGCTCAAAGAATGCGCCCGACTCCTTTTGCTCGCCGGGTCAGACGCAACCAAGGAGCCCCTGCTCCGCGGCTTTGAAGACGCCTTTCGCGGTCGATCCATGACAGGCCTACCAGCCGACCTGCTCGACGCTATGAGCCAAGCCGGTGGCGGCAGTCTCGCCATGCAACTGCGGCAAGGCGGCCCCGAAGCGGTCGTCCAAGCCCAGGCCGCTTTGACCAATCCGAACTACGACCCAGCCGAACTCCAGCGCATCATTGAAACTCTCGGAGAAGCGCCGCAGCCGAAATTGCTCGGAACGCTGCTGGAAGAAATCGAGAACTACGACGAGTCGGCGCAAGACAGCGTCCTCGCAGCCCTCCGAGCCTACAACGATCCCCGCGTCGGTATTCGGATCACACAACTGTACCCGAAATTCAATGACATGCTCCGCTCCTCCTCGGAAGCGCTCCTCCTCAGCCGTTCCGAATGGACGCGGCGCTGGCTCGACGCTATCCGAAAAGGCGCCATCGACAAGTCACTCGTGTCCGCCGCCGCGTTGACACGCCTCCGACTCGAGGAATCCCCCGAAATCAAGAACGCGCTCGCTTCAATCTGGGGCGCCAGCAATTCGATTTCTGAAGCCAGCCGCGAGCAGATCGCCGCCGTCCGAGCCATCCTCGCCAATCCCAGCGCCGAGCCCGACCGCTACAAGGGCAAAGACCTTTACGATCAGCGTTGCGCCTCCTGCCACTCGCTACACGACGAAGGCGGCAGCATCGGACCCGAACTCACCGGCTACCAGCGAAACGACCTCCAAAGCCTCCTCTTGGCAATCGTCACACCCAACGCGGAGATCCGCGAGGGCTTTGAAAACTACGTGGTCAAAACCAAAGACGGCCAAACCATCGCCGGCTTCATATCCGACCAAGACGAGCACGTCGTCGTCCTCCGCCCCATCGCCGGGCAACCCGCCATCATCGACCAAGCCAATATCGAGTCCATGACCACCGCCGGTGTGTCACTCATGCCACCGGGCCTACTCGCCCAGCTCGACAACCAAGCCATCGTCGACCTCTTCGCCTACATTCAGTCAACCCAACCTTTATTCAAGCGACGCTAAAGTAGTCATCAACTAACTACAAACGAGACACACCAAATCCCTCAACAAGAGAAACCTTACTGTCCTCGTCGGAGACGAGGACTCCTTACTTGCTGCAAAGCAGCATCCTGCGAACGCAGAGAGCGATGACAAAAAAGAACACCGTTCCTTGCTCATCTTGACTTACTTCCACTGCAGATAAGCCACCAAATCGCGGACTTCCGTTTCACTCAGTCCTTGAAGCAATCCTTCCGGCATGGTCGATTGCTCGAATTGTTCCATTTTTTGGATATCGGCGTGAGCGATCACTTCTTCGCCAGACAATCCAGTCAAAGTAATCGAATGCGTCGAACGAGCGCTGATCGAACCCGTTGCGACGCGACCGTTCGTCAGCTCCACCACCGTCATCCAGTAGTCCCGCGGCAATACCGCTCCCGGATCGATAATATTCTCGAGCACATAATAAAGGTTCGAACGATCCGACCCGTTTAATTCCGGGCCCAATTTACCACCTTCGCCATACAGCGAGTGACAGGCCGCGCAGGTTGCATCAAATACCGCCTTGCCGTTCTCCAAGTTCGCATCCGCCAGTTTCTCTGTAGACAACGTCCGCTCCCAATCCTGAATCAACGCCACCTTTTCTTCCGGACTCGCTCGGAGTCGCCCCCAAACAGA
The DNA here is from genome assembly GCA_028284235.1 of Opitutaceae bacterium. Taxonomy (GTDB): domain Bacteria; phylum Verrucomicrobiota; class Verrucomicrobiia; order Opitutales; family Opitutaceae; genus Pelagisphaera. The sequence goes on from JANQSC010000029.1 coordinate 88,896, forward strand.
ACGCAGATTCCGCGACAGTTCCGCGTCCCCCAAACGGTCAATCTGACGCGCATAGTACGCGGAAACCTCGCTGGGCGGCACCTGCCCGTCGCGCATCGCCTGCATCAAGTACTGGGCGAACAAAACCCGCGAGCTCAGCGTCGCCAAAGCCGCATCTCGGTCTTCCAACCCAAGGCGTCTGTAGTCCTTGAGCAGTCGCTCGGGAATAGACGGATCGTCGAACGCGGCCAACTCCCGGATCGCCTGCCGACGACGAGTCGCGTTGTCCAACAAAGCCATCCAGTCCTCGAGGCCCATCGCAGTTCTCGATTCGAATACGGGATCGAACTTTCCCGCAACGGCTTGAACGTCCTCGCTCGCCATACGCTCAATGCGGTCCCAGTGATCCGGTTTTCGGATACCTTTCAGTCCATGCCAAGCCAGCTCCATCCCGGTAAGAGCGGCAACTGCGAACTCCTGGCGACCTTCGTTGCTCGCGTTCGCGATTCGCTCGACCAATCGGGAAATCAAGGTGGCATTCCGTTCAAAATCCGACGCGATGCGGCGGGCGACATTTCGAACCATGCGGCTGTCCTGTCTCGACTCGAGCAACGCCAATCCACGCCCCGGGTCCTTCCCGACCAAAGGCTCGACACCGTACCAAGTCATTTGGAATAAGTTGGGATCGTCTTCGTATCCAGAATTTAAAATCAATCGTTCTGCCAAACGCCACTGCAGCGCTTCCGCAAACCGCGGCATCGTCGAGGCAATATACAGCTTCACCAAGGGAGACGCGTCGCTCTCCGCCATGTCCTCGATTCGCTTCTGCTGCGCGTCAGTCGGCGTCCCATCTTCGCCAATCAACCGCACCGCCCAGCTGCGCGCGTGCTCGTTTTCATCCGACAACAGTTGCGTCAATCGCTCCTCGCCCAGCCCTCCCGAGCTGTGGAGACTCCACACCGCTTTGAGTCGCAACGCCGCCGAAGCGGACGCGTCGTCGAGAATCGCCAACAATCTCTCTCGCGCCGCATCGAGATCGGCCCCCGCGTGGAATCGCTCCTGCAAGAGCCGCCGCGCCCGTCGCGCAAACCACTCATTCTCGTGATTGAGCAGATCCACAAGCGCGACCGAATCGAGCGCGGCCACGTCGATCGGAACGAAATCCTCGATCGTTCCGTGAGTGATTTTATAGATACGCCCGCTCGTCCGGTGAACCCCGTCGTTGTCGTGACACTCACCATTGTCAGTCCAGTCCGACGCGTAGACGCCGCCGTCCGGCCCGTAAAGTTGCGTCACTCCCTTGTACCACGAGTGATTGGCCTTCATAAAGTCCGGACGATGGATACTCGTGTAGCCAGAACCGTCGCGAACGAGCGTTTCGTTGTTAATGCGACGCCCGTGCGTGTTGCTCATGAAGATCGTCCCGCGGTACGTTTCCGGCCAATTGTCGCCTAAATAAATCATCGCCCCGCAGTGCGAATGCCCACCGCCCACCGCGTCGGTCGATGGCGGGACGCCGTAGTGATCCTTGCGCGTGTCCCTCCAGTCACCCACATGATGCAGGTGCCCGGCGCAACTTTGTATCCGGTCGTACACGTGCGGGAAAAAGCCCGAACCAAACATGCGCGGGTAGAACGCTCCGGGAATCACGTGCCACAAATGCCCATTGACGTTGCCCGACATGAACAGCTCGCCCATCTCGTTCCAATCCATCCCCCACGGATTCGTTGTGCCGCGGGCCACGACTTCGAAATCATGCGACACCGGATGTATCCGAAAAACCCCACAATCGATTGCGGTTCGCTCGTTTTTCGGCGTTCCGGGCTTGCCCACGAAGGACGGGGCGAGAATTCCATGACGACCATAGAGCCAACCGTCGGGCCCCCACTTGAGTCCGTTGAAGAAATTGTGGCTGGCGGTCGTGGTGAATCCGTCCAAGACGATTTCGGGCGGCCCGTCCGGCACGTCGTCCCGGTCCCGGTCCGGAATGAAGGTCAAATTGGGCGAATCGCAAATCCAAACCCCGCCGAAACCGAGAGCGAACCCCGACAAATGGGTCGCCCCGGTGTAAAAGACCGTTCGCTTGTCAAAGACTCCATCGTTGTCCGCGTCTTCGAAGATCAATATCCGATCCTCCCCTTTCATCTCCCACTCTTTATACGAATACGACTCCGCCACCCAGACACGTCCGCGGTCGTCGATATTCATCGCGATTGGCTGACGTACATCGGGTTCCCCGGCGAATAGAGAGACTTCAAATCCCGGTGGCACCGTCATCATCGCAGTCGCCTCCGCGGCCGAAGGCGGTTCGTCGCCCGGCTTTTGGGTGTTGATTGGCACGTACGTATCCTGGCCAAATGCAGCGGGAACCAATCGCGACAGGATCAGGAGCAACCAAAGATAACGAACCATTTCCGACACCCTAAGCCGAGTCGCGACGCGAACTCAAGCGGCAGAACAAATTGGCCGGAAATAAAAGTCATCAGGGTCAAACTAAACCCGCCGGGACGGCGGGTTCCACCTTCTCCAACTGAGCTTAAGGTGGAACACGCCGTCCCGGCGCGTTTTTCTACGGGTGAGTTACGCAGTGCGCAAAGCTACCCGGGCGAAGGAAATTAAAAATTGAAGCCCACCCCCGATGAAGGTAGATCCGAGTCATGCTCTTAAACTCGTCGCGTCCCAAGCGAACTGCGTTCTTTCTCCTCACCCCTGCCCTAACCGCCCTCTGCATCGCCCTCGCGAGCCACGCGGAAGACCGCCCGCCCAACGTCGTTCTCATCTTCGCAGACGACATCGGAATCGAAACGGTCGGCGCCTATGGAAGCGAGTACGCCACCCCGCACATAGACTCGCTCGCCCAAAACGGCGTTCGATTCGACTACGGCCACGCTACCCCCGTTTGCACCACTTCGCGCACACGCCTCCTCACCGGCACCTACAACTTCAAGCACTACCAAGCCTTCGCCCACCTCGACCCGACGCTCTACACTCTTCCCCGATACATGAAGGACGCTGGCTACCGCACTTGTGTAGTCGGAAAATGGCAACTCGCAGGCAATATGGAGTACGGAGGCGTCGGCTCCTACCCCAGCGACATCGGCTTCGACGAGCATTTCGTCTGGCAGATCGAGCGCACTTTGAAAGGGAGCCGCTACTGGCAGCCTACGCTCTCCGACAACGGCGTCGCCAAAACCTATTGCAAAGACGATTTCGCGCCGACTCTGCTCAACGAATACCTGCTCGACTTCATCGACCGCGATCCGGGCGCCCCATTCTTCGCCCTCTACAATCCCGTGCTGGCCCACGACCCCTGGACCACCACGCCCGACTCCCTCGACGCTAAGACGCCGAAAGAGAAGTTTCGCGGCATGATGGCCTACCTCGACAAAATGGTTGGCCGCTTGCTGGCCAAGCTTGACGAGCATGCGCTCACCGAAAACACGCTCGTGTTCTTTATCGGAGACAACGGCACCCATCCGGAAATCACTTCGCTTCGAAACGGCAAACCAATCACCGGCGGCAAATGGCACTCCAAAGACGCCGGCACACACGTTCCTTTCCTCGCCCAGTGGCCCAACGGCATCCCAGCCGGGCGCGTCCGCAAAGACCTCGTCGAAGTCATGGACGTTTTTCCCGCAATCGCCGCCGCCGTCGGGCAACCCGCGAATACCGAATTCGACGGGATTGACTTCTTCGCGTCGAAACAAAAGCGCGAGTGGATCTTCATGCACTACGACCCGCAATGGGGTAGCGACTATTTCAATACCGCCATGCCCGCCGCTCGATTTCTTTTCGACAAGAAGTGGAAACTCTACGGTGACGGCCGTGTCTACCGCGTCGATCGCGACCCGCTCGAAGAGAGCCCCATCGATCCGGAATCCCTCAAAGGAGCCCGCCTCCGGGAATACAAGCAGCTCAAATCGACTTTCGAAAACATGAACGACGGCCCGCTCAAGCCCGGCTATCTCAACAAGCCCCTCAAAGGAACCATTCCCCCGCCCAACCCGGATTGCGATCCCTAAAGAATAAACGCGTCGGGACGTCGCGTTCCACCCTACCCTCAAGAAGAGAAAGGTGGAACCCGCCGTCCCGGCGGGTTTTATTCCAAACCTGGCCCAGTCAACTGCAAAAATGAGCAAGCACTCCCTTCCGAAATCCTTCTGGTGGCTCAACGCCACCCAGTTCGGAGGAGCTATGAACGACAATGTCTTCAAGCTCCTGATGATCTACGCCCTCATCGCCTGGAACGGGGACTCCGAGTCGGCCAACATCCTCGCGGCTGTTGGAATCGTCTTCGCCGTTCCATTCATCCTGATCGTCCCCATCGCCGGCAATTTCGCGGACCGATTCAGCAAGCGGAACATGATTGTCAAACTGAAGGCCACCGAGCTAGGGGTTATGGCTTTCGGCGTCACCGCCCTTCAACTACAGAGCAGTCCGATGCTCTACGTCACCATGTTCCTCATGGCGGCTCAAAGCGCCTTTTTCGGACCCGCCAAATACGGCCTCATCCCCGAACAAGTCCCCACCGAACAGCTCTCGAAAGCCAATGGGTCCATCCAGCTATTTACGTTTCTCGCCATCATCAGCGGGACGGTGCTCGCCCCCGAGCTCAGCCTCTTCGCCGACGGCAAATTCGGGCTGGCGGCAACCGTTTGCCTGCTCATTTCAGCGCTTGGATTCGCCGCCGCGATCCAAATGGGCCCGAGCCCGGCCCATCCGAACCGCTCGCTTAGCCTCAATGGGTTCGGATCCGTTTTCAAAACGCTGTATCGAATTCGCAAGGACGGATTCCTAACCCTGTCCGTTCTCGCGCTTGCGATCTTCACCCTCGCCGCCGCCTACATTCAACTCAACGTCATCGACTACGGCGAGGAGCACCTCGGATTGAAACCCGAGGAATCGACCCGACTCTTCCTTCTCACCGCCATCGGCATCGGCGTCGGCTCAACCACGGCGGGCTGGCTGAGCGGACGCTCCATCGAGTGGGGAATCGTGCCCATCGGCTCCATGCTCATGAGTATTTGCTTGTTCTTCCTAGGCACGATCGAAACCGGCAACACGCTCGCTGCAGCGATCAACATGTCCCTCCTCGGGTTCGCCGCCGGCCTGTTCATCGTCCCGCTCAACGCCTTCATCCAGTTTCGCAGTCCCAAGGACCGCGTCGGCTCCATCCAAGCCGCCAACGGCTTCCTCAGCTGGGTCGGCATCCTCGCCGCCAGCGGCCTGATCTACCTGAATTCGTCCGTTCTCGAACTGACCGCCCAAAAAGGCTTTCTCATTCTCTCCATCGGGATCGCTATCCTCGCCGTATTCAGTCTTTGGGTTCTTCCGGACTTCTTTGTCAAATTCGTCTGCATGCTGATCACGCGATTCTGCTACCGCTTCCACGTACGCGGCATCGACCAGCTTCCGCCCTTCGGGCCCGCACTGCTCGTCAGCAACCACGTCAGTCTCATGGACGCCGTCTTGGTTACTTCCAGCCAGCAACGGCGTATCCGCATGCTCATGTCCCGCGGATTCTATAAGAAATCCAATTGGTTCACGCGCAAGATGTGCGATTTGGCGAAAGTCATCCTAATCCACGAGGCCGACAATCCCAAAAAGCTGATTCAATCCCTGCGAACCGCCACTGACGCCCTCAACGAAGGCTACCTCGTTTGCATTTTCGCCGAGGGCACGCTCAGCCGCACCGGCATGATGCGGCCCTTCAAATCGGGTTTCGAGCGAATCGTTAAAGGAACGGACCACCCCATCATTCCCGTCTACATCGGCGGGGCCTGGGGCAGTATCGCTAGCTACTACAAAGGTCTCCCGAAACTGAGAATGCTACAGGACTTTCGCTATCCGGTGAGCGTCCACTACGGCGCGCCCCTACCTTCCGACGCGACCACCTTCGAGGTCCAGCAAGCCGTTAGCGAATTATCTGGGGACGCCTTCGAACTCGTCAAAAGCGACCGACGCGGCCTCGGACACGCATTCATCGATTCGGCCCGGCAAAACTGGGGCAAGCTCGCTATCGCCGACAGCGACGGGAAGGAACTGAAATTCGGTGAACTCCTTATCGCCAGTCTCATTCTCAAGGATCGTCTCCGCCCCATTCTGGCCAAGGAAGAGAACGCCATCGGCATCCTCCTCCCCACCAGCTCGGCATCCGTCATAGCCAATCTCGCCGCCACTTTGCTCGGCCGGCTCGGCGTAAACCTAAACTACACCGCGCCCAACGCCAGCATCCGTTCCGCTCAAGAGCAATGCGAGCTGACCACCGTCATCACCGCTCGCCCGTTCACGGAGCGTTTTCCAGAAATCCCCCTTCCAGAGAACACGCTTTATATCGAAGATTTGCTAAAGGACATTTCATCCAAAGAGAAAACCTGGACGTTCCTAAAGGCCCGATTTTCCCCCGCAAGCGCCCTCATCGACGGACCGCGACTCGAGCCCGACGACGTCGCGACGATTCTCTTTTCCAGCGGATCCACCGCCGAGCCGAAGGGCGTCATGCTCACCCACCACAACATTTTATCCAATATCGAGTCGTTCCGATCCGTCATCAGCCTGCAACGCGACGATGTCATCCTCGCGACGCTGCCCTACTTCCACTCGTTTGGATACACCGTCCTGTTTTGGTTCCCCCTCCTTTCCGGGATCACCATCGCCTGCCACTCCAATCCGCTCGAATCGGAAACCATCGGCGCCCTCTCGGAGAAACACAAAGCGTCCATCCTGCTCACCACCCCCAGCTTCCTCCTCGCCTACACACGCAAAATCAAGCCTGAGCAATTCGCCAGTATCCGTTACGTCTTTACAGGCGCCGAAAAATTGCAGCCACGCGTCGCCGCCCTGTTTGAAAAGCGCTTCGGCGTGCAGCCGCTCGAGGGTTATGGGGCCACGGAGCTTTCCCCCGTTTGCGCCGTCAGCCTCCCCAACGTCTTTATCGACGACCTCGAGGAAACCGGCAACCGCGAGGAACGGCTCGGCCGCGTCCTCCCAGGGATGGCCATGAAAATCGTCCATCCCGACACTTCGGAAACGCTCCCCCCCGGCGAAGAGGGACTCATCTTTGTAAAGGGACCGAATGTGATGCTCGGCTACTTGAACAAGGAAGCGCTCACCAATGAAGTTCTCATCGACGGCTGGTACAACACCAGCGACGTCGGGATCATGGATGCCGACGGCTTTTTCGCCATCACCGGACGTCTCTCCCGATTCAGTAAACTGGGCGGCGAGATGATCTCGCACGGCGCCGTGGAAAAAGCCCTACAAGAAACCTTCGACCTGCCACAAGACGCCCTCGCCGTCGTCGCCATCGCCGACGAACGCAAAGGCGAGCGACTCTGCGTCATCCACACGCCCATCGAGATATCCGACGAAGTGATACGCGAACGACTCAACGCCCTGGATGTACCCAATCTTTGGAAACCAAACGCAAACGACTGGCACGAAGTCGACGCACTCCCCATGCTCGGCGTCGGAAAACTCGACTACCGAGCCATGAAAGAACTCGCCCAAGGATAGCTAAGCGACCAATTCCGTCACCGCCCCGTCACAGACGGGGCTAGGAGCCCCCGCGAAGCGGGGCCAATAAGGATCTCCGACAAGTCGGAGAATTAAAGTTATTCCCCCCAAAAACCTTATTTGCCTACCGAAGGGAGGCATCCCTATTTCCGCAGCGCGGATCCTAGCCCCGACCTTGTCGGGGCGATGACAAAAACCCCATTTCCCGAGTCCTTGAATTAATTGACAGTCTCCAAACCGAAACGCTTTATTCAGCTCACGCTTTCTCCTCCCTCATGTCGCATCCTACCCCTCGAAAAACCACTTTTCTACAAGCCCTTTTCCCCGTCGCCGGTCTCGTCATCGTCCTGACCTACGGCCTGATCATTCGCCCGCAGTTTCAAGAGCTCGCCGCCTTTCCGCTGGAAATCGTTTTCCTCACCGCCGCCGTCATCGCTATTTCCCAGCTCGCCTGGCTCGGCTTCACTTGGCAGGAGATCCAAGACTCCATCGTAGCCAAGCTCGCCAAAGCCTTCCCCACCATCCTGATCCTCTTCACCATCGGAATGATCATCGGGAGCTGGATCGTTTCCGGCACGATACCCATGATGATCTACTACGGCATAAAAATCATCCATCCGGGATACATCTATCTGATTTCCTTCCTCGTCGCCTCCGTGTTCTCGACGTGTACGGGAACGTCCTGGGGTTCCGTCGGCACCGTCGGACTAGTCCTAATCGGCGTCGCCGCCACTATCAACGCCGATCTCGCTATCACCGCCGGGGCGATCATCGGCGGGGCCTTCTTTGGCGACAAGATGTCGCCGCTCTCCGACACCACCAACGTTGCCGCCCTCGCCGCCGAAGTTCCCCTCTGGGACCACATCCAGTCCATGATGTACACCACGATGCCCTCGGCCTTTCTGGCGAGCATTCTCTATTTCGTACTGGGCTTCGTGTATCCAGTCGACGCGGACGGGGTCGAAGCGGTCGCTCAAACGGAGTCCATTCTCAGCGGCATCGAAGCCATGTTCCGCTTCAATATTCTCCTGCTTATCCCCGTCGCCATCGTCCTCTACGGCTCGATCAAACGCAAGGCCACCCTCCCCGTCTTAGTCGCTTCCTCGTTCTCCGCCTGCCTACTCGCCCTGATTTTCCAGCAGACCACTCTCGCCGACGTCGTCCAGTCGTTGTACAAAGGATACGACACCTCAATGGCGACTTGGATGCCTGAAATCCCCGAGCAGCTGAGCACGCTCTTCAATCGCGGCGGACTGTACGAGTTGAGCGAACCAGTCATTATTTCCGTTATCGTTTTCGTCTACGTTGGAGCCATCGACAAGATCGACGCCATGCCACTCATCGTCGATCGGGCCTTCGCCTTCGCCAAGTCGCGCGGAGCCACCATTCTGGCCACGCTCGCTTCCACCTCCTTCATCAACGCCTTCACCTCCAACCAAATGGCCGCCAGCTTCATCGTCGGCGAAGCCTTCCATAAGAACTACGACCGCAAAGGGATCCCGCGCAAGGTGCTTTCCCGCTCACTGGAAGATTCGGGAACGATGATCGAGAACCTTATCCCCTGGCACACCACTGCCCTCTTCATCGGCGGCACACTCGGTGTCACTGTAGCCGAATACTGGCAGTGGCAATTTCTGTCATTAATCAACTTTGTCGTTGCGATCACGCTCGCGTTGACCGGTATCGGTTGTTTCTACCAGAAAACCAAAACCGATCCATGATAGAGCGCCCCTGCGTCGATCCCAAACTGTTCCCCCTCGATCCCGAAACCGTATTTCTCAATCACGGCTCCTTCGGTAGCTGCCCGCTTGCCGTACTCGACTATCAGAACGAAATTCGTCTACGACTGGAACGCCAGTCCGTCCAGTTCTACCAACGCGATTTCGAGCCCCTGCTCGACGAGGCCCGCGCCGCCGTCGGCGAATTCGTCGGCGCCCAGGCCGACGATCTCGTATTCGTCGACAACGCCACCTCCGGCGTCAATACCGTCTTGCGCTCCATCCCCATCGAGCCCGGCGACGAGCTCCTCGTATCCAACCATGAATACAATGCTTGTAGCAATGCTCTGCGCTACGCAGCGGAAAAGCGCGGAGCCAAAGCTATTACGGTCGAAATTCCCTTTCCGATAAAGTCGCCCGACGAGGTCATCGAAGCAGCGATGTCGAAAGTCACCGACAAGACCCGCCTCCTCCTCATCGATCACGTCACTAGCCAGACTGGACTCGTCCTTCCAATCGAACCGATCATTCGCGCATTGGCCGAACGCGGCATCGACACGCTCGTCGACGGCGCGCACGCCCCCGGCATGATTCCGCTCAATATCGAAAGGCTCGGCGCCGCCTACTACACCGGCAACTGCCACAAGTGGATCAGCGGACCGAAAACGGCTGCCTTTCTTTACGTTCAACCCGACAAACAACACGACATTCGACCCCTCACAATCAGCCACGGAGCCAACTCGCCACGCACGGACCGTTCCCGACTGCAAATCGAATTCGGCTGGATGGGCACTCGCGACCCTAGCGCGGCCTTGTCCGTCCCCTTCACAATCGACTACATCGGCGGACTCCATCCCGAAGGCTGGGCCGGAATCCGGAAACGCAACCGCGCGCTCACCCTGGCCGCCCGTACAAAGATTCTCGACGCATTGAATCAATCCGAACCCGCCCCGGAAAGCATGATTGGCTCGCTCGCTTCAATCCCGCTGGAGTACCCATCTCTGGGAGAGCCGTATCAGTCACTCCAATACCAATCTAAATGGCAAGAAACGCTCGTGCGAGAACACAACATCGAACTCCCGCTCTTCGCCTGGCCCGAGCATCCGAAACACATCGCCCGCATCTCCTGCCACCTCTACAACGCGCTCCCGCAATACGAATTGCTCGCCGAGCGACTGGAGGAGCTGAGTGCACAAGGTTGACTGTTTATTGTCACCGCCCCGATTCCATCGGGGCTAGGAGTCCCCGCACAGCGGGGACAATAAGGATCTCTCCCGCTTTACGGGAGAGAATTAAAGTCATTTAAAGATTAAAAACCTTATTTGCCGACCAAAGGGAGGCATCCTATTTCCGCGAAGCGGATCCTAGCGATCCCGCTCAGCGGGTGAGCGATGACTTAAAACCAATCTGTCTCAATTTTCCTCCTAAAACCGAATCTCATCGAGCGGTATTGTGTATTCGACTCGCTGATTGCCTCGAATGTCCCAGATCTCGGCTTTCACTCGAGGGGATTCATGATCGAAATCAACCGTCAGCAAACCAAAGTGATTGTCCATGATGGGACCTTCAATCCGGTTTTTGTTCGGAGTGGCGAATTTCCAAGTCGACGACAAACCGCTCGAGGTGACATCGTAAATTGGATACGTATCCGGATGCTCGAATTTTGAAATTTCACCGTAGTGCACGTCGCCGGTAATAAAAATCAAGTGGTCCGCTTTTGTCTTACTGACAAGCTGAATCAAGCGTTCTCGTTCGTGAGGAAAATTGGCCCAGGCTTCATAGCCATTGTACTCGATCGAAAACTGTGACCCCGAGGCGATGATGCGTAGATCCGCCGACTTTTTCAGCTCCTGCTCCAGCCAAGCCCACTGCTTTTTTCCTAGAAGCGTTTTGGATTTATCCGTGTGAGGAACGTAGTCTAATTTATAGAAAAAACGTTTGTCCGCTTCCTTCCCTTTCGGGAAGCGTTTCAACTTGTCGCGAAAGGTTCGGTTATCCAGCAGGATAATTTGTATCGTCTTGTCTCCGACAGATTTGTAGACGGAGTGGTAGATTCCCTTGTGGTCATAGCGAGGCGAGTCTTTGGGTTCGTTGAAGAACTCCAAGAACACCTGCTTAGACGCCTCCTTGTGCGGGTACTCCTTACCAGCGTCGTTGCGCCCGTAATCATGATCATCCCACGTGGCCAAAATCTCCGTGTTCTGCACGAGGAGCTGGTAGGACTCCTTTTGACCGAGTTGCCCATACTTCTCTCGCAACACATCCATGTCGTCGGTATCCCCGTAGATGTTGTCTCCCAGGAAAACGAATACATCGGGATTCTGCTTAACGACCTCTTTGAAGATCGGAAGCGGATGAGTCTGTCGACCACACGACCCAAACGCAATTTTGTAGCTTGAGTCGGAGGCATCACCTGAAGCCGCGGTCAAGAGCTGCCCCGCAGCGGTTAAGAACAAGATAGGTTGTAATAGTATTTTTGTCATTTTGTGTTGGAAATTGTGGAACGTTCGGGAGCCATGGGATCAAGGTAGTTGGCTCGAATTGAGACTATTAGATTGCCCGATACACAGCTCAAACGTTTTAGAAAGGAGCGCCACTGTAACTACAGTCGTAGCACACCCGAAAATACTCCCAAAAATTGTCCCGATTAAAGTCTCAGGTATAAAATGTGCAGGCAGGTTTATAAGTAGCGGCATTACTCCTACGAGAAATAGTACCAAAAATTTGTGCTCCTTGGTTAGACGCCAGGATTCTCGAAACGAGAGCTTCTGGTTTATCGCGATAGAGGGAAAAACCAGCGAGAGTCTCGCTATGATAAGCAACACCGGAAGAAATCGGAGATTCATAGGAATCTTTGAATCGAGCGGCACAACCAATGTCGTTAGGAACAGCCACGGAACAATGATGGCGAACCAGACCCCGATGCTATGCAAAAAAAATGAAGTCTCACGTTTGCCCCAAGCTCTAATGCCCCAGGACGGAATCGAGTTACTACCGATTAAGACAACTCGGTGCACAATAATTGCGAGATACACGAACGCAATCAAGCTGGCTATACTCGCTACAAATCTCACCCCTAGTTGAACTCCTTCCTCAAGTCCTCCAACAAGCTCTCCACGAATCACTAAGTCAGAAGACACAATGATCAAACTTGGAAACGCGACTCCCTGAAGAACACTCCTCTTCCTCACCGATAAAATAAGGAGAGTGTTGGAAATTGTGTCAGCGACTACCATCGAGCGCTAAGGTGTCACGCGCGCACGAAATGCTGACTTTGACAACTGACTTGTTGGTCCTATTTTCTAAACCATTCATAGTATTGATCTTTGTCCGACTGAATTACCTCTGGTCGGTGGTATCCATATCCTTCTCTTGATTGCGCTGGGTATTCCGCCACCATGAGCAAATCGCGAAAATCGGTATTCGCCAAATCGATCATCTGTTTTAATCTCTCAAAATTGCCTTCTCCCTCCTTGAGGGCTGCTGCATAGACTCTGTAAGATTCTCCATAACCGTGTCGCTTAAGAACTTCCCAAACCTGTTCCACAGAGCACTCCGGATAATCGCGTTTGGCGATTCGATCGATATCCTGCCTCGTTACAGTTGGCGTATAATCGGTCATTAGTTTCTAAAGAACGTCGAGCACAGTTCACGGCTGCAGTAATCGTCATTGCCCGACGGCATCTGTTGGATGCTAGTCAACCAACGCGTTGAGGTTGTCGTTCCAGTAAAAATTGTTTAGTGTCCAATTGTCCGTTGCCTTGTAGAACGTGAAGTTGAAAACCAACACGTGGTTCCTGCACTTTGCCAAGTAGACGTAATTAGCGAGGGATGGACTGACGAACTCTTCACTGACGAATTCATGACCGATAAACTCGCCAAATCGGTTACTCAGAAGCTCCAATTGTGGTTTGCTACCTTCAAGCGCATTGTTGATCTCTTTCTCAGGGAGCCATGTGTGCTTTTTGATTACTTCAAACCCTGAGTCGAAGTCTCCTTTCCCCATGTGGCTCATGATCTCTTCACAAGTGCCCCTAATTTCTTCAGCGTCCTGGATTTGTTCTTCGGTGATGGGGTTGATAGTCGACGTGAGATCTTTGTACATCATCAATTTTCGACTGTCGGAAATGACTTTCCGCGCGGCCTCGAGCTCCGCGACGTCGTTGGGTTTTCCGCACCCCAGGAGGAGCGCCGCGATACATAGGAGTGGATATACTTTATTCATAAATTTTCGTCCGAGGTCTACTTCTCCTTTTGAGTTGTCTTGACCAGATCAGACGTAACCCGGTTAGGGCATGCGTTTCCTTGATCAATGTCAGTGAGATTTTGCAAGGTTGTCGTTGCAATATTTTTTAAGGCGTCGCTCGTAAAAAATGCCTGGTGCCCCGTAATGAGAACATTCGAAAAGGTGAGCAACCGCGCGAATGTATCGTCTTCAAGAATTCGATTGGAGATATCCTCAAAAAACAAATCCCCTTCCTCCTCGTACACGTCTAGACCCAAGTACCCAATTTTTCCTGACTTTAGATTCTTGATCACCGAGCTTGTATCCACCAAGGCTCCTCTACTCGTATTGATCAACATAACACCATCTTTCATTTTAGAAATGGCCTCGTCATCAATCAGGTGGTAAGTCTCCGGCGTCAGCGGACAATGCAAGCTAACGATATCCGACTTTTTTAGTAGATCCTCCAGATCCGTATATTGAATACCGTTTGCTGCAAGTGTCTCATTGGGGTACGGATCATAAGCGAGTATAGAACAGCCGAAACCCTTCATGATCTCGCAAAACGCGAGGCCAATTTTTCCCGTGCCAATCACTCCGACGACCTTTGTGTTCAGATTGAATCCCAGTAGACCCTCCAACAAGAAATTGCCCTCGCGCACCCGGTTATAGGCTTTATGTATTTTTCGATTCAAAGCTAGAATCAAGGCAACAGCATGCTCCGCAACACCGTGGGGAGAGTATTCCGGAACGCGAACAACCGAAATGCCGAGCGACTCCGCCGCCTCTAAGTCTACATTATTGAAGCCAGCGCACCGGAGGGCGACAACCCTTACCCCACTATCTGATAGTTTCGCAAGACACTCGCCATCCAAGGCGTCATTGACAAACGCGCACACTCCCTCGAACCCCGCTGCAAGGGTCGCATTCGTAGCGTTTAAGTGAGCCTCTAGAAAAACGAGCTCGTGACCAAAATTCTGATTCTCTGCTGAGAAAAACTCTTTGTCGTACGATCTTGCGCCAAACACCGCCACTCTCATAGCAAACTACCCTTCTCTTGTGTTCCAACAAGTTATTCAATGACTCTCAGCGAGCATCCGTGTTGACCCGAGGCTTTTCAAGCTCGATCGACTGGAGAATTGTCATCGCCCCGACAAGGTCGGGGCTAGGAGTCCCCGCGCAGCGGGGCCAATAGGGATCCCCGGCAAGCCGGGGAAATAAAGTCATTCAAAAAATCCCAACTGCCGAGAAAACCTTATTTGCCGAACGTAGAGAGGCATCCTTATTTCCCCGACACGTCGGGGATCCTAGCTCTCCCGCGAAGCGGAAGAGCGATGACAAAAAGTTATTTCGTCACCGCCCCGATCTCATCGGGGCTAGGAGTCTCTGCCGAGCAGAGCCAATAGGATCCCTCCCGCTCGGCGGGAGGGAAATAAAGTCATTTACCTCCAATAGCGTCAATGCGTGCTGCTAGCTATTCCCCTTCTTGGATTGGTAGAAAATAATGAATCCAAACACATACTCTATTATCGCCCCTGCAAACGCCCCAACATAGGCAGGGGCCTGGAATGCGGCCAGGAGGAATCCTGAAAGAGCGAGCGTAGCGCCGAACAACAGATAGATCTTTGTTCCGTAGAGCGTTTCGAAGGTGAGATAACGACCGCCAATCATCAAGAGCATCGCCGGGAAAAACAACGCTGGGCGATGAAGCGACAAGACAAAGGCAATCGGGATGGAGAGCAGCATCCAGACCGTTCCGTAAACTGCTAACGGAGCGAGCGGATTGTCTTTGGCATGCTTTCCCGTTCTGCCGAGGATCTTCGACAAGATCACCGATGCCGGAAAGATAGCCATGCCTCCGAAAATCAATGTGAATATGCCTTCTTTTGAACCGACAAACGTCGCAACAATAGCCGCAGCGAGCCAAGCGGACGCAGAGCACACCGCTCCCGTGGCCCCGCCGAAGTAGGCGGACTGCATGTCTTTTTGAGCTTCTGTGATGTCTTTCATTTTCTTACCTGGCGTTGAGTTCAGACGCGTCGGCTTACCAACGGTATCACCACCGTCTTGTTCTCCCAATTTTTCAATTTGGACTTTGATTGCTTTTAGAACGAAATCTGAATCTAGATCATATCCCGTTACATTTGCCCCTGACCAATTCACTCCTACCAATAGCCCATCTCTCTTCAGTTTAGGCAGCCATCGGTCCTTAAATGCTTCCCAAGAAATCTCGTAGGGTTCAAAATTTGCGTACGCAGGAGCTTTTTCCCTAATTCTCTGGATTCTGGATACAGATGACCAAAAGGGCTGGACTCGTATTCCATCTATATTCTTTGGAGCCGGAAATCCTTCTTCGTCCTTTATCGTCCAAACTCTCTTTTCTTTCGCTACCTGACGATAAAATGCGTGCGCGTGCGATGCAGAGTTGCTCACTTTTCAAAATCGAGGTCGCACGACGTGCTCATGCAATTGTACTCTAGCGTCTCGACTGGTTCGGCTTAAAATAGATCTACTTCGCTTTGAACTTCGCGGCGTCGATGATTGACCACAGATGGATCAGCCAACCGAGAAGGAATACCCAGAGGGCTGCCGCGAGCACAAACTGAATGATGGCGATTACCAACCTCCCCTGCAGCAACTGCCCGAGCCCCGGGATGAAAAAACTACAGAGCGCCGCAAGCACGTTCCCTCCTGATCCTTGTCCTGACATAGTGAAGTAATGTGTTTTAATTTATTTTTTTGAAAAGCTAGGCCCACTACCGTTAGGACACGCGAGCTTACAAATCTGTGTACACCGTATTGTCCGGTTGGTTACTTTTTCTTTTTGGGTTTGATGAGTCCTCGGGCTTGGAGCGCTTCATCCACGAGCTGCCTAACCACGTATCCCATGGTTCGGTCGTCTTTTTCTGCCAGAGATCTAACGATCTTTTCAGTTTCCTCGTCGACCCTAACAGAAAGCGTCGTGTTCTTCTTCGTCATGATCCGCGAAAATGAAGAAAATGCCTTTACAGACCAATCCGATTATCGCAATTATTGCAGTAATCGCAGTAACTGCAATATTATGATCAAAGGAATGGACTCTGAAACAATTCGCCGCTACGCGGTAACACGAAACCAAGTCGACGAAAACGCGGACCTAATCATCTGCATCGCTTCGGTCTTTTCCGTTCTCGAGGAATGGCCAGACGACCGGATAGAAATCAGTCCCTTTGCCTTGGGCAAACTGAACAACCTAATAACGCTCTATTCATGCCGCATCCTCTCTGCCTTGGAGGACTTCGCATCTGCCCGGGACGCTGAGGACTTTGTTGAGAAACTGGAAGAAAGCGACGAATCAGGAGAATCTTAGTTGCCTACAACGCCAACAACTTACTGATCCCCTGCCGCATGGTGTAGGCGACGCCCCTGTTGATTATTGACTATTGACCCCTTTTGGGGCTCCCGGCACTTCGCCGACATCTATGGCGAGAGGGTTCCCGTTCGGATCCAGTTGAACGAGGCGGAAGAAGTACGAAATCGACCCTCCCAAGATCTGCAGGTCGAGCGAGAAGGAAACCACGCCATCGTCCGTCGAAGTGCGCTCGGTAAAGATCACCCAAGTCACGAGGTCATTGGAGACCTCCACACCGTAGAGCTGTCCAGAGCCTGCATTATCGTACTCGAAGGTCGCTTCAGTCCCCTCGAAGCTGATGTCTCGGATTCGCGGTTGTGCCTGTACGGGTTGGGGGAAAAGCAAGAGGCAGAGCAATAGCGCGGACGCTAGAAGAATGAAATGCGAACTGCACCCTGCTCCCTTCCTCCCTACGATTCGTGGATAGAAGTTCCCGAAGAACCGTGAAGACACTGGTTTTCCCTGTATTTCCATGTCATTGCCTTTCTGCCAACACGTTATTCTGACAACGTTGCCATATCATCCCACGTTTGAATTCACCTAGCTATCAACAAGGAGTTCAGTTCGGCAAGCAGATTGTCATTCGCCTCAGCGACTTGCTGATCCATGACTCCCTTTTGTCAAACACATCGCCTCGCAGAGGCGCCCATTTGCGACGAAGGCGCAACAAGCGAACAGAGTGAGCGTTGTTTAACATCGGTCGTTCCGACCTAGCGCCGACTCGTCGGCGATGGGTGTTCGTCGAAGACCCCGGCAAAGTCGGCGGCGACACGAACAATTGGTTTGATTTTCACAACGATTCTTCGAGCCTTGTGTGGCCCAAAGAAACTTGTATTACCTACGGAGTCGCCTTCTTCACCTCGGCAACTGCCTTCACCGCGGCGGCCAAAATACACTCGTTCAAACCGGGATGGATGTAGATCATGTCCGCCAATTCGCGGACGTCGTTTTTCAAGTGCATCACCGCGAGGACTTGGTGAATAAGCGTGCACGATTCGGGTCCGACCAGGTGGCAGCCCAAGATCGAATAGTCCTCTACTGAAACCAGAAGTTTGATACGCGGATAGTCGACGCGCATGGCCATGGCACGGGCGCTGGCGAGCCAGTCTTCGAATACGGACACGTAGGGCGTTCCGCTTGCTTTGACTTCTTCTTCGGTCAAGCCCACCGATGCCACTTCCGGATGGGAGAATACCGCATGGGCGATGAGGCACTCGTCGATCGGTTCTGTGTTGCCTTTGAGAAACTGCGAACGCAAATAGCGCACTTCGTAGGTCGCCGCGTGTTGGAGCATGTAGCGTCCGTTCACATCGCCCGCGGCGTAGATGCCGGGTACTTGCGTCTGCAAGTGATCGTCGACCGTAATAAAACCGCGCGAGTTGGTTTCCAATCCCGTCCGCTCGAGATTGAGTCGCTCCGTATTCGGCTTGCGGCCGATGGCAAAGAGGATTCGCTCCGCTTCGAAGGTCACCGATTCGCCATGGATTGTGAAGGTCGCGATAAAGCGTCCCTCCTCGTACACCAGATCCGTCAAGTTCGCGTGACAATGCGTGGAGACGCTTTTGCTGAATTCGGTTTGAAAGACCGACTCAATATCGCTGTCCTCGCGACCGAGCAGCCGATCCCCGCGGGCGAAGAGATGCGTTTCGATGCCGACGCCGGCGAAAAAGGACGCCATCTCGCAGCCGATAAATCCACCACCGACTACCAGGATGCTCTTCGGAGGATCTCCATCCAAGGGGAAGAGCGAATCGCTCGTCCAAACGGGCAGTTCCTTGAACGGCGGATCCGTCGGGTGTGATCCGGTTGCCAATACGATTCGCTCCGCCGTCAGCGAGCGGTCGTTGACTGAGAGCGTTTTCTCACCGGTAAAGCTCGCCTCCCCGCGGATGAGCTCGACGCCCGCGTCGAGCATGCGCGTTTCATAACGTCCGTCCACGCCACCGATGTAGTCGTCGACACTGTCGAATATCCGCTTCGTATCGATATTCTGGATCTCGGTATCGATAAAATGCCGCCCCGACTCCCGAGCGTGACGGGCCGCTTCGGCAAATCCGATGAGCAACTTGGAAGGAACGCAGCCGCGATTTGGGCAGGTCCCACCCAATGTTCTCTCTTCGATCAGGGCCGTCTTCAGTCCCGCTTGAGCCGCCGCGGCCGCCAAAACGGATGCCCGGCCTCCTCCGACGACGATCAGATCAAAGGTCTCAACCGAACTCACAGGGTCGGCTCTCCCTGCAATCGATCGCTAAATTGAGCCCGCAGTTTCGCCAACTTCGGACTGATCACCGCCATGCAGTATCCAGCCTGCGGATTCGTTCGGTAGTAATTCTGGTGGTCGGCTTCTGCAGGATAAAACATCTCGAATTCCGCCAACTCCGTCACAACTGGCGCGCCCAGTTCACTCGCTACCTCGTCTCTTACCGCAATCGCCTGTTCCCGCTCCGCGTCGTTGCGATAAAAAAGAACACTCCGATACTGCGTGCCCACATCCGCTCCTTGGCGGTTCAACGTTGTCGGATCATGGCTCGCGAAATGGAGACGAGCGAGATCGCCATAAGAAATCTCGGAAGGATCGTATTCGATCTGCACCACTTCCGCGTGACCGGTTTCACCTGTGCAGACTTGCCGGTAGCTCGGGTTTTCCGTAGCGCCGCCCGCGTAGCCGCTGGTCACGCTCTTCACGCCGCGCAGCTCTTGAAAAAACGCTTCCGTACACCAGAAGCACCCGCCGCCGAAAGTGGCGAGAGCGAGAGTCTTCTCCGATTCATCGGGTTCCTGTACCTTTTTCATGGATACCGCATTGATACAGTACCGCAGTCCACTGGGAGCAGGCCCATCAGGAAAGACATGGCCGAGGTGAGCGTCGCAAGTATTGCAGGTGGTCTCGATGCGGGTCATTCCGTGCGAACTGTCGCCGTGGTAGGCGACCGCGTTTTCCTTGACCGGCTGCGTGAAGGACGGCCAGCCCGTTCCGCTTTCAAATTTCTCCGAGGCGTCGAAGAGCAAGGTGCCACAACACACGCAGGCATACCGCCCCGGCTCGAACAAACCACACATCTCCGAGCTGAAGGGACGCTCGGTCCCTTTCAATCGCGTAACCCGAAACTCCTCTTCGCTCAACTGAGCGCTCCATTCCTCTTCGGTTTTCGTTACTCGCCGATCCGGTTCCGGGTTCCCCTTCTCCGCGAATTCAAGAATCTTGCTCCAGTTCAACATAGTCACAGTACAGGACGCTCCAAAGCGCGGAAATGTTGCAATGGGCGTATCGTTGGCGACAAAGCGCTCGGCCGCCGGACACGTTAGGAGTTCTTGGTCGCGGTCACGTCGAGCCGGATCACGACCTCGTCGCGAATCAAGTCGTCCGCCTTGCCTTTGTACGCGACCCCGAAATCAAAGCGCATGATGTCGAATTCCGCTTTCAAACGCACCTCCGAATCCGTGATGTCGACCTCGGGCGAAAACGAAATACTCTTGGTCACGCCGCGCAAAGTGAGATTGCCGGTCATCTCCAGTCCCGATCCCG
The DNA here is from genome assembly GCA_028284235.1 of Opitutaceae bacterium. Classification (GTDB taxonomy): domain Bacteria; phylum Verrucomicrobiota; class Verrucomicrobiia; order Opitutales; family Opitutaceae; genus Pelagisphaera. The sequence goes on from JANQSC010000029.1 coordinate 109,250, forward strand.
TGCTTGTGACAGACGTCACCGCGAATTCCGCAGTCGGGTGTTCCGGCACGGCGAAAAAGTCGTCGTTCTTCAAATGCCCCGTGAGTCGGTTGCTGTCGGAATGAAGGGAGTTCATGTCGATAGTCACCTTGCTCGGCGGCACAATCTGCCCACCCGCAACCGCGATGACCCCGTCGAAGGAATTAAAACCCCCGCTGTGGCTCCCCGTCACTTTCGAACCCACGAATTCGATTGTGGAATCCGAACTAATCGCGTAGGTCGCCGCATCCGCGACTGCCGCAACATCTTTAACCGCGTCCGCGACACGAGCCGACTCCGTATCGTCGGCAGGGTTGGAGCAGCCAGTGAGAATCAAGAAGGCGGCAGAGGAAATAGCGAGCGAATGGATCTTAAGTGTATTCATACCCGCTACCCCAATCCCCCGCGACGGCTGAGTCAATTCCGTAAGGACTCACTCCTCCCCTCAACCAAAGAAACCTAATGTCATCGTTCCACGAGGACTCCCTATTTGCTGCAACATGTCTCGGCGTAGTCTCACCAGTGGGACGAAGACGGAAGCAGCACCCTAGCCATCCCGTCAAAGACGGGAGAGCGATGACAAAGAAGTCATCGTTCCTTACTCGCTTCGCTCGCTCGTCACTAGGAGTCTCCGCCCCGCGGGGCCACTAAAGATCCCTCCCGCTTAGCGGGAGAGAAATAAAGTCATTAGAAAGGGACCTTACTTGCCGATCGAAGGGAGGCATCCTTATTTCCGCAGCGCGGATCCTAGCCCCGACCATGTCGGGATCTTCGACGAAGCAACGAGAGCGATGACAAAACTTCGTCGATTGTGTACTGTAATCCGAATACACCGTCTTTGGACAACATCGGAAGCGCTTTTGGAAAAGCTACCGAACCTCCCGCTTCACCCGTTCCATAGTCGCCTTCAAATAACCCATCGCGTAAGCCATCCCCGCATGCCACGGCGCGCCGCAAGAAACTTCCGGCGTGTGGTCCGGAACAACCACCCCGTCGAAACCATTCCGCTCCAAAATCGATAATGCCCGAAACATGTTGATGTCCCCTTCGTCGATGAATACCTCTTGGTAGCGCGGCACCTTCCCCGTCACATTCCGAGCATGCACATACGCGATATCGCCTGACTTGGAATAGCGGTCGATGTTCTCGTACAAGTCGCCCGTGCTCATTTCCTGGATACTACCCATACAATACTCGAGCGCATTGGAGGGACTCCGGACCACATCCAGCAGTCGATCATACTTGTCCGGCTGGTTCACCAGCCGCGCCATCCCTCTCAAAGTTTCAACCGGCGGATCGTCTGGATGAGCCGCCAATCGCACGCCACTCTCCTCCGCCACGGGAACCAATTCTTCTAGAAAAACAGTCAACCGCTCCCACAGTTCCGTTTCGCTCACCGGCGGAATCTCGCCTTCGGGCGCATCCGGATCGTAGGTCATATTCCACGCCATGCCCCGAGGAATCGGCTGCGACAAATCCACATTTTCCGAATCAAACACTAGCGATTCCGCTTTCCCACGCCCCACCGGCTCCTTCGTCCAACCCCACACACCGGCAATGCTGAAATTGTAGCCCACGATCGGGATGCCCGCCTTCCCAATGTCACGAATCACCGCCTTCAGCCCATCCAACTGCTCCGCCCGTTTCGGTCCATCCAGCAATACATCGTACCAATGAGACGGATCGAAATTCTCGATCGCTTCCAAAACCAAACCGTGCGATTCAACCTCCCGCCGCAAAGCCGTCAGCTCTTCCAGCTCCCAGAGCTTCCCCTCATTTTGCGTCACCCCCCAACCGCGCCGATCGTCGCCGCGCGACAAACTCGGATTCCGCCCCCCAAAATAGTCGACCAAATGAACCACCACATGCGTTGCTCCCAGTTGACGAGCAAAGCGAAAATTGTCCCGATTCAACGACTGCCGATAAAGACTGAACCCCAGTTTCATACACCAAAGCTACACCCACCCGCTCAAAACTCCATTCCCAATACGGCTTTACGGTCGACCAAAGAAGTAACCAACAACCGCAGCGAAGGTAGGGCCCGATCGCCGAGCGGGCCGCGTTGGTTGAGTCACACTCTCGTGAATGCGGCCCGATCGCCGAGCGGGCCCTACCAAAGAAACCCAGTTTTCAAAACACTCACTAGAACACGATTTTAACTAGTTTTGTGACTTCGCTTAGTTGTGCAACAGTCGCTTCGCGAAATGCTGCGTTCGCAGCAACAGGATCCCACTTCGCGGGAACAAGATTTGGTTTTGAGGTGAGTATCTTGCTCCCGCGCAGCGGGATCCTGCTATCGCGCAGCGATATCTGATTCCGGAGGAATCACTGTTCTAATTCAATTTGGCAGTCCCTAACACTTTACTGAAAAGCGAATTTCACATGGAGTCTCAATGGCAATTCCGCAACTCTCAGCCCATCCCTCAATCTCCCAATCCCTCAATCCCGTGATAAATAGACGCGACTTCCTAGGCCTCGCAGCGATCGCGGGAATCGCGGCGCCTTCGCTCAACGGCGCCCTCTACTCGAAAACCGCCCGCTCGGTTCGCCACAAAATTCCCCGCCAATCGCTCGACGACCTAGTCGAACAATGCAGAACGCAGTTGTTCGACGAATACCTCCCATTCTGGGAGCACGGCGGACTCGACCGGGAACACGGCGGCATACTCTGCTACCTCTTCGACGATGGCGCGGTCGAAAACGACCGCAAAGACATCTGGTACCAAGGCCGAGCCATCTGGGTGTATTCATATCTCCACAACGAGATCGACCCGAAGCAAAAGTGGCTGGACGAAGCCCGCCACATTCGCGACTTCATGGTCGCCCACATGCATCAGGGCGACGGGACCTGGCTCGACACCGTTAATAGAACCGGTGAACCTGTCGACGGGATCGCGGTCGATCGAGACGGAACCATCTACGGCGCCCTGTTCGCCGCCGTCGGGCTCATCCAATACGCCCAAGCAACCGGTTCGCAGGAGGACCTGGATCTCGCCGAACTCTCTCTACGCAAATCAATCGAGTGCTACGAAGACCGAACCTATCGCGGCGGCATGCTCAGCGACGTGCAAGCGACCGGACTGCGCGCTCAAGGAGTCTCCTTCATGCTCGTGTGGATTCTCCCCCAGCTAATCGCCCTCGATCCCGACACCCCCCTCAGACACTGGCTCCGCGCCCACCTCCACACGCTCGAACGCAAGTTCTGGAATCCTGAATACGGCATCTCCAACGAATCGCTCTTCCACGACTACTCCCGCATCCCTCGCCACGCCAACCGAATGGTCCCCGGACACAGCATCGAAGCTCAGTGGATGTGCCTCGATGCCGCTCGCCGATTCGATCTCGATTCCGATCCCGAACTCTTCCAGAACCGCATGCTGCGGCTCATCGAAATGAGCTGGGACTACCCATTCAGCGGCGTGGGCGATACGGCTTACAATGTATTCAAAACGAAAACACACCCAGCCGGACCCGATTTCGAAACCAAAACCATGTGGGCCCAAACCGAGGTAGCGATCGGCTGTTTGCTGGCCTTCGCGCATTCCGGCAACACCCAAGCCCTCCAGTGGTTCGACCGCAGTTGGGAATTCCTGCAACGAACCATGACCACGCCACACGGCGTTTGGCGACAAGCCGTGAACCGAAAAGGCGAGGACAAGCAGCGAGCGGGAATCTCCATCTACCGCAAAGGGAATTTCCACCAGCCGCGGGCGCTGATGTACATTATCCGATTGGCAACGCAGCTAAAATCGGGCAAACGAGTTCCCATCCTATGACCCCTCTCGATGGAGCCCAGCTATTCGATTTTCAAGTCAACGGATTCGGCGGAGTTGATTTTCAGTCGCCCGATCTCGATGTCGAAGCCATGCGCCACGCGGTGGCCGCCCTTTCACAACACCAAACGACACGCATCTTCTTCACACTGATCACCGACGATATCGACGCCCTGTGCCGCAAGCTGGAAAACATCGAGTCGCTTCGGACCAAAGACGCCGCAATCGCAGCTATGGTGCAAGGCTACCACCTGGAAGGCCCTTGGATTTCCACCGAGACTGGATACAACGGAGCACACCCGATCGAACACGCCCGCCATGGATCCATCGCCGACTACCAGCGCCTTCGAGACGCCGCTGGTGGACGCCTTAAACTCATCACCCTCGCTCCCGAAACGCCCGACTGCCTGCCACTCATCGAAGCTGCAACGTCGGACGGAATCCGTATTTCCCTCGGACATACAAATGCCTCCGAGGCGGCGATTGACAACGCCATTCGAGCAGGTGCAACTATGGCCACGCACCTCGGCAACGCAGTGCCCGCGGAAATGCATCGCCACGACAATATCATCCAGCGCCTGCTCGCTCGCGACGAACTCATCGCCTGCCTTATCCCCGATGGCATCCACCTGCCTCCATTCGTCCTCAAAAACTACTTCCGAGCCAAACCGATCGGTAAGGCATTTTTCACTACCGACTGCATGTCGGCCGCAGGCGCTCCGCCCGGACGCTACCAAGTCGGTCCCCACGAAATGGATGTCGGCTCCGACGGCATCGTCCATCTTCCTGGCGACACCCGCTTCGCCGGCTCGTCCCTCACACTCGACCGCGGAGTCGAGAATATAGCCGAATGGCTAGACCTCGCGCCCAAAGACGCGATCAGCCTTTGCTCCGACATTCCCGCAGAGTATTTTGGTATCTGACATAATCGATGTATCCAATAAATCGAAAACGTAGGGCTGGCGCTTGCGCCATGCCGAGGATGTAGCTAGAAACTCAACCTACGCGGCGCTTCGCAAGCGAAGGCCCTACGGGAGAGTTAACGTAGATCTTTCTAGTAAACAATTTCTTCAATAACTATGACCGAATCCGAACTTCCATCACCCATTCGCTCCTTCCAGTCCGACCGACTTCAAGTCGCGATCTACCCCGACCGCCCGTCGATGGGGGCCGCTGCCGCCCGCGCGGTTGTCGCCCATCTCAAAGAACTGCAATCGACAAAAGACGAGATCCGAATCCTCGTCGGAAGCGCTCCGTCGCAGGACGAGTTTTTCGCCAGCCTGACCACTTCCACCAACGCTTCTCAAATCGACTGGAGCCGCATCGTCGTCTTTCACATGGACGAGTACGTCGGGCTCTCCGCTGATCACCCGCAGAGTTTTCGCGCCTACCAACAAACGCACTTCGTGGGTAAAGTGAATCTGAAAGCCTTTCACGCCATCCGCGGAGAAGCGCCCGACCCAGAAGCGGAATGCGAACGACTCAGCGCCCTCCTCGCCGAAGCGCCACTCGATCTCGCCTGCTGCGGAATTGGCGAAAACGGTCACCTCGCCTTCAACGATCCACCCGTCGCAGACTTCAACGATCCCAAGCTCGCCAAGATTGTCGCCATGGACGCGATTTGCCGCCAACAGCAAGTCAACGATGGGTGCTTTCCCACACTCAACGCGGTGCCCACTCACGCCATTACACTGACACTGCCAGTATTTTCAAACGCCGCTAAGCTCAGCTGCGTCGTCCCCGCCACCACCAAGGCCAACGCCGTCGCCGCCACAATCAACGGCCCCATCTCCACCGAGTGCCCCGCCACCCTGCTCCGCGAACACCCCAACGCGACCCTCTTCCTCGAACCGAATTCGGCATCCAAACTGTAGACCGGAGCATTGAGTCTGTAGGGCTGGCGCTTGCGCCACGCCGCGTATTCTTGTTTGAAAGTTCATTCGCGGCATGGCACCAGCGCCAGCCCTACAACAACGATATCCGATACACCAAATAGATAATCGCAACCACACACAACCATCCCACCGCGAATCCAGCGACCGATCGCTTTGACGGAACTGGTATTTCCAATTCCGTTTTCGGAAAAAACACCCGCCTCGGCAATGGCTCAACCCCCGCGGGAATCCGACACGGCTCGCCGCTCTCCGGCTCTTCGCCTAGTACCGGCGTCCGCGTCAGCGCATAATAGCGCTCCAACTTCTCTCTATCCGGTCGCCGCGAAACGAAACTGACAACTACCCCCACGATCACCCCGACCGACAAATAGAAGATCATCTGCCACGGCAGCGAGACGAGGGTCCCGGTTTCCGACTCTTCGACCATTCGAGCGCTCACCGCCCCCGGAACGCCAGCCAGCCAATCCACAAAGAACGACTGGGTCGAAATCCACCAGGTGAACAACGCTGCCAATGTCGACGCCCACGCTGCCGCAGTCGTGGCGCGCCTCCAAAACAAGCCCATCCAAAACGCGATCCCCATCATCGGCCCGATCTTCCAAAGAATCTCCAGCCCTTGAATGACTCCAGAAAGCCAATACGCGTACAACACGCCCAATACCACGACCCCGCCCGAAGCGAATCGAGCGACGCGTAGATAGTGGCCTTCGCTTTTGTCGGGAAAGCTCTTTTGGTAGACATTGCGCGTAAACAAGGCCGAAGCCGCAATCATAAACGAGTCGCACGAGCTCATCACAGACGCCAACAGCGTCGCGATAAACAACCCCAACGCGCCAGGAAGCAGCCCCGGCAAAAACTCCTTCGCCAGCAATCCGTATAGATTATCCGGATTCACCGTCTGCCCCGCGTAGAAAGCCAGACCCGCCAAACCGGTCAGACACCAGGCCACCGTGCAAAAACGTTTCGTAAAACTCCCCACCATGAACCCGAACTGCCCCTCCCGCTCCGTTCTCCCCGCCGCGCAATTGGCCAAAATGTGAGGCTGGGTAACGATCCCGATCAGCGCGTTGATAGAGATTATCGTTATGTAGAAAACGCCAATCCCTTCGGGCGCGGAAAGCGAAAACACGGCCGGATCGTTGATCGTCGCCCGAATCCCATCGAATCCGCCCACGGCGCCCATGACCGATGGCAGCAAAAGGAAGGAAAAAGCAATGGTGAGAATGCCCTGCACAAAATCGGTCACGATCGCCGCGCTCAAACCGCCGGCTGCTCCGTATCCAACAAACAGGAGCGTCATAAATATTATCGCGACCTCCGAAGAGATCGCCCCGCCACTAGCGCCCTCGATCACCGCGCCCGATCCCTTGAGCATCAGACCGATCGTTGTAATCATCATTACAATACTGATCAACGAATAGAGAATCGCCACACCGCGACTGTAGCGCAGCTCGAAAATGTCCGCCGTCGTCAAGGCGCGAAAGCGACGCATCATGGGGGCGATCAGCCAGTAAAACGGCGTGCCGAACAAATAGAGCCACTGGTACCAAATCCCCGACAAGCCGCTGGTGTAGGTTTTCGACGCCACCCCGACCGCTTGATCCGAATGCGTGCCGCTTCCAAACGCGTGCATCGTCAACATCCACTTGCCAAAACGACGCGGCATAATGAAGTCCGACACCTGCTTGACCTTCCGAAACGAAAGCGCCCCCAGCAACGTCACGCCCGCCAGATACGCCAATAAAACGACAACGTCGACTACACTGATACCGAACATGGAAACGAGAGACCACGCAACCCTATCCTCTCGTTTAAGACAGCCTCAATCCAGAATTACGGTAAAACATTTAACGTCATCGCCCCGATCCTATCGGGGCTAGGAGTCTCCGTTTCGCGGAGCCAATAAGGATCCCCGACAAGTCGGGGAACTAAAGTCATTCAAAAAATCTATCTGCCGAAAGAACCTCATCCGCCGAGAAAACCTTATTTGCCGACCAGAGGTCGGCATCCTTATTTCCGCAGCGCGGATCCTAGCGAACCCGCCAAGCGGGTGAGCGATGACAATATCGTTATTTTCGCTCCGCATCCACCAAATACAAATGCGCGAGAAGCCGATTCTTCATCGCCTCGGCACGTTGAGGATCATCGGTGATTTCGCGCCCCTCTTCCGTCGGATTGGGTTCAACTTGGTAGAGCGCCGTTCGATCGACAGAGCCACTCTCATTCCAGTAAACCATGAGCTTGTAGTCGCCTTCGCGTATGGCCGACTCCCCGCGATCCGGGCGATGAAAAAACAGAGCCTTCTGGGGGCGTTCAAACGCGTCTTGCGTCTCGTCGCGAAACAAGGGCTCTATGCTCGCGCCGTCCACTTCGCTCGTCAATTCCTCCGCCTCGCCCCCGGCGATGGCGTAAAAGGTCGAAAGCAAGTCATATCCAGCAACCGGCACGGTACAGATGGAACCGCCTTGTATCCCTGGACCAACGACAATAAACGGCACACGTATCCCACCCTCCAGTAGTTGATGCTTCGCCCCAGACAAGGGGAAGTTCGGGGCCGCTCTATTCCCCCTTCCCCCAGGCACGCTGCCACGTCCGCCATTGTCGGTAGTGAAAACTAAATAGGTATTCGAATCGACTCCGAGTTTTTCCACTGCGTCCAGTAATCTTCCCACTCCTGTATCCAATTCTTCAAGCATAGCCGCCCAAGCTGGCGTGTATTTCCGATCCGGAACGCCCTTCGCTTCGTACTTATCAAGTAGCCGTTGACGAGTGACCACCGAAAGATGCTGAGCATAGTAACTCACTTGCACGTAGAATGGATTGTCGCTCTCAACCTGTTCAGTCATGAACTCGATCGCGCGATCGGTAACCGTCACTGTTCTTTTCGGGTCTATGTCGTCTATAAAATGCGGAGGACCGTCGCCATGCCGCCCCGATTCAACTCCGAGTGTGGTAGGCATGCCTCCTGTGCCGTTGGAGGTCATACCATCACTCGCATCGTATCCACATTGTTCGGGCGTCGAGATCATTTGACTTCCCCATTTCCCAAAATGAGCCGCACGATATTTCGGATCCACCGCCTTGAGCGCCTTCGGGATAGTCAAGTGCTCGGCAGGAATCCAATTTGGGCTGGCAAACTCCGTTCCGCTCCGCGCAGCCGTCGTGCCGCACAGGATCGACCGACGTGTCGGAGTGCACAGCGGAGCGGGCGAATACCCGCTCGTAAAACGACGGCCTTGCTCAATCAGTCGCTCCAGGTTCGGCGACTCCAGGTAGTCTGACTTTGAATTTTCAATACGAGGATCCATATGGGCCGACAATTGGCTCCATCCTTGATCGTCAGTCAAAATTAGCAGGATATTGGGGACAGCAGCAAACACGCTGGGAACAGACCACGCGAGTAGAGCTGCCAGGATCGTGGAACGAAGAGTTGGAATTGGCATTCCTCGATAGACCTTCGCCCCCCGACGCCTGTCAACAATTTACGACGCGGATTCACTGACTCAATAAATTCCTCGTTCAAAATCCGCGTTAACCCCCATACGAACCTGTATCCAACATTTGCTCCTCACGAAAAAATGTATGTCATCGCCCCGACCCTATCGGGGCTAGGAGTCTCCGCCGCGCGGAGCCAATAAGGATCACCGACAAGTCGGTGAATTAAAGTCATTCTCAAAAACCTATTCGCCAAGAAAACCTTATTTGCCGAGAAAACCTTATTTGCCGGCCGAGGGTCGGCATCCTTATTTCCGCAGCGCGGATCCTAGCCCCGACCGCGTCGGGGTCTTCGACGAGCCCGCGAGCGGTGATAAAAGTTCCTCGTCGCCAAGACATTGACTCGACCCGCTCCCCAACCAAGAGTCGTAACTACCCCATGTACACCCGATTCTCCACGCTTCTCCTAATCCCCCTAATCGCGTCCTGTTCCCATCGCTCCGATCCGAACGTCGGCGACCAGGCTACCCGAGCCACCAGCGCAGACGGCGCCTACATCAGTTGGCAGGAACACGTGATCGACGACGCAACCATTGCCGGATTCGGCCTCAGCGGAAGCGACGGGTTGGTCATGGGCGATCTCGACGGCGACGGCTTCGAGGACATCGTTTCCGTTCACGAATCCGACAACGAGTATAATTCCAGTGAATACGATCCCGACTATGTCCCTGACATCGCCGGGCACGTTCGCATCGCCTTTGGCTCCGCAGATCCAAACGCATGGGTCAACGTCACCCTGGCCGAAAACGCGGACTCGCCCGCCCCCGAAGACGCAGCCATTGCCGATCTCAACGGCGACGGTCATCTCGACGTCGTCGTCGCCGCCGAGCTCTCCCATCTGATCTACCTGCAAAATCCAGGTCAGAACCAACGCGCCCAACCCTGGCCCCGGCTCATCGTCCCCAAAACCCAAGGACGCGGCTCCTACATTCGCGTGTTCTTCGCCGACTACAACCAAGACGGCGTCCCCGACCTATCCGCCGCCAACAAAGGCTCACAGCGCCCCGGCCCGGAAGACTTCGCCCGCAAAACCCCCGTCCATATATTCCACATCACCGGCAATCCCCTCAAACCGGAGAGCTGGCAGGAAAAAGAAATCGGCCGATTCAAGGTCCCGCAAAACGCCCAACCCGTCGACCTCGACGGCGATGGCGACCTCGACATCATCGTCGGAACACGCGGCGAAGAGCGCATCGCCTTTTTCGAAAACGTCGACCCCGCCAACTTCGAGTTCGTCGAGCGCCCGATCACCGTTAGCGGAATCTACATGGCCGGCTTCAACCTCGAATACCACGACCTGGACGGCGATGGTCGGCTCGACATCATCGGCGCCAGCAACGAATACGACGGCACCGTTTGGATACAACAACCCGAGAATCTCGAAGACGAGTGGATTGTCTACCCGATCGGCGACTTCGGCCCGGATTGGATGATTGGATACGGAATCGCCGACATCGACGGCGACGGTGACATCGACGTTCTGTGCGGCAGCTACAGCAAAGGATCGCGCATGGGCGACGAGGAGGTCGACCGATTCGACGGGCTCGGCCGCCTCGGCTGGTTCGAGAATCCCGGCGACCCGAAAGACGCCTGGACCCGGCACGACATCTCCCGCCGCAAACGCGGCATGTTCGACAAGCTCATTCCCCGCGACCTCGACAACGACGGCGACATCGACTTCGTCGCCACGCGCGGCAACAGCGATCCATTCGACGGAGTCATTTGGCTCGAGCAAGTTCGCAGCGCCAAATCGAAAACCGTTTTTCAGGCGGCTCGCGAAAACGAGAGCCCCGAAATGCCCTTGCCCTAGGCGCGGAACGCGACAAATCCGCTCGATTTTGAAGCGAAATCAGACCCCGGGATGCGGAAAACGCCTCTCCCGACGCATCCCTATTGACACCCGTATCCAGGCCAGCATCGTCTGCATTCGCCGCAATAGGCCATACGCTTGAACAATGAAAAAACTGCTTGCCGCCAACCGTAGCGAAATCGCCGTCCGCATCTTTCGCAGCGCCACCGAACTGGGTTACCGCACCGTCGCCATCTACGCCAATGAAGACCGCTTCGGCGTGCACCGCTTCAAAGCCGACGAAGCCTACCTCGTCGGCCAAGGCAAGGGCCCCGTCGCCGCGTACTTGGAAATCGCCGACATCATCGATCTCGCCAAGCGTAAGAAAGTCGACCTCATCCATCCGGGGTACGGATTCCTCTCCGAAAACGCGAACTTCGCTCGCGCCTGCGAGGAAAACGGCATCACCTTCGTCGGCCCCAGCGCCGAACTCCTCGAACGTATGGGCGACAAAATCGAAGCCCGCAAAATCGCCGAAGGAGCCAAAGTCCCCACGCTTCCCGGAACCCCCGACCCCGTAACCGATCCAGCAAAAGCAGTCCGGATCGCCAAGAAGATCGGTTTCCCGCTCATCATCAAAGCGGCCTTCGGCGGCGGTGGTCGCGGCATGCGCGTCGTCAAGAACCCCAAAGACCTCAAGCCGCTCCTCGAAGAAGCCCAAGGCGAAGCGGAACGCGCCTTCGGCAACTCCGCCGTCTTCCTCGAACGCTACATCGGACGCGCCAAGCACATCGAAGTGCAAATCCTCGGCGACAAGCACGGGAATGTCGTCCACCTGCACGAACGCGATTGCTCCGTCCAACGACGCCACCAGAAGGTGGTCGAAGTCGCGCCGTCTATCGGACTCCCGGACGAGGTTCGCGAAGATCTCTGCAACGCCGCGGTCAAAATCGCCAAGTCAATCGGCTACTACAACGCAGGCACTGTAGAGTTTCTCTTGGATCTCGATACGCACGAATGGTTCTTTATTGAAATGAACCCGCGTATCCAAGTAGAGCATACCGTTACCGAGGTTATTACCGGTATCGACATCGTTCGCGCCCAAGCGCTCATCGCTCAAGGCCACTCGCTCTTCGGCGACGCGATCGCCATCCCGTCCCAAAACGAGATTCCGCGCAACGGCTACGCAATCCAAGCCCGCATCACCACCGAGGACCCCGAACACAACTTCGCTCCCGACTACGGAAAAATCGTCAACTACCGCAGCGCCGCCGGTCTCGGTATCCGACTTGACGGAGCCATGGGCGACACTGGCGCAGTCATCACTCCCTTCTACGATTCGCTTCTCGTCAAGCTCACCGCTTCCTCCCGCACATTCCCGCTCGCTATCCAGCGAATGGATCGAGCCCTCCGTGAAATGCGTATCCGCGGCGTAAAGACAAACATACCGTTCATCGAGAACGTCATCCACCACGAGAGTTTTCAATCGGGCGATGCGATCACAACCCTCATCGACACCACGCCAGAGCTATTCCGCTTTAAACGCCGCCGCGACCGGGCCACCAAACTTCTAAACCTGCTTGGCGAAACCATCGTCAACGGCAATCCGCAGGTGAAAAACCGGCCCGTGCCGGACATGAACCTGCCGGTGATTATTCCGAACCACGAGCCGAAAGCTCGAAAGCCGAAGGGAACTCGCGACTACCTCCTCGCCCACGGCCCCGAAAAATTCGCCGAGTGGACCCGCAAGCAAAAACGTCTCCTCGTAACGGATACCACGCTCCGCGACGCCCATCAATCCCTGCTCGCCGCTCGCATGCGCAGTTTCGACATGCTGCAAGTCGCGGACAGCATCGCCGAGCGCGCCCACAACCTATACAGCCTCGAATGTTGGGGCGGCGCCACCTTCGACACCTGCATGCGCTTCCTCAGCGAGGATCCGTTCCAGCGCCTGCGGGACCTGCGCGAAAAAATTCCCAACGTTTGCTTCCAGATGCTCCTGCGCGGGGCCAACGCGGTCGGCTACTCCAACTACCCCGACAACGTCGTGCGCGGCTTCGTCAAGCACTCGGCCGAAGCGGGGATGGATATCTTTCGCATATTCGATTCCCTCAACTACCTGCCTAATCTCAAAGTCGCCATGGAAGCGGTCCGAAAGGACACGCAGTCCGTCTGCGAAGCTACCGTTTGCTACACCGGCGACATTCTCGACTCCGATCGCGACAAGTACACGCTCGACTACTTTGTCAACTTCGCGAAAGAGCTCGAGTCGATGGGCGCCCACATCCTCGCCCTCAAAGACATGTCCGGGCTCTGCCACCCGCGGGCCGCCTACAAACTGATCAAGGCCCTGCGCTCCGCAATCGGCATTCCCGTCCATTTCCACACGCACGACACCAGCGGCATCGCCGCCGCCTCCATCGTTAAAGCCGCCGAAGCGGGAGTCGACGTAGTGGATTTGTCGATATCCTCACTCTCCGGCCTCACCGCCCAGCCGAACCTCAATTCGATCGTCAACGCCTTCAAAGGCGACAAGCGGGACACGAAACTCGACCTCGACTACTTCAACGAACTCTCCATCTACTGGGAAGCCGTGCGTCAGTTCTACGAGCCCTTCGACACCAGCCCCAAGTTCGGAACCGCCGAAGTCTACACGCACGAAATGCCGGGAGGCCAATACACCAACCTCCGCGAGCAGGCTCGCGCCCTCGGCCTCGGGCCTCGCTGGCCGGAAGTCGTTCGCTACTACACGGAAGTCAACCAAATCCTCGGCGACATCGTCAAAGTCACGCCCAGCAGCAAGGTCGTCGGCGACCTCGCCATGTTCCTCCTCACCAAAGGCGTCGAGCCTGCGGACCTCGTCAACCTGCCCGAAGGCACGCCGTTCCCGGAGTCCGTCGTCGACATGCTCTCCGGCGGTCTCGGCCAACCCAAAGGCGGATGGCCTAAGGCGGTGCAGAAAGTCGTTCTGGGCGACCGCAAAGCCTACCGTGGGCGCCCCGGAGCGCGAGCCGAGAAAATCGACCTCGACGAAACGCGCAAAACCGTCAAGCAGATCACAAAACGCAAGTGCACTGACGACGAACTATACGAGTACCTCATGTACCCACAGGTATTCAAGGACTTCGTGTCTTTTAAAAACCAATACGGTCACGCTGCCGTTCTCCCGACGCCGGCGTTCTTCTACGGCCTCAAACCCGGCCAGGAAATCTCGGTCGACATCGAAGAAGGCAAAACTCTCATCGTGAAACTCATCTACGTGAGCGAGCCCAACGATGACGGAGAGCGCACGCTCACCTTCGAGCTCAACGGAAAGGCCCGCGAATGCTTGATCGTCGACAAGTCGGTCAAGACCGAGTCCAAGCGTCGCCAAAAAGCGGATTCCGCCGACCCCAAGCAAGTGGGCGCTCCGATTCCAGCAATGGTCAGCAGCGTAACCGTCACCGTTGGCAGCCAAGTCAAGAAAGGCGACAAGCTCGCCATCCTCGAAGCTATGAAAATGCAGACGACCGTGTACGCTCAGCAAGACGGCGTCGTCGATACAATCGCCGTGCAAACGGGCGACCAAGTCGAAAGCAAAGACCTCCTCGTCGCCATTCGCTAGCGTCACCCTCGAGCCTCGCCTCGCATTCAATTTCCCCATCGCAGGTCGAGCGCCATTGACCTGCGTGGAGAATTCGCCACTCTGCACACTATTCACCCCGCTACCCCATGAATACCCGCGCCCTCATCCAAAAATGTATCCTCTCGATAGTCGCCTTCCCCATTTTCGTCACGATTCCGTCGTTTGCGGCCGATAAGCCCAACGTCCTATTGCTACTCAGCGACGACCAAGCCTGGACCGACTATTCCTTCCTCGGACACCCACACGTCCAAACACCCAATATCGATAAACTCGCCAGCGAGAGCATTGTATTTCCTCGCGGATACGTTCCCACCGCCCTGTGCCGTCCGTCCTTGATGACTCTCGCCACCGGCCACTACGCTCACCGTCACGGCGTCACCGGAAACGACCCGTCGCCCAAATATGCGGAAAGAGACTCGCCTCTCTACAACGCTCGTCGGGCTCAGCTCATCTCCTATATCGACGAATTCGATACACTCCCCGAACTGCTCGGCGAACAGGGCTACCTCAGTCACCAAAGCGGCAAATGGTGGGAAGGCAATTTCCGCCGCGGCGGCTTCACCCACGGCATGACCCGTGGTTTTCCTCAACGCGGAGGACGTCACGGCGACGACGGACTCAAAATCGGTCGCGAAGGTCTCGACGAGTGCTTCGACTTCATCGACCTAGCCATCGAGCAGGACAAGCCATTCTACATGTGGTACGCCGCTTTCCTGCCACACACTCCGCACAACCCGCCCGACCGCTTGCTCGACAAGTACAAAGACGACCATCCGCTCACCATCGCTAAATACTACGCCATGATCGAGTGGTGGGATGAAACCTGCGGCGACCTCGTCGACCACCTCGAAAAACGCGGAATCCGCGAGAACACTCTCATTGTCTACGTCGGCGACAATGGCTGGATTCAGCATCCCGAGCGAAACGGCTACGACGCCCGCTCCAAGCAAACGCCCTACGAGGGCGGTATCCGACAACCCACGCTCTACTCTTGGCCCGGCACGCTCAAGCCGGAAACCCGTGACGAATTGGTAAGCAGTATCGACATTTTCCCGACAACGCTCGCCGCCGCCGGAGCCCGACAGCCCGCAATCCCGGTTCCCGGCCTCAACCTGCTCGACGCCATGAAGACGGGGAAGAAAATCAAGCGCGACACGATCTTCGGCGAGTCCTTCGCCCACGACATCGCCGACATCGAAAACCCCGAGGCCTCGCTTCTCTTCCGCTGGTGCATCCAAGGGAAATGGAAACTGCTCCTCACCTACGATGGCGAAGTGAACCGCTACAAAAGCACGCATCCGAGAGACGAAAAACGGCCGCAACTTTTCGACCTAATCAACGACCCTCACGAGAAAACCAACCTCGCTGCCAAGAACCCGAAAGTAGTCGCTCGACTGGCCAAGCTCATCGAGGAGTGGTATCCGGTGACCGAACGGAAAGTGATTACGAAGTTCAACTAGGCGACATACATGTGTTCAAATCGCGAATCGTAGGGCTGGCGCTTGCGCCACGCCGCGTATGTGATTAAAAATCAGTCCCACGCGGCGCTTCGCAAACGAAGGCCCTACACTGAAACTCAAAAAATCAGGCTCTGCCGCTCTCAGGGTGCCTACTATGAGACATTCAATTCTACCCCTCCTCTACATCGCCGCCCTCTCCCCTTGCCTCCTCGCCGATTCACGCGAGCTCGAGGTCGAGGTCGAACAAATCACCCACGGACCGAAACACACCTTTTTCGGCTATATCGGACACGTGCAAAACATCCCCTGGAACGGAAATGAACGCTACATCGTCGCCCTGCAATCAACCTTCCAAGACCATTTGCCAGGCAAAGGCGAACCCGCCGACGTCGTCTTGATCGACACTCACGACGGCAACAAAATCGAAGTCGTCGACCAATCGCTCGGCTGGAACCCCCAGCAAGGCACCATGCTCTACTGGAATCCTGAAAAACCGGATACACAGTTCTTTTTCAACGATCGGGACCCGAAAACGGGACACGTATTCGCCGTCCTCTACGACATCGAATCACGCAAGCGCATCCGCGAGTACCGTTTCCCTAAAAACCCAATCGGCAACTACGGCGTCAAACAATCCGGCGGGGCATTTGCCGGAGTCAATTTCGCCCGCATGGCCCGCCTCCGTCCCGTCACCGGCTACAAAGACGCCTATGATTGGACCACCGACGCCCTTCATCCCGACGACGACGGCGTATTCGTCGTCGACACCCACACCGGTAAGGATCGGTTGATTGTATCCTTCAAACAACTTGCGGACATTATTCGCCAAACCGAACCGCACATCGACCACCTCGGGCTTTTCATCAACCACACGCTCTGGAATCGCGAAGGCGACCGGATCTTCTTCTTCGCCCGAGCCGGCTGGAGGAAGAACCGGGACCACCCGCGCATCAACGCCCCCTTCGTCGTCAACGCCGACGGCTCCGACTTGAAACGCATTCCACACTTTTTCGGCGGCCACCCCGAATGGGACTTTGGCCAGCGAATGATCGGCGCGATGAATGGACGCCAGATCCTCTACGACATCGATCGGATGCAAGTGATCGGCCATCTCGGCAATCGCGAGATATTCCCCGACCCCGAAGGCGACGTAAGCCTGTCTCCGCAAGGCGACTGGTTTGTCAACGGTCACAAGGACAAAGAGAACGCCATGAATTTCTACACGTTCTATCGCAGGTCGGACGGCAAGCACTTCCGCTCCCAGGGATTCAATATCGGGAAATGGATCTCAGGCGACCTGCGCCAGGACCCGTCCCCCGCCTGGAATCGCAGCGGCACGCGAATCCTCGTCCCCGGACTGGTCGGAGACACCGAATCATACCGACAGCTCTTCATCGTCTCGCTACCAATAAACTTGTAGTCAGATCTAGGATACAATTGCGTCCTAACAACATTATTTCTCTCCCGTCAACGGGAGAGATCCTATTGTCCTCGCTCCGCCACCGACTGTGTCAGGGTCTATGACGAGGACTCCTAGTCCCGCGAAGCCCATACACGTCAACTTAACTGCTCTCTCTTCTAAAAAACGCGCCGGGACGTCGCGTTCCACCCTAAGCTCAAGTAGATAAAGGTGGAACCCGCCGTCCCGGCGGGTTTAAGTTGACGCCTATGCGCTAGGCGGGACAGTGACAAAAACAGCTCAGTACATAGCTCCCTTTTCTTCACAGGCCTCCCATCAACACTCCCTCAATCAATCACCGTCCGAACAATACGAAAACCAACACTGTCGCTTGTTAGACTAGGCGTCAGCTTGCTCCGATAAGCCGACCGGCACTGAGCCGCCAAAGACGAGAACGCCCCGCCACGCGCTACGCGAAGCTCGCCACTGCTCGGACCCGTCGGGTCGATCATCTCGGGCGCCGCGTAAGGTCCATACCAGTCCCAGCACCACTCCACGACATTTCCGTGCATATCGCGTAAACCGAAGTCGTTCTCCGCTTTCGAAGGATCGCCTACCGCGCGCGTGTCATTTCCGCTATTCCCTTGGTACCAACCGGCCTGATCCAAATTCGGGTCGAGCGGAACGCTGTCCGGTTCCTGAATTGGCCCTGTGTAGAAGGCTTCCGGCGAACCTGCGCGACAGGCGTACTCCCATTCCGACTCCGTCGGGAGACGGTAGCCGCTCGCCTCGAAATCACATTTTGGATTGGCTTCGCCCTCGCGGTAAATCGCGCCGTTGATCGTGTAGCAAGGGACTAGCCGATCACGCTCGCTCTTGGCGTTCAGCCATTTAATCACGTCAAACCAGGAGACAAGAGTCAACGGATGCGTACTCGGATTGGGCTGCCCTCCCGGATCTGGGCCGCCACTCTGTCCCACCGGCAAATCTTCGTATCCATTTTCCAATCCCCAATTCCTCACCGCCGTCCACTCCGCGAACGAGACCTCGGTTTGGCCTATAAAAAAGCCGCGGGTCAAAATCGCCTGGTGCAATGTCTCGTCGCTTGGATCAATCGGTTCGGACGACGTCCGAACAATCACTCTCTCCGACTCGGGCGAACCCATGCCGAACGAACTTGCAGGAATATAGGAGAATCCGCTCGGCGGAACGGGCGGTTCGCCCGGAATTCCATCATCGATCCTCACGCGTACGCGAACAGACGGATACAGAGTGTTTGGCAGCTCCGATCCCGCGTCCCAGATCATCCGCTTGTTGAATCCCTGCGAAACACTGTCTCCCACATCGCCCGTGACAAAACTCGACTCGACCCAGTATTCCCCATTGAGGGTGTACTCCATCGTTACCATCGTCGGCACACTATCCGAATTGCCCAAATCGTATATGATCAAAACCTTCGACTCCCCTTCAATTTGACTCGCCTCCACATCCGCAATCTCGATCACGCTGTAAACACAACTCGAATACAACCCAATAAGAGCGAAAGACAAAATAGCGCGAGCAACCATCATTAAATCGGAAACTACTGGAAGGACGGATCCCGCTCTAAGAGCCTGACTCGAAAATAAGCGGGCGTCGCGTCCGGCTCCAGTCCGACTCGCCCGGTCGCGCCGGTTTCCTCGAACGACCCCGTCGCTCGAACCGTCCAGTTCACTAACTCAGAACTGCCCTCGATTTCGAAACGAACGCCCTCCTTGATCGGAAATATTTCAACCGCAGGCGATTCGCCTCCGGTGACAATCACCCAGAAATCCTGAACACCGCTAGCAGGATCCAGCCCCGCTCGATACTCAAAGAGATTGACCCTTCCATCGGAATCCGCATCGGAGTCTTCCGACACCAAATCCAGGTCAAACAGCGCTTCCAACTCGAAGTACTCGGAAAGCCAAACCACGTAGTCTACAGACGCCGTATCGACAATCGACGGACGGCCATCCAAGTTCAGACCAAACGGCTCCGATTCGCTCACAGACTGCGCCGCGTAGGCGATCGCGCCTTCAAGCGCAAACAGAATCAAATTGATGACGACTACGAGCTTCATCCCCGGGGTAATGGAAGTTCGACGCGGATAACGCGCGCCTTCCGAAATCAATCCGCATTGAAGGATCCAAACCACCCTTGGCAAGGGCATTCAAACCGCCCCTTAAAAGTCAACTGTTGATCAATCCTAGCTCTACCCATTTGGTATGGTTTGCGTACCAATGAATCACGGTTGTCAACAAGGCGACTCCGGCTATGTTTACTCCATCCCTGGATCTTCCCAGCGTCCCCACCGAACCCTGATGTTCCCCCAGTCTTCAACACGCAATACTCCGGTCCACTCTCGAACGCCGCGCACCCGCGACTCGCTCACGGCCGCAATCCGCCTGAAACGCGCTTTCACTCTTCACCTTTCACTCTTCACTCTTCAAGCGGCGCTCGTCGCCGCTCCCCCGCCCAACGTCCTGATGATCGTCGTAGACGACATGAACGACTGGATATCGCTCTTGGATTCCGAGGCTCCAATCGAGACTCCCAATCTCGAACGACTCGCCAGCCAGGGTATGTTGTTCACCCGGGCCTATTGCGCCTCGCCCGCCTGCAATCCATCACGCGCCGCCACTCTCAGCGGTTTACGACCCACCACCACGGGAGTGTACGGGAACAGAAGCGACTGGCGGGAAGCGATGCCCGATCGAAAGACAATCATGGAACGGTATCGCGATGAGGGATACAGCGTTAAAGGAGCGGGGAAAATCTTCCATCACCACTTAGATGGAGCCTTTCACGACTCGCGCTCCTTCGACGCATTTCGTCCGATGGATCCGCAAAATATGCCTCCCGAAAAACTCAACGGAGCGCCCGAATACGGCTCGAAAAACACTGACTGGGGAGCCTGGCCAGCGAGCGAAAACGACACCATCGACCATCGGACCGTGGACTACTGTATCGACGTTCTAGAAAACTCGACTTCAGAAAAACCGCTGTTCCTTGCCTGCGGAATCTTCAAACCCCACTCGCCCTTTTTCGCCCCGCCCAAATACCACGAGCAAACCGAAGGAACTCCGCAACCTATTCGCCTCGGCAACGACTGGGACGACCTTCCCAGCGGCGCGAACGCGCTACTGAAGTCGAAAAAATGGTTTTGGACAGGCATGCAGGCCCTCGAAGGAAAAAGACCCGGTTCGTACGCCCACTTCATCGAATCTTACGCGGCCTGTATCCGTTTTGCCGATGCTCAAATTGGAAGATTGCTCGACGCGCTCGAATCGAGTCCGCGCCACTCCAATACGATCGTCGTCCTCTGGTCGGACCACGGTTTCCATCTGGGAGAAAAAGACCACATCGAAAAATTCGCCCTGTGGGAAAAATCGAATCGAATTCCGTTTATCGTCGTCGCGCCTGGAATCGCCGCTCCCGGCAGTGTTTGCGACACTCCCATTGATATGACCGCGCTCTATCCCACTCTCCTGGAGCTCAGTGGACACGAACCTGATTCGCTCTGCGACGGCGTCAGCATCGTTCCCCTGCTGCGTGATCCCGATGCGAATTGGACGCGCCCCGCTCTTATGACCTACGGACGGGGCAATCACGCGGTGCGCAGTCAACACTGGCGCTACATCTCCTACGCCGACGGTACCGAAGAACTATACGACCACCGAAACGACCCAAACGAGTGGACCAATCTTACCGAGCAGTCCCAGTACGCGAAGATTATCGCCTTCCACCGTCAATGGCTGCCTCGACAAGAAGCGGCGCTGGTACCCGATTTGAAAGTGAACCACACCAGAAACTAGAATCTGACCATGACCCGACATTCGCTACTCTTCCTATTGCTATCGCTCATCGGAACGATAGGCAGCGCATCCGGGCAAAACGATAGCAGACCGAACATTCTGCTCATCGTATCCGAAGACAATGGACAAGAACTGGGCTGCTACGGCGACCCTTATGTCAAAACCCCCGTTCTCGATCAACTCGCTTCGGAAGGCGTCCTATTTAAGAACGCCTACGTCGCTCAAGCGGGTTGCAGCCAATCCAGAGCGTCCTTTCTCACGGGTCTTTACCCGCATCAAAACGGGCAAATCGGATTGGCGACCTGGAAGTTCCGTATGTACGACGAAAATACGCCGAACATTGTAAGGAGCCTCAAAGAAGCCGGCTACCGAACGGGAATCATCGGAAAACTCCATGTGAACCCAAAGTCCGCATTCCCCTTCGACTTCGAAGCGAATCCCAAATCGAATTTCGATCGAAAGAACATGGAGTCCTACGCTAGAGAGGCGAAAGCGTTCATGATGGCTGGAGACGCTCCCTTCTTTCTCAGCGTCAACTACCCCGACGCCCATCGGCCGTTCACAACGCAAGTGGACGGGCTTCCCGAAAGTCCACTCACAGGGGCAGATGTCACAGCGCTTCCCTATTTCGGCATAGACAACGAAGAGCTCAGTCAGCAAACCGCCGACTACTACAATTGTATGAATCGGCTCGATACATACATTGGCGATCTCCTGAAAGCGCTCAAAACCGCCGGCAAAACCGAAAACACGATCATCGCCTACATCGGCGATCATGGAGCGGATATGCTGCGCGGCAAGCGGACTTCATACGAAGGCGGAACGCGCGTGCCCTTTATCGTGAAAGGGGCCGGCAACTGGGAATCGAACCTCGTGTCCCAAGAGCTCGTCTCCCTCGTCGATCTCGCTCCCACTCTTCTGGAGTCCGCCGGAGCTACACCCATTCCCAACTTGCCGGGACGGTCACTCGCCCCGTTACTAGAAGGACGATCGATCCCATGGAGAGAGTATCTGTTCACCGAGTTCAACATCCACTCCGCGCACAACTACTACCCACAGCGAACCGTTCAAGACAAGCGATTCAAACTCATTCGCAACCTGATGCCTGGAGAAGTAAATCCTGGATACGATTTCACCAACACACGGTTTTTCGACAATCTCTCGGAGACCATCGAAGCTGCCGAGGAACCCATTCGCAGCGCCTACTTGAACATGGAGCGACCCGTCGAATACGAGCTCTACGATTTAAGATCGGATCCCTACGAATTCAACAATCTCGCTCACGATCCCTCCTACGCTGAACCACTCGCCCGACTAGCGAACGAATTGCAACAATGGCGCGAGGCAACCAACGACCCCATGCTGAACCCCAAAAACGTAACCCGCCTCAAAGCGGAAATAGACGCCTGCTTTGAAAACGGCCAACCTGTCAAAGACCGCCTCACCCTAAACTATACCGAGTACTTCTTCGAATGAAACTGCCAATCTTTCTCACTATCGCCATCACAGCATTCGTTTTCACCGGCTGTGTGAAAAATGAATCCCAAGAAGCTATTCTATTTACGTCCGGCGAAGAAGGCTACTCCAACTACCGTATCCCCTCGATCATTACCGCTCAAGACGGTACCTTACTTGCGTTTTGCGAAGCCCGCAAAATCAATCGAAGCGACAGTGGCGACATCGATCTCGTTCTGAAACGCTCGGAAGACAACGGCAAAACCTGGTCGCCCTTGACCGTCGTTTGGGACGCAGGCGATGACACCGCCGGCAATCCTTGTCCCGTCGTCGACGAGCGCACCGGTCGCATCGTCATGCTCATGTGCTGGAATCTTGGATCCGATCACGGACGCGATCTCCACGCCGGAACGGGCAAAGACACCCGGCGCGTCTACCAAACCCACTCCGACGATCATGGCCAAACGTGGGCGCAACCACGAGAAATCACATCGGCCGTCAAAGATCCTTCGTGGTGGTGGTACGCAACCGGACCGGGCGTGGGTATCCAAATCAAAAACGGGCCACATAAAAATCGGCTCGTCATACCCTCCAACTACACAACCCAAGGCCACTACGGAGCCCACACCCTCTACAGCGACGACGGTGGCGAATCCTGGAGTATTAGCGATTGGATACAACCGACCGTGAACGAAAGCCAAGTCGTCGAACTCTCGGACGGGCGACTCATGATGAATATGCGCACCCAAGGCGTCAAAGAAACCAAGCGACCCTACTCAGGCTACCGCTCCATCGCCTTCAGCGACGACGGCGGCCAAACCTGGAGCGACCCCGTGGCCGATGACGAGCTCGGCGATCCCGTATGCCAAGCAAGCCTCATTCGATACGACGACAAACATCTCCTGTTCTCAAACCCAAGCCCGCCGATCAGTCTCGAACGCGGACCGCGCGAACGCATGACCATTCGCCTCAGCCGCGACAACGGTCAAAACTGGCCCGCCGAATACGTCGTCTACGAAGGCCCTTCCGCCTACTCCTCATTAACGAAAACTACCGACAACCGAGTCGGAATCCTGTACGAGAAAAATAAGGACATCGCCTTCGCCCGAATCCCGTTCAGCCACCTCGCGCAGCCAAAATGAGAGCCGTCCTCTACCTACTTTTTCTCACCTCACTCCTCACTCCTCACTCCTTGGTCGCGACCGAGTCGCGACCAAACGTGCTTTTCATATCCGTCGACGACATGAACGACTGGGTGGGCTGCCTCGGGTCGGACCGCGTCCCTACGCCCAATATCGACGCTTTAGCAGAGCGCGGACTCCTCTTCACCAACGCCCACGCGCCCAGCCCGAAATGCGCCCCGAGCCGGGCCGCCATCCTTATCGGCAAACGAGCCTCCACTACCGGATTGTATAGCAATGGCCACTGGTGGCGTCCCGCGTATCCAGATTTGGTGACACTGCCCCAGTACTTTCGCAACCACGGATACACCGCCGCCGGTGGCGGGAAAGTCCATCACCACACCGACGGGTTCAATCCACCCGACCAATGGGACGAGTATTTCGACCTGGTCCAGGACAAGGATTTGATCGTCGACTACTTTAAACAACGCGGCAAAGACCGGCGGTTTCTCACCGACATGCCGCGTCACCCCAACGACTCGCTCGACTGGGGCCCGATGGACGTGCCCGACGACGCGATGGGCGACGCCCAAACAGTCAAATGGGCCACCGAATTCCTCGCCCGCGATCACAACAAACCCTTCTTCCTCGCCGTCGGCCTCTTCCAGCCTCACCTCCCATTCTACGCGCCGCAGCGCTACTTCGACGCCTTGCCCATCGATCAAGTTGAACTCCCGATCAACAAGCCCAGCGACTTGGACGACATTCCTCCCGGAGGCTTAGAAATGGCCGCCAACCGGCGCAACGACCTCCGCATGATCGAAGAGTACGGCCAGCTCGAGCACTGCGTCCAATCTTATCTCGCCAGTATCGCCCACGCGGATACGATGCTTGGAGAGATTATGGTCGCATTCGATAAAAGCGCCTACCGAGACAACACCATCGTCGTATTCTGGTCGGACCACGGATACGCGTTTGGCGAGAAAGACCATTACGCGAAGGATACACTCTGGGAGCGATCCACTCACGTGCCCTTCATTATGGTCGTGCCGGAAGTCACCCAACCCGGCTCGCGAACGGACAATCCCGTAGATCTCACTTGTCTCTACCCGACGCTCACCAATCTCTGCGGATTGCCCGTTCCCGACGACCTAGACGGAGTCGACGTCGGACCCTTGCTTCGCAACCCCGACATGCCGTGGTATCACCCCGCCATTATCGATTTTCTGAAGGGCAATACTGCTATCCGCACCAAAGACTGGCGCTACATCCAATACGACGAGGGAAGAAAAGGCGAAGAACTCTACGACCTAATAAACGATCCCAACGAATGGACCAACCTGATCGAAACTCACAGCGAACTCACTGTCCCATTTAAAGAATGGCTGCCCAGCTCCTATCCTGAGGAAACGCCGACCAAACGGGCCTACCGATTCGATTCGGATCAGTACACATGGGAAAAGCTATGATGTCTTTAATTCGTCAATACGAGCGACCGACTCCCCTTCTACGAAATCCGGCAGGACGAAATCCGCTCGCTTCGTAATCACCTCCCGTTTCACGATCTTCATCGTGGCGCCGTACAATCGTTTCGCGAAGAGCGCGGGATCGGCCGCGTAGCGACTCGGATTGGGCCGATAGTAATTCAAAAAATGGTCGTTCTCCCTGCATATGATCGATACATCCTCCGGAATCCGAACACCTCGGCTCTGAAGATGAGACATCACCGCAACGCACTTGAACGAGCTTCCAACGAAAATCCCCGTAGGAGGGACGCTCCATTTCATCAATCGATCCACAGTTGAAAGGCAGTTTTCGAGCGACGCTCCAATATCGATCGCCGAAACGTCGAGCGGCCCACCCGAATAGCGCTCCAAACCGCGCTCGATCGCGTTCACGCAAATACGTCCCCCGCCCGTTCGACCATCGTCATGCAAATAGACCACCTTTCGATGTCCCTTGCCGTAAAAGTGCCCCAATGCGTGGGCGCACAGAGCCCGATTGTCGATATCGACGAACGGGAGATCGATCGCCCGGGCCGGTGTTCCCGCGACGACGCAAGGGACGCGGTTCTCGTGAAACCAGCGCTGCACCGGCTTGGTCGCCAAATGCAAAATCCAACAATCGCGCGGCGATTGCCGCTGCAATGCTTCCAATCGCTCTTCCACCTTCCCCTCGAAGTGGCGACGCCCTTCGTAGACGTGAAACGGAATCTCGTTCCTCAAAAGCAAATCCCGCAACTTACTGATCCACAACGCGTAGTGCGGTCGCACGTTGCTCAATCGGTCCGGCGTCACAATCCCAACCGACACCCCGCTGCTGTTCCGCTTGGCAATGCCGCTCACTAGAATCCGGGTGCCTTTTTGAGGAACCGGCTCCGTCACCCCTTCCCGAGCAAGCTCCTTGAGCGCCGCCCGCAAGGTAAATCGACTCACCTGCAACTCCTCGCACAACGCCCGCTCCGACGGGAGCCACTCCCTCCAGCGTCCACTCCGGACACCAGCTCGTATATACGCGCCCGCCTGGCTGGCCAAGGATACGCGATGCGGAATCTCAAATTCGGAGCTCATGGAAGTCGGTCACGCCAAACTGGTACGTTATACATACCAAACGATCGCAATTGTCAATCGATCGGCAGTTCCTAAATTACCACTATCCCCATCCGCTCGACGCACTCCTCGAACCCCTTGAACTCTTTCTGCAAACTGCAACTTTCATGCAACTCCCGTTTTGATTCGGATCGTTCGTAATGAAGACGGGAATGCGCGACTTTTTGCGGGTTGTCTTGATAGCGAGCATCGCCGCCCTGCCCACGCTCCATGGGCAAGGCGATGAAGCCGCGTCGCAGTCCTACCTCAAGTGGGAATCCATCGCCACGTTGCCGCCATCGGGCGACCAATCGGAGTCGCTCGGCGTCGCCGGACCTTTTGTCGGCGTCACTAATGATGTCCTCGTAGTTGCGGGCGGCGCCAATTTCCCCAAACCCTACTGGGGAGAAGCCAAAGTTTGGCACGACGACATTTGGGTTTTAGATAAATCCGGCACATGGACGAGCGGCGGAAAGCTGTCTCGCCTCATCGGATACGGAGCCTCCGTTTCCACCGCGCGCGGTATTGTCTGCATGGGCGGAAACGACGCGACGCAGACCTTTCGCGATGTGTTCCTACTCACTTGGAATGCAGCCTCCCAGAAGATCGAATTCGAATCGTTGCCCGATCTTCCCACGACGCTCGCCTATGGCGCCGCCGTCGCCATCGGACAAAAAGTGTATCTGGCAGGTGGATGCGAAACGAACGACCTTTCCTCCGCCCTCAACAACTTTTGGATACTAGACCTCGGCGCAAAGGGAACCGATTCGTTTGGCTGGAAAACACTCCCGCCATGGCCCGGACCCGCTCGCGGATTCAATCTCCTCGCTACGCAATCCAACGGGACCGAGCAGCAGATCTATTTAATGAGCGGACGACGAGAAAACGATTCGGGGGAAATCGAGTTTCTAAAAGACGTCTACGCCTACAACCCGTCCACATCCACGTGGGAACGCAAAACCGACTCCCCGGAATGCGTGATGGCTGGCAGCGCCATCCCCGGCGGCCAAAACCACATTCTCGTAACCGGCGGGGCCGACGGATCGCTCTTCCACCAAGCCGACGCCCTACAGGACGACCACCCCGGCTTCCCCAAACAAATTTGGGGATACAACGCCCTCACCGATCGCTGGCAACGCGCCGGCGTCTCGCCGCAAAACCACGTAACTACCCAAGTCACTCAGTGGGACGGCGACTACATTGTCGCCTCCGGCGAGATCCGCCCCCGCGTCCGGTCGCCGATTATCTGGGGACTGACTCCCGCTCCAAACCCGACCACCTTCGGCGCCCTCAACTGGACCGCCCTCGTTCTCTATCTCGGAGCATTGCTCGCAATCGGGTTCATCTGCGCTCGCAATACCAAGACCGCGGACGATTTCTATCTCGGCGGACGCGGAATCCCTTGGTGGGCCGCCGGTATCAGTATTTTCGGTACAACTCTGAGCGCTATCACCTACCTCGCTCTCCCCGCTCGCGTCTACGCCACCAGTTGGTCCGCCATCCTCCTCAACACCGGAATTCTCATCATCGCCCCGCTCATCGCGCTCGTCTACATTCCCCGCCTGAGAAGACTGAACGTGGTCACTGCCTACCAGTACCTCGAAACGCGATTCAGCCTCGGACTCCGCCTGTTCGGGAGCGCTTCCTTTATCGCATTCCAGATCTTCCGCATGGGAATCGTCGTTTTCCTGCCCGCGCTCGCCCTCTCCGCCGTCACCGGATTCAACGTGTCGCTCTGCATACTCCTCATGGGCCTTATTTCTACCGTCTATACCGCGTTCGGTGGTTTCAAAGCGGTTATCTGGACCGACGTCGCCCAGGTCGTC
The DNA here is from genome assembly GCA_028284235.1 of Opitutaceae bacterium. Lineage (GTDB taxonomy): Bacteria > Verrucomicrobiota > Verrucomicrobiia > Opitutales > Opitutaceae > Pelagisphaera. The sequence goes on from JANQSC010000029.1 coordinate 137,530, forward strand.
GTTCTCATCGGCGGCGCCCTCCTCGCTCTCGGCATCGTTGTATCCAGTTTGGAAGGAGGCGTTTCCAGTCTCATATCAATCGGCTCCGAGGCCGGCAAATTCCATCTCCCACCCATCGAATGGTCCTGGGCGACCGACTCATTCATGATTCTCATCCTCGGGGCGATCTTCTCCAACGCGCTCGTGCCCTACACGACTGACCAAGCGGTTGTGCAGCGCTATTTAAGCACGCCCAACGAGAAAGACGCGCAAAAGGCGGTCTGGACCAACGCCTTCCTGGCCATCCCCGCCACGTTGATCTTCTCCATCATGGGCATCGCCCTGTTCGTTTTCTACCAGACCAATCCCGATCTTCTCGATCCCCTTCCCAAGAACGACCAAATCCTCCCGTGGTTCGTCGCCCATCAGATGCCTGCAGGACTGGCGGGACTGGTCATCGCCGGCGTGTTCGCTGCCGCCATGTCGAGTCTCGACAGCAGCATGCACTCGATTTGCACCGCCGTGTCCAACGATTTTATCGGGCGATTCAAATCTTCTTGGAACGACCAAAGCCAATTGCGCTTCGCTCGAATTTTGATTGGCTGTCTCGGAGTTTTGGGTACATCGACCGCTCTCGTTATGTCGACCTTGGACACAGGTCACATGCTCGACTTCCTCATCGGTCTCATGGGCCTGATCGCAAGCCCGCTCGCAGGCCTGTTCCTGCTCGGCCTGTTTGTCCCTCGGGCGTCTGCGACTCACGCCTGGATCAGCGTCTCGTGCAGCGTCGTTGCAATTGCCTACGCAAAGTACATTGCCGCGCTAAACGGTCTCCTCTTCGGAATCGTCGGCATCGGAACCTGCTTCGCGATCGGAGTTCTCACGTCGTTCATACTCCCCGACCGCTCTCGTCGTTCAGACGAACCCAACGCGTCCCATTCACAACCCTAACACCCATGAAATCTAGCCGTGTCAAAGCAACTTGGAAACGAGGCGAAATCGCGCTCGGGACGCTCGTCAAATCGATCGACCCCGTCCACACCGAAGCGCTCAGCCAAATGGACTTCGACTTTCTGTGGTACGACTTGGAGCACAGCGACAAGAGCGTGGAAACCTTCGCCAACCTCGCCCGCGCGTCGCGGATTGGCGACGTCGACGTCCTCGCCCGCCCGGGACGCTGGGAATACATGCGCATGGGGCGTCTTTTGGAAGCGGGCGCATTGGGTATCTTGTATCCAAGATGCGAATCCGCCGATGAAGCGCGAGAAGTCGTAAAGTGGTCGAAATTCCACCCTCAGGGCGAACGCGGATTCGATGGGGGTAGCGCCGACAACAACTACGGGCACTATCCGGCCGACAACTACACGCGGTCCGCAAACGAAAACACGTGGATTACGATCCAAATCGAATCGCCCGCCGCGATCGATCAGGTTTCCGAGATCGCTTCTGTCGACGGCGTCGACGCCGTCTTCTTCGGATCCGGCGACTTTTCTGCTCTCTCAGGACGGCCGGGAGATGTGCAAGGCCCGCAAACGTTCGCGGCGGCTCAAACCATCGCGGAGCAGACCATCGCGGCCGGAAAAGTATTCGGAACGCCCGTATTCGACCGCGACCACGCGGAACGCATCAAAGACATGGGCGCCCAGCTTCTCACCCTGGGCGCGGATATCGTGCTCTACAAACAAGCCCATTCGGACTTACTGGACGCGTACGGGGATTTTAGGAAGTAACGCCTTTGCGCTGCCTTCAAGGATCGATCCGGTGCTTGGGGAAATCACTCACTTTCGAACACGCGACCTGTTCCATTACCTGTTGGAGCTGACGCTTAAGCATGGTGATCGTGTGCAAGCCGCCCCGTTTCCCCAGCGCCCCCACGCCGTACATAAACGATCGTCCCATGAAGGTGAAGTCCGCTCCCGCGGCCAAGGCGCAGGCGATGTCCGGGCCTTCCCTCAAGCCGCTGTCGATCATCACGGTTATCTTGTCACCGAACGTCTCCACGAGCTTGGGCAAGGCTTGAATCGTAGTCTGCCCCGCGTCCAAGGAGCGTCCCCCATGATTCGACGCGATAATTCCGTCGGCTCCTAGATCGACGACTTTCTGGCAATCCTCTTCGTTGACGATTCCCTTCACAACGAGCTTCCCTTTCCAAATGTCGCGGATGGCCTTAATCCGGTCCACGGAAAGTCGCCCCGAAAACGTCTTGTTCATAAAGAGCCCCAAATGCTTCATATTCAGCCCCTTGGGAATATACGGTTTCATCGTTTTAAATTCGGGCGCTCCCGCCGCCAGTTGCGAAAACGACCAGGTGGGACGCGCCACCATCTGGGCGATGTTGCGAAGAGACATGCGGGGCGGAATTGATAGCCCGTTGCGAATCTCCATCGGGCGATAAGCGAAAGTCGGCGTATCTGCCAAAAGAACCAGCACCGGGCAGCCCGCCGCTTCCACGCGCTTCAAGAGTTTGTCCCGCAACGCGTCTTCAGTGGGATGATACAGCTGAAACCAGGCCTTGCCTTCGGTGAGTTCTGAAACGGTTTCCACGCTCGCGGTGGCGACGGTGCTGAGGATGAAAGGAATATTGTGCTCTTTAGAAGCGGCCGCGAGGATCTCCGTCGCCTTCGGCCACATGAGACCCTGCAATCCGATGGGGGAAATCCCAAAGGGAGCCGAATAGGTATGCCCGAAAAGCGTCGTCTCCAGGTTCGACCCTTCGTAGTCGCGTACGTAATACGGCTGCAAACGGATCTCTCGAATTTCCGCAGTATTGCGCTGCAAGTTGACATTCGAATTGCATCCCCCTTCCAAGTATTCGAAAGCGAAACGCGGCATGCGCCGCCGGGCCCGCTCGCGCAGAAACTCGATCGATGGAACACTGGAGTCAAAGGTCTCGGCCATGGATTTGAGGATAGATTCTTAGGTATCAGCGTCCCCGCGCGCAAAAAGCGCTTCGAATCGGGGGAATACCGCTTCGTATGCTTCCGTATCACAGGGTTCGAAAACCTCGGAAGCAAACGAATTCTTAACCATGTCCCGGGCCGCGCTCAGGTCGCCAAGCGCGCCAGTGGCGATTATCTGAACCGCGACATTGCCGACCGCGGTCGCCTCCGGAGGGCCCGAAACCACAGCAACTCCCAGCGCGTCAGCGGTCATCTGATTCAGCAGTTGATTGCGAGCGCCGCCCCCGAGCACAAACAGTCCCTCCAAAGGAACCGGAGAATACGCTTCGAGTTTTTTGAATACATATCGGTATTTCAAAGCCAGACTATCGAAGATACAGCGGATCATCGCCGCGTCGTCTTCGGGAACACCTTGATCCGTGCGTCGGCAAAATTCCCGAATCGCCTCGAGCATGTTCTCGGGCGCCGCAAACTCCGGAGCGTCCGGATCAATCAAGGAAACCATCGCTGGAGTCCGCTTGGCGAGTTCAACGATCGCGTCATACTCGTAACGGCGTCCCTCTGCTTCCCAATGCCGCCTGCATTCCTCGATCAGCCACATTCCACAGATGTTCTTTAAGAAACGAATCGTCCCATCGTATCCAACTTCATTGGAAAACCCATCACACAGAGCGTCCGATCCCAATCGAGGCTCCATCAACTCCAGTCCCATCAATGACCAGGTACCCGAGCTCATAACCGCAAATCCTTCGCTCGCGCCCGGCAGGGCGACGAACGCGCTCGCAGTGTCATGACCGGCGACCGCAATGACCGAAACGTTACCCAATCCAGTTTCTTCACGGATCTCGGGAAGAATGGAACCGACCTTCGCGCCCGGCTCAACCACCTGATCGAACAAACCAGCGGGCAATTCCAAGGAGTCGAGCAACTTCCCCGACCAGTTACCTGTAATCGGATTCAAGAGCTGACTGGTACTGGCAACCGTTCGCTCCTGGTGACGACTCCCCGAAAGCCAATAGCTCATCAAATCAGGAATGAAGAGCAATCGACTTGCTGTAAGCAGCCCCTCAGCATCCGACTGCGCCGTTGCGTACAGCTGATAAATCGTATTGATGAAAAGAAATTGGATACCGGTCTCGTCGTAAATATCCTCTCTCGAAACGCGTTTCTGGACCGCGTCCATCATCCCGTCGGTTCGCGAATCCCGGTAGTGGTACGGGTTGCCCAGCATCGATCCATTCGCGTCGACGAGCGCATAGTCGACCGCCCAGGAATCCACGCCCACACTCACGATTCGATCGCCATAGAGAGCCGCGGCTTGCGAGAGTCCTTCCTTGATCGAATCGAATATCGCTAGAACATCCCAATGCAAATGGCCGTCGATTCGAATCGCCGGAGAAGGAAATCGGTGAATCGTCTCCAATTCCAATTTTAGCGTATCCGTGGACCAGATACCTGCCATGACGCGTCCGCTCGTCGCGCCGAGATCGACTGCTAGGTAGACGTTACGATTGTCCATTGGCATCTAAGAAGAGTTTGTATACATCGCATCGAATGAGGCATCCGTTTAAACCCGCCGGGACGGCGGGTTCCACCTTTATCATGAGAGTGGGTGGAACGCGCCGTCCCGGCGCGTTTTTCGAGCTCCATCTCTACTACCGCAAAAAACCTTCATGCAGTCCCCCGTCGACCGGGATCACGTGTCCAGTCGTCTTGCTAAACGCGTCCGTGAGCAGGAGATAAATCGCTTCAGCCTGATCCTCGGGAGTAATCGCTGACTTGGTCAACGTCCGTTCCGCGTAAAAATTCGCTAGCTTCTCGCGCAAGGCGTCATCCTCCTCCGAATCGCTGTATTCGATTCCGTACTTCGCTAGTGAAGCAATGACGCGGTCTCTAGGGAACATCGTGCTTCCTTTGACCACGGTCGCTGGAGCCACCGCGTTCACCCGCGTGAGTGGCGACAGCTCGACCGCCAATTCGCGAACCAAATGGTTCGCCGCCGCTTTGCTGGTGTCATAGGCCACGCTTCCTTTCTTGGATACCACCGCATTGGCGCTGGTCGTGATTACCACATTGCTCGAAAGTCCCTGCTGCTCGAAGATCTTGCGTGTCGCTTCCTTCGCCGCCAAGTACCCGCCTTTGACATTGATGTCGAATGTCAGCGAAAACGCGTCGTCCGAGATATTGCCCTCCACATCGGGCGGAACGAATATCCCCGCGGTCACTACCACTGAATCCACGCCCCCGTAGGCGAGAATCGCTTGGTCGAGCATCGCTCCGATCGAGCCGCGATCCGTCACATCCGCGTCGAGTCCGATCGCAGGTCCACATCCGGAAATGCCCGTACCCGATATTCCAATACCTTCGCCCAGAACGTCCGTAATCTCTTTAGCGGTCGCCTCCGCGGCTTCCAAATGGAGATCGACGCTCACCACGTGGGCACCTTCACTTGAGATACGATTGCACAGCTGTTTGCCGATTCCGCTTCCACCACCGACAACGGCGACCACTTGACGCGCCAAGGATTTTTCCGGCGGCATGCGCCTCAGTTTCGCCTCCTCCAGCAACCAGTATTCGATGTCGAAGGCTTCTTGCTCCGGCAAGGCCCGATAACGGTCGATCGTCTCCGCGCCGCGCATGACTTCCACTGCGCAGTTGTAGAACTCCGCCGTAACCCGCGACTCGCTCTTGCTCTTCCCCCAGGCGATCATACCGATCCCTGGAATTAGCACCACCGTGGGAACCGCTTGGCGTAATGCGGGAGAAGTCGGGCGTTTGCAGCGATCGTAGTAAGCAGCGTAATCGCTGACGTACTGCTCGAGCCCCTCGTCCAGCTGCGTCTTTAGTCGATCGAGCGCGTTTTCCCCGTGTGGATCCCAATCCACGTACAGCGGCTTTATCTTGGTACGAAGAAAATGGTCCGGACAGCTCGTCCCGAGCTCGGCCAGCCGATGCGCGTCCACGCTGTTGACGAAATCCAAAATCCGCTCGTCCGTCTGGACCGTCGCGATGAGACGCTTTTCCCGGCTAACGCGGCCTCTCAACCAAGGCAGAATTTCAACAAGCGTGTCCCGCTTCGACTCCTCCGAAACCGGAGCGACCTTCCCGCCGCCAAACGCCGCTTTACCCGCTTCCCGCTCTTCAATGAAACGCGCCGCCTTTTCGATCAAGGTTAGCGTCAGCTCGTAACACTCCTTGTCGTCGTCCGCCCAATTGATGATCCCATGCTGCCCCATCATGATCCCGCGAGCCTGCGGGTTCGCCGCGATCACGTCGCGCATGATGAGACCCAAGTCGAAGCCCGGACGCTGCCATTCAGTCCAAATCACCTCGTCACCGTAGATCTCTTTGGTCAGCGCCTCCCCGTTCTCCGCCGCCGCAATCGCGATCACCGCGTTGGGATGCATGTGATCCACGTGATTGAATGGCACATACGCGTGCAAGGGCGTATCGATCGACGATGCTCGCGGATTCAAATTGAAGGTACAGTGACGGTACATCTGCACCATCGAGTCCTCGATCTCCGTCTTAACCCCGCTTTCCGGGTGCTCCTTGTAAATCTTTTCCAGAGCCAGCACTTTGTCCTGATAAAGCGACGAAAAATTCTCGTTCTTCGACGTCCGCAAATCGCCGCCCGAGCCCTTCACCCACATGACCTCGACCGACTCGCCCGTCATCGGATCCGTCTCGAAACACTTCGAAGAAGTATTCCCGCCCCCGGTGTTGGTAATTCTCAAATCTTCACCGAGAATATTGGAGCGATAAACCAACCGTTCCAATGGTGTCATTCCGGCGACCTTAGCATCGTCCCAGAGATACTTTACATGCCGATACGCGCTCGGCTCGAACAAATTAGTTTTTGTATCCATTTTTCAAAATTTTGATCTACTTGGAATCGTAGGGCTAGCGCTTGCGCTATGCCGCGGATGAAACTCAAGACCGAACCTACGCGGCGCTTCGCAAGCGAAGGCCCTACCCTTAAAGGCTTCACGCATACGAGCCTCCCGACTGGATTCCCAGTTCCTTGCGTCGGGCCGCTCGTTCCTGGGCGATCCTCGCCCCGTAACCCGATTTCCGATAGGCGTCCAGCGGATCCGCAGCGAGACCCTTCGAGCTGCGCCATTCCGCGGTCAATCCATCCACATTCGTGTTAAAGGCGGTTTTCAACACATTCTCGGCGTCTACGATCGAACCCTCACGCTGGAATTTCCGCAGCGCTGCCCGATCCACCAGAGCCGCTTTCACCCACAGGTCTTGAGCCGTCATGACAGTCTGGATCATCGCTTCCATCTTCGGTTTCAAATTGTGCGACTGATCCACCATGTAGGCAATATCCGGATACTCGCCAGCTTCATCGGCATAGTCATGGATTTCGTTGAAAATGCGAAAGATCTGATACGGATCGATCGAACCCAGCGTCAAGTCGTCGTCCGCGTAACGCCGGTCGTTGAAGTGGAAGCCCCCCAGCATGCGCTCGTCCAAAAGCCAAGCCACGATTTGCTCGATATTCTGGGCCGCATAGTGATGGCCCGTATCCACAAGCACCTTCGCCTGCGGGCCCGCGTCCTTGCAGAAAACGTACGACATCCCCCAGTCCGCGACGTCCGTGTGGTAAAACGCGGGCTCAAAGGGCTTGTACTCCACAAGCATCGTTTGGCTGTCCGAAAGCGCCGCGTGACACGCCCGCAGTCCTTCCTGAAAACGGCGCTTCCGCTTTCGAATGCTGTCTTGCCCGGGATAATTCGTCCCGTCGGCAAACCACAGAGTGAAGAGATCGCTCCCCACTTCCTTGCCCAACTCGATGCAATCCAGACTATGGGCGAGCGCTTGCTGCCTCACCGCCGCGTCCGGATTGCCGAACGACCCCAGCTTGTATTCCTGGTCCTGAAACAGATTCGCGTTGATCGAGCCAATACGCACCCCCGCTTCGTCCGCGATCTGCGCAACGGCGGCAGCGTTTTGTTCTTCCGAAAAATCCCACAACACATGCACGGCCACCGTCGGGCAACAACCCGTCAACTGGTGGGCCATCCCCGCGTCCGCAAACTTGTCGGCCGTGTCGATGGCCGATCCATCCTGAAGAAACTTTCCGAAGCGCGTCCCCGTATCCGCGAATCCCCACGAAGGAAGCTCGATCTGCAATTGGTCCAAGGATGCGACAGCCTGCTCATTCATAGGGATAGAATAGCGCTCAAAACGTGATTTGCCCATCGACATACTGACAAATAATATACAAATTCTGACACTATGAGCACGGATGAGTTTTACTACCTTCCCCGGGCCGCTGAGCCCTCCGCCTGGAATGTCGAGATCCTCGGCGCGGGCCGCTCGGAAATCCGGCCCCACCAGCGCTATCCAGCGACTCAACATCCTTTGGAATACAGCTTCATCTGGGAAGAAGGCCGCACTCTCCCCGCTTACCAAGTCATCTACATCACGCGCGGCTCGGGCGTGATCGAAACTGAACGCACACCGCTCGCGACGCTGGTCGCCCCGGTTCTCGTCGTCCTTTTTCCGAATATCTGGCACCGATACCGACCCAACGCGGATACTGGTTGGAACGAGCATTGGATCGGATTCGACGGCCCCCTCCCCCAACAAATGCAGTCCGATGGAATCCTCTCACCCGATCGGCCGCTTCTGGAAATCGGACGCCACCCGCAAGCGCTCCCGCAATTTCAACTCGTGCTCGACGAGTTGAAGGGCGAAGCGCTGGGATTTCGCCGTATCGCGGCTTCCTCCGTCCTGCAAATCCTCGCCCTCGCGACAAGTCTTCCACTCCGGAGCGAAGAAGAGAATCAACCCATGCGCGCCGTCGTTCGAGAAGCCTGCGCGATTCTGCGGGAACGGTCCGATCAAATCGTGACGATTGAATCGCTCGCCGCGGAGTTGAATGTCGGATACACTTATTTTCGTCGCATGTTCAAGCAATACACCGGATTCAGCCCAAAGCAGTATCACACTCAGTTGCGATTCGAGCGCGTGAAACGCCTTCTGCAAGACGCTCGATTGTCAATTAGCGAAATCGCCCACCAGCTCGAATTCGACTCTCCGTTCCATCTGTCCCAGTGGTTTAAGAAACTGGCGAATACCCCGCCTTCCCAATGGCGGCGACAGCAGAAGCTGTAGGGCAACGCCTGGCCAACCGATTTTGAACTTGAAGCGCAGCCGTCCCTGAACGACTGTAGCCCGGATCGAGATTTAGGCCTGATCGGCGTAAATGAACGCGTCGGGACGTCGCGTTCCACCATTGACGTAAGCAGATAAGGTGGAACCCGCCGTCCCGGCGGGTTTAGATTGCCGCGGCCCGCCCGGCGGTCGGGCCCTACCTTTCGACTTCAATCGTTTTCCTCCATTCCAAACCCCTCCTAATGCCCCTCCCCAAACCCGCTCGAGATTCTAGCTCGTCTTCTAATGAGTACGAACGCGAGCTCGTATCCAAAAATTCCTTAAAAGGCGCCAACAAATTCTGGGGCATGTACGCGGGCGAACACGCGGCTGGAACCGAGTTCATGATCGGCCCGCTCTTCCTTCTCAGCGGCGTCAGTTTGCAGAACATTTTCCTGGGGCTCCTATTCGGCAACTTGATGGCCGTGCTCAGCTGGCGCTACCTCTGCGCGCCCATCGCCACCCAAGCGCGGCTAACGCTCTACTACCACCTGGAGAAAATCGCCGGAAAGTGGCTAGTCCTCCTCTACAACCTCGCCAACGGCGTCCTCTTTTGCTTTTTGGCCGGGGCCATGATCACGGTTTCCGCAACGGCAGTGGGCATTCCGTTCAACGCGCCTATGCCGTCCATTGAGGACCTTTATCCCAACAGCATCTCCTTCGTGGTCATCGTGCTCGCAGTGGGCGTCGTTATTTCCATCGTCGCGTCCTTGGGATACGAAACGGTGGCGAAGTTCGCCAATATCGCAGCGCCCTGGATGGTGCTCGTCTTCCTCGCCTGCGGTATCGTGTCGTTCAAGCAACTCGATGTATCCAGCTGGTCGACACTCAACGCGTTGTGGACCGAATCCATCGCGTTCGCCCAGGAAGGACAGACGGAATCCACTATGGGATTCTGGAGCGTGTTTCTCTTCGCCTGGTTTTGCAACGCCGCCATGCATGTGGGCATGTCCGACTTGTCCGTGTTTCGCTTCGCGAAAAGAGCGAGCTACGGCTGGGCCACGTCCGCGGGCATGTACGTCGGCCATTACATGGCGTGGATCGCCGCAGCCTTCATGCTCGCCGCCCAAATCAAGTTGCTCCAGGACGCGAATCCCGTGCCTGGCCCGATGGCGAACAACGTGACCGGACTGGCCGGGATCATCTGCGTAATCGTCGCTGGCTGGACCACCGCCAATCCGACTATCTACCGAGCGGGACTCGCCTTCCAGGGAATGATCCAGACCTTTTATCCCCGAGTGTCCCGATCGAAAACGACCTTCGTCGCGGGGCTGGTCGCAACCTTCGCCGGCGTCTTTCCGGCCTTCGCCTGGAAACTGCTCGGATTCGTGGGAATCTACGGAACCATCCTCGCCCCAATCGGAGCGATCATCTTTTGCGACTGGCATTTCCGCTGCAAGGGCAACGCCGATACGCTGCACCGGTCGCAGCCCGCGACCCCGTTCAACCTCACGGTTCTCTTCGCCTGGCTCATTCCTGTCGGCGTCGCGCTTTACTTCATACAGTACGCCGGAGTCACCCCTTGGGCCTTTCCGCTCCCGTGCTGGATTGCCTGCGGGGCCCTCTACCTCCTCTTCAACCGCAAGACCACTTTCGCTTCATAAATGAAACTCGCATTGAAAACGCTCTCACGGCTGGGACTGGCCTTCACGATCATTCCCTCGTTCCTGTTCCTCTTCGATCTCATCCGTTTGGAAACCGTGAAGCTCGCCATGATCGCCGGCGTCGTTCTATGGTTCGCCACCTCCCCGTTTTTACAAGCGAGCGCAGCGAGCAGGGTCGTTCACTCGGAAAATCAGGACAATCTATAGCGTCTTTCGAGAGCCTTCTCGAAGAAATGTCTTGGGACTGGCCCAAAGACATCTTGGTGTAGCAGTGTACTGTAGTTAACAGTGATCTCTCCGAGATCAAATCTCGTCCCGTCGAGACAGGACGAGAGCCAGCAACTACATCGGGGTCTCCGACAGGATCCCGCCCAGGGCGGAAGCAGGAACTTGCGGTAGGTTTTAGCGAGCAGCGTTATAGACTCTCATCGGAAGATCCTTGTCCCATCCCGTCAGCCGGGATGGGATCCTTGTGTTCCCGCTGGGCGGGAACATTTCGCCGCAAGGCGACTGTTAAACAAAAAGCACGAATTCAAATCTAAGATCTTTGAATCAGCCGCTTAGGGCTTAAGCTGACGCGTTTGCTCTGAGCGAGAAGATCGGACCTCTACCAAATAGGCAGGGAAGGAAAAAACGACTAATTGCGCTGTACCTCAGGGAGTATTCATGTAAATTCCGATCTTCAAATCCCCCCCTTTGGAAGCCCTATGAAACTACTTCGACTCTTCTTTCCCGCCCTCCTCCTCGCCCCCTCGCTCCTCTTCGGTGACGCGATTCGCCAGACCAAGGGCGATTTCTACGACGCCTTCCGGCAGCTCGACGTCGACCTCCCCACTCCGAATGTCTACCGGACTGCCTCCGGCGCCCCCGGCGCTGAATACTGGCAGCAAAGGGCCGACTATAAGATCGACGTCACCCTCGACGAGACCAAACGCCGCCTCACCGCTTCGGAGACAATCACCTACACCAACAACTCGCCCGACACGCTGCGCTACATCTGGCTCCAGCTCGACCAAAACCGATTTCGTAACGATTCCACCGCTCGACTGACCCAGACTTCCGGACGAGACTCCGTCAGCTACAGCGATCTTGCTCGCGCCCAAAGCTACGAAGATCTGCCGCACGGCCACGAAATCCTCTCCGTCACCGACAAGCAAGGCAACGACCTCACGTATACGATTGTGGATACAATGATGCGGATCGACCTGCCTTCCGCGCTCAAGCCCGGCGACACCAACACCTTCTCCGTTTCCTGGGCCTTCAACATCATCGATAACAATCGCATCGGCGGCCGCAACGGATACGAGCACTTCACCGACAACGACACCTACATCTACTTTATCGCCCAGTGGTTCCCGCGCCTCGTCGCCTACACCGACTACGCTGGCTGGCAGCATAAACAGTTTCTCGGACGCGGCGAATTCACCCTGGAGTTCGGCGACTACGACGTATCCATCACCGTTCCCGCCGACCACATCGTCTCCGCTACCGGAGAGCTTAGAAATCCCGCCGCCGTGCTGACCAGCGAACAACGCCAGCGATTGAACGAGGCTCGCGAAGCGGACAAGCCCGTCTTCATCGTCACTCCCGAAGAAGCCCTCGAGAACGAGAGCGAAGGTTCCAGCGAAATGAAAACCTGGAAGTTCAAAGCGGAGAACGTGCGCGACTTCGCCTGGTGTAGCTCCCGTAAATTCATCTGGGACGCCATGATCCACCACCAAGAAGGAGCCGAGCATCCCGAAGTGCTGGCCATGTCCTTCTATCCCAACGAAGCCATGCCCATCTGGGGAACCTATTCCACGGAAGCCGTGGTGCATACCATGGAAGTCTACTCGCGGCTCTCCTTCGACTACCCATATCCCACCGCTCAATCGGTGAACACCTGGCTGCGCGGAGGAATGGAATACCCGATGATCACCTTCAACGGGTATCGACCCAAGCCCTACAAAAAGGGAGGGAAAAGCGATAGCGACAAAGACGACGAGGAATCGGACGACGAATCGAGCAACGAAGACGAGGCGGAAGAAGAAACCGACGACGAAGAGACTCCCGAAAAAACCTACTCCCGCAGCACAAAGTCCGCCCTCATTCTCGTAATCATTCACGAAATCGGCCACATCTACTTCCCCATGGTTGTCAACTCCGACGAGCGCCAATGGACCTGGATGGACGAAGGCATCAACAGCTTCCTCCAACGCGTTGCCGAGTTCGAATGGGAAGAGGATTTCTTCCAACGCGGCAACGCTCCCGTACTAGATTCAATTTCCAAATACATGGTCACCCAAAACCAAGTGCCGATTATGACCCAGTCGGACTCCGCCCTGCAGTTCGGCCCCAACGCCTACACCAAACCGGCCGCCGCCCTCATGGTACTGCGCGAAACCGTAATGGGACGCGAACTCTTCGACCACGCCTTCCGCGAGTACTCGCAGCGCTGGAAATTCAAGCGTCCCACGCCCGCCGATTTCTTCCGCACCATGGAAGACGCGTCCGGCATCGATCTCGACTGGTTCTGGCGCGGCTGGTTCTACAGCACGGACCACGTGGACGTAGCCGTCACCGACGTACGCGAATACCAAGTCTCAACGCTCGATCCGGATATCGAGTTCGACATCAAACGCGAAGACCACGCCGAAAAACATCCCGAAGCGCTCACCCAGATTCGCAACCGCGAAGAAGGCATGACCACGCGACGGCAGCGTCGACCAGAGCTCAGCGACTTCTACAACGAAAACGATCCGTTCACTGTCACCAATAAAGACCGCAACAAATACACCAGCACTCTGGAGGGACTGGAAGACTGGGAACGCGAAACGCTGGAACGCGCTCTTGAGGAGAACAAGTACATCTACTTCATCGACTTCAAGAACATCGGTGGACTCGCCACTCCATTGCCGTTGAACATCGTCAACGCCGACGAATCCGAGGAGTTCATCATGATTCCCGCCGAGATCTGGCGCTACAACATCAAAGAAGTCACCAAAATGCTAATACGCGACCAAGCGATGGCTTCTATCGAGCTCGATCCCCGTCACGAAACCGCCGACTCGGACTACTCCAACAACTTCTTCCCGCCGCGGATCCAGCGGTCTCGTCTCGAATTGTACAAGAGCAAAGACAATTCCAAAGACATGATGGCTGACATGCTCACCAAACTGCGTGAGAACAAAGGAGGCGAAGGCGAGTCGGACAAGGAAGTCCCCCTGAAGCAAGCGGACGAGTAGATCGCTCATCATGCGCATTCCCGATCTCCCATTCAACGCCTTGATCGGTATCCAATACTCGGACGACGAGCGTTACACCCTCGTCTTGCCCGAAGACCCGAAATACACGAATCACCTCGGCACCGTTCACGCCAGCGCCTTGCTGGCGTTGGCCGAAGCGACCAGCGGCCAGTGTTTGGTCGATTTGACCCGGGAAGTCGACTTCCCGCTTATCCCTGTCGTGCGGCGCCTCGAGTCAAAATTCGTAAAGCCCGCCCAGGGAGCGATCTACTCCAGCTACCACTTGCCCGGCGACGCCAGCGAACCGTTCCTCGAAACGCTCGCAAGTCGAGGCCGAGCGCTGCTTTCGATCCCTGTGCAAATCCACGACCAAAACGAAACGCTGGCATTGAACGCCACTGTCGACTGGTTCGTATCCAAACAATGAAGTCGTCGCCATTCATTCTTTGCGCGGCACTGTTGCTGGCAAGTTCAACCGCATTCGCCCACAGGACTCCGGCGAGCCTGACAACGATCGAGGCAAATCCGAACACCAACGCCATCGAGATCGTCCATCGCATTCACATGCACGACGCCGAATACGCGCTGAAACAAAGCAGCGCGGATCCAGAAGATTCCGTCGACACCCTAAAGGGCCAGGCTCGGATCGCCCTGCTCGTCGAGAGCGCGTTTCAGATCGTCGATTCCGCAACGGGAAAACCCGTGCCACTCACTCTTGTCGGAGCTCAAGTAGAACGCGATTCCCTCCTCGTGTTTCAAGAACGAGAAGGCGCTCTCCCAAAGAAACTCAAAATCCGCAACGAGACCTTCCGCGAAATTTTTCCCAATCAAGTGAATACAGTCACCATTTTGCTCGGCGAAACGGATCAGTCACTCGTATTCGACGGCTCAAAAGAATGGCTCTCGATCACAATCGAGTAGAGCGACAAAGAAGTTTTGCGTATCAATCGGGTTTGCTGCTTGGAAAACGCGCCGGGACGTCGCGTTCCACCTATTTCAAGTAGCTAAAGGTGGAACCCGACGTCCCGGCGGGTTTTAGTTGGCACGTATTCGCAAATTGGAAGAGCTATAATCTATTTTCGTCACCCCCCGATCACTGCGCACAACACGTGCGATCAATGCTCGCCGTGCTCCCAGATGGGATGAATTGGCGCATCGCCGACCTGCTGTTCCGGTGTGTATCCACCCGAGTGGTGACTCGGGCCCGGGTAGCCAATCACCTTCCAGCCCGCGTAGTCCTGATTGCCCCCGTATTTCGGGTCCGCTAGAAATCCGATTATCGTGTGGGCTCGGATCGTTTCGAAAAACGCGTCCGCCGCCCCCGCGGCCTCCGGCCAACCCTCGACGGAACCGGACTCCATCGCCGCGAGCAAAGTGTCTTGATCGGATTCGTCCAAGTCCGCAAACGCCTTGCCATACTGGGCCTGCGACGCCGCGTTGACACCCTGCAAACCCGAGTTGTATTGAGGTTTCTGGGACGCGTCCTCATGAGCGAGCGCTTTATCAATAAAGTTGACGCAGTTCGCCTCGATCGCCCCCGGCTCGTGGTCGGCGGGAATAATCCGCCCAGTAATCGCTTCGACCGTTCGCCATTGATCGGGGTTGAACGTGACCGGTGAATCGCTTTCATGCGACGCCGCCACGGCCAACGGACGCGGCAGATTGATCATCGCCAAAAACGTTCCCCCATAGATCGCGCTCTGAGCAACGAACTGGCGACGGGATAATTCTGTTGAATTGCCTATTTCCTTTGCCATCGGTTGTACTCTAGATAGCTCCTTTCTTGCCTTCTTCCACGAAGTAGTTGGCGACTCGATACGCGTTGGCCAATATCGTCAGCGTGGGATTGTACCCGCCTGAAGTCGGGAAAACGCTTCCGTCCACCATCCACAGATTCGGCACGTCGTGACTCCGGCACCAGCGATCCACTACGGACTTCGACGCGTCGTCGCCCATGCGACAACTGCCATGAATGTGCACGCTGCCCTGCATCGCCGACGTTTCGTCCTTCAGTCGATAAACGCTTTCCGGAGCCCAGGTGTTCTTTCCGCCCGAGGCCTCGGCGATTTCAAACATCCGCTTTTCGTACCACTGAAACATCGCCAGGTCATTCGGATGCTGCCGATGCGTGATGCGGGGAACCGGAAGCCCGAGATCGTCTTTCACTTCCGAGTCGATCTCCACCCGATTCGACTCCATCGGCAGGTCCTCCAAAATCGCCGAAAGCTGAATCGTGTTGGGGAAATCGCGCAAGGCCCGCTTCAAATCGCTGCCCCATCTCCGCTTCAGCCCCGGATGCCCGGCGATACCGGCCAAGCCGTACACGAGCGGCTGCTTGACGAAGAAATTGCCGTCGGTAATCACGCCGCCTCGAATAAATCCACGGCTCGAGTCGCTCGGATGAAAATCGTCCATCGCGACTCCCGCCTCCACTCCGGTAAACGGATACACCGGAGCGTCGACCGTCGACAATGTAATGGGAAAGTGGTGATACGTGAGATTGCGTCCCACCTGGCCACTTGAATTCGCCAAACCGTCGGGAAACAAGTTCGACTGCGACATTTGCAGCAAATGGGGCGAGCCAATCGAACCGGCGGAAACCACCACCTGGCGGGCCTTAACTTCCTGCTCCTTACCCGCCGCGTCGAAATAGCGCGCCCCACTCGCCCGTCCATCTTTGCCGACGACGATCTCGAACACCCGCGCATCCGAGCGAAGGTCTAGATTTCCTGTAGCCGTGGCCCGCGGCAAGTGAATCGCGTAGGTGCTCGCCTTCGCATGAATCGGGCAGCCATAGCCGCCGCAGGCCCCTCCGTACACGCAGCCGGGACGACCGCCATAGGGCTGGGAGTTGATGCTGAGCGGAACCGGAAACGGCGTATGCCCGAGTTCCCGGATTCCTTTCGAAATGTACTTGCCCGTCTCCCGGATCGGATGAGCCGGATTCGGGTAACCCTTGCTGCGCGGCCCTTCGAATGGATTCGAGCCCGCGTCGCCAGAAACGCCAAAATCCCATTCCGCCCGCTCGTACCAAGGCTCCATCTCTTCGTAGTCCACCGGCCAATCCGCTAGACTGGCTCCCGCTACGGACCCTTCCGTCGACAACACGCGAAAATCGTCCGGCCGAAACCGCCACGTCCAGCCCGCCCAGTGCGTTATCGTACCGCCTACGCAGAACGCGATTCCATTGATCTTCCCCTGAATCGTCGAAGCGGACGCATCCGGTCGCCACGTTTCCAGCTGCCCGGGAGAGAACAGTTCGTCACGAATCGAAACGGACAGCTCGTCGTCGCTGAGAAAATCGGTCAGTTCCAATTTCGGCCCGCGCTCGAGCGCCACCACTTTGAACCCAGCCGCGGTCAATTCTTGAATCATGACGCCGCCGCCAGCGCCCGTGCCAATGACACAGACATCGTATTCGTCTTTTTGGGGCATAGGGGATTTGAAGCGGTCGGAACGAGCAGAAACCGCTGTATCGGATCATGAACTCATTTCAACCTCAGTCAAGCGGTGAAAAAGAACGAAGCCCTTTCCCCGAATCCGGTTTAGTAACTGTTACTTCTTAAGTAAGAGGACCTTCGATTCTGGACTTGAGAACAGCACAGTTTTGAATGGATTTACACGACGCGCGTGACGCTCGAACCAATTTTCAATAGTCGATCGCACGCGCCGCCCACACAACCGAACCCCTTATGTCGACATCTCGTAGATCCTTTGTCTCGACCGCCGCGAAAGCTTCAGTCGCCCTTTCATTCCCCACTATCATTCCCCGCCACGTTCTCGGCGGCGCGAATTTCGTCGCCCCGAGCGACAAGGTGAACGTCGGAATCGTCGGCGTGGGCGGACAAGGCCGACACAACACCCTCCAGCTCCTCAAGCTCGACGACGTCCAAGTCACCGCAATCGCCGACCCCGCCGAATACTGGGACCTAAACTCCTTCTACTACAAAGCGATCGCCGGACGCGGCCCCGTCAAGGACATCATCGAAGAGCACTACGAGGAAAAGACGCCCAACTTCAAAGTCGGCGAATACATCGACTTCCGCGAAATGCTCGAAAAGGAGAGCGCCCTCGACGCCATCCTCTGCGCCACTCCCGACCACACCCACGCCTTCGTCGCCGCCAACTCGATGCGTGCCGGTAAGCATGTCTACGTCGAGAAGCCAATGGCCCACAACTTGTGGGAGAATCGCAAGCTCGCCGAAATCGCCAAGGAAACCGGCGTCGCCACCCAAATGGGCAACATGGGCCACAGCTCCGAAGGAATCCGGCAAGTCGTCGAACCCCCCCGCGCCAACGCCATCGGCAAGGTCACCCAAGCCCATTCGTGGTGCCACGCGACCCGCTGGACCAAAGGCCTCACCGGCCTGCCACTGGGCACCTCCGTCCCGCAGGTCGACTTCGATTGGGATCTCTGGCTCGGGCCGCGCGAGGACATCCCCTACCACAAGGACTACACGCCCGTGACCTGGCGCGACTTCTGGCGCTTCGGCTGCGGAGCGATTGGCGACTTCGCCTGCCACGATATGGATGCAACCGTTTGGGCTTACGATCTCGCCGAGCCCGAAACTGTCCAAATCTACCCAATCGGCCAAAGCAACGAGGAAATCGCCCCGTACGGCGAACTCGGCTACTTCGACTTCAAAAAGAAGGGCAAGCAGAAGGAAATGAAGATCACTTGGTACGCCGGCTCCGGACGCCCGGACCACCACGAGACCTTCCCCGACAATTTCGCGCTGTCCAATCGCGGACTCCTCTTCGAAGGGGCGAAAGGCACCATTCAATGCGACGGCGCCGGCGGAAGCCCACGCATCTTCCCGCAAGAATTGAGAAGCTCGATCAAACGCCCCAAGAAGACAATTCGACGCGTCGGCGGACACCACCGCGACTGGATCGACGCCATCAAGGGCGGACCCGCGGCGAGTTCAAACTTTGAATACGCATCCCGCCTCACCGAAATCGCCCTCCTCGGAGTGCTGTCGGTTCGCATGGGCGGCGCCAAGATCCACTGGGACGCGAAAAACATGAAAGCGATCGGACTGCCCGAAGCCGACGAGTTCATCAACGAACCCGTCCGCCCAGGCTGGGAAGTGGTTTAAGCGACTGGTCTCTCGTAGGGCCGGCGCTTGCGCCGCGCCGCGTATGAGGATCCTTCGACGAGTTGCAATCGCGGCACGGCGCAAGCGCCGGCCCTACCGCCTATCCGGACTCCTCTCAATCTCCTCGACCAACGCCGAAAAGTTGCTGTAAAGAAACGGCGCATCGAGAATCTTCCGTTTCTCTTCGATATACTCGGAGCAAAGCTCATGGGCGCGCCTCATCGGACCGCCCCGAACCTCGAGAAGCAAATCGTGGTCGATCGCGCCGTGCGCGTAGGCCGTGGCGATGAGCTCATAGAAATTCAGCAGAGCCACCAAGTTGCGGTCGTCCAGTACCGGCGGGCCGCCCGGCAAATCGCTCAATTCGTCCGTATTCGAGATCCGCGGGTTGCCCGATTCATCGACCCCGACGCGAACCCCGGCGTTGATCAACCGAACCATCGCGTAGTTCGCATCCGCGATGGCGCTGTTCTCGGAAAGATCGCTGAGCAGGTCGAAGGTGTAGGCTCGCTTGTTGGCGGTGCGGCCGTCCTCCAATTGCGCTTTGAGAAGGCTGGTTTCCCGATGGCTGTACAAGAGCGCGACGACGACGAGAATCAGACTAACCGTCTGAAAAACCGGACCATAGGTATTAAGAAAACGAACAATGTAAGGGGCTCTTTTCATTGGCAAACTAGTATGTATTCAACACGCAACGTCAAGCTGTGGAATGATGGGTAGCCTAGCTAGATTGGTAGTTCGCGCAACCGATTTGTTCGATCGATTCACAGTTTATCACGTAGGATCCTGGATCTACCAACTCACAACCCAATCTTCACTGGCCCAGAGCAGGCACCCCTTTTTCGGCACGGTCCCGATTGGCGCATATACCTCGACTTAAACCCGCCGGGACGTCGGGTTCCACCTTTCCCTACTGTGATCATAAGGTGGAACGCGACGTCCCGGCGCGTTTATTCAGGTCGGAAATTGAAATCTACCCCACCTCAAATTTGCTTCTCGACGCTCCATCAAAGCGAGAGATGATCGCCAGCGCTAGCTGTCTGAATCCCCCTCTCCTACCTGGTTAGACTCTTTTAATTGTCCGACCCAGTCGTCGAGTTCAGCGAGGTCGTCCATAGCGAGAAAGAAGCACTCTCGGGCATTGGCTTTCAGATTCGACGCAATTGAATCTTCATCCACGTCATTGAGTTTAGCATACAGGGCCAATGCGAACGAAATCTCGGATTCTGAAAGGTATCCCTGCCTCGAATACCCCCATCCTGTTGTAAGCGCGTCGCCCCATTGTTGAAATTGAAATGACGACCGGCTCAAGAAGATCCCGAACCCTTCCTTTATCGCGGTAAGATCCGTGAGATACTCTAAATCATCCCAACCGGTCGGAGGCTCTTCCTTAATCGTTGCAACAAGATAGTGGCAAAGTTCATGGGCGAGTGTGGCGGCCAATGAAACAGGGTCTTTCAGTTTTTCATGGGAATAAGTCACAATCACTGTGTTGTCTTCCTCGACGCGAAAGGTGCCCGCCGCGCCTGATGTTTGAGTCTCTCCCAAAATTCCAGAGGAGGAATAGGCGTCCATAAAGGCCTTTTCATCGTCGTATTCATTATGCAATTCGCAGGGCCAATCCGTTATCTCCATGAATTCCATAATCCTCTGAAAAACTGCGACTGCATAAGCGTGGTCGAGCGTATTCTTGAAGGGGAAATGCTCGTTGTTGGGCAAAGCAATCCAACCCGAGCTGAAGTTCTCTTTCTTAGGCAGGACCTTATTCAACCATACATAGCTATCCAGCAACCACCTCGCTCTGTCTTTTTCGAAATTCATCCGTTTATCGCCCCGTATGAAATGGTGAAACCTTCCCTGATCGCCTTAATGCGATGGTTCAAACCTATTTATATTCCTCTGGTAAGATTGTGAAATCTGCGAGAAGCGAGGATTCATGATCTTCATACACGAATCTGATCGAAACCCCCTTTTCTTGAAACAACTTGGTCTTGGGATTAGATTTGAAATTCTGTACAGCGTTATCTCTCATGATTTTTGAGAACTCCGTTCTTTGCAGGTCGAATGAGCTGAACTCGCTTACCGTGTAGTGATAACTCAATGTGTTTCCTGAGGAGCTAACACGCTCAAGTACGGTATATTCGTCTATTCTCTGGGGCATCCTCTCATTCATGCCTTCCACAACTTCGGGGAGGAAGTCATGCTTCAATGCGTTCAATGCATTTCTCGAAATTCCAAGTGAGCCCAATTGGGACAGCAATATCAGAATCGCTGCAACAAGTAGGAGTATTCCCGCAAACGAAAGTCTTTTTTTGAACTTCTCGTTTTCGGGATCGCTTAGGTTCTTTTTCGTAAGGAGTTGGGGAAATCCAAGCGCTAGGGCCGCTCCCAGCAACGGTATTCCTGCAGTAACTATGAGTTGTGTCATATTCTATTGAATGTTAAAGTGTTTCGATCGGAACTGCGAAGCGAGAACCGATTGTATACAGCCAGTGATTAAAAAAATCTTCTTATCAATACGACTGAAGAGACTATGCCGAGCAAGCATAGTGGCGTATAGATCAAGGTTATTCCTTTCGCTCCAATTTTGTATTTTTGCTCATAGAAGGTCCAAAATTCTCTGAATCTTGAAAATCCACTCGGGAGGGTAACAGCTGAACTCCAAAGTACCGGGGCCAATACAGACATCCCGAATCCGAACCCTATACCCCAAGGATCGTTCTCGTCTAGAACAGTCATGTAGAGGAGCACAGCGGACCAAATGGCGACGAAGAAAAGTCCGCAACCAACAAGATCTATCCAGTTGTTTCTTTTCTTCAGTTGCTCGTAGTTTGTAAAATCGCGTTTTAGGGTTGAACGGATGGGGAAGAGTCGGGCGAAGAAGCCCATCAGAAGGGGAGTCAATATGGCTCCTGCAATAAAGGCTAAAATGTGCCTAGTTACTTCGTTCATTTCTCTTCCAACAAATTAATGAGGAATGGCACACCGTGAAACTGCGCGCCAGTTCGCGCAACTGACTTGTTCAAGCGGAACGCTGTCTATCACGAATGACACTGAATCTGCCAGCTATAAAACGTCATTATTTTTTAACCACGAATTTCACGAAATCAACGAAACTTCCCCATCCAATCGATGCGTTCGTGTCCCTTCGTGAACTTCGTGGGCGAAACCCCATCACGGACTATAATAAGTCGGCGACCCCGGTCCGACCGGCAAATCCAGAACGAAGGTCCACAAAACAAAAAACGCGCTCCACGTAATCAAAAAGAAGATCGTATAGGGCAGCATGATCGCGATCATCGTTCCGACGCCCAGATTCTTGTCGTAGCGTGTCGCCCAAGCGAGAATAAGCCCGAAATAGCTCATCATGGGCGTGATGATGTTCGTGGTGGAATCCCCAATCCGATAGGCGGCCTGAATCGCTTCCGGCGCGTATCCAATGAGCATCAGCATCGGCACGAAAATCGGCGCCGTTACCGCCCACTGCGCCGACGCCGAACCCAGCGAAAGATTGATGACGGCGCACATCAGGATGAAGAAGAGAAAGACCATCGGGCCCGTCATGCCGGTGTTTTGAAGAAACTCCGCGCCGGTGACCGCGGTGATCGCGCCCAGATTCGTCCAGCCGAAAAAGGCCACGAACTGCGCGGCGAAAAACGCCAGCACCATATAGAGCCCCAAGGAGGCCAAAGCCGTGGCCATTGCGTCGATGACATCGCGATCGGTCCGCATCGTGCCCACCGCCCGGCCATAAGCGTAACCCGTTACGACAAAGAAGATGAGGATCCACACGGCGAATCCGCGGAAGAACGGCGCGTTGATCCGGTCGCCCGTCTCAGGATTGCGCAAGACGCCCCACTCCGGAATCAAGGTCAGGGCCATCACGCCCAGCACTCCGATGACCGCGATCAAAGCCCACGACAGCCCCTTTTTCTCATCGCCGGAAAGCCGCTGCATCGTGCGCGAGTCGAGGATGTTCGGATCGGCCCGAGAGGTGTCGTATTTGCCCAGCTTCGGTTCGACGATGAAAATGCTCACGAGCGTGCCCACAGCCGTGATCACAAACGTCGACGCGACCATGAAATACCAATTAGCAGTCGCCACCACGACGTAGTCAGGATCAATTAGGCGCGCCGCTTCCTGCGTAATACCGGACAAAAGAGGATCCACTGTCCCAATCAGAATATTGGCGCTGTACCCGCCCGAGACGCCCGCGAAGGCGGCCGCCATCCCTGCCAACGGATGACGATCCAGCGCATAGAAAATGGCCCCCGCAAGCGGGACCAGAACCACGTAGCCGAGTTCTGACGCCGTGTTCGAAACGATGCCGGCAAAAACGATGGCAACCGTCACCAAGTGGCGCGGCGCCGACAAGACCATTCCGCGAATCGCCGCCGACAGAAGCCCGGAACGTTCCGCGACCCCGACACCCAACATAGAAACCAGCACAACGCCCAGCGGCGCGAAACCCGTAAAGTTCGTCACGAGATTGGTGAAGATCATGCGAACGCCGTCGCCATTCAAAAGACTCACCACGCGGAGCATCCCGTCTTCCGCCACGCCGCGAGCCCCAGCCGGTCTCGGATCCTCAACCGCGATCCCCATCCAACCGAAAACCCCCGATAAGAGCACAATACCGACCGCCAAAACCGCAAACAGTGTCACCGGATGCGGCAAAAAATTGCCCAACCATTCGACGGTATCGAGAAAACGGGTGAACGCATTGCGGCGTTCAGGGGTTGGCTTGGGTTGGATGTTCGACATGGACTAACTTAAACGTATCAAAAATCTGGGGGGTTCAACCACGAAATTCACGAACGAACTCGAAAACATGTCTCGAGAAAGAGGGTTTCGTTTATTTCGTGAAATTCGTGGTTAAAAAACAATTACATCTCATCGAACTCATACACCCTAGCTGCCTATTGGAAGTCTCGGAACGACTGTAACAAATTACTAGATACGATCGGTGACACTCGATTGCGTAGTCAGTTCGAAAACGCCTTCTTCAGGACTTCCAAATCTGTCCCGGCGCTCGCTAGGGCTCGCTCTAAGGCCAACAGGTTTTGTTTGATTGGCGAGCGGACGCCTCGTTCAAAGTCGCGGAGTGTGCTGATGCCTACACCCGCTTTTTCAGCCAGTTCATCCTGAGACCATCCGTAGTAGGCTCGAGCCGCCCTGCATAGCTCTGGTGTCAATTCCATGCCCCAACTGATCTCATAGCAAACTAATGAGATCAAATGGATTGTCAGCCTGCATCAGGTCTAAAATTGATGATCTCATAGTTTTAATTTGACTTCATATTGAATATCACAAAAATCTGATGTCATACCATTTATCTGACATGAAAATAAAGGGAGTGACCAAAAAGGCGTCTCGGCGATACGCCTGCGTTAAGGACAGAGTAGACGACTGTGTGGATCGAATATACGCCCACGCAAAGATGTTGGAACTGGCCTACGAGTTGGATCCATTGGACAACGCGATAGATCCCCTAGCGGTGGGGATGTTCGGCAAACTGATAGCGAAGGACGTTTGCCGGATTGTCAGTTGTTTGGATGAATTCGCTAATCCGATCGACCACAAGCAGTGAATGATGATTTTTAGCACACACTAACGTCATTCAAAAGTGTCTGTCACGTTGTGAAAAATACGGGTTACACGCACTGCTGGTTTAGTCTGCCCTTTCATTTTCATGTTTCACTGCTGAATGTACTATTTCTGCGAGAAACGGAACGTCGAACAACTCATGCCTGGAGAAGAGAAAAGTACCGTTCCTCTGCAAGAACATGCTCTGACGGTGAGCATTTGGCGGATGACTGCTAACCAAATAAACCAGAATAAATCCACCAACCACTAATCGCGTACACCAATGTCCATCAACTCTTACTTTTGAAGGTGGCACAATTAAGTCCGGCACATGCTGATTGTTGGCTAGTACCGCCATCAAAGTACAACCGTAGCGCCACGGCTCGGCGGGATCCTCAGCAATCAAGAGTTCTCTAAGTCTTTCTTTGTGTGGACCCAGATCATGGCTTTGCATCCAGGGGTTTGTGGTAATGGCAAAGCGCCAAAGTAAAGACATGTAGAATAGCTTTAGCTTTTTGTAATCAGCACCTCCTAACTCTAGGTGGCTACCGCGTTTTTTACCCGAGAGTTGGATTTTGTCACCGAAAAACAAGCTTGCATAGGATTCCCACTTTGAGAAGAGGTTTTCGCAATCCGAACAAAGTAACTTCTGGGTAAACGTGCGCCCAAAAGTCTTGAATCCTCTCGCTGACTCGCGATACACGTGAAAACACCCATCCATTTCTTTCAGGCGTTTGAATATGAAGTCAGGAACTACGTGTGATTTACAGAGCTTTCGTTCTTCGAGGCAAAGTGCACAGGTTTTCATTTCATCTGGCAACCTTCAAGTTGAGGTACCGACCTCCTCAACTGTCTTGTTCGAATTCAATCCTTCACTAATTTGCATATAGCGGAAAGAGTCTGATTTAGATCTATATATATATGATCGGGAGGGTTGTTCAGCCATAGATTCGCTGGTCCCTTTGAAAGAGCACAGTATCTAAACTCTTCATCGTCAATAAATCTTGGGCTCTTTTGTGTGTAAGCTAGTTCTGCTGACTCCAATGGGCCTGGATCTCGAACAAACAGTTCATCTCGATCGTACGCCACCTTTTTCCCCAGAACATAAAAAGCCATCGATTTAGATTGAAAGTAATCTTCGATAAGTTCCGCCAGCCTTCTAGGATTCTGTATTTCAACCTTGTTCTTCCCAAACCGCTTCTCAATAAGAGTGGTATTTGGGGACAATGTGCAGCAAAGCAAATAGACAGGAGAACCATGCCCTATCGTCACCTCGAACTCTCCTTCTTCTTCACTCCAACTAGTTGGAACATTGGGATCGAGGCTCTCAATCCGAACCCTTCGCGTCCCTAAGTATCTGAATTTTCCAGTTCCTTCATTTCCGTCTTTCTTGGTTGCGGACTCAATCTTCCTATAAAATGTATTAGCACCGAGCCGGAATTTTCCGTGATCGATCAAATCTAGAGCATATCGCTCTTCGTCGAATGCCCTGATAACTCTTTTTGGATACCAGCCTAAAACTTCGCTCCTTTTATTCATCTAACGCCTAGCGTAGGCAAGAGGAGTATCCGCGGAGCGGCTACTCGGAATCGTATCGCTCTCTTGGTTGGGATTGGCTTATTTCTATAATATCAATCCTATCTGCTTCTTCTATTATTCGTTCCACGTCGTCGACTTTGTATCCTCGAACTTCGATCTCCTCAACTTTGCCATTCTTCTTTGTAATCTTAACTTTCCTAAATCTCGCATTGCGCAACCAAGTCATCAACACTAAGGCCAGCCCTCCAATCCAACCACCTTCTTTAATGACCTCTACGATAATCGGAGCACCCATAGCCACTTGCGGCAAATCTCTCCTTTCGATCTGTCTTACTTTGTGCTCTGCGAAGAGCTTCAACAATTCAGGGGTAAAGCTATTAAAGAGGCACACTTTTAAGTTGTTTTCCATTTGGATATAAATTCTACCAACCTCAGAGCTGAGGCGACAGGAGGGTCGGTGCTCGTTGACTCAAGAGTCTGGTTCGCTATTTATTGGGTTGGTGACGACAGAGTCGGTTGCGAAGGACTCCAGATTCCCGATGGAAAACAAAAGTCCAAGACGAAGATAAGCACTAGCGCTATAGTGAGAATCCAAACAAGCCTAAGCACGGACTGGTAAATCACTCGCCGCAATGCCGCTTCCTTCAGCCAGTCGATATTACCATCACTCCATTGATAGGGCGGTCCCATAATGTCGACTGCTCTTAGAAGAAGGGTCGCCAGAATTGCGTAGACTACTAACTCTATTTTGAGTGCGATTTGAAAATGCTGACTGTCGCTGCCTAGCAAAAAGGTAAGAACGACCAGCATTACAGATATGTGCGTTAGTAATGCTGAACTCTTTCCGTCGATTATCCCCATATCGTACAGAGGACCGTACTCCTTCTTATCGTGCTCATCGACCTGCCCCATCGCCTCTTGCCGAGACTCCATGAAAGCTTGGGCTTCTTTTAAGTCTTTAATGCTTTTTCTGAAGAAGAATTCCCAAAGAGGGTCGAAAAGGGTCAGAATTCTCATGGCTCAAATTTTGATTCGTCAAATGTCAAAGTATGGCAATGAAAATGGAATAGAGAGCAACAAGCATTGCCACGACTAAATCGTTAGACCTGCTGAGTTTCATGGCTACAGCTCTCGGTAGTTCCACATTATTTTCGATGTCTGCCTAGCAACAACCTTTTTCTCTCTTGCAGACAGGTAAGGAAAAAAGCGAAGCTTAGTGGCCTTCTCGATCTCAGCAACAGTAGTAATCATATCATTATCAGGATACCCAGAACCAGCTGACTGCGGAATGTTCAACGCTAAGAATCTTACATTCTTCGGATCGTCATAGGGCCATCTCAGTGGATCAGTGAGAATGACATAAAACCCCTTAGGAACAGGAACCTCCAAACCGTTTGGTCGTTTCAGTTTCCGTGGTCGAGACCCGAATATAGGACCTGTAATCACCCAAATATGCTCCCACTCAGGGGCCCACTGACTTACAATGATTTTCTCAAGTCTCATCCAAATACCTTGGTTTTGCTCTGCTCGTTGAGGGCATATGTTTGTCATGAAGAAAGTTTCCATTTGGGCGAGCCGTCCAAATTGAGTGTTCACGGCAAAGTTGGGCACCATGTGCCCCCGATCGTATGAAGTTGAGCCAATCCTACCGAACGTCCAATCTGTAATTCGCCACTCTTCAGGAATTCGGGGATCATCATAGAACAAGTGAGGACGTTCGTAATCGACATCGCGCTTAGCGGCACTCACGCGATATGCTGCCCAAACAGGTTGCAGTCGAGAAGGACTAAAACCTACTGCATACCCGTGATTCACGACGATACTAACGGGGCGCTGAGTGTCGCGATTCTGAGGACGTCCGTGAAAACAGAATAGGTCAAGTGCGTGCGCAAGCGGTTCAGTTGCTGGAACGATTGTCGAGTTGTCTGCCATTTTATTGATATTTTATTGAGTAGTTTTAATCTAGAGTCGAACAAGTTGCTTAATCGACGTTGTCATATCATCCCGGCGAATAGAATTTTATCAAGCTTGATTTAGATGATTTCACTTAATTTAACGGTTACAACCAATTCAATATCATCCTAAATAGTTTGATATGAAGAAAACGGATATCCCCCTGCCCTTGAAGTACCTAAGAGCACTCCGCGATCTCCGCGTACCCTGCGGTTAATTCAATCCACCTAAGCTCAGTTAAGAGTCTGCGTCGCGAATTCGTAGATGAAAGTCAGATTAAATCCATGAGGATCCATCGGTGCATCGATCTCGAGAGCTATATCGTTACCTTTGGGATAAGTTCACTGGTTTAAGAACGCCGCGTTCAGCCACAGGGCTCGCTTGTGTCAACTGAAGTGAATTGTTCTGACTCGATGTATTTGGCGACACTCTTACGAAGGCCCTCGTCGCAATCATACTTCTCATGATAGCCCAAATCGTCTCGAATCAATTGAGTTTCGACTATCCAGTCTTGTTTTGCGTCTCCGCCGCAATCCAAGTTCTCGTCCAATTCGATCTTGCCGTCCCAACCCAAGATTTCGCCTGTTTTTCGACACCACTCGGCCTCGGTAAAACTGTAACGCTCACCGACATTGTAGACTGACTTGCCGGATTGATCCAATCCAAGCGATATGGCATAGGCGCAGTTTTCATTCAGCGCTCTTGAACAGCGCCACTGCGCTTCATCAGGATGCATTTTGACTACACCCGCCTTCTTGATCTGATCAACGTACGATTTGACCCGTCGCTGATCTGGCCACCCATAGATTGCGGGTAATCGAAAAATGGTGACATCGTTGTCTAGCGATAAATACTGTCGCTCTACATTTAGCTTATCATACTCCTTCCCATCAGCGCCCAAGGTCGAGCGCAACTCGTCCGACTCTTTAATCGGGCAAGGCTGATAAGGCGGATCCTCCAAACGATGTATGATATTGTATGCTCGATAGACATCCACGCTCGAGCACGCAATTAGACGGCTACTACTCTCATTCAGAATTCGTCCCAAAGCGATAGCCTGCTCCTCAGTATAGGGGATCATATCAATGACAACATCGGGATTGAGGTCTCGAATCGCGCTCCGAAGCGATTTGTCATCATTTCGATCTCCCTTGACGGAATCACCGCCCCGCGGATGAACGCCACGCCGATTGTAGCACGTGGCACAGTGTCCCTCCTCTTCAAGTTCGCGAACAAGAGAGGGGCCCATTAGACCTGTCCCACCAATGATAAAGATATTCATAATTTTCTAAAACAATGAGCTCACTCACGAAGGCGACGCAGTTGCCCGAGCTGAGTGAATCGCCTGGTTCACTTTCGCTACAAGTGGGCGTCAAACCAATCTGCAACCAATTCGATGTCGTTCTTCCAATCAGTCCAGCCGTGTCCTTTATTCTCTTTGCGGACAAGTCGAGTTTTCACGCCTTTAATTGCTAGCTCCTTGTTAAGGACTTCGGCTTGCCGAAATGGAATCGCCCGGTCAGCGTCACCATGTATGATTAGGGTCGGCGGATCCCCGGTACTGACATGCGTGACAGGTGAGAATTCTTTTAGCTTCTCGTTCCAGCGATCCACGTTTCCGATATCAACGTACCGGTCAGTTGACTTATCATAATCGTGGAAAATAAAAGCAGGATCTACGAAGCCCGCGCGTTTTCGCTGAAGCTCAATGACGCTCTCGCCATCCGAGCCGAAGCTCAACCAATCCGTGGGGCTAAAAAAGCAAGCGATTGCCGCAACAGCAGACTTTGTATTCCCACGGTTGGTCTTCTCATCCGAAAGCCCCGCAAGCAGGGCGAGAGTGCCACCCGCGGATGCGCCTGCGATCGCTATCCGACCGCTCTCGATGTTGAAACTCTCCGCATTGGCGGAAACGTACCCCACGGCGAGGCGTATATCCGAGGTCATGTCTTCGATATTGAAGCGCGGAGCGCTTCCATGAACAACGGCAAATACGGTGTACCCTCGCGCCAGGAGCGGACCAAACATCTGCCCGTCGATCGCGTCACGTGAAGATCGTCCACTGCGGCTGACGACCCATATTGCGCCCTTGCCGTTCGCATCGGACGGAAAATACACGTCGAGCGTCAACGCCACACCTTCCTTGTAGCCATATATGACGATTTCACGACGGTCTACATGAGTTTCCGCAAACAGAGGCAACATGCCAAACACCGCCAGTGAAAAGAAGACCATCAATTTAGTATGGATTATCATATCACTTTTTGGCGAACAAGTTACTCTGACTACGTTGTCATATAATTCCAGAGATAAGAAGCTTTTCAAGCTAGATTAAGGTCACTTCATCTAGTTTCGTGGTCGAGTCTTGTCCGGCATCATCCCAGAGAAAACCCCTCCGCGATCTCTGCGTCCTCTGCGGTTAGTTCACTCAACCTAAGCTCAGTCAAACGCTTGCGTCGCGAATTCGTAGATAAAGTCAGATTAAATCCATCCGGATCCATCAGAACTGTGTTTAATCTCGCGGCGAAGCTCCCTCTTGCCCTTTCGATTCCAGTTTTTTCTCAAGTTCGATGATCTTTTTGGACAAGCCGAAAAGATTCAAACCCATCAACAAGAAGCATATAGGTAAAAATGAGAAAAAAGCAGGCATGGCTGAATCCCCTTGGAACATAGCCATTAAGGACAAGAAAGCGCAAAATAGAGTCGGCACTAATACCACACGTACGAGGAGAGCGTTTTTTGGATTTTTCTTTTCTTCCATGTGTTTTTGCTCGAACAAGTTATTCTATGAATTTCAGGGAGCATCCCAGACTTCCGAAAAAATTCAAGATCAACTAAATGGATACACTTAATTTATTCGATTTTTTAATGAATAAGTACCCCATTTCGAAATGACAGGCAAACGGTTTAACCGGAGGATCAACAGACATAAACCGCAGAGGACACTGAGTACGCAGAGCCTTTTCAAAGACCCCTCCGCGATCTCGGCGTCCTCTGCGGTTAACTCGTACCAACCTAACCTCAGTCAAACGTCTGTGTAGACAATTCGTAGATGAAAGTCGGATTGAATCCATGCGGATCTGCCAAGGCGTCGATTTCGAGAGCAATGTTGTTCCCCCTGGCGAGTTCGTTGTCACCCAAGCGTTCGAGCTTCGCTTCAAGCTGAGCGATTTCGCCTTTCAGGGATTGCTTGTTTTGCAGGTAGAGCACGCGAGCGATGGTGTCGCTTGTCGGTTCGATCCAAATGCGTTTCCGGGACGTAGACGCTAGGTGGATTCCTTGAGTCTTGTATTTACCGATGGTTCGTTTGCCTGAACCTCGGAGACGGCTTTCTAAGAATTTGTAGTGATTTTCAGGATGCAGGACATCCACCAAGAATCCGAACAACCACTTGTCCTCGCTGGAACAAGACAAAGCGATTTCTCGGAGCGACTCCGATTCGCGAACGAGTTTGCCGTTCGCAACATAGGAATAAGTGCCTGAAGGTTGAGTCAGCACTTCGTGAGTCGGCTCTACTTTGAACGGCGCCTTGTCCTTGTCCACCATCTGGTAGAGCCGCAACCGCACGCTCCTTCCCCGCTCGAATTGGAAATGAAACTCCCGATTCCGGATCACCGGCGGACCCGGAACCCTACCGCCTTGAACATAAACATCCGGCCCCCTCCGAATGATCGTGATCACGCCGCGAGCCTCATACCGCGACACGCTCCCGTACAGATCCAGAGCTTCAACCATTTGCTCCCTCAAGCCAGAGCCACTCGAGGCCCCCAAACACGTTGGCAAAGCAAGCGCCGCCGCAAATAGTGAAACAACAGACCTCATCACAGTGACACCCTTGAGAATCGTATTCTTCTTTAGAGATTTCATTAACCAATGAGAACGCTCGAGAGGTTAGTTTCCTACGTTGGGTAAGAAACCATCCATTCTGAATTTCTCTGAGTAGCTGAGAAAGCTGCGAAGCGCTTCTTTAGGCTTCTCCGGCCCGAGGTACTCGCTCCCTCGGTAACTGTGAGCGAGTATGCGCCCATATCGGTCTGTCACAACCAGACAGGGTATTCCGCTTCCTTTCATTCGACTGATCAACTTGTTGCTCTTTTTCCCGAACTTGATAGCGGGCCACGGCATTTCGTCTTCGTGCATGTACTTCTTCATCTCCCCCGTCCCGCTGTCGGAACTAACGAAGATCAGCTCGAAATTGTCGTGACCAATGAGTTTCATAGCTTCGTAGAACGCTACCAGTCTCGGAGTAAATTTTCGACAAGGGCCACACCATCGAGCCGAAAAGTAAAACGCGTAGAACTCGGGATCCGCCCTGGACGCGAAATCGAAAGGCACGAGTTTTCCATTATCGTACGTCACCAAATTGTAGGCCAGGTACTTTGAGAGAGGAGAATCGGATTGTTCTACAGGGCCAACGGCCTCCGACTCGGCGACGTGGTTCCGCAGCCACTGAACTGCTAGGATCTTACTCTTCTCATCAAGGGCCGCGTAGGGAACGTTTACACGTGCTCGTTTCTTTCCCTCCTCCAAGAATATGAACTGGCCGTAGAATCCAACGATGCTCGCTTCGACCGAATCGCCAGCGAGAGTCGTCCAAGTTACCGTTTCGGAATGAGCGAATTGGGCAAGCGCGACCATGCCAAAAAGTATACGGAAACGCTCCATCATTGCCTTCCTGGGTTTGAATCTAGTTTCCATCTTCATATCACTGTGACCGCAAAGCGCAATATTTCAAACTCCGAACGTCGAGGTGTGGAGGCAACTGTTAGCCGACCTTATCTACCACTGTTTGCTTCGCATTGTGTTTATCCTCAATGCCAATTCCTACAAGGATGACTCCAGCGAGCCCAGTGAACACAGAGACAAACCACAAAATCCTGTCCTTTTTTCTCGCCTCTCTAACGACGCTATCAAATGCAATGGGTGTGCTGCCATTGTACAAGAGATTCATAATTCGGTGCATTTCTTCATCCATCCTCTCTTGATAACTGACTTCTGCTAAATTCCCTCTGTGAATTCTCACCAGCAACCACGTTATCTCCATTTCATGCGGAGATCTAAAAAAATAGACTCGACTATCGTTCGATAGTTTCAACCTCAGCTCGTAGTATTCTATTTTTCTGAATCTTCTCCCAATCTTGATCCGATGATGTTTCTCTACGCTCTCTATTATTCCCTCTGACTGGGGATACTCTTCGAGTGGTTTGTCAGGATCTACGCCCCCGAAGGATCGAACTACGAAGATACCAACAGTCAATGCTAGCAAAAGGAGTCCTAATTCTATTTTTGATCTCATTCCCTGCGAACGCTAAGATGAGGAGTCAGAACCGGAGGAGCCAGTGCCGATTGTCTCGCTCGCCTGGTTGGCATAAATTATTCGTTCAACAACTGCCTCAACAAAAGACTCATAGCTTTCCTTTTGCTTACCTCGTTTTCCAATAGCAAAGAGCGGAGTATGATCGAGAAATAGAAAAACCGTGTATTCAATTCTTGATCTCATCAGAACCAATCCGGTAATCAGACAGGCATAGAGAACTAGAGCCGTATACAATACCCAGGTTTTTTCGAGGTAGCCTAATGAAAAGTAGAAGATACCTGCTAAACCCAAAACGATAGCAAAAAACTGAATGAGATTGAGTTCATAATTTCTTTTCAGAACTTTGGAAGGTGTTGGCCGTAGCTCGTTTAGGGGGTATCTAACAGTTGCGCTAGGCCCCAAAAATTCGCCGCTCTTGATCTCGATTTCATCAATCAAGAGTCGGAAAATCGTGTATCTCCCGTATCCACTCTCTTTGTAAGTTACTTCCAACATTTCCTGGGAACACTAAGGTAACACGATGGGTGCGTTATTACTCATCGAGTCGACTACTTTACTCTGTTTTCTTACCAAAATTTCCACCACGGCTTTGAATCAAGTCCGAACGCATTTCCAGCTAGGTCGTTCAATTTCTTTGCTTCTTCCTGGTTCAAGTAAAACCAAATAGAGGCTTGCCCATTGTCCTTTGCGTAAAAATTGAACCCGGGCATCATTAGGTCCTCCATTACGGTGGACACAGTATCGGGGTCTGCCCAGTCATTATCGACCTTTATCTCAAACGATCGTTTTATCCCATCGACCGTGTACTCTAAGCGGGCCTTTCCCTCATCGATATCGACAAAGTCTGATAAACCCTCAAGTTTCCTAGCTCTGCCCGTTATACGATGAAAATTCTCTACTATACTGACATAATCTCCAGTATCTTCTATGCACTCCGTATCAAAGTTCCAAGCTCTGTCGCTGAAGTACCTCCCCCATGGTTCTTCTTCGATCTCTGAACCGTAAACAAATAGAATCAGTCCGAACGGGTCGTCTTCATACTCTTTTCGATCAAATGAGATAAGGAAATCATCCACTGAGACTCCGTCGTTTAAAGTGATCCCTAGACCTGAAAGCTGTTCTATTTGAAGTTCAAGTTTCATACTTTTCATTTCGTTATGATTGGAAGAATCGGCTCTCGCAGTTCCGAAAAACGCTAATCCGATCAATGCGCTAAGAGAAGCTACGAAAGCAAGATGTGGGATCATTCCTATTTGCCGAACAAGTTATTCTAACAACGTTGTCATATCATCCCAGCGATTAGAAGCTTTTCAAGCCTGATTTAGGTGACTCCACTTAACTCGGTGACCACAAGTAATCCGATATCACTCTACATTCGAAGTCCCCCTGCGGTTTCGGGAGTTTTCGCAACGGCTGGGAAGTAGTTTAAACAACAATGCCCACTAATGTAGGGCCGGCGCTTGCGCCGTGCC
>JANQSC010000031.1 GCA_028284235.1 Opitutaceae bacterium
AGGAAGTTTGGCGCAATGGTGTTTACTTGATCCGACCGCAATGGGGCATGTATCCAGAATACTACTCGAAACGTCATCTGGTTCCCTTCGGCGAATATATTCCGCTCAGACAATTTTGGCCGTGGATCGAGAAAATAGTCCCGCTCGAAGGCGATCTGTATCCAGGCGAGGGTGTTTCGCTCCTATCGTTTTCGATGCCGGAACGAACGATCCGCATCGGATCGCTCATATGTTACGAGGATGTATTCCCGAGCCTGGCGCGGGAGTCCACGCTCGAGGGCGCGGCCATGCTCTTTGTCGCCACCAATAGCGCTTGGTACGGGAAGAGCGGGGCGTCCTTCCAGCATCGAGCTCACTCCGTCCTGCGGGCGGTCGAGAACCGGAGAATCGTGTATCGAGTCGGCAATGACGGCTGGTCTGGCTGGATCGACGAATACGGCAATATCCGCGACGAGTTGCTCGACGAGAACAACGAGATTTGGTTCTCCGGCGGAACCACCTGGGCCCTCGACCGCGACAAGCGCTGGAAAGGCCGCGAGACTTTCTACACCAACCACGGCGACTGGTTCGTCGCCTGCTGCTGGGCGGCCCTGGCTATTGCGGCATTGATCGGCCACTTCTACCGACCTGGACCGGTGGAATGGTGATCCATGCGTCGCTCTGCGAGCTATGCAGGATTGAGGATCCGTCTTCGTCCAAAGGACTACGCCGCGACAGGTTGGGGATCCGTC
The DNA here is from genome assembly GCA_028284235.1 of Opitutaceae bacterium. Lineage (GTDB taxonomy): Bacteria > Verrucomicrobiota > Verrucomicrobiia > Opitutales > Opitutaceae > Pelagisphaera. The sequence goes on from JANQSC010000031.1 coordinate 732, forward strand.
TTCGTCCCAGGGACTACGCCGCGACGTGGTGGTGATCTGTGCATCGCTCGATGAGCGATGCAAGGGTGAGGAGTGAGAGTCTCTTTCAGATCGGTGGGTACTAGCAATTCGCGTCGGGAATCTCGATTGTACGTAGATGGGACTTCTCATTGGTCCAGTGATCGGGTGACCGTTGATTAGCGATATTGAACAAGAAACTGACATACAGGTGGACCGCCAAAAAAGCATCGCATGTCAGCGAACCATACATGACACAATGTCATGTTTTCGCCCACATTTCGTTTACATACATTGGTCAAGTCAGGGTGAATTGAGCGCCGTGCTTTCGATTTCGGTGGATACAAACTACGTTTAGTTACCACACGTGCTAGAATAGCTTGCCGAGGGGGGAAACAACAGATTTGGCACAATATGACAATCACCTGAATAGAGTTCCCGGGAGCCCATTTCTAGTGATTAACCCTTTGACTGTTCTATTTCTTCATGAAGAATGTCACGCATACTAATAGTTCGGTAAACAATGGATTGGAAAACTATAGTACCTCTAGTGTTGGGAAGTAGCCTCCTAAGTGCTTTGATCACTTACTTCCTGAATTTTCTCATGAAGGAAAAGGAAACGAGAAAGCACAATTCGTATGTTGCTCTAGTTATAGCACACGACTTAGAAAATTACGCTTTGGAGTGCGGCAGCATTGTTTCAGATCACGACATGTTAGAGGATTCGAGAGGTGCAGCGGGCAAATTGGCACATGAGCCACCTTCCAGCTTCAATATACCAAAACAGGATTACAGAAGTTTCGACCACAACATATTGGACCGGTTGCTGACTTTTCCAAAGCAGATCAAATCAGCGAAGAGTCATATCGATTTTGACTATGGATTAGTAAGTGATGAAGAAGCTTCCGAGACAGCACACAAAGAGATTCTGGGCTTGGGATTAGAAGCTCTTTCCCTGTCGAGGACATTGCGAAAAAGATACGGACTCGCTAAAAACAGTCCGAAGTTAGGTGTTTTGGATCTCGGAGAGTATTTAAACAAAAGATCAACCGAACAAGGTGCTGCTCCAAATGCTCTACAGTCGCAAGCTCCTTCCGAGCATTTGAGAGCTTAGCGTTAGGCAAATGATAATCCCGATTAAAACGCCCAAAGCCTTAAATCGCTTGCTGCTTGCGCAGCAGTCGGTTCGAAGGGCACTTGCCCTCTTCCCGTTCATTGAAAAACAAAAAGGTGACAATGCTAAATCAGCACTGTATTCAGCATTCTGTACATTCTACGCACGACCATTCACCAACAGTCATGGAGTGGGTCCTCTTCTTGAAGAGGAAGTTGTCGAGGCTGCACATATTCACACTCACAAGAAGGTCATGGCATTTCGACATACCGCTGCCGCACATACAGACAGTAGACTTACTTTAGACGATGAACAGGTTCACTGTGCATATTTCGAATGTTCAGAAGAAGGAATCAGCATCATTCATCATTACCCATACCCAACTGCCATTTTAAGCAAAGAAATCATCGATCTTGTGACCACGCTAGACGCAACACTTTCAGAATCAATCGACGAGTGTCTTAGCAATGGTCCGCCTTCAAAAATGAAGTTTGAAAAAGGCAGATACAAACTAAACTTAGAAAACGGAAACGGTTGGTTTTTCAAACTTGATGAAGCCTAACAAACTGGTGGATACAATCCCTACAGTCGCAGGCTCCTTTCGGGATCGTATCACCAGGACGTTATGCATAAAAAAATTAACACTAAATGTTCGGTGACGAGATGTCTGAAGAGAAATTCACCCGAGAGTTTGTAATACCCTTACTCCGGAAGTTAGGCTATCGACGTGTGCGGTATACACATGGATCTGATGAATGTGGAAGGGATGTCGTCTTTCTCGACAAGGATCGACTTGGCTTTGATGTCATCTGTGCCGCGCAGGTAAAGCTTGGCGACCTTAAAGGAACTCAAAAGAATCGAATTCATAATGATATAGTACCTCAGCTCTTAGAAGGCATTCGGACGCCGTTTCACGATTACGAAACTGGGAACACAGTTCGCATTCATCGGATGTATCTTATGGTGTCCGGACTTTTGAAAGGTACAGCAAAACAACAAATTCATGCTCTGACTGAAAAAGAACCAAATATATTTGTTGTCGATAAGCAGAGCATCGATGTTTTTGTCGGTGGAGACGGTTTTGAAACGATGTTCTATGCAAAAACCTTCACGGGGAATATAAGCCGTTCGCTTTACATGTCGCGCTATCCAAGACTTCCAATGCTAGCAGCTGGAACTTGGCTCGAGATCATGCTTGAGGTGGAAATCGCTGGCAAACTTCATGACACTTCGATAAAAATCTTAGAAACCAGTTATGATCCACTTAATCGCCAACAGAAGGTTACAATTGGGATTCCAACTGACGAAGATGAAATTACTGATGAACTTGCAGACAATATCCAAAGACAACTGGAAGAGTGGTTTGCTTACACCGGTGGACTCTTGGACGATGACTTCTGACGAGCCCCAATCAATACGCATGCATAACAAGACGAGCAAGGTAATCGGTACCAGCTCCGCTGGTTCCGCTACCTCCTCTTGACGTTCGCAGAAAACAGATGGGAATCTCAGCCAAAGACATTTCAGCCGATTTAAAACCGGAAGGCTCACTGCGGGATATCTACGTGGAAAACACAGAGCTGAGCGACTGGAAAACTTTCTTAGAGGGTATCCAGAACAGAAAAGAGAGTTTTGGATACGCAATCGCAGGCACAGAAAAATGGCAGAGCGACATTCCATCCGTCGAAGAACTTTTTAGAAAATACAAAAAAGAGACACCTGGAATAGTACGATTTCAGATAGCGAACGCCACAGCGATGTGCCACTTCTTTGTTGAAGAAGAAATTGAAATAAACATAGATCCTAGAGAGCTCGAATCCGACGATGACCTAGAAGCGCTCTTAGCCTTTCTTCGATGGTTAGGCGAACTATTGAACCGTGACGTCTTACTCTGTCATGAGAATTGGAAAGAAGAAGGCATTTGCACGTACGATCACAAAAACCGACAATTAAGGCTATGCGAACAAAGCAGTGCTGGCAACGTCGGCTATGCGCCGCCGTCGCCAGACTTTAGCGTTCGAGAGAGAAAATGAACATGGGAAAACTATCACGACCGGTACAAACGATGCCAAATTTTGTTAGAGAGGCTCTTCGAGTGGAAGGTCTGATGCCTGACTACAAGAACCGCCCACCATACCAACAGAACGACTATCTTCTCTGGATAAACAACGCGAAAAGAGAAGAAACGAAAATAAAACGACTGAAGCAAATGATCAACGAACTGAATACAGGCGGCGTTTACATGAATATGGAGCATCCGGCATCCAGAAAACAGAAAAGTACCTGAACTCGAACAAAGCAGTCGACTCAACTCGGACCAGTTCCACCGGTCCTCGCGAGTGACTTTGGCATTAGGGATGATACAGATGAAATCACAGACACTAGTGAAAACTCTCTCGGTTGTTCCAGTCTTGGTCTCCGCCATTGTCGCTGCAGCTCCCATCGAAGTAAAAACCGAACTAGAGTACTTTTATGGGAGTGAAACGAGGAAGGAGTATGAAAGGAGCTTCTACGTCAAAGATGGAAAAGAAGTTCTTCATGGAATTGAGACTTTTTGGTTTTTCGACGGAGCTGTTGAAGGAAAGGTCAGCTACAAGGACGGAAAACTAGATGGGAAGAGTGTTTGGTATTACCAGAACGGAGACATGCGTTGGGAGTGCGTACACCGAAGTGATCGCCTGATTTCAGGAAAGTACTACCATCACAATAGCCGACTTTCCTGCGAAATCATCGACGGTAATGGTCAATGGAAAGAATACGATGAAGCAACAGGCTCGAAGATCGTCTATATTGCCAACTACTTGAGTGGAGTGAAAAATGGGGAAGAGGTCAATTACAGTGATAATGGAGAGGTTTACTCATTCAGAGTATGGGAACATGGGGTGATGAAAAGTGAAGAGCGACCCTAGCCAGTCGGCGTACGCATTTCGCACTCGTCGCTCCGCGTCGAGTACTCTTGTATAGCCTTCAGGTTGGCAGAAAATATTATGAAGAAAATAGCAATGAACTGGGCATGCTTTGTAGAAAAGCGAGCCAAACCCATGAACATCTGGTTGTTCGCAACTATCGCAGTCTTTGTCACGGTATTTGCAGTGCTTAACTACATCGACAGCAAAGAGTCTATAGATCTGTTACTTATTTTATTTGTTGCAGGAATTTTTCTGCAAGGATTGGAGGTGTATGGGTTAAGGGAAAAGATAAGGAAACTGGAAGAAAGCCGGCAATCAAAGGTCGCCGATACCTAGCTCCAATGAAGGTGGTGACAACGTGACGTGTGAGACAATTCGCTACAGTGTGTCCCGCGACTTCCGGCCCTTAGCCTTCTAGGCAAACCTGCTCCCCGGGAACCGGGGATCCTGTTCCCGTCTAAGTCGGAGACTTCGACGGGATTTGATTTCGAAGAAATCACTGTTCGGAGATATTGGAATCTAACAACGCGGCGCGGCGCGAGCGCCGGCCCTACGTGAACTTCCGTTTGTGGGCGGTGGCGACTTTGGTGTATTTGGTGGCCCAGGGTTGGATGCCAGCACGTTCTTCGTCGGTGAGGGGGCGGACGATTTTGGCGGGGGAACCCATGACGAGTGAGCCGGACGGGACTTGGGTGTTGCCGGTGACGAGTGATCCGGCGCCGACGATGCTGTGCTTCCCGATGACCGAGCCGTCCATGATCGTGGCTCCCATCCCGATGAGGCATTCGTCCTCGATCACGCAGGCATGGACGATGGCACCATGGCCGATGGTGACGTCCTTGCCGATCTCGACTCCGTAGTCGTCGGCTAGGTGGATGATCGTCCCGTCTTGCACGTTGGTTCGGTCGCCGATGACAATCGAGTTGATGTCGCCGCGAACGACGCATCCGGGCCAAATACTGGCGTGTTCGCCGACGGTGACGTCGCCGATGACCGTGGCTTCGTTGGCGACGTAGGCCGATTCAGGGATAATCGGATCTTTGGAAAGATGAGCTTCGAGTCGTTCTTCAGTAGTCATTACAAAGGGGTTTAATTTACAGGATTCCTGCTTCGCTCTACGAGCTTCGCAGGACAAGGCGCTCTACCACTTCGCGTGACGAGAACTTGATGATTTATCTAGAACAATACTATCAAGTTGGCGAAGCCATCAAATGAGCGACTGCGTCCTGCGAAGCTCGCAGAGCGAAGAAGGAGGTACGAGCGCATCCTGTTAAATTATGTTTTTGATATTTTGTTCCAAGATCTTGTCGAGGTCGTCGTGTTTAAGACCGGCGTTTGTGATGGAGTCGATGTGGGTTTGGAATTCGGGTTTTGTTTGTGTTTTGGGAAAGGTCCGTAGCGGGTAGTCAGTACCGAAGAAGATTCGGTCGGCTCCGATTTGGTCGATAGCGGTTTGGTAGATGTCCGTGTCGTACAGGAGCGGCGCGGCGGCAGTGTCGATAAAGATGTTTGGGAGTGTCTTGAGTTCGGGGAGCTGCATCATGCCGGCCAGGTGGGCGAAGATGAAGCGTGTTTTTGGATGTTCTCGAGCGAGCGCGATAAGCGATTCCATAGGCGTATCGATTTTTCCAGGATAATCGCGCGTGTCGGGATCGGTGACGTGGAATGTGACTGTTTTGCCGTATTCTCCGGCAAGGGCGAGGGCTTGGCCGAGAACGGGATCGTCGTAGGTGTAGCCTTGCGCCGGTGGATTGAGTTCCCCGATGCCGCCAAAGCCGGAATCGAAGGCGCGTTTTAATTGGTCAATGGCCGCGTCGCCGCCGTTAGCGTTAAAAGGTGCGAAGGCGACGAGGCGATCGGGGTGGGCCGCGATCCAATCGCTTTGCCAGTCGATGTTTTCCTCGCAGGTCTTCTGGTTTTCCCAGTACCAGCCGAGAATAATCGCTTTCTCCACGCCGGCGGCGTCCATGTCGCGTATTAGCTGATCGACGGTCGCCCAGCCTTGCAGCTTGGGGCCGGATTTCGGGGCGACGCAATTGAGCCAGTAGAATTCGCCTCGCGTTGCAGCCCAAGATTCAGGATCCGCGTAAACGTGTTCTGGATACAGGTGTATGTGAGCGTCGATACTCATTGCCTGCGACCTTATGCGTTAGTGGATTCGTAGATGCGTTGCAGACTCTGCCGGACGAGTCCGCCCATAGATCGTCGTCTCAGGAATGCTTTGTCCTGATAGTGGTCGGCGAGTTCTTTGCGTAGCTGGCGCAGGTTCTCGTCGGGGGCGATCGGGTCCTTGGACATGGTTTCAAGCAGCGCTTTGATGCGCTGACGGCTGGTTTTCATGCGCCGGGCGATGAGGTGCCGTTCTTCGCTTTGGTACTGGTGGGCGGTTTTAGCGTCGATGTGGGTCACGCAAAAGCCGACGAGCGGGTTGTTCTCTTTGAAGAACTGGGGAAGGTAGAAATTCTTGCGCCCGTCGTAGGATTGCTGGTCGAAGTCCATGGCTCGGATACGAATTTGCGTGCCTTCGAAGTCGGGGGTGATGTCGACAATGAAGTTGTAGGGACGCATGTCGCCGAGAAGCCGAACGAAGCAGCGCTCGTTGAACTTGATCAATTCCTTGGCGATTCGGATGGCTTTGAGCTGCTTGTTGTTGTTCAGCCAGCTGTCGATAAACATGTCTCCCGGCAGGCCGACGATGTGTTCTTCGATGAGCGTGTTGCCATGAGTGACGAAGTGCATCCGGTTGGGCGAGAGCAGGTGCTCGAGTTCGAGGCCGTAAAGGCGGGAGGCGTCTGCTTTCTTGACGTAAAAATAGTCCTGATTGTCGTTGCGTGAATTGACAATTCGGATACGGAACGGTCGGGAGTTTCCAAAAACGCAGTAGTCGATGCGGTCGACGTAGAGGTGGTGGATGACGGAGAGGTCGCCGCCGGCTTTTATGATGGCGTAGATGTGCTTGAGGCCTTCGGAGATCCGCTTGATGGATACGTGGTCGTAGATCACGGTCTGCCAGAGCGTGTCGTTGTCGTCTTCGTCGTACAGGGACGCGGCGGCGGAGAATTGTTCGAGATCGTTGTAGGTGACCGGCAGGATGTGCTCGCGGCTGTGAGTCGTGAGGTAGTGGCGCAAACCGGAGCTAATCGGGTAGGCTGGTTTGCGTGGCGTGCCGGACTGCCGCCTCTGGGGGGACCCTTCCAGCGACTGGGCGAGGAAATTGTTCTGTGAATCGCGCGGTTCCAAAATGTGAGACGAATGCTAGTCTAAAGCGGAGAGGCGACAAGGGGATTCTCTCATGGGAAAAAACGGACTTAACGGAGTTTTTTTGGACATCGCTCGTACCTCGCTGGATCCCCGCGAAGCGGGGCCAAGACCCCCGTCTCGAACCCGAAACATCGGGCTCTCGCGAGGCCAAGACTTTTTTTTGGTATCCAAACCTGGCGCCGCAATGCGGCGATCCTGGCCCGAAGGCGTGAGCCGCAGGGATCTAGCCCCGACGTGTCGGGGCGATGTCCAAAAATTCGCGCTTATTCGACCGCTTTGTGAGCGGCCTTTCGTTCGTAGGCGAAGAGGAATTGCTGGGCGTATCCGGCGTAGGGGCCGAGGTGGATACGGCCGAACTGTTCGAGTTGGGTCTTGTTCCAGCCTTCTAGTTGGTACCGTTTCTCCAGGACTTTGATGATCCAGGTATCGACCGGGAAGGCGTCGTACTTGCGAGCGCCGAAGAGTAGGGCGCAGTCGGCAATTTTAGAGCCGACTCCAGGAAACTGGGCTACGCGGGCATGAGCCTCGACGTAGGGAAGGGCTTCGATCGTCTCGAGGACTCCCGGGTCCGTCGCGATCTGATCGGCGGTTTTCTTGATATTCTTGGCTCGAAATCCGAGACCCAGTGCTCGCAGTTCGTCTTCGCTCGCGGTGGCGATCCGTTCCCAAGTGGGAAGGGCCTTGGGGCCGTCGGGAGCAATGGGATCGCCCAGGGCGTTGGCGAGATTGGCGCACATGATTTTTATCTGCGGAATCTGCTTGGTCGCGGAGCAGAGAAAGCAAAGGAGCGTTTCGGGGAATGGCTGGTTGAGCAGTCGAAGTCCTGGAAAGGCGTCGATGGCGGTTTTTAAATGAGCGTCGCTGCGCCAGGGAAGTTGGTCGACGATGGCATCCCAGTCCTCGTCGAGCCGCAGGTAGTCGCTCAGGGCGTCCCAATCCGATTGCGTGGGTTCGCCCAAAATGCGGGCTTTGAGTGTATTGTATTTTTCAAGACGAATTTGAGCGTGAATGCGACCCCAGGTTCCCTGGTAGCAGCCGGTGTTCGCGTCGCATTCCCAACGAAAGGCCTGTCCGCCGTCCAACGTTTCGCGAAGGGTGGATTCGGTGAAAGGCGTTTTTGGCGTGAGCGTTTCCCAGGAGGACCAGGGTGTCATCTCTGCTATCGGGGAGTCGCTTCCCAAAGAAAACTTTGGCTGTGGAAAAGAGCGGCGCCGGTTGTGTCGAGAAATTCGATTCGCCAGGCGGTGGGGATTTTTTCGGTGGTCGCCCATTCTCCGTCGGTAAAGCCGACGAGGACGCGGTTCTTGGTGATTGCTTCGATGGGCAGGTCAGTGGTGTCAATATCCTGGGAGCCGGGCTGAACGGAGTGTATCCGGATGGAGGCGACGTTTTTGGCGAGTTCGGCAGCGTCGAGTTTTAGGGCCACGTAGTATCCATCGCGTTGGGACGGGTCGGTTCGAGCGATGACGTAGCGGCCAGGGTTTTCCTTTCCTCCCAGGTACTCGGATATACGTTTGAAGGAACGATCGTCCCGGCGCTCCGAAAAAAGAATCTCGGCAGCGGAGGCGATACTTGCCCACGAGAGAGAGAGGATGAGGATGAATACGAGTTTCATAGAGAGTTTCGTGCAGTGTTTTAAGCCCACAGATAACGCAGATTTTCGCAGATCGATTGAGTTTGAGAAAAAGAATGAATAATTATGTTCATTCTATAAGGATCTGCGTTCATCTGCGTAATCTGTGGGCGGGTCCAATCACCATCCGTAGTTACGGCGGATGCGGACGGGTTCGTAGAGTTCTTGTGGAATTTCCTGGAGGAAGCGGCTGGGGGTGAGGAACATCGATGGGCCGCCTTTGGTGTTCATTTTCGGGAAGAGAAGGTAGAGTTCGTCGCGGGCCCGGGTGACGGCGACGTAGAAGAGGCGTCGCTCTTCCTCGGTGTCGCCGGACTCGACGGCGCGGCGGATGGGGAAGAGTCCTTCGGCGGCGCCGATGAGGAAGACGACGTCGTACTCCAGTCCTTTGGCTTGGTGGACGGTGGTGAGGCGAATGGACTCGTCGGCGTCCTCCATACTCCGGTCAGCTACTTCGGAGTTGAGGAGGGTGATCTGGGCGATGAGGTCTTGCATCTCGTCGAACTGGGCGGCGAACCCGATGAGGGAGCGGAGATCGTCCATGCGGTTCACGTAGTTGGCGTAGGCGCCTTGCAAGTACTGGCTGTACCAGCCTTCGAGGCCGATCTCGACGACGTCTTCGGGTGAGCCGGATTCGTTGGCCCGCTTCATGTCGAGGAGGCTAATCGCGAGCGACTCCCAGTCCTGCTTGGCGGCGGCGGGGACTTTTTTGAGGACGGCTGGGTCGGCGAGGATGTCGATAAAATCCTTCTCTTGTTCGCGCGCGGTTTCGACGGCGATGGCGAAGAGTTTCTGGGCGCTTTTCTCGCCGACTTTCGGAAGCAGAATCGCCAGTCGGTTAAATGCGGATACGTCGCTCGGGTTGTAGATCAGGCGCAGATGGGAGACCATGTCTTTGATGTGGGCCTGTTCAAAAAAGCGGACGCCGCTGGTGATCTGGTACGAGATGCCGGCTCGGGAGAGCTCCATCTGCAGGTCCAGCGCTTGGTAGTGGGCCCGGTAAAGGACGGCGATTTCGCGCGGCTCTTTTCCTTCGTCGAGAAGCCCGCGGATGCGGTTGATGACGAATTGAGCCTGCTCTTTGCTGTCCATGGCTTGGACGACGTAGGGAACTTGGCTCGATGGCTTGGCGGCCCGCAGCTCCTTGTCGAATCCGCGGGTTTCCCGATTTTGGATAACCGCGTTGGCGAGAGTGAGGATCTCGGGCGTGCTGCGGTAGTTTGTCTCAATTCTGAGGATACGCGTGTCCGGATGCCGGTCCGGAAAGGTCATGATATTCTCGTAGTTCGCTCCGCGCCAGGAATAGATGCACTGGGCGTCGTCGCCGACCGCCATGATCTGGTGGTTGGCGCCCATGGTGTCGACGATCTTGGCTTGGAGGGTGTTGGTGTCCTGATACTCGTCGACGAGCGTGTGGCGGAATCGCTGGTTGTAGTAGTCGCGCACTTCGGGGGCGACGTCCATGAGTTTGAGCCAGTTGGTGAGGAGGTCGTCGTAGTCGACGACTTGCTGCTCGTTCTTCCGTTTGGCGTAGACTTCGGCGAAGGCCCCGATCTGTTCGATTAGCTCGTTGTGCTGCGGGAAGTAGTTGACGACGGTTTCCTCGATCGTGCCGCGCGTGTTGCGGGCCATGCTGATAACCGACGAGAGCGGACCCGGTTTGGGGTGGGTTTTGTTTTTGAAAAAGGAGCTGTCGATCGATTCGACGGCGCCTTTGAGGACGGTTTCGGCTTCGCCGGCGTCGAGGATCGTGAAATTCTTGGCGAGCCCGACCGCCTCGCCGTGGATGCGGAGAAGCCGATGGCCGATGCTGTGGAAGGTGCCTCCCCAAAAGCGGCGCGGCTCGATGCCGGTGAGGTCCTCGACTCGCTGGAGCATTTCCTTGGCGGCTTTGTTGGTGAAGGTAAGAAGAAGAATATCGCTGGGGCTGACGCCTTGGGAGAGGAGGTAGGCGACGCGGTAGGTGAGGGTGCGCGTCTTGCCGCTGCCGGCGCCTGCGAGGATGAGGAGGGGGCCCGGCTGCGCGGTGACGGCGGTGTATTGTTCGTCGTTCAAGTCACTCCGGAAGTCGATTGGCGGGACTTCGAGCGAGCCGGGCGATGCAGGTAGATTGATATCCATCTGACTGAAGTAAGGAGGAAATTCGCTTTGGGAAGAAGTCTATTGTGCAAGAAATTGAATCCTGGAAAGAACTTAGGTCGAATCAACTAGGGATGTCATCTGTGTTTTCCTCCAAGGTGTTCGTGCTTGCTGGCGCGATTGGTTGTGGTTTAGCCGCGTCTGCCGACTTGCGGGCGGAAGATCGTTGGTCCCTGGACGCCGGCGTGGAGCTTGTCGTCATCGACGGGGTGATGGACCACGCCGCGATGGCGGGCCTTTGGAATGATCAAAAGGAGCGATGGGTTCCGCGTCTCAATTTAGGGTATCGAGCGACGGAGCGAACGACTTTGAAGGTGGGATTTATCGAGTTGAGAGACATAGGCGTGTCTGGAGCTGCCGGGTGTTCGGCTCCTTGGCTCGAGCCGGGGGAAGGGTGTTATCAGGTAATCACGCCGATTCGTATGGAGTCCGACTTGCAGCAATTCGATTTTGGAGTGAGCCACCGAGTTTGGAGTGGCGATCGCAGCGATCTGACCGCGGGTGTTTCAGGTGTGTTGAGCGTTGTGAGCAATAGCCGATTCTGGTTTACCGATCGGGTTTTTTCCCAGAATTTGCTTAACTACCAGGCGCAGCTCAATGCCCGCTACGTGCACGACGAAACCCAATGGGATTTGGGTGGGCACGTGAGCTACGCGCGTCGGTTCGCCGAAAATTGGGAAATGCGAGCAGGCTATCGGTTGACCCAGCCGCCGGGGCGGACATTGCACCATTTGGGTCTGAGTCTCGGGGCGCGGTTTTAGGTTGGGATTTGGGAAAACGGTTTGTGCGATTCTGTATCAGCGAGTTCCCTTGTGTGCTAGAACGTGCCGGGACGGCCCGTTCCACCTTCAACTTGAGAACGGTGGAACTCGCCGTCCCGGCGAGTTTTAACTGACCTACAACAGCACCAAGGCGTCGCGGTGGATGACTTCGAGCCGTTTTCGGTCGGGGAAGAGAGCCTCGATTTCGGCGGCGCTTTTGCGGGCGATCTGGGCGATCTCGTGGCTGGAGAAGGCGCTTTCCCCACGGGCGATGGGGTTGCCGTCGAGGTCGAGGACGTCGATGACGTCGCCCTTATGGAAATCGCCGTCGCATTGGGCGACTCCCGCCGCGAGCAGGCTGCGTTCTTTTCGGATGAGGGCGACGCGGGCGCCTTCGTCGATCCGGATGGACCCGTGCGGGCGCTGAAAGTAGGCAAGCCACCGTTTTTTGGATACGAGCGGCGTTTGGTTGGCGACGAAGCGGGTGCCGAGCGCCTCTCCTTCGAGGAGTCGAAGAATGACGTCGGGCTCGTTGCCGTCGGCGATGACCGTTTCGCAGCCGGCGGCTGTGGCGAGTTTGGCGGCTTGAATTTTCGGAATCATGCCGCCGACCGCGGTGGGCGATCGCGTACCTTTGGCCATGCCTTCGATCTCGGGCGTGACGGCTTCGACCGTCGGTACGATATCGCCGGTGCCGTCCATATCGATGAGGCCGGGCGCGGTAGAGAGGATAAACAACTTTTGAGCCTCGGCCAGACTGGCGACCATGGCGCTGAGAATGTCGTTGTTGCCAAACTTGATTTCGAAGGCGGTAACGGTGTCGTTCTCGTTAATGACGGGGACCGTGCCGTAGTTGAGCAGCTGGTCGATGGTGGCCTTGGCGTTGACGTAGCGATTGCGGATGCGGAGTCCTTCGTGCGTGAGGAGGACTTGGCCGACGATGAGCCCGAAGGGGTCGAGGCCGTTCTGCCAGCATTGGATGAGGCGGCTTTGGCCGATGGAGGCGCAGGCTTGTTGTTTGGCCAGCGTTTTGGGGCGGGCTTGCAGCTCGAGGGCTCCCATGCCCATGCCGATGGCCCCGGAACTCACGATGAGCGGCTCGTATCCGCGCTTCTTGAGCTCGGAGACTTGGCGGCAGATCGACGCGATCTTCTCGGTATCGATTTTTCCGATACCGGTTGTCAAAATGCCAGTGCCCAGCTTTATGACGATGCGTTTCAATGGACAGGTGTTTAGGGATTTAGGTGTTTAGGCGGTAGGGAGTCGGAACTTAGGAGAGGTTGATTCTCTGCCCTAAACGCCTAAACACCTACAACCTAAACCCCTCTTCTCTCCGTCTTTAGACGGTCAGCAGATCCTTCTCTTTGGCGTCGAGGAGGTCGTCGATCTTCTTGTTCGAATTGTCGGTCTCCTGTTGGATTTCCTTTTCGCAGCGCTTGAGGTCGTCCTCGGAGAGCTGGCCGTCTTTTTGCAGCTTCTTGATTCCGTCCATGGCGTCGTGCCGGGCCTTGCGCACGCCAACGCGGGCGTCTTCGGCGTGTTTGTGCACGAGTTTGACGAGTTCCTGGCGGCGCTCGCCGGTCAGCTCGGGCAAGGGGAGTCGAATGACGTCACCCATGATAGCGGGCGTGATGCCGATATTGGATACTTGGATTGCCTTTTCGATCGCTTGCAGCGTTCCTTTGTCCCAGGGGGTGATGGCGATGGTGCGGTTGTCCGGCGTGGAGATGGCGGCCATGTCGCGGATGGCCATGGTGCTCCCGTAGGCTTCGACCATGATGCCTTCTACCATTTGCGGATTGGCTTTGCCTGTGTTGACGGCGGAGAATTCTCGGGAAGCGTGCTCGATGGCTTTTTCCATTCCTTCCTCGAATTTCAAAAAGATTTCGTCTTCGTCCATACGTATTCGGTTTTCGGGTTTTTAGATTGGCAAGAGAGTTTGGAGGGCGAGCGGCTCAGGTTTCCGAGCAGACGAGCGTGCCGACCTTTTCGCCGAGTATGGCTCGCCGGATGCTGCCCTCTTCGTTGAGACTGAATACGAGAATGGGGACTTCGTTGTCCATGCAAAGCGAAAAGGCGGTGGAGTCGAGGATGTTGAGGCGCTGCTGGAGGGCGTCGATGTAGCTGAGCTGGTCGTAGCGGACGGCGTCGTCGTGCTTCATCGGGTCCTTGTCGTAGACGCCGTCGACTTTGGTCGCCTTCATGATCACTTCGGCCTGGATCTCGCTGGCTCGGAGGGCGGCGGTGGTGTCGGTGGAGAAGTAGGGATTGCCGGTGCCGGCGACGAATATGACCACGCGTCCCTTCTCCAAGTGCCGGATGGCGCGCCGGAGGATGAATGGTTCGGCGACCTGGTTCATGGGGATGGAGGTTTGGACCCGAGTGACCACTCCCATTTTCTCCAGGCACTCCATGAAGGCGAGGCCGTTGATTACCGTGGAGAGCATTCCCATGTAGTCGCCGGTGGTGCGATCGACGCCTCGGTCTTTGGATCCGGACAAGCCGCGGAAGATATTGCCGCCGCCGATGACGATGCAGATTTCCGTGCCTAAGGAGTGGATGTCCTTTATCTGCTCGCAGATGTGCTTGAGGGTGTCCCAATCGATGGGATCGCCGGATTTGGAGCACCGCAGCACTTCGCCGCTGAGCTTGAGGATGACGCGTTTGTACTTCGGTTCGACGGCCGGGTTTGAGTCTGAGGACATTAAAAACTCGTTAAGCCATAGGTGCTTAGGGTCGTCAATGCTGCGTTTCGCAAACTTCGGTTATTTCAGCGCTTGACGACTATCGCATCTCTCAGCAACGTATGCGGCCTTTAAAGCCTGGTGGTGTAATGGTAGCACAGATGGTTTTGGTCCATCCAGTCGGGGTTCGAGCCCCTGCCGGGCTGCCATCTCTCGTCCCGCTCAGCGGGACTTCGGATGGCGCGCCAGAAATCGATGCGAATTGGGGTGCGAGCTCGGAAGAGCGATAAGGGTGTGGGCTGCTTCTATAAGACCTATAGGTCCTATGGGACTTATAAGTCCTATTCCAGGGCGATTTTACATCGCTTTAAAAAGCAGCTCTCGCGTGTCGCTTGATTCCGTTTCGAACATTGATTTCTTATGAAATTGGTCGAAGATTTGTGTAGTTGCGGATGGTTCGCGGGCTGTGAGCCGCGCGCGAATTCGGCATAACCAGACAAGATGTACATTTCAGCAGATTGGCTTGCTCCGTTGGGAGAGGCGCTTTGGAAGGCGGAAAAGACGCATCCGGGCTCGATTCGCATGTTGAGCGATAGCTTGAACGACCCGCACGAGCTCGTCCGCTGCTATATCGAGCCCAAGTGCCGCTACGAAGACCACATGGGCAATTCGGGAAAGTCGTCTTGCTCGGCCTTCGACGCCATCAATCTCTTCATGGGCGACGGCGTGGACGCGTCCATCCAGGGAGGCAACCAAATGCTGGTGCTGGGCAATTCGGGAACCGGCAAAACGTCGCTGCTTTCCGTTTTGCGGCTCGCCCAGGTCCTGGAGCATCGGGACCGATCCGTGAGGTGCGAGTTGTTTCGTCTCGGACTCGACTCGCTCGATAAAATCGGGTCCATTGCCAACCCGGCGCAGACCGTACTGCTGCTCGATGGCTTAAACGAGGATCGCGAGGCGCGCAGTTCGCCGCGTCAGCGCTTGCTGGACCTGCTGGAAGCGACTCGGGAATTCAAACGCGTCCTGATCGCCTGCGACAATCGCTACTTCTTCCAGAACACAAGCGACCAGTCGGCGGGCGACAAAGGAGGGCGGATCGGCGATTTCAATTGCCCGCTCATGGTCCTGCTGGATTTCGAGATCGACCAAGTGGAGCTGTATCTACGGAAGCGCTACCCGAAGAATTGGCAACAGAAACTGCTCAAGGGCGGCGCGATTGAGCAGGCGGCCCTCCAAGTCGCGAATATGGGTGTGCTGAAGCATCGTCCTCAAATGCTCTCCCTCGTTGGCTATCTGCTAGAGAACGAAGGGTCGTTGCCGGACGAATACGCGTTGATGGAAGCGGTATCCGTTCAGTGGCTCATCGAGGAAAACGAGCGGGCGGCGAAAAACGGGCTTGAAGGTGTTTCCATGGAAACCTTGTACGAGTCCGCCAAAGAAATTTCGACCCGCATGGCGGAGATTGGCATGTATTCAGTTTCCGCTCACAGAGTGCATGAGTGGCTGCCCGCGGACGGAAGTGGGTTGCCTCTGGAGAAAATGGAGTTCGACCCCTATTCGCTGTTGCAGAAGCACGACTACGGGGCGGGTGAGAGGAGCTACCGCTTTTCGCACCAGACGGTGCAGGAGTTTTTCGCCGCCCAGAGCGTCCTCGACAACAGCGGCGACGACGAGATCGTGGTTCCCGAATACGCCACGAACAAGATGATCGACTACATCGCCCGCGGTCGTTCGGCCAGCGAGGAGCACAGCCAGAAGAAGCTGGTCATGCGCGACCTGAAGCTGGCCAATTTCGGATTCGAGTCCGCGGATTTGAAAGGGGCCATCATCGAAGGAGCGGACTTGACTGACGCCAATTTCGAGAACGCCAACCTGGAGGAAGTGGAATTTGTGCAATGCCGGCTGGAAGGGGCTTCGTTCGACAAGGCGGATACGGACGGCACGGCTTCGGACCAGCCGAACCCCGGACTCCCGGTGTCGTTCGAAATCGAGGACGGCGTGCATCTGGAGATGATCTGGGTCGAGCCGGGTTCGTTTAATATCGGCAATCGCGACACTCCGGTGGAAATCGTCATTTCCGAAGGCTTCTGGCTCGGGAAGTATCCAGTCACGCAGCGCATCTACGAGTCGATTATGGAGCTCAACCCGAGCTCCTTCGCCACGGAGGAGGGCGAGCGTCCGGTCGAGCAAGTTTCCTGGAACGACGCCCAGTACTTCTGCGAGGAAATGACGCGACTGCTGCCGGAGGGTTTGGACGAGCCGTTCCGTTTTCGGCTGCCGAAGGAGTCCGAGTGGGTTCACGCGTGCCGGGCGGGGAATTCGACCAACTACAGCTACGGAGACAACGAGCGAATGTTCGGCCAGTATGGTTGGTATTCAGGGAATAGTGACGGACGAACGCACAAGCCGGGCGGCAAGCGCCCAAACCCGTGGGGCTTCCACGACATGCATGGCAATGTCTGGGAGTGGTGCTACGATCGCGACGACGATTTCGCCCATCGCCTTATAAACGACTTCAAGAACGAAGAGCAGGAGGAAGTGCGGGCCATTCGAGGCGGAGGCTGGAGCAGTCTGGTCTACGCGTGCCGGATCGCCAACCGGAATTGGTTCCCGCTACACGAGTACAGCAACAATATTGGCTTTCGGGTGGCTTTGGTGAGAGGCGCTCCGAAAATCGTCTCGAAACCGAAGGTGGATGAGTAGGTCGATCCGAATATCGGTCGTCCTGTTCCTATGGTCCGCGTTGGCTTCGCTGGGCGCGAGTGAGCGTGATTTTCTGGGAGTGCCGCGAACGGACATCGAGCGGATCATCGAGCTCGGATACAATTTGGACGAGCGC
The DNA here is from genome assembly GCA_028284235.1 of Opitutaceae bacterium. Lineage (GTDB taxonomy): Bacteria > Verrucomicrobiota > Verrucomicrobiia > Opitutales > Opitutaceae > Pelagisphaera. The sequence goes on from JANQSC010000031.1 coordinate 18,069, forward strand.
GTTCCTGGGCTGATCGAGTCGATGATCGTCGACTATCCTGATTCGCCGTTGGGATTGTGCCTGAAGGCGGCGCGCTTGTTTCGGCTGGATGGATACGCGGGCGGGACGAACGAGACGCTTGCCGAGGAATTCGAAGAGACATCGAGCGAGGCGATCGAGGCGGCTAAACGTTATTTCAAGGCGAACGAGGACGATCCGGAGGCTCGCTACGCGCTGGCCATGTGCGAGCTCAACCTGGCGCGCTACTACATTGAAAACAGCCGTTGGTTCAGCGGGTTTTTCAAGGCGAATTCCGGAATCGGCCATTTGCGCGCCATACTCAAGGAGTATCCCGATTTCCATGACGCGAAGATGCCGCTGGGAGTGGCCAATTGTTTCCTGGACAAAACCCCGGTCTATCTCAAGCCCATCGCCGCGCTCCTGCGGTTTTCGGGAAATATGGAGCTTGGTCTGCAGCAACTGAGCGACGCGGAGAACAAGGGGTTTCTCACGCGATACGAAAGCCTCTATTACCAGATCGGCGTGCAGTGGGAGTTGCTTGAAAACGAGGAAAAGGCGGGGGAGATCCTGGATCGTTTCATCGCCCGGTTTCCGCGCAACGTAGACGCGCTCGCCATGAAAGCCCATCTCGACCGGAAGCAGGAACGATACGACGCGGCGCTCGCGGGCTACGAGCGCGTATTCGCTCTCGACGAGTCGGTTTACCTGGGGGACGTGATCGACTGGCTGGTTTTGCATGCGGCCAATTGCGCCATCCATCTGGAAAAACCCGAAATCGCTTTGGAAAAGTCGAAGACGCTGCTGGCGAGCGACGGGGCGTTCAAGGAAGAGATTCGTCCGTGGGGGCAGGTTATCGAAGCGAACGCTCTCTTGCACATGGGCCGCAAGGAAGAGGCGCGGGTCAAGTTCGAGCAGGTCAGCCGCCGCGGGAATCCGCGTGCCTACCGGGCCGCCAAGGACATTCTGGAGGAATTGGACGCCGCCGAGACGGAGTGACGGCGCGAGGGTCGATTCTCGGGTTTTTGGATTGAAATCCAACAGTTCGTGGCGGGTAGTCGCTCTCTTTCAGCGATTTACGCTTCCTTTACCCGACTTTGTGTTGTGCCGGGGCAGCTTCTGTCGAGGCTGACTGAATCGGGACGTTTCTCGCCCGATACTGGTAGGAGAGACCTGTTTGTCACCTGCCGACCTGAAATCCCGGATGACCCTAATTCCCAATCGACTCAACCATTTTGGCGCCCTGTTCCTTGTTTGCGCGGCGATCCTGAGCGTGGCGCTTTGGCGGTCGAACGAAATGGAGCGGGTTGATCGGTTGGATTGGCTCGCGTCTCCCGGCGAGGAAAGCGCGGAGCCGTTGGCGGGAGTGGAACGGGAAACGATGGCGACCCCGGGAGCGGTCGGCGAACCATCGGGCCCGGTAAGATTCAACGACGATCCGTGGTCGAACGCTACGGTCGTCCTACGCAAGGAGTCGCCGACGTCGACGGACGGGACCCGCGGACGGACGCAGCGAGTGGTCGTTCATCCAGAAATCCGCTACCGTATACTAGTGGAGGAAACATGGGAACGCGCCGCTTCGGGAACGGTAGCGCGGACGATCAAGCGCGAGGTCGCGGCGGACCACTTTCTGCTCGAAGCGCGGCCCGGTGTTTCGTCCGAGGCGTTGTCGATCGCTCTAGACGATCTCGGATTGGATCTGCTGGGACGCGTTTCGCACGACGGTCCTTATCAAGTGGGCGTCACGAGTCCGCAACAGTCGCTCGAAGCGGTCCCGTCGTTCGTGGCCCATTTGAATAGCGGCGCGTATTCGAATTTAATCGAATACGCGGACTACGATTTCGTTCGCCGGATCGCCGCGGCTCCCGACGATCCGTACTATGATTCTGGGGACCTTTGGGGATTGGACAACCGGGGAGTGCGTTCGGGATCGGTTGCGGGCGTCGACATCGAATCGGTGGAAGGATGGGATATTCGTTCGGACGCTTCGGAGATTGTAGTGGCGGTTGTGGATACCGGTGTCCGCTACACCCATGAAGATTTGGCGGAGAACATCTGGGTGAACTCGGATGAAATCGCTGGAAATGGAATCGACGACGATGAAAACGGGTTTGTCGACGACGTTCACGGGATCAATGCCCAGTTGTCTCCATTGCTTCCGGAGGGAGGAGATCCGGTGGACGAGAACGGGCATGGCACCCACGTGGCGGGGACGATTGGAGCGGTCGGTAACAACGGCTTGGGCGTGACGGGCGTGGCCTGGAGAACGCAGTTGATGGCGTTGCGCTTTCTGACCGGTTCCGGAGTTGGAATGGATTCCGACGCGATACGTTGTATCGATTATGCCATACAAAACGGAGCGGACGTCATCAATAGCAGCTGGGGAGGAGACGGTGTCAATCGAGCCCTCTTCGACGCGGTCGAGCGAGCGAATGAAGCAGGTATCATTTTCGTCGCGGCGGCGGGGAATGGGAGAGACGACATCGACGTGGACGCGTTCACCCCCGCTGGAATCGACCTGCCGAATGTCGTCACAGTAGGGAACCACGATGATGGCGGCGATCTCCACTCGACGTCGAACTTCGGAGCGGGCAAGGTGGACTTGTCGGCGCCGGGGACTCGAATTCGATCCACTCTTCACCGCAGCGACAGCTCTTACGGCTATAAAACCGGAACGTCCATGGCGACTCCGTATGTATCCGGAATTTTGGCGTTGGTGATGTCGGAGTATCCGGAGGAGGACTTTCTGCGGCACATTGAACGCGTGCTGCAGGGGGCGATTGGCTCGCCGGGCCAATCATCGCTTTCACGTACCGGGGCTCGGGCGAGTCTCGCGGGTGCGCTGCGTATCCAAGATTTGAAGCCGTCTTCGCCAACGCGGTTCTCAGTCTCGAGCGCCGACGCGGACCCGTTGTTGAGTTGGGATATTAACTGGGCGGAACCGGTTGACGGATTCCGTATCGAAAAGCAGGTCGACAACGGCGAATGGAAACTCGCCGGATTCGTCGGTCCGAATGAGCGGCGATTTGCTGATCCAGCGAACGGGTATTCGTCTAGCGTTCGGTATCGATTGACCGCCGTTAACGCCATCGGCGAGTCGCTCCCGTCGCAAGCGCGCCGTCTAAACACGCTCATACAGTCAAACGAACCAGACACGATCGGATTGCCCAGCGGGGATCAGGGAATCGGATTCGGGGAATCGATGGACGCCAGCGAAGACGTTTTGGTCGTCGGAGCGCCGTTCGACGACGATGCGGGTCCCGAGTCGGGATCGGTTTACGTTTACGAACGACAGGCTGGATCGCGCTGGGAATACCGGCAGAAGTTGATCGGGGACGATTCGCAGCGCTACGACAATTTCGGCCATTCCGTCGCGGTGGGCGAATCGGCTATTCTCGCGGGCGCGTTCAACGAGGATTCTGCCGGCACGGACGCGGGAGCCGCGTATTTGTTCGAGCGCGACGTCAACGGCGTTTGGCGACAATCGGCGAAGTTGGTCGCCGAGGAATCGGAGGGGCAGGACCGGTTTGGGTTTTCTGTGGCGGTTGAGGATTCGATTGCGGCAGTCTCTGCTCGGGACGACGACGATAGCGGAACGAATGCCGGCGCGGTTTACGTGTTCGAGCGAAATGCGGAAGGAAGTTGGAGGCAGCGAGCGAAACTGGTCCCGCCTGACGATTCGGCAAACGCCTATTTTGGCTGGTCGATCGATCTTCATGGAGATCGACTCGCGGTCGGCGCTAAAGGAGATTCCCAGGCGGGATCGAGCGCGGGGGCTGTCTACTTGTATCGAAAATCGGGAGTAGATTGGAACTTGGAAACCCGACTGCTTCCCCCCGATCCGTCCCCGTACTCGGAATTTGGATATAGCGTGGCGATCGACGACGGGACGACTCTGATTGGCAGTCCCGGGGTGGATGGAACGGAACTCGATTCAGGCGCAGCGTTTTTGTACCGACAGGATTCGAGCCAGTGGGTTTTGGATCAGGAGATCGGAGCGCCGTACGAAGAAGGTGGCGTCCGATTCGGCGCGGGTCTTTCTTTGGGTTTTGGACGAGCGGCGATAATCGGACGAAGCGATACCGGGGGCAATACTGCAGGGTTCGTCTACGAGCGAAATTCCGATGGCGGTTGGGCGTTGCGCGAGGATCTTCTGGACGATGATGAGCCGCCGTTGTTCGGAGTTAGTATCGCTCTTGCGAAGGAAGTTGTCAGCGTGGGCAATCCGAGCGCGCGTCGATTCGATTCCGTGTATGATGTTCCGGATACGCCTGAGAATATTGGGATCGGATCCATTTCGGAGCGAGGAGTTACTTTGAGTTGGTCGCCCGCGGAGCAGGTGGGAAGTTCAATAGTGATCGACCGGCGGGAAGTGGGAGCCGACGACTGGCGAATGATCGCTACAATCGACGGGTCTTCGACTGTGTTTACCGACGAATCGGCGACGGGAGGGCGTCGCTGGGAATATCGCTTGCGCCGCTTGACGGGCGCCGTTTCCCCGCCTACTCCTTCGGTCTCGACCGAAGTCCTCCCCGTAGGTCGACTCGTCAATTTGTCCGTCCGTGGTTTTGTCGGGAGAGGGGAACGCGTGTTGGCATCCGGTTTCACCGTCCTGGGAAGCGACCCGCTCTCGCTCGGCTTGCGGGCCCGTGGACCGCATCTTTGGGAATGGGATATTCCGAATCCGATTACCGATCCGAAATTGACGCTGTATCCGTTCGGCGGTGACGCTACGGGATCCAACGACGATTGGTTTCGCTCTTACGAAGCTGCTGAAATGCTGGCGTTCGAATCGGCCACGGGAGCGGCTCCGATTGGCTTGTATGCTTCGGAGGCGGTTTCGTTGCAAAGCGTTTCGAACGGGGTCTACTCCATCGTGGTGGAGAATGCGGCAGCGGGAGACGGGATCGGCTTGGCGGAGATTTTTGAAGTGCCGGAGGCCGGACGGTTTTCGGACCGGGCCGCGCTGGTGAATTTATCTGCTCGGGGATATGTCGGATCGGGCTCAGGCGTTTTGATCGGAGGATTCGTGATTGCCGGAGACGCGCCTGCGCGCGTTGCGATTAGGGGGGTTGGGCCCGGGCTTTCCGAATACGGCGTGGTGAACACGCTGGAGGACCCGAAGATTCGACTGCACACTGAGGATGGCACGGAGATTCAGTCCAACGGACAGTGGGGAACGGGAGGGCAGGCAGCCGAACTAGATTCACTTGCGGATCGACTGGGCGCGTTCGCTCTCGATTGGGGATCGGAAGACGCGGCGCTTGTCGTGACTTTGCCTCCGGGCCTTTACACCTGCGTCCTCGAGTCCGAATCGGGTGACTCGGGCGTGGGTTTGATGGAGATCTACTTGGTCGACTAGCGATCGGTTTCCGAGAGGAAACGCTCGATTCGTTCGATGGCTTCGCGCAGTTGATCCATGGAGTTGGCGTAACTGAATCTCAAATACCCTTCGCCGAATTCGCCAAAATCGGTTCCGGAAAGGCAAGCGACTCCCGCTTCGTTCAGCAGCCTCTCAGCTAGGGTAGTGGATGGTATCCCGAGATCCGATACATTTGGAAACGCGTAGAACGCTCCTTCCGGATTCTGGCAGCGGATCCCGGGCAGTCGATTGAGGGCTCCCACAAAGTAGTCGCGGCGTTCTTGGTATTGGGAGACGATCTCTGCAACTTCTGCGTCGCATTGCTCGAGAGCAACGATTCCGGCTCGCTGGGTGAAGCCGGCCGTGCAGCCCACGGCGTGGGTCAAAAGTAGGCCCACTTTTTCAGCGAGCGCGTCGGGCAATATAGCGTAGCCGAGGCGCCAGCCGGTCATGGCGTACGATTTGGAGAATCCGTCGACGATGATGACGCGGTCTTCCATTCCGGGAAGAGCGTAGATGCTGGGCGCGTTTCCCGAATCGTAAACAAGGCGGGCGTAGATCTCGTCGCTGAGCACGTAGAAGTCGTGTTTCTGGGCGAGAGCGGCGATGGCTCGCAGGTCGGACTCGGGAATGACGCCTCCGGTCGGATTGGCGGGCGAGTTGAGAATGAGGAGTTTGGTCCGGGGAGTGATCCGATCGGCCAGCGCTTGCAAATCGAACGAGAAGCTGGCGGTTTCGACCAACGGCACGGGGATGGGAACGCCGCCCGCGATTTCGATGTCGGCTTTGTAGGAGGGGAATCCGGGATCTGGATACAGAACTTCGTCGCCATTTTCTAGAAGCGCGAGCAGAGGAAAGAGAAGGAGCGGCTTGGCTCCGGGGCCGACGGCGACCTGCGAAGGTCGGGCGCGGATGCCTCGTTTTTCCGAGAAGCGGGCGATCGCTTCTCTCAGGTCGCCGAAGCCTTCCGAGGGATTGTATCGGGTGAATCCCGCGTCGATGGCGTGTTTCCCTTCTTCCGAAATGGCGTTGAACGTGCTGAAGTCGGGTTGGCCGATTTCGAGGTGGACGATGTTCCTGCCCTCGCGTTCGAGCTCTTGGGCGAGTCCCATAACGCGGTAGGCGCCTTCCGGTCGCAGGTTTTGGATACGCGGGGCGAAGTTCATATCGATCGTCTACAGATCGACAGCGCGGGGGATCGATGGCAAGCCTTGGCGTGTTCGAATCCGTTTTAACGGATGGTCGACGGTCTTTCGCGGGCGAGCCCCTAGAACCGGAGGGTCAGGGCGTTGAGTTTCCGCTCGCTTCGATTGCGTTCGCCGAACAGCTTGGACTGGAGCGCGACTGCAGTGACGCGATTGAGGGGATCGGTTTCGTTCGAAACGTATTGGTTGAAGCTCCAGCCGCGGTCGCTGAGCGGGTGGGTGTACCGTTCCAGGATTTCCGGCTGGCTGTCGGCATCCGCGTAGAAAGCGATGGCTTCTTCAATATCGAGCGACTTGAAGGGGGTGGTGATTTCCAACGTGAAATCGCTTAAGTCGGTAACAGGCGAGGGGTCGGAGTGATTCGCTACGACTGTCGCGGGCTGTGGTGTCGAGCGGAGTAGTTCGTCGTTGCTTGGCTCGATCGCGACGGGAGCGGCGGCGACTTCGATAAAGACGGGTTCTGGGGCGGCGGGCGCGGGCGAATCGAACTCGGGTAGAATTTCGGTTTGCTCCGGGAGCGCTGGAGTGTCCACGGTCGCGAAGGTAGCTGTTGCTGGGGCGTCAATTTGCTCGGCGGGATTGAGCATGCGGACGGCGACGAGGCTCACGATTCCGCAGGCCGTGGCAGCCATCACGAGCGAACCGGTCGGTCGTAGGCGGCGCCAAAAACTGAGTTCCGATCCGAGGTCGTCGACGGGCTGGTCCTGTAGCATGCGTCGCTGTCTGATGCGGATTTCGTCGTCGAACCGAGTCCAAAACTCGGAAGACGGCCGTTCTGCGCGCTTCATCTCAAGAAGCTGATCCAAGGTGTATTTTCCCGGGGCATTTCGCATTGGTGGGATTAGACACGCGGAGCCGCGAAGCATTCAAAAATTTTCGCTTTTTTTTGATGTTTTAGCAACCGGTCGGATCGAGGGGAGTGGCTGGCGCTGATCTAAGTACTGCAAGTGATTGAAGAAGAGTGCCTTAAGCACTGCTCTTTCATAATCCTACTCCTAATCATAATCTTAATCCAAACCTGACCGGCTTTTGGAGGGTGATTGGGATTAGGAGTAGGATTATGATTAAGAGTAGTTTTGGAATCAATCCGTCGTTTCGCGGTCTTGGAGGGCGGATCCGAAAAACGGAATCGTGTAGCGGCGAATGTAGAGGACGACCGAGCAGGCAACGAGAGTGACGACTGCCAGCAAACCGAGGGTCAATCGATCGCCTTCCCAGCCCAGCTGGGTGAAATGCCCGATGATTGCCCCGGCCATGAGAGCGGAGCCGAGCATGGCGCCGAAGGTGACGCTGGCGGGTATGAGGAGGAGAATGCAGGCGACGAGTTCGAGGATTCCGATCAGGATGCGGCCTTCGGGCTCCATTCCGATTTCGGTGAAGAGTACGACAGACTCTTCCGCTCCGCTGAATTTGAAGAAGAGCGTCTGTCCCATGATGACGACGGCGACGATTTGGGCGATCCAGGATACGAGCGAGGCGGAGCGTGTGTTCATTGCTTGCGAGGTTGTGTTGACTACGGGTGGTTTCAGCGAGGGCTGCTGATGAAGGTGTGGATGGTGGAATTCTTGGGTACGTAGAGGTGCTCGAAGGACAGTTCCTGAATCGTTCGGCACCCTGCGGAGCATAGCAGCTCTTCGAGATCATGTTGGAGGTTTTTCACGTAGTTGGCGACGCGCTGGGCTTTCAGGTCGATATCGATGCCGCGCTGGAGATCGGGATCGTGCGTGGTGATGCCGATCGGGCAGGTGTTGTTGCCGCACTGCATGGCTTGGATACATCCGATCGAGAGCATGAATCCGCGGGCCGAGCTGATGACGTCGGCCCCGAGGCAGAAGGCGATCATCTGGCGGCCGGGCCCGACCAGCTTTCCGGAAGCGACGAGTTTCATGCGTCGCCGCACTTCGTGTTGGGTGAGAATGTCGTCGGCCAGTTTCAGGGCAGGGAAGAGCGGCATGCCTACTCGGTCCATGAATGCTTTGGGGGCGGCTCCGGTTCCGCCTTCCGCGCCGTCGATGGTGATCCAGTCGGGGAAGACGTCTTGTCGCTTCATTTCGGAAACGAGTCCGTCGAACTCGGCGGCGTTGCCCATGCAGAGCTTGATGCCGACCGGAAGCTGGGAAACTTCTTGCACGGTCTGGATGAATCGGACGGCGCTTTCGAGGTCGTAGCACTCTTTATGGCTGGGTGGGGAGACGACGTCGACGCCCTTGGGGACGCCACGCAACTCGACGATCTCGTCGGTGATTTTCTCTTTCGGAAGCAGTCCGCCTTTCCCGGGTTTGGCGCCTTGGGAGTATTTGATTTCGATCATCTTGATCGAGTCGAGCGCCGCGAGGTCGCGGAGTTTGTGCTCGTCGAGCCCTCCGTCCGCGTCGCGCACGCCAAATTTGGCCGTGCCCATTTGGAAAACCAAATCGCAGTTCTCCGCGAGGTGGTATTTCGGGTAGCCGCCTTCGCCGGTGTTCATCAGGATTCCCGCTTGCTTGGCGCCGCGGGCGAAGGAGCGCACGGCCCGCTCGCCGAGGGCGCCGAAACTCATGGCGCTGATTATAAAAGGAGTCTCGAGACGGTAGGGATTGGGGCAGCCGCGTTCTTCGCCGAACGTGACCCCAAACGGGGCGAGATCGCTGGGGTGGATCGGGAACATCGCGTGGCGCACTTTGACCTCGCTTGAATCAAAGTCCTTTTGCGAACCGAAGGAGGAAGCGGAGTTGATGTCCTGCGCCTTCCGGTAGACTTCCGAACGCTCGTTGCGGTTGAACGGGCGTTCCTCGGTGTCATTTAAAAATAGATACTGCCGCAGCTCTGGGCCGAGACTCTCGAGAATGTAGCGGCCTTGCCCGAGGATTCCGAAATTGCGGAGAAGCGAATGGCCGCGCTGTCCGAACAGGTAGAAGGCGTTGAGCAAGTTCAGGCCCAGGAACGCGACGGTGAGGAAGTGGAAGTAAAAGGAAATCCGAAGCCCGGCGAGAAAGAAGAGGCCGGCCAGGAGGGGCAAGGCGAGGTTGGTGAATCGAGCGAGCTTGTGGAGGTTCACCACAAGTTTTCCAGTCATTGCCATATCCGTCGTATCGAGCTATCGGAGCGCGTCGGTCGTCGCGCGGAAACCGTCGAGGGGGATTAGATACACTATCGGTTGGGGGCGCCAGCGAATTCGGCGCCCCGACTGGCCTGGAAAACGAGCCGATTCCGCGAGCGAGGCTCCGCTAACCGGTGTATTCAGATTTCGGAGGAATTCGTTTTAGCCGAGATGGTAATTAACCAAGAGGTTAATTTTGCATTGACCTGAACGAGGGCGCGCCTTTGATTAACTAAATGGTTAATTTAGATGTCGAGCAAGAGACGCGCGTGTTCAAGGCGCTGGCGGATCCGACCCGCCGGGGGATTCTGGAGATGGTGGCTCGCAAGGATGTATCGGCTGGCGAGTTGGCGGCGCCGTTTGCCATGTCGGCTCCGGCGATATCCAAGCACTTGAAGATACTGGAGACGGCGCAGCTCGTGACGCGGGTCCGCGATGGGCAGACGCATCGTTTCTACTTGAACGTGGATTCGTTGCAATTGGCCGAAGAGCGTATTCGCCGCCTTACCGGCTTTTGGAATCAGCGGCTGGGGAATTTGGAAAAGTACATTGAATCGAAACAAAAGGAAGAATCGGAATGAAGGAAAACAAGGTATTGTCATTACTAGAGATCAAACGGACGTTCGCGGTGGGCAGGACGACTTTGTTCGACGCGTTGACGCGCCCGGAGATCATGTCCGAGTGGTTTTACGGAATGGACGAGGGCCGCGCTGAGGTCGACAGCGACTTCCGGGTCGGCGGCAAATACGAGATTCGTATGTTCAAGGCGGACGGTTCCGAGGCCGGCTGCGCGGATTACGCCCCGCATGGGGAGTATTTGGAAATCGAGGCCCCGAGCAGAGTCGTGTTCACCTGGATATCGGAAGGGTTCGTCGATCACAGCGTGGTGACGATTGTCTTGGAGGAGCGCGACGGGGCGACGGAGCTCACGCTGCGTCACGAATTGCCGGAAGCCGTGATCCCGGATCATCGCCAAGGCTGGGAGACGTGCCTGGGGCACCTTGCGGCGAAACGCGGCGGTTGAGGCGCGCGGCAACTCCTGGGATCGGCAAAAAATGGCGGGCGCGAAGCGAACAAGTCCACTCCGCGCCCGCACTGGCTGATCAAATTTACTACCGTGTAAGGCTACTAACGCAAACGGGAACGCAGGAATTACACAAAAGCGCGATTTTTTAGACCCTTTTTTCTACGTAATTAATTTCGCTCCAATAAGTCACTGGGATTCACTTATTTGCGTTAAGTTCCACTAGGGGAAAAAAGATAGAAACTACCGTTTTCCGACATTCCAGCGGGCCTTCCAGCCGGGCTTTTCCACGCGTTTGCGGAAGAGGATGGTGTTGTCGAGTTTCAGGTCGTCGGTCCAGATGAACTTCGCGCCGCTGAAGTCCTTTTCGTAGAAGGGGTCTTTCGGTCCGACAGCTTGCTCGGAATGCTCGGTCGCTTGCTCCCAGTCGGAGTCGTCGAAGTCGATGGCGAACCAGTTTTCCGGGATGGGGGTCTTTTGGACTCTCGGGTTGCGCATGTCGCCGTTGATCGGGCCGTGGAAGAAGTTCTTCGCTTTCCAGGTGGAGTCGGTGACTACGTCAGGGCCGATTTTGAGGATGAATCCTCCGTCGCCGATGTTGGAGTCGTTGTACTCGAGCGCGGTGACCGCGTCGGCGTTGTCCTTGGCTATGACCGCTAGGGTCATCGGGTATTCGGGGAGGATGTCGACGGAAACGACGTTGTGGGGCATGAAGTCGATGGAGTCGACCGCGACCAGTTTGCCGTTGATGTAGAGCTTGAACCAGTTGTCCGCGTAGACGTTGAGCGGCACGGTGTCGGAAATTCGTGGCTTTACGATTCCGTCGGGTCCTCCGCGCGGTCGCTGTCGATTCTGCGAATCGGCGAGCTGGGCGACAAGAAGAGCGAGGAGGCAGGGGGCGAGGGCTTTTGCTTTCATATTGATAGAGGAAATTGGAATTCAACGGCGGGGGCGATTGTTTCTGTCCCGATTTCGGTTTTGATCTCGATCGCGCCGATCTCCCCCGCTCGTGAACGACGGGGATTTAGAGGGGTCGTATTTCGGGTTGAGCTGCGGGAGCTTCGCGTCTACCGCGTCCAGGTAGGCGGTTAGCAAGGCGTTCAATTCGTCGGCTTTTTCGGGCAGCGTTTCAGAAAGGTCTTTCGACTCTTTCAAGTCGTTGGCCAGATTGTACAGGTAGCTTTCTCCGGTTTCGTAGAAGCGGATGAGTTTGTAGTCGCCGAGCAGGATGGCGCTGTGGGGCGTGTCGCGCTGGTAGTGGGGAAAGTGGAAGACGAGCTCTTTGCGGGGGCGTTTTACCGGTGACTCGTCGCCTTGGAGTAAGTGAACGATACTGCCGCCTTCGGTTCCCGCGGGCAGGGGAGCGGTGACGCCGGCGAGTTCGCTGAAAGTGTTATACAAGTCGTATCCGACGACTGCCTGGCGCGACCAGGAGTTCGCTTCGATGCCGGGTCCGCGAATGATCAGCGGAACGCGTATCCCTCCTTCCCTTACATCGCCTTTGCCGCCGCTTATCGGCCGGGTCCGCGAGCGGCCTCCGCCGCCGTTGTCGGACATATAAACAACGTATGTGTTGTCGGCAATGCCGAGGGCATCGACTTTGTCGAGAAGAAGTCCAACGCCTTCGTCGAGATTCTCGGCGATGGCCGCTCGGCCGATGGCGCGGTCGTTGCTTGCTCCTAGAATTTTCGCGTACTTTTGGCGGGTCGCCGGTTTCGCGTTTTCCGGGTAGTGGAGCGCGTGATACGACATTTGGATGAAGAAGGGTTTTCCGGCTTTTGTGTTTTTCTCCATGAACGCGGCGGCGCGCCGGCCCATCCCGAATATGTCGACAGGGTTGTCGCCTTTGTGCGGGGCGGCGTCTCCGTTGTTGGTCGCGCCGTCGCTTTTGTCGTAGCCGTGCCGTTCGGGGCCGCCGCCCGCGATGTGCCACTTGCCGAAGTGGGCGGTCGCGTAGCCGGCGGACTGAAGCCGCTCGCCGATTGTGATTTCCGACGACGGAATCTGGCGGATATTCTGGGGCGGTATCAGCTTGAATCCGTCGGAAGCGGTATAGGCCGGGGCTGCCTTGGTCCAGTGAAGCTGGGCGGGGCTTTTTCCGGTTTGCAAACTGATCCGCGTCGGAGCGCAAACGGGGGCCGGGGCGTAGGCCTGGCTGAAGCGCATGCCTTGTTGGGCGAGTCGCTCGAGGTTGGGAGTTTCGATGTGGACGCTCTTCGCGCCGGGAAAGTCGGGGTGCATTTGGACCGAGGTTTCGGTCCAGTCCTGATCGTCGGAAAGGAGGAGAATGAGGTTGGGCGGGCTCGGGCGGGTCGAATCCACGGCGTAGAGGGAAGTGGCCAGAATTAGGGCGAACCCAGGCAGGAGTTTCATAGTGTTGGATTGAGTTTTGATTTGTGAACGCCTTGTCACTCGATGGTCGCGGTCCGGTAGCTGGACAGTTCGGAGAATTGTTCGGGGGTGAACTGCGTTTCGAGTTCGTTGAAGGTGAGCATCTCGACGATCGCCCGTTGAGTTTCGCCTATGCCGGCGGTGGAAGCGTAGGCTGATATTAACGCTTGTCGATCAACTGGGTTACCGAATTTTAGTGGATACGAATCGCGGATGAGTGTTTCTCGCCCGTCGATGTAGGCGTTGCTCAAGGGAACTATCGATTGCGCTAGGGTGGCGATGATCGAGGATTGCTCTTCGGTGAGGACGCTCAGGAACTTGCTAGCGGCGTCGGAGCGGGAAACGTTGGCTCGATCGATGTAGCGATAGTAGGCGAAGCCGAAATAGTTGGAGATCTTGCCGGGCGGCAGGACCACGGCGTCGTCAACGGTACCGGTTACCCAGGGTAACAGTTTGCTGCCGATGGCGGTCATAAGGTCGGTTTGAGTGGTCGAGAACGCAGCGATTTCGGCGTTCACAACTGCGGTGTTCGGACCGGGGATCGCCATGTCTTCGATAGATGTGACGCCGGACCGTATATTCTCGAAATCCTCGATTTGATCGACGGTAAGCGTCGCCGTGATCGCTCCGTACGCTTGGGCGGAGGTCACGGTTAGCTCCGCTTCGTCGCGACCGATTTTTTCTCCGAATGCGAGCACTTGGCGCGTATCCATTTTTCCGTTACCCCTTGCTGCCCAGAGCGCGTCAAGCAGGTCGAGCCGCGTGGCGAAGAAGCCCACGAAGTAGGGTTCATGGACAGACATCAGGTCGTAGAGGACTTGACGTTGCTCTGCGTTGAGGATTTCCAGGACTTCGATCCATGACGCTCCTCTGAGCCCTTGGTCTGCCCCGGGTCCGCCCCGTTCGCGGATCTCGTCCCTCAAGTCGGCGAACCCGAAGTAGTTCGCGACCTCGCCGACTGGCTCGTGGTAGGCTTGTTCGAGTGTGCCGGTAAAATAGGCGAATGCTTTGGCGGCTATGATCGTATAGTAACTGGATGCTTCGATCGAGAGCTCGTTCGGGCTGACTCGTGCTTCCCCGATCGAACCTGCTATCCAATCCTCAGGGGTCCCGTAGTTGGTTGAGCGAGCGACGCGGTAGAATGCGATCGAGGAGGGGGTGGGTTCGATTTCGAATGAGAAGCGCTCATCGCCACTGCCGGTTCTCGGGTCGCCCAGATTAGACCAACTTGAAAGATCAATCGACTTCTGGAGCTGGTATAGGTATCCAGGTTCGGACGTAGGGAGGACTTGAATACGATCTTCGTCACGCTCGATTTCAATGCGGTCTGCCCAGGAAAAGGGAACGAACCCGGCACCCGCAAGCAACGCGCGGAAAGTCGCTTTGAGGGAAATCGAATTGAATGCTCGATTCATCGCCTCGACCGTCCAACGGGCGAATTTCGGTTCTGGTTTTTCCCGCGATTCTCACGGCCGCGGATGGGTTGGGCATTGGGGTCGTAGGCTGGGTTGGCCAGAGTGGGCCGCGGGGCTCCAGTGGCTTGGTGCCAGGCGAGCAGTTCCGCTCGAAGCGTTGCGGTGATTTCCGGAGCTTGCTTGGCGATGTTCTTCGTTTCCCCGATGTCTTTGTCGAGATCGAAGAGGGCGATCGACTGGTCTTCAAAATACTCGATTAGTTTGTATTGGCCTTTGCGGATGACGCTCGAAGGCGAGCCGTTTCCGATATAGCTGGGAAAATGCCAATAGAGCGCGCCTCGCTCTGGCTCGTCGCCCCCTTTGAGTAGGATGGCGAAACTCTGGCCGTCGAGAATGTGGTGGGGCGGGCGAGGAATGCCGGCGAGTTCCAGCAAGGTCGGGTAGATATCCATGCTTAGAAAGGGCGTGTCGCTTGTATAGGAACTGCGGATACCCGTTCCCCATATCGCTGCCGGAACTCGAATACCGCCTTCGTAGAGAGATCCTTTGCCCCCTTTCAGAGGAGCAGTATTTCGCCGATCGCCGCCGTTGTCGGATGTGAACACGACGATCGTATCTTCCTCGAGACCGAGACGCTCGAGGGTTCTCTGGAGGCGTCCGATGTTCTGATCTACCGCCTCGACTGTCGCTGCGTAGTCCGGATTGATTCGGGAGCCCGAGCGTCGGGCTCGCTCGCGGTACTTCTTCGCAAGGTCCGGCTTGGGTTCGAACGGATGATGGACGGCGTGGTAGGCGAGATAGAGGAAGAAGGAGCGTTTACGATTGCGTTCGATGAACCGCATTCCCTCGGAGGTAAGCGCGTCAGTCAGGTATTCACCCTCGCGATTGAAGTAGGCGTCTTTTTCGAAACCCAGATCGCGGGGCTGCTTGAACACATCGAATCCTTGACCGGTGGGCGTTTCCGGTCCGGACCGTCCACGTCCGAGATTCCACATGCCATACATGGCAGTCGCGTAGCCGCCGGGTTTGAGAGCTTCGGCGATTGTGACGGATTCGGTGTCGAGGGCGGCGGCGCTGTGGGCGGCGACAATTTTGTGGTGGGGCGAGCCGGGCTTGTGGCGGGCGTCGACGACGGTAAATACACCATGTCGAGGCGTGTACTGGCCGGACATCAACGAGGCGCGTGTGGGAGCGCAGTTGGGAGCGCTGGCATAGGCTTGGGAGAAGATGACTCCTTCTTCGGCAAGAGCGTCCGCGTTCGGCGTATCGATAAAATCGCTACCGGAAAACCCCATGTCGTTCCAGCCCATATCGTCGATAAGGATTACGATGAAGTTCGGGCGATCCGTCGCGAGAACGGAGAGCGACACGAAAAGGCTAACACCTGTGAGAAGGGCTTTCATTGGGGACTTCTTGGCACGCGGGGCGATAGAATCGGGTTTACTTTTCTGTTTTTCTGGTAGGACTCTTCATTTGAGCGAATTCGTCGGGAGTGACTCGACCGTCGCTATTGGCATCGGCCTTTTGGAACATCCGCAGAGGTAGCGCCATTAGTTCCTGACGGGTGATTGAGGTGTCGTTGTTCGCGTCGAGCTCATGGGCATGCTGTTTGACGAATCCTCCTAGCGCGGAGCGAACGCCTCCGCCGTCTTCGTATTCAGCGAATTGTATGGCGCCGTCGCTATTGGCGTCGTAGCCCGCAAGCGTTTTTTCCACTTCGGCTACGAGTTCTTCACGGGTGAGCGCGCCATCGAAGTTTGCGTCCATCTCATTTGCATGGACCGTTATCCAAGGTTGCCGGTTTGGATCATTTTGATCGGGAGCTCGGCGAGCGCGCTCTTCGGAATCCGCCCGCGATCGGTTCCGGTCGCCACCGCGCTGGCGCTCTCTATCGCCTCGGTTGCCTCTTGCAGGCTTCGCGTCGTAGGTTTCGGTCGTCGTCTTGCCGCTGGAATCGACGAATTCGAATCGAACACCGCCCTCAGGAAGGATCGTGTAGTTGATGAAATGCGATTTGCGGTTGAGGGTGTACTCGAGCGAGTAGCTTTGCGGTTCCGGGTTTTCCCATCCAACGATCGCAGCGCCTCGAAGAGGGCGCAGGTAAGGACGAACACCTTGGGCCCGAGGCTGAGGGTCGACTTGCCCGTTTCGTTGCGCGACTTCGCCGTGGAAACCGCCATTGAGGTAGGGATAGTCTTTGGTGGCGTGATAGTGGTAGTCGCCGTCGGGCCCGACATGACCGTTGAATCGATCTAGGTTCTCGACGGGCGAACCGTCTGGTTCCTCGAGTCCGTAGATCGGGTATCCGTCGAGCGCATACGCGATCGGAAGGGAAGGGCCGAGCGTTTCCTGGAGATGAAGCGGGGCGATGTGGTAGTGGTAGTCGTCCGCCCGCCCGCCATGCCCGCCGTATTCGTCCAGCTCGCCGGCGAGAAAGGTGTCCGTGCGGCCGTCGTTCTTTATCGGATTGAAGATCGGAACTCCGTTTGCGGCGAGGGCGATCGCCCCGCGGAAGAAGTTCGACTTGGCGGAAAGGGGATTTTCGGCGGGTTTTGGATGAAGCGGAATGCGCCAGGCGTTGTCTCCGGAGTAGGGCTGCGGTATGGGGACTTGCTGCTGCCAGGCTGTGATTCCCACCATCATGGGATGGTCGGGCATGGCGTTGGACTCGACGTAGAGGTAGTTCGCGTCGTAGCGGGTTTTGACCAAGGGGCTGAATTGGATGAAGGGTGTAGCGGCGCGCGGCGTATTCGCTTCCTGCGGTTTCTTAGGTTGACTCGCATTGGCTTGGGCTAACTGCGCTCCCGACAGCGGGCTTTTCGGAGGCAGACGCTTTTCGGACTCGTGGGGACCGGTCTCGTGAGCGTTGGCGTTGGCGACTACCAGAATGGAAAGCGCGGTAGCGATGATCCGAAGTGTGTGAGTGTTCATAATTGAAAAACGCGTTTTGCAATTCTAGCGGACGCGGGAAAATCCTCCCGCGCCCGCGCTGGCTGATCAAAGGGCAGCTCAATGGATGAACGACCCTGCTACTAAGGTTTAGCGCGAGATTATTAACGAGAATGCCTTTTAATTATTAATATTGGTTAATCATTGTAAATTTTGTCGGGCCCTTGACTCGCTGCTATATTTCGCCCCTTGACTTGCTGCTCGACGGAATCTGGGTTGGGGAGCATCGTGAAAGTACTGGTTGTCGAAGATGATGAAAAGCTGTCGGGCTTCATTCGCAAAGGGCTCGTGGCGGAGGGGTTCATTGTCGATCTCTGCAACCATGGGGACGAAGGTTACACGCTCGCGTCGACGCGAAGCTACGATGCGATTGTATTGGATATTATGTTACCGGGAAGAGATGGATTGAGTATCTTGCGAAACCTCAGGGACAAGAGTATCGAAACGCCGGTAATCTTGTTGACGGCTCGCGGCAGTTTGAACGAACGACTCGAGGGATTGAATCTGGGCGCCGACGACTACATGGCGAAGCCGTTCTTCGTGGAGGAATTGGCCGCTCGATTGAGAGTGGTTACCCGAAGGTCTGGCGAAGAAGGGAAGAGCATTCTCTCGAACGGAAACGTCAGTCTAAATCTATTGACTCACGAGACGCGGGTTGGCGATTCGGTAGTGGAGCTTACTTCGCGGGAATTTGCCTTGCTGTCCTATTTGATTCGATCGCCTGGCCGGACCTACTCGAGAGCTCAGATTTGCGAGCATGTTTGGAACTACCACTTCGATCCGGCCACAAATATAGTGGATGTGTACATACAGAAGCTTCGGAAGAAACTCGACGACGGCTCCAAGGGTTCTCTCATAGAAACCGTGCGAGGCGTGGGCTATCGAGCGAGGAGGGAGAGCCCGTGAGGGCAGGGCGATTCGCGTTTTCCTTCCGGACGAAGATCGCAGTTCTTGCCGGGGCGATTGCGGGTTCTATCGTGTTGGTGGCGAGCGTGTTTCTTTGGAATGTGACATACAGCTTCAACTTGGAAGGCCTGGATCGGGATATTCGCAATATTGCCCGAGCCAATATGGACCGAGTCGTTGGGCGCCCGCACTGGGAGCGGTTGGAAGAGTCGCTGTCGTTCGTGTCGGGAAATGATACGGGCGCGCTTCGATACTATCTGTGGGTCGAAACGCGTGGACGCCTGGATTTCGCCTCCTCGGATTGGCCTGACGGTTTGGATCCGACCTCGCATTTCGTCGATTGGCGAAATCGGCGCGAAGCTACTGAATTCCCGCTTCAACCGAAGAGAAACCAACGGATCTCTGCGGACAATCCGCCTTTGAAAATACTCGGATCGTATATGTATAACGAATACATAGACGGGCGGGAGCTCCGCATTGGAGTGTTCGACAATTTCTATTCGAATCTGGCGATTGCGGTGGATATTGGCTCGTTTGACGAGCGGCTGGCCCAGTTGAAGAGAAACTACTATCTGGTGGTGCCAATGGCTTTGGTCTTGGCGGTGTCGGGAGCTTGGATTGTCGCCTGGAGATCCTTGCGCCCGGTCGAGTCGCTTACGATGGCCGTGCAGAGCGTGACGGAGCAAGGCTTGGATCAGCGGATCGATGAAGTCGGGCACGAGAAGGAATTTCTCAGGTTGGTTAGCATGTTCAACGAGATGATGACTCGATTGGAAAAGGCGTTTCTCCAAGCGAGGCGGTTTAGCGCCGATGCCTCTCACGAGCTAAAAACGCCGTTGGCTCGCCTGCAAATGGAGTTGGAGGACGCCCTCAAAAAATCGGCTCCGGACTCGAAGGAGCAAGCTTCGTATTCAAGTTTGCTGGACGAGTTGAGTCGCTTGATTGGTATCGTTGAGAAGCTGACGCTTCTTTCCGCGTCCGATCAAGAGAAGTTGCCTCTGATGCCGGAGGAGATCGACGTGCGCGAGCTGACAGTCCGTGTCGCGGAGGATTGGGAGGCGATGGCGGGAGAGGATCGCATCGAAATCGTTGTAGACGAAGACGCCCGCATACGCGTCGATGCGCTGCTAGTCGAACAGGCGCTTCACAATTTGATGAGCAATGCGCTCAAGTACGGGTCAGAGACGGGTCGACTCCGGTTGAGCGTTGGCGTGGAGGCGGACCGGGTTGCGATTCGCGTTTGGAATGAGGGGGATCGAATCCCCGAGTCGATGCGAGACAGCATTTTCGATCGATTCTACCGAGCCAATTTGCCGGACACTGGGAAACGCGGCGTCGGGCTGGGATTGAGTCTTGCTCGAGAGATTGCCCGCGCCCATCAGGGAGATGCGGTTCTCGAGCGAAGCGACGGGGATTGGACGGTTTTCCGATTGGAACTCCTCTTGGCCAGTTCGACCAGGGGTTGAGTACGCGGGACCCAACAGGAAGGGCAATTCGAGCCGATTGATGGTCGCTTAGCGATGGGAAAATTGCCTCGATGATTCTCTGGACAGGGAATGGGCTTTGCGCTTCAAGATTGGGTTCTTCCGATTCCTGGGCCCGTTTCGCAGAGCGAATTCAGGAAACTACCACTAAATACTAAATGACGAAATAGACGTTCCGAACCATGCCTGTCGCAACACCTAAGCAATACGAAGCCATGCTCGACGCCGCCCAAAAAGGGGGCTACGCGTATCCTGCGGTCAACATCACGTCCATTGTGACGATTAACGCCGCTCTAAAAGCCTTTGCCGACTCGAAGTCCGACGGCATCATTCAAGTTTCGACCGGGGGCGGACAGTTCGCTTCCGGTGTCAACGTCGCGGACGCGGCCTTCGGAGCAATCATCCTCGCCGAGGCCACCCACTTGCTCGCGGAAAAGTACGACGTCCTCGTGGCGCTGCACACCGACCATTGCCATCCGGAAAAAGTAGACAGCTTTCTGCGTCCGCTTCTCGACGCGTCCCGCAAACGCGTGGCCGAGGGCAAAGGCCCGCTGTTCCAGTCGCACATGTTCGACGGGTCGGTGGTCTCCCTGGAAGAGAATCTCGAAATCTCCAAAGGCCTTCTCAAGGAATGCGCCGAGCTCGGGATCATCCTCGAAGTGGAAGCCGGCTGCGTCGGCGGCGAAGAGGACGGCCACGACACCTCCGGCCTCCCGGCGGAGAAACTCTACACGACTCCCGAGGACATGCTGGAAGTCTACGAAGCGCTCCAGCCGATCGGCCGCTTCCTGTTCGCGGCGACCTTCGGCAACGTTCATGGCGCCTACAAACCGGGTTCGGTCCAGTTGAAGCCGACCATCTTGCGCGATGGCCAGAAGGCGGTGACCGACAAGCACGGTCCGAACGCGGAAATGGATCTCGTCTTCCACGGCGGTTCCGGCTCGGACCTTTCCGACATCCGCGAAACCCTCGGCTACGGAGTGGTCAAGATGAACATCGACACCGACACGCAATACGCGTTCACACGCCCGGTCGTGACTCACATTTGCAGCAACATCGAAGGTGTCCTCAAGATCGACGGCGAAGTGGGCAACAAGAAGACCTACGACCCGCGTTCCTATCTCAAGGCGGCCGAAAAGAGCATGGCTGCGCGCCTCGTCGAAGCCTCCCAGGATCTGCTTTCCGAAGGAAACACGATCTTCGGAACGGTCTAAACGCGCGATTCGCAATCCAAGATATTTCAAGGCCGGTTCCCCTCGCGGGACCGGTCTTTTTTCGCCCGCGCTTGGCTCTTGTCTAGTCGGAACTCTGCACATTTAGACAAAAACGTTTTTGTCTAAATGTGCGCGGCTTTCGTCTTGCGAGACGCTTCGAACGAAGCGTTGCGGGTCGGTCGTCGGCTTTCAGGCGGTCGGGAGTTCGACGGCGGTGACGGGGTGGGAGATTCCGGGGAAGTTGACCGTCTGGCGTTTGAGGTCGGGCCGGCCGTTCAGTTTGGAACCTTCGATGGTCTTCTCGTCGATAGCCGTGGCGGTGTCGGTGTGGTCGTCCGCCCATTCGGAATTGAGCAGAGCGATGCTGACGGCTTCGCCGATGATGTCGGGCCGGGCGTAGTCCGGGTGTCCGATTGACCCAAAGTAGATCATGCCGGTGCTCATTCCGAGTTTGAGCGGTTCATTGAAGAGTTCGATCGCGTTGCGGGCGGCGTCGATGGCCCGGTCCTGATGGTAGCTGCCGGAGAAGAGGCAGAGGATGCCGGCGCCTCGGGTCTTGATGGGCACGCCGCCGAATCTAAGGGCGGACTCCGTAACTTGGTAGCAGACGCTGTTGGTCCAGTTGGCGAAGTCGCGCGGCTCGAGGTGCTCGGACTTCTCGCGGGCGGCCCGAGCCCGGACGTCCACGATGGTGGCCTCGATCACGTCTTTGTCGATGCTCTGGCAACCGAGTAGCCATTCGATGGATACGCCGAGAAGCTGAGCTAGGTCGGGGAGGATGCTGATGTCGGGAGCGTTCTCGCCGCGCTCCCACTTGGATACCGCTTGAGGGCTGACTTGGACGGCGTTGGCGATGTCCGTCTGGGTCAGTCCCGATTTCTTGCGTCGGTGGCGTATGCGGTCTCCGAGATCTTGAAGGTTCATTGAGTTTAAAACACCGACGCTAGGGAAGCGGGGAGTGGGTGGGAAGACGAATCGTCGCTTTTCGCAGAAAAGGCGCGGGCTCGTTTATCCGATTAGCTCGTGGTAGGTAGCGCAGTAGTCCTTGCGCTGGCAGGGCTCGCAGTTGCCGCCGATCCAGAGCGTGTCGAATTGGTCCATGAGCGGTCTCACCAGGTTCGGGTCGTCGGTGAGGATTCCGGACTCGAAATTGCGTCGGTGCTCGGACTTGGCTCCCATTCCGGCGCCGGTGAGATTGGCGCTGCCGGTGTAGGCAAGGGTTCCGTCGACGATGACAGTTTTGAAGTGGACTCGCGGGCAGAGGATCATCTCCAAGCCTTGGAGCAAATTGGGGAACCGGTCGAAATCTTTGCGGAAGGCGGGTCCGGGTTCTTTGGCGTGTACGATGCGAATGGATACTCCGGAATCGATTAGTTCAGAGAGGATTTGCAGGAAGGGGACCATCGATCGTCCTTTCTTCACGTGCATGTCCTTGATGTCGGCGGTGGCGATCCAGAGAAAGCCCGTCGCCTGGGGCGCGCTTTCTTGGATGACGCGCTCATAGATGCGCCGATCGGTCACGATTTCGGTGGGCATTGTTTGGGAAAGATGGACAGGGTCAAAGGAAAGGCAAGCGAAGGAGGGATGGATAGCCTGGGTGGCCATTCTTCCGAGATATAGCGAAGTTCTGTTAACAGGATAGATCGAGCAATGTCCGTGCATTCATACCCCATGATCCTGCTCCCGCGCACGCGGGATCCTGTTTCCGTCCCTTCGGGGACGGAATTTGATCTCGAAGAGATCACTGTTAAACGAAGCAGCAAGGAGATCTGGCCCTGCGTTTTTTTGAACAGTCGCCTCGCGGCGAAATGACGCTTACGCGTCACAATGATCCCGTCAAAGACGGGACAAGGATGTGATATCTCTAAGATGATCCTACTCCCGCGCACGCGGGATCCTGTTGCTCGCTCTGCGAGCGCGCCGTCTTGTGAGATACTCTCAGGATTAAATTTATTGGCCATTTGCGGAATGGCGCTATTGGTTTCGGGCATGTCTAAGGAACGAGTCGCATTTATTGGAATTGGAGTGATGGGCAAGAGCATGGCGGGGCACTTGTTGGATGCCGGGTATCCCGTTTCTGTTTACAATCGCACGCGGGCGAAGGCGGACGAGTTGGTTTCGCGCGGCGCGACTTGGGCGGATTCCCCGGCGGAGGCCTCCAAGGATGCCGACATCGTAGTTACGATTGTCGGGTTTCCCCAGGATGTGGAGGAAACCTACTTTGGTGAAAACGGTGTGTTTCAAACGCTTCGATCGGGTGGCTTGGTGATCGACATGACAACTTCGAGTCCACTGTTGGCCAAGCGAATCGCCACTGCGGCGGCGGAGAAGGGGATTGGCGCTCTGGACGCTCCTGTGTCCGGCGGCGACCTGGGCGCCCGCGAAGCGCGGCTGGCGATCATGGTGGGTGGCGACGCGGCCTCGTTCGAGCGGGCGAAGCCGCTCTTCGAGATCATGGGGAAGAACATCCAGCTTCTGGGCCCGGCCGGCTCGGGTCAGCACACCAAGATGTGCAACCAGGTCATTATCGCGGCGAGCATGGTGTCGATCGGGGAAGCCCTCGCCTATGCGAAGGCGTCGGGTCTCGATCCTAAGCAAGTGCTGGCGACGATCGAAACCGGCGCGGCGGGGAGCTGGTCGCTGAGCAACTTGGCTCCGCGGGCGCTCGACGGCGACTACGCGCCGGGTTTTTACGTGAAGCATTTTATAAAGGACATGGGCATCGCTATCGAGTCGGCGGACGAGATGGGATTGGAGCTGCCCGGGCTCAAGCTGGCCAAAGGGCTCTACGATCGGCTGGCCGCGGACGGCGGGGCGGACGACGGAACGCAGGCGCTGTTCCGTTTCTACTTCGAAGGAAAGCAGTCGGGCTAGCGATTCGCCGATTGCTCCGCGCGCGGAGGGAGAATCCGCTCGAGGCTCGTTTTAATCTGAGGCGAGCCGATCGCTTGTTGGGCTGGGACGATGCCGATCTGAGCGTTCAATGAAGGGTCGGTTCGCGATTCCAAGGCGGCGACCAGAAGCGGGTTCGGACGCAGCGACTCGGTTGGGAAGCGTTGTATTGAAGTGGGAAGCGCGGAGTTCGTGTAGACGAGCGCAGCCAACGACGTGGAGGCGTTCCAATTGTGGCGCTCAAAGGTCTGCAACCAGATATCGCGGGCCGCTTGGGTTTGACCGAGATTCCAAAGGGCAACTCCTTTGACGAAACTGAGAGTGGAGTCGTTTGGGTCGACGGTGGGGAGATCCGTGGCGAAGTCCGACCATTGTTTTCCGGTGCTCGTTTCTGCACCAAGGGTGGCGAGGTTGAAGTAGGAAAGGAGGCGGACCCGTCGGGCGTCGTGTCGCTCGGGGTTCAGTTCGAGGGCGGCTTGGGACCAGCGGAAGGCGTCCGCGTCCCGGCCGAGACGCGTAGCCGAGTCCGCGATCAGCATCATGTCTTGCGGAACCGTGGCTTGCGAAGCGACGGAGCCGAGTCGTGAAAAGGAAAGGAGCAGCAAGAGTCCGGCGACGATGGGAATGGCGGCTTTCCGGTGGCCCTCGAATTCTTTCCATTGGGTGGCAAGGAGAGGGAGCCCTCCCGCGGCGATCGCGAGCAAGGGCGCGAGCGGAATGCGAAAACGAGCGCTAGCCATGTATACGAGGGCCCCGGCTGAGTAGAGAGCGAACAGGGCGAGTCCGGTCTTTAGGGCCATTGGCGAAGGGGGCGACTTGACGAAGCGCACAACGAGAAATCCCATCGCGAAGAGGGCGCCCCAGCCAATCGGATTGTATTTAAGCCATGGGGACAGGGACTTGTGGAACGCGTAGGTTTTGTTGTTGTATTGCTCGACATTGTTGAGCCAGGCGTAGCTTTTGAATGCCATGAGTTGGATCCACGACCAAGGCTCGTTCAATATGTGGTCGAGCGTTTTGCGTCTCCAGTAAGTGGATAGCTCGTCGACCGTGCCCGTCTGTCCGGTTTCTCTTTGGTAGAGAATTTCGGATTCCATTTTGGTAGGATTCTGATGGGTGCCTTCGTATTTAAAATTCAAAGACTGCTGGAGGTAGACCCCGTTGGCGCTGGCGTTGTTGGATTTCCAGAAATTGTAGGCTCCTTGGGTAGGAAGAATGCGGAAGGCGCCGCTCGCGTTGAGCTGGATCAATCCGACTAGGCACAAGGGGAGAGCGGCGGCGGCTACGAACGCGAGTCGATGAATCCGCTTTGACCGCGCGAAGGCTTCGGCGACGATGAAAACGAAACAGATCGGAAGGAGCAGGGCGAAGAAGTGGGGTCGGGCCAGTCCGGCGAGAGCGAGCAGGAAACCGCTGAGGGCGTAGCGAGCCGCCCGGTTGGTTGCCATCTTTTGTGGAAACGGCAGAGCGGCGAGACTGCCGAGGAACAAGGTGATTGCCAAGGTGGTGTCGAGCGGGTCCAACGCGAAGTGGATGAGGACCGGATTGAGTCCGACGAGGAGGCCGGTCACAATGGGGGCGGCGGCAACACCCCAGACGCGCCGGGCGATGTTCATTGCCAGGACCGCGTTGGCGATGTGGCAAATGATTCCGAGGATCATCCAGTGTGCAGGTAAAAAGGCGAGCAGTGCCGGGTAGAGCATCGCTCGGTAGAAGGGCTCGTCGGGGAGGGCGCCTTCAGCGATTTGGGCGGCGATTTGTAGATTCTCTCGGCCGTCGAGTACGGGGGCTTGGCCCAGCGGGGTTTGCCAGTACCAAAGCGCCTGCCCCAGCGTGTAGGCTGAAACGACGATGAGTACCCATATGTGCGGTTTCGCCATGCGCATGCGGACTTCTACTATACGTCCACCGAGGGCGAAACTCAAATGGGAGCGGTGTCTTGGAAATTGTTGAACGATACGAACCTGTATCGGTTATTTCGTAGGGCCTTCGCTTGCGAAGTGCCGCGTGGGTTAAGGTTCTTCGTTGCATATGCGGCATGGCGCGAGCGCCAGCCCTACGTGCCCTTGCCTTATTTTGCAGTCTCTCAGTCCTTGCCTTGGACGAGCCGGTGGACGAGTCCGCCCGCAAGGGCGCCGAGGATGGGCCCGCACACGTAGATGGTCAGCCACCCGATTCCGTTCGTCGTGAAGGGGATTTGCTTCCATCCGGCCAAGGCGGAGAAGACGCGGGGCGCCAGGTCGCGGGCCGGGTTGAATCCGCCCATTGAAATGGGGGCGAAAAGGGAAATCAGCACAGTGAGCGTGATTCCGATGGCGAAGGGGACACACCAGCCGGGGAGCGGATTGGACCGTGGGTCGGTGAGGCAGAAGACCACGAGGGCGAGTAGCGCGGTGCCGACGAATTCGGCCAGAAAGGCGTGATTTCCGGTGATCGACGCGCGGGCGTCGGTGATCGGGCTGCCTTCGGGATTGGGATAGTATTCGCCGAAGATCATGCCGCTGGCTTCGCTGCCCGGCTCGCCTCGGACGATTCCGTTCGCCTGCTCGAATTGGGCGATGGCCCCGCCGTAGACGAGAAAGATCAGCGCCGCGGCGGCGAAGGCGCCGGCGAACTGGACTGCGATGTAGCCGACGGCCTTGCCGAGCGGGAAGGAGCGGAAGGTCGCGAGGGCGAGGGTGACGGCGGGATTGAGATGGGCGCCGCTCAGTTTGCCA
>JANQSC010000039.1 GCA_028284235.1 Opitutaceae bacterium
GAATGTAGGGGCGGTGCTTGCCACGCCCGCACTCGCAGCTCCGATCGTACTAACGCGGGCGTCGCAAGCAACCCCCCTACACGATCAAATCTAGACACAAAAAAGCTCCCTCTGCGAAAAGAGGAAGCTTCGAACTTCTTAGTACCTAATTCTTAATTCAACTAGTTGTCCCACTTGTGGCGGAGCATGTTGTTGAACTTGGCAACCTTGTTGCGGCGGCGTTTCGTGGCCGATGGCTTTTCAAAATACCGGTTGCCGCGCACGTCCTTGATGACGCCTTCGCGGTCGAGTTTTTTCTTCAAACGGCGCAGCGCGCGTTCAACGGGCTCGCCTTTTCGGATTTTAACTTCAATTGCCATGGTTTTCAGAGAAAGACGCGTAAGAAGACGCCATTATCCGCCCTCGTCAATAGTTTTCTAACGTAAAAAACCTAATCGGCCCGACGTGAACGGTCAATCTCTCGATCGCCCGAATTCGCCTCGCAGCCGGACGCTTCACCTTCAATTCGACAAGGAGGGAACGGTGATGGTCGTGCAGTGGAGAAATCCCAGGTCCGAAACCATCGAGTCGCAGTTGACCCAGTGGATATTCGCTTGCGGCCAGACGCTCTTGTAAACGGCCACGACTTGGGCCTCCCATCGTTTGAACCGCTCCATTTCCTTGGGATTCGACGACGTGAACCTCGGAAGCAGAAACGCTTGGCCATTGTCAGTCGAGTTAAGGAAAACGCTATTGATGTAGGAGCGGTACCGGGTCACCGAATCCGCGTGCAACTCCATTACGGTCTCGAGCGGCACCTGTCCGTACTGCTTCAATACCGTATTGAATCCTTCCATGGTAGCGAAATCCGCGCCAGGCGTCTCGTCTCGAATCAGCCCGACCACCTCTTTCTCCAGCCTAACCAAATCGCCGGAATTAATGGACTCGATCTCCGCCTTCGTCCGTAACCCGCGTTCGTGGGCCAACACCTTGATGAACTCCCGTTTCGCCTCAACGAAGACTTCCTTTTCACTCTGGAACAAAATTGGAGGCATCGGCGCTTTCAAAAAGCGGTAGCGCGGGAAGCGCTTGCGCAGGTAGCGCTCGTTCTTCTCCAACGCGTCCCGCACCGCCCGATTCAACTCGGCTTGGTACGCGTTGAGCGGTTTCTCCAGCGGATCCTGGTACTCCGGAATCAGGAAGGTTTCGAAGTCGATACATTTCAAAATCATATCCAAATGCCGCACGGTAGACCCCGGGAGCGACTCCAGGACATGCAACTTCTTAGCCCCGAAATACTGGCGAAACTGGGCTTCCAGCTCTTCCCGATTTCCCCCGTTGCGAGCGAGTGTTTGGGTGGATACAAAAACATTCCCCAGCCCGTCGCTGACGAAGTCGCCCCCGTCCATGGACAATGCCGGACGGACGATATTCACCGGAATATCGTAGTTCGCCTGCAGCATCGCCACCACGTCCGCCGGCATGGCGTCGCCTTGCAACGTCATGAAATCGCGCACCGCGTCGTCCTTCTGAAGCGCCTCCTCCTCGAGCTCCTTGAATAGATTGCGATACACGAAGTCGATCGCGACCAGCTGTTTGTTCCGGTCCACTCCGAATATCGGACCGAAGTCGCGCGTCCAGCGCATCAAATTGCGGGAGTCGACGAAACGTGTGCGCTTCAGAATGGCGTCCCCTTTCGGGTGCCGGTTGATCAGCGAAAGGAAATACGCGTACGCCCGCCCGTGCTCGTGCTCGCAAAACACGTAAATGTCCAAGTAAGGATGAGCGAGCTCCAGAATGTTGATGTAGTAGCGGGCGATGTCGAAATTCGCCATCGCTTCCGGCAGCGACAAACTCAGGATCAGCGCCTTCTGCGGCTCCCATTCATTGGCCAGACGATCCAGAGCGATCGGCGGTGTATAGCGAAAAAAGGAGTCCGCTTGCGGCGAATCTGGAGTTCCGGCCGAAGCGATTCCATAGTCCACCTCGGCTGGCATTGGACCGCGCCAATAGCCGAAAAACAATCCGATCCCCGCCACCAGCGGAAACGCGACGGCCCAGCTCCAACGAAACTTCGCAATTGGATTCGATAGCATCTTTGTTCGTAACGATGATCAGCCGTTCAGAACAGGGGGGTTGAGTGTAGTTTGCCACGCATGTCCGGCTCAGATAGCCAGCCGGAAGCGGTTAAATTGGGAGAGTCCCAAAGCAACGGGCTGAAGGGGCTCGATCACAACAATGCTGGAAACCGAATCCCGGTTACCACTTCTCCGAAAAAAAACGCGCGAATCGCGCCACGCGGCGCTCGCTGTGAGCAAGCCGCGAACAAGTGGCTAGCAACTTGGGGAAAACTCGGCGCTTCTTTGCTTTGAATCGCCGGAGAACCTGTTTTGACTATTCGACAATGTCAGCGACCGGCCCATTCGTCCACCTGCACAATCACACGCACTATTCGCTACTCGACGGCTGCGCCAAGCCCGCCCGGGCCGCCGCTCGGGCCAAGGAATTGGGAATGCCCGCGCTGGCCATGACCGACCACGGCAACCTCTTCGGGGCAATCGATTTCTACCGGTCCTGCCGCAAGGCTGAAATCAATCCGCTCATCGGCTGCGAGCTCTACTACGTCAACGACCACAAGCAGTCCGAGCGACCTCGGCGCGAGCGCAAGCGCACCGACGACATTGGAGACATTCCCGAGGACTACGTGCCCTCCCCGGAAGACTTCCCCAAGTACCAGATCCACCACAAGGGAGTCATCGCCAAGGACTTCGAGGGCTATCAAAATCTCTGCAAACTCGTCTCCGACGCCCACGTCAATGGCGTCTACTACAGGCCCCGCACCGATATCGAAAAACTGGCCCAGTACTCGAAAGGCTTGATCGGCCTGAGCGGCTGCATCAACGGCGTCGCCGCTCAGTATCTGATTTATGGGGACGAGGAAAACGCGCGGAGAGTCACCGCCGATTTCGTCGATATATTCGGGAAGGAAAACTACTTCATCGAGCTACAAGACCACGGGATGCCCGTCCAGCGCCGCATCATTCCCGGTTTGGTCAAAATCGCCAAAGAGTTCGATTTGAAGATCATCTGCGCCAACGACTCCCACTACGTCTACAAAGAAGACGCCGCTCCGCACGACGCTCTCCTCTGTATCCAAACTGGCAAGATCATCTCCGATCCCAACCGCATGAAGTACCCTTCCCAGGAGTTCTACATGAAGAGCCGGGAAGAGATGCACGAGATTTTCAAAGAGATCCCCGAGTCGCTCGACAACACTGTCCACGTTGCGGAAATGTGCAACCTGGAGATTCCCTTCGACGAGAACCACTACCCCGTGTTCGAAGCGCCGGTGGAGCTGAAGTCCTTCAAGGAAGACCCCGACGCCTTCGACCGGATCCTCGATATCTACGAAGTCGAAAAAACCAAGGTCAACCAACAGAACGGCAGCGAGGAAGTGTGCAAGCTCGGCGCCGAGCAACGCGCCGAACTGAAAGCCAACGGCACGCTCCTACTCGAACTGTGCAAGCGCGGGCTCCTCGACCGCTACGGAGTCGACTACGACCAGCCCGGCGGGTACGTCCCCGAAGAAGGCCAGCGCGAAGACTTCGCGACCTTCCTTTGCGAACAACTCGACTACCAGATAGCCATCATCGCCGGGACCGGCTTCATCGACTACTTTCTCATCGTCTGGGATTTCATCAACTTCGCCCGCGGCGAAGGCATCCCCGTCGGTCCCGGCCGCGGCTCCGGCGCCGGTTGCATCGTGGCCTACGTATTGAAAATCACCGATATCGACCCCCTCCGATTCGGCCTTCTCTTCGAGCGTATGCTCAACTTGGAGCGGGTCTCCCCACCCGACTTCGACATCGACTTCTGCATGCGGCGTCGCGAGGACGTAGTCAATTTCGTCCGCGACAAATACGGGGCCGACAGCGTCGCCAACATCATCACCTACGGAACCTTCGGGGCGAAAATGGTGATCCGCGACATGGCCCGCGTAAACGACGTCCCGTTCGCCGAAGCGGACAAGCTCGCCAAGATGATCCCAGACGAGCTCAATATCTCGCTCGAAGATTCCGTCGAAAAATCGAAGGAACTGCGCGACGAAATCGCCCGCAACCCCGTCGCTAAACGCATTGTCGAGCAGGGCTACGTTATCGAAGGCATGGTCCGCAATACCGGCAAGCACGCCTGCGGAATCATCATCGGCGACCAGCCCATCCACAATCTCGTACCGGTCACTCTGCAAGAAGGCGATCTCACCACCCAGTACGCGAAAGGGCCCGCGGAAGATCTCGGGCTGCTCAAGATGGACTTTCTCGGGTTGAAAACGCTCACCGTGATTTCCGACGCCGAAACCAGCGTTCGCCGGCTCGAAGGAATGGCCTACTTCGATATCGAGAAAGTTACGCTGGAAGACCCGAAAACCTACGAGTTGCTCAACCAAGGGAAAACCGTGGGCGTGTTCCAACTCGAGTCGCCCGGCATGCAGTCCCTCTGCAAACAGATTGGACTCTCCGTATTCGAGGAAATTATCGCGCTGGTCGCCCTCTACCGCCCCGGGCCAATGCAATTCATTCCGCAGTTCATCCGCGGCAAGAAAGACGCCAACACGATCGAGATCCCCCACCCGCTGCTGAAAGAGCTCGTGAGCGAAACCTACGGTGTCATGGTCTATCAGGAACAAGTCATGGAAGCCGCCCGCATCATCGCCGGCTACACGCTTGGCGGCGCCGACATCCTCAGACGGGCGATGGGCAAGAAGATCGCGTCCGTCATGGAAGCCCAAAAAGAGGTATTCGTCGAAGGGGCGGAAAAAACCCACGGCATGAGCCGCAAGATGGCTCTCGGGATCTTCGCGATTCTCGAAAAGTTCGCGGCCTACGGCTTCAACAAGTCCCACTCCGCCGCCTACGCCATGCTCTCCTACCGCACCGCGTATTTGAAAGCGAACTACCCGGTCGAATTCATGGCCGCCATCCTGTCGAGCGAGCAAGGCAACGCCGACAAGGTCGCCCACTTTATCGACGAGGCCAGCGCCATGGACATCCGCGTCCTCTCGCCCGACATCAACACTTCCCGCCAGTCCTTCACTCCCGTCGTGGGCGATCCCGAAGACGAGGCCGCCGGACGACCCGGATCAATTCGATTCGGACTGGGAGCGATCAAAGGCGTGGGCGACGCCGCGGCTATTAAGATAATCGACGAAAGGGAGGCCAACGGCCCCTTCACCAGTTTCGACGAATTTCTCGAACGCATGGATTCCCGAGCCGTCAATCGACGCGTCCTGGAATGCCTCGTCAAAACCGGCGCATTCGACTTCTCTCTAGAACCGCGCGGGGCAATCTTCCACCGGTTGGAAGAAGCAATGAACTACGCCGCCGCTCGCCAACGCGACAAGGAAGCCGGACAAAACTCGTTCTTCGACATGCTCGAGGAAGAAACGCCTGCGAACGGGGACGCTCCCGCCATCGACATGAGCAAGCAGTTCCCGCAGCACGAAATGCTCACCTACGAGAAAGAACTGCTCGGCTTCTACGTATCCGGGCATCCACTCGACGACTACAAGGGGATCGCCGAGTCGCTGACCAGTTTCGACATCGACGAAATGGACAAGCTCGGAGACCGAGTGGAATTCCAAATTTGCGGTGTCGCCTCAGGCGTGACAAAAAAACTGTCGCGTCGCGACAATCGACCTTGGGCCTTCTTCAATGTGGGCACCTTGCAAGGTACGTTGATGATGAACTGCTACGCGGACGCGTATGGAGAATACGGGCACAACTTGGAAAACGAAAAACTAGTACTCGTCAAAGGCAGCGTTTTTCGCAACGAGGAAGGGGTTCGGCTCAGCGTGTCCGAAATTTACCCGCTCGAGTCCAGCATGCCCGACCAAATCAAGCACATCACCTGGATCCTCGACCCCAAACAAGACACGGACCGGTTTTTCTACGCGTATCGAGAAGCTCTGGACGCGACACGCGGAAATACGACCAGCGATCTCGCTTTCCGTCTCGACGACGACACGATCGTCACCGCCCCCGCCGCGTCCTCGCTTCGATGGAAAGTGAATCCCGAGCAATGGGCCGACTTGCGCAGCCTGCCTGCCGTAGTAGGCTGCATGATACAAACCGCGCCCGTGACGTTGAAAAAGAAGGAACGCCGCTGGAAGCGCTAGGCCGCCCCGTTTTTCAGCCAGCGCTACTCTTTTTCCTTGGTAACCGATTCCTTCAGGCCTTTCAACAAGCCCCCCAGGCCTTTCTGCGTGCCGCTGCCGATATTTTTCAGTTGTTCGCCAACGACCTTCCCGGATTGCCCGACCGACGACACGATTCCCTGGTTGATGGCTTGAAAAACGAGCTTCATCGATTCGCCAAAGGAAATGCCGTCGTCCGCCGCCCCGATGTCCGTCAGCTCGATATCGGGCAAGGGAACCATCAACGCCTGTCCGCCTAGAAGTTTGTTGGAGACTTTGACCTTGCCCCCCGTGATGCGCAGCAAGTCGATCTGCACGCTCTTCGACGCAGTTTCCTCTTCCTCCACCGCTTCGCTTTCGCCCGTGAACTTCTCGATATTGGCGAGAATCGTCCCCACATTGCTCTTCTGCAGACCCACTCCCGTCTCGAAGATGAACTCAGGGCCGTCTATGATGATCTCGTTGATGACGATCTTGTCGGAGAGCACCGACATCGGTTGCAACTTGAGACTGAATCCGTCCAGCTTGATCGAGTGCGGCGTGTTGAAACCCTCCGGATTGCCCACCACGAGACCCTCGATGGAACCGCTGCCCGAAAACGCCGAAAGCGACACGGAATCGACCGTAATCGGAGTCTGGGTCACCTCCGGGCCAAACGTTTCGACCCCCGCCTTTATCCCCGTGCCGATCAACTGAGAGAACACCAGGAGAACCACGACTCCGACCACCACGAGAATGCTAAAAATGGTAACGAACTTTTTCATAGAATTTCAGGGTAAACGAGGTGTCCCAGACTACACAGAATCCGGGACCGCGCCACAAAAATCGGGCGATAAATTCGGTCCGCTGCAAACGGCGAGTCCGCCATTTTCCGTATAGACTGTCCAAACGTTAAGTCTGACAACTGCGCTTCAAGGAAGGCGCCGGACTCGTGACTCGGCTCCCACCTCGCCCATACACGTCGACCTAACCCGCCGGGACGGCGGGTTCCACCTCTATCTTCCTGAATTAAGGTGGAACGCGCCGTCCCGGCGCGTTTGTTTGGGACAGAGCGCAGTTAACGTGACGCGTATGCGCTTAGCGGGATCGAGCCCCGCGATTAGCGAACTACTAGACAGTCTCTCAGACGAACGTCAAGGGATCGACGCAAAGGCCAAACCGCCGCCTTCGTAGCGGTAGGGCGCAGGAATGAGCGAAGTTCGGATCTCCTCCATCCCCGAAAACACGTGGAGCTGCTTCGGCATTTCGTAGTTCAGCTTGAGATACACGCGCAACATCTTCTCCTCGCCAGATTTCATTTCGCCGAGCGATCGAAACAAATACGAGGTCTTGCCGTAGGTATCGAACTGGATCGAGAAATAGCAATCCGACATGTCCCGGTCCGGCACGAGACGGCAAACCAGCAAGTACCAGTTGCGGGACGACTCGAAATGCAACACGCCGTCGATTTGGGTGACTCCGCTACGCGATTCCTTCACGACTTCGACTTCGACAAACCCCTCGCCAAACGAGGTAACCGGATGCAGGACCGCTTTCTTTCGATGCCCCTTCACCAGACTGTCGCCTGTGAAGCAAAGCGGATCCCCCGCTCTCACCGCGGCAACGGGGAGAGTTTCATCGCCAACGGAACAGTAGAACAGGCTTTGAGCCTGAACTATTCCGCTAGGCGCCAATAGCAGGAGCGCTAGTAGAAACGGGGAAACTCGCATGTGGGGGTACTATACGAATCGGCAGGAACCGAGGGGTGATTTAGAGTAAATCGCAAGATTCGAATTACGCAAGCAATCTTCAAAGCAATTTTATATCCATTTCTGGATACACGCGCCGTTAAACGCGATTCAGGCATTGCGTTCGGCCCGGTTGCGCCTATGCTTGCGAAAGGCAGGAATCCACCGCCGCAATTCTCAATCGATGGCTAGACAAACGATCGTATTAATCACCGGATGCAGTTCGGGCATCGGCCGGGAACTGCTGTCTCTGTTCAATCGGGATCCGTACCAAATCGTCGCCACCACTCTCCCCGATTCCCTCGACGCCTTCGACGGCGACCCCGTCGCCCAAAGCGACCGCGTTTGGATCCGCCGGCTCGATGTCGCCGACTTCGACAAAACCACCCGAATTGTCCGCGAAACCGAAAAAAAGTGGGGACCCGTCGATATTCTGATCAACAACGCGGGCATTTCCTACCGATCCGTCGTCGAGGACATGTCCGTCGACGACGAGCAGCGGCAGCTCCAAGTAAACTACCTCGGCCCGATGCATCTGGTCCGCGAATGCCTCCCCGCCATGCGACGACGGCGCTTCGGACGCATAATCAATATCTCTTCCGTCGGCGGCATGATGGCCATGCCCACCATGGCCTCCTACTCCGCCTCCAAATTCGCGCTCGAAGGGGCCACCGAGTCCCTCTGGTACGAACTCAAGCCCTGGAACATCCGCGTCAGCCTCGTGCGGCCCGGTTTCATAAATTCGCTCGCCTTCCGCAAAGTCCACTATGCAAAGAAACGAATCGAGCAAGCCGGCCCCTCCCCTTACGACGCCCACTACACGAATATGACCGCATTCGTCGAATCCCTCATGCAGAAATCCCCCTGTACTTCCGAAAGCGTGGCCAAGGCGATTTTCAAAGTCGCTCGCGCCAAACGCCCCCGGCTCCGCATTCCCGGCACCACCGACGCTCGCATCTTCTACTACGTACGTCGCCTTCTTCCCCGAGCGCTCTACCACAAGCTCCTCTACCACTTTCTGCCCGGAGTCCGGCAATGGGGAAAATGAAACGCGTCAACCCCGACTTCGCGGATCTCGTTTTCCGAGTCCTGTTCTGTCTTATATTCATCGCCCTCGGCGGCGAGCACATCGTCAAAGACGACCTCATTCAGAAACTCATGCCTGCGTGGGTACCCTGGCCCAAACTCGTCTCCATCCTCTGCGGACTCGTCCTTCTGCTCGGAGGCAGCTTGATCGCCCTCGGGTACAAGCTCCGATTCGCCGCCCTCCTGCTCGGGTCCTTCCTCGTCGTCGTCACCGCCCTCGTCCACGGGCCCGCCCTTACCGCCACGCCCGAGTTCATCACCTCGGAGAACGAATGGCTGTGGCAGATCCTGCAGCGCAGCAACTACGTCAAGAATATCTGCCTCCTCGGGGTCTGCCTGCTCCTGATGAACTACTCCCCCGGGAAATGGAGCCTGCAATACCGGCTCCAACAACGAAATTCTCAATCAAAGGATTAATCGTTAAATCGTAGGATGTATCCACAAAGCGGATAGTAAATTCATTATGAATTAATACTCTCTGGTAGAAACGGGGAACTTTTCGGCTTTTTGAGCTTTCCACGTCCTTTCTCATCCGCATTTACTCGAATTGGTTTCATTTTCGTCGGGAACCTTTCCGTCGACTAGGAAACTAACTACAGGAACTAACCAACCGTTCTGGCGACAGGGCGGCATCAAACTAAACAAACTACAAACATGACTAAAAACATCCTAGCCGTAGTGGCTATGGGCCTAGCCTTCGGCGTGTCCGAATCCAAGGCTCAAGACATCACAGTAGAAACGCGTTTCGCTTACGAGTCCGAGTATGTCTTCCGAGGCATCCAGCTCGCGAGCGAAAGCTTCCAACCCACGATCGATCTCGGCTACGACGATTTCTATCTTGGGCTTTGGAGCAACCTGCCCATCGAAGATGGCTCTAGCAACGAGATCGACTACTACGGAGGATACTCCTTCGAAGCAACCGACCTGATCACCGCCGACATCGGCGCCACTGTATACCACTATCCGGATACTGCGGGCGACAATGACACACTGGAAACCTTCGTCGGGTTCGCCTTCGACACGATCGCCAGTCCTGAAGTGTATGTATTCTACGACTACGACCTTAGGACTTGGACCCTCGAGTCGTCAGTTAGCCATTCGGTGACCGTGAACGAAAACTCGTTTGTCGAGCTCGGCCTCTCTCTCGGGTACGTAGACGCAGGCGCGCCCGCGGGGCTCGGCGTCTCCGACTACTATTACTACGGAGCCAGCGCCGACTGGATCTACCGTCTCTCCGACAGCGCCCAACTGGCGATCGGAGTGCGCGGGTCCGGCAACGACGAAGACCTAGGACCGGGAGGCCGGGACGCCAATTTTTGGGGCGGTCTCAGCTTCACCGCTGGATTCTAGTTCGCGGAATTCGTAACTTAACCAACTACACTACTGAACTCGGGCCCGTGGATCAGCGATTCGCGGGCCCTTGTTCTATCCAAATGTAGGGGCAGAACAGCTCTGTATCGTAGGGCTGGCGCTTGCGCCATGCCGCGAGAGCAATTCCCCACTCAAACCTACGCGGCACTTCGCAAGCGAAGGCCCTACTCTTGCAAACGTAGGAAATTTTCTTGTGTGCCGTACACCCCCTTAGGAAACCGAGCTCTCTACCGGGCGCCGTTTCCACCACAGAGCCGCGACCGAGTCGTCGTCGAACAGGATGGACTCGATTCCGACGCGGCTTCCCGCGCTGATGTTCTCCCGCTTGTCGTCGAAATAAACCGCTTGCGACGCTTCGCACTCGTGCTGGTTGAGCACGTGCTCGTACACGCGTGGCTCCGGCTTGCGCATCCCCATTTCGTTCGAAAGGTACACCTGGTCGAACAAGGCCATCAACTCGCCGTACGTCTCCTGCCACGTCTCGACGTGCGTGGCATTGGTGTTGGAAAGGGCTACAACTTTGAGCCCAGCCTTTTTCATGGCCACGATCGTCTTTCGAGTCGGCTCGATCACCTCCCCGAACATCGCGTTCCAGCCTTCTTTCCACTCTTCGAAGTCGAGGGAAAGCTCGTTGAGCATGCAAAAGTACTCCGCGTAGGACCGCCCGGACATGGTGCCCCGCTCGTAGTCCTCATACTGGTCGTCCAGAGGGAAATCGCGGGAAACCGATCCGGGGCGGATACCTGCCATGTCTTCCCATTCAAGGTAGCAGCGTTCGAGGTGGGTTCGGAAACAGACTTGTCCCAAGTCAAATATCGCGAGTTTCAAGTCGTTGATCATCAGCTATTAGTCGATTTATCTAAGTAGGGAGACACCATCCGCTTTTGGGGGCATTCGCGAACTGGATTTCGTGTGAGAGTATCGGTTACCCTGATAATACGACCGATTTAGCGCATTCCTTATGGTTTTATTGGCGCAACTGTTCCATTTACAGCGTCTGCGCGCCCGGACTGAAGCCAGGCGAGAAAGGCTCTCGTCGCCTTGCCGCGATGGCTGATTTCCGCCTTCTCTGCAGCGCTCATCTCTGCCGTGGTGCGCTTTCGACCAAGAGGAAGAAACACCGGATCATAGCCAAACCCGCCGGCGCCTCGTCGCTCTCTGAGAATTTCGCCCTCGATCACGCCTTCGAACACCCGTTCTTCGCCTTGGGCGGAAACCACCGCTAAATGACAGACAAACCGACCGCCTCGACTCCCGTCCGGGATCGGCTCCATTTCGCGGATGAGTTTAGCCAAATTCGCTTCGTCGGTCGCCTCTTCCCCCGCGTACCGCGCGGAATAGACTCCTGGCGCCCCGTCGAACGCGTCGATGCAGATCCCGCTGTCGTCTGCAAGAGCGAGCGCGTCGCCCTCGATTCGAGTCGCCAGCGCCCGCGCCTTCTTGAGCGCGTTTCCCGAGAAAGTCCCCGCGTCCTCGACCACCTCCGGCATTCCACCCAAAACGTCCGGCGTCTCGACGCTCGCATCGAGCCCGGCATCGGCCAGCATCTGGCGCAGCTCGTCGATCTTGTGACGATTACTCGTTGCTAAATACAGTTTCATCAACGTCCAATCGAGGCGGATAGGAGACGAATCCGCGCATGAGTTGGTCGTCTCCGTACGTCTCGTTGCGCACGCGATCCAACCGCAGCGCGTGCGAGAGCTTCTCGATGCGCATACCGCGGTAAACCGGCTTGGCCTTGTCGTCCCCGAGCAAGATGGGCGCTCGATAGTTGAAATGGTAGTCCAGCTCGCGCATGTGCAAGAGCTCGCTCGTCAACTTGCTCCCGCCCTCGAAGTAAATGCCGTTGATACCTACGTCGTAGCACTTCTTCCGAAATTCCGGGAACGGAACTTTCATATTGGCCGCCGGCAACACCCAGACATTCACCCCTTCCGTCTCCAAACGACGGATATATCCGGTGCCGGCCGCGTCAGTGGTCACAACGATTGTATTGTCGCGAAAATCGTCCGTGTAAATCGCGGGAAGAAACCGCTCCATCGCCGTGCGCAGCAACCCGTCGATCACAAACCGAACCCCGCACCACTCCTCTTCTCCGTCCAAGCGGCTGGTCAAGCGCGGGTCGTCCTCGATCAAGGTTCCCGCCCCGACTCCGATGGCCGGAAAAAGCCGTCGCCAGAGCATCACGTTTTGCCGGGCCGCTTCCCCGGTAATCCATTTTGACTCGCCCGTGCGGCAGGCGATCTTCCCGTCCAAAGTCGTCGCCGACTTAGCCGCCAGAATGGGCGTCTTGTGGTTGATCCAGTGATTGAAAATCAGATTCAGATCCTCGCAGTCTTCGATCCGAATGCGGCGCTCGACTTGGACGCCTGCTTCCTTGAGGGCGTCGCTACCCTTGCCCTCGTGCTCGACCACCGGATCGTGGGCGCCGATGAACACATGCTTCACACCCGATTCGACAATCGCTCGAACGCCCGATTCCAGCCGATTGGAGGAGGGCCCGGGCTCCATTGTTACGAAAAGACTGGCGGTCTTGGCCGGGCTTCGTCCCAGACTTTCAAACAACTTCGCCTCCGGACAACGAGAACCCGAACGGTCGATGTGAGCGCTCGCCACCACTTTGCCCGACTCGACGAGAACCGCCCCGATCATGGGTTGCGGGTGAGTTTCCCCCCAACCCTTCTTCGCCTCGTCTAAGGCGGCGCTCATAAATTTTTCTTTGTCGGATCGGGTCATGGGTATTCGTAACTCGCTCGATTAGAACACTTATCCGTTAGCATACAATCCCCAAAAAACGCCGCGCATCGTCACGAAATCGGGATCATGCGCTAACCCGCACGCACGTGCGGATTGGTCGTCATCTCCTGCCCAACCGTCGTCTGGGGACCATGGCCCGGATAGACAACCGTCGCCGGGTCGAGCGAGTAAATCTGCTCGCGAATAGACCGCTCCAATGTCGGAAAATCGCCGCGCGGCAAATCCGTTCGACCAATACTCCCCGCGAACAACGCGTCGCCGACGAAGACCGCGCCCAGACGCGAGAAGTAAAAGAGAACATTCCCCGGGCAATGCCCCGGAACATGCCTCACTTCCACCGACTCGCCAAGAAGCTCAATCTCGTCCCCCTGCACCACCCAGTGGTCAATCGCCACCGGCTCGAGCGTCATGTCTGGCGGATACGCGTACGACCGCATCGTCTCAGGCGTTTCGAAGAACATCTGGTCGTCCCGGTGGCCATAGACGGGACAACCCAGCGACTGGATACGGGCCGCGTCTCCAATGTGGTCGTAGTGCCCATGGGTCAGGAGCAACGCTGTTAGCGTACAGTCGAGCTCTTCCAACACCGGCTGAACCTCGTCCCACGCGAAATGCGGGGCGTCCACCAATATCGATTCCTTTCGCTCGAGATTCGAAAGCAGGAATGCATTCGTCTCGATGTAGCCGGTTGGA
Organism: Opitutaceae bacterium; assembly: GCA_028284235.1. Taxonomy (GTDB): domain Bacteria; phylum Verrucomicrobiota; class Verrucomicrobiia; order Opitutales; family Opitutaceae; genus Pelagisphaera. The sequence goes on from JANQSC010000039.1 coordinate 13,807, forward strand.
AAGACGCGTAGATCCATCATAGCGGAGCCATGACTGCGACCCTCAAACAGTTCAATCGAATTCGACTCTAGGGGTCGTCCCTCTCTCTCCTCTATTCGCTACGCGCTTCTCTAATTGCGACTCGCAGAAACTCGCTTAGGGGATCGCCCTCGCTCGAACTAAGGGACTAAATTGATATTCACGTATTTCATAATCGCATTTGTATCAACGACTTAACCATCGCGCAAAACTTCCGATAAGCATCTTCGCAACCCCCAAACGACAATGACGATCAAACAAAAACTAAGCTTCTCGATTCTCCTCGGAACGGCCACTCTCGCAGTAACCTCCGCAGCGGCTTCCGAATCGCTCGCATCGCTAAAAGCGCAGTACGAACGGCCGGATTCCATTCCGGAAAACCCGGGAAATCCGCTCACCCCTGAAAGCATCGAGCTTGGGAAAGCTCTGTTTTTCGATCCTCGGCTATCAAGCTCCGGCCTGATGTCTTGCGCCTCTTGCCACAATCCCTCGTTTAACTGGGAAGATGGCCTGGCCCTGGCAACGGGCAACGAGCATAAAAAGCTCGGTCGCAGCACGCCCACGATTCTCAACGCCGCTTGGAACGAAGTCAGCTTCTGGGACGGTCGGGCCGAAACGCTGGAAGAACAGGCGTTGGGCCCCATCGAAGCCAGCGGGGAAATGAACATGCCTTTGGACGAGATGCTGGAAGTCCTCCGCTCCATTCCCGGCTATGAAACCAAATTCGAGCGCGCCTACCCGGAACAAGGCATTTCATTGGAAACGGTAGCCAAGGCCCTCGCAAATTTCCAGCGTACCATCGTGTCCGGTGAAGCGCCGTTCGACCGCTGGATACAGGGCGAGGAAGACGCGATTTCCAAGGACGCCATCGCGGGATTCGAACTCTTCAACGGAAAGGCCGCGTGCGTTAAATGCCACAGCGGTTGGAATTTCACCGACAGTTCATTCCATGACATTGGAGTGCTCACCCAAGACAAAGGGAGGGGCGGTTTTCTTGGCTTCGATTCCATGAACCACACCTTTAAGACGCCTAACCTCAGAAACATCGAAGGACGCGCCCCCTACATGCACAACGGCAGCGAGCGCACTTTGGAGGATGTCGTTCAATTGTACAACGAAGGCGGAAGAACTCACAGAGATACCCTTTCTCCCGATATCCGCCCGCTACACCTAAACGAAAGCGAAGTCCGACAGATAATCGCTTTCCTCAAAACTCTCACGAGCGACGACCAAGAAATGCCACTGCCGCTTCTCCCATCGCTTTACGCAACTAATCCCTAACCCAGGTTCACCCAATGAAACTAAAAACGGTTTTAGCCGCCGCCCTAGCGGCATCCACACTCGTCGCAACTCTGCTCGCTTCGTCCACAGATCAAGAGAGCCATCCTCGAGCCCATCTCTTGGTCACGACCGCCGACGGACAAAAAGCCGAAGGCGTCACATTCAATTCGGACGAGGACGGAGGTCCAGTCGTCACGGTAGAGCAATCCGACAAAGCCTTCTATCCGAACGAGCTCCAAATCAAACGCGGCACTCGGATAGCCTTCGTCAACAGCGATACGATCGCTCACAATATCTACTGCAAAAAAGACGACTTCGAATTCAACACCGGTTCGCAGGAACCCGGACAGGTCGATACGTTCACCTTCGATCGCGACGGAAAATTCCTGGTTCGCTGCGCTGTTCACCCCCAAATGAAGCTATTCGTTACCGTCGAATAATTAGATCGCTTAGATAGCGACAAATAGCCTGAAACGAATCCCTTCTGGTCATGCGACCGGAAGGGATTCGTTGCGTTGCAGACCCTTCGCTTTTCATGCGCCCGGAAGCTATCCTGCGGATTCCCGAGCATGATTTTGCCAGTCGCATTCCGAACCAGCACAGTTTGCGCTTTAAATGACTGCGTTTTTCCGCTCAATACCTCCCCCTCATGCAAATGCTTAAATTCGCAGTTCTTCCCGGCGACGGGATCGGTCCAGAAGTAATGGACGTCGCCCTCGACGTCCTCAAAGCCGCTACCGAGCCCGCGGGCATTGCGCTCGACTTCCAGAGCGCCGACGTCGGAGGCATCGCCATCGACAACCACGGAGCCGCCCTGCCCGAATCGACCATCAAAGTCTGTGAAGACGCCGACGCCATTCTCTTCGGATCGGTAGGCGGCCCCAAATGGGAGTCCCTTCCGCCCGCAGAACAGCCCGAACGCGCCGCCCTGCTCCCCATCCGCAAACACTTCTCGTTGTTCGCCAACCTGCGACCCGGCCTGCTCTTCAAAGAACTGACCGACGCCTCGCCCCTGAAGACCGAGCGGATCCCCGACGGGATCGACATCGTCTGCGTGCGCGAACTCACCGGCGGCATCTACTTCGGGCCCAAAGACACCCAAACCCTCGACGACGGCGACGTGCAGGCCAGCGACACCATGGTCTACAAGCGAAGCGAAATCGAGCGCATCCTCGACGTGGCCATCGCTTCCGCCCGCTCGCGCTCCGGCAAAATCTGTTCCGTCGACAAAGCCAACGTCCTCACCACCTCCGTCCTCTGGAGAAAAACGGCGACCGAGTACCTCGCCGCCAACGCTCCCGAGCTCGAGCTTAGCCACATGTACGTCGACAACGCCGCCATGCAAATGGCCCGCGACCCCAACCAGTTCGACGTGCTCGTAACCGAGAACATGTTCGGCGACATCCTTTCAGACGAAATGGGAATCGTCTGCGGCAGCCTCGGCATGCTCTCCTCCGCGAGCCTCGGCACGCAGAACAACTCCCACGGACATCCCTTCGGACTCTACGAACCCTCCGGCGGCACGGCGCCCGACATCGCCGGCCAAGGCATTGCCAATCCCTGCGCCCAGATCCTCAGCGCCGCCCTAATGCTCCGCTACAGCTTCGGATTGAACGAAATCGCCGAGACGATCGAAGCCGCCGTGAAGCAAACCGTCAAAGACGACATACGCACCGGCGACATCGCCTTCGGCAAACCCGCCATCGGCACCCAAGCCATGGCCCAAGCCATCATCGAACGACTCTGAGCTCGAAAGGAACCGCGAATGGACGCGAATAAACGCGAATTTTCAGGACCATTTGGAGACGAGGTTTTCCAATTGGTCGGATGCGCGTTTGAAGTCCTAAACGAACTCGGATCCGGACTGCTAGAAAAACCATACGAAAACGCCCTCGTAGTAGAATGCGGCCTACGCGGAATCCCAGTTGATCAGCAAACATCATTCTCGGTAAAATACAAAGAACATCCGGTTGGCGTATACCGACCCGACTTGGTTGCGTTTGGAAAACTGATAGTTGACACAAAAGTAATCGACCGAATCACAAATGTTGAACGAGCCCAGATCATCAACTATCTGAAAATCACACAGCTAACCGTAGGGCTTATCCTAAATTTCAAGCGTCCCAAACTCGAATGGGAACGCGTCATACTCAGCTCCAACTAAAAATTCGCGTTTATTCGCGTCCATTCGCGGTTCCAAACAAACCATGACCTCTAACGAAATTCGCCAGTCCTTCCTCGATTTCTTCGAGTCCAAGCAGCACTCCATCGTGCCGTCTGCCTCGCTCATGCCCGACGCCCCGAATCTGCTATTCACCAATGCCGGCATGAACCAGTTCGTTCCCTACTTCCTCGGCGACCGCGAAGCCCCGTATCCACGAGCCGCGGACACGCAAAAATGCATCCGCGCCGGCGGCAAGCACAACGATCTCGAAGACGTCGGGCTCGACACCTACCACCACACCTTCTTCGAGATGCTGGGAAACTGGTCGTTCGGCGACTACTTCAAACAAGAAGCCATCGAATGGGCATGGGAACTCATCACCGAAGTCTGGAAATTCCCCAAAGAACGCCTCTACGCGTCCGTATACAAACCCGGCGAAGGCGACCCCGCCGACTTCGATCAGGAAGCCTACGACTTCTGGAAAGCGGTATTCGAAAACGCGGGACTCGACCCCGAGACCCACATCGTCTTCGGCAACAAGGCCGACAATTTCTGGATGATGGGCGACACCGGCCCCTGCGGACCCTGTTCCGAACTCCACGTCGACCTCACCCCCGAAGGCGACACGCAAGGCAAACTCGTCAATGCCGACTCCCCCTATTGCATCGAGATTTGGAATCTCGTCTTCATCCAGTTCAACGCCACGCCCGACGGCGAGTTTCGCCCCCTAAAGTCGAAACACGTCGATACCGGAATGGGATTCGAGCGCGTCGCCGGAATCATGGCGACCTCTAAGAACTTCACCGATTTCTCGTCGCCACCGAGCAACTACAACTCCGACCTGTTCACGTCCATCTTCGACGCCCTCGAAGCGCTCTCCGGACATAAATACGCCGCTACGCTTCCCGAAAATCTCGACGACATCAGCGAGCTGGAAATGAAAGACGTGATATTCCGCGTCCTCGCCGACCACGCCCGCTGCTTGTCCTGCTCCATCGCCGACGGAATTCTGCCCGGCAACGAGGGACGCAACTACGTGCTCCGCCGCATTCTTCGCCGAGCCGTTATGTACGGCCGGAAGATTGGCTTGGAAAACGGATTCTTCGCCGGCCTCGTGCCTACCGTAGTGGAAAAATTGGGACCGGTATTTCCCGAACTCGAAACACAGAAAGACGTAATCCAAAGAATAATTCAATCCGAAGAAGACTCCTTTGGACGAACACTCGATCGCGGAATTCAACTTTTCGAGAAGATCGTCGCAGACGAAGGCGCTCTTTCCGGTGAAAACGCGTTCACGCTCTACGACACCTACGGTTTCCCCATCGACTTGACCCAGTTGCTCGCCAAGCAACGGGGAATTGCTGTGGATATCAAAGGATTCGAATCTGAAATGGAAAAGCAACGCGAACGCGCCCGGGCATCCCAAAAGAAATCCGACATTCTCGTTTCCGAAGGCGAATCCGGCGAAGCCACCAAGTTCATCGGATTCGATACGCTCGCGGACGAAGCGGAATTGCTCACCGTCGTACCCGGCGAATCCGACGAATCGTATCTGGTTTTCAATCACACGCCGTTCTATGCGGAGATGGGCGGCCAAGTCGGCGACATCGGACATATCGAGTTCGAAGACCGCGAATTCGAAGTGCTCGACACCATCAAGGACGGCAGCGGTCGTTTTCTTCACAAGGTGAGCGGCCCCGTCGACGGTCTCGAAGGCCAGCAGGCGAATTTGCTCGTGGAGCCCAACCGCCGCAAAGAAATCGAGCGCCACCACTCCGCTACACACATCCTCCATTGGGCCCTGCGGGAAGTGCTCGGAACGCACGTGCGGCAGGCGGGCTCGTATGTCGACAACCAGCGCCTCCGTTTCGACTTTTCGCATTTCGAAGCCATCAATCCCGAGCAACTCGCCCAAATCGAGTCGCTGTGCAACCAGCGCTTGCTCGAGAACAGCCATTGCCGCTGGTTCGAAACCGACTTCGACAAAAAGCCCGACGACGTGATCGCCTTCTTCGGCGACAAATACGGCGACACGGTGCGCGTGGTCGACATCGGAGGATTCTCCAAGGAGCTTTGTGGCGGCACCCACGTTCGGGCCACCGGCGAGATTGGCTTCATACGCATCGTCTCGGAATCCGCCATCGCCGCGGGCACACGCCGCGTTGAAGCGATCGCGGGAAACGCAGCGTATCAGCATATCAACGACATCGAAACGACCATCGCCAAACTGTCGCGCGAGCTTTCCGTTCCCTCCGTGGATCTCGTCAAGAAAATCGACACCGTCCTGGCGCGAAACGCGGAGCTCGAAAAGCAGTTTAAAGCGCTGCAACAAAAGGCCGCTGGCAACGTAGCGGACGACCTCGCGGCCAATGCGACCGAGTCCAGCGGACTGAAACTTGTGAAAGCGGTCGTCGCTGCGGACAACCCGAACGCTCTCCGTCAACTCGGAGCCAACATTCTTGGCAAGCTCGGAGAAGGCGTCGTCGTCCTCGGGGCCGCAATCAACGGGAAAGTCAGCGTCGTCGCGTTCGCGTCCCCATCCGCGATCGAAGCCGGGCACAAAGCCGGCGACATCATCCGCGCCCTCACCAGCCAGCTAAATGGAAAAGGCGGCGGCAAGCCCGACTTCGCCATGGGCGGCGGAACCGACGCGGATAAACTAGACGAAGTCGTCGAGAACTTCGCGCTCTAGGTAGGGCCGGACTGCCAGGCCGGCCGCATCTGTCAACTCATCCAACTCAACTAGGCCGGCCTGGCAGTCCGGCCCTACCTTATGTTACCCAAACGAAAACGCCTTGGTCACACACCGCCCTCATGGGTTCCCGACGATTCGCTGTTCTTCATCACGATTTGTTGCAAGGAGCGAAAAACAAATACCCTCGCCAAGGAGTCGATCGCTAAACCGCTTTTCGACACCATTGTTTACCGCCAACAAATAGGTCATTGGAGTCCCCATCTGTTTCTTCTCATGCCCGACCACCTGCATGCATTAATTTCATTTGCGCGTCATTGCTCCATGCAGCGGGAGATCTCAAGTTGGAAACGATTTACTGCGAAATCGCTTAAAATTGAATGGCAAGATGGATTTTTCGATCACCGCATTCGCAACGAAGCTGAACTCGAAGAAAAGTGGAGCTACGTATCGATGAATCCTGTACGAGCGGGACTTTGCGACGACCCAACTAAGTGGTCCTATTTCTTGAAATAGAGCTATACAGAACCGGCGGTCTCGGCGATACCGCCCTACCTAATGACATCTCGCCGGTAGGGCGCGGCATCGCCGAGGCCGCCGCAGAGCCCACCATCATACAACCAACTCCAATAGCCCGCCTGGCAGTCCGGCCCTACCTTTCTTGCTACCCTTCCTGCTCCATTGCCCGCATGCTTTGCGGGACGAAGCTCGCGGCCAGGAAGTCGAGCGCTCCCTTGGCGTCGTCTAGAACGTATTCAAGTTCTTGATCCAGTGGATTCTTCCAGTCGCTGTTCGCGGCGAGCAAGGGAATGTCGTCCAAGAGCGACCCTTCCTCGTCGACGGATTCCACTGGATTTTCAGCGACGAACGCGTCGCCATTCGAACTATCCAGACTGCCCGCCCATTGGTACGCGAGGGCGATAGCGACGCAAGCGGCGATCCCGATCGTGACCTCGCGCCACATCGTCCGCGGGGCTTCGCGCGGCTCGTCGTCGTTCAGGCAGGCCAAAATGCGTTCCGCCATGTACGGATTCGGCGGGACTGGATTCCAATCGGGCTTCTCCTTGAGGGCGTTTGTAAACTCGCGCTCTTCGTCGAGGTCGAGCCCCAGCGAAGTATCCGAGTCGCAGGCTCGCTCCAGCCATTGCGGCAGGGGCTTGTCCAACGCTTCGTACCAACGAACTAGAATTAGTAATATACGGTTCTTCATCGGATTCATCCCTCTCGTTTGTGGATTTTCTTCAATTGGTTGCGGGCGCGGAACAACAGGATTTTGACGTTCGACTGCGACTTGTTCATGACCTGAGCGATTTCCTGTATGCTAAGGTCTTCGATGTATTTCAGCGCGAGCACTTCCCGGTAGTCTTTTTTCAATGACTTGGCTGACTCCCAAACGGAATTGCGTGTATCCGCCTCTTCGGCTTCGCCATCGGGACGAGCGCTGGAATCGACGATGTCGAATTCGATCGGCTCCGTATGGCGGGCGCTTCGGTAGTGATTGTAAACGGTGCGCCGTCCGATCGTGAACAGCCACGAAGCGAAGGCGTACTTGCTGTCGTAGCGGTGGAAGTTCTCGAAGGCGCGGACGAAGGTGTCCTGCGTCAGATCCTCCGCGTCCTGGCGATTGCGCGTGTACCGGTAGATAAAGTTGTAGAGCTTCCCGTGATGCTGCTGGACGAGCAGCGCGAACGAGGTCTTGCTATCCATAGCGTCTTCCGGGCGAGAGGACCCCTCTCCCAATGCTTCCAATGAACTTGGCATGGCTACGCTTCCTGATTGCACGCTCTGAGCTTCCTAAATTTTGTCGTCGGGGTTCGATGGATCATTTAAGGCGTCTTGGGCCTGTCCTGCAAGCGTTGTCAGAATATTGAGAAGCGAATCGACCGGGTAGGCGATATCGACCGACACGAGCCGATCCGCTTCTTCAACACTAAGATTATTCATGAGCGTGTCCAATCGCTCGTCGCCTATCTCCGCGAACGAAGCGAGCGCCACCATCCCTTGGATTATGCGGGACAGTTGGCCGGACACTTCCGGTCCGGGGGTCAAAAGTGAGAGATTCGCCTGAAACATGCCCGCGTATTCGCCCAAGGCGATTTGGCCGCCCTGCGCTTTTTGCAACACTCGAGCTTGGGCTGGCATGTCGCCGATCGCGTCAAATCCCTCGGCGGTCGCCAGGAAGAAAAATCCCGGCTTTTCGGCGACCAGCAATCGCGAGTCGCTGTTGGCAATGTTCTCGGTGAGCCCTTCAATCACGCTTTGAGCCTTTTCGATCTGGTCGTAGGACTTGCTCGAAATCCACACATCGTCCTGCAGGAACGAGGCGTACAATTCGTTTCCGATCAAGTACGTGTCGAGCTCCTTGTCGTCGAGGCGCTTGATCCCGGTTTTCCCGTCCTGCTCCATCTCCGCGGTTGCGATGAGGGCATCGACGATCGATCGGGCCCGATCCCCGGTCTTCACGATCAGGACGCTGTTGTTCTCGGGGTCCTCAGTAATACTCGATCCATAGGCGGTGATCGAATGGAGCTCTCGCATGACCAGGTCCACGTCTATGTTGATCGGCGTGTCGTTGTTCTTGGCCATCTCCTCCTTGAGCTTCCCGATAGCAAACGCTCCGATCGACGATTGAGAAAGGGCTTCGAGATCCATGTGGGCCAGCCATTGAGCGTCGGCGGCAACGCTTCCCTTATCGAGGGGCGCCGCCCAATTGACTGCTCCAATGGTCAACGCTGCAACTGTGCAAATAGTATTCTTCATAATCAGTAATTCACTCCCTGCCCCCTATACACTCTCCTGGGAGCGACGGTTACAAAAAGACGACGCTTTTCGAACGCTTCCGCGATTCGCATCGCCGGGTGTAGGGTGTGACACTGATTCCGGGGGCGGTTGGCCCCTAGATTGAAGGCGAAACGGGCGATCTACCGCTCGCCTTTTTCGTTGGGAATGACCACGCCTTCGCTGGTGACGACGATGCCGTTGGCGAGGACGATATCGGGGTCTTTCTTCGGCACTTTGTAGTAGACGCGGAGACGCTCCAACTCGTCGGTTAAGTCCGCCTGGATTTGGGCGTAGCGCGGTTTGCCGTAGGCGTTGTTCAGCTCGTTCGGGTCCTCACTAAGGTCGAACAGCTCCCACTCGTCCGTCATGTAGAAGTGGATCAGCTTGAAATCCCCGTTGGTGACGCCTCGATGTCGGGCCACGTCATGGGCGCCCGGATACTCGTAGTAGTGGTAGTAGAACGTTTTCCGCCAATCCGGAATCGTCTTGCCTCGCAAGAGCGGAACCAAGCTTTCGCCCTGCATATTCCCGGGAACGGGAACGCCGGCCGCATCCAGCATCGTTTGGGCGAAGTCCAAATTGGAGACGATTTCGTCGCGCACGCTTTCCGGCTTGATCTGCCCCGGCCACCGGACCAGCAAGGGAGTTTTGAGCGACTCTTCGTACATCCAGCGTTTGTCGAACCAGCCGTGCTCGCCCAAATACCAGCCTTGGTCGGACGAGTAGATCACCAGCGTGTTGTCCGCCAGTCCGGCCTCGTCGAGATAGTCGAGCACTTCGCCGATTCCGTCGTCGACCGAACGCACGCAGCGCAGGTAGTCCTTCACGTAGCGCTGGTATTTCCATTGGAGAATCTCGCGGTCCGACATCGCTCCTTTGGCCGCTTCGAACGCAGCGTTTTTCGGATCGTAGGCCGCGTCCCACTTGGCCTTTTGTTCGGGGGTCAGGTTGTTGGGGGCAACCAGCTTTAGATCGGTGTCCCGCATGTTGCGCCCAATTTCCATGTACTGCTTCGCGGCGGGCGACGCTCGATTGGAATAGTCGTCGTAAAGCGTTTCCGGTTCGGGAATAGTCACGTCGTCCAGCCAATTCAAGTACTGTGGCGCCGGCTGCCAGTCGCGGTGGGGAGCCTTGTGCTGATACATGAGCATAAACGGCTTGTCCGCGTCCCGTTCAGTCTTGAGCCAATCCAGCGCCTTTTCAGTGATGACCTCAGTGGTATAGCCCACGTGTTCACGCACGACGACCTCCCCGTTTTCGTCCATCGTTTTCATGGGCGGGTTGTAGTAAGGGCCTTGGCCGATCAGGACGTCGAAATAGTCGTAGCCTTGCGGCGTGGAGGAAAGGTGCCATTTGCCGACAACCGCGGTCTCGTAGCCATTCGCTCGAAGGAGTTTCGGGAACGTTTGCTGGCTGCCGTCGAAATGGATCCCGTTGCGGTAAAATCCGTTCAAGTGGCTGTGGAGCCCGGTTTGGATGACGGCGCGGCTGGGGCCGCAAATTGAGTTGGTCACGTAGCAGCGGGTGAACCGCATCCCTTCCTTAGCGATCCGATCCATGTTGGGCGTCGTGATTTTTGTGGGATCGTAGGCGCTCAGAGCCTGTTCGCAATGGTCGTCCGTGAAAATGAAGAGGATGTTCGGACGCTCGGCGGACTGGGAAGCCGACACGAAAACAAGCCAAAGCGAATACGCAAGGAAGTGGAGAATACGCGATTTTTTCATAGTTGAATTTTCGTTACAGCCGCAATTATAGCCGTTCACCTCGAACACAGTTAATACTCACGAGTCAATAATTGGCTTCGATGCATCAATCCAGCGTCGAAAGGGTCATTTTGCCGGAATCGCGTCTTCGGTTTTAGCGCAGCGAGCTCGATATTCAGACGGCGAACACCCGTATTCGTCGCGGAAGATCTTGCTGAAATAGCTCAGCTCTTTGATTCCGACGCTATACGAAAGATCGCTCACGTTCATTTGGCTCGACTGCAATAGCTGGGCCGCCCGCTTCAAGCGCAACGAACGAATGAACATCGAAGGCGCCATGTCCAAGATCGCTTTGAGTTTCTTGTAGAGCGAACCTCGGCTCATGGCCATTTCCTTGGCGAAAATTTCTACATCGAAGGTTTCTTCACTCATGTGCTCTTCCACAACCGCGATCGCCTTCTCCAGGATCTGTTCGTCAACCGGGGTCACGGCAATCTCGCTAGGCTCTACGACGATCTGTCTGGCGAATCGTTCCCTCAGAGCGCGGCGCGTCTCAAGCGCGTTCTCGATCCGCGCCTTGAGCAGTTCCATGTTTACGGGCTTGGAGAAGTAGTCGTCCGCGCCGTTTTCAATGCCTTTCAATCGAAACTCGTCGGACCCTCGCGCCGTCAGTATCAACACCGGAATGTGACAGGTCTCGGGGCTCAGCTTCAAACGCGAGCACATCTCCAGCCCATCCATAACGGGCATCATCAAATCGGCAACCACGACGTCCGGCATGCGACGGCCCGCCTCGTCGAGCCCTTCTTGGCCGTTCGTAGCGGTCGTCACCTCGTAGCCGGGGGACAGCTCCTTGCGCAAGTATTCGAGCACGTCCGAATTGTCTTCAACTACGAGCAATCTCGGGCAATCGGGCGAGTCGCTGACACTTTCTCTTTCCAAATCCCAATCGCCCCCCGTTTCCAGAGCCGGCTCCCTTTCCGTATTCAATTCAGAAATACTAACGGCATCGACATCCAATCCGCCTTCGCCGAGACCGTCCAAAGGAAGTCGCAACGTGAACTGCGAGCCGAGATTCGAACCGCTGCCTCGAACGGGACTCTCCACGGAGATATCCCCACCCCACAATTTAGCGAGCTCGTACGTGTAGGCCAATCCGATCCCGCTTCCCTCGCTGTCTCGAACCGTGTCTTGGGCGCGATAAAACGGCTTGAATATCAACTCTTGGCGACTCGCCTCGATCCCGATACCTGTGTCGGTAACCTCGATCGTCAACGTCGCCCGGTCCTCTTGTTCGGATTCCTCCCGATCGATTCCAACCCTCACCCCGATCTCGCCCTTCGGGTGCGTGTATTTGATCGCGTTGGACAGCAAGTTGCTAAGCATATGCTGTAGCTTGTCCGGGTCGAAACGGCAAATAAGATGCTCCTCGTCGCACGTCATATGAAACGCCTGCTCCTTTTTCTCCCACAGTGAGGCGTGAGCGTAAACCGCGTCCTTTATAAACAAGATTATATCCGACCGGACTGGCTTGTACTCCAACTTGCCCAATTCCACTTTGCGAAACTCGAGCAACTGATCGACTAGCCCCTTCATTTTACGCACGTTGCGAAACGCCATATCCGCGTCCGATTTGACGTCGTCGTCGGTCACGCGCTTCATAATTCGCTCCAAGGGACCCATAATTACAGACAACGGCGTGCGCAACTCGTGCGAGATATTCGTAAAGAAATCCAGCTTGAACTCCTCCAAGGCGAGAATGTGTTTCACACGAGTTCGAACGAGCAAATATATCAAAAATCCAATTACGCAGACACCCAGGAAGACCGTCGCCAAAAACCAAGGACGCTTCCAAACAAAAGGAATGACGGAGAACTCCGCAACCGCCGGTGACGGGTCTACATTCCAATCCGTGTCCCGCGCTCTCACGTCCAAGCGGTACCGCCCCGGCGCGAGAGAGGGAATCGACGCTTGAGTCTCCTTGCTGTAAGGGGACCATTCGCCTCCATTGATTCGATACGAATACTCGAGATCGACGGACCAGGTTTGCGACCACGCGTCCACTCCGGACCATTCGAAGTAAGCGTTGCCCGATTCCGGAAGCGTTTCCTCGAACAACTCGATTCTCGTTTCAGGCGGCGCGTCGTCGGGGTGGTAGACGAGCGTCTTGAACTCCACCGGTTTCTCGACTTCCTCAGGCTCGGAATTGAAATTCCACGAACGCGCCGCCGAGTTGATCCACACCCGTCCGTCGAGCGACTCGTGGAGCCGAGCGCCTTCGCGCTGCAGCATCAATTCAGGGAATCGCGTGTGAACACTCCAGGAGTTTCCGTCGTAGCGCCCCAATAGGTCCGTCGTGGCGGCCCACACCACGGGAGAGTTTCGCGACGCGAGGAGCGAAACCAGTTGGTCGCGCGTGCGCCCCTTGGAGATGGACATTCGTTCCCACCTGCCTCCGTTCATTCGCGAGACGCCCGAGCGCCAGTCCCCAACCCAAAGCGATCCTCGAGCGTCGACGACGACATTGTCGACTACGTCCGACCGAAAGGCCGCAATTCGCTCGAAGGGTTCGCCCGGTCGCTTACGGGTCAGCGAACGGCCGCCAATCCAGAGGTTTCCGTTGGGCTGCTGAGCGATCCCGAATGACACTTCGGGAAATTCCGGAAAACCGAGGTACTCGTAGGTCGGCCCCGCTTCGCTTTCCCAATAGCGAAGAACGCCACCGGTTTTGCCCGGTATTTGAAGGAGCGGCGTGTTCGAGCCGAAGTATAGTTCGCCCTGCTCGCTTTGAAAAACGGAAATATGGCAAATCGTGTCACTAAAATTTGGATGCGCATCGAGAACCCAGCGCGAACCCTCGAGCCAGGCCACGGCGGCGACGCCTTGGTGGCTTCCAGACGCCCAGATACGTCCCTCCTTTGCTGCGATCATCGCATTGGGCTGATCCATCAAGCCATCTTCCACTCCATACGATGTCCAACTACCGACTACCTTGTCCCAATGGACAATTCGCTTGTCCTCAGACAAGAACCATAGCGAGCCATCCGCAGCCTGGCACCCGTAGTTCAATCCGGGATGGGTCTTCCATCTGCTCTCCGAAACGTCGAACGCGTACGTCTTGTCAGTGTGTCCTCCGGTGATGAAGTACTCGTTGTCGAAATTGTGCAGGAACGTGAACCAATTCACTTGGCTGTCCATGCGCTTCAATTGCCAATTCCGATTGGAGTACTTGGCCATTACTCGAGTCGAAACCACCCACAGGGAACCGTCCGGCATCTCCGTAAGTAGACGATTCGCCGGTCCGAATTCCCCCCAATTCGCAAGCGTTGTCGTGACAACGTCCCCTTCCACGCTCCGAATCGCGCTTTCGTCGCTATTCGTCGCCACCCACATGCGTCCCGAAGGCCCCTCGTGAAACTCCGTGACCGCCGCCTTGATCCTATTGTATTTGCCCGTCGGTATTCGCCAAGGCTCCCCCACCCAGTTCCCGTTGACTCGATTGAGCGCGTAGCGAGTGATCTCCCCCGTTTCCGAGCTCGACAGCCAAAGTCGGTTTTGCCGATCGACAATCAGCCCGCTCACTCCAGCGCCGTCGAGGTCGACCTCGGACACGTCGTTTCCGTTTACACGGTATAGAATGAGATTCCCGCCCAAAGGCGCGTTGCGCTCTTTCGGAGGCCCCGTCCGAGAGACTACCCAAACGGTCCCGTCCACCGATTCCGCGAGACTGCTCCCGGAAGAAGCGTTTCGCCATATTCCCGGATACTGAAACCACTCGCCCTCTTTGAACCGAGCCAAGTAGCGGTTCGCCAACACGTAGATCGCTCCGTCTGACGCCACAAGAATGGACAACCCGTTGGCCTCTTCAAATCCGGCGTCTTCAAACCAATAGGGCTTGGCCACGTAGCCATCGAACTCCACAATCCCGCCGTGAACCGCGAACCAAAGCGGACCGTCGCCGCGCCTGTCCACCTGCCGCACTCGGTACGGCGACAAGGCCTCCAGTTCAGTCCAACGCCAACTCTCGTCGAAACTGGCGGTCTCCTCCGGCGTGTAGCTCCGGGATGCGACCAGCTCTCCACCCATCAAAGCGAGGGCAGCTAAGAACGCAATTAGGAGCCATTTATTCATAGGAAGGTGATGCTAACCTACGATAAGCTCGGCTCCATTTGCAAACTTCAAGAACTGACAGGATCAATCGGAATCGACTCAGACAAGTCCCCCATCCTTCGTCAGACACGGACCGATCGTTAGCGGAAAGAGAGAGAGCTGCCGCCACTCCTGGACGACAGCTCCCATTAGCATACAAGACTATAAAATGGTTCACTCGTTTGGCTTCTATCTAGGGAGTCATTTGCGTTTTTGGGCGCGTCAACGCCCCAGACAGCTCTAAAACGAACAGACGAGGGACCAAAAATTTGAATCGTAACCTGCTCGACGTAGTCTCGAGCGGGGTAGATTTGCATGTATTTGGTAGATTGTAGGTCACTTAGGTGGTAAAACTAAGCCCGCTATCACAAACGAACTCAGACGTGATTGAGAGAGTACCAGATTCAGGGCAAATTAAGGTAGTACTCTCGTTCAAAAAGTCGGCGCTCTCGTCTCTTTGCCGGATTCGCTCTCTCGTGGACGGGCGATTTCCAGGAGAGCGTGTCGAAAACGAAGACGGGCCGCCACGAAATGCAGCGGCCCGCCAGTGTCGGATTTGTAACTAAAACGAGATTGGATCTTTACTAGAAAGAGAATGTCGTCGTGAAACGGTAGCTTCTTGGCTGGACCAGATCAAATCGCGACATTGCGATGCCTCGAGAGGTTGGAGTCGCTCCGCCCGGAACATAGAAGTCCGGATCCGACGAAAAACGACGTGGAATGATCGGGCCGTCATCCAGGAGATTGTCGATGTTCAGCTGGAAAGACAACGTGCCTTTGAAGCGGCCATCCACCTTCGTTTTGTACCGAATGAAAGCGTCTGTGGCCTTGTTCTCCAGCCCTTCGATCTCATTGCCTTCATCGTCTTCGCCAGTGATGTTCGAGCTTTGCCAACGGTAGCCGCCGCCGAACGTGAATCCTTTCAGGAACCCTTGATTGAAGTCGTAGGCAGTCAGGATGTTCACCTTGTAGGGACGGAGTCCAAAGCGCTTTTCCTCGGCGTCTTTCTGATCGTTGATCGTATCGATCATGTCGAAGATCGACTCTCCAAGCGAATCGCCATCCTCGCCCAAACTATCGCTAAGCGTCAGTCCACCCTGTTCGAGAAAATCAAACCAGCGGCTGATATTTCCAGTGTCCGTGAACGCGTCCGGATCAGCGACCCAGTCACCGTCGCTAAACGTAACTCCTTCGACGACTCGGCCATCCGCTCCCGTCGTGAAACCGAAGTAGTTGATCGCCTCGCCGTGAACACCCGAGCGGATCCGATCCGTCTTGGACGCGTTGAGCGTCAACCGCCAACTATCGGTCACGTTAGCTGTCAGACTGAGCTCGTATCCTTCGGAAACCGTGTCTTGGTAGCGGGCATTCCAGGAAGGCTGAAGGTTTTCCGCCGCCACGAGAGCCGCCCACTCCTCGTCAGTGTAGACCGCATCCCGAATCAGTATATCGTCTTCGCCTTCAATTGGGTTCGGCTCGAAGACGGGGTTCGTCAATTCCTCTTCGAAGTTGTTCATTATCGTATTGTTGCGGCCGCTAAAGGTGCCGCCCACGGCCTGTCGAATCGCATTGGTGGTGTAATAGACGACTCTTCCAGAAATGCGGCGATCGAACAGATTGAATTTTATACCGAAGTCTTCACCGTCGTTTTCCGAGGGATCGGGGACTCCCCCAAAGGGCAGAACCCCGCGTATAAAGTCCGGCAAGCCAATACTCGTACCTCGGTTCGCAACGAGTCCGACCTGATCATTTAAGTTGTAAACAACTCCCGCCGTCTTGGTCTTGCCTGTGAACGCGGTCTCGATGTCGATAATGTCGTAGTCGATAACAAAACCAACGTCGTCATCCAGATTGTGACCGTGCCTCACGAAGTTGGCGGAGTCCTCGCGATAGCCGAGCGTAACGACGAGCTTGCGGTTGAGGAAGTGGCTTTGCGATACCGCCAAATATGTGTCGATGTCCGTTCCGCCAGCTGTATTCGTATTTCCAGGATTGTCGTTCGCCCAAACGATTGGAATGAGCTCCCCGTCGCGATCTAGCATCTCGGGCACGTCCCTCCAATCGCCCTGCTTCCAGTCCGAAATGTCGTCGACGTTTTCAATATAGCGACGCACTCTTACTCGGTTCGTACCGCTTGTGTATTGCCCCGCGTCTCCCGGATTGCCCGCGTACGTCAGGAACTTGCTCGAACGTACATTGAAACTGCTCGACTGTCCAACCATCGCTCCAAACCGATGCGATCCGAAGCGCTCCGTATCCAGATCGTATGACAGGGAAAGGCGAGTCTCGTTGCGATCCCCCTCATGAAAATCGCGCTTCCACTCGCTTTCGAAATAGAGCATTCCCGCGTAAGGGTTGACCGGCGCGTCCGATGCGGTCAACTGGCCGTCTTCGTCGAAAAGCTCTGGATGGGTATTATCAGCGTAACTCGCGATTCCTCGCGTGAGATTCGGATCCCCTCTCAACTGCGGGTTGTTGCCGTTCACAAAAGGAAAGTCCACTCGGGCCCGCTGGTAGTTGTGGGCGATGTTGACGAAGAAATTATCCGTCACGCGATAGTCGGCGAACAACGAATAGTTCTCCAAGGTCGTGTCACGCCAACCCGCCGTTCCAATGGTATTTATCTCGTAGGGAACGAAAGACGGGTCGTTGATATTCATCGCGCTACCCGACTGGCCGGGCACGCCGTCCGGCGAAAGCACCGACCCATTATGGTACGACGTGCTATTCATCGTCCGGTCAGCCCGGAAAAGCGTGTTGTCGTTCACCACATAGGTATACCGATTACTTCCAAGCGCTCCCGATATTCCAGCCTCTATCTGAGCGTCGGTCCGGTACGCAGCCGAGTTGTTGTTATTATTGCGCCTCCACGGATAAATGAGGGTGTTTTCATTTCCCGCCTGCACATTGTCCCACCACGCGAGCGCCTGGTCGCGAACCGTAATCGGCTTGACCAGCGCGCGGCGATCATGACCGGACTCGTAGTTGGCTCTGAGAGTCAATCGGTCACTGGCTTTGAAAGTCATCGCTCCGAAGATACGCTCCTTGTCATTGTAGTCACCGTCGCGCCATCCCGTCTCCTCCTGGTCCAAGGCGGCAATTGTCAGGCCCAAGCGATCCTCCAGAAGAACGCGATTAAGTCGGATTTGAGAACGCATTCCTCCCTCGTCCGTCAAACGCAACGAAATCTTGCCGCTATCGCGATTCGTGCTCGCGACTATCGAAGTTTGATTGGTGATACCTCCCGCATTACTGACTCCGAACAAGATACCGTTAGGACCACGACTTTCGTCGTACCGACCGACACGATAGGAGTCATCCGGAGTAATGCTCTCGAAATAGTCGAGCCCCTTGGAGGACTCTATTCCGCGCGTTCGCACTCTTCGGATGATCGAGGTCGCATTGAACGTGTTGTTCACGAGACCGTTGTTATTCTCATCGTCGCCGACGTCCGGAACGGTGCTCAAGGTGTACTTCATAAGGTCATCGATCTCGGTCAAACCGAGATCCTCGATGAACTGCTCCGTAAATACGGAAACGGAAGCCGCCGTATCTCCCAAGCTCGAATTTAATCGACTCCCCGAGAGCGTGTTGGTCGCTCGATATCCCTGGTCGCCCGACGAATCCACGACAAATGGACTCAACTCGACGACCTCTTCATCATCCTGCGAAACCCCCAACGGGGCGAATGCCCATTGCAACAGCGCAACGAGCATGAGTAACATGCGTTTGTTCATACAACTAGTGGGTTCACCCAAAAAACGAATGGGCGTGGGTTAGTGTGGTTTGTTTGATAGTCGCCAACTCCAGGACGGGTACCTGGGCAACAGTCGGCAGAACAAATCTAACACGTCACCAGTGAATCGGATAACAACCTCGCGCAAAAACCTTACACTCAGGTAAACGCTTTATAAGTTATTGTAGAACAATTAGTTAATTGGTCTATTATCTCAATATACTGAATACAAAGTCGCGAATCCACGACCCAAACATGAACGCTAGATGAACGAGATTACCGATTTGGCTCCAAATACCAAATACAGACGCTCCGGGCAGGCCTCATTTCACGCCCGTTCGGCCGATTCTCATTCGACTGGCTCGACGACCGCGCTGCGGGCTTGCAAGTCCTTGATCGTCCAATCGCCGGAAAGGTATTCCGTCGGGTAGATCGGCTCGTTGTTCAGGCGCTTTTGCTCGATCTCGTAGACCACCTGCCGCATCGCGTCGATGCGCTCTTGCGAAACCCGATCAATTACCCCGTCGCGACCCGCCAGCTCCTTTTCCCAAAAGTCGGGATAGCCGGAAATATCGATGCCCGACGCCGCCAGCGCGTACAACGCCAGCAAGTCGGACTC
Organism: Opitutaceae bacterium; assembly: GCA_028284235.1. Lineage (GTDB taxonomy): Bacteria > Verrucomicrobiota > Verrucomicrobiia > Opitutales > Opitutaceae > Pelagisphaera. The sequence continues at coordinate 32,950 of JANQSC010000039.1, forward strand.
TACATTGAATCCCGCTTTGTGAGCGTTGCGTCCGATACTGCTGAACAATCCGCCGGTGCCGACTCCCGACATCGCCGCCGCCATGTCAAGAACGCCCCCAATAAACTCGTTCTGCCCTTTCATTCGAGCGTGCTTCATCACGTTTTGCACAAGGGCGAAGGCGCACACATAGTCCAGCTCTTCCTCCTCCAGCCCCTCCATTTTCTCGAGCGAAAAGTAAATTTCCCGCCCGCCCGAATACGTGGCTTCGCTCTGCAAGAACGGAGTCACCACCACATTGTAGTGAACCGACTTTTCCGCTTCGATCTCCAAAGCGATTTCTTCGCCCTGCCGCTCGACAACCACTTGATTGGGTTCATCTACGAGCCAGCGCTTCTTGAGCTTCTCCCGCACAAACGCAGTCGCCGCATCCCCGCGAGGCACTTTCCTCCCATTCAACGAAACCATCCTGTCCCCGAGCAAAAGCCCGCCCTGGTCGGCCGGCGATCCTTCGACGATATGCCTGACGGACACGAAATCGCCCATCCCTTGGCGGACGACGGCTTCGTTAAGGTCGTAAGGATAAAACCCCTCCGTCGCGAATACGACGCCTGAATACCCGCTCACCTCCGATTCATTGTAGTCCACCACGGTCGGCCCCAAACCGTGCAACACTTCGTAACACGCCTCTTCCACCGACTGGATTCGCTCCAAATACCGCTCCTTGAGAGCCAATTCCTCCGCTTTCTTGCGGGCGCGCTCCTCCTCCGACAGTCGAGTCGTCTCGCAACCAACCCCCCAAAAAAGACCCGTCAAAACGGCCAAAATCGCAATTTTCCTCCTCACGAACACCCACAATGCCCGAGGCGCGCCCAAATTCAATGCGGAAACCTCCCGAATACCCCTCATAAACCCGGGTAATTACCGACAGGTTAAAGCGCGCAATCCCCAAGCCGATACCCATTTCGTGAGAGTCTCTCAATATAAACAGGGAATGAACGCAATCCGCTCATTCCTCGTCGCCACCTACCTTCTAATGTGGGTCTTTCCCGCCCAAGGAGACGTGTGGATTGGAATGAGCAAGGGCGAACTGATCGAAGAACTGGGATCGCCAAACGCCCGACTCGCCGTAGGCCCGAAAGAACTCTATCAGTACTCCGATGGCCGACGCGTTGAAGTCGTCGACGATCGCGTCACCCATCTTGTCGGTTTTCCTAAGGAAATGATTGTGGTCAAACCGCAGAAGAGCGTATCGGAACCTCCGAAAGCGTCGACGGCCTACGCCCAGAAGAAACCCGCCATCTCCACCAATCCGCGCCCGTTCGTCGACTTCAAAGCAGCCAAAGCCGAAAACAAAGAAACCTTCACGCTGCAATCCCCCGAGGAAGGGGCAACCGCCGCGAGCGACGGAGAATCCAAACTGAGCGCCTTTCTCAACTCCGACCAGGCCACAACCGCATACCTGTTCGGCGGTGGAATACTGCTCTGCGCCCTGGCGGCATGGATCGTCGCTGTCATTCGCCGCAAACGCGCCGCGGAACGTGCTCAATTCAAAGTTGGCAAAGCCGACCCGAAACTCCCCCCATTTCTCAAGTCAACGCCTGTCGAGAAACCCTCGCTGCTCGACCCGCGCGGCGACACTTCCGAACTGCGAGCCCAGCGCCTCGCCGCGCGCGACGACCCAACCAGCATGGGACTCTCGATTCGCGGCCCCATCGGCGAAGACTACAATCCCTACGGACCCCGAACTCAATTGGTCGGTAATATCAACGCGCCCGAAAACAATCCCGCTTACGCCACCAAAAAAGAGCCGCGCAAGCCGTCCCGCAAACCAGCGACTCCCGCCAGCGTCGTACCCGAGCCGGCAACGCCCGAACCCGAGAAAAAGTCGGGTCTCAAACTCAAAACCGAGTAAACCCGCCGGATCTCAATCCAACCTTGCCCTGCCCCAACCGGCCAAGGTAAACGATAGCCTGCAACTATGAAGGCTCTCTTCTTTCCACGGAACCTGCTCGCGCGCCTGTTTTTCTGCCTCCTTACCGCAGCGATCGCAGCAAACGCAGACACGCAGCGAATTCTCTTTATCGCCGGCGCCCCCAGCCACGGCTGGAACAAACACGAGTTCCCCGCAGGTTGCAAACTGCTCGCCGACTGCCTCAACGAAAGCGGACTCTCCCTCGAAGCCAGCGTGAGCGAAGGCTGGCCCGAGGATTCCAAACTCCTTGAAAACGCCGACGTGATTGTCCTCCACTCCGACGGGCACGACAAACACGTCGCTCTCGGCAAAGACGCCGTCCTCGAAGCCCTCTACGAAAACGGCAAGCGATTCGTCGTCCTCCACTACGCCCTCGAACCCGAGGAACCCAAACTCGACGCCTTCCTCGCGAAGTCCATCGGCGGATACTTCCAAGTCGGCTGGTCCGTCAATCCCACTTGGACACTGACCGAGCCGCAGTTCAGCGACCATCCCGTAAACCGGGGTGTGACGGAATTCCAGATCGAGGACGAATGGTACTACCACTTGCGCTTCCCCTCTTACGGAGACATATCCCCTGTTCTCCAAACCGTCCCTCCGGCCGACTCGCTCGGGGAAGACGGGCCCCGTTCCGGAAACCCCAGCGTCCGAAAAGCCCTCGCCAACGGCGATCCGCAAACCCTCGCCTGGACCAAGACCGGCCCGAACGGGCAACGCGGATTCGGATTCACCGGCGGCCATTTCCACTACAACTGGAACAACGAAAGCTACCGCAAGATCGTCCTCAACGGAATCGCCTGGACCGCCGGAGTCGAAATCCCCGAAAACGGTATCCAGTCTACGATTACGCCTATCGTCGTCCATCAATCCGTCGAACACGCGATCGCCATGGGCGACGCCGCGGACGTCCAGCGCTACCTCGCCAACGAACCCGAACTCCTCAACAAACCCGGGCGTGGCAGCTACACCCTACTCCATCAAGCGATTCTGCGCAAGAAACACGAAATCGTATCCATTCTCCTGTCACTCGGCGCCGATCCCAACGTCCCTACAAAAAGCAAGCAAACCGCCCTCCACGTCGCCATCAGCCGCAGCGACGTCGACGCCAGCAAAGCCACCATCGCCGCTGGAGCCGATCTCAGCCTGCGCGACAACAACGGCTGGACCCCGCTTCACCTCGCCGCCGCCAAAAACAAACTCGAGCTCGCCACGCTCCTTCTCGACAGCGGGGCAGACATAACTCTCTTGAGCGACGCCGGCGGCACGCCCCTGCACGAAGCCTCCGTCTCCGGCAGCCCCGAGCTCACCCAACTGCTGCTCGACCGCGGAGCGGACCCCAGCGTTGTATCCAAAACCGGCAAGACCGCCCTCGACCACGCCATCGAATTCAAGAACGACCCCGTCGCGGAACTCCTCCGCAACGCTCCTTGAGACGGCGCGGATGAAAGTAGTCCTCGCCGAAAAACCCTCAGTCGCCCGCGATATCGCCCAATACCTCGGCGCCACCCAGCGCCACGAAGGCTACTTGCAAGGCGGCGACTGGACCGTGACCTGGGCCTTCGGGCACTTGGTCGAGCTTCAGGAACCCGAAGAGTACCGGCCCGAATGGAAATCCTGGCGCCTCGACGCCCTCCCCATGATTCCAAACCGGTTTCAACTGCGCCCACGGGCCGAGAAATCGGTTCGCGAACAGCTCGACACGATCGTTCGTCTCTTTAAAGAAGCCGACGAAATCGTCTGCGCCACGGACGCCGGTCGAGAGGGAGAGTTGATTTTTCGATACATCCTCTCGTGGGCCGAGCGCGAACAAGCGCCGTTCAAACGCCTGTGGATTAGCTCCCTCACGGCCGAGTCCATCGCCAAAGGATTCGAATCCCTCGCCGACGGGCGCGACTTCGACCCGCTCTACCAAGCCGCCAAATGCCGCAGCGAAGCCGATTGGATCGTCGGCCTCAACGCCACGCGATTCTTCACCGTCGAATACGGCAAACGAAATCTCCTCCTCAGCATCGGCCGCGTGCAAACGCCCATTCTCGCCATGATCGTCGGAAGGGACAAGGACATCGAGACCTTCGATTCGAAAGACTACTGGGAAGTGCATACTGTCTCCCAAGGCGCCACCTTCCGCCACACCGCCGGCAAGATCCAAGAGCTCCCGAAAGCGGAAGCGATACTGGAGAAGATTACGAACCGCGAACTCGTAATCCAGTCGGTCGACAAAAAGAACGAGAAGGCCAATCCGCCCTTGCTCTACGATTTGACCGAATTGCAGCGCGACCTCAATAAGCGCTACGGCTTCACCGCCGACCAGACCTTGCGCATCGCCCAGAATCTCTACGAAAACAAACACATCACCTACCCCCGCACCGACAGCCGCTACCTCACCTCCGATCTACAACCGACCATCGGCCCCCTCCTCGAGAAATTTCGCCCCTATCGAAAAAAGGAACTCGAACCGCTCAATCTCGAAAACCTGACTTTCACCAAGCGCATCGTCGACGACAAGAAGGTCTCCGACCATCACGCCATCATTCCGACCAATGTGCTGCCGTCGAAACTCAACGACGACGAAAAGAAACTCTACAACGCCGTCCTCACCCGACTCATATCCGCATTCTATCCGCCTTGTATCAAAGCAATCACTACCGTAGAGGCGCAAGTCGAGGACGAACCCTTCCGAGCCCGCGGAACCGTACTGGTCGATCCAGGCTGGCAAGCGCTCTACCCAAGCGAGAACGCCAAGGCGCCCGCCAAGAAAGCGGCGAAAAAGAAAACCGACTCCAGCGACCAGTCGCTTCCCGATTTTCAAGTCGGCGAGCGTTGCTTGCACACGCCGAGTATCGAAAAATTCAAGACATCACCGCCAAAACGGTTTACCGAAGCGACGCTCCTCCAACTCATGGAAACCGCCGGCAAAATCGTGGAAGACGAAGATCTCAAAGAGGCCCTCAAGGACAAAGGCGTCGGCACGCCGGCTACTCGCGCCTCGATCATCGAAGTGCTGATACAACGTGGTTACATCGAGCGCAAACGCAAGGCCCTCGTCAGCACCGACAACGGCCGGCAGCTCATCGCTCTGGTACAAGACGATCGACTGAAATCCCCCGAACTCACCGGAGACTGGGAGTTCCGACTCAAACAGATGGAGCGCGGCGAATACGATCCGCAAACCTTCATGTCCGAGGTCGCTTCCTACACCCGCGAGATAATCGCCGCGACCGCGGAAAAAACCATCGATCTCAAGAATCTCGGCCCGTGTCCCCTGTGCGGGGCGCCCGTCATTCGAGGCAAGACCGGATACGGGTGCTCCCAATGGCGCGACGGGTGCGGATTCGCGATTAAAGAAGATTCGCTCGGCACGCGCATTACGCCCGTGCTTATGCGGGAACTTCTTCTCAACAAACGCAGCCTCACCGCCCACGGAATTCTGGACAAGAAAAAGCGCGCCCTCGCAACTCTGACACTGAGCAAGAAAGGAAAATTAGGATACACCGTATCCGACGCCACTGACGAACCTGCTCCCGGGAACGCTATCGGAACGTGCCCCTCCTGCGGCGGACACATCGTCGAAGGACCCAAGAGCTACGGCTGCTCCCGCTGGCGGGAGGGATGCCGATTCGTCATTTGGAAGACCATGGCAAAAAAAGAAATCACTCCGGAGATCGCAAAAACACTGCTGGAAAACGGCGAGACCGATACCATCGAGAACTTCACTTCCAAAGCTGGAAAGCCCTTTTCCGCTAAGCTGAAAATCGTCGCCAATGAAGTCAAATTCGCCTTCGACGACTGAGATTCGCAGCCCCGCCCACAAAACACACAAGCGTCATCATCATGTTGGCGAAGCCATCCTGTAGTCCCGTCGAGACGGGACGTATCCTGTTAAAACAAAACACTCGTCACCTCAGTCGCCGCGCTACTCCTCGCTCGCCGTGAGAATCTCGACTTCGACGCGAGCGCCTCCAGCAAGCATTTCGACCGGGAATGCAGTGCGAACGGGTTTCTCGGGGTTGAGTTTCGGGTGGTCGAAGAATCGCCGGTAAGCGCGATTCCAGCCGCCGATCTCCCCTCGGCTTTCGGGCTCAAGATTGAGATAAGCCCTGAGTTGAACCACATCGCGAAAGCCGACTCCGGCATCAGTCGCGCGTTCTTCCAAATTGAGAAGCGTCTCCACCGACTGCGTATACATGTCCCGTCGGCTCACATCTAACGCTCCCGAGAACCAAGTGAGATAAGCGTCTTCGTGGATCGCCACCGAACTGCTCAAGAGAGAGCGCTCCGCGCCTTTTCTTATCGCAAGTGTTTCAGAGGCGCCATTTGCAAACGGGTTTTTGGGCTTGGGGAACGCCGCGTAGAATTCAACTTCAATCAGTCGTCCGCCCCCTCCGTATCCAGGAGCTGCTGACACGGAAAGCGGAGGAGAAGGCGTTTTCGAAACTCCGTCCCATAGCTCCGCCCAGGCCGCATTGAATCCTTCGAAGTCGACTGGCGCTTCGCTTCCCTCTCTTCGATCAGGACTGAGCAAGGCCCTTACGAAGGCAAGGTCTTCGATTGTCAGTCCCCACTTCGCGAGTTCGTCCGACAGTTTTTGAAACGCGGAAGCGGCTTGAAACCGCATTTCCCCGCCATCGACGTTCTCCTTCTTCGAAGGATCCCCCAGGATGCCGGCGGTAATGAGGAGCGCGGAATTCGCCTTCACGGCTCGGAGACTCGATGTGGATCCACTATGGGCTAATAGACGACTATTGGATAGTGTATTAAAATTATGAATATCGGCAGCATTAACCGCGAGAATCGCGTCCAAAGCGATTCGTTCCTCCGAAGATGGGAGGTCGCTTACACCGATCGTCGTGCGCGTGGGCTGGTGTTCTGAGAAGTTTTGCGTGAACGCCTGATTCCATTCTTGAAACGCGCCAGCCATAGACTCGCCTTTTACCGACTTTAAATAGCCACGCACGTTCACAACCGCATCCAAAGAGAGGCCCGCGTTTTCAACATCGCTTCTCAATGAGCCCAACGCATCGACCGCTTGGGAATTCAGGTCGCGGCCTTTGCCCGTATAGGACTTGCTGAATACGAACACAGCTTCCGGGTGGACTTTTATTGTCGGACTGAAGGGAGCTCCCTCGGAAAGCGCCGCTTGGAACGGAGACTCCGCGGCCAGCAGAAGCGGCAAAAAGTACGTTGAGAAAACGAACAGCGATGATCGAAAGACACACTGGTACAGGCTAGGTTGTATATGCATTGGACTCAATTGTTCGGCTGACTATTTTTTGCTCAAAGGGATGGATCAGGAAACCATTCTCCGGCACGCGGAAACGAGAACGCGGATCTCATCACCTGCGATGATTCGGTCATTATTAATTTCACATTCACTGACTCACTTTACTTTCCAGGATCGATTGTCCTAGCCGGCTTATGGCAAGACTCCGAAGAGTGTGATGGAGGTTCAATTGCTTGGCTAATTCAATTTTCCCTGGCGTTGAGTATGGCTTCGATTTCATCCATCACGCCATCCATGCGGTCGATGACAGCATTGTAGGGGGCTGAACTCGACATATCCAGACCCGCTCCCTTTAGGATTTCAACCGGGTAGTCTGAACCGCCCGCCTTGAGAAAATTAAGGTAGATCTCGCGAGCGTTATCGCCGCCGGATTTTATTTTATCCACGAAATAGGCGGCTCCCGCAATCGAAGTAGCATACTGATAAACATAGAAGTTGTAGTAAAAATGAGGAATATAGGCCCATTCTACCATTTCGCGCTCTGTAATTTTCATTACCCCCTGCTCATGGCCATGATAGCGCTTCAGGAGGTCGCCGTATATTTCCGTCATGCGAGAGCCGGTTAGAGCTCTGCCTTGCTCCACCTCTTCGTGGATCGCCAACTCAAACTCCGAAAACATGACCTGACGATAAAACGTCCCTCGCATCTGCTCTAACGCATAACCGAGAAAAAACAAACGCTCTTCCTGATTCGATGCCTGCTCCAGCATGTGCTCCTGCAAAAGCAGCTCCTGAGCGATCGCGGCTATCTCGGTAGTAAAGATGGAGAAATCGGCAAGTTCGAAGGGCTGATTCTCGTTCGTTAGCACTTGGTGCATCGCGTGCCCCCATTCATGGGCATAGGTGGACGCGCTGTCATAGGTGTCCTGATGGTTTAAGAGGATAAGCGGGTGCACATCGTAAGACGACCCGGACATGTAGGCGCCGGAACGTTTGCCTTTCTGCGGATAGACATGCATCCAACGCTCAAGGGAAGCCTTGGCGAACTTATCCGAAAACTCGGACCCAAGGATTTTGCTGGAGGCCAGCGTATAATGACGCGTTTTTTCAATTGGAAACGTCAGGTCCGTCTCCACCAAAGCAGGATAGATGTCATGATACCCAGGATCCTCAATTCCCAGCATACGGGCGCGCAGCTTGAAATACCGATGTAGCACATCAATCCGATCATTCGTCACTTGAACGAGAGTTCGGTAGACCTTCTCCGGAATATTGTCACCGAACAAAAAGTACTGCAGCGTGTTTTCGTATTTGCGAGCCTTGGCGATCGCAACATTGGCCTGAACCTCGCCATTTAACGTGACTCCGAAAGTGCTCTCGAAATCTCTGTACCTGCCCCAAAAGGCGTCAAAAACAGCGATACGATCTTCGCGATTCGGGTTTGCCCGATGCAGCACGTACCCGGCGTTGGTCAAATGAACCTCTGTTCCGTCACTCAAGGAAATGCGGGGCCATTCGATTTCAGCATTAGCGAGCATATCTCGAGCGCTTTGCGATGCTGACAATGCCGTTCCCACCAGAGAAAGCGCTTCTTCCGTTTCAGGCGATAGAACGTGCGCGCCCCGGCGCAAAGTGTTCCTCAGGAACAAAGCGTGTTTCTCAAGACCCACCTCATTCTTGATCAGCTCCTCGATGCGATGCGCTCCCAGCTCAACAATCTCAGGAGCCAGGAAGCTACGGGCGGCGCCAACGGCTTGGAAAAGCGCCTGAGCGGTTCCGACCATCACCTGCCCCTCCGGGTCGCCTAAATTGGTATTGCGTAGATTGGAAGCATAGGTCCAGACACGGAGGAGATCCTTCGAAAAGGCAGATTGAGCATCCAGCGCTTCGAGAAGCGTTTCAGAATTACGGCCGAGTTGGCCTTCATATTTTTTAAGGCCTTCAACTTCACTACGCAGTCTCTCTAGTTCGGCTTCCCAGTCTGCTTTGGAAGCATAGAAGTCCGTCAAATCCCATACATATTTTTCATCAACAGAACTGCCTGCTACCTCTTGAGCCCGTACCGGCCCGACGATAGTTGCCAAACCCAATGCGCCCGCGAGCAGCAGCGCATCAGCACAAAGCCTATAAGTTCTCTCCATCATATTACCTTTTGTTTTCCGATCAAAACACCTGAGGACATCACCCAGACCAACCCGTTCGAAATCCTCTGTCACCGATAGCCAATTGTTAAAAATCGGCATAGGAAATGACAAAAAACACCCGAAATCACACAAGCTTTTTATTTACTCATTGATGCAAAGGTAGGGTGTCGAACGTCATCGCGACGTCACTGCCTGCCGACAGTGCGCTCCGACTTCAGGATTAACGGTTGAATTCTCATTGGGCTTCCGACTCGTCGCGGGCAGGCAGTTGATCATCCGCGACTTGTTATGCTCTAATTGTCTGCATCCAATGAGATCATGGTGTTGGCATCCCGAACAACTGCCCATACATCGCCCTCCCTCTGTAAAATCGAGAGAGAGTCACCCTTCATGAGCGACACCACCTTTGTTGTCTTGTCAGTCATCTTCAGAGAAATCGTAGCTAGCAGCCAAGCGTGATCCCCGATCACTTTGATTTCTTGAATAGAGCAATCGAGTTCAAAATTTATGTTTGGGTCGGAGGCAGTTGCGGCCGCGGCAAAACTCTCCTTATCCATCTGACCGGCTCCAGGCACTAGAAAGATCGCGTCGTCTGCGATCAACTTGCGGGCTAGATCCAAGTCTCCTTCGGTTGTGGATCTCAGCCAGTCCTCATACCAGCTCCGAATATTTTGTTCGTCATCCGTCATTGAATTTTCCCTTGTAGTTGGTTCTTGCTGGCAGCCAACCGCAAATAGAAGGCACAGCGAGAAGAACAGGTTTTTCATGGTTTATTTGGGCTACGATTTCTTAGCACAGCGCTAAGTCCTCACGATGGCGGCGTTAGTCGCCGCGGGTGAGCGACGCCTTGTTAGATTCAACTTCTTCTAGGGCAGGCATGCGACCCGCTTATGGTTGTTCGGATTGCTCTTCCGTTCGATTCAATACGAGACCTCGATCTTCCCCTTGGTAATGCTTATCTATCCAGCTCATAGCGGCCTCTTCATCTTGGCCAATCCATGCGTTCAAAACTTCAGGCAAGACATCCATCACTAAGTCCGGTTTTCCGATGCCATCAATCCAATTCGCCGCGGCTTCTGGATCGTTTCTAGCTAAGGATTTTGAAACCTCGCGGAGAGCAGATTCACCGTAGGGCGAATCCGCACGACGCGTCGCCCAATCCACGGCTCCATCCAAATCCATGTTCGCCCACATGCGGGAGGCCGCAATTACGGCTGCTCCCCGGAACTCATCGTCCGAAATAGAATCTATCCAATTCTCCATCACTTCTGGACTTTCTCTGAGGTATTGCCCTGCGACTTGGGCAACCATTATCCCCGCAGGCACATCTTGGGAAATAATATAGGCTTCCGCTTCCAAAGGTCTGTCCTTAACCATGCCGCTCACAATAGAGGCACGCAGCATATAGCGAGAGTCGTCGAGTCCGCTATTCTCCAACCACGCTATAGCCTTGTACGATTCCGCCTCCGACCACGTTTCGAGTGCCGTTGCCGCGATGGGAATAGCATCGCGACCCCATCTTTCCTGCAGCGCGTATTCAAGAGCAGATAGGGGGTCGAATTTGGCCCACGCAGAAACGAGGTACCTGACGGCGAGTTTCTGATTCGCAGGATTCTCGATAGATTCGACGTATGCCAGTCCCTCAGCCAAATTCGTCGGGTCTAGATTTTCGTATAAATGCACTAGCGCAGCATCAGCGTCGACTCCCGACATTCTGGACAAATCAAACTTATTCTCAACTGCTAGGGCTCCGCCTCCGTCCCCATTCCTCATCGAGTTTTCTGGAACGATGGAATCTTCTTTCGTCTGCTCGAGCGCGCGCGAGTCGTTGCTTCCAAAAGCATCGTTAGGCTTGTCTTGCTCAACGAGTTGGAGAGTAACCACAACAGCAAGTCCGGCAGTAATGACGTGGCTAACTATTAGTTTCGTGGATATCTTCATACGATCTAACGACTAGCTAACTCGATCGGGACCGGCACAGCTGGGACCGATTGAGTCGAGCGAACTGTTATACTTGTAGAGCATCTAAAATGCTTTCGAGAAGTTCAAGCGATCTTCTCTGTCCATAGTTCGTGTTGTACGCAGCGCTTTGCATGACTATTACAAGATTGATGTTCGGAAACACGTAAATCTTGTTTCCTCCATTGCCCGATGCTAAATGGTAGTCAAAATGTCGCCCTCCAATCGTTAATCGATGATTGTACCATCCGTATCCATAACTGTCGTACCCGTCCCAAGGTACGGGATGAAGCGGTTTTATTGACTCGTTGATCCATGACTCGGGTACGATTTGGAGATCGCCCCATCGTCCACCGTCTTGATAAAGCTGTCCGAACTTCGCAGCGTCGCGAGCGGTAATCGAGAGGTTTCCTTGAGCGACCGTTCGACCATTCGGCGTTTCGGCCCAATCAAATCTTGTAATGCCCAATGGACCAAAGAGCTTGTGTTGAGCGAACGTAGCTAGCTGCTGTCCGGCCGACACTTCCAACGCAGCGCCCGCGAGGAAAGTGTTAACAGAGGCATATGACCATTTTTCTCCTGGCGCGCTTGCCATGGGCAGATCGAGAGCGAAACGAAGCCAGTCAACGGACTCCCACAGCCAATCCTCATGACCTGGCGAGGTACGTCTTTCAACATGCGCATCGAAGCCCGAAGACATCGAAAGCAGATGCTTGATTGTAATTCCGCGTTTTTTCTCTCCATCATTTTTAAATGGCGAGTACGGCGCAAACAGGTCAAGAACCTTGGTCTCAATTCCGTCGATAACGTTCTCCTCTATTGCTATTCCTACTAGCGCTGAAGTGAAACTCTTAGCCACAGAACGCATATCGTGAAGGGTATTCGCATCGTGACCATTGAAATAGCGTTCTACTACGAGTCGGCGATTTCTTACTATTACAAGTCCAAGAAAGTCGCCGCGCGGATCGCGCTCGAGCACATCCAAAGCGGTTGCCAACTTTTCGAGGTCAATTCCCTCTCCAGTAGGAGTGTCTGCCGTTAATAAAAAATCGTTTTGAGTTTTTGGATCGGTCTTCTCCAATCCGGAACAACCAAGAAGCAGAAGTAAGAGAATCGGAAAGAATCGCACGATCAGGTCTAGGTTTTCTCGTATAACGCTGAGTGGCGGCATGGTTGTGGAGCGGAACGGAACGCAACAGACATTACCACACACGTCTTGTTGTAATCTAGTTCTTTTTCTTGATGTAAGAGGCAACGTCAACGACGGGCGCTGTCCAAATGGACTCTCGTTCCTGATGGAGCCATTCAATCAATTTTTGGTGCTCGTTTTCTTCGATATACAAATTGTGTGAATCGGATCCAATTCCGTGAAACATGTAAATAATCCAACCTCCCACGGAACGGGCTTGTTCGATTTCCTCACGAATTTGTTCAAAAGTCTTTCCATCCCCGCTGAAGTGCCCCAAGCGAGTGAATGCAGGAGCGAGGGGATCTACAGGTCGATTGCTGATGGCTCCACGCGATGCAACAAATAACTCTTCCAGTATCGGGTCCATCGGAACTTCCTTATCCCCGCTACCGATTGTGAGATTCGTACAGTTGTTGCCGTAGGTGCGAGGCTTTCCACCATCAAGTAGATCAATAAATTGGTTTGCTACATACAACTCATCTCTGAATCGTCCGGGTGTATACTGTCGCAGATCGTAATATTCTGCGAGCCATGTTTCGTAGCCATCCCTCCCTCTGCAAGGATGGAACAGTGAATGGTTTCCAAGCTCATGTCCGCTTTTTGAAATTTCTTTCCACTTCTCGAAACTCTCAAGATGACGAATCGATAGATAGAAAGTGGCTCGAATCCCGTGTTTGTTGAGAGTAGGAACAACAATATCATAATGAGCAGGCAATCCATCATCATAACTAAGAGAAACAGCACATGTCTTTCCATTCGGCCAAATATCTGAACCCGGTGAGTTAGGTTCACCCGTCCTGCTTTCTGCGGACGTCGCAACCGCAGAAAATATGAAGATCAGTACGTTTAAGAAGTATTTCATCTTTTATAATGGCTAGCGGAGGCGGCAGCCGTAGGCCGTTGCCTCACGCGCCTGGTTCTCAGTGGATGTCTTGATGCGGTGCCTAGTGAAAACTGCGGATAGACATTGATGTCCAAATTATCAGCGAGCCGACTACGAATGGAAGCAAAACACCATAAGCAAACATGCTGAAGGTGTACTCATACCCATAAAAGAGATTTCCGCAGATCGTGGGAAGCTGGAAAGGTCCTACTATTCCATTGATACCTTTGATGTAAGCGCTTGGAACGAACACAAATGCATAGAGCATTGATCGCAGCAAGCGCTGAATGTGCATATTGTTGATATTTTTGATGAGTTGGCGCGCCTTGTCGAAGGCAATGAACATTACCGCAACAAAGCACAGAACAAGTACGATCTTAGTTACTATTTCCATCTGGTTTTTCTAATAGTTGAGAACGACCCGTGCAGGCGGCGAGCGCTTGCGCTCGTTGCCTGAAGCACCTGGTTAGCTCTGATTGTTTCTATTTGATCGAGGTATTCCTCCTCGGAAATGGTCTCATCAAGTCGATCGCTTCTGAGTTTTCCGAAGAGCTTATCGTAGAGCAATCTGTCCTTTTCTGCGCCGTTGTCGTCTGGGTAAATCGTCTTCTCAGAAATCTTGGTGAATTCATTTCTACTAGGTTCGTACTCAATCAGTAGGCCTTCACCACCTCCAGCTCGATGGTAAATCGTAACGACTGGTTTTTCCTCTTTCTTCAATATGTTTACAGCGAGTGGGTGAAAAAACAGAGATAAGGCTTCCTTCTCGTAATAGCCGTTGTCTTTTCCCATGTGAATGCTCCACCAGCATCCTGCGTTTCCACAAAGTCTAGGTTCTGAATACGCGACGTCAAAAATGCCGTCTTTGTTGAAATCGGCTACGATTCTGGAGTAAACTCTCTCGCTTTCAGAAAACGCTGAAGACGCTAGAAGAAGTACTAGGATTGAGAATACGAAGAATTTCATTTTTCTAGCTAACGTTTAGGACACTCGATGGCGAATGGATGGGCTGCCATTGTGTGCTCCGCTTTGTTAGGTATCATCATTTTTCTCTCAATTCGATTTTCGGCTTTGGGATCGAGCCATCCATCCGAAGGGGAACTTCAAACCAAGGCAATGGACCATTCCACGCGCTTACATTTGGAAATGCATCAAAATGTACCAAGTAGATCCAGCATTCCGGCGCTCTTGCTATCTTTTTAATGCTAATCGAGGTTAGTTCCCACCTGTCCATGGTTTCCCCGAGAGGCACATTCTCCATATATCGGATTGCTAGATTTTTGGCTTTATCGACGGAAATGGGAATGGATTTATCCTCGGTGGAATTCCACAAATCCGACGAGTCCGTTTTTATTTCGAAAGTCCAAATATCACCATCAGGAGTAGCGCAGAAATATGAAAACGGCGATCCAGCGACAAACACCGGAGAGAGCAATAGAACCAGAATGGTGATACTAAACTTCATTTCAAAGATTCGGCGAACGCTAAGCTCTCGTATTTGGGACGCGCCAGCGTACAAAATTGTGAGCGGCGCTTTGTTCGGCTATTTTAGTTTCTCAAAGGCCTTCATGAGTTTGGATGCCTCCGCTGACGGAGAAGCGCCACAAGCCTTACAGAACCAATAGAACTCTGCTAGGTCAACGCGTCTTTCGCCTAACTCGCAGTGAGCTACGAAAGAATGCTCGCGACCCAGCTTCTGGGCTAAATCTCGTTGGGTCATTCCTGTTTTGGCTCTGAGATCGGCCAAGGTGCCGGCAATGACTTTTCCATGTTCGCTATGGATGGTCTTCTTCATTGCTCGTATTTTACGAGCAAAAACACTTGCTCTAAAATTCCGAGCAAACTAAGGTAGGTTCATGATCAAAGGAATGGACTCTGAAACGATACGCCGCTATGCGAAAGCGAGGAAGAAGATCGATGAGAACGCGGACATGATCTATTGCATCTCTATGGTCTTTTCAGTCTTCGAGGATTGGCCAGATGATCGCATCGAGATCAGCGCCTTTGCTTTGGGAAAGCTCAACAGTCTAATGACTCTCTATTCTTGTCGTGTCATCTCAGCCTTGGAGGATTTCGCTTCCGTGCGGGATGCCGAGGATTTCGTGGAGAAGTTGGAGAGATGCGAAGAAACCAAAGATTCTTAGTTTCGCCGAACGTCGCAGCTCAGCCGTGCGGCCATTCCGCGTTGGCCATAAGGCCTTCTTCGCCTTCGCGGTATTTTGTTAGAGGAAGTTCGTAGTTACTTACTGGATAAGCTCGAATGGGAAATAGAAGCGTCCCAGGAGATGAGCATTTTCTTACGATTCTCTCCCCATCGGTAGTCGCCAAACTCCCCGTTTGCTCGAATGACTCGGTGACAGGGAATCAGATAGGCCACTGGGTTGGCTCCGATAGCGGAGCCAACTGCTCGAGCGGCCTTTGGCCTATCGATGGCTTTTGCGAGACTCCCATAGGTCTCGAATCTACCTGTAGGAACACGTAACAAGCATTGCCAGACCTTAAGTTGAAATGGGCTTGCCTTTAGATGAAGCCTGCTTTGCTCGAGCGAAGACCAATCGGCCCTGAAAAATTTCAGGGCATTTTCATGGTGAGTGTTCGAAGCTTCTCGGAGCTTCGCTTTAGGAAACTCTAACCGAAAGGCGTCCAGCGCTCCAGTCTCGCTATCAATGAATGCTAGATGAGAAAGTCCCTTAGGCGTGGAAACCAAAAGCGCGCGACCCATTGGAGTTTCAGCGATTTCATAGTCAAAGGAAAGACTTGCGCCTTCATTCTTATATTCTCCAGGCGTCATTGCTTCGATCGTCACGAACAAGTCATGCAGTCGGCTAGGACCCGATAATCCGACTTCAAACGCAGTCTCAAGCACAGAAGCATTGGGTTGGCGCAAGTGGTTCTTTGCATGGGCCACGCTTAGGTGCTGAAGAAATTTCTTGGGACTCACGCCCGTCCATTCCGTGAACAACCGCTGGAAGTGGAATGCGCTCAGGTTAACGGCGGAGGCGACTTCGTTAAGGTCGGGCTGATTTTGGAAATTCGTCTCAATGTAGCGTATCGCTTTGGCAATTCGCTCATACGCTTGGAGTCTTGATTCAGTAGTTCGATCCATAATTTTCAGCCCTTGAAAATCGAGTTGCCTCCATCGACATAAAGTGAACTCCCGGTAACGAAACTAGATTCGGAAGTCAGGAGAAAAAGGGCGGCCTGCGCGATTTCATCCGCTGTGGCCATGCGCTTGAGAGCATGCATAGCAGCGACCGCAGCATGCGCGTCAGGATCACTTCCCGCCATTTCCGTCAGCGTTCCACCTGGCAGCAGAGCGTTGACGCGAATGTTCTGTTGACCGCATTCCGCTGCCAAGCTTTGCGTCAGTCCAATCAGGCCTGCTTTCGATGCAGCGTAGGCCGTCATGCCGGGCAGTCCAATCCCCTGCCCGACAAATGACGAGGTGAATACGATCGCTCCTCGACCTCGATCCTGAAGCGCAGGGATCTGATGCTTTGCAGCCAGATAGGCGCCCGTTAGATTGATATCGAGAACGCTTCTCCAGGTCTCCAAGTCGATCTCCTCCAAGGGCTTCATGGGACCAAGAACCCCGGCATTATTGAAGGCGCCATCCAAACCTCCGAACTCGGATAGAGCGGCGGCTACAAGACGTTGCGCAAAGTCTTCATCCAAAGCGTCGCCCACTACCGGAATGGCAACCTTCCCCCTTGATCTCAGGTCTTTTTCAAGCTCCTGCAGGCGATCTTCTCTTCTCGCGCCCATGATCACATTCGCTCCTTCATCTGCAAAGATGCAAGCCGCAGAGGCTCCAATGCCACTGCTTGCCCCGGTGACGATGATCGTCTTCTTTGATAATCTCATGGTCTCTTTTTCCTCCCTGTTTTGTAACGCAAACGGGAGCCAGTATACTATTCGCGAACTTTAGAGACGACCCGATTCTTGCTGTCTTTGGCGAAAAACTTTTCCGCCGAACGTGAAGGGGAGGTGCGAGTGACCGTGCCAGCGATCACTCGTTATCTCTCCCGATGTGTTAAGTCTTGGGTTCAGGCGTGCTCGCAAAACACAGAAGGTTGCCGTCCAGATCCTTAACAATAAAATCCGTGGCGCCCCACGGCTGAGGTTTTAACCTTTGATGGAACTCAACCCCTTTCTCTTGAAACTCAAGAAACAGGGCCTTCACGTTTGTTACCGGAATGGCAGTCGACAGGATATCCTCTGCATTGTGTCGAATTTGATGCTCGCACACATGCCTCAGGTGGAGACTCGCACGATCCCGGGTTATCATACCGTAAAAAGGGGGTTCTCCCCAAAGGTAATCGACCTTGAATCCCAGTTTTTGGGTATAATACGTCACTGCTTCAGCGACACTCCCCACAAGAATCATGGGAAACGCGGTTATCAGCGAACACGCCTCTAGTGTAGGCTCTTTCACATTACTCATAGTAGCTCCTTCTTTCTTCAGAGCGCTCCATGAGTCGAAACCATTCTCTTTTGCGACAATCTCTTGAGCTTCGTGGAGGGCAAATTTGCTTGCCATAATATCTTTGTCTGAACTGCCACGAAACCGCGCACTATTGTTCCTGATCCGTTGGCAAACAGGATAGTATCCTTCCCGGTGCCTCTTGAGTAGGTATTTTGCCTGCTTTTTCAGATTTTCGACTACTGGAGTGGGCGCACTCATCGGAATACTCATTCAATTCCCAGCTATAGTCTGCATCTAGCTGGTCCGATATTGTTGATTTCGTGGCAAGTGGGCATTGCCCTTTCCATGCAGACCTGGATGCGCCCTACCAAAGCAACTACAATGGAAGAGGTTTGGGGAACTCCTGTCAATCTCTCTGAATCCAGTCTTTTTTTAAACGTGGAAGTGTATCACGTAGTGAAGCGCAGCGTAACGGAGTTGAGTACCGCCGACTGGTTCTAGCGTTCGACTAACTTTTTCATTGGGTCATCGTCGCGATTGAAGATCACATTCTTTGCTTCCTCAAATTCAGTTTTTGCTAACACGCTTTCTTTTGAGAATGAAGTGAGCCTAAAATAGGCGTATCGACGTGAGTCGACGGCTGCATCTTCATTCGCCATCATTCGTCTAAGAAGCCTAATAAGTGCATCATGCTCAGAACCTTCTCTTTTCATTCCGTTGATTGCGTTTTTAGCGATCATTACGGCCATGCGATTCTTGCCTGATAGGCCGCTATGACCGTGCACTAAGAACAGAACTACACTATTACGGCTTTCTTCTTCGATAGCCTTGGCAACAGTGTTAATATCGGAGTTCAGTTCTTCGTCGCTGTAGGCGTATAGTTGGTAACCCAGTAATGTCCAAAATAAGATGATGATGAATTTTTTCATTTTTTGTAGAACGCTCGCACTCGTTACCTACTGCGCTTTGTTGGCATTAGTTTGATTCCAGTTCTTTGATGCGCAGTTCTTGTGCAGAAATCTTTTTGTCCTGCTCGATGATGTATAAGGTCAGTTCTTCAATCTTTTGCATCATAAGCTTCTGAGCTTCCCCAACTGAAAGACCTTCGGATTCAATAACTGACGCGGGTGGCACATCTGGAAGATGTCCATGCTCTTCGATGTGGGACTCCACTTCCTCAAGAGATCTCAATCGGTAAGAATCCTCAAAGACAAAGTCTGACCATCCCGTATCCACAATCACTTCCTTAGCTCGAACCGATCCATTTACAGCTAGCTTATGAAGTCCTGGGTCTGCAGTCCCTATCCCTACATTGCCAGTGTCTCCAAGGATCGTGAATCTCTTTGTCATGTTGCTTCCATCGTATAACTGGACATTGAAATCTACAAATGGCGCACCATTCTTTCGAGTGGATAGTATTCGTGTGCCAGCGATGGACTGGTCGTATGTGGAATTGATAAAAGAAATTCCAGCCGATGATTCAGCTGCTGTCGTGTGATTACGCACTGTGACAAAGTGCTCTCCTGAGTCTACAGTTTTTATAATATCGAGAGGAGTTACTGGATTCGCAGTTCCAATTCCAACGTTGCCATTGGGGATAGTGACATCACTAGCTGGCATTTCAACAACGCCACTATCTGATCTAAGTCTTAACAAGGTTGAATTGTCTGTTTCAGAGTAAAAGTACAATTGCTCACCATTCGTTCCACCAATTCCAAGTCTGTAGTTCCGGCCAGAACCTTTAGTATCTTTTATGAATATTGCCCCAGAATCGTTGTTCCTTGGGCCTAATGTCAGGGTCCCGCTGGGGATCGATAAATCTCCATTGATGGTGTCCGGCAATGCTGATGAGCAAAGGAGCATCACTGAGAGTGCTATTAAAGCTGAAGTTCTTAAACATTTTGTATTCATAAATTCTATGCCAACGTCCAGCGGAGGAGGCGGCCGTAGGCCGTTGCCTCACGCGCCTTGTTGGACCTTTTCGTCTATTTTGGTATTGTGAAAAGACAAACCTCTCCACTTCATTTTGTCATAGAGTGATTTAAATGCTTCGGATACAAAGATTGGCCTGCCTGCACTACCGCCGCTACCGAACCACTCACTAGACCTAACCACATCCACAACAACCTGACGAACTGACTCTGGCAAGAGGATCTCCTCTTCATTCTTACGTGGATAGTTGAATTTGCATTTACCACAAAATGGCCCATCCATAAGCTGGCTACCATTAGCTTTGAGAAACCTAACCATCGATTCATCTCTGGGCATCTCACAGGTTTCAAATCGAAGTGTCGAAGTACCGAGTGAGTCGCACAAGATTGTGTCCACGTGCATTTGGTAAATGCTCTCTAGTTCTGCCCCTGTTCCGTTTTTGACGGGACGCGAAAACCTTAGACCTTGAATTCCTTCTTTCTTAAGAACCTCAGTCACTTCGGTACGGACAAACACTTCGTCGAACACCCAATTAAGGCCAATGAACTGGGATCGCTTCGATTTCGGTTCAGAACGAAACCGAAACGGCGCTTTCTGCGACTTCCCGATTTCGCATGTAGGACAAGCATCGCTCAGATCGTATGTTACTTCCAAATACGTATCCTCAGGCTGGGGATAGCCTGTTTGGCCTGTCATTATGCGATACCAGTTCATTTCTTTCGTCCAAAGTCGAGCTGAGACGACGGGCGCGCAAACGCTCGTTACCTCAAGCGTTTGGTTCTCCTTGTAGTTCTTTTATTTGAATTTCAATAGCTTCGCGTACGAAATCTGAATCAAGATCGTAGCCTTTCACATTTGCTCCAGACCAATTCACGCCAATCAATAGCCCATCGTTCTTTAATCCAGGTAACCATCGATCCCTGAACGCTTCCCACGAAATCTCATAAGGTTCGAAACTTGCGTATGCAGGAGCTTTTTCTTTAATTCTTTGGATTCTGGATACTGACGACCAAAACGGTTGAACGCGTATCCCATCGCGATTCTTAGGAGCTGGAAAACCTCCTGCGTCCTTGATCGTCCAAACCTTTTTTTCTTTCGCAACCTGGCGATAAAATGCGTGCGCGTGTGATGCGGAATTGCTCATCTGCTTTTTGGAGAAATATTGGTATGCACGACATAGTTCATGCTGAAATCAGCGAAACAGTCAAAGGGTAAATTACTAGAATTGGATTACAAAATCACTAGTAAGAAGATGTTTATTTACTGCTAGACTTATCGATTTTCCAGCTTCCAATCTCAATATGAGCGCACAGTTTAACGCATCGTCATCTCGATTTACAAAGATCGAAAAAGCTGCGCTGAATTCGCATCAGCCTGAATAATATATTTAAGTGGAAAACACTGATAAACAGGACAACGCGCCATGTATAGTTCGCTGACTTGAAATACAGTGGATCGATGAGAGGTCGAGGCACGACACGAATCTGGTTAGGAAGTAGACGCAGACTCATCGCGTGACGCTAAATTGGTGTTTCCGACACTGCGTCAAGAGAGAATGGCGTTATGTCGACGGCCAGGTCGCGCGTCAAATTCGAAAAGAAACAGTGTCGGCTCGCAATCCTGAGGACCAGCGAACGAAGCAGCAGGTCGATCCATTGGAACCCATCGGCTACTCATTTTAACAATCGGTTCGCAGTAAAACTCACTACGGGAACCAAACTGTGGCTTGCGGAGTCTCTGCGTTCGCACTAGAAACCATCGCAAAAACCATGCTCATCACTCGAAAAATTGGATCACTCATTCGCGGCAAAGCGACTCCCTTTCAAATCGTCTCGGCGTCCGTCTTGGGAATGCTCATCGGATTCGTTCCCGGATTCCAGCAAGCCCCTGGACTCCTCGTATTCTGGATCCTCTGCCTCGTCATTCTCAACGCCAACCTGTTCCTCGCCGGCATTGCCGCCCTCCTAGGAAAACTCCTTCTCATCCTCTCCATCCCGGTCGCCTTCTCGCTCGGTCGCTTTCTCCTCGAAGGACCCACCGGCGGGCTCTTCGCCCTGCTGGCGAACGCCCCAGTGACCGCCTACTTCGGGCTCGACTACTACGTCGTCCCCGGCGGCCAACTCCTCGGCGCCATTCTTGGAGCCGCCCTCGGCTTCTATTTGACGAAGCTGCTCGGCTCCTACCGGCGCAAAATGCTCAGCCTGGAAGGGAATTCCGAGCGACTGAACAAGTGGTCCTCCAAAGGCTGGGTCAAAGCGCTGAAGTTCATTTTCCTCGGATCCGGCAAAGGAAAGAAAAGCTACGAAGAGCTCCTCTCCAAGAAATGGGGCAACCCGATTCGCATCCCTGGCGCAATCGCCGCGGTCGTCATCGTCGGGCTGGGCTACTTCGGCATCAGAAGCCTAAGCGACCCCTTTATCACCGCAGCCATCAAAGACGGTTTGGAAACCGCCAATGGAGCCACCGTCGACCTGGAAAACGCCCATCTCGATCTGGACGCCGGACGAATCGAAATCGACGGCCTCGCCATGGCCGATCCTGAAAATCTGGGTACAAATATATTCGCCAGCGACCGAATTGTGGCGGACATCAGCACGGCGGACATTCTAAAGCGCCGCTTCTCAGTCGACAGTCTCGTATTCGAAAACGCGAGCTCCGGGCTCGGGCGAGCGACGAAAGGCAGCCACGTAGGCAAGCGATCGGACTCCAAAAAAGAATCCCCCATTCAATTGCCCGACTACCAGGATCTCGGCAGCGTCCTCGAAGACGCGCCGCAAATCAAAGAACGGCTAGCCCAGATCAAAAAGTGGCTCGAAGCGCTCGGCGGTGAAAACGCCGAAGGCGACAAGACCAGTCTCAAGGAGACGCTCGCCAGCCGGGTTCAATCCCTGGGCCATGTCAACGTTGCCAAGAAAGACCTGATCGAGGG
Organism: Opitutaceae bacterium; assembly: GCA_028284235.1. Taxonomy (GTDB): domain Bacteria; phylum Verrucomicrobiota; class Verrucomicrobiia; order Opitutales; family Opitutaceae; genus Pelagisphaera. The sequence continues at coordinate 55,587 of JANQSC010000039.1, forward strand.
CAGCCCCACAGTCTGGATACGCAATCTCGTCGCCACGGAAGTCAAGACCTCCTACTTCGAGAACGAGACACTTTCGATTCAAGCCGACAACCTCTCCTCCCACCCCAATCTCGTGGAATTCGATCCGGAATTGCAGATCGTCTCGTCCGACGGATCGCTCAATGCAAAAATCGCCCTCGGCGCTGCCGCCGGACGGGCCGACAATCGAATCGAACTCTCCATGAAAGGCCTCTCCGTCGACGAAATCGCTTCAAAAATCAAAAGCGGCGACCAGGCTCCCTTGAGCGGCGGCACCATGGCCCTCGCCGTCACCGGAACGCTCAGCGCTATCGACTCCGATCTCACGATCACCCCGACCTTCAAAGGCTCGCAACTCACCATCGGCGGAACGCAAGTCCCCGCGGACAACCTTTCGATTCCCCTCTTCCTCCGCGGCCCCATCGACAACCCAAGAGTGAAACTCGACTCGAAAGCCATGACCCAAGCGCTCGCCGATGCCGGGAAGAACGAACTCATCAACCGAGCCGCTGAAAAGCTCGGCATCGATCCGTCCGACGCCGGCGACGGAGAAAAGCTGGAGGACAAAGCCAAGAAAATCCTCGGCGGGTTCCTCAAGAAAAAGTCCGAAGAGTGAGCTCCGGCGGTTCCGCGAACCCAGTCGAATCGCTTCCGCTTCTCGCCGCAGTCATCCCCACTTACAACCGAGGCCGTTCCCTGCAGCGCTGCCTCGACTCCGTCTACCAGCAAACGCGAACGCCCGACGAAGTCATCCTCGTCGACGACGGCTCCACCGACGGTTCCACCGAAGGGCTCGAAACGCGCTACCCCGGCCTGCGCGTGATCCGCCAACCGAATCGCGGAGTCAGCCCCGCCCGCAACGCCGGAATCCGCGCCGCCCAATCTCGCTGGATCGCCTTTCTCGACTCGGACGACCGCTGGCTCGAGGAGAAATGCGAACGGCAACTCGAGGTCGCGACCGCCCATCCAGAACCCCAGATCGTCCATTGTCAGGAACGCTGGATACACAACGGCGTGGAAAAACGAGTTCCTGACATCTACTGGAAAAACGGCGGCTGGATCTTCAACGAATGCCTCCCGCGCTGCGCAATCTCGCCATCCACCGCGATGATCCGCAAAGACCTTCTCGAGTCCGTCGGCTTGTTCGACGAGTCCCTCCCTGCCTGCGAAGACTACGACCTGTGGCTGCGAATCACGTGCGACCATCCAGTCGCCCTAGTCGATGAAACCCTTGTCGAAAAACACGGCGGCCACGACGACCAGCTTTCGCGCCAACGCGGGCTCGACAAATACCGAATCGCCGCCCTCGCGAAATTTCTCGCCTCTCATCATCCAAATAACGAATACAATCGAGCCGCGCGAGCGACGCTCCTCGAAAAATGCGCCATCGTCGTAAACGGAGCGAAAAAACGCGGCGACCCTGCCGAAGCAACACGCTTTCAATCGATCGCCGACGCGCATCGTCAATCCCTACGCTAAAACCGGTCTCATAACGAAGCCAGGTAGGGACGGACCGCCGGGCCGTCCGAATCATTACGCTATCTACATTCTCACGTCCCAATCATAATCTCAATCCTACTCTTAATCCCCCTCCAACCAGCGGTCGGTTTTTGATTAGGATTATGATTAGGATTAAGATTATGAGCCGACAGCAGGGTTTAGAGCTCCGTCAGCACAATGTCCTTATACCAAGCCTCCATCGGCCCGCCGCTGTGTACTTGCAACGCGACTACGCCCGAACGCTCAATCGCATCGTCCTCCTCGACGTAGTCAACCGTCTTCATTCCGTTGAGCCAAAGCTGAATGCGAGGACCTTCCGCCCGGATCACGTACTCGTTCCAATCCTGATGATTGACGACTTCCATGACCGCCTCCAACTCGGGTCCCGCTAGAATTTTCCGGCGTCGCGACTCGTCGTACAGCGCCCCCCAGTACTTCCCGCCCATGTCCGCCTGATAGCCGATCACTTCATGATGGTCCGGAATGCGCTTCGTGCGAAACTGCACGCCCGCGTTCACTTTCTCGCCCACCATCTTGAACCGAAGCCGCAACTCGAAGTCCTCAAATTCCTCTTGAGTGCTCAGAAACTGGTTGAGCGGAATCGGCTTGTCCAAAGTCCCAGCGACAATGGCCCCGTTTTCGATACGGAAACTCTCCATCGGGCCCTCCCAGCCCTCGAAAGTAGCGCCATCGAAAAGCGCACGCTGGTTTCCGGAATTCGAACAACCGCTGAGGAAGGCGATCGCAACGGCGAGGAAAAGAAGGGGTCTAAACGAGAACATGGCCGCAACCCTAGTCGACCCAGCCGCCAGAGCCAGACGATTCTGTCCAAAAACGCTTCAAGCGGCCCCCGGGATTGACGATAGGGCACGTACGGGGCGAACCCCTGTCTACAACGCGAAGCAAGCTGGCGATTTCGCGCATTCCCGTATCGCCGTACCTCGTTACAATTATCGATGCAAGAACTGTGGCACATGTCCACCCAGTGGTTTTTCAGCCTGGGAGAGAAATACGGAGTAAACCCGATCATATTTGGCACCATTTATGTCGGAGCCATTCCCTTGTTCGCCCTTTCAATCGCCTGGCTCGTGCGGGCGAAAAAAGCCAAACAGCCGCTCACATGGCCCGTCGTCTCGGCGGGATTCTGGTTCATCTCGTCGTATCTCTACCTCTTCATCGCAGGAGAAAACATTCCTTGGTGGGTGTACGCCTTCGCCATCGCCCTGATCGTCTACGGGTCCTTCGCCAGCTACCGGCAAATTCGATCCCGGCTGAACGAGGATTGAGTCTGGGCAGGGAACTCAAAGCCCGTAGTCGAATCTAAGGGGCCATGAGGAGATTGACTCGCGCATTCAAGTCGGGTCTATTTCGCGACGAAAACAACGCTAGCGAGGCGAAATCCCTCTCCGACGACCTCTGTTGATATCGCAATGAAACACATTCAAGCTCTCCTAGTCTGCGTCCTTCTATTCAACCTTCAATCGCTCCAAGCCGCCCGCAAAGTCGTGCTCGACGCCCGCATTGAAGAAGCGATCGCCGAATTCAACTCCCAATCCCTCGCCGGCAAAAAACTCGCCCAAAAGGCCAAAGGAATGCTCGTATTCCCGACTGTCGGCAAAGCGGGGCTCGGCATCGGCGGCGAGTACGGCGAAGGCGCCCTCATCATCGACGGAAAAACCGTCCAGTACTACAACACCGCGGCCGCCTCGTTCGGGCTGCAAATTGGCGTCCAGAGCAAACGCCAGATCATACTCTTCATGGAAAAAGCCGATTTAGAGAGCTTTCGAAAAAGCGAAGGCTGGGAGTTCGGAGTCGATGGAAGCGTGGCCATCGCCACCCTCGGCGCCGGTGGCGAGATCGATACCAAAACCTTGAACCAGCCGATCATCGGATTCGTCTTCGGCAACAAAGGACTCATGGCCAACCTTTCACTCGAAGGAACCAAGGTTTCCAAAATCGAGAAAAAGAAATAGCTTCGAGCGTTTCGATCCGCAACCCGCCGCGCGCTGGCAAGCTGGATACTGACAACTGCTGAATCGATCAAGAGAATCCGGTTTCTCGAATTCTCTGGCGTATCCAACACCGCCACCGATAATCGCGACCTATCATGAATCGCGAGACAGGTCTCGACAGGCTCCGGTCGGAAGAAAATTGGGACATCCTCATTATCGGAGGCGGAGCGACCGGACTGGGGGCCGCCCTCGACGCCGCGTCTCGCGGACATCGCGTAGCGCTTGTCGAGCGGGAGGACTTTTGCCAAGGCACGTCCAGCCGAAGCACCAAACTCGTGCACGGAGGCGTTCGCTACCTGGCCCAAGGCAATCTTTCCCTCGTCAAAGGCGCATTGCGCGAACGCGGACTGCTTTTCAACAACGCCCCTCACCTCGTCAACCCGCTCCCGTTCATCATTCCAAGCCATCACTGGTGGCAGGCGCCCTATTTCGCTACCGGACTCAAGTTCTACGACTGGCTCGCCGGGGACCTCGGAATTGACCGGACGCGCGTCCTCGCGAAAGAAGCCGCCTTGGAAGCCATCCCGAAACTCAAGCCCGATCGACTGCGAGGCGGCGTCAAGTACTGGGACGGGCAGTTCGACGACGCCCGGCTCGCCATCGACATGGCCACCACCGTCTGGAAACACGGCGGACTCGCGCTGAATTATGTTTGCGCCGACGAGCTCGTCAAAGAAAACGGCCGGATCACCGGCGCCGTCTGCTCCGACACGAAGACCGGGGAATCCTTCAGAATAAACGCCCGCTGCGTAATCAACGCTACAGGCGTATTCAACGACTCACTACGCCGATTCGACCAACCGACCGCGAACCCGATCATCAAAGCGAGCCAGGGCGCCCACATCGTCCTCGACCGCGCGTTTCTGCCGATGGATACCGCCCTCATCGTCCCCAAGACGACCGACGGGCGCGTGCTTTTCGCCATCCCCTGGCTCAATCGCGTCCTCATTGGCACTACCGACACGCCAGTCGACGCCATCGAACGAGACCCGCGCCCGCTGCCGGAAGAAATCGAGTTCATCATAGAGAACGCCGAAAACTACCTGGATGTCGCAATTTCCGAATCCGACATCAAAAGCGTCTACGCCGGGCTACGCCCGCTCGTCAGCCCCAAGTCGAGCACAGGGTCAACCGCCTCGATTTCACGCGACCACTATATTGAAGTGTCTCCGTCCGGGCTCGTATCGATCGCCGGAGGGAAATGGACCACCTACCGAAAAATGGCCGAGGACGTCGTCAACCGAGCCGAACAGTCCGCGGACTTGACACCCCGTCGATGCATGACGCGAGCCCTGCCAATCGAAACCGCCCAGCCGCGTCCCGAGGGAGCTCCACTGCATCCAGATCTTCCCTACACGCTCAATCAAATCGAAGCGAGCATCGACAAGGAAATGCCGCTTTCGATCGAGGACGCGCTCGCCCGAAGAACGCGCGCGACGGTTCTCGATCAGGCCGCCGCGAGCGCGATCGCCGATACCGTTGCCGACGCGCTAGTCGCGAAAGGCGTTCTACCCGCCACGGAGAGAGACGCCTCCGTTTCGGCATTCCGAGCCAGTCTATCAACCTGACTCGGGCTATCGAATTCGCTTCGACTACTTATTCAGAGCCGCGCTCATTTTCGCGAACTCCTCTTTGTTCAAAGGCCTCAATCCAGGCGACCGGCTAAGCGCAATTTCCTCGCCATCTCCGGTATACAAGTGGAACCCGTACTTGGCGTCTCTCAAATTGAATTCGTTCATAGCGAACCTCACCTTGAAGGTGAAGAGTTCTCCCTTCGTCATATCGCCCAAGTACTTCGCCCGAGCGATCCGCGATCGACCGCGGGGGCTCTGAGTGTTTGGATCGAGAACCGTATGCGCCACAGTAAGCACGCAATACACCCCCTTTACGTCGACTTGCGGAATCGCCTCCCCTTTCAATGTGACCGTGTCCGCGACTCCTTGAACTCCGTACACGCCATCCTCCACATTGATCAATGTGTCTCGCTGATAATCCTCATTCGCCTGCTCGAACTGGTCAACGCCGCCCACCGCGCTGAGCACGCCAGTGCCAACATTCAACTCGCTAACGGCCCCGGATCGCACGTCTTGTATGGCCGCCTCGGCTTGAGCGTCCGCGAACTGAGCGTCCGCGATCGCGTCCGAAGTACGGCCAAGATTCGCCATTGAGACCGTATTTAGATCCAGCCCGAGAACCTCTACCATCTTGTCGCTGACGCGGATGCGCGTTTGCGGCCGGCAGGGAGACCGCAACGACACTTTCAGAGTCTTGGTCCCGCCATCGACGTGGATCTTCTTCTTGTCGACCTTTATGATCGGGAAATAGCTTTTACCAGAACGGGCGCTGGGCTCGCAGCCCTGAAACATGTATCCGCCTCCCGGTTCCACTTCGGAAACCTCGGAGAACGACTGAGCGGCAAAGGCGCTGACTAGGAAACAACCGAGAACGGCGCAGGAGTACTTTTTCATATCGAGTTGGGGATGGTTGGGGTTGGACTAACGCTTCCAAGGCGAAGCCCGGAGAGCGACGGCGAGTTTTAAAAGAAACTAAACCTCGGCCGCGTGCCGGGTCAACCTCGGTTTCTCAAACTGGTTTTTTCTGAAAGCTCTTTGAAGGTCGCCACTTCTTGGGGAGTGAGCGGCTTGAGCCCGCGCGAACTGCTGAGGGCCACCTGCTCGCCGTCTTGAGTGAACAAGTGAAACTCGAATTCCGCCTCCTCCTTGTTGAACTCGCCCACCGCGACTCGCAGCCTGAGCCCCACCAATTCGTCGGCCAGCAAATCGCCAATGTACTTGGCCCGGGCGAAACGAGCGCGTCCCAGCATTTCCCCCGTATCCATGTCCATCGTATTGTGGCTTACGACTATGACGCAGTAAGCCCCCTGAATGTCCTTCTCGGGGATGAGCGTGCAGTTGACGTGAATGGAATCCGCCAGCTCGTCGAGCTCGAACGCTCCCGTGTCCAGACTGTCCTGCATGGCGGTTTGAAAATCGGCGTTGTCCTGCTCCACATCCTGAATTTCCCCCACCAACGCTCGGTCGGCCGGACTCAAGTCCTCCCCAGACGACAAATCCCCTTCCGCCTGGGCGTTCAGCATCGCGACCTCCACTTCCGTTTGGAACTGGGCGTAGTGCATATCGGAAACCGCCTGGGCGGCACGCTGCATATTCGCCATGGACGACGTGGTGAAGTGAATCTCGAGCACGTCCGCGAACGTCTCCGCGAGCACGAGCTCGGGACGGGTCCGGACCGACGCGCGATGAGACACTTTCTTCACATCCACACCCGCGTCCACGTAGATGTTCTTCTTGTCCATCGTCACGATCGGGAAGTGGGATTTTCCGGATTCAGCCGACACATCAGAACCGAAAAACAAGTATCCGCCTACTTCGTCTTCGGCGTTCGCCGCGGCGATCGAAACGCAAGCGATTAAAACAGAAATGGTTAGGGGAAATCGGGGGGAGCTCATAGGACGTATGTTGGGGGTGGCGACTCTTTTCTTATAACGCAAAGAATACGCATTTGGTTTCGAAATACAATGTTTCCCTCAAAATCCGCGCCGAGCGGGCTCCCGATCCGGCGGTTTTCCTGGTTCAGCATCGATCCAACACCCGAACCCGCCCTACGGCAGCGCCGCCAGTTTCGCGTCGTACTCGTCCTTGCTGATGAACTCCAAGTTCGTCAACCGCGGGTGGCGCACGCTCGGAATTCCCGGAGGCATCTGGTTGTTCGCGAAAAGCTCCCCGAAACCCCAATTTCTCGCCGGGGCGTAAAACCACTTGCGGCCATTGTTGCTGCCATCCAAGTCGATTCCTTCCGACTGAACTTCACTCTGGTAGAGACATACCAGCGCGCCGCGCAAAGTCGCAACCGCCTTAACGCCGCCACCCACTCTCCACCGCTCGAGAAAGCGAGGCAAGTTTTGCACGCCGCCGCCCCAATCTCGATTGCCCGACACCGTTGTCAGGTCCGCTGGTGTATTGCCGGTGATAAGCCCTACCGCGAATTCCGTATCGGTGGCGCTGCGGTTCCCTGGATACGCGCCTTGCAAATTCTCGTGACTATTGCCCCGGCCTTGCGTGATCCACTGGTTCGACAGCAAGGTCACCGAATCCGCCACGATCGCGGCAGGCACTTCGTCGACTCCATCCCCGCTCGCGATTGAATCGGCCAAGGTATAGGAGTTCGATTTCGTGACTACGTTGTCCGCATTGAAATTGCCGACAACATACACGGCCGCGTTGGTGGCGATCGTCAAACCGTTGTTGCTAAGAAAACCCGGATTCGGCAAGCTCGAGCAGTCGATCAGACTCAAGGCGATTCCGGGAACAACCGACGAGCCCGTGCCCTGAGCGGACGGCTGGACATCCGCCACGACGATCTTGTCGCCTCTCCCTCCAGACGACGAAAACGTCGGAAACTCGATATAGACAACGCCATTCCAGTCGGTGTTCGGATAGTAGGCGGGGATTGCCGTCGTAGAGGCATCGTCCCACGTAGAGCTCGACTCAACGAGAGTTTTTAACGTGCCCAAGTCGAGACTGACGATATCGAGCTGCTGCGCCTGCCGACGATCGTAAAGCCCTCCGAGTACCGTGTCCGAACCCGAGTCGTAGAAATACTCCTCTGGCCGGCCATCCACCTCGATATCCGTCATGGCCGCATTCGCGTCGCCGATCAAATTTGGAGGCAGGTCGATTTCAATCCAGGTGGGATTCCCAAAACCGTCGATCGCCGGAAGCAAGCTATTGGCAACGGTTCGGCTATACTTGTATGCGCGTACTCGATACCCGGTCGCGTCCGCAGAGTCTGTTTCCACTTTCAGATAAAGCCCGGCTTTCATGGCAAATTTCTCATTCCGCGTATCGACCGACTTGCGGTCCACATGGGAAACGCTCAACAAGGGTTCAATCAACGCGTAGGCGTGGTTTTCGAGTTCACTCGAAATCGTGTCGGGATCGTCCGGAACGTAGTCGGAAATCGAAACAGGATTCAACACCGGAACGCCGTGAGCCTGGTCCCGGAGCATTCCTCCCCATCTCTGCGAGGCGACTTCCTCCCAGTCGCTTTGCCTCGCCTCATAGTAGCTTGCGGTCGAGCTTCTGTCGCCTCCTTTGAAAACGGAAACGAGCGATCCGGTGTCATCGACAACGGACACCCCCTCCGCATCATAAGAGCCGCTGGTGAAATCCCAACCTTCGATACTGTGCCCCACGTAGAAGTTCCCGGACGCCTTTACCTGGTCATAGAAACTGAGGTTGTTTATCGACTGGACCCCGATATTCCCGTTGCTGTGAACCGGCCCGTAAATGCCCATGTCCGGTCCCGGCGCGATTTCCAAATCCATGTTGTAGAAGATCGCATGCGTGAACAAGGGAGCGTCGCGCAATTCAAATTCCTGATACGCGTAACCGAACAACTCGCTACCCGACCGACCGCCGCGCGCGAGTGAAGCCTTCGTCAGAATTTCGGCCGAGCGCGTGAACACGTAGGCGCCCGCGAGCGGGTCGTTCCGGGTTTGGTCCGCCGGAATGAACCCCCAAACTCCGCTGCTCAACGAACTGATACTCACCTTCGACGCGGTCAAATCCACCCCAGTAGTGCTGAACGCCAACGTCGCGCTCGCCGGAATCGAATACGACAGATTTCGAATTTCGCTCCCGCTCAACGACGGGTCGTTCTTGAATTTGCGAACCACGTCCGCGGCGGCGTAGCCCTGAATCGCCTCCGCCGCGTTTCGCGCCTCGTGATACATCAAACTCCGCTTGTTTACGGAAAGCTCGCCAAGCGTTCCCCGCAAGACGCCTCCCGCGATAACCAGGGCAACGGCGGCGATGATAAGAGCGACCAGAGTGACCGATCCACGCGTTTCCATCGCGCCTCCACTTGGCGATCCTGCTTCCTTTCCCGCTACTCGTTTTGCAATTCTCATATTTCCACGCATCCTAGTTGTACCCTCCGCGGGGTTTGATCGTTAAATTATAGGTGTCCGTAATCAACTTGGCCTCGTTGCCATGTATGATCTTGCCGTTCAACATGACGCTGCTGTCTTTGTAGTTGTAAAACAACTTCCCGTCGGCCTGCCCCTCCGCCAGTTCAACCACGGTCTCCACGCTCAAAACGCTCGAAGGCGTTCCGCCCTCTACGCTCGCAATCTCGGAGAGAGTCGGCATGATCGCTTCCGGATCGAGGTACTTCTCGGCTGCTGAAAAGGACGATCGACGCCAAATTTTGACGGGACCCTCATTGCTCCCGCCCGCGTCTCGATAGATCCCTACCAGTTCCGAAATCGGATAGCCCGACGTCGTCCCTGCCGACGACTCCTCGTATACGAGTAGCAGGAAGTCACCCGTTTCGCCGTCCCCCGTTCGAGTCTCTCCATAGATCCCGCTGGAAGGGGCGTACACCTCGCTCGAATACACGTCG
>JANQSC010000070.1 GCA_028284235.1 Opitutaceae bacterium
CGACGCTCGAGAGTTCTCGCGACTGTGCAGCCAATGGGGCTACCCAATTGAAGTCGAACGATGCGAGGAATGCCTCCAGAACATTCTCGCTTCGGACCGCGACGGGATCTTCGCCGCCGAACTCGAACCCGGCAGACTGGGCGGATGGGCGCATACACAATCCCGGCACATCGTCTCTAAACGCGTTTTCGCGGACATCGTCGGCATCGTCGTGGACACGAATTTCCGTCGACGCGGCATCGGAAGAGCCTTGATCGCTCGCTGCGAGGAATGGGCAGCCCTTCGCTCCATCGACAAGATGCAGGTGAAAAGCAACGCGGCCCGACCGGAAGCGCACGAGTTCTATCCCGGCATCGGCTACGAGCTCGTCAAGATTCAGCGCTCCTACGCGAAAGAGCTGAAAACGCCTGCAGCACTCATCTGAAACGTATCGAATTCCTAGTTACAAACGAAACGATCACGGAAGCGGACCCAACTGCAGGGAAAACTCATTTCTGCGAAAAACCGTCTCCTTCTTGTAGAAATTCGATCCGGTTTCCGAACGCATCGCTTGAATAGAATCTCGCGCGATCGGCGAGCGCATCGTCCCACGCGATCTCGCAACCTTCGTCCCGCAGTCTCTTTCCCAAGGCGCCGAGGTCCGGAACGACGAAAGCGGCTACATTCCGTCTCGATTGTACGGGAGGGAGTTCTTGAAAAGCCGCTCGTCTCCAAGGTCTGGAGACCAGTCGCGCAGCGTTTTCGTGCCGTCTTCGTTCTTCCGCATCTCAAAGGCGTCGTAGAGCGCTCCATTCGCCATGTACGCCTTGTAGACAACTACATCCCCGTCGATTCGGATGACTTGAAAAAACTGTGTGTTCTCCGCTTTGCGATCGAGAACCACTCCCTCGGGGCGGTAGACATTCCAGCCGCCTTCCATGAACTCGTACATCTTCGGGCCGCTGACGGAATTCACGTAGAGAGACTCGATTCGTTTCTCGTCCTCGCCATCCACCATCCGAACCGGAGTGTGACCGCGGGCGTAGGTGTGGTCGTGCCCTTGCAAGACTAGATCCACTTTGTGCTTTTCGATAATCGGTTTCCACACCTCGCGATTTCCCGAGTTGTCGCGACCATCGCCCGAGGAGAAAATCGGATGGTGGAAGGTCAACACCGTCCAGCGATGCGGATTGGAGCCGAGCGTTTTATCGAGCCACTTCGCTTGCGCCTCGACCTCCCGATTCGAGTTCAGAGCGACAACGCGAACCCCTTGATAGTCAATGTAGTAAACGGTCTCCCGCAAGGAATCCGGGAGGTCGGAATACTGCGGCAACTCGAACTGCGGGCCCCATTGAAGCGCGAGCCGCTTCTCTTGAGCCTCGTTTGTTAGCTCGTCGTATTCATGATTCCCTGGCACGACAATGCTGGGAACCGTGGCGTGGATCCAGCCACCCGCTTTGAACCACTCCGCCCATTCCTGGTCGCGATGAGCGCGATTGACCAGATCTCCGGCATGAATCGAGAAATCCGCTTGCGGCGCCTTCTGGAACGCAGCTCGCATGATACGGGACCAGTGGGAAAGCACCGCGTTTTGGGCATCCCCGAAATACAGAAACTCGACCGGTTCCGCCTCCCCGGAAGCGGTGCGAAACTGTATCCACTCGCTCCATCGCGCCTTTCCATCGCCGACTCGGTACGCATAAAGCGTGTTCGGTAACAGATTCTCGAATACGACGCTGTGAAAATGAGTCGTCAGTTTCTCGTTTTGATCGTGCTGCCCGATCTTCAGAACTTCGGTTTTCGCCCGAATACGTTCCGCGTTCTGGTCAAACCGGGATGACGGGTCGGCCAAGGCGATTTCGGCGAAGGCGACCGCGACGGAACGATCCGTGCGCCAAGTAACCGCCTGACTACGAGCCGGGTCGCCCGTCCAAGTTAGAACGATCCGATCCGGGTCGGGGCTCGCTATTTCCCAATGACGAAGCGCTCCGTGGTCGCCTTGATGGGCCCACGCGAAGTTCGATGCGATCAGTTGAAGGACGATGAGGATTCTATTTTTCATTATTCGCAAATCGCGGGCACCGCTAGTACCTAACTAGTCAATCGGTTCGAAGTCGAGTCGATCCACTCGACGCATCTCCGAAAACTCGATTCGATAAATTTCCGCCGCGGTTTCGTCGGCCAGCAAAATCGTGTCGCGATCTTCGAAGCAAACCGCTTCCACCTGCGGGGCCTCGAACGGGAGCCAGTAGATTTTGCCGTTGAAGAAGTTGTCGGTCGCCCCGTCGATCTCGAACACCCAGAGGGCGTCGTAGGTGGTAACCGCGAGTCGCCTGCCATCGACCGTCGCGTCAGCCGCAGTCGTTTTTCCTCCGAAGTCGAACGCGCTCAAGTAGGTCAGCGTATTCGTTTCGAAGGGGTTCGCGGAGTCGAGGCGGTAGAGTTTTCCCAGCGTGTCGCTTCGGTTTTTGGACAGGATGTAGACCGTGTCCCGGATGCAAAACACGCCTTCGCAATCGTAGTTGAAATCGCTGCGGTCCGCGGGATACAAAGCTTGATCGGGATAGCGGAAGAACACTTTCTTCATGAACGTCGTTCTACCGGCATCCGGCGAGGGCTCGGGCAGATAGTAGAGGACCAGGTCCCGCCGGTCGTTTCGATTGTTACCCACGTCGCATACGATCAGATTTCCCAGATTGTCGATCGCGATGTCTTCCCAATCCACATTGATCGCCCCTCCAACGAGCACGCCCGAGTCGTCCTCGTAGCGAGCCGACCCCCAAAGTGACCCGTCACTGCGAACCGGATACACGCGGGGCGCGTCACCCGAGTCGTTGATCGTCCAGAACAGCCCGTCGCGCGAGCGACTTCTTACAATTCCCGAATTCTCGATCTTCGCTCCAGGACCGAACGAGCCCACCGCCTTAAGCCGAATCGGTTCCACGTCTGGCAAAACTGGGCTCTCGATAACCGGCGCCCCAGACGCGTTCACTACGAGCACAATCCCGAATACAACTGTTCGAATCATATCCAAAACTAAAACCCCATTCCATTAGGCTTGCGTAAAGCTAGTGGAAATTTCGCGCGACAAGGGGATTCGAACGCGGAACACGCTGCCTTCTCCTAAAACGCTATTCACCTCTACCGCGCCGCCATGAGCGACCGCCATGTGCTTGACGATAGAAAGCCCGAGCCCGCTCCCTCCACGACCTCTCGATCGCGATGCGTCCACGCGATAAAATCGCTCGAAAATCCGATCCAGATGCTCCGGGGCAATCCCCACTCCAGTGTCTTCAACACTCACTACAGCGTCCTCCCCGTCTCTGCCGACCGATACCGTGATTCTCCCATTCGGGCGCGTGAACTTGAACGCATTGTCAACCAAGCTGTTTATAGCGACCTCCAGAATGCGGGCATCGCCACTCACGGTCAGGCTCTCGACTCCCACCTCCACGCTAAACACTACAGCGCGCGCTTCCGCCAAAGGTTCAAACGTAGCGCGTACCTCTTCCGCAAGCGCGCGCAAGTCGACCTCCGCGAACTGAAGGAACTCTTTCGTTGATTCGAGTTTCGAAATGGAGAGAAGCTCTTCGATCAATCTCAACAGGCGTTCGTTCTGGATTCGCAATCGGCCCAAAAACTCCTTTCGCTTGTCCGCATCCGCGCCGGCGCCACGCTCCAATGCGTCGAGCAGAGCGGAAACCGCGGTAACCGGAGTTTTCAATTCGTGGGACACGTTGGAGAAGAAGTCTCGACGCAGCGCTTCAAATTGTCGGCTCTCCGTCACATCGCGAATGACGACGAGATTCCCAGCCAGATCGTGGTCGTCCAAAAGCAGCGGGGCCATGTAGATGGACACGTACCGCCGGCTCTCCCCGTCCCGCCAGCTCGTTTCACCCGATCGCTGCTCGTCCGATTCGAATTCCTGTTCAATCCAGTCGACAATCGCCCCGATCTTCAACGCGTCACGAAAGGGCTGACCTTCCGCCGGTCGATCGCCAAGCTCGAACAAGGCCTCGGCCGATGCATTCATAAATATGATACGGCCCGATTGATCGATTGCCACAACCGCGTCGTTCAACAGTCTTAGGAGCAACCCCAATCGCTTGCGCTGCCGATCTAGTCGAGTCATCTGGCCCTCGATAGAATCCGCCATTTGGTTCACCGACCTGGCGACCAACCCAAACTCGTCTCGGCGCGACAGATTCACCCTCACCGACAAAGTCCCTTCAGAGATGCGGCGGCACGCCGCTTCGATGACTCCCAGAGGTCTCGTCGCCCCCCGAGCAAGCGGAATTCCCAGAAAGAGGGAGAACGCCGCGATCGCGCACGCCCCCAAAGCCACTTTCTCCTTGAGGAGACGCGAACGCGCAAGCAGCTCGTTTGTGCTACTCCCGAGTCGAACGTATCCAATTCGCTCGGACTGAACGACAATCGGCTCAACGACATAAACAAACCGCTCCCCACCGTCGAGGTCGTAGGCGGACTCTCCGCGGCCTTTGGCTCTGGCGTCGACAAATTCCGGCAAGTCAAGCGCGTCAGGTGGCAACCCCCAGCCTTGGGTCGACGTCATCATGACCTCGCCCGATGCCATCACGATGTCCGCCGTAGTCCGCGTGTCGGTACATACTTCCCCAAGGCGGGTTTGCAATTGACCGGTCCATAGATCTTGCGGGTTCGACGCTACCATCGAGGCCGCCAGCTCAGCAGTAGTCGACAACTTCGCTCGCAATGCCAATTCCGCTTCACGGAAGAAAAACCGGTTGAGCAAAAACGCGACCATCACCGATCCGAGCAAAACAATCACGGCGTAAGAGCCCCAGAGTTTCCAGAAAAAGACGGATCGCAGAAACCGGTTCGAAACGCTCTTCGGATTCGAGTTCCCGTTCATCCGCTCGGTCGCCTAGCGCTTCGGGTCGACCACGATCGCTCGCGCCGCATCCAATCGATAGCCAACGCCGCGAACCGTCGCGATTAGATCTGGCTGATTCAGCTTCTTGCGTATCGAGCGTATGTGAACGTCGATGTTTCGATCGATCACAAACGCGTTCTCGCCAATCGAGTTGTTGAGCAAGTCGTCGCGCGTAAACACGCAGTCGGGGCTCTCCGCCAGGCACCTCAGAATCTTGAATTCGGTGGCCGTGAGCGAGAGACTTCGATTTCCCAATCGGGCCTCGAAACGTTCACTGTCGACCACGAGATCCCCGACCTCCAGCCGCTTTCCTCCCTCAATTTCGTCGTGCAGATTTCCCCGCTTGAGCACCGCGGAAATACGAGCGAGCAGTTGCTTGGTTGAAAAGGGCTTGGTCACGTAGTCGTCGGCTCCCAACCCCAAACCGAGTACAATATCCGTCTGGTCGTCCTTGGCGGTGAGCATCACGATCGGAATCGAGCGGCATACGCCGTCCGACTTCATTCGACGGCACACTTCGAAGCCGTCGTACCCCGGTATCATCAGATCCAAAACTACCAGATGCGGGCGGCGGCGGCGGACAACATCGAGACCCTCCACCCCGTCCGACGCAGTAAAGACTTCGTATCCACTATTTTGTAACGAGTAGCCCAAAGGCTCCCGGATATCGGCTTCGTCTTCAATGATAACGATTCTTCGCTGCATGGAAGTTGGATAGACAAAAGGCCCGTCGAACGCAACGAGCCCAATGAGACAAGTTAGCAACAATGAGGCGGATCTCCGCGAGATTCGGCGCGTCGTAACGCAATCGTTTCCCAAGTCGGCTTGCGACAAAAAGAACCTCCGGCAAGAATGATCTCTTTCCTCAGATGGTTCACACAGCGTTCACTAAGCGCCTGCGCGCGATACACACCGCTCCCGAACGATCGCCTCCCAATTCGTTCCTACGATGACCGGATCCAAAGTACTGATATTCGAAGATGACGGCGACATCGCCGCGTTGCTCAAGCGTACTTTCCAGAAAGAAGGATTCGACGTCGAATCTTTCTCAGGAGGCGCCAATTTCAATCAGCGAATAGACGAATTCGAGCCCGATCTCGTGCTTTTAGATCTGATGCTTCCGGAAGTCGACGGAGACACCATCTGCCGTTCGATCAAAAGTCCCGACCACGATCGCGGGGTGAAGGTCATCATGCTCACCGCCAAAACCGAAGAAGCCGATATTCTCAATGGCTACGAGTCCGGCGCCGACGACTACGTGACCAAGCCGTTTTCCCCCAAGGAAGTCGTGGCGCGAGCCAAGGCGGTCCTACGGCGATCGCGCCCCAAGGCGTCCCTCGCTAGAAACAAACTCACTCGGCGCGGAGAGCTCACGATCGACGACACGCGTTACGAAATGTCCGTCGCGAAGAAGCCCCTCGATCTCACCCATTCAGAGTATCGAATTCTCCGGGCCCTCGCCATTCAGCCCAAGCGCGTCTACACGCGCGAACAGCTCGCGGAGAGCGTTGTCGGCGACGACTATCGATCGTCCAAAGTCGCCGGTAGTCGGAATATCGACGTGCACATCCAAGCGCTCCGCAAAAAGCTCGGCCCGTGTCGCGTCTACATCAAAACCGTACGCGGAATCGGCTACACCTTCGACTCGGACTAACCCCCCTCTCAATCCTAATCCTAATCTTACTCCTAATCATAATCACCCTCCACTTTTAGATTAGGATTAGGAGTAAGATTAGGATTATGAGCTGTAGGGCAACTTCGCGGAGAACCACACGCAAGAAAAAGGCCCAGCCGCAGTGGCTGGACCTCAAACTAGCTCCGATCTATGGCTAAAATCTAGCGACTAGAACTCGCCCGTAACACCAAAGTTGATACGGCGTTGGTTCCAATAGGAATCGTCTCCGTACTGGCGGTAGCCCTGGACGGACTTGCGCATTTCGTTCAAAACGTTAGTCACGTTGCAATAGAGCCCAAACTTCTCGCTGAAGTTGTACTTGAGATTGATGTCCCACTCGCCCGAGTCGTCGAACTGGTCGTCGCCCACGAACGCGAATTCACCTTCGGAGGAACTTTCCTGCTGGTCGACAAAGGCGAGTCCTTCAATGTACTGAGAACGGAAGCGATACGAGATCTGCCCCTCGAACGGGCCTTTGTTGTACTGCAGGCCAACGAAGTACAGCGTGTTGGAAGCGCCGCGAGTCGGCAAGCGATGGTCGACACGCCCCGGGTAGTCCGCGTCCGACGTCGTTAAGGTCGCGTTGGTGTTGAGAGTGAAGTCCTTCCACGCATCGCCGAAGGCGCCGAGGTTTTGGTACCAGGCCAATTCGAGTCCTTGGTTGACTGCGCCCGGACCGGCTTCCGCAGTGGACACGATGACGTCGCCCAGGGAAGGATCCAGTCCGAAATCCGCCGCGTCGCCGCGACGAACGCCCGCGAACGAGAAGTCCTTGAGGTCCTTGTAGAAGTAGCCGACCGAGAAGATGCCACCGTTATCGGTGAAGTACTCGAGGCTGACGTCGGCGTTGTCCGAAGTCAGGTTCGGCAGGTCGGAGTTGCCTCGCGAAACGGACACCGGCGTATCCGTATCGTCGACCGTCGTGATGCCGAGCAGATCGGAGAAGTTCGGGCGTCCGTAAGTGCGGCCAACCGAGGCGCGTCCGATCAGCTTGTCGCTGAAGAAGTACTTGAAGTGGGCGGAGGGAAGGAACTCGCTCCAGTCGCGGCTACGCGTGTCGCGGGCGACGGTCCGCTCCACTCCGTCCGAGTCAGCGATGTAGCGGATGCTCGATTCGGTCGTGAAGTCCAGAGCGTTGGTCGAAATGCTTTGCTGCCCCGGCAGGTAGTCCCCTTCAGGGAGGATGAACTGGGTGGAAGTGAAGTCGACTTGCTCGTAGCGAACGCCGGTTACGAACTCCCATTTCGGGCCTTGCCACTTGCCTTGCACATACACCGCAGTGGTGTCGCGCGTCGCCTCGTAGTCCTGCTCGAACGAGTCTTCGAGACCGCCGCTTCGAAGCGAGAAGTAAGACGCGTTGTTCGCGTTCGCCCGCATCGCCAGTACATCCGGAGTGAAGGGGATATTGTAATTGGGATCCCCGATGAGGTCGTCGTAAGGATTGTCGCGCAGGAAGGTCGCGTATGGGAACGCGTCTTCGAAGTTGAACTGCAGCTCGTCGTAGTCGGACTCGCGCTCCTCTTGCTGAAATTTCAGGCCGAACTTCCAGGAACCGTCGACGCCCATGGAGTCGCCGAACGGAATCTCTAGATTCGTCTCGACGCCAAAATAAGTCTCCTCGGTAGTGCGGTCTTCAAGCTGGAAGAACCCGCGGAAGAACTCGTCCGGATCGCCCTGCGTCGGAACTCCGAAGCGGTCGTATGGCGAGAGGTTGGTGAAGATCGCCCGGAACGGGTCTCGCGAGCGGTCGTACGAGTATTGAAACCCGTCGCGGCGGAACTCCGTGTCGCTCTCGAAACGGAGCTTGTCGGTTTTCGCCGTGAAGATGTCGTAGTCCCAGGTACCGAAGTTCAATTCGGACTTGCCGCCGAAATGCAGGTTGAGCAATTCGATGTCGATGTCGTTCCACTGCCCTTCGTAGCCGGTGCGGCCGCGGCCGGTTCCATCCGGGTGCCAGCTGGTAACCGCGTGCGTGTCGCTGATTTCGAGGATGGTGGAGATACGGTCGGGATGGCCGCCAAGGCGAACGAGGTTGCCCGGATTGAATCCCGCCGCTTCCCACTGCGACGGATCGTTGATCAAGGCGTCGAGGTCGCCTTCATAGGAATCGGCGAAGGTGAAGTAGTTGCCCGCGTCGTAGTTCGCATCGAACGCCGCATAAGGCGAAACGAACTGGTCGTAGGGATCCTCGCTGTTCTCGTGGTCGTTGTCCATGATCAGGTGATGACGGATGTCGTCTTCCTGGCGATCTTCCTGGTGGTAAGTAATCTTGAAGAAGAGTTCCGTGTCTTCGCTCACCTTGTAGTCGAAGCCGAGGTTCAAGCCGATGCGCTCGCGCTCGATGTTGTAGTTATTGTACTCGGTGTCTTCGTGGAAAAAGATGACTTCCTGATTCGCGCCCTCCTCGGCAGCCGCCAAACTGGGAGCGAGATAGTCGTTCACCAAGTCCTGGCCGGAACCGAAGTCGAAACGGTGAAACATCGGAATCCAGTCGTAGTCAATGTTGTCGAAACCCTCGTTGACCTTGTGGTAGCTGAAGGCGACATTGACGCCGAAGTTTCGCTGCGGCCCGAAGATGTCGGAAAAGGAGAAACCAAAGTTGGGATCCATCTCGTCGCGCAGGGCCGAATAGGTCATGCCCGCTTTGTAGGACATAAACCGCCCGTTACGCTGGAACGCGGAACGCGTCTCCAAATTAACGATACCGCCAAGGGAGTCGCCGTCGTGCTCGGGCAACGGGCTCTTCCAGATTTCCACATTGGTAATCGCTTCGCCTGGAACGTCGTCAAGAGCCATACCGTTGGCCGTGTTTCCGTACGCCCCGCCCTCGCCGAGGTTTCCGATCTGCCCGTGGCCCGAAGAAGGCATGCGGTTTCCATCCAACTGAACGTTCACGTACTGCGTATCCACTCCGCGGATATTGACGTATCTCGGGACTTCGGAGAAACCGTCGGTGTCAACCGAAAGACCTGGCATCTTCTGCAGCGCCAAGCCGATGTTCCCGTCGTTCATCTGACCGAACTCCTCCTCCGAAATAATAGTGACCAGACCGGACGCGACACGCTGCTGATTGATCGCGGCGGACTGTCCAATCAACGACTCCTCGACACGAATGCCTTCCAGCTCGACGATCTCCTCCGAAAGCTCGAAATTGACCGTCTGGCTGCCCGATTCCGAACTGCTGATCTGCTGCGTGTCGGAGCCGAGGCCAAGATAGGACACTTGGAGTCGCTGACTGCCTTGAGGGACGTTTCGAAGAATGTAGTTTCCTTGAATGTCCGTGGAAGAGCGCAAGTCCGTTCCCACCACGCGAACAACCGCGCCGTGGAGATACTCGCCGGTCGTCTCATTGAGAACGCGACCCGATATGGTACCAGCAAAAACGCTGGAATGCAGGACGCCACTCGCTAGGGCGAGCAGAGCGAATCCGCGCTTCAGGCGCGTCGCTGGTCCAAATATATGTGAGAGCTTCATGATATAGTTATAGTTTGGTTTCAGATTGAACTAAACGGAGAGTGAGCCCGGACGGTAGTTTACATCTGTTAAGAACCTATTAATGAGCAGTGAAGCTTCCCTTGCGATTGCGTGACACTTCTATTACGATCCCGGGAGCGTCTCTCGGTTTTTTACATTTGACCAATTGTATCTATTTTAATGATACAATTTATCGGCCGTCTCCACGGATACGCGCTACGCATAAACCCTTCCTCCCCAAGGTCCTCGACCCTAGCGTTCGCTCCCGATCCTAGTCTTAATCCTACTCCTACTCCTAATCATCATCAGAATCTCCCCAATCGATTTTTGATTAGGATTAAGATTATGAGTGAAAGTGACCGGGAACGAGCAGGCGATGGAATGGACTTGTTAGGCGCTCTCTCTAAATTAGAAAACGCGGGCAATCGCCTCCTCAATATTGCGGAGATAGTCAGCCACCTGCGGGGAGTACCGAATTTCGAGCGAACGGCGAATCAAACGGGCCGCCTCGTCGTAGTCGCGTCTCTGGACCAGCATCTGGCCATGCTGGAGAAAGGCGGCCGACGCGACTTCCTCCAAATTCTGAGCCCGCTCGTACAGAAACGCGGCCTCTTCGAAATCGTCTTTCTGCCACGCGTGCTTCGCCAGCAGCACCAGGGCCTGGCCATTCATTGGGTCCTCGTCGACAATCTTAGCCAGTATCTCCGCCGCCCCTTCCGAATTCTCGAGAGCGAGCTCTACTTCGGCCTGCAGATTTAAAAACGCGAGACGGCGGTCCTTGTCGAGCTGATCGCCAAACCGATCGACAACGAACTCCGACAACCTACCGGCGTATTCATAAGCTTCATACTGCATGAACGAGCGGGCCAGTCGATTCGCCTTTTCAATCGCCTTGCCTCCTTCGTCCAGGGACAAGGCTTCCTGATACGCTCCCAGCGCCAGTCCGTGCATCTCTTGGTTCTCGTAAATGTCGCCCAACAACGTCAGACTGCTTACAGTCGATTTGCCCATTCTTCTGACGATCTCCAGGTTCGTCGCCGCTTCGTTGGACGCGCCGTTGGCGAGCTTGGAGTTTGCCTGGTGGAGCCAAAGCTCGTGATTGTCGGGATCCTGCAGAATCAGGTCTTCGATATAGCCTTGGGCCTTGGGCCAGTCTTCCATGTGGACCAGGCAACGAACGAGGCCCAGCTGCCAATCCGTTGTATCCGGAGCAAAAGCGACCGCCAGGCTATACGCATTGAGAGCCGCGCCGTACTTTTCCTGGTTCAAATAGCAAAAACCGAGCAGACCATAGGTCATGCCGTCGCCTCCGCCCAACTCCAGCCCTTTGACCATATAGATCGCCGCTTCCTCCCAACGATCCGCCTGCGTGAGCGCGTAGCCAGCACTCTTGTAGGCACGCATGAAGTTGGGGAACTTTTTGATCGCCTTCTTATAGCTTTCCACCGCCGCGTCGGGATTTCCCAACTGCAACTCAATGGTCCCGAGCATAAAGTCCAGCGCAGCGCTCGACTCCGGCTTGAGGGCGTTTTTCAGGTAGGTCCGCCCTTCTTTGAGATCCCGGTCCAGCATGACCATTAGTTCCTTGAACAGCGATCCCTCGTCTTCGCTGAGCTTCGGCTCGAGCTCGGTATGGAATCCGTAACTACCCATCACTCTGTCTTGAAACTCCGCGTTGCCCCAGAAGTTCTCGCTGAGCGGATAGGTTTGACCACTCGCCGGAGAGAGCGCGAACGCGCAGCATCCCCACAGGATCGTCGCAAAGCGTCGTAGACTGTTCTTAGTTCCAAGATCGTTAAGTGATGTATTCATGCTAAATAGTCTCCTGTGTGTTCCCCCTCACGGTTTCGGAAACTCCAGAGGGAGCACATACCGGGCTCGAACCGCTTTCCCTTCGCGTTTGGGCGGCGTGAAGCGCACGCCTTCGAGCCACTTGATGATGTCCTGCTCGATAATCGGATGCGACAGGCTCGGGAAGCGCTGCCATTGAACCCGTCCGTCTGGATCAATGAAAATCAGAGCCCGGGCAACGACGTCGGAATCGATCTTCCCCAAAGCGTGCCTCGGCCACGACCACTGTGGCTGGCGCGTCATGCGAGGCACTTCGTCGAGCTCGGAAATGCTGAACGTCGCCAGGTCTCCCATAGCGTCTGTATCCACCTCGAAGGCGCCCATCCCAAAGGTCGCTCCAAACGCGCCGCCGGTCCCGGGATTGAGCGATAGCTCCAGCTGGCTCAAACTCAAAGGCTTCGGCGGTTGCTGCAGCTCGGGTTGCGGCGTCTCCGCCTTCTTCTCCTCCGGAGG
>JANQSC010000074.1 GCA_028284235.1 Opitutaceae bacterium
TTCGCTCCGACAGACGCCGCTTTCCTGGACATCTTCACTGAAGCCGATCTCGCGGAACTGCTCGCCGACGACGCCGACCAGGACGACGACCTCGCCGCCCTGACCGAAATCCTCCTCTACCACGTGATCGGAGCCAACATCCCCGCCAGCGCTCTCGCAGCGGGACCCAACGGAGTCGTCGCCCTCAACGGCGTAAACTTCACCGTGACTGTTGGCGACGAAGGCGTGACCGCCCAAAATGGCAACGTAGTTGAAACGGACATACCCGCGTCCAACGGCGTCATCCACGTCGTCGACGCCGTGCTAGAGGCCTTTAACCTCGGAAGCGAACTCAACGCGTCCGGCTCGTTCTCGATTCTGAACGCAGCCGTCTCTGCCGCCGGACTCTCAGGCGTGCTCGACGGAGAAGGGCCATTCACAATCTTCGCGCCCACTGACGCCGCCTTCTTGGCTGCGTTCACCCAAGAAGAACTCGACGAGCTGCTCGCGGACGACGAAGACCAGGCCGCCGACCTCGCCGCGCTCGCGGAAATTCTCAGCTACCACGTCATTAGCGATCTGATACTCGCTTCCGACATCGCTGACGGCACCGTTGCAGTACCCGCCCTTACCGGCCTTGGACTGAACGTCACTCGCGACGGATCCACCGTGACCGTGCAAGGCGCATCGGTCACAGACGTCGACATCCTCGTAGGAAACGGAGTCATCCACCAAGTTGACGCCATCCTCGCCCCCTTCGGCATCGGCTCTACGCTCGCCGCAGGAGGAACCGAAGAATCGTTCACCATACTCAGCGCCGCTCTCGCCGCAACCGGACTCGACGCCGCGCTCGACGGAGAAGGGGCATTCACGCTCTTCGCTCCCGACGACGACGCGTTCCTCGCGATCTTCACTGCTGAAGAACTCGACGAACTGCTCGCGGACGACGCGGACCAGGCAGAAGACCTCGCAGACCTTGCAGCGATTCTATCCTTCCATGTAGTTCCCAGCCAAATACTGTCTACCGATCTCGCGGAAGGCGTTAACACCGCGACTACGCTGACCGGCGCGGATATCTACGTTACCTTGGTCGACGGAACCGTAACCGTACAAGACGGCACCGTTGACGGGCCCGACATCCTCGCGGCCAACGGAGTCATCCACGCTGTCGACAGCGTGCTCGCGCCGTACGGAATCGGCTCGACCATCGCTTCCGGAGGCACCGCCGAGTCCTTCACGATCCTCGCCGCCGCTCTCGAAGCGACCGGCCTCGACGTGGCCCTCGACGCAGACGGATCCTTCACCCTCTTCGCCCCCAACGACGCCGCGTTCCTGGCCGCGTTCACGCAAGAGGAGCTCGACGAACTACTCGCGGACGACGCCGACATGGCGGACGATCTCGACGCCCTCGCGGACATTCTGTCCTACCACGTGCTGCCCGTCGAAATCCTGTCGACCGACTTGGCCGAAGGCGTCAACGCCGCCCTCTCGCTCACGGGAACAAACGTATTCGTCACGCTGGATGAAGGCACTGTCACCGCCCAAGACGCCACCGTCATCGACGCCGATATCACCACCGCCAATGGCGTCATCCACGCCGTCGACGGAGTGCTCGCGCCGTTTGGCGTTGGAACGACCATCGCAACGGGAGGACTCAGCGAAGACTTCACCATCCTCGCTGCCGCCCTCGACGCGACCAACTTGATGGAGACGCTCGACGGAGCGGGACCCTTCACCCTCTTCGCGCCGACTGACGAAGCATTCCTCGCCGCCTTCACTCAAGAAGAGCTGAACGAGCTGCTGGCTGACGACGCTGACCAGGCCGGCGATCTCGCGATCGTATCCGGAATCCTGATCTACCATATTGTAATGGAGAACATCCTATCCACCGATCTCAGCGCGGGGGTTAACACCTTCGAAAGCCTGAACTTCGCGGAAATCGACATCACTGTCGCCGGTGACGACGTCACCGTGCAGAACGGAGAACTACTCGAAGCGGACATCCTCGCCAATGACGGGGTGATCCACATCGTCGACGCGGTCCTCGTTCCCTAACTCTTAGCCGAAAACGAAAGCGGCGCCGCAGAAACCGAATCGCGGCTATGCGGCGTCGCTCACGTTTCCAACTCGAAAACCACTTGAATAGCCTAGACCGCCCAAAACCACCAACGACCCCACATAAACGCCACCACGAATTGCATCCAACTCAACCCTCAAAATTACCCACGCCCCCAAACGCCACTAACGACATGAATAACGCGCCTGAATCACCTTACTTCGAAATCGGAGCCGTATCTAAAATCACCGGACTCTCACCTAACACTTTAAGAACCTGGGAACGCCGCAAGTTTATCGAAGCCGGCCTGCGCTCCCCGACCGGCAGACGACGCTACTCGCAAGAGCAAGTCGAGCAGCTCGCCCTCATGAAGCGCCTCACCAACATGGGCGACTCGATCAGCTCGATCTCGAATCTGACCTTGCCCGAACTGCGCAGCCGACTGCTCGAATACGAAACCCGCCACACCGAAGCCCGGACCAGCCTGACCTCGACCAGCACTACTCGCGTACTCGCCATCGGCAAGCTCGCCGACACCTGGGTAAACGTGTTGCCCAAACAATTCGAACGCTGCAAAGGCCAAGACGACATCCCTGATATTCTCGTCATCGATCTCGACACCTCCGCGATGGAGTGCCGCCGCCGCGTGAGTATCGCCGCGATCGAGCACCCCGATACGCCGATCGCCCTCATATACGACTACGCTCCCAGCGAGCTCTTGCGGCAATTCTCGAAAGAAGGGCGATTCCTCATTCGAATTCCCTGCTCGACCGAGCTCCTCACGCACTATCTGAACGCCGCTCTCGCCAACGCCACGCACCAGGCGGATCCGACTGCCGATGCCGACCTCGCCTCGCAATCCGCCCCGCGGAAGTTCACCGACAAGCAACTCGCTCTGATCGCCGCCTCCAACCCGAATATCAAGTGCGAGTGCCCGCACCACACCTCCGCGTTGGTCGCCAGCCTCGCCTCGTTCGAAAACTACTGCCGCCGCTGCGAAGTCGAGTCGCCGGACGACAAGGAAGTCCATGAATACTTGGGCACGGAAATCGGCAAGGCACGGGCGATCGTCGAAGACGCCCTCCTTTACCTCTGCGAAAAAGACAATCTCGAAATCCCTTCGGACAATTCGTGAAGCCGCGCCTCGCAGTTATCGGCTCCGGCATCGCCGGCATGTCCTCCGCCTACTACCTCCGCGACGACTTCGACGTCACCCTCGTGGAGAAAAACGACTACGTAGGCGGACACACCAACACCGTGACTGTGGATCGGAACGGGCGCCGCATTCCCATCGATACCGGATTTATGGTCTACAATGAGACCACTTACCCGAACCTCGTGCGACTTTTCAATGAACTCGGCGTAACCTCCTACAATACGTCCATGTCGTTCGGGGTGAGAGACGCGCGCTTGGATCTCGAATACGCCTGCTCCGGATTCTCAACGTTCTTTGCCCAGAAACGCAACCTGCTGCGACCCCGACATTGGAGACTCTATGGCGACATCCTACGGTTCTTCGAAGCCGCGGACGGTCTCATCGAACTCGAACCCAGCGCCAATTTTACGCTTGCCGACTTCGCCCACGCCTACAATCTCAGCGATCTCGTCATGTCTCAGTTCGTCTTGCCGATGGCGGGCGCGATCTGGTCGACGCCCCGCGCGGAAATGCTCAATTTTCCCGCCCTGCCGCTGCTGCGGTTCATGAAGAACCACCAAATGCTCGGGGTCGGGATACAGCTTCAGTGGAAAACCGTCGAAGGCGGCAGTAGCCAATACAAACGCAAACTGCTCGCTCGGCTTCCCAACGAAACCCTCCTCAGTCGCGATCTGCAATGCGTCGGCCAAGATAGCTCCCAAGCGTACTATATCGACGAATACGGCGAGCGCCACTCGTTCGACTACATAGTCATCGCCGCCCACGCCGACCAAGCGCTTCGACTGCTCGAATCGCCCAGCCGGCTTCAATACGAACTCCTTTCCGCCTTCGCCTATAACAAAAACCACGTCGTTCTCCACTCCGACGCGTCCGTAATGCCCCGCTCGCGGGCAGCCTGGGCGTCCTGGAATGTGCTCAACGACGAAACAACGGACGGCGAGCGACGGGCCTCCACCCACTACTGGATGAACCGGCTGCAGGATCTCGGCAGCGACCAAAACTACTTCGTCAGCGTCGACTACCCGGGCGAAATCGACCCGAAAAAAACGCACTGGCAAACCCTGTACGAGCATCCTCGATACGACACCGCCGCCATCAACGCCCAGCCGCGCCTTTCCGAGCTCAACGCTGACGGGCGCATCCGGTTCTGTGGAAGCTACTTTCGAAACGGATTTCATGAAGACGCGCTCTGGTCCGCCCTGAACGTAGTCGCAACTCTCAAAGCGCAGAAAGGAAGCCCGCGTGAACTCTTGCCTCTATAGGTGCCGCGTCATGCATCGGCGAACGGCCCCGAAACGCCACGCGTTCACCTACGGGCTGTTCATGTTCTACATCGACCTCGACGAAGTCGACCAGCTGGGCGAACAGACGAAACTCGTCGCCCGCAACCGCTTCGCCCCGTTCGAATTCCGGGACGACGACCACTACAATCCAAACAAGGAAGGCCTAAAAGCGAGCATTCGGAACTACCTCGCGGAACACGGCATCGACCAGCCGGTCGGAAAGATCCACTTGCTCACCCACCTACGCACGTGGGGCCATTTATTCAATCCAGTGTCGTTCTACTTCGTATCCGATCCGTCCGGACAACCGATTTGCTCCATCGCCGAAGTCGGCAATACGTTCAACGAGCAAAAGCTGTTTCTATCGAAGTCCAATTCGAGCGGCGAGAGCCAAAGCGACCCGGTCAAAGAGTTCTACGTCTCCCCGTTCAGCGAGTTGGATACGCGGTTCCATTTCAAACTCCGCGCCCCTCGCGAAAACCTGCGCCTGTCGATCAACCAATCGAAAAACGGGGCGACCTACTTCCGTAGCGCCCTGGCGGGCTGCAAGCGCCCGCTCAACGGAAACGCCCTGGCGGCGGAAGCGCTCCGATTCCCTTTCCTTACACTCAAAATCGTCGGCGGCATTCACTGGCAGGCCTTCCTGCTTTACCTCAAAGGGATCCCCTACCACCGGAAAGCCGCCAATCCGCACCTTCAAACCAACACGCATCCTTACCTCGTTAAAGACACCTATCCGGAGCACTAGGAAATCATGAAAACACTCTATAAGAACGCCATCATACGCAGCCTGCAAAAAGCGAAAAAAGGACAGCTCGCCCTCGAGCTTCCCGACGGAACGAGCATCCTATGTGGAACGCTCGACGACAGCCCCGTCAACACGCTCGTCGTCTCCGACGAGACCTTTTTCTCCGAACTCGCCCATAAAGGCGGACTCGGGCTGGGCGAATCCTATCAGCTCGGCCATTGGACCGCCCGCGACCTTCCCGCAACTCTTCAGTGGCTACTCGTCAACAGCCCATACATCGCGCCCAATATCAGTCCCTACTTCGCGGCTCTCGTCCGAAAAGCCAATGCGTTTCTGGCGGGCGTTCTCCACTTCCGAAACCGGAACAACCTAGAAGGCAGCCGAAACAACATTCACGCCCACTACGACCTGGGCAACGACTTCTACGAGACATTCCTCGATCCCAGTCTCACCTACTCCTCCGCCTACTTCAAATCCGACGCGGACACTCTCGAAGCGGCCCAAGAGGAGAAATACGACCGCCTTTGCCGCAAACTCGGGATCGACGCGTCCAGCCGAGTTCTCGAAATCGGATGTGGCTGGGGTGGATTCGCCGTGCACGCCGCCAAACGCTACAACTGCCACGTCACCGGCACTACTATCTCTAAGGAGCAATACGATCGAGCGGTTCAACGCGTCGAAGAAGAGGGACTCGAAGACCGTATCGAAATCACCATGACGGACTATCGAAAGCTCACCGGAACGTACGACCGCATCGTCTCCATCGAAATGCTGGAAGCAGTCGGACGCGAGTACCTCGGGCAGTACTTCCAATGCGTCGAGTCATTGCTTAAGCCCAACGGACTCGCCGGCGTGCAAGTGATCACCTGCCCCAATCCGCTCTACGACGGGTACAAAGGCCGAGTCGACTGGATCCAGAAACACATATTCCCCGGCTCCCACCTCCCGTCCACCCACGCCCTCATCGAGAATGCCGAGACGAGCGGCAATCTCGACGTGTACCACCTCGAGAGCTTCGGTCGACACTACGCCCGCACCTTGAAGGAATGGCGAGCGCGCTTCCTCGAACAGTGGTCCCAGATCGAACCCATGGGCTTCGACCCGTTCTTCAAACGCAAATGGGAGTACTACCTCGCCTACTGCGAAGCTGGGTTTGCCCAGCGGCACGTCAACGTCTGTCAGATCGTTTTCGGACGGGCCGACGAGACCGCCTACCAGTTTGAATCATCCCAACCCGCGGCGGAATCGACCTACTCCGCTCCTCGAAGTTGGGCGGCTGTGTAGTTATACTTTGAATTCAAATAACATCGAAATTTCAACCTAAACCCAGCTTACAAAATCACAATGAACGCAATCACTTTCGCAGAAAACGGCCGTCTCCCCTACTGGCTTCTCCGCTTCGGAATCCGCCAACGCGTCGGCAAAAAACTATCGATCGAATCCGCTAAAACGCCGGCGGAACGGGACGCCTTCATCGATCGACTCCGCTCGAGCCCCATCGCCCAAGACACCGACAAGGCCAACGAGCAGCACTACGAAGTGCCCGCCGCGTTCTACAAGATGGCCCTCGGACCGCACTTGAAATACAGCTGCTCCTACTGGCCGCGCGACTGCGACTCGCTCGAAGCTGCCGAGGAAGCCGCCCTGCTCCAGATCGAGCAGCGAGCCCAACTGCAGGACCGCCAAAACGTGCTCGACCTGGGCTGCGGCTGGGGCTCGTTCTCCCTGTGGGCCGCTCCCCGCTATCCGAACTCGAAATTCCTCGCCGTATCCAATTCCTACAGCCAAGCCGCTCACATCAACGAGCAAATCGCCTCCCGAGGAATCGCCAACCTCACGGTCGTCACTTGCGACGTTAACGAGTTTAGCCCGGAACTCGTATTCGACCGCGTTGTCTCCGTGGAGATGCTCGAACACGCCCGCAACTACGAGACCCTATTCGCTCGAATCAGCTCGTGGATGCACGACGACGCCAAAATGTTCATACACGTGTTTTCCCATCGCCGCTACGCCTACGACTACGATTCCAGCAATCCCAACGAGTGGATGGCCCGGGAGTTCTTCACCGGAGGAATCATGCCGTCGCACGACCTGCTCCCAAGCTTCAACAAGCACCTGACCCAAGTGGACTCGTGGCAGCTCGACGGGACGCACTACCAGAAAACGGCCGAGGCCTGGCTCGAGAATATGAATCGGAACGAAGACGATGTCCGACAGCTGTTCGACGCCGTCTACGGACCGCAACACAGCAAGCAATGGGTGTGGCGCTGGCGCCTCTTCTTCCTCGCGTGCTCGGAACTCTTTGGATACAAGGACGGGACCGAATGGGGCGTTTCCCATTATTTGCTAGGAAAACGCATCTCCTAGGGAATCCCTGAACCGAGAAACGGGAACGTCACCATGCTGATCGTCATCGGCTTTTTCATTGCTCACTGGTACGCGAGTGTATTCGCGCAGAGCTTCTTCCTGCACCGGTACATGGCCCATCGCATGTTTCGCATGAGCCGGTTTTGGGAGCGGTTCTTCTACCTGTTCACGTTCGCCACTCAAGGGTCGTCTTTTCTTCACCCAAAGTCCTACGCCCAGCTCCACCTCGAGCATCACAAGCACAGCGACACGGAGGACGACCCACACTCGCCGCATTTCCTGAAAGACGTGGTCTCCATGATGATCAACACGGGAAAAATCTATCTCGAATTCAAGAACGGCAGACGCGTATCCAGTTCTCCCTACATCGAGAGCCTTCCCACCTGGAACACTGTTGACAGAATCGGCAACAGCCACCTGGTTCGACTGGCGTTTTGCGGCCTCTACCTCGGAATTTACTTGTGGGCCAGCCCTCCCCTGTGGATGTACGCTTTGCTGCCTGTTCACTTTCTGATGGGCCCGGTGCACGGCGCATTCGTCA
This sequence comes from Opitutaceae bacterium, assembly GCA_028284235.1. Classification (GTDB taxonomy): domain Bacteria; phylum Verrucomicrobiota; class Verrucomicrobiia; order Opitutales; family Opitutaceae; genus Pelagisphaera. The sequence goes on from JANQSC010000074.1 coordinate 8,131, forward strand.
ACTGGTGCGGCCACAAGTATGGATACCGCAACTACGAAACCGGCGACCATTCCCGCAACACATTTATCTGGGATATTCTCTTCGTTGGAGAGACCTTTCAGAACAACCACCACAAATTTCCCAATCGACTTAACTTCGCAACCCGCTGGTACGAGCTCGACCTGGGCTACCCGGTTATTTGGGTGCTGAGCAAGCTCCGCATCGTCGCTCCGACCCGATGAAGCCGCTACTAAAATCGACATTCCTCGGAGTCGCTTTGCTCGCCACCTTCGCGAGCCCGCTGCCCGCTACCGAGTTCGCGGACGTCGCCCAGACTCGCTACAAATTCGCCGGTCTGTTTCACGTATTCGACGCGACATTCCGAACGCAATCCGTTTTCGCCCAGGAAGACCCGCTCGGAAACTTCCCCAAAGAACTGGAATTCGAATACGCCCGAAGGATATCAAGCGAGCAACTCATTGAAGCGGCGGAAAAAATCCTCGTTCGAAACACTCCGGAGGCGACACTCGCGGCGATCGCCCCGCAAATCAACGAAATCAACGACGCCTACCAGGACGTAAACCGAGGCGACCGCTACACGCTTCGCTACGAGCCCGGCGTGGGGACCAGCCTGCTCCGCAACGACGAATTCGTCTGGCAAACGCCCGGCGAGAAATTTCAGCGTGTCTACTTCTCCATCTGGCTCGGCCCGGATTCGCCCTTCGACTTGAAGCCTCGGTAGACGGGGCGATGCACGCTGAAACAAACCCGCCGGGACGGCGAATTCCACCTTTATTCGCACAACTGAGTTTGCGCCAACAAAGATTCTCCTACTTCAAGTCCAGCGCCTCCTTGATCTCCGCCCAGTCGAAGGCCGCGACATTGCCGTCGTTGTGCACCGCGAAAAACGCGCCTTGCGGAAAGCGAGGCAGAGGCTCCGGGCAGAACCAAACGCCGTCGGTATTCAAGGTGTAGCGCCCTTCAAACGCGCCCAGATAGTCGAAACTCTCCCGGTCGAACACGTGGAAGAGGTTGCGACGCTTGCCTTGATCCGTGCAAATCCAGTATCCACTTTTCCCTGCGCCCGGCACCAGAGCGATTCCTTCGGACTGGCCGAGTATCGCGCCTTCGCCGAGAATGCGACCGCTGAATCGCCCCTCGAAATCGTAAACCTTGAAGCCACTAGTCGGATGCTCGTTGTCTTCCTCCGCGATCATAAGAACGTTGTTCTCCGGGTCGCCATATATCGACTCGACGACGCGCAAGGCGCCTTTCCCCGAAGTTTCGCCCATAAACCCGACGAGGTCGAAATCCATCGTCCCGTCACTGACGCCTTCGACTTCGACTTCGAAAATCGCCACGCGCTTCCCTAGTTCGGAATCGGCGGGAATCGTTTCGTCAGCGGTTTCGTAGTTGTCGGTCACATACACCGTAAATTGATCGTCGCCGTTCGCGCCAACGTAGAGTCCATAGGGATTGACCAGCGTTTCCACGCCGAACGAGCCGATGGCGTAAAACTCAGGCAGCGCCAATACTTGGACCCGCCGATTGTCCCGTTCCACCACGAAAAGCAGATCGTCGACGACCCAAACCCCGTTGGGCCGATTGAATTGACCGAGCCGTGAGCCCAGCCCTCCGATGCGGCGAATGAAAGCGCCGTTGGTCGCGTCCTCCACGAGGATGCTGTGGGTCGACTTCGCCGAGCTCAGGAGCCAGCGCTGGCCGTCGCCACCGATCCAGGTCGCCGTCGAATCCACATTTTCCGCGTGATGCCGCGACGTGAAAAAGACCTCGTTGACCTGGACCACCGGCGCGCTGTTCTCCGCTGCGAAAGCGAACGGCAACGCCAGTCCTGAAAGAAAGAGAGCTACCGCCTGAAGGCGGTAGCGTTTGAGAGATTTGAAGCTATTCACGGACCGATTCTAGTGCACCCACTTGAAACCAAACTTGGCGGAGAATCCATAAGACTCGATCTGACGCATCCGCGTGGGAACGCCGTAGTAGGCCGCGAGCGGTTCGTCGTTCAAGTTGATCGCCTCCAGGAAGATAGACGAATGGGGGTTCAGCTTGTAAACCGCCTTGGCGTCGAGCTGGAAGTGGTCGTCGATGAACTCGTCTTCGTCCCGGTCGTCCGCGATCGCGTCGAGATACTCGCTGCGGCGCGTTCCGGCGATTCGGAACAAGAACGACTCGTTCTCGTAGGTCAGCGCTAAGTTGGCGATCACGTCCGATTGCTTCAAGAAGGGCAGGTTCTCGTCCGCGTCGCTGTCGGTGAGCGTCAAGTTCGAGTAGATGCCGAATCCGTTGAACACCGGAGCGTATTCCCCCAGGTCTTGCTGCCAGCCAAACTCTACGCCAGAAATGGTGGCGTTGTCCCCATTGCGGAAACTGATGAAGTCGACCTGCTCGTCGCCAACAGTGATTTCCTCGGTGTATCCAAAGATGAAGGAATCGATGTCCTTGTGAAACGCGGAGACCGACACGCTTCCAACTCCGTCCAGGTAGTGCTGGTACGAGACGTCGAAATTCATCGCCTCGTACGGATCCAGATCCGGATTACCGCTAACGATTTCCCCGTCGCCAATATTCGACTCGCGACGGAAGGCCGACTGGCCGAATTTTGGACGAGCAATGGTATTGGTCCAAGACAAGCGCAGTACTCCGTTTTCGGATACATCGTATTTGCCCGATAGCATGGCGAGGAGATTGTCGTAGTCCTTAGTGAAGGTCAGTGGCTCGATTCCCTCGAACTCTTCGTCGATGTCGTAGCGGATGTCGTTGCCGCTCGTCGTGAAGTCGGTCTGCTCGTAGCGAGCGCCGCCGGTCACTGTCCAGTCGCCGATGTAGGATTCCGCCATGCCGTAGAACGCGAGAATGTCCTCGTCGGACTGGTAGTCCGCGGAGCTCGAGTCGATGAGCGAGTCTTCATCTTCAAACTCGAAGTCGCCCATGGACGCGTTGAAAAACTGGCGCGTCAAGGCGGGATCCGCCTTCAGGTAGTTTCCTGAACCGCGGAAATACGGGTAGCGGGAGTCGGTCCGGAGAACGTCCGCCAGCGTGGTGGTCGAGCTGTCGTTGCTGTAGATATCAACCGTTCCGTCGACCGTTTTCTCTTTCGACCGGTACTTGGCGCCGAACTTGACGAATCCCGGGTTGTCGCCGAACAGGATGTCGCGGCGGGCATCGAAGTGGAGCGCGGTCTCGTCTTCCTCGGCGATGTTATTTTCAACCACCGCTTCGTCGAAGAGGAAGTTGGACGCGTCAAACACGCTCGCGGTGTCGGCGACGGTCAATTGCGGATTGAACGGACTCGAGAAGTTGTAGGACGCGTCGAAGAGCTCCTCGCTGCGGAAGTCCACGTCGAGACGGTTCGGCTCGTTCTCTTCCGCATGGGCGATCGACGCGCCGTATTCAAACGTCCAATTGTCGACCACCGACTTCCCGCCCGCAGAGAACAAGAGTATCTCCTGCTCCTCGAATCGGTTTTTCAAGTCGCGATCGGCCTCTTCAATATCGGTGACAACCGCAGTCGTATCGGTGAGCGACTGGATCGTGCCGTCTTCGAGTTTTATCTCGGTCCGGGAACGGAACTCCTGGTCGCTAAAATAGTTGTAGGCGCCTCTCAGGTAGAAGGAAGCGTTCTCGCTGACGCGGTTTTCAAAATTCAGGCTCACCGCCTTGCGCTCGCGCGTGACTTCGTATTCGCGAAACTCGATTTCCGGAGCGAAGAAAGCGCTGCTTCCGTCTTCCGCATCCTCCACTCCCCAAGGGCCGTCCACTTCGATGTTGTCCGAGCCGAACTCGCGCTCCTGGTAGCTAGCCGCCACCATGAACCCCATGTTGCCGCGCTCGCCGAAAGTGTCGCCGTAGGCCACGCTCACCATCGGGGAGAAGGAATCCACGAGGTCGCTGTAGAAGAACTGCGTCTTTATCGAGCCAAAGCGACCGCCATTGTCGAAAGGGCTGACTGTCTTCAGATTTACACTACCGCCAATTGCGTCGCCATCCATGTCAGGTGTAATCGTCTTGCGCACTTCGAGGCGACCGAGAATTTCGGTCGGAATCACGTCGAGGGCGACCGCGCGGTTCTCGCTCTCCGGAGCCGGCAGCGACACGCCGTCAATAGAGACGTGATTCAAGTCCGGGTCGATCCCGCGGAGCACGACGTACCGGCCTTCGCCCTGGTCGCGTTCAATCGAAACGCCGGAGATGCGCTGCAAGGCTTCCGCCGCGTTCTCGTCGGGGAAATTGCCAAAGGCGTCCGCGGATACGATGTTGGTGAGCTGGTTAGAGCTCCGTTGCAAGTTGAGGGCCTTGACCTGCCCCGACTTTCCGCCGCTTACCAAAAGCGGGTCCAAGCTGATCACGTCTTCTCCCAGAAGAAACTCCAGGTTGCCAGAACTCGCGCTCAAGCGGCTCGACCCGTAACCCAGGTAGGACGCTTCGATCTGGTCGCCGCTATCGACGTTCGACAGGAAAAATCGACCTTGATCGTCAGTCTTAGTCTGGTTGGTTCCGCCGACTACCCGAATAATCGCCCCACTCAGCGGAGCCTCGCTATCGAAGGCCTTCACGATCCCCGAAATCGATTTTGAAAACAGTGCTGGACTCAGCGCCAGGCTAGTCGCAATCGCTAAAATCGCGGTTTTATATAAGTGTCTCATAAATTTTAGGTTAGTTTGAGTTCGTTGCGCGAACGGCGCGCGCACAAATTCCCAAGCTCTCCGAACAAGCGGAGTCAACCGGCATAGCGCCCCGTTGCAGAATTGCTGCGCAACCGACATGCATCTGTAACAAACTCGTCCTTTCGGGCCGATTCCCGGACCCGTTACGTAAAACGAAATTTTCCTTGGCTCCGCGAGCGCTCTCGACAAGAGAAGCGATCGCACAATTGAGTTCAAATGGGAAACGAACCAGAGCTACGCCCGGACCTGAGAAGCAACATGCGCCTTTCGATAATCGAAGGCGTGGTCGCCATGCCACTTGTATTCATGACTATGCCCGGGAACTTCCTCCTCGCCAGCCTCGCCACCGACTTGCTCCAAATCCCGGAAGGCAGCTACGGAGTGATCGCCTCGCTTCCCGCATGGTGCAACATTGCCCAGCTCTTCGCCATGCCCGCCATGACGCGGCGCGCTTCGCAAAAAGGAATCTGCCTCGCCTTTTCATGGATACACCTCCTGTGCTGGGGAATACTCGGCGCCGCCCTTCCTCTCATTCCTCAAGATGGCAGTTGGCCCGCCGTTGTATTCATGATTTCCCTATTCGGAGCGTCCAGCTTCGCCTTCGCCATCATCAATATCAGCTGGACCTCCTGGATTCAGGAATGGCTGCCCAAGCGGGCCCGAGGAAAATACCTGGGACGTCGCAACCGTATCCTCCAAGGGAGCACAGTCGCGTTTCTGGTCGCCGCTAGCGTCACGATCCGAGCCTTTGCCGAGAACGATCCCACTCTCGGATTCCAGTGCATCATCGCCACAGGGATCGGGCTACGGGCGTATTCGATCTTTCTCCAGCAGCGCATCTACTCGAGCGAGGACACCGCGTCGGAACGATCGGGCAGCCTCATTTCAAAATACAAGATCATCGTCAGTCACAAGTCGCTCTTCCGCTTCATTCTCTTCGGGGCCGCATTCGGCCTCACCGCCAATTTCATGGGGCCGTTCTTTCCGGTATTCATGCTGAAGACCCTGAAAATGGCAACCGACCAAGTCGGCTACGCAGTCATGATCGCCACCACTACGGGAGCCCTCTCCATGCCGGTGTGGGGACGGCTAATCGACCAGCACGGCTGCCGACCCACGCTCATCATCAGTCTCTGCGGCTGGATGCTAAACGGCTACCTCTTCAATCTCACGAACGCTAGCAACCACTGGCTTGTCTATCTCATTTTCGCCATTGGAGGCGCCTTCGGAGCCGGGTTCCTTTTCGCCTCGTTCGCCATGCTGCTCAAGCTCGTCCCGCGCGAAGCCAAAACGGCAGCGATCAGCCTCAACCTCGCCGCCACCTCCCTCGCCGGAGCGCTTTCGCCCATCGCCGGCGGTTTTCTGATCGAGTGGACGCAAGCCAGCGGCGCCAATCCGCTCGCCGTATTCCACCGGTTGTCCACGCTCCATCACAGCCTCGTCCTTTCGACCGCGTTGATCCTGTTCGCGATCGAAGAACCGAAATCCTCGTCGATACGCCAGGCCGTCGGTTCCATGCGAGCCCTCCGACAAGCCGGCGCCGCGCTCGGGTTGTCCTACTTCATCAACTACAGTTTTTTCAAAAGAAGACGGAAACCGCGTAGCGACTGACGGAAGGGCGCTGCATAATTGGTTGAATGAACGCGCCGGGACGGCCCGTTCCACCCGGTTGCATCCTCAGGTGGAACCCGACGTCCCGGCGGGTTTACATTGGTTGAATTCGCAACGCTCTATTCAGCCTAGTCGCCGAGCTGCTTGATCTTGAATCGATCCAAAATCGGCGGCGTGCGCTCCCGCTCCATGATCGCCTCGATCCTCGCCACGACCTCGGGATTGGAGTCGGCGACGTCGAACTGCTCCCTCGGGTCGGTCCTAAGGTTGAACAATTCCAACTTCATATTGCCCTTGAAGATATTCCGCCGTAGGGCCTTCCAATCGCCCATGCGCACCGCCTGCTGCCCTTGATAGGCGGGGAATTCCCAATACAAAAACGCGTGGGCGTCCTGAGGTCGATCCATCAAGGTCGGGACGAAACTCAGTCCGTCCACGTCGTCAGGAATCGGCGCTCCCGCCAGCTCGCACACCGTTGGGAGCACGTCCCAGAACGCGGAGATGTGCTGGGATGTCCTTCCTCCGTGAACAACTCCCTTGCCACTCGCGACCATCGGTACGCGAATTCCGCCTTCGGTTGAAAATCCCTTCGCCCAACCGTATTCACTTTTAAAGGGCGCCGCGCTATCGAAAAACGCGGAGTCGCTGCCCCCGTTGTAGGTGGGGCCATTGTCGCTGGAGAACAAGATGAGCGTGTTGTCATAGACGCCCTGCGCTTTCAGCTCGGCTACGATATCGCCCACTTGCTCGTCCAAATAGGAGACCATCGCCGCATAGGTCGCTCGCGGTGTTCGATTAGGGAAGTACCCCTTGTCGCCGAGATACGGCTCCTCCGGACCGAATTTCTTCCGGTAGTGCTCCACCCAATCCTGCGGAGCCTGAAGCGGCACGTGCGGAATCGGGGACGCGAAGTACAGGAAAAAAGGAGAATCCTTGCTCTCGCGAACGAATCCCAGGGCCTCCCGCAGCATCAATTCCGGAGTGTAGTCGTTGAGCTGGTACCGAGCATAGCTAGCCGGATCGTTTGGATCGGCCCCCTCGTCCAACTTCGTTCCCGGAACGACCAAGTCGTTGTCGAGCCAGTCTTTCTCCTCATTCTTCCAGAGATGCCGCGGATAAAACGTGTGGGCCTGACGTTGGCAGTTGTATCCGTAGAAAAAATCGAAGCCTTGTTTTGTTGGGATTCCATCCGTGAGCGGCGCCCCCAAGCCCCATTTGCCGACGATCGCAGTCTTGTATCCAACGGATTGTAACAAGGATCCAATCGTATTCGTTCCGACGGGCAACGGGCGCTGCCCTTCCAAGTTGGGATCGTCCACCGCCTTGGCGAAATTCCAGGTATCGCCCCGCTCTCCCCATTCGTCGTTCCCGCGAATGTGGGCGTTGCCGGTGTGCTTCCCGGTCATCAACACGCAACGCGACGGCGCGCAGACCGGCGAACCGGAGTAATGCTGGGTAAAGCGAATGCCGTTCGCCGCCAGCGCGTCGATATGCGGCGTCTCGATCTTCTCCTGGCCATAGCAGCCCAGCTCCGCGTAGCCCAGGTCGTCGGCGAGAATATAAACAATGTTCGGCTGTTCTGAAGCAGTCAGCAAAGCGGCGCTCCAAACAGAGAGGGCGATCAGCAAGTTTCTCATAGCAATGAAGAAAGGGTGAACGAGCGGTTCTTTGTGATTGAGTGAAGCTACGAGACGATCCCAAGCGGCTTCGTGTTTTTCCACTCGCCACGCGTGAAATCAGGAAACGTCTGCGGCGCCCCGTCCTGGGAAACAGAGTCCTCGCTCAGCGGTGTGACCGCGCTCCAGAACGCCCCTTCATAGACGTTCTGATCAAGCGGTTGGCCCAGTCGGAGACACTCGATGATCCGGTAGCGCATAATGAAGTCCATTCCGCCATGACCGCCCATCTTCAGGGCCAACTCGCCCAGTCGTTTGTAGAGCGGATGCTCGTATTCGGCGAATAGCGTTTCCAGTTTTTCACCTTGAGCCCAACTATGGTGGTCCTTGGTCGCGCCGGGAACGCCTCCTTCGAGCGCCACGCGCGTGGGGAATCCCGCCAGAGTCCCCAAGGTGCCTTGAATCAAATTGTGACGCGAATACGGCCGCGGACTGGTCTCGTCCCATTGCACCATGATGGTGCGTCCTAAGTTCGTCTTGATGATCGACGTGTTCATGTCGCCGCCCTGGAAGTCGAGTTTGTTCCACTGATGGTCGGACGGGTAGTTTTTCTCTGCGTACAGCGCCCGGCCCCGAGCGGGCGAGGAAAAGGAAACCAGGCGGCCGAAATTGTCGTCGCCGCGACCCAGATTCATGTACTGGGCAACGGGGCCCAGTCCATGCGTCGGATACAAATTGGCATTTCGATTCGCGTAGTGGAACGTACGCCACGACCCCGTGCCGCGCTCCACTTGCTTCATCTGGAACCGCAACTCGTGAATATAGGCCGCCTCCGCGTGGAGCAATTCCCCGATGAGTCCTTGACGGCACATATTGAGATAGAGCAACTCCTCGCGTCCGTAGTTGACGTTCTCCATCATCATACAGTGCTTCCCCGTCGACTCCGAAGTATCCACAATCTCCCACAATTCCTCATTCGTCAGCCCGAGCGGCACTTCCACGAATACATGGGCGCCGCGACGCATGGCTTCGATCGCCATGGGGGCATGCAAAACCCACGGGGTCACCACCCAGACCGCGTCCGGGCGCGTCTCTTCCAGCATGCGCTTCCAGCTGTTTTCGTTCTCGGTATAGAGAGCGATATTCGCGTGCCGCTCCCCTTTTCCCATCTCCTCGCAAACTTTCTTGGACTGCTGGGCGAGATCCTCGTAGAGATCGCAAATGGCCACAACCTCGGTCCCTTCGATTTCCGCGACCTGCTTCGCGTGCCCTTTCCCGCGAGCGCCGACGCCAATGAACGCGACACGCACGGTATCCAGTTTGGGCGCCGCGAAATCGCCCATGTACTTCGCTCCGGCCAATCGCGACGGCGGGCCACTCTTGTCGCTCGCCACGGCGCAGCCGGCGACAATGCCGACGCCCACGGCGCCGACGGCTTTGACAAAATTGCGACGGGAATCTTCAGGCTTATTCATGGGGTAATTCAATTACGGGATGTTTGAACTTGATTTTTGGATACAATTAATCGAACAGCGTATCGTCTGCCAAGGACTTACGGCTTTCCTCCAATCTCCCTTGAGCGAACGAGCTTCAATGCGATCACACTGGCGACGACCAGTAGAACGATACCCATCAGATACTCGCTGTAGACGAGCTTTCCGATTCCAAACAAAAAGCCGTACACCGAAAAGATACCGAAGACCGCCCGCCAAATCTGTGGCCAAATCGCCTCGGGGCGCGGCAGAAAGTCCTTGTTGCTCTCACGAACGGGATTCCAGCCATTGCCGCCCGGTCGCGCTCGCTTGTAAAACATGAGAAGACTCTTCATGTCGCACGGAGGCGTCACCAAGGTCACCGTCACCCAGATGACCGTGGTAAGGCCGATGCTGGTGATCAGCTCGACCCACCAAGCCCAATCCAAGTCGAGAACGCGGAAAGTAACCGCGAATACGAACGAAGCGATCATAGCCGCGAGCTCGCTAAACGCGTTGATCCGCCACCAGAACCAGCGGAGGATGAACAAGAGACCCGTCCCCGCCCCGATCTGAAGCAGGATCTGAAAGGTGTCTAGCGCGCTCTGTAGGTTCAGCGCCAATACACCCGCCAGCACCATCATCGTTGCCGTCGAAATCCGGCCGACCAAAACGAGTTCCTTGCCGCTGGCCTTGGGTTTCACGAAACGCTTGTAGAAATCGTGGGCCACGTACGAAGAGCCCCAATTTAAATGGGTCGAAATCGTCGACATGTAGGCCGCTACAAGCGACGCCAGTACCAGCCCCAGCCATCCGCTCGGCAGGAAGGTGAGCATGGCAGGGTAAGCCATGTCGTGGCCGATCGTCTCGGGATCCACCTCGGGGAATGCCATCTGGATGCTCTCGAGCGTCGGGAAGACCACAAGCGAGGCCAAAGCGACGATGATCCAGGGCCAAGGACGCAGACCGTAGTGGGCGAAATTGAAAAACAGCACCGCTCCCGTGGCGTGGCGCTCGTTTTCGGCGGCCAACATGCGCTGGGCGATGTATCCACCTCCGCCCGGCTCCGCGCCCGGATACCAGACACTCCACCACTGGACCACCAGCGGAATAACCAGGAGCGTCATCCACAAATTCAAATTCTCATCCGTTAGCGCCCCGAGCGAGTCGCGCTCGACCTCCGGGAAAAAGCCAGTCTTGCCTGCCACGTTCGGGTGCTCCAACAGAGCTCCCAGCGAACCGATATCCGAATGCCCCAAAGCGAAAAACGCCGCAGCGATCGAGCCGACCATCGCAACGAAAAACAGTAGGAAATCCGTGAATACGACCCCTCGAAATCCGCCGAGCGATGAGAAAATCACCGTCACCACCGAAGCGCCCAAAATACACTGGATCGGACTGAGCCCCAACATGACTCCGCCGATCTTGATCGCTGCCAGCGAAACGGACGCCATGATCATGATGTTGAAGAACACCCCCAGATAAAGGGCTCGGAACCCGCGCAGGAAAGCCGCGCTCTTGCCCGTGTACCTGACTTCGTAGAACTCGATGTCCGTAAGCACGTCCAAACGCCTCCAAAGCTTCGCGTACAAGAAGACGGTCACCATTCCCGTTATGAGGAAAGCCCACCAGACCCAATTCCCCGCCACGCCGTTTTGTCGCACGATATCCGTGACAAGATTCGGCGTGTCCGTCGAAAAGGTCGTCGCCACCATCGAGACCCCGAGCAACCACCACGGCATCTCTCGTCCTCCCAAAAAGAAGTTCCATGCGTTCTTGCCAGCGATTTTGGCGACGACGACGCCTATCAGCAGGACGGTGAGGAAGTAGACGCCGATAATGATCCAGTCGAATGTGGTGAGTTGCATAGCGGTGGGGGACGAGGAGGAGGATACGAAGAGTTAGAGAGAGAAGATATTGTCCATAGCTCGGGAGGTATTGTCGATCAAAGTTTCAGGCGCGTAGCGGTAGAACGGCACTGGCGGTATCATTTCCGCCGCGACCCAGCCGTCGTATCCGATCGCCTTCAACGCAGCCACTACCGCCGGCCAATTGACATCGCCCGACAACAGATCGACAAATCCGTCCACCGAGCCCACCGCTCGACGGTAGTCCTTCACATGGACGCGGCGGATCCGCTTCTCCAGTATCGGTATCCAGTGCTCAGGGTAGCCCGTCGCTAACACGTTGCCCACGTCGAAGTAGCTCCCCACGCGCTCGTCGTCGAATTGGTCGATAAAGCGGGACAGCTCCATTGGGCTGAGAAGAAACTTGTTCCAGACATTCTCAATACAGAGCGTCACTCCCTTCTCCTTCGCCAACGGCAGCGCATTCGCGACAAACTCCGTCGCCCGGTCCCACACTAGATTGTAAGGCAGTTCCTCGCATCCGGGAATAAAATCCGCACCAACCGAGCCAGGAACAACGAGCACCGCGTCGACTCCCAAACGGGACGCCACCTGTATTTGCTTTTCCACCACCTCTTTGGCTTTGCTCCGCGTCTCAGGGTCATCGCTGGCCGGATTGAACTCCCAGTACATACCAGTGGCCAATCCGCTTAACACGAGACCCGCAGCCGCAGCCTGGGCGGCGACCGCGTCGATGGCATCGTCCCCGCTCTCCAGCGTGATCGGCCCGTCTCCGCTGACATCGACCTCGATTCCTTCAAACCCGGCGTCCTTGGCCAGTTTCATTTTCTCCGACAACGACCAGTCGCCGTAAAACGACCATATGCTTATAGATTTTCTCATGTGACTACTTTGTATTTTAAATGTAGGGCTGGCGCTTGCGCCATGCCGCATTGCTAGTTCTTGGCAGTTTCGAATCTCGGCATGGCGCAAGCGACAGCCCTACGAACGTTGAGCCGCTTCCTCCCCCAACTCGATTTCCCTCAATGTCCAAGCCAGCGACTCGCGAGCGTCCAGCAAAGTCGCGATCTCTGGCGGCGCCCCATCACGCAAGCAGTCGGTAAAGTACTTCAGCTCGTTGAAATAGCCGCCCAAATCCGATACATTCCCTTCGCCGCTTTTCGATTCGCCTGCATCCGTCTGGGTCACGTCCAAAGCCCGAGGCTCCTCGTCCCCTTGGCAGATTCGCAAACCCTTCCCGTTGCTGGAATCGTAGTCCAAGACCGCGTTCTCGAAAACCGCTTGAAAGGCCATCTGGAAGCCCCACTTATCAGGGTAGTTCCAGCCCCCTTCGGACGTCACCGTCACCTTGTCGTAATCGAAGATACTGAATACGTGCGACGGTCCGCTGTAGTCGCGCGTCACGCGACTGGTCAGGCCTCGAGGCGGTCCCAGTAAAGCCAGGACGAAATCGGTGTCGTGAACGTGCAAATCGAGCGCGGCTCCTCCCGACTGGCTCTCGTCATTGAGCCAGTTGTCGATGCCGTAGCTGGGCCGACCGGCTCTGCGAGTCAAATTCAGGCTCAGCAAGCGCCCGCCTTCGCCATCCGCGTGGAACCGCATCAATCGCTGGTATTCCGGCCAGAAGCGGATGCACTGGCCGACTTGGGCGAACGCGCCGCTGGCTTCCGCCGCCCCCAGTATTCGATCTGCGGATTCAACCGAAAGAGCCAAGGGTTTTTCGCAAAACAGCGCTTTCCCCGCCGTCAATGCCTCCACCGCGTATTCTTCATGCAAATACGTCGGCAAGCACACGTCCACGAAATCGCACTCCGCCGATTGCATCGCTTCCGCCAAAGTCTCAAACACCGGCACTGGACAGCCCAGTTCCTCCAGCTTCGCCCGCGATTCTTCAATTCGCCCATCGACCGCGGCCACCAAATCCACTCCCTCGAGGATTTTGTATATTTGAGCGTGCATGCCGCCCATAAATCCGCATCCGACCAGGATGCCTTTCAAATTCGGGTTTTCGTTTTGATTTTCCATTAGACAAATTTATCGATTCGCCCCGCCACGTCCGCAGAAAGGGCCTGAATCTTGGCATCGATGAAGGCGGTCATGGAGAGGCTCGGATCCGCGATCAGCGGCTTGAGATCGATTCCCCAAATAATCGTACCGACCGTGTCCGAGCCGTGCGAGTCGAACATAGTCGCGTTGGCGATGCGGCGCCCCTCGATCGCCAGATCGTAGCGCTTTCCACCGACGATCTGCGACTTGAAGACGCCGTAAAACTGCTCCACCAATTCTGGATACGCGTCACAGACCATGGGGATTTTCTCCGCGTCGTCCAACCAGTCCAATCCGCGCCAGCCTTCGCAACCAACGACTCGATCAGGCAAATGCTCCGGGGCGATTCTTCGAAGCGCCTCGACGGAGCACGCGAGCGTGGCGATATGGCTGTCGTGCTTGTCCGCCGGCTGGTGCAAGTAGACGGTATGGGGTTTCATCCGGGCAAGAATCTGGCAAAGATCCTCCACGACATCCCCGCGGCGATCCCCTTTCAACTCGGAGCTGGAATAGTCCAACTGCATCTGAGCGGTGTACCGTCCGATTCGAGCGGCTTCCCGTTGCTCTTCACGCCGCTCATCGCGCATTTGCTCATCCGTGTACGACGCGTAGGGTCCCGCTCGCGAACTGCCTCTGCCATCGGTCACAGTCACCCCCGCAAACCAATGGTCGTCGCGCTCGTAACACGCGGCGATACCCTCGTAAGCCATGAATTCCAGATCGTCCTGGTGGGCGCCGATCCCCAGATGCGTCGTCCGCTCCAGCGCCGCGTCGAGCGACCGGTTGTCGCGTGTCCATACGTCCGCTTCTGGGTTTTTAAATGCTGACACGCTCACAGTATCGAACGCTTTTACGCTTCAAGCAATGCTTCAAGCGGGATTTCCTTAAAGGCTTCGATCGCCTCGTACTCCGCCATTCCCACTCCATCGTAGCGGACGGCGGTATGACGGTTGATTTCGTCGGTCTCTTGCCAAATCTCGCGGTGGTTGGACGCGCGCAGCGGGAACTGGCTCCGCTGGGAGCGATACTGGAAACTCGCTTCGATCTTCGAAGCCAACTCGCCCGGGCTGAGCGGGACGGCCATGTCGATCTCGTGCAGCGGCCACTCCTGCCCCACGCCCCGATAGCTCCAAACACGGCAGTCTTTCAACCACGCCTGTCCTTTCAAGCGCTGTATTGCCTGGCAGAATACACGGTAGCACACGCCCGAGACTGAACCCGGATCGGCCAGACCACCGCTCACGTAGACCTGGTGCGGCTTCACTTTCTCGAGAAGCGCCTCCAGCCGCTCCACGTCCGCATCCTCCGGAGCGAAATTCCGATAGCGCCCGTTCTCGTAGAACGGCAATTCCAGGAAGACCTGCGACTCCCGGTCGATCTTCAGGATTCGGGCAGCGTCGCGGGCCTCGTTTCGCCTCACCAGGCTCTTGATCTTTCGGGTCGACTCCGAGTCCTGTTCGGACTCGTCCTTGTCTTCGATACTCTGGAGAATCACGCCCGCGAATTGGCCCAAGCTCAGCCCTTCCCCCCGCTTTAGCTCGACCTCAGTCTCGAGCTCGGCCATCAAGGCCAACGTTTGCTTGGCCAAATTGTCCGGCACGGCGAGGTTGCCAGAAGTCAGGTAAGCCAAGGTTACATCGGAACCCTGATCCTTCAATCGGTGAGCGGTTCCACCCATGCAAAGAATGTCCTCGTGCGGTTCGGAGCCCAGGACCAAAACCCGCTTGGGAAACGGCTTCGCCCGCTCGGGTCGATGGCTGTCGTCCGCGTCCGGCTTCCCGCCCGGCCAGCCTGTAATCGTGTGCTGGGTTTGGTTGAACACGGCGATATTCAAATCGTAGGCGGGGCCCGAGTGGATGAGCAGTTCTCCCAGGCCATTCTCATTGTAGTCCGACTCCTGTAGCTTCAGGATGGGCTTGCCCACCGTATCCGACAACCACAGCACCGCCTTGCGGACCATCTTCGGATCCCAGTCGACCGAACCCACTAGCCAAGGAAGGCGAAACCGTATCAATTCTTCGGATGCAGTTGAGTCGATGAAGAAGCGGACATCGCCATGCCCCTGCAGCAAACTGGCCGGCAAATTCTCGTTCGGAACGCCTTCCACGGCATCGCGGACCACTTCCGCTTTGGATTGTCCCCAAGCCATCAATACCAGGCGGCGGGCTTTCAAAATCGTGCCCACCCCCATGGTTATGGCGTAGAGCGGGACATTCGCCTCGCCGAGAAAGTCGCGCGCCGCGTCGACGCGCGTCAACGAGTCGAGCGTAACCAGACGCGTTTTCGAGTCGCGAGCGGAGCCCGGCTCGTTGAATCCGATGTGCCCCGTGCGGCCGATCCCCAGAATCTGGTAGTCCAGACCGCCTGCATCCTCGATGGCTTGATCGTACGAGTCGCAATACGCATACACCTCGGAACGCTCGACCGTTCCAGACGGAACGTGAACCTGCTCGCGAGGGATGTCCACGTGCTGAAACAAGCGTTCCCACATGAACTGGTGGTAGCTCTCCGGATGCTCGTCCGCCAATCCGTAGTACTCGTCCAAATTGAAGGTGACCACGTTGCGGAAGCTCAGGCCCTCCTCCTTGTGGATCCGCACCAATTCGCGATAAACCGGAACGGGAGTCGAGCCCGTCGCCAGTCCGAGTACGGCATTGCGTCCGTCCTCGGCCCGCTCCCGAATCAAGGCGGCAATCTCGCCGGCCACCACCTTCACCGCTTCCTCCGAACCCCGGAACACCCGGGTCGAAATCTTCTCAAATTGCTCTTCTTCTCGGGACATAGTTCGATAGTTAGCCCATTATCGCATTGTTCATATAGCAAAAACTTTCCAAAGTTTGCTCATTACTTTGCACTTTTGCTAAAATGCGTTTCCCACTCATACAGAACGCGCTCGAACTCGGCCCTCCGGACGACTACTTCAAGGGGCGCTCGGCGGCCGACGTCAGTATCCCGAGTAACATCATTCTGTTCTCCCGCAGGAGCTCGAACGAGCTGCAGCGGCGCAGCTTCGACTCCTACCCGCACCACCGGTTCGTGCTGGTGTTCAATCTCATGACGGAAGGGTCGATTTCCGTCGACGGCATCCAGTGGCGCCTGCAGCCCGACCAGGGTTTCCTCATATTCCCCTACCAGTTCCACTACTACTCCGAGATAGCCGACCCCAACATCGTCTGGCTCCTGATCACTTTCGAGCTAGAGAATCCGGTCGTGATGGATTCTTTTCGCAACCGAATCATCCAGTTGGACGTCCGGGCGATCGAACAGCTCAACCGGATTATCGAGGACTACCGCGGCCCGGACACGCCCCGAACTAACCGCCGCTTGATCCTCCAGACTGCGGCGCTCGTCAACCATCTCCGAGAGCGTCTCAAAGGAGGGCCGAAAACGGCCATCTCTCAGCGCAAGACCGCCGCCCGCGCGTCCACTGAATTGATAAACTCAATACAAGAATACCTCGCTCAAAACTCCGACTCGCTGCAAGGCGTCGCGGAAATCGCCCAAGCCCTGCACATGTCCGAGAGCAACTTGCGAGCCCACTTCCGCCAGCACTTCAACATCAGTCTGGGCGCGTATCTGAAAAACTACCGAGCCCACCAAGCCATCCTCTTTCTTCAAAACCCGAACTTGAGCCTGACCGACATCGCCTTCGAGCTCGGGTTCACCACGCTCTCCGCCTTCTCCCGATTCTTCAGCAACGCCATCGGCGAGTCGCCCCGCGTCTACCGAAAACGCTTCCAGCACGGGACGCGCGTGCACGCTCCCCCGGCGAGCGAATGAAGCGGCAGGAAATCGATCTCGCTTGCAATCGCCGGCTTCGGCATAGAATCGAGCATGCTGCTAGTTCGGAAACGTCGTTGGCGCGACCTCCCTTTCATGCAACCGTATGCGAATGAGCCCTTTTAGAACGGATCTCCTCCTCGGGAACGCAAATACGCTCGGCGGGCTCGCGCTGGCGCTCGCAATTTCCAGTACACTCGCCCTCTCAGCTTCGGACAGAGCGCTTACCACCGCGTCGCATGGATCCGACCTGCACTTCAAAATTACACCGCCCACGGAACTCTCCCGGCTAGCGAACGAGTGGGAGCCGCAACAAGCGTTGATTCTCAGCGTTTCCTACCCCGAGGCCATGGAGGATCTCGAGATCGCCCGCAACTTCGTCAGCGTTCTCGACGCCGCCCACCCCTACCTAGACATCCACGTTTTCGGCGATCAGGAAAAGCACGCGCAGTACGCCCACTTCTTGTCCTTGATACAACATCATCCCAGGATCGAGGCCATCTTGGAGAAGACGCGCTTCGTCGACTCGCGGTCGCTGCTGCGCTGGGCCCGGGATTTCGGACCGATTTTCGGATTCGACACGAGCAATCGCCCCATAGCCATCGATATGGTTTTTCGTGACGAGATGAAAGCACTCGAGGAAGACGCGCTCCAACTCGATGAACCGCTCGATCCGCTCAGGGACTTTTTCAATCTCCACGGCGACGCGATGCCGGCGGAAGTGGTCGCTACCCTGCAAGCTGAATACGAAACCCCCATCGAGATCGTTCGCCCGCCAGTCTCAATGGACGGCGGCGATTTCGTCAGCGACAGTCGCGGGAATATTTTCATCTCGAGGCAAACGCTCGTACGAAACGGCGGACAGTATTCAGAACTTCAAGACGTGTTTCGACGCTATTTTGGAGCCCAGCGCTTGCACATCCTGGAAGCCCTCCCCGGACGCGCCGTTCCCCACCTCGACATGATCGTGAAGTTCCTGGATGCCGACACCGTCGTCCTACCGGACTTCAAAGCCTCGCCCGAACCGGAAATTAATCCCTACCTCGCCGACCTGAATCGCAGCGTACGCTCGACTCTGGAAGCGAACGAACGCTACCTGCGGAATCACTTTCCCGATCTGGAAATTTTGAAGGCGCCCATGCCGCCCATTCTATTCAAAAGCAAAGAGGATATCGTCGCGGAGGCGAAACAGGCCTTCGTGAAAGCGGTCGCCCTCGACAAAGGGCTTGCGACGAAGGACGAGGTCAATCGGATCACCGCTACTCAGTCGATCGAACTCGAGCAGCGCGTCCTGTCCGCCATCCAGCAAGAGCTGCCTTCCGCCGACTTCAGCACCCCGGAGACGCTGGACGCCGTATTGCGTCGATACGGGCAATTGCCGCTCGACGCCTACATCGACCGTTACTCGGAACCGGTAACCCGATACCGCTCCTACATCAACAGCGTGTTCCTTCACGCCAAAGATGGAAGGCAGGCGTTTCTCGTGCCGCGGTTCACCGCTTCCGATTCGAGTGAAAGCGCCCAACTGGCGGAATGGGAGAACGAGGTCGAGCAAGTCTATCGCTCCGCATGGCCAGAAGCGGATATCCATTGGATCAACTGCGATTCAATGGTCGCGGACTTGGGATTCCTGCACTGCGCAAGTCTCACAGTGCCACTGCTAGAGGGGAATTGAACAGCGATTCGCTTCCGCCCTCACAGCTATTTCATACTCATATTCCTACTCTTAATCACAATCAAAAACAGGAAGGGACCGGGATGATTATGAGTAAGAGTTGGATTATGAGTATGATTCTTACACCGATCGTTCGGGTGGCTGATTCCGATTAACTAGGCACTCTCCTAGATACAAAAAAAGACCCTCGCCGCGAAGCGAGGGTCTCGAAAGGTTTGTCTGGCGCTAACCGACTAGAACGAGAAGGTGTTCGTCAAGAACCACTGCTGCTCTACAGGAACACGCACGTAGGTGACGGCTCCGTCCGGATTGAACTCGATTGGAATATCCTCGTCGCCATTCTTGCGGTAGAGGTTTCGAGCGTTCAACTGGATTCTCCAGTTCGCCTTGCCGTTCATGATCGGGCGGCTGTAGCGGAAGAAGATGTCGCCGTTGATGTCGTCCGGTCCGAACCATGGGTTCGCTATGTCCGGAATGACGTTGTCGTTTTCGTCCAAGAGGTTCGGGTAGCCACCCGCGATCTTGTCTTGGTAGCGCAAGCTGCCGCCGACTTGGACGCCCTTCAACGCGCCATCCAGGAAGTCGTAACGAGCCGTGACGTTCACACGCCACTCGCGTTGCTCAGGAAGCTGCGTGCCGTCGAGGGCGCGGGCCAGGATGATATTGTTGAGCTGGTTCTGGAAACGCTGACCGATCTGGTCGGACTCGCGTTGGAACGGAGAACCACGCAATTCCCACAGGCTGTAACCGAATGGGCCAATCGGCTGCTTCAGCGCATCCGCCTGGCGGAAGGCTATATCGTAGGCGACGGGAGCGGTATTGGAAGTAACCGTCTTCTGCTGGGCCACGTTGGCCGACAGCGTCAGGTTCTTGGTCACTTGGCCGATAATGTCGACTTCCTTACCTTCTGAAACGAAAGAACGGGTGGAGTTCAATCCGGGTTGCGGATCGCTCAAGTCGACGCGCTCGCCACTTTCCAGCGTCTCGACACGGTGGTTGCGGATCGCTTGAAGCTCAGGAAGAACGGCGCCAATGATAGCGTCGTAGTAGTCCTGGAAGCTCGCAGCTCCAATCAAGTCCGCGCCGGTGCCGCTGAGGCGCTGGCGATTGTCAGGAGAGGTGTCGGGCTTTTTAGCCGCGTCACTCGCAACTGGGTCGCCTCCATCGTCGTAGTTTCCGGGATTGATGAAGAAGTCCGCGTAGTTTCCGGTCACGTTCGGATCAGGCGTGTAGCCATCCGGGAACAGGTTGGTGGACGGGTCGTTCTCCGCTGACGTGATACGGTCTAGGTAGAAGCCGATGCGGTTGCCAATGCCTGCCAAACCTCCATTCAGGTTCGTGCGATCGTTGTTAAGCGAAGTTTCGAACTCGTTGTAGCGGAGGGACACGCGGCCTTCCGCGAAGGTCAGCTGGAATCCCTTTTCTTCGGTCACACCCAAAGGCGGGTCCAAAGGCTGGTTCAGGATATTCACCGATACACCGGCAGGCTGGAAACTGTCCGCTTCGTAGTAGTGGAACTGGGCGTCCATTCCGAAAGGAAGATCGAAGAGGTACTCCTCGGGGAACTTCAGGACAGCGCTCTTGGTGCTCGTGTCACCAGTATTGATGCTGTTCGGAGTCGTCGGGAAGTAGAGCAAGTCCGCATTGTAGGTACCGTCCACTTCGTTGGTGCCGGGGAGGTCCAAGCGAGTCGCGCCGTTGGGGCCCGCTTCACCATAGCCGCCAGGATTCGGAGCGAGGAACGCGTCCTGCGTATCCGAACGTTCCGCGTAGAGAAGAACCAGGTTGTTTGCGAAGAACGAGCTTTGGATACTCCAAGCTTCAGACTCGAGCTGGCTCTTGTTGAAGTTTGCTGGGCCTTCGTTCTCGATGATGCGCCAGATCGCTTGCTGGTCTTGCTTCAGCGCGTTGTCGAAGTACCAGATGCCGTACTCGTCGCCGATCTTCGGGAATGGAGTCTGCAGCACGCCACTGATACGAACGTCGTCCGCGCTTTGGAAACTACGCGCGTCCGGGCCGAGGTAGACTTGAGTCTTAACAATACGGCGGAAGTTGTCGCTCAGACCATTGGAAATCTCAGCGGCGCCCGGCCACTTGCTATTGTCCGCCCACCAGGATCCACGGATCTGGCGCTGCAGATTGACGTTCTCACGATCCTCGTAGAGACCCGTGAAGGTGTGCTTGCCGAAGATTTTTCCGAGGCCGTCGTTTTGGAAGACGTTCTGGAAATCCAAGGTCGCGAACGCGGTCGCGCGGAAGGTGTCCTGCTCGTTGCGGCGGGTGCGAGAGAAGTTGTCGTTCCAGCGAATAACCGGACGTCCCAAGTTCTCGTTGAAGAGACGATCGGGGATACCGTCGAAGTTCTCGTCACCGGGTGAGAGGTTCTCCGTGATGTCCAGCTGAATCGCCTTGCGGTCGCCCGTGTCGAACGGGGTGAACTCGAACTGGTCGCGATTCTGCGTATCGAAGGCGAGCTCGATACCAGCGTTACCATTGAAGAGCTCCTGCACCAAGAAGACTTGGTTCATGTCGAACTCGGTCGTGATGTCGTTGGTCGTGCCCATGAACAACAGGTTGTGGTAGTCGAACACGTTGCGGTTGCGGAGAGACTTGGCGGAGAAGCCAGTACCACCAGTGGCCGCGGTCGACCAGCGAACGTCCTGCGTAGCGAAGCCACTTGGACGCCAGCGGCCCATGATGCCTTGGATGCCGAAGCCGCCGAGCGCGTCGGACAGAAGCGGATCCGTGTCCCAGCCAGGAACTTGGTCGTCGGGCGAATTGAAGTTGATCGCAGGGAAGAGGAAGTACGGAGTGCCTTGAACGCTGTTGTTGCGTCCGCCGTCCGTGGGGTCGTTGCCGAGAGGGTTGCCTCTCAGGAAACGGTTGATCGTCGTGCGCGGAATGAACTGGCCTTCTTGAGCGATGAATTCGTCCCGAGTGCCGGTCCAGCTATCGGGAATCGTTTCAATGCCCGCGTCGAGAAGCGCTCGTACGTTCGCCTGCGTCAAGGCGCCGTTGTTGATGTCGCTCAGATCGGTTCCGGGAACAGAGAGAATCGCATTGATTTCTTCCTGGGTTCCCAGGCCGTTCCACCAGGACGAAAAGCGGTCCGTGGGAGGAACGACGTCCGGCGGGTTGGCTTCGATTTTGCCGTTTTCGTAGCTGCCTCGCAACGAGGTGCGTCCCAGCCAGTTCGAATTCTCATTCTTGAAGACGGTCGCTTCCCACGCCAGGTAGATACGCGTGTCGTCAGTGAAGGCAGGCTTCTGCTTGTACTTCTGCTCCTCGCGCAGGCCGGCCACACGGATCGCGAGGCGATCCTCAACGAGCGTGCGAGCTACGTCGAAGGTAGCCCGAGCCGAGCCACGATGGTCGAAACGGAACGAAACTTCAGTCGAGTCCTGGCCGATGTAGGCGCGCTTGAGATTGTTGTTGATAACACCCCCGGGAGAACCCAATCCAAACAGAATCGAGTTCGGGCCGCGATTCACAACCACGCGAGTGGTGTTGTAGGAATCAAACGGGATGTCGGTCTGGAAGTAGTCGCGGGTCAAATTCGCGCTCACCAAACCACGTACGCGTTGACCACGTTGCGGGTTGACGCGGGATTCCACCGTGCCGTTGCCGCCGTCGGAGTTCGAGAAGTTACCAAGCGCGCCGCCAACTTCCATGTTGCCGACAAACTGAAGCAAAGACTCGCCGTCCGTCGCGCCAGTGTCTTCCATGAACTCTTCGGTGATGACAGCGATAGACGCCCCCAAGTCACCGATGTTAGAGCGAACACGCGACCCCGCCAATGTGGTAGTCGCCCGATAACCTTGGTCGTCCTTGGCATCAACCGCGAACGGAGACAACTCGATGACTTCCTCGTCATCGTCGTCCTGGGCCTGTACGCACAGCCCCGTCGTTAAAAGACCAGCGAGCGCCAGTCTGGGTAGGTTTAGTTTCATCATAGTGGGTAGTTCTAGTTTTAGTCCGAATTTGTCAGTTTAAGATTAGGGATAGAATGGATTGGGTTAGGAATAGAGAGAGAGTCGTGAGGGGAAGTGCGAATGCCGCTAGTTTGAAGCGATGTGTCGGCTTTTGTCAGCTTTTGTCAGCACAAAGGATTGCGGCAGCATTGATTGTACGAGACGTCAGTTGCTCGACTCTACTGGATGCGACGACGCGTGGGCGCGTGGGAGGAGTCCGGGGTAGAGACGAGCGTAGGGATAGGATAGTCTAAAAAATGGGAATGTGTAGGTTGATTGCCGTCAGTATTTGTTAGTCCCGCCACGTTCGTCAAGCCCCGAGTCCAACATTCGCGCATTAGAAAAGTGTCATAGAGCCGCTCCTGCGCCTGCGAACAATGCACGTAAAAAAGATTGCTCGATCGCCTCCCGGAACCAAAACTGTCTGTTCTTGTCAGCAAATCGCCTCCTCTACGGAACCCCATGCCCTCCAACTCAGAAAGCTTCACACTCGCCAATATGCGTTCGCAAAGAGAGCTTGCAAAGGAACGCGTCAAAGACCTCATCCACAGCGGTAAGTTATTGAGGGACGGGTACATGCCTCCAATTCGAAAAGTATCCGAGGCAATCGGATTCAATCGGGACGCAGTCTGGAAAGCCTACCGGGAACTCGAGTCGGAGGGGTACATCAAGGCGACGGAGAATCGCCGATACGTCATACAAAGCAGCTTCGCTGACAAACACTTGAGAATGCTCGACGCGCGTCTTATTACGGTTGGCGAAGACTCGATCCGATTCTCCGGATTGCAGCGTTTTCACCAAACACTTACTGACAAGCAATCTGAATTTGGGATTCGAACCCACTTGAAATGCGTCATGGACGCGGAAGACATCCAACCCGAATGGCTCGAAGACATGGACTTCCTGATACTCGGCGGCTATTTCGCCCACTCCAAAATTCTCGACGCGCTCGCCAAGAAAATCCCCACCGTCGGCGTGATCGCCTCCAACGAGTGGCAGCCCAGCGTCTCCATCGACACCGACAACCCGCAAATGGGGCGACTCGCCGCGAAACGACTGATCGAGGCGGGCGCCGCCGCTCCCGCGGTCGTCGCCTACGCCAACCAGGAGCGTCGTCACTTGCTGCGTAAAATCGGCTTCCAAGCGAAATGGGTGGAAGACGGCGCCAGCACCGCAGAGATTCCGGAATTCTGGATCGACCCTGGAAACTTCCGCCGCGCCGTCGAGCTCGAAGAAGTCGCCCGATCCCTGGAGGGGTGCGACTCTGTTTTCTGCCTCGAAAAGGAAAGCGCCATCGACCTCCTTGCCATCTTGAAACATATCGACGTCCGCGTCCCGGACGACATTAAAGTAATCAGCGCCGACGGTACTTTCGAGGGGCTTCAAACCTCCCCCAAACTCACCTACGTCAAACAGCAATTCGAGACGATGGCGTCGATCGCCGCGGAAAAGGCCCGCCAGCTATGCACGCGTTCGGATCCGAGAACATCCGAAACTGAGAAAATTCTAGTGCCTTCAGAACTGGTTCCACGAGAATCCGCATAGTCAGCGCCCGCGACCCGTCACCCGCGCCGACGCTGGTTTAGAACGCGTCAATCGAACGTCGAAACTCCCGAACAAACAGCCAACGAAAAAATACTGCGCCAATTAACCGATTTAAGAGCGCCATTCCACTTGCCATGGCGAAGATCGCCTCGCAATAATCCACCCCTCTTCGGAAACCAACCACGCACTCTAGCTAGACGTATTCGCGCCGCCCGTCGCCACTGTTTCGCAGTTTCGTCCCGCGAACAGCAGATTGGCAGCGCCCGCAGTCCAACTCTTTGTCCTTAGCAAGGCGTCATCCTATGAAGGCCCCTTACTCGAATCACACAACCCAGCAAGAAATCGCCGTCGAGCGAACGAAGGAGCTCATCCAGAAGGGCAGAATCTCGCGCGGCAGCTACCTCCCCTCAATCCGCAAAGCGTCGGAACTTTTCCAGGTGAATCGCGACGCCGTTTGGCGGGCCTATGTCGAGCTCGAAAAGTCAAACGTCCTGGAAGCCACCGACAACGGACGCTACCGAGTCCATCCGAGCATCGCCGAAAGCCGCCTCCGCGTACTCGACGTGCGTCTAATCGCGGTAGGCGAATTCTCGATACGGTTTTCCGGCCTGCAGCGCTTCCACAAACACTTGGTCGACAACGAAAACAGATTTGGAATTCGAACCCATCTCCAGTGCGCTACCGACGCCCGCAACATCGACCCGCAGTGGTTCCACTCCATGGACTGCGTCGTTTTCGGAGGCTATTTCGAAAATCCCGAGCGCCTGGCGACCGTTGATCCGGGAATTCCAAGCATCGGAATAATCAACTCGGAAAAATGGACCCCCAATCTGGCTATCGATACCGACAACCAGCATCTCGGTCGCCTCGCCGCGAGCCATCTGCGCGAACGCGGAGCGAACGCCCCCGCTCTCGTCGCCTACTCCAACCAGGAAAAACGTCGCGTACTCCGTAAACTCGGATTCCAATCGCAATGGCTCGAAGACGGCGGCGCCATCGAGGACATACTAGAACACTGGATCGACCCGTCCTGCCCCTACCAGCGAATCGTCGACCTGAATCAAATCGCCCAGTCGCTCGATTCGCGCGACTCCGTCTTTTGCCTCGAGAAGCAAAGCGCGATCGATCTCCTGAACATTCTGAAACGGCTCGAGGTCGACATCCCCTCGAATCTCAAAGTTATCAGCGCCGACGGAACCTTCGAGGGACTCGCCACCACCCCTCCGCTCACCTACCTGAAACAGAACTTCGAGCGTATGGCGGAAATCACCGCGGAGAGAATCCGCCTCGCCTGTTCCGATTCTAGCGAGCCCCCTCGATTCCCCAAACACGAGCGCATCCTAGTCCGTCCCGAGCTCGTCCAGCGCCAGTCCACCTGAGCTCGGCCGTACATTACAAGACCGTCTTCAGCGCCCAGATGGCGCGGTAAGATCTTGCTCCAATCGGCAGATACTGTCCAATGATGCGAAAACGCTCGGAAACCAACGCGCTCAACCCGAACCACACCCCTATGAGATTTCAGCCCGCCTACGCGCTCGCCGCCCTCGCTCTGCTGCTCGCAACCGCAGCCACCGCCGAAAAACCGAACATCCTCTGGATCGTCAGCGAAGACAACAGCCCATATATTGGCTGCTTCGGCGACCCGCTCGCAAACACGCCCGCCATCGACGCGCTCGCCGCCGACGGCGTGATCTACAGAAACACCTACGCCAACGCCGCCGTCTGCGGACCCGCCCGCACGGCCCTCATTACCGGAGTCTATCCCCCCTCCTTCGGCGGCGAACACATGCGCAGCCAAGCCGCCCTCCCGGCCTTCATGAAGATCTACCCCAAATACCTGCAAGACGCCGGCTACTACACCACCAACAACAGCAAGCAGGACTACAACATCGACCAAAACACCCCCGGCTGGGACGAAAGCAGTCGCAACGCCCACTGGAAAAACCGGCCCAAAGGGAAACCCTTCTTCGCCATCTTCAACACCAACCTCACGCACGAGAGCTCCATGCACCCCTCGCGCAACACCGTCAAAGCCCACGTGGATCTCGCCAAAGTGCGCGTCCCCGCCTACCTTCCGGATACGGAAACCACCCGCGAGCGTATCTCCGCCTACTACACGCGTATCCACGAAATGGATCAATTCGTAGCGAAATATCTGAAGGAAATCGAAGACGCCGGCCTCGCCGACGATACCATCGTTTTCTACTACTCCGACCATGGAGGGGTCATGCCCCGATCCAAACGCTTCATCTACAACAGCGGAACCAACGTCCCGCTCGTCGTCCGCGTACCCAAAAAATGGGCCCACCTGACACCTCATGCCCCCGGCAGCGAAACCGACGAACGCGTTGGCTTCGTCGACTTCGCCCCGACGCTCCTCAGCCTCGTCGGCACCGACATCCCCAAGCACATGCAGGGCCGCGCCTTCCTCGGCGAAAAGCGCTCCGCCGCGCCCGAATACGCCTACACGTTCCGAGCCCGGGCGGACGAGCGAATCGACTTCAAACGCGGCGTTACGGACGGACGCTACAATTACATCCGCAACTACCTCGCCTACCTCCCCACCGGACAACACGTCAACTACCTCTGGGACAACCCCATCGCCGTAGAATGGGAAGCCCTCTACCGCTCCGGCAAAGCCACCAAGGCCCAGAGCGCTTTCTTCGAACCCGCCCCGCTTGAGGAGCTGTTCGATCTCCAAACCGACCCAGACGAAGTCAACAATCTCGCCGAAGACCCCGCCCACCGCGCCGTCCTCCTGCGCATGCGCAAAGCCAACCGAGAACACCTACTCCGAATCCACGACTCCGGCTTCATTCCCGAAGCGCTTCTCATCGAATGGAGCCGCGGGTCCGGCAAGACCCCCTACGCCATCGCCCGCGATCCAGACCAGTACCCGCTCGAGGAAATTCTCCAAGCCGCCGACGCCCTCCTCGACAAAGGCGACAAAGCCCTCCCCAAACTCACCCGCCTGCTCGCGCACAAAAACCCAGTCGTCCAGTACTGGGCTCTCGTCAATTGCATGGTTCTGAAAACCGAGGACGAACGAGCGGTCAAACGCATCAACGCCCTTACCCGCAGCCCCATCGACGCCACCCGGATCGCCGCCGCCGAGCACCTCGCCCGAATCGGCGCAAAAGACCCGCGACCGATACTCAACGAAGTCCTGCTCAACAACGCCAACGTCATGGCCCGGCTGCAAGCCATCAACGCCCTCGACCACGTTCGCGACGCCTACCCCTTCGACAAATCCGTCTTCGAACGCTCCGCTAAAATCTGGCCCTCCAACACAAAAGAACTCTCTGCCGACTGGATGGGCCGATACAAAGCCTACGACGTGCGCGTCATGG
The DNA here is from genome assembly GCA_028284235.1 of Opitutaceae bacterium. GTDB lineage: Bacteria > Verrucomicrobiota > Verrucomicrobiia > Opitutales > Opitutaceae > Pelagisphaera. The sequence continues at coordinate 35,729 of JANQSC010000074.1, forward strand.
AGTTTCTCGAAACCGTCGCCAAACGCTAGCTTCGCAACCCTCTCGCAACCACGATTGAACCCATGAAAAAACTGTACCTCTTTATCAAAGCGATCTCAGTCGCGAGCTTGCTCATCCTCGCTGCACAAGCGGACGTATCCACTCCATCGATATTCGGCGACCACATGGTGCTGCAGCGCAACCAGGAAAACCCCGTGTGGGGATGGGGCGCGCCTCGGGAAAAAGTAACCGTCACCATCGCCGGACAAAGACACTCCACCCAAGCCGACCGCAACGGCGACTGGAACGTCACCCTCGACCCACTCCCCGCCGGAGGCCCGCACCGACTCGCGATCCAAGGAAAGAACACACTCAACTACGACGACGTGCTCGTAGGGGAAGTATGGATATGCTCCGGCCAGTCCAACATGGCTTGGCCCGTGCAAAACTCTTTCGACGGCGACCTCGTGGCGCTCAGCGCCAAGTCCTCCCAGGTTCGGCTCATCTCCGTCCCCCAAGTCGGCACCCAAGAACCGCAACGCGACTTCGACGGCGAATGGGCCCACAGCTCCCCGGAAATCGTCTCGCAGTTCTCCGCCGTTGGCTACCGATTCGGGCTGCAGCTGCACCAAGCGCTCGGCGTTCCCGTCGGCCTCGTAGACAACGCCTGGGGCGGATCCGCCGCCGAAGCCTGGATACGGCGCGACGCGCTCGAGTCCGACAAGCGATACGCGGAACTCATCGACCGCTGGGAGGAAACGGAGCGCACCTTCGACTTCGAAAAGGAAACCGCCCAGTACCAAGCCGATCTCGCCAAATGGGAAAAAGACGGCAAGAAAGGCAATCGCCCTCGCACCCCGCGGAATATTCTCGCCGGTCAGCATCGCCCCGGCAACCTCTACAACGGCGTTTTGAAACCAACTATTGGATACGGTATCAAAGGAGCGATCTGGTACCAAGGCGAGGCCAACGCCAGCCGCGCCTACCAGTACCGCCACCTCTTCCCGCTCATGATCCAGCATTGGCGCGACGAATGGGGACAAGGCGACTTCCCCTTCTACTGGGTCCAGCTCGCCGACTTCCGCGACGAAGTCAGCGAACCCGGCGACGCCGACTGGGCCGAGCTTCGCGAGGCCCAAACCATGACCATGAGCAAATTGCCCAATACCGGCGAAGCCGTCATCATCGACGTCGGCGAAGGCCGCGACATCCACCCGCGCGACAAGCGCACCGTCGCCGCTCGCCTCGCCCGCTGGGCTCTGGCCAAGGACTACGGCTACGACATCCGGTATCAGAGCCCCACATACAAGTCCATGAACGTAGACGGCTCAAAAGTCATCCTCACCTTCGACCACGTTGGCGCCAACGGGCTCTACACCTTCGACACCCGCGAACCGGTCGGCTTCGCCATCGCAGGCTCCGACCAGAAATTCGTCTGGGCGTCCGGCAAAATCGTCGACGCCAACACCGTCGAAGTGTGGAGCGACTCCGTGAAAAAACCCGTTGCCGTCCGCTACGCCTGGGCCCACAACCCCGTCTGCAACGTCACCAGCCGCGAAGGCCTTCCCCTAACCCCCTTCCGCACCGACAACTGGCCCGGCGTGACCGTCGACAAACACAAGTAGTAAACCAACTTCGCCAAGAGCCCACACCTCAGACAATCTGAACTTGCCATTTATCCAACACGTGTTTGGTTCCCAATTTCATATAGTTATCTATGAAATCAAAAGTCGTGACAAATGGTAGGGACCGACTGCCAGGCGGTCCGCGCCCAGTTGAGGAATTGCCTAACCATCACGGCTCGCCGGGCCGCCGAACCCTACCTATTTTGGAAAACTAGGCCTTTTCTCTCAATTACTAAGATGCATCTCTCAACAGAAGTTCCCCTGCGTCGCACCCATCGCGCAGCCATCGCGATAGTGGCCGCCCTACTCGCCATCACCATAGCGTTTCCCCAGGCCGGCGACCGGAAAGATAAAGCGGGCGACGTTCAAAACGAGAATTGGAAGCAAATCGACGTTCCTCCGGCAAACGTCCTCACTCCCGAAGAGGGGCTCGCGTCTCTCCAGGTCGCTTCAGGATTCCGAGTTGAACTCGTCGCCTCCGAGCCGCTCGTTCACGATCCGATAGCGATCGCCTGGGACGCGGACGGGCGCCTCTACGCTGTCGAGCTGCGCGGCTACATGCCCGATGTCGACGGAAACGGTGAGGACGCTCCCGTCGGCCGGATCGTCGCTCTGGAAGACACCGATCAAGACGGGGCCATGGACAAATCCACAGTCGTCCTCGACGGCCTGGTAGCCCCGCGGGCGATCGCCATCGTCAAAGGCGGCCTTCTCGTAGCCGAACCGCCCGCGCTCTGGTTTTGCCAGGACCTCGACGGCGATCTCACCGTAGACCGCAAGACAAACGTCGGCGAGTACGCGGTCGTCGGATCGGTCGAGCACCGCGAAAACGGGCTTCGTCGCGGCATCGACAACTGGCTCTACAACGCCAAGTCCGACCGCCGCTTCAAATGGGACGGCTCCCAACTGCGCGTCGAACAGACCGTCAGCCGCGGTCAATGGGGACTGGCTATGGACGACTACGGACGGCTCTACAACAACTCCAACAGCAATCCCGCCCGGGCCGACTTCTATCCTCCCGAGTACGGCAGCCGCAATCCCGGATACTCGCCACAAGCCGGAATCAACGTAGACATCGCGTCCTCCCGACACGTCTTTTCCAATCGCGTCAACCCCGGCGTCAATCGCGGCTACCGCGGACCCACCCTTCGCGACGACTTTCGACTCAACACCGCCACCGCAGTCTCCGGTTTAGCCATCTATCGCGGCGATCAGTATCCCGAAACCCACTACGGAAATCTCTTCGTGCCGGAACCGGGAGCCAATCTTCTCATGCGCTATGCGGTCGAGAACAATGGCCTGGGCATCGTTGCCAGCAAACGCCTTGAAGACGACCCGATCTGGGAAAAGATCGAATTCCTCGCCTCCACCGACGAACGCTTCCGCCCCGTCGACGTCGCCACCGGACCAGACGGGTTTCTCTACATAGTCGACATGTACCGCGGTATCCTCCAGCACAAGGTATTCGTCACCACTTATCTCCGTAAACAAATTCTCGAGCGCGGTCTCGACACGCCCGTCGGCCTCGGGCGCATCTATCGCGTGGTCCACGAGTCCAGCTCCGCCAGCCGCGCCGCCCCACGACTCTCTGAATATTCTCAAGTCGAGTTAGTCGAGGCGCTTGCAAGCAGAAACGGCTGGATACGCGACACCGCGCAACGCTTGCTCGTCGATGCGGGTACGCTGAGCGAAGACGCCCGCGAAGCCCTGGTTCGAACCGCCACCCACGGCAGTGAGATCCCCGCCATCCACGCCCTCTGGACCTTGGAAGGCCGTGGCGAACTGTCTCCGTCCACCGCCGCCCAAGCCCTCGCCCATTCGTCTCCCTGGACACGAACCCACGCGATTCGAGTCGCCGAGTCCGCGCTCGCCGAGGAGAGACCGGACGACGCCCTTTTCTCCGCGTACGAAAACGCATTCAACGATTCCTTCTTTCGCGTTCGCCTGCAGGCGGCCCAAACGCTCGCCGTCGTGCGCGACGACGCCTTCGTCGTCTCCCAAGCCAAACGCGTGTTCCATCCCGACCTCCCCAGCGACTACATGGAAGACGCGCTCGTATCCAGTTTATCCGGACGCGAGACGCGATTCATCGAGGCGGTCATGAACGACAGCAAGTGGATTTCAGGCGAAGGCCGAGCCGCGGTCCTCGGAAAGTTGGCAACCGTGCTCTTCAATAAACAGGACTCCGATTCTCTTTTCGCCCTTCTCCCGTGGCTGGAAGCCGACAAAGCGAATCAGTGGAAAGCCGACGCCCTCGTCGCAGGCCTGGCCACAACAGCGGGACGTCCCGAGTCGCGCCCCATCCAGGTCGACTTCAAGCCCGACGCGTTCTACGCCCTGATCGACTCGCTTCCCCAAGAAGCCGCCGACTGGAAACAAGGACTCGACCGCGCCTTCACTTGGTCCGGTCGCGACAGCGACGATCCGCTTGCAAACTTGAACCGCAAACAACTCGCCCGCATTGAAAAGGGCAAAGCCCTCTACACCGCCACTTGCATGGCCTGCCACCAAGCCGACGGCAACGGTATGCCCGGCCTCGCCCCGGCGCTCAACGGATCCGACTGGGTGACGCAATCGAAGGAACGTCTCGCCTTGATGATCCATCACGGCATCAGCGGCCCGATTGAAGTGAAGGGCGAAGCGTGGAACAGCGTAATGCCCGGACACGGAGTCATGCCTCAGTTCGAAGGCGACGGATTGGCTCAAGTGATGAGCTATATTCGCACCGCCTGGGGCAACAAAGCGGATCTTGTATCGAGATCGGAGATACGTGGCGTCATCGATGCTCACACCGACCGCGTCCTCCCTTGGACAGTCAGCGAATTGGACGAACTCGATCTCAAGTAAGGACAGCGTATCCCGCATTCGCTCAACTCGGTTCTATATTGCAGATTTCATAGAGGTACCCAAACTGCCTAAGAGACTGTCCAATAAATCGCTTTCGAGCCATTGAAGCTATATTCGAGTTCAGAAATCAGACTGCGATCCGAGGAATACCTGTAAGGTATTGCGACGTGAGCAAATGGATTCTGAACTCGAATAGAGCGAAAGGGCGAAGGAATGGATTCATTGGACAGTCTCTAAAAACATGCACCTGACCCAAATCAATCAAGACCGCTGGCAAACGAAAATCGGCGGGGGCTGCGCTTCCCTCTTCGGCCTCCCTTTCTTCCTCGCCGGTCTCGGCGTAGTCGTCGCCACCTTCATTCCGGCGGAAACGCGCGGGGGCGACGAAATCCCCTGGTACTTCGGAATCCCGTTCGGAGGAGTCTTCATGCTCGTGGGCGGAGCTATTCTTTTCGGACGCCTTCACATCGACATCGATCGGGCGGCTCGAACTGTGCAGAAACGTTGGAGCGTTCTGTCCGCAACCGTTTACGCGAAGGAGCGCAGCTTGTCCGAATTCAATCGAGTTCGCGTCACATCCAAGATTCGTCGAACGAAAAACTCGAGCTACACCGTCTATCCGGTTATTCTGGATGGCGACAGCGGCGACTCGTTCGACCTTTCGGAAGACCGGGAGAAAAACAAGTCGCGGACCCAGGCGGAGGAAATCGCTAAATTCCTCGACTTCCCCATTCACGATGAATCGTCCGGAAAGACGCATATCCGCCAACCGGATGCGCTCGACATGTCTGTGAAAGACAAATTCAAATCCGGACTGGAGCGAAACGAAATTCCGGACCCGCCCGCCGAACTGAAAACGAGGGTCGACTACGATGGATCCAGTTTGCGGCTCGAAATTCCGCCTCCCGGGTTCAACGCCGGCTTCGCGGTGGCCTTCGCGGTAATCGCCGCGTTCGAGATTTTCTTTCTCACCGTTTTCGCGTTTCCTATGCTCTCCGATTTCGATTCCGAACATGAGTCCCGAGTATTCGTCGTCCTGTTCATTGTCCTATTTTCCAGCGTGCCGACATTGGTCCTCCTTGCCCTTGTTGGAAATACCTTCCTCGCGAGACAGACGGTATCGGTTAGCAGCGAATCGGTCAGCGTGACCCGCGGATGGCCGTTTCGGAAAACCACGACCATCCCCTCCAACGAGATCGAGGAGTTTTTTGTCGGCAAGAGCGATGGCGGGCAAACCAGTCGAAAGCCCGTTCGGATCGGATCGTCCCAAGAAGTCCGCGTGATCGCCGACCACGCCCAGACCGGCTTCGGTAACGGCTTGAAACGAGACGAACTCAAATACCTCCACGCCCTGGCGAAAGGGATTTTGGTTTCTTGATCTATTGAGTTAACAGGATGCGCTCTCCCGCTCAGCGGGATCGCTCGCAGGATACCTCCTTCGTCGGTAGCAGGATGAGAATTAATCATTAAGATCATCTTGTTCCCGCATCGCGGGCAGCCACCGACTTCGTCGGGGTCCCTGACGGGAGAGCGCATCCTGTTAAATAAAAACTCCCCGAATCCCGTCGCGACTATTCACTTGCCCTAGTCAGACGAGCGGCCAATAAACCACGCTCTTGAGCGCCGAAACCGAACAGCCCAAAACTCACCCCAAGCCGCTTTCGCTGGGGGTGATTTTTCTGACGATCTTCATAGATCTCGTCGGGTTCAGCATCATCTTCCCGCTTCTTCCCGATATTCTCCAGTACTACGGCCAAAGCGGCATCCTCGCCAGTCTCACCCAATCCCTCGACGCGTTCTCGGAGTCGATCGGAGGCGGCGACCGCTTCACGCCCGTTCTCTTCGGCGGCGTCCTCGGCTCTCTCTATTCGGTCCTGCAGTTCTTCTTCGCTCCTATCTGGGGCGGATTGTCCGATCGGAAGGGACGACGCTCCATTCTGCTCGTCACGACTCTCGGGGTCTTCGCCAGCTACGTTCTTTGGGGGTTCGCCGGAAGCTTTCTTCTGCTCGTCGCCGCTCGCTTCATCGGCGGTTGCATGGCAGGCAATATCTCTGTCGCCACCGCCGCCGTGGCGGACATCACCACCAAAGAAAATCGTTCCAAAGGAATGGGCGCAGTCGGGGCCGCGTTCGGACTCGGCTTCATTCTAGGACCTGCGCTCGGCGGTTTGTTCAGCCAATTCAATCTCCTCGAATCGAATCCCGACTGGGCCCGCTTCGGAATCAATCCCTTTTCGGTCGTCGCCTTCGTCGCAGCCGCTCTGGCCCTGTTCAACTTCTTCTGGGTCCGAGCCCGATTCAAAGAGTCGCTCCCCGCGGAAAGACGCGACGCGACGGAATCGCGCAACCCCATCGCCCGACTCAAAGAAGCGATGCCGCCGGCTATTCGGAAAACGAACCTGACCTACTTCGTCTTCATGTTCGCCTTCGCCGGCATGGAGTTCACCCTCACCTTCCTCGGAGCCGACCGCTTCGGATTCACTGCGGTGGAAAACACCTGGATGATGATCTTCGTCGGGTTGGTGCTCGCGTTCGTCCAAGGCGGACTCGTACGACGCCTCGCTCCGAAACTCGGCGAGAAACGAGTCGCCTCAACCGGACTCGCGCTCGTGGCCATCGGACTCGTAGTCCTCGGACTCGCCCCATCGATTCCAACTCTGTACATTGGACTCGCCTTCCTCGCGTTCGGAGTCGGACTGTGCAGCCCGACGCTCACCTCGCTCGTATCGCTATTCGCCAGCGAATCCGAACAAGGCAAAGCCCTGGGAGCCTTTCGCTCCATCGGCTCCCTCGCCCGCGCCGTCGGCCCTATAATCGCCAGCCTCGTATTCTGGGCATTCGGCTCGGCCCAACTCTATTTCGCCGGCGCGGTCGTCGTGCTCATCGCAGTCGTCCTGTCCCGCCGCATCCCCGACCCAGTCAAAGACTAAAGTCGGATCAAATCCCTCTCCAAAGAAACCTTACTGGCCTCGTCGAAGACGAGGACTCCTTAATTGCTGCAACGCAGCATCCTAGCGATCCCGCCGAGCGGGAGAGCGATGACAAAAAAGAACACCGTTCCTTGCTCGCATCGCTCGCTCGTCACTAGCGCCCTCGCATATGCTCGGTCGATGGGTATCCGTTGCACGGATAGTGGGCTCGATTCAACTAGGCGATCCGCCTCAGCCGACACACACCCGCCCCGTCGTGCCCGGTTTCCCAAGGCAGACTCGTGTGACTGTCCGTCCGCTCAAATTGCGATCCCAACTCGGACGCGAGAAACCGATCCACCACTCCCGCGTTCTCCTCCGGATCGATACTGCAAGTGCTGTAAACCAACACGCCGTCGAGGGCAACGAACGAAGCCGCCTTCTCCAGCATCCGTTCCTGCAATCCCACTACCGATTCGAAATCGCTCTCGTGGAAACGCCATTTCACGTCCGGCTTTTTCTGGATCACTCCCGAATTGCTGCACGGCGCGTCCAGCAAAACCGCCTCGAACTCCCCCAACGTATCCGTTTCCAAGTCGAAGAGATCCGACGCTAACGAACGAATCCGATTCGCGCCGTAGCGGGAGAGGTTCGCTTCGAACTGCTCAAACCGCGGCCCCGGCAGGTCGACCGCAACGATCTCATCGAGCCCCGCCCCCAAATTCCGATCCAAGCGCAAACTCTTCCCGCCTGGAGCCGCGCAGAGGTCCAAGACGCGGCCCGTCTTGAAACCCTTTGCAATCGATTCCGTCGCAAGCCGCGCCGCCGGATTCTGTATATAAACCGTCCCCGCATCCAGTTCCCGCGAAAGCGCCGACCAATCGCCTCCGCTCCACTTTCGATACGGCACCCAATCCGTCGCTTCCCCTAAATCCTCCGGGCAATTCGGACTGGTTGGAAAGAAAAAGACCTCCGGCTCCCGCTGATTCCACTCCGCCATGCATTGAGCGTTATTCAAACCAAACGCGTCTACCCAACGTTCCACGCGCCAGCGCGGATGACTGAATCGGCGAGCGAGCAAATCCACGTCGCCCGGGGAAACCGAGCGTTCCGCCTCCAAGACCGCAACCACTTTGCGGAGAACCGCGTTGGCCATGGCCTTCTCGCGCTGGCTGAACCGCTTCGCGATTTGCCGCACCGCGTGATCCACAATCTGGGCCGACTTTCCCGGATCCGCCCAGATCTCGAAACTTGTCACCAGTAAGGCCGACCACATTCCCGGCCGCGGCCGCTTTCGCAACAAGCCATCCAGTGCGGACTCCAGCAAAGTCAGATTCCGCACGACCCCAGCGAGCAAGAACTGGCACCTCCGCCGCCGACCTGAGTCCAGAGACTCCGGCAACCGTTCCAGCAAATGCGGCAGCCGGGCCGGCTGCTTGAGAAAACGGGCCGTCAATTCCGCCGCCCAGCTCCAGGAAGTGTCGCTCATAGATTCATTGCATCAATCGACACGCAACCCCCGGATTCACTGGAAATACCCCGTCGACAAACCAGCGAGATTCAATTCCGCCCCTCCAGCAACAAGATTCGATCCGGCCACACCGTTCCGTCCCTTGAAAGCGAAACGAACGCGATGAAAAAACAACCTCCCTCGTCGACGACGCCATTCGAATCCCCACTTAACTTTCCAAGGTTGGAAAGTTAAGTGGGGAAAAGGTGGGAGGCACTGCCAAGAGTTCGCCTGAGGATTAGGAGAGTCGTTCGTTGACAACCGCCGAAAAAGCCGCCTGTCTTAAACATTTAGTCTCAACACTTCAGATGAACGAAGAAGCCGTATTAGAACTCATTACGCGGAAACCCGAGCTCAAGCCCGCCAAGGCCAAACTCGAGTCAATGCAGCCCGGAAGCTACTGTATCCACCAGAGCTGGGGCTTCGGCCAAATCAAGGAGTACGACGCCGCGAACACGCGGTTGATTATCGACTTCGAAGGAAAGGAAGGCCACCGCATGGATCCTGGCTTCTGCGTCGTCACGATGCAGGTCCTCCCGCCCGAGCACTTGCTCGCCCGCAAGGAATCCGAGCCGGAAGCCATCGCCGAAATGATCTCCAACCAGCAGGCCGACCTCGTAGTCGAACTGCTCAAGCAGTATCCCAACGGCGCCACCAGCGCCACCGAAGTCGAAAGCATCCTCGGCCAAGTCATCGGGGATCCCGTCAAATTCAAGAAGTGGTGGACCGCCACCAAGAAAATCCTGGCCAAAGACCCGCGCATCGCCGTCCCGCCCCGCAAGACCGGGATGTACGTTCTGCGCGAAGAGCCCGTCAGTATCGAGGAAGAGCTTCTCGAAGAATACGAGTCCACGCAGTCAGCCAAGCGTCGCGTCCTCATCGCCGACAAGCTGCTGGAAACCGTCAAGGAGAAGCCCGAGATCAAGGAACAGCTGGCAGTCGTCCTTCACGGCGTCGCCACCGCCGTTAAAGAGAGTAACCAGCTCTCCCCCGCCGAAAAGCTGCGCGGCGCGTGGATCCGAAACGACCTCGCCAAGATTCTCGAAGTCGACACCGCCGAATTCGAGCCAGTCCTCACCGAGCTGGTCAGCGATGTCGAGGGACTCGATTCTCTATTGAAGGAACTCGCCACCACGCTTCAGTCCCGAGCGCTCGAGCTCATCAAGGAAGCCCACCCGGCGGACTGGAAGGAGATCTCCTTCAATCTGCTCAAGTCCAGCAGCGGCAAATTCACCACGGACTGCGTCAACTTCCTCCTTCTCAATGGATTCGAAAAGGACCTCATCGAGACCTTCGAACGCTGGCAGACCGAGCAGAACCTCAAGGAGCCGGTCCTACTCTGGATCGTGAAGAACCGCAACTCCCGCAAGTTCGGAAACCTGGTCCGCCCGATGATCAAGCCGCGCTTGCTCAACGCGATCTTCTACGCGATCGACTACGAGGCGCTGCAAATTGTAACCTCTCGACGGATACCGCTGGCGGATATTCTCAGCGAAGACGCGGAGCTCATTCCCGACCTCCTCGCCGAGGCGGACTCCGAAACCGCGCGCGACCTCGCCAACAATCTCTTGCTCAACCAAGGATTCGAGGAACTGACGAAAAAGTCCCTCCTCGCCCGCTTCATCAAGATCTTCCCCGCGGTCCAGTCGCTACTGGAAACGGGCGAAGAGACGAAGGCCACCGGCCTCATCGTTTCCCGCGAAAGCTACGACAACGCCGTCGCCGAGTACGACGACCTCGTCACCAAGCAAATCCCGGAAAACAGCAAGGCCATCGGCGTCGCTCGCGAACACGGCGACTTGAAAGAGAATTCCGAATACAAGATGGCCAAGCAAGACCAGGCTCTCTTGCTCGCCCGGCGCAACAAACTGGAAATGGACTTGCAGCGCGCCAAGATCACCGACTTCAGCGAGATCGGCACCGACACGGTCGGCATCGGCAGCGTGGTTTCCCTGCTGGACGAGACCACCAACAAGGAGGTCACCTACACGATCCTTGGCGCCTGGGACAGCGATCCGGAAAAACAAGTGATCTCCTACCAGACGCCGCTCGGGAAGGCGCTCCTCGGCAAGTCGCCCGACGACGAAGTGGAATTGCACATCGAAGGCGTCGACAGCCTGCTGAAGATCATATCGATCCAGCGCTACGTCGACCTGGCAGCAAAGTAGCCGCTTGAGGCATATTTTTTACCATAGGTCCTATAGGTCTTATCAGACTTATAGGACCTATTTTTTTTCTTCGTAATTCGAGCTCCTTCATTCTTACTTCCAATATGAAACCCGCCTGGGAAACCCTGAAGATTCTGGCCGAGCCGACGCGGCTGCGCATTCTCGCCTTGCTGCGGGAAGAGGAGCTGTCCGTCGCGGAACTGCAAGAAGCGTTGGGAATGTCGCAGTCGCGCATCTCCTCCCAACTCGCGCTGCTCCGACAGGCCGAGCTCGTCAGCGACCGGAGGGAAGGGAAACGGAGCTACTACTCTTACCAGGCCGCCCTCCCCGCACCCGAGGAAGCTCTGATCGCCGCCGCCGTTCGCTCTGTCGCCCAATCGCCTGAACGCGCCGAGGATCGCGAGAATCTCGAGCGCGTCCTGCAAAACCGGCGCAAAATAGCGGAGGACTACTTCAATTTGATCGCAGGCCGGCTCGGCAAAAACTACTGCCCCGGCAGATCCTGGGAAGGAATCGGCCACATGTTGCTCCACTTCGTGCCCAAGGTGGTGGTCGCCGATCTCGGAGCCGGCGAAGGCATGATCTCCCAGTTGATCGCCCGACAGGCCGAGACTGTCTACTGCGTAGACAACTCGCCTAAAATGGTCGAAGTCGGCAAGTCGCTGGCGGAGACGAACCAACTCGAGAATTTGCAGTACTTGCTCGGCGACCTTGAGGATGCCCCGCTTCCCGACGCGTCCGTCGACATTGCTCTGCTGAGCCAAGCGCTCCACCACGCGCAGCATCCTGAGAAAGCGATCGCCGAAGCGTACCGGATCGCTCGGTCCGGAGGGAGAATCGTCATACTCGATCTCAAAGAACACACGTTCGAGAAAGCGCGCGAGCTGTACGCCGACACCTGGCTCGGATTCTCCGAGAAGACGCTGCACGCCTGGCTCAAGAACGCCGGGTTCGAAAATGTGACCGTTTCCGTAGTTTCGCGCGAAGCGGAGGAGCCCAATTTCGAAACCCTGCTCGCCACCGGGGTGAAGCGCTAGCGGCACGCAGTCGCGACACGACGCTCAATGAAGGGACGCGGTGCGTTCGTCGTAAAACTCGACGAGCTTGCCCAGAATCACCGATCCGTCCGGCTCCGACAGCGCCATGGCCGCCAAGTCTTTGGCTTCCTGCAGCTCCATGTTCTGCACCACGTACTTGGCGTTCGGCAGTAGTCCCGGAGACATGCTCAGCGACTCGATTCCCAGCCCGATGAGCAATGGAACCATGATCGGATCGCCCGCCGTCTCGCCGCAAATGGATACGTCCACGCCGCCGCACTGACCCGCCTTCACGATCATGTCCAAGGTCCGAATTACCGCCGGATGCGTTGGCTCGTACAAATGGGCGACCCGGTCGTTCAATCGGTCCACAGCCATCAAGTATTGAATGAGGTCGTTCGAACCGATACTGAAAAAAGACGAGCCGCTCACCAAGGTGTCGCAAGCGATCGCGGCGCTCGGGATCTCGATCATCGAGCCCACTTGGATGTCCTCGTCGAACGCAAGCCCTTCCTCGCGCAGTTCCTCTTTGGCCCTTTCCAAGCAATCGTTGGCCTGAGCGAGTTCAGCGGCGCCGCTGATCATTGGGTACATCATGCGAGCGTTGCCGTGGGCGCTGGCCCTCAAGATCGCCCTCAATTGCGTATTGAAGAGTTCTATACTGTCCAGGCAGTAACGTATCGCTCTGTATCCAAGAAACGGATTCGATTCGGCGTGCATCGCCAACCCGGGGATCGTCGCCATCTTGTCGCCGCCCAAGTCCAGGGTGCGGATAATCACGGGTAGATCGCCGAGGATTTCCAGCGTTTTGCGGTACGCCTGATACTGTTCCTCCTCCGTGGGCAATCGCCGCTCGTTCAAAAAAAGGTACTCGGTGCGGAACAGGCCGACACCGTCGGCTCCAATTTCGATGGCCGAACGCGCCTCGTTTTCCGATTCAATATTGGCCATCAGACGAATCTTGTGTCCGTCCTTGGTCTGCGACACGCCACGCGATGACGCGATCATGCGCTCCTCGAACGACTTGTGCTCGTCTTTCAGTTTCCCGTAGCGGAACAGAGTGGCGTCGCTCGGGTTGACCACGACCCGCCCTTCGTATCCATCGATGAGGATGACGTCTCCCGGGCTTACTTTTTTCGAAATGTCGCCGAGCCCCACCACTGCGGGGATGTTCATGGAGCGGGCAACGATCACGGTGTGGCCGGTTTTGCCACCGATGTCGGTCGCCAGTCCGAGCAAGTGGTCCTTGTCGATGCAAGCGGAATCCGAAGGAGCGATCTCGTGAGCGACCACGACGTGTTTCGTGCCTGGTCCTTCGCCGTCGCCCAGGGACTGGCCGGTCAAATTGCTGAGAAGCCGCCGCAGCACGTCCCGGATGTCGCTGGCCCGGTCGCGGAGATACTCGTCGTCGATTTGGCCGAAGGCGTCGATGTAGCGATTGCCCACCGCCCAAACCGCCGCCTCGACGTTTTGATTCGCCGATTCCATCTCGCTGATCGTTTCGCCGATCAGAGCCTGGTCTTCCAGAACGAGAAGGTGGGCGTCAAAAATGCGGGCTTCGCTCTCTCCCAGGCTCTGCTGCACTTCATCGCGGATCTCTTGGATCTGCTTCCGAGTCGCGATCAGCGAGTTCTCGAATCGCTTGATTTCCTCGCTCATCCGGTCCGGACGGATCCGGTAGCTGGGAACCGTTATCTCTCTTTGGCGAAGCAGTGAAACCGGCCCATGGGCGATCCCCGGCGACGCGGCAATCCCGATGTACTCTCTCTCGGTTTCATTTCTCGGTTCCATCTCAAACAACGACGGGCGGTTCGCAGATTGCGACACACGCCCCTTCGCTGCGCTTCAAAATGAAAGCCCACAGACCGCCGTCAATCAAATATCCGCGATGCGAGTTTCCTGGAAAAAGGCGTTTCGTCCCCAACATTCGCCCACTAGGGAGCGAATACGCTCGATATCGGCTGCATCCGCGAGGGCGAAGCAAGCGCTTCCGCTGCCCGACATTAGGCAAGGCGCTCCTACAGAAGCCCTTATCCGATCCAAAACGAGTGGAATGGCGGGATACTTGGCGGCCGCTACTTCGGAAAAGCTGTTAAACAGCAGGTCCTCGAGCGGGAGTTCGCCGCATTGCCAAGCGCCGAGTCGCGTCTCTGCGTTGTCCGCATCCGCATAGCGATCGGGCCGCGCCGCCAAGGCCTGATACGCCCACGCGGTGGAGATTCCGAAACTGGGTTTGAACAGAGCGATGCGACGGCCGCGGAGCCGGGCTTGGGCTTCCGGCTCCAAACTCTCCAGCAATTCGCCCCGCCCTCGCATTATCAAGGGCGACCTGTCGAGAAAGAGCGGGCAATCGGAACCCAGCGACTCCGCGAGCGAGCGGATGCTCGCGTCGTCGTCGATTCCAAACAACTGCGAGAGCCCCATCAAGGTCGAGGCCGCGTTGCTGCTGCCGCCTCCCAAACCGGCTCCCACAGGGATACGCTTGTCGATGTGGACGGACACAGCCGCGCGAATTTGAAACCGGTCGAGAAAACCGCGGGCCGCCTTCCAGGCGAGATTGCGTTCGTCCACGGGAATGCTCTCGGAATTCGAACTCAACGCGACGCTCGGGTTTCCTTCCTCCGCCCGAATGGCGATCCGGTCGCCGAATTCCAAGGGAGCGACGAGACTCGTCAACGAATGGAACCCATCCTCCCGACGGCCGGTAATCGCCAGAAGGAGGTTGATTTTAGCTGGACTGGGAATTTCGATCTCGGCCATCTTCCATTAGCGCCCTCCACGCTGGATATCCCCATGGAACCCGCAAGAACGCAATCGCGCAAATGCTTCCTTTCAACGACACGACTCTGACGCTGGCAATCGGCGGATTCACCCGCCATGACTAGCAACTCGCGGGCGAACTGGCTTCTGTTGTTCTGGGTCCTCGCGTTCGCCGTTTCCAGCATTTGGCAAATAGCGGCTCGACTGAACGCCTCCTGGGCGATCCGCGAATCCCGATTGGATATCGGATACACACACGAAATCGCCGGGGAGCAAATCGCCGTTTGGGAATTCGCCGCGCCGACCCGTTCGCTGAACAAACTCTGGCTCTTCTACCACCCGATTTCGCCCGATACGAAAGTCGCTCGCAATCTACGCGTGGAGCTCGAAGACGCCGACACCGGCAAACGACTGGCGGATAGGCAAATCGCCCTCAGCGACAACGAATTTCGCAACGGGCGAGCGCTCGTCACGCTTGACGATCTCTCGCTTTCGGACGCCCGAGCGCTGCGACTGACCGTCCAACTGCCGGAGGTCGCCGAATCCGAAGGGTTTTATCTGCACTACCAGGCCGACGAGGCTTCGAGCGGCCAAGTCGCGTTTGGCGACACCGTAATTGAACACGCCGATCTAAGCATGTTGTGGTTCGCCAGCCAACGCGGCTTTCCCACCGGCCACGTCCTCTGCGGGATCGCGTTCCTTCTCGCGCTCCGAATCGCAAGTCGAAACGAGGTTTTCGCCTCGGGCAAAACCCTCCTCGCGGACACGGTCATCGTATGGGCGCTGGCTTTGATGATCGGCGGCTATCTTCGGGATCTCTCCGTCGATCGATTTTACGGGAACTTCTGGCCGGACGAATACCCGGCGATGGCTCGCGACTGGCTGACACTGCTTCGCGGCGAATTGGAATGGGACGCCTTCCGCGAACGCCTTTCGGAATGGCGAAATGGACAGGTGTTCCTCGTTCCAATGGCGCTCGGTCTGGTCCAGTACCTGGGAGCGGACCCCGCGACCGCGTATCAGATTCTAGTCGCGTTGTTTACCGGCGGCGCCCTCGGCATATTTGTCTACGCCGGCAAGCGATTTGCCGCGATTCGCTCGTGGGAATGGATTGCCGTTTACGCGTGCTTCCTTACGAGCCCCTATCTCCTGCACGCCGCTGGCAGCTTCCAAACCGATTCCGCCGGTCTGTTTTTCAGTTTCCTGGCTCTGATCCTAATCTGGAGAATCGCGGGCGAATCCTCACGAAATCCGGCATTGGCTTTGGCTGGCCTGACCGTCGCGCTCGTCGCTGCGAGCGTCACCAGACTGTCCAATCTAGCGTTGCTCGGGCTCCCGGCCTGCGTCGCATTGTGGATGTTTCTCGCCACGGACCAAAAAGGGCCTGCCAAGAAAAGCGTACTGTGGGCCAGCAGCGCTCTAGGGATCGGTTTCTGCGCTTTGATCTGGAGCCAGCTGGGACTCGTCGAATCGCTGCAAAAAGCCAAAGCGTTTTCCGAGCTTCCGCAATTCAGGTCGCAGTTTAGCTGGGAGCGGTACGGCACTCAGACCCTTTTAGCCTGCTGGCCCGCGTTGATCGCTTTGAAGGACCTCCGCTCGATTCGAGCCAACCCGCTCTTCTACACGCTCGGCGGAGGCATTTGCGCTCTGCTACTGGTGCTCGCTGTCGGCAAGATTATCCCCTGGCAGCGCTACTGGATTCCGATTGCGATTCCGGCGCTTTTTCTCGGTTTCGCGTTTGCGGCGAGTCGAAAGCGTCGCACGATGTGGATCGCGGCTCTCGCAATCGGATCAGTGTCGCTCAACCTCTGGTTGCTCCTCTAAATCACATCGGGAGCAAGATTCGATTGCCTTTTCAAGAGAGCCCAAAAGGCTTCAGACGTCACATTAGAGAATGCCAACAGCACGCGAAACTGGAAATTGCCAGCTAATCCTGGCCTTGGATATCGAAGAACGAGCCGATGCGATCGAACTCGTCAAAAAAACCGGAGGCGAACTGGAGTGGGTCAAGATTGGGCTGCAGATGTTCACGCGCTACGGCCCGGACTACGTCCGCGAAATCGGAGCGTTGGGAAAGAAGATCTTCCTCGACCTCAAGCTCCACGACATTCCCAACACTGTCGCCAAGGCCATCGCCTCCGTCAGCGATCTACCAATCCACATGCTCACCCTCCACACCTGCGGCGGACGCGAAATGATGGAATGGGCCGTCAAAGCCCAGCAAGAACACAAACCCGACTTGCAACTGCTGGGCGTGACCGTCCTCACGTCGATGGACGCGAACGGCCTTGCTGAAATGGGAATCGCCGAATCCGTCGAGAACCGGATTTCCCGGCTCGCCCGACTCGCCCAAGACTCCGGAATGACCGGACTCGTCTGCTCCCCGCACGAAGTATCCCTACTCAAGCAAACGCTCGGCTCGTCGATCACGCTCGTAACCCCCGGCGTGCGGCCGGCCGGAGCGGACGCGGGCGACCAAAAACGAATCATGACCCCCGCCAAGGCGGCCGAAGCCGGAAGCGACTTTATCGTCGTCGGGCGCCCGATCTATCAAGCCGACGATCCCGCCGCTGTCGTCGCTCGCATACGATCGGAACTTAGCTAGGAATCGCGTCGCCCCGCCATGAATTCCGATTCCTTCGCAACCGCCGTCATTCTAGCAGGGGGCTCCGGCGCGCGAATGGGCGAAGGCATTCCCGACAAAATCCTCCATCCCATAAACGGCAAACCGCTCATCCAGTACTGTTTTGAAGCGTTCTCCCAAAGCGCCACCGTCGATTCGCTGACGATCGTCTACCGCGACTCCGCCCAGCGCGATTTGCTGGAACCCCTCGTCCCCGACAGCCGCTTTTCCCGCGTCGATTGGGCCGAAGGCGGCGCTCAACGCCAGGATTCGGTCTGGGCAGGCTTTTCGGCGATCCAACCGAATTGCCCCGTCGTCCTCATCCACGACGGCGCTCGCCCCCTCATTGATCCATCGACGATCGATCGCGCCGCGGTCGCCGCCCGCAACTACGGAGCCGCCTGCGTCGCCCGGAAAGTCGTCGACACGCTCAAACAAATTGCCCCCGCGTCGGATGACGGTTTCCAACTTGCGACCCAGGATCGGGACCAAATCCGGGCGATGGAAACGCCGCAGGCCTTCCGATTCCAGCTCATTCGAGACGCCTATCGAGCCACTATTGAAAGTGGGAAGACAATCACCGACGATCTTTCCGCAATCGAGGACCAACACCTTTCCGTTCAGCTCATCGAAAGCGCCACGCCCAATCCGAAACTCACGCAGCCAAACGATCTCCTTTGGTTCGAGCATCTCCTTAATCACCGCGCCCAATGAACTCAATCCGCATCGGACAAGGCTACGATATTCACCCTTTCAAGGAAGGCCGCCCATTGGTGATTGGAGGCGTTACATTCGACGAACCCTACGGGCTCGACGGGCACTCGGATGCCGACGTCCTTACTCACGCCATATGCGACGCGCTTCTCGGAGCCGCCGGACTTCCCGATATCGGTCATTACTTTCCCAATACAGATCCGAAATACAAGAATATCGATTCGCAAACGCTGCTATCCGAGGTCGCGGACACGCTCAGCGAAAGAGGATACGAAATCGCCAACATCGACGCGACCTTGATCGCCGAGAAACCGAAAATCGCCACCCGCGTGGACGAGATGAAAAACGCCCTCGCCGCCAGCGCCGGCGTCGAAACCTCGCAGATCGGAATCAAGGCGACCACCAACGAAGGACTCGGCTCACTCGGGTGCGGCGAAGGAGCAGCCGCCCACGCGGTCTGCCTGCTGACGCGCCAATAAGCGACCCACTGTCATGCGATTGCAACTACTATTCGGATTCACTCTCGCTCTTGCACTGCTAACGAGCTGCTCCGACCGCCCCTCTCCGATCGACGAAGCAAACGCAGACGGCGTCCTTCTTCTGGGGAACGGCGAAGAGCCCAACACGCTCGACCCGCACGTAGCGGCCACCGTGGCGGAAGCCCACATCCTCTACGCCCTTTTCGAAGGTCTGGTGTCACCCGACCCCGAAAATCCACAGTCGATCGCTCCGGGCGTCGCCACCCGCTGGGAATTCGACGAGAGCGCGAATCGCTACGTGTTCCATCTCCGGGCCGACGCGCTTTGGAGCGACGGCTCACCCGTCACGGCCGCGGACTTTGTGAGCTCGGTAAAACGGGCCCTCGATCCGGAATTCGGCGCCCCGTATCCGGAAATATTCTTCGACTTGAAAAACGCCCGGGCCTACTTGTCCGGCGAACTCGACGACTTCGAATCCGTCGGAATCGAAGCGATCGCGGACCGCCAACTCGAGATCACGCTCGGTCGCCCCGCTCCGCACTTTCTCCAAAAGTTGAAGCACTTCGCGTGGCTTCCCGTTCCCGTTCGCGTTCTGGAAGAGCGGGACAGTTTGAGTCGGGGCTCCAATCCATGGGCTGTGGAAGGCGCTATCATCTCGAACGGGCCTTTCGTACTCGATTCTTGGGTACGCAATTCGATTATCGAAACCAGCCGATCCAAGACCTATTGGGACGCCGAAAACGTTACGCCGCAGGGAGTACATTTCTATCCCTACGAAAACGCCGAGCTTGAATATCGCGCCTTTCAATCCCGGCAGCTCCACGTAACCGACAAAATCCCCGTAGCCGCCTTGGACGCTCCCCTCGCGCCGCCCGCGATAAAGAAATCCGACCCATTCCTTGCGACCTCCTATCTCCTCGCCAACACCGATTCGCCCAAACTCGCCAATCCCCGGTTTCGACAAGCGCTCGCTCGCGCCATCGACAAGCGGTCGCTCGCTCGCGACGTGAATCGCTCGGGCAACCCCGCCACTTCCTTCACCCCCGACGCCCTGGGCGACTACGCCCCGCCCCTTGCCGAATCCTACGATCCAAACGCCGCGCGAACGCTCCTTAGGCAAGCGTTTCCGAGCGGACAGGACATTCCGGAGCTGAATTTCATTGTCAGCAACATCCCCGCCTCTCGAGCGGTGGCGGAAGCTCTGCAAGCCATGTGGAAAGAAACCCTCGGCATCGAAGTCACGGTGACGAATATGGAGGCGAAAACGCTCTTCGCTTCCCTCAATGAGGGCGATTTCGAGCTGTCCTACCTGACCTGGAGCGCCGACTACGAGGACCCGAGCGCGTTTCTCGACATGTGGAACAGCCGCAACCGGCCCAACCGGGCGCGATGGTCCAATCCGGACTACAACGCCTTGCTCGAACGGGCTTCTCTGGAACAAGAACCGAGCGAGCGGCTGAACCTTCTGGCCGAAGCCGAGTCTATCCTGCTTGCGCAATCTCCCATTATCCCACTCATTTGGAAAACCAAAGACTATTACATCGACGCTTCCGTCGCTAACTGGCCCCCCGCGCCGATCGACATGCGGTCGTACAAACGGGTCCAACTGAAAACGAATCCATAAAACGCCGAATACTCAGTCCATGACATACACCGATCGATTCAAACTCGTTTCACTTGCCTTCCTAGGCGCAATTTTATTGTCCGGATGTGGCGGAGGGATCCCCAACGCCGATGAAGCCGCCGAGCAAGGAATCCTCCTCATTGGCAACGGAGCCGAACCCGAGTCCATCGACCCCCACCTGTTCACCGGGCATCCAGACGCCACAATTATTGCGTCATTGACGGAAGGCCTGATCGCCTACCACGAATTCGACGACAGCCTGCCCGAGCCCGGCATCGCCGAATCCTGGGAAAGCCACGACAACGCCCAGCGTTGGATCTTCCACCTCCGCGACGCCCAGTGGTCCAACGGCGCGCCCGTGGTCGCCGACGATTTCGTCTACAGCTTCAAACGCGTGCTCTCCAAGGCGCTCGCTTCCGAGTTCGCCTCCATGCTCTATCTCATGAAGAACGCCCGGGCCTATCACACTGGAGAGATCGACGACTTTTCCCAGGTGGGCGTCAAAGCGGTCGACGACAAAACGCTCGAATTCAACTTGGAAGGTCCTTCCCCCCACTTTCTCAGCGTCCTCACTCATCCCACTTGGTATCCAGTCCACCAAGACACGATCGAGTCCTTTGGCGGTATCGACAATCGAATCTCCCAATGGACCCGACCCGGCAACTACGTCGGAACCGGTCCCTTCGTTTTAGAGGAGTGGGTGACGAACCAAATCATCAAAGTCCGAAAGAATCCCCTATACTGGGACGCTGACAACGTCGCCCTCGAAGGCATCTACTTCTTTCCAATCTCCGATCTTCACACCGAGAACCGGTCCTTCGAAAACGGCCAGCTTCACCTCACCAAGGAACTCCCGTCCGACTTAATCGACAAATACAAAGGCGAGCCTACCTACCGCAACGACCCCGCCATCATCGTCTACTACTACATGATCAACACCACGAGGCCACCCCTCGACGACGTCCGCGTGCGGCAAGCGCTTTCGCTCGCGCTCGACCGACGGTCGATCACCGACGATGTGGTCCGCCGCGGTGAAACGCCCGCCACCGGGTACACGCCTCCCGGGTTCACGAACTACGATCCGCCGACGCCCTTGCGCTACGATCCCGACAAAGCCCGCGAACTGCTCGCCGAAGCCGGTTTTCCGAACGGCGAGGGCTTCCCCCTTAAGCAGATCCTCTTCAACAACCACTCTGGACATCAGGCCATCGCCGAAGCGATCCAGCAAATGTGGAAAGAAACCCTCAACATAGACGTCGAACTATTCAACCAGGAATGGAAAGTCTATCTGGATACGCGCAACCGCATGGACTACGACATCGCCCGAGCCGGCTGGGTGGGCGACTTCATGGATCCGGACACTTTCCTCCAAATCTGGATTACGGAAGAAAACGACAGCCTAAACGATACCGGGTGGTCAAATCCTGAATACGATTCGCTCTTGCGGAAAGGCTACCAGGCGAATTCGATCGAGGAACGCTACCGCAATTTCGAAATCGCGGAAGGCATCATGCTGGAGGAGCTTCCTTGCATCCCCATCTACTGGTACCGGAGGCCGTTCCTTATCGACCCTCGCTTGAAGGGCTGGAACCCCAAGCAGCTCGACGCCCACCATTTCAAATTTCTCCGCTTCGAAAACTAAAGCGGCCGCACGCTGATTTCTCGTATTCAGAGCTAAAAGACAAATCGCCGCTTAAGTGCTTAGTTTCATCCTAAATCGCCTGCTCCAAGCCATCCCCACCGTCTGGGCGATTATCACCATCACCTTTTTCCTCGTCATGACCGCGCCGGGCGACCCGTTCAGCGCGGAACGGGAGATGCGGGAGGAAACCCGCCAGCAACTTGCCGCTCACTACGGGCTCGATAAACCGCTGCTCGTTCAGTACGGACTCTACTTGAAGAACCTCGCCACGTTCGACCTCGGGCTCTCGTTCAAGCAGGAAGGTCGGCGAATAAACGACATTATTGTCGAGTCGTTTCCCGTTTCGCTTGAGCTCGGTCTCCTAGCTATGACCGTCGCCCTACTCGTCGGCGTCCCGGCGGGAATCCTCGCGGCGTCGCGTAAGAACACCGTGCTCGACTACGCTCCCATGAGCACCGCTATGGTGGGGATTTGCATGCCGACCTTCGTGATCGGGCCGATCCTCGGACTCGTGTTCGGCGTTTGGCTCGGCTGGTTCAACGTCGCCGGGTGGTTCTCCTGGGAAGACCGTGTCCTGCCGGCGGTCACACTCGGGCTCGCCTACGCCGCCTACATTGCTCGGCTGACGCGGGCCGGCATGCTGGAAACGCTCGGGCTCGACTACATTCGCACTGCCAAAGCCAAAGGACTGCCCGAGAAGACGATTGTGTTCAAACACGCCTTGAGAGGCGGCATCATGCCAGTAGTCTCCTATCTCGGGCCCGCGATGGCCGGGATGATCAGCGGCTCCTTCGTCGTGGAAACCGTTTTCCAGGTTCCGGGGCTGGGCCGCCACTTCATCGACGGAGCGCTGAACCGGGACTACTTCATGATTCTCGGCACGACGATCTTCTACGCCACGCTCATTGTCGGGGCCAATCTTCTCGTCGACCTCGTCCACACGGCGCTCGACCCGAAACTGCGCAAGGCCTGATTCCGCATGAAATCCGCTCGCATAACGCCTTCGATCGAAACCATGGAGTCCATCGCCGAGACACCGCGGTCATTGTGGACCGACGCGATGCTACGGCTCCGCAAAAACCACTTGGCTGTCGCCAGTTTTTGGATATTCGTAGGGATCACCCTCTTTTGCTTCATTGGACCGCTTTTTCACCCCTACGCGCCCGACAACCAAAACCGAACGCTGCGCGCCACGCCGCCCTTCGCCGAAATTCTCGAATACGAGGACGCGTTTGGAAAACTGAATCAAATCTCGAAAGCGGACTTCCAGACGCGCAATCGCGATCTGACGGCCGAGATTCTCGCCGAAGTTGAGAATGATCAGCCTTTTGAATACAAAGGGGTGGAGTACTCGCGATCAACCGCAACCTACGTAATGGGAACCGACGGGCACGGGCGCGACGTCATGGCCCGCATTATGCAGGGCGGGCGCATATCCCTCGGGGTCGGATTTCTGGCGACAATGATCTCGCTGTTTATCGGAGTGACTTACGGGTCTATTTCCGGTTACCAAGGGGGGCGACTCGACGCGTTTATGATGCGGGCCGTCGAGATTCTCTATTCGCTTCCATTCACCATCTTCGTCATCCTCCTCATGGTCGTGTTCGGCCGCAGCATCATCATGATATTTATCGCCATCGGCGCGGTCGAGTGGCTCACCATGGCCCGAATCACCCGAAATCAAGTGCTGCAACTGAAAGAGCAGGAATTCGCCCTGGCCGCCAAGGCGATCGGCGTGAGCACGCCTACCATCATTCGCAAGCACATGATACCCAATCTTCTCGGGCCGATCGTCGTGTACGCGACGCTTTCCATCCCCGCTATCATGATCCTCGAGTCCATTCTCAGCTTTCTCGGACTTGGAGTGCAGCCGCCCGACGCCTCCTGGGGCTCGCTTATATCCGACGGCGCCCAAAAAATGACCGCCTATCCGTGGCTTCTTTTCGTACCCGCTTCGTTTTTCTCGATAACGCTGTTCGCCATGAACTTCCTGGGCGACGGGCTTCGCGACGCGCTCGACGTGAAGTCATCAAAAGATTGAAAACGGCCGCGTCCGGCGCAGTCTGAAACCGCCCAATGCTCAAGGACTTAAAGTCATTCCTGGAATTGCTGCGCCCCTACCGGCGGCGCGTTCGCTTCGCGCTCGTGATTGGAGGCGTAGCAGGCCTGTGCACCGGCGCGGGGATCACGCTGGGGGCGGAGAAGCTGTTCGCGATTGTCCTCAATGGCGAGCAAGACCGGGCTCTGAGCGAAGTCGTTTTCATCGCCGGCATCTTCCCGCTGCTTTTCATCACCATCGGCATCTGCACCTTTCTGAGCACTTACCATCTCAACTACGCCGGACTAAGCGTGATAAGAGACTTGAGGGCCGAGCTCTTCGCGCACATCCAGCGACTCCCGCTCGCGTTTTTCCAAACCAAGAAAACGGGAGACCTCATCGCTCGACTCACCGCGGACACGCAGGCAATGCAGTACGCGCTGACGATCACCGGCCGCGACTTGGCCATCGCTCCGCTCACCTTTCTCGGCGCCGTCGCCATGCTCGCATACAAAGGCTGGGAGCACGACGGCGTTGTCTACATCTACTTCAGCATCGCGCTCTTGCCCCTGGTTATTTTTCCCGTTCGCAAACTCACCCAGAAGCTCGGCCAGAAAGCCAAGACCCAGCAGGAAGAGCTTTCCAGCGTCACCAACGACCTTTCCCAAAACCTGGGCGCCGCAAAAGAAGTGCGGGCCTTCAATCTCCAAGATCGGGAAAAACGCCGGTTCGGCGAGCGACTGGGCGAATTGTTCCATTCGCAGATGAAGGTGGTCAAATACACCTTCGCGCTCTCGCCCGTTGTGGAAGTCATCTCGTCAGTCGGACTCGCATCCGCCTTTGTCGTCGGCTACTACAAAGGCGTCAGCGGCGAAGTGTTCATCGCCATTTTCGCCGCCCTCTATTTCAGCTATTCCCCGATCAAACGAATCAGCTATCTCGCGGGCGAGCTCAGGAAAGGCTCCGAATCGCTCAGGCGCATCCGAGAGATCATCGCCGAACCCATCCACATTGCAGAACCAGAAGATCCCGTATCCCCGGATGAGATACATGGGAAAATCGAGTTTCAAAACGTGTCGTTCTCCTACGGCGATTCCCCTGCCCTCAAAAACGCTACCGCCGCGATCGAACCTGGCACCGTCTGCGCGCTCGTCGGTCCAAGCGGAGCGGGGAAAAGCACCTTCGCCAATCTCGTCGCCCGCTTCTACGACGCGGACGAGGGTCAACTACTTCTCGACGGCCACGAGCTGCGGCAGTTTCGCACGACCGACCTCAGGAGGCGCATCGCCATCGTTTCGCAAGATCCGGTCCTCTTCGACGACACCATCGCCGAGAACATACGGCTCGGCAGACTCGACGCGACGGACGAAGAGGTTACGGAAGCCGCTCGGCAAGCGTTCGCCCACGACTTTATTGAAAGCCAAGATGATGGGTACAATACAATCGTCGGGGAACGCGGGGCGCGGCTTTCGGGAGGGCAGAAACAGCGCATCGCCATCGCCCGAGCGTTTCTGCGCGACGCTCCGGTATTGATACTCGACGAGGCGACCTCCGCTCTCGACTCCGAAAGCGAAAGTATGGTCCAGCAGGCGTTGGACAAGCTCGTCGTAGGGAAAACAGTCCTCATCATCGCCCACCGGTTCAGCACTATCCGGAACGCTACGAAAATCATCGTTTTCGACAAAGGCGCGATTGTCGACGAGGGGCCGCACGCGGAACTCTACGACCGCTGCAAGCTGTATCGAAGTCTCTACGACCAGCAATCAAACGGGTCCGACTAGCCCGCCAGCTCTCGATACACTTCGACCAGGGCCAGCGCTTCCCGCTCGATGGTAAAATCGTCTTCGACGCGTTCTCGAGCCGATCGACTCATTCGAGCCAGTCGTTGCGGATCGCCGGCCATTTCTGAAAACCGCTGAGCGATCTGGGCAGCATTGTCGCAATCTACGATGCATCCGTCCGTTCCATCACGCACCACGAGTTCGAATCCGCCCGTTCGACTCGCGATCACCGCAGCGCCCGCGCTCATGGCTTCCAAACACGTCAATCCGAATCCCTCGACACGCGATACGGCGGCGACGATCGACATCGCCCCATACAAAGCCGGAAGCTCGCTAAACTCGACTTCCCCTTTCCATAGAAAACGCTCCTCCAATCCCGCCTTTCGAATTCGCTCCTTGAGAGATCGGACGTAGGGCTCGAACTTCGGCGTCGTCTTGCCGACGATCACGGCAGTGTAGTCAGGATGTCGCGGCAGCTTCTCGATCAAAGCGTCCACAAACAAGTCGATTCCCTTTTGCGGTCGCACTCGGCCAAAGATGCCAACGCCACGCTCGCCTGGCAACCCAGCCTGTTTCCACGCGTTCTCTTTGTCATCAACAAACGGATACGCTTCCAAATCAATGCCATGGGGAATAGTATAGTCCGCCTTTTTTTCAAGATAACTGCCCGCCCGGTCGGATGTCGTGATGATCGCGTCCATTTGTCGGATGAGCGAGCGCGTATAGCGACTGTGCGACCGTTGGGCAGTCGATGTGAACGCGAGTTTCAAACGGCGTCTAAAAACCCGTTTCAATACAAGCCCCCAAAGCATTTCAATATTTCTACGGGCATGAAACACGTAGTGCTTCCCACCCGGGAGCGGCGCTTTCGTGGCTTTTAGCAACTGGAGGAAATCAACGGTCGGAGTGCCCGCGTCGACAAAGGCGTCGCCCCAGACAACGAGCGGGATCGCTTCGATCTGCGGCGGAAGCACTTGCAAGAGCGTCGAAGTCACGCCCGAGAATCGGCGGCCGAGATTGGGCAGTATCACTCTTGGAGCAATTTCAGAGTCGCTTGGTGTTAGTTGATAAGATTCGGAGCCCTCCATTCGACTGTATCGGATAAATCGACAATTCGCGCTATTTCAAGATTCTTCTAGGACATAGATATAAAGTCCTACCATTATGATGTATCAGGCATAACCCTAATTGCGAACGTAGACAACTATTACAACACCTAATTACTTTAGTGTTCTTTGTATCCAAATTCTCAACATTCCATGTCATCAGTGAATTATTTTAATTAATCGATTCATGTTTGTTTCACTCTAAATTAAGGCTCCTGTAACGGTTCTCTATTGACGTGGGGAATCAATTTTATTTTTGTTCTTCCGGAATTCAAATGCACGGCGCCTGCCCTGAGGGCGCCTTTTCGGCCATCGGCCCTTCGTTGACATGCGCGTCACACGCAAATTGCGATTGACCGAGGTCCAGTCCAACTCACAAGCAATCCTTAACTCAACTCGGTCAATTTACCCATGATAGAGAGAATATTCGTCTTTGCGGACAATGGAGGTCTCTTGCTGAAAGACTGCGTCGATTCGATCTTCAGACATTTCGAGCAAGCGAAGGTAACCATTATGCAGAATCGGAGCGATGATCCTGAAACGAAAGCAGTCCTCTCTTCGTTTCGTCTCAGAGCCAACATTGTGAACGCGCGCAAACGAAAAGGGCGCTACCCCAGTCGCGAGTTCGCTTGGCAGTCGATAGGCAATGATGAGTTTTTCCTGTTCGTCCGCGACGACGCCCAGTTTGTCAGAAAATTCGAGAGCGAAGACTTCAATTACATGAGGAGTTACTTCTACAACAATCCCAACGCAGCCTTCCTCTGCCCGTTGTTCTTGCAAAATCGTCGAGCCTGGGATCCGAAGAGTATACGATTGTACGAGAATTTTTATTCACACTATGAATACGATCTCTCCGAGTGCTTGCTGGACAAATCTATTCCAATGTACTTTGCCGATACATTCATAGGTCGCAGCAGCGTCCTGCGAAACTCGGATTGGTCGTTCAAAAGCGAATCCAGATCCGCCAACGCAATCGAAGCTCGTAAACACTTCCAAAAGATGGGGCACATGATCAATCCGGTCTGCGCCCTTTCTCCCTCATGCTCCCTGATGAGAAATCGGCTCGCCCTTCGATGTCGACTGTTGAAGGCGCTAAAACGGTTCGTTCGCGTCCGTCGATATCGCTATCGGGATTTAAGTCCAGGCGAGGTAAACAAACTGCGGAGAAGGGATCCCGTGATTCTACCTTTCGAGAAGCGGTTCCTCACCCGTGTCGACGCCAACTACAAGGAACCAACAGACGCGCGACT
This sequence comes from Opitutaceae bacterium, assembly GCA_028284235.1. Taxonomy (GTDB): domain Bacteria; phylum Verrucomicrobiota; class Verrucomicrobiia; order Opitutales; family Opitutaceae; genus Pelagisphaera. Next base: position 63,821 of record JANQSC010000074.1, read on the forward strand.
CGCTCAAGAATCGCCCCTGCCACGAAGACTGTAACGAGCGTAGCAGAGTGGGGTACGGACACGAAGCGTCTCGCTCCTCCCGTTTAGCTCTTGAAAAACTCGCGGCAACGGAGCATCTATGGGGATCTCTCTCGCATTCTGTCCGGAGCAACCTCCTCACCCCTATGTACTCGCGTTTTCTTCTAGCCCTATCCTTGCTAACGCTATTCTGTAGCTGCGCCATGAATTCAGATTCGGAACCCTCACCGTCGGACGCGCCCCTTCGCCACGTCGTGCTTTTCAAATGGAAAGACAGCGCGAGCGAATCCCAAATCAAAGCGATTGAAGAAGCGTTTGCCGCCCTCCCCGCGAAAATCCCGGGCATCACCGCGTTCGAGTGGGGCCGGGACGTCAGTATCGAAGGCAAGGAGCAAGGATTCACGCACTGCTTTTTGGTCACCTTTGAAGACGAGGCCGCTCGAGAGGTTTATCTCCCCCACCCCGAGCACAAAGCCTTCGTGGATCTCATGCGACCGTCCTTGGAGAAGGTGACGGTCGTGGACTACTTCGCCACGGAACGCCAAGGGGCGTCGGACAATGCGGGCAAGCTCCGGCACGTCGTGCTTTTTCAGTTCAAGGACGGGACTGACGAGGCCATCCTCGCCGAAATCGACGCCGCTTTCTCGGCTCTTCCGTCCAAAATTCCTGAGATCCGAGCGTTCGAGCGCGGCCACAACAACAGTCCCGAGGGGTTGAATCATGGGCTAACCCACTGCTTTCTCGTCACATTCGAAGACGAGTCGGGCCGAGCCGTCTACGGACCGCACCCGGCCCACGCCGCCTTCGGGAAACTGGTTCGCCCCAATGTGGAAAGCGTTCTGGTGTTCGACTACTTCGCGCAGTAGCGGCTTCCCGCTAAGCCATTCGTCCCAAACAAAAAAGGGGCCCGGCTCTCCTCTCGGAAAACCGGGCCATAATCTGGCAATAACCTACTCTCACAAGACATTGCGTCTCACTACCATCGGCGGCTGAGGCTTTCACGGCCGTGTTCGGGATGGGAACGGGTGGGGCACCTCGCCTATAGTCACCAAAAGTCTAAATGAGGCTTCTTCCTGCGTCTTGCCAGAGAACGCATGCCTTCATGGTGTAATTCGTATCGGGCGTTTCGATACGCCCGTAGTTAAAAATCTCGTTTCTCGTTTTTCAGAAAGTAAAACAAGCGCCTAGAACCTAGAATATCACGACTAAATCTATCGAGTAATTAGTACTGGTTAGCTCAATACGTTACCGTACTTACACATCCAGCCTATCGACGTGGTGGTCTTCCACGACTCTCAAGGGAAAATTTATCTTGGGAGTAGCTTGGCGCTTAGATGCTTTCAGCGCTTATCTATTCCGGACTTAGCTACCCGGCGCTACCGTTGACACGATAACCGGAACACCAGCGGTCCGTCATTCTCGGTCCTCTCGTACTGAAGAATGAACCCCTCAATTTTCCTACGCCCACAGCGGATAGAGGACCGAACTGTCTCACGACGTTCTGAACCCAGCTCGCGTACCACTTTAATCGGCGA
>JANQSC010000005.1 GCA_028284235.1 Opitutaceae bacterium
CCACGGCTTCACTGTGAGCCAGGAGACGGACTACCGCCGCCTGCTGGAGCGCAAGGACGTGGACGCGGTCGTTTTGACGACTCCCAACCACTGGCACGCGCTGCAGACGATCTGGGGCTGCGAGGCGGGCAAGGACGTGTACGTGGAGAAGCCGGTTTGCCACACGGTCTGGGAAGGCCGTCAGATGGTCGCCGCGGCCAAGAAGTACAACCGCATCGTGCAGGCGGGTTTTCAGAACCGCTCCGACATCGGTTTGAATGAAGCCTTCCCGTGGATCCATGCGGGCAACATTGGCGAGATCAAGATGGTCCGCGGTCTTTGCTACAAGAACCGTGCGAGTATCGGAAAAATCAATACTCCTCTCGTGCCGCCTAAGTCCGTGAATTACGACCTTTGGCTCGGTCCGGCGGAGCATCAGGACTTGTATCGCCCTGAGCTGCACTACGACTGGCACTGGGATTTCAACACCGGCAACGGCGACCTGGGCAACCAAGGCCCGCACGAGCTCGACCTGATGCGCTGGATTCTGGGCGACCCGGATCATCCGGTAGCCGTCCAGTCGTTCGGAGGCCGCTTCGGTTGGAACGACGCGGGCAACACGCCTAATATGGGAATCACGACCTACGACTGGGGCGGCGTCCCGGCCATTTTCGAAGTGCGCAACATGTGGGTGAAGCCGGAATTGAACAACGCCCCTAATTTCAAAGGGTCCCGCATCGGGGTTGTCGTCACTTGCGAAGGCGGGGAATTCCGCGGCGGCCGCGGAGGCGGTTTCGTCTACGACAACGACGGGAAGCGGATGCGTGCCTTCAAGGGCGACCGCGGTTCCGGCCATTTCCCGGCCTTCGTCAAAGCGGTCAACAGCCGGAACGAGAGCGACGTGGCCTCCCACCTCGAAAGCGCCTACAAGTCGAGCAGCCTGGCCCACCTGGGCAACATCTCCTACTTGCAAGGCGAGAAGGCGAACGGCAAAACGATCGAGCGTTTCGCGTCCAAGGACAAGCTGCTGGAGGATGCGCTGAGCCGTATGAACGTGCAGTTGGACGCGTGGAGCGTCGATCAGTCCAAAGCGATATGGAGTTTGGGCAAGACGCTCGCGTTCGACCCGAAGTCCGAGCAATTCGTCGGCGGCAAGGAAGCGAAGGGCGCCAACAAGCTGCTCAAGCGCAAGTACCGGTCCGGGTTTGAGGTTCCGGCTCTCGCGTAGGGCGCTGGCGAATGTTATTTTCGAAGCCGGATTCCGCGGAGCGCGGGATTCGGCTTTTTCTTTTCTGGTTCGCGTAAAATCCATTGCGCTCGCGATTCGAATACCGATTAATTCCGTTCAATGTTCACCGGTCTGGTAGAAGAAAAAGGCGAAGTATTGAGTTTTCATCCCCACGACGAGGCTTGGCGTCTCAAGCTCAGGGCGAATGCGGCGAGCAAGGGGTTGAAGCTGGGAGACAGCGTCGCGGTCAATGGCTGCTGTTTGTCAGTGGTTCGCCAGACGGGAGGCGCATTGGAATTCGACGTTTTGGAGGAGACGATCCGGCTTACCAATTTAAAGTACGTCGGAATGAGCTCGTCGGTGAATCTCGAGCGGAGCCTTCGATTCGACGGTCGCGTTGGCGGCCACTTTCTTACGGGCCACATCGACGGAATGGGGAAAATCCTGGAGCTGGCCCACAAAGGGAACGACGTTCTGCTGCGGGTGGAAGCGCCGGATTCGTTTCTCCAGTACCTCGTTTACAAGGGATGCATTGCCATTGACGGAATCTCCCTGACCGTGGCGGAAGTACAGGGGAACGTGTTGAGCGTCTGGTTGATTCCTCACACGCTCCAAGTCACGAATCTGGGAACGCGCAAGAAGGGGGACTGGGTCAATCTCGAGTTCGACTTGCTGGCGAAGTACGCCGAGAAGATCTTAATGCAACAGGAGCGGAGCGATGCGGTCTGAACTGGAATCGGTGGTCGACGAACTCAAGCGTCTTCGTAAAGACGGCGTGAGCCATGTGTATGTATCCGATGAGTCTATACGATTGTTAGATCAGAGGATAAAAAGCGCGTCACTCGCGGGCGGCGCAGGCGGGCAGTCCGAGGCTCAATCCGCGGTGGAGTCGATTCCTGACAAGATTCGTTCGGCAACACCGGAGGAATTCGATAGGATTTTGAAGGAGGAGCCGGCGAAGGTGGAAGCGAAGAAGCCGGCCGCTCAATCGTCGCTCGGCCCGCCGCCGGATGTCGTGCTTCCGGAGGGAAGCAAGCAAGAGCGTTGGGACGTGCTGCGCGAACAAGTATTCAATTGCCCGGTATGCAAGAAGAACACGCGTCCTGGATACAAGACGGTGCTGGGAGTGGGCGACCTCGACGCGGATATTTTCTTTTGCGGCGAAGCGCCCGGCGCGGACGAAGAGGAACAAGGGGAGCCTTTTGTGGGAAAAGCGGGACAGCTCCTGAACAAGATGATCAAGGCGATGGGCTTGGAGCGCGAGCAGGTCTACATCGGCAATATCATGAACTGGAGACCGCAACTGCCGACCCGAGTCGGGAATCGGCCGCCGACCCCGGAAGAAATCGAATTCTGTCTGCCTTATTTGAAGGCGCAAGTGGCGGTGGTTCAACCGAAGTTGATCGTGGCCCTCGGCGCAACTGCTGCGAAAGGCCTCCTTGGAGCGGGCTCTTTTCGAAGCTTGCGCGAGATTAAAGGGGAGTGGAAAACGTTCGAAGGTATTCCAACCTTGGCGACCTATCATCCGTCGTATTTGCTTCGCAATGACAGCAAGCGCGACAAGCGATCCGCTTGGGAGGACTTGCTAAAAGTGATGGAGCGAAGCGGGCTGCCAATCAGCGACAAGCAACGCGGGTATTTCTTGTAGTTCTCAGTAGACGAAACCGCAAAAGGGTCCTGTTCCCGCCCTGGCGGGATCGTGTTGTCGCGAAGCGACATTTCGCCGCAAGGCGACTGTTGAAAACACCCTGATTAAAGCTCTAGCAGGACTATCTATTAACAGTGATCTCTTCGAGATCAAATTCCATCCCGCCGAGCGTAATGGAAACAGGATCCCGCCAGGGCGGGAGCAGGACTTCTGAAGTGAAACTGGTTGGAACCTCGCTTGTATCCCCAGCAAACTAGTTGAGCTTGCGGGAGGTGAGCTCTAGGAGCTTTTTGTTGAGGAGGTCGAGGGGGACCGGTTTCGCGAGTACGAGATCGACCGGGGATTTGGCGTTCCCGGAATCGTCGGCGGTCTCTCCAAAGCCAGTGGCCATGATGACGGGAGTTTCGGGATTGATTGCCTTGATGGCGCTGGCGAGTTGCTCCCCGCTCATGTTGGGCATGGCACGGTCGGTGATAACGAGATCGTAGGACGACTTTCGAAACGCGTCCAGGGCGGCCTCGGCGGACTCGAATTTGTCTACATCGTGTCCCCCGCTTCCGAGGAGTTCGGAGGTGACTTCAAGAAGCACCGCTTCGTCGTCGACGAGCAGGATTCGCAGCGCGTCGCTCGGGGCGCTCGCCGCAGGCAGGGGTTCTTCGACGTTTTCAGAACTGGCTTCCACGGCGGGAAGGGTGATGGTGATCGTAGTGCCGACACCTTCTTCCGAGTCTACTTCGATTTCACCGCCATGCCGTTTCACCACGCCGGTCACGATGGAAAGACCCAGTCCGGTTCCGAGATTGCCTTTGGTGGTGTAGAAAGGGTTGAGGCATTGAGAGCGAATCTCTTCAGGCATGCCTTTGCCTGTATCCGAAATTTGGATCTTTACGTTCTCGTCTTGGTCGGTGATGGCGAGCGTAATTGTTCCGTCGGATTCGATGGCGTCTGCGGAGTTGATCACTAGGTTCGAGAGGGCTTGGCGAAGTTCGGGCTCGTTTCCATGGATGCGCCGGCGCGAACGGATTTTGGAAATGTATTTGATTTGGACGCCTCTAGCTTCCGCCTGGGTTTTCCAACGATGCTGCGTGAGGTCGCTCACTTGTGTGGCGAGCGTCTCGAGGTCGACGTCGGAGAGGGTTCCGTGGTCTTGGTCTTGGGAACTGTAGAATTCTCGCAAGCGTCCGACGACCGCGGCTCCATCTTGGGCGGCGACTTTGATTTTCTCGAGGAAGGTGACGAGTTTTCGGTCGTCGCGGCCTTCCGAAGGCATGTTGAGGAGCAATTCAGAGAAGCCGAGAATCGGGGCGAGGAGGTTGTTGAAGTCGTGGGCGATGCCGCTGGCCATTTGCCCGAGGGAGCGGAGATTCTCTTGTTGGATGGCGATTTTCTGCGCCTCTTTTTGCGAGGAGATATCTTCGATTGAGAGGGCGGTGTAGGGCGTATGCCCGTTCGGGTCTCGAATTGGGACGATGGATACGGAGGCCCAGAACTGGTCGCCGTTTCTCCGGTACAGAATGATCTCCGCTTCGTAGAGGTGTCCGTTGTCGATTGCCGATACAATCGTGTCGGTTTGCCCGGCGTCGCTGTCTTCGCCGAAGAGTTGAGTTACGCGTAGTGACTGCAAGTCGGATTGCCGGAATCCGGTCGTGGTCTCGAACGCGAGATTGGCGAGGGCGAATTGGCCGGCGGGGCGAGAGGTGTCCAAGAGGGCGATTGCGGTGGATCCGAGTTCGGCCAGAGCCACTTGCAACCCGGGAAGGGCGTTGGCGGGGTCGATGGTGAGGTCGCGTGCGGCGATGGAAAGACTGTCCTTGGAGAATTGAGCTTGGATCCGAAACGTTCGGGTTTGGCCGTCTCGGGCGAGAAAGGGGACGACTTGCAGGGTTTGGCTCTCTTTCTGATCGAGGAAACGGAGGAAGGACTGAGGGGCGTCCGGATGGAGAGTTTCCGTCAGGAGGATCGCTTCGAGCTCGCGTTCGTCGTAGCCGAGGGCCTGGCGCCAGTCGGCATTGGAGGAGCGGTAGCGACCGTCGGCACCGTATTCAGCGAACAGCTGCCAAGGAGGGTTGGCGATGGGGTCGGGCGCGGAGTCGCTTCGGGGCGACTGGGGAACGCGGGGAGATCGAGCGCGCCCGGTTGCGCGCGCATCTACGGGCTGTAGGCCGCCAGTAGCCGCTGGTCGTTTACCATCCATGGAATTGAGTTGTTGACTGGGGCTGAGTCCTTTCAGCCCGAAGTCGCGCCGCGAGATTGTCCCGGGGCGCGACTTGAAGGAAAAAGCTACCTTCGCTCGCGAGAGCGAGTGGCAGGAAAAAGGGTCTGTGTGTTTTTTGGAATAGGGTGTCGCTGTTTAGGCGAGCGAGATGAGGTCATTCTTGATCGCGTACCGTGTAAGGGCCGCGACATCGTGGAGATTGAGCTTCCTCATGATATTGGTGCGGTGGTTGTCCACGGTGCGAACCGATATGTTGAGGCGGGCTGCAATTTCCTTAGTTGAGTAACTTTCGGCTACGAGCTGGAGAATTTGCTTCTCGCGGTCGGAAAGGGGGATCTCGCTAGAGCTAGAATCGGGGTTGAGAATAAGAGAGCGCATGACGCTTGCCATCTTGGGGCCGATGAACGTTCCGCCGCCAGAGATGATGTCGAGAGCCTTCTTGAACTCGTCGAAGCCGTCCATTTTGTCCACGTACCCTTGAGCGCCAGCAGACAGCAGTTCTCGGATGTTCGCGGAGCTCGCTTTTCCAGAGAAAATAAGCACTTTGACACCGGGCACGTGCAACGTCAGTCCGCGAAGGACCTCAGTACCGCTGAGTTCAGGGAGGCCGACATCAAGTATGACGGTATCCGGTTTTAGCTTTATGCATCCCTGCAATCCTTCCTCGCCGTTGCCGAACGAACCCACAATTTCGTATCCTGGTAAAAGAGTGATAAACTCGGACACCATTTCCCGAATTGCAGTTTGATCTTCTATAATTACGACGCTTTTCATGTATTTGAACTTCCTGTTGCTCCCTACAAATACGGTTACGGGGTATTTTTCTTAAGTAGCAATTGTTCGTGAACTCATCGCTTGGGCGCTTTTGCGTAAATTGGCTTAGAGAGCGGACGGCGCCGCACTCGATTCTGAATCCTGCGTGAACCGCTGTTTCCCGAGGGGTGGACGCGGAAAGACGGGCCCCGATAAATCGGAGCCCGCCATCCTATTCCTGCACCACAAAGTGGTCCTGGGTTCGAACCTACCCCTAGGTCCGAATATACCTACAAACTACACTAACGTAAAAGATTCTGCCATTGACGTTCGTCCGCTTGCTGGGCGGCCTCGAGAGCCCCGGCGGCGACGCGCGTCTTGTATGCGTCGCCCACGCGGTTGACTGTGCACCCTTCGAACCCGTCTTCGGTCAGGCGATTCTCCAGGGCTTCGCACAAGCCGGGAATCATGCTGCCGCCCCCGGTGAGGATGACGTTCTGGAGCAATTCAGGAATGCTGTCGGGCTCCGCTCTCATGATAAGAGCCCGGGTGGCTTCGTAAATTCGGTCGAGGAGGGCGTTGCACGCGAGCTCGATGGCGTTGGCGACTTCGAGTCGCTTGACGCGTCCCTGAACCATGACGGGTGCGAGGACGGATTCTTCGGCCCCGTTGACGAACGCGTTCCCTTCTTTGATCTCCTGGCACTTGTGGAGCGAAACGCGGGCGTCGGGATAGGCGGAGGCGAGGGCGGTCTGGATGATTTGGTCGAGGGCGTCTCCAGCAAAGGCGATGCTGATTTGGTCGTCGCTTGAGGGGAAGTAGCCTTGGATGAGGCAGGCGTCGGTCGAGCCGGCCCCGATGTCTACGAAAATGGAATTGGAGATGGGGTCGACTGTGGAGTCGCCGCCGCGGCTGCCGAGGGCCGCGAGAAAGGGCTCGGGGATGAGGATGACTTTGTCAAAGATCCCGGTGGCCGCGAGCCGGGTGTTCTCCCGGGATTGAGCGTCGGCGTTGGCGGGCATACCGATGACTGCGCGGTATTCGGTGTCTTCCGAGCTGCCGATCCGGTCTTTGACGTGGGCGAGAAAGTCGCAGGCGGCGTCGAGATCGCTTACGATTCCGTCCTGCAAGGGACGAACGAGATCGAGATGCAACCTGTGGTCGAGGGCGTCTTGTCCGAAAAGGGTCGATTGGTTGTCGGGGAGGACTCCGGGGAGAATGCCAGGGCGAGCGTAGCCGACGACGGTCGGGATCGTTTCGGTGGCTTCAACGGTGGTCGCTCCTGGTTCGGCGATTTGCACGCAAGTCGTATTGGTCCCGAGGTCAAGTCCGACGAGCAAAGTCTGGAGCGCGGGCCGGCGAGTGGCGCGGGCCTTTTTTCGAGGACTCTTCGCGGCGCTCGGTGTTTTCGGAAGTGGAGCGGGGGCCGGTTCCTCGAAATCGGGATCGGCGGTGGAAATGAGTCCCTGAGAACTGGGATATCCCATGAAGGGGGCTTCTTGAGGGTCGTTCTTGGGTTCGTGGGTTGTAATTGCGCGGGTCATTTTGCGTGCGGTAGGATTGTCTGTGGTTTGGAGTCGATCAGGCGTCGGCCAGAATCGCTCCGATTTTGGCTTTGTTCAAAGTGGAGACGATCTCCTCGAGCGAGAGCATAGAGCGTGAGAGCAGTTCGCTTTCGTCGCGCTGGGAGGCGTCGATCATCCCGCCAACGTTGTCGAGGGGAACGCGCTCGCGACCATTGGCGGCGTTCGCGGCGTTGCCTGTGCGGACCCAGGGTCGTTTGCGAGCGGCTTCGATCTCGGCGGCTCGCTTTTTCTGCTCTTTTAAATAGAGGGCGCGGTATTTCGCCGCGACTTGCTCCTCGACTTGGGGAATGATCCGTTTGACGAGGGTTTCCTTGAAAACGTTCTGCAGTCGCATCCCTTGGTCGACGAGCGATTGCTCCCGCGTAAACATGTCGCGGAGATCCGCTTTCGCGTCGTCTTTCAGAGCAGTGGGGAGCAGTTTGATCCAGGCTTTGATCAATTCGGGAAGCTCTTCCTTGATGATGCGTTTGGACTCCGTTTCGCGATTTTCACGATGAAGCACGCAGGCCGCCCGGAAGCGTTCGACGATTTCCGTCCAACGGTTCTCCGCTTGCTCTGTAACTTTGCCGGATGCGATCATGGGATTGTTGGCCCTTGCATAGCGTATTGCGTGCCAATTTTGTAAGTCATTGATTTTCAGTGACTAATTTATTCGTTGTTTTTGCGAACCCGCTTCAGGGCCATGTGTGGCCTGAAATTGCCTACTTGGGCGGTCGAATTTTGCCGGGGCGCGGGCGGGATGAACGGCGATTGTCTAGACGAAGCGACCTGTGGGCGGCGTTAAGAGCGGGCGGGCTTTGCCGCCGGAAAGACAAAAATGAAACCGCAGGATTGCATAGGGCGTTCAAGACTTGTTAGCGTTGCCCTCGTTTTCCTTCCGCTGAAACCGCCAACTTTATAGAATGATGACTGACCAAAAGAAAAGAAGCCGCGCGCTTTCGAGCCGACGCGGATTTACCCTGATTGAAATTATGCTCGTTATCGGGCTCATGGTTCTCCTGGTGGGGCTGGTCGTCACGAACGTGGACAATTTGTTCGGCAACAATCAAGCGACTCTCGTGCAATTCAAAGTTAAGGAATCGTTCAAAACGCCTTTGACCAGCTATCGGATTCACATGGGGAATTTTCCGACCACCCAGCAGGGGCTGAAGGCGTTGATACAGCGTCCGGAAAACGACGGCGGTCGCTGGAGGGGGCCCTACATTGAAGGCGAGGAGAACCTGATCGACGCATGGGGCAACCCGCTGCAGTACCGATATCCGGGCACCAACAATCCCACTTCCTACGACTTGTTTTCGCTGGGGCCGGACGGGACGGAGTCGGGAGACGACATCACCAATTGGTAGCGTCTGCTCATTGGCTGGCGGATTTCGCGCTGGGTGAGCGACGACAAAGGTTTTTATGCCTGATCGGCGACTGGAATGGGAAAGCGATTGATGGTCTTTGACGAGAGCGCGTTCCGACAGCGCTCGGGATTCACCTTGATCGAGCTGATGCTGACCTTGGCGTTGATCGCTCTGCTGTCGTCGATTTTCGTTTGGAACATCAATGCGCTCTTGAAGCAGGGCGAATTAGAGGCGCTGCAGAATGAAATGTGGAGCGCGGTCGAGAAGGCGAAACAGAGCGCGGTGTTCACGCGCACGCCGCACCGGATTCGTTTCGACGACGAGCAGCAAGCATTCATGGTGTCGGCGGGGGGCGAGGAAGTGCCGTTTAAGGTGGATACAAGCGGAATGGGCGAAGGCGTCGAAATCGAGGTGGTCTTCAAAGTTGTTCTACCGAGGGACGGCTACCGTTTGGTGCGCGGGGAATTGGTGACTCATCGGGAGATCGAGTCGGTCACGTTCTATCCGGATGGAACCTGCACGCCGTTTTCCGTAGACTTGAAGATCGCGGAGTACGAGAGCGTCTACCAAATCGACCCGTGGACGGGGTCGCAGCTCACGCGTCCGGAGGAGGAGGGCTGATATGACGCGTCCGCCGAATCGATCGAATTCGAAAGGGTTCACGATTATAGAAGTCATGCTCGCGCTGGCGTTGTTCGGCGTGGCGGTTACGACGTTTACCGCGTCCTACCTGAACATTATCAACGCTCTCGACGCGATCCAGGTCGACCAGCCTTACGAGCAGGATATCTCGATGATTCGGCTGGCCGCGTTTTCGACGGAAACGGTGGAAGAACTTGAGGAAGGCGGCGAAGTGTTCACAGGGAGCCATGGCGAGGCGTATTGGAGAGTTGAATACGAGCCGACGCTCGTTGCGGACTTGTTCAAAGTCTGGCTCTTTGTGGAGATACTCGACAAGGAGACGGACGAGATGAAGGAAGTTCAGGAGATCCACTACTTGACGCGCCCGACTTGGTCGGACCCCGTCGAGCGATCGGATTTGCGGGCGGACACGCGCGATCGCCTCCTGGAAAAACAGTCGGGGCTGAGATAAGGGGATGAGGGGATTGGTTCACAGGCGCTCTGCCCGACGGTCGAAGGGGGGCTTCACGCTGATCGAAGTGATGTTCGCTGTATTCATGGGAGCCACGCTCCTAGTCGCGGCGACGACGTTCGTTTTCGCCTTGGGGGAACTCTGGGGGAAGGGAGCGAATGTGTGGCTGTTCCAAAAGCACGTGCGCGGGGTGTCGCGATTTTTGGAGGAGTCGTTCCAGACCTCCGGTTGGAGACTGCCGCAGGGTGAGTCGGAAACCCCTGTCTATTGGTCCACGCGGGGGGGGCGGACGTATCAAAATACGGAATTGCTCACTTTTGAGTTGGACGAGAGTCCGGGCGTTCTGGTTTGGCCCGACGACTTGCGACTGCCGTTTGTCGTCTGTTCGTTAGAAGTCGATGACGAGGAGGGTTTGTACTTGCTGTGGCGATCCCGATTGGAGGACGACTTCGAGGAGGAAGAACCGCGCAAGACGTTGATCTCCCCGTTTGTCACGGGAATAAATTACTATTATTTGGATACAGAGGACGAAGACGCGGAATGGGAAGTCGAGGAAGACCCGGAGCGGGAAGCGAGCGGGGAGTTTGTTCTGCCCCAGCGGATTGAATTAGTTTTCGAATACGAGGGGAATACGGAGAAGCGTCAGATTCCGTTGCCGACCTTGTTTGACGGCGTCCCGATTTTCTAGCATGAGACGAGCGAGGAAAGACAGGTTTCGAAGTCGGCGCGGGTCCATTTTGCTGATGGTTCTGGTGCTTATTATCGTCGTCAGCTACGTGCTGACCAAATTCGTCGAGCGGGCCCAGGTGGAAGTGGAAGGGGAAGGCTACTACGTGGAGCGGGCTCGACTTCGCTTGCAGGCTTGGTCTATGCTCGAGGTGGCCGTAGCGGTGCTGGCGGATGTCAAAGCGATTGACGAGGCGCTCTACGCGCCGGCCCAGGGTTGGGGGGATCCATTGGACTACGCTCAGATCGAGGTTCCTGAAGGGATGAACGTGACATTCGAGTTCATCGATGAATCCTCCAAGCTGGGTATCAACGAATTAGATGAGGGATCCTTGTTTCTTCTTTTCGACGAGATGGGATTTGATTTAGACGTGAGCCAGACACTGACCAACGCGTTGCTGGATTGGATCGACGAGGACGACGAGGCGCGCATAGACGGCGGGGAGTCGAGGGAGTACAGCACCTCGGAGATGGAGATGAGCGCGTCCAACAGCCCGGTTACCTCGATGGAGGAATTGTCTTCGGTCATCGGGTTTCGCGACCACTTTTTCGACGAGTACGGTTTCCCGAACAACAATTTTGAACGGTTGAACGAAGTGGTGACGTATCATCCAGTAGTGCAAATGAACGTAAACTCCGCTTCGCCCTTGGCGCTGCAGGCCCTCGCCGGCCTGAACGAAATCCAGATCGACACGATCGAGGACTACCTCTCTGGTTTTGACGGGGAGCTGGGCACGGAAGACGACAACTACTTCGCGACAATGGGCGAAGTTTCCGACGTCATTGGCGAAGTCGAGCGAGGCGTCCCGATTACTCAGCAGATCACAGTCATGACCATTAAAGTCACGGTTCAGGAAAGCGGGAGCGCCTACACATTGATCGGCACGTTTAGCGCCGATACGGAAACAACTGAGAATGGTGAAACCGGAGATCTTGAATATCCGTTCCTTTTCCTTGAGCTGAAAGAGGAGCCCGGTATGAATAACGCCCGCTCTTCCTGAGCAAACCAGAAATCACGTGGCAGAAACATCAATCGAACCGGAAAACGACAAGCGCCTGACTCTTCAAGTCGCTCCCGCTCAGGGCCAGGCGTTCTTTTGTCGGCGCGTCGAGATTCCCGCAGACGTCGGGGACGACGAGCGAGAAGGATTCCTGCAGCTACAGTTGGAAGGCATGTCGCCATTTCCCTTGGAGCACCTTCAGTTCGGGTTTGTCGTCGATTCCGCCAAGCGGTACGCGTTTCTCTACGCCGGATACCGACGCACCTTCGAAAACGGGACGGTTTCGCAGTGGGAGAAAAAAGAAGCGGTCATCCCGGAGTTCAGCATCGGCGTACTTGCGGGACGATCGGACTCGGCGAGCCCGCTACTGCTGCTGACGGAGACGTCGATTACCTATTTCGAATTCGACGAGTTGTCGGAACTGCCCTGCTACTTCGAGGCCTTTCCGCGTAGCGCCGACGAATCGGGCGAATTTGCCAGCCCGTCAGACGATATCGAGAGCGCCAAAGCGAGTTTGGCCGAGCGTGGACGCGACGGGAACGCGCGTATTTGGACTGCGACTACAGCGATTTCAATCGAGCAAAAACGATTCGCCCTGCGAGCCAGCGAAGCGGGGCGTCCGATAGTCGTCGAGGTGGATCGCGACGCGTTGTGGATGATGGATCTACGGGAGCCGGAACACATCGAAGTGGCGAAGCAGGAGGAGCAGAGAAACAATCTCGTTTGGCGGGTGGCTTTGGGAATGGTCGCCGCGTTCGTCTTGCTGATCCTGGGCGAACTCGTCTGGTTTGGCGAATTGACGTACTTGAAATTACGCAACGATTGGAACGCCGACAACGCGCCCGCTGTGGAGCAGGTGATTTCGCAGCAGACCACGATCAACGAGCTGCTCAGTTTTCAAGATTCGGATTTGGTGCCCTTCGATATGCTGGTCGCCATCCAGCCGTTTTTGACGGATTCGGTTTGGTTTACGAAAGTTGAGACCAACGGGCCGAATAGTCTGAAGGTGTTCGCGAACGCGACAAATAATGGGCAAGCGAATCAGTTCAAAGCCCGTCTCGACCGTTTCCCGAAGATCGAGTCGGTCGAACTGAACGACATCAAGGGCTCGGCGAGCGGAACGACCTTCATCGCGTTCTTGAATTTCAAAATCGGCGCGTTCGCGAGCGCGGGAGGGGCGATCGATGAATAAGCGACTCGCCTTGCCGAAAAACATCGAATTCTGGCTCGCCAACGCGCGAATCCGGTTCTTCCGGCTGTCCTACCGCGAGAAACTTCTGATCTGCCTCTTTGTCGCCGCGCTGCTCGGCGTTTGGTTCTCCTCGCAGATGAACCGACACGGGGTAGCCAAAAACGAGATCACCACGGCGAACTTTCGCGCTCGCGAAGACGGCAAGCAACTTTTGCAGTTGGACGAAACCGCTCGGAACTACAACGACCTCATCCAGGACATCAACTTGGGAGAACTTCCCTCCGTGAACGAGGTCAATGCTCGTATCGACAATATGATACGCAAGTACGGATTTGGGGATTTCAAAATCAATCCGCCCAAGTCCAACGGGGGAAACCCGCTCACGTTTCACACGTTTACCATCGATCTTGGAAGAGCGAACTACAACAAGCTAATTGAGTTTACCAACGACATTAAAACCAGTCTGCCTTATGTCAGCCTGCGCCAAATAACGATACAGGCCCAGCGCCGGACGCCACAGTTTCTCGATGTGAAGCTGGAATTGAAATCCATCGAATACACGCCATGAATAATTGGATACGAAGAGCGAAACTGCTCGCAACATTTTTAAGCCTCTGCTCGGGACTGGGGTTCGGGCCGCTTGCTCAAGGGCAAGACGCCGATGAGCCCGTTTCCGTCGACGAAGACGGCACCGTGAGAATTCTCTGGAGGGGGGAACCGCTCGTGAGCGTCCTTCACCATTTGGAGACATTGACCGGACGCTCCGTTATCCGGCCCATGGCCCTACCGACACCGGAGTTTTTCTTCGACAGTCGAGGGGACATGACATTGGACGAGGCGATACTGGCGATCGAAAGTTTGTTGAGCATTAACAATATCGGCGTGGCTCCGCTCGGGGACCGATTCATGAATGTTGTCGATGTCAATTCGATCCGGACGCAGGCCCCCGAGTTGGAAACAGGAACTCTCGTGGACCGCGCTCCTAGCGGCAAAGTCGTTAGTAAGCTCTTTCGCCTCCAGTATTTGGACTCCCAGAGTTTCCAGACGCAAATTCAACAGTTCTTGAGCCCCGGATTCAGTACAATCATCCCCTTTCAAAATTCCAACGCAGTACTCGTTACCGACACGATTAGCAATCTGCAGCGACTCGAGTATGTCGTGTCCGAGGTGGACAAGCCGAGCCGTCTCAATGTCAAAACCCAGTTCTACACTCTGCAATACGCTCAAGCGAGCGAAGTGGCGGAACAACTACAAGGTTTGATCGACGAGGCCCGGGCCAATTTCGGGGAGCAGAACAACACGGGAACGAACGCCAACAATCGAAACGCGGCGCGCACCACCCGCGCCGGCGCTGACGGCCCGGCCCGGCCGACCGTCGTCCCGGCGTCCACCGGAGAAGGGGCGATTCCCAACCAGATTCTCTTTGGCTCGAACACGGCCATCGCTTCGGACGACCGGACCAATCAGATCATCATTATGTCGGAGCCTTCCAATATGGTGTTCTTCGACGAGATCATCGAAAAGCTCGACATCAAGTCCGATCCGGCGACGCGGATCGAAGTGATTATTCTCAATCACGCTCAAGCTACGGAAGTGGCGGGACTGCTCAGCAGTTTCGTCAGCGGAGCCAACGATGCGGAGTCTGGTGATCGCTCGCAGGCAAACGTGAACAATGCCAACGTGCAAAACCAGCGAAATCCCCAAAGCGTCAATCAAAACGCCAACCGGCCGACGCTGCAGAACCAGGCACTGCAGCGACAGGTGAACAACGCGCTGAACTCGACGCTCGAGGATCGCGACAGCCAATTCAGCGAGTTCATGACGATCGAGGCGGACGAGCGAAGCAACTCGCTTATCATTTCCGGGACGCGCAGCGATCTGGAGCTGATGACCGAGTTGATCGCCAAGATCGACGTATTGCTCCCACAAGTACGGATTGAGGTAATCATTGCAGAAGTAAATCTCGGCAAGGAATCGGACCGCGGTATGGACGCCATTTCCGGCACCTATGTGCAAAACGAAGCGGCTGGTGAGCCAAATATCACGAACATACAGGGATTGGATTTATTTGGAGTGGGAGCTAACAATGTCTCTTTCAATTTGGACGCAACTACGGGTGTTATCAGCAATCTGAGTTTCGATGCGATTCTCCAAGCGGCCCGCACCGATAGCAATGTACGAATACTCTCGATACCGACGCTCCTGACGACGCACAACCAGGAGGCGACATTCACGGTTGGCCAGCAACGGCCTATTGTTACCGGTACGACGACAGACAACACTTTGAGCACTTCGGTGCGGGAGACCGTTCAGTACCAGGACATCGCGATCGAGTTGGTTGTGAAGCCGCTGATCGGGCCGAACGACATCATCCAACTGGAAATCGACCAGTCAGTGAACGACATTGACGGCTTTGTCACGGTCAATGGAAACGAGCAGCCTATCATCGGCAGACGTCAAATGGTTTCCTTCGTGAGTGTCAAAAACGACGGTCTCGTCGTGCTGGGGGGAATGCAGCGCAGCAAGGAGACAATCAACAAGGGGCGTACAGCGGTGCTCGGCGACATTCCGCTGTTGGGCAACTTGTTCCGAAGTCGGGATGTCGAATACGAGAAGCGCGAGCTGATTGTTTTTATCCGCCCGAAAGTAATCCGGGATTCGGATGAAGCGAACGCGGACGCGATCGAAAAAATGAACGTTCACCCGCTCGAGGACAAGGTTCAGGACTACCTAGAGGAGGGCACCTTCGACTTGAACGAGAAATCGAACAAGAAATCGAAGTCGGACGAAAGCGATTCCGACAAAGATGGAGTTGTCAGAAAGCGTTTTAAGCGATAAGGGATTGGATATGAAAAGGGCGATATTCACAGCGCTGGCGCTCTGCGTTCTCCTCGTCCCGGGCTGGGCCCAGGGGGACGACCGCGAATCGCCGTTCGTGCGCAAATCGGACGCGAAGCCGCCCGCTCCGCCGGCGAAGATTCCGGCGTCGCCGCTTGACAACATAGAATTTAGAGGCGTGACGGTGATCGGAGGCGTCGCCTGGTTCAGCTTGTGGGACCCGAAAAATAAGAAAAGCTATCGAGTTAGCGAAGGTGTCGATGGCGAAGATGGATTTTCACTCGTGAGCTACGATCCGGGAAACAAGCCGGGAGAAGAGACCATCGTTGTGCGCAATTCGGGCCTTTCGAAAAAGCTCAGTCTCAAGGACGCGGACATTATTGCTCTGGCTGCCCCGAGACCGGTCGCCCAACCCGCGACACAACAGTCGGCTCCTCGCGCCCCAGGGCCACCTCGCCCGGCTCAGCCCGCCAACCCGAGTATTCAAGCCGCCAGCGACGAAGAAGTCAGAGAACGCATGCAGCGCGTGGCCGAAGAAATACGCCGCCGCCGTTCCTTGCGCCGCGACATAATCGAGGACGGCTCCTCGGGTAGCAATTAGTGGGCGAAATGGAGTTAGCGGAAATCGATTTTCTGGATACGCTCGAGCTGACGGAAGAACAGCGCGAGGAAATTGACGGCTTGCGGCGTTCCGAGCGCTTGGAGCGCTTGGCGGAGTGGAAGACGCGCGACTTAAGCGAAATGGTCGAGGCCTTGTCCACGCATTTGGGTATGCCGGTCGCTCCGCCCGAGCGATTCGACTTGGACCGACTCAATTCGATCCCCTTGCGCATTTTGCACGAGTTTCACTGCGTCCCCATTCGCTCGGAGAGCGACGAGGACGAGAATGGACCGTTGGTACTCGCGACGGGATGGCCGGTCGAGGCGATCATGGACGACTGGATCTACGCTACTTGCGGCCAGCGGCCTGTATGGCAATTGGGCAATCCGGATCGTATTTCAAAATTCATTACGCAAAACCTCGGAGTCGGGGCGGAAAGTTTAGACGAGTCCTTCGACATCGACGACGATTTGGTCGGGATCGAAATCGAGGACGAGGAGGACGAGGACGCAGCCATCATTCGATTCGTCAACGAAGTCTTCAGCCAAGCCGTGGACGACGGGGCGACCGATATCCATTTCGAGCCCATGGAGGAGGAGCTGCGGATTCGCTACCGGATCGACGGCTTGCTCGTTTCCGTCCCTGTGCCGGACAATCTTCGCAAGTTCCAGGACGCAATCGTTTCCCGGCTCAAGATCATGGCCAAGCTCAACATCTCCGAGCGACGGTTGCCGCAGGATGGGCGGATCAATTTGAAATCGGGCGACACCACTTTGGATATTCGCCTCTCTACGATGCCGGTCATGTACGGGGAGAGCATCAGCTTGCGTTTGCTCAACAAGAAGAGCGCCCCGTTGAGCTTGCAGCAGTTGGGAATGTCGGAGCAGGACCAGGATAAAGTGGATCGCGTGCTCGGGCTCCCGCACGGGATCATTCTCGTGACCGGGCCAACCGGCTCCGGAAAGTCGACCTCGCTCAACGCCTTCATCCGAAAGATCAACTCTGAAGATCGTCGCATCATCACCGTCGAGGACCCGATCGAGTACGAGGTGCCCGGCGTGAACCAAATCCAAGTGAAGCAGGAGATCGGTTTCGGCTTCGCGGAAGCGCTGCGCCATGTGCTGCGGCAAGACCCCAACGTAATAATGGTGGGGGAGATTCGCGACCGGGAAACTGCGGACATCGCCATTCGGGCGTCCCTGACCGGTCATTTGGTCTTCAGTACGCTCCACACGAACGACGCCCCGGGAGCCATTACGCGACTGACTGACATGGGGATCGAGCCCTTTTTGATCGCGTCGGGTGTGGAGCTCGTAATCGCCCAGCGATTGCTGCGCCGGCTCTGCCCGGATTGCTATACCTTGCGGCCGATTGAACGCGCTAGCGTGCTCGATTCGCTCACGGTTCTGGACATGCCGGAATCGGCGATTGGAGAGGTGACCGAACTTCCGGTCGCGGGTGGCTGCGAGCGGTGTCGAAATCTCGGATACAAGGGACGAATCGGAATCTATGAAATCCTGCGCGTGACAGAGGCCTTGCACGATCCAATCGTCAACCGGGAAGCGGCGCCTCTGATGAGGGAAATCGGCCGCACGGGAGGAATGGTGACTCTCGGCGAATCGGGCTGGAACCTGGCCTGCAAGCGCCTCACGACCTTGGAGGAAGTCGTACGCACGATTTCCGTGAAAGAAGGATGATTTGAATGAAGAAGGAAGAATTAAGAATGAAGAAGTGGATACGGGCGATTGAAGGTCGTTTGATTCATTCAAATCCAACTTCTTAATTCTTAATTCTTCCTTCTTAACTTAAACAATGCCGAGTTTCACCTACAACGCTAAAGACGCGCAAGGACAGTCCGTCAGTGGTTCGGTCGAAGCGGGGAGCCGTCGAGCCGCCTTGCAAAAGCTCTCGGCCCGCAAGCTCCGGCCGTTTTCGGTAAAGGTAAGCGGCGCTTCGGCCGGTGGGGTGAAAAAAGGGGAGAGCCTTTCGGCTCTTTTAGGATTCGCAGGAAGGAAACGGGAAGCAAAACCGCCCAATAGGAGCGTCGCCTTGCCGTTTCTATCGGGGATTCGGGAATTGCTCGTAAGCGGTATCCAATCTGCGGATGCATTGAGAATGATGAGCGCCCGTTTGACGGACCCGAGACAAAAACAGCTGGCGACGACTTTGTGGGACGAGTTGAAACAGGGGCGGTCTTTGTCGGAAAGCTTCCGCAAGCAGCCTAAGGTTTTTCGCGAAAGCGTGGTCAGCCTGGTGGAAGCGGGCGAGGCGACCGGCAGCTTGACCAATGTGTTGACGCGACTGGTGGAAAGCATGGAGGAGCAAAAGGAGATCCGCGGCAAACTGGTTGCGGCCCTTTCGTATCCGTGTTTTCTGACCACGGTCGCAATCGGGCTCGTCCTCTTGTTCTTGTTTGTTCTTCTGCCCCGCATCGAAGGGCTCCTCGCCTCGCTGGGCGGAAACCTGCCGGCCTCTACGAAAATTCTCATTGGCGTTTCCAACGGCATGCTGAGCTATGGATGGATCGCGGCGATCGGGATCGCCTTGGCGGTTGCGGCCACGGTTTCCTGGAGAAACACGTCGAAGGGGCGTCACGCGTTCGATCGCATGTTGTTGAGGCTGCCGGGTTTTGGGCGGGTCATTCGGGACATGCAGGTACTGCAGTTTACCCAGACGCTCTCGCTTCTGCTCGAAAACGGGATCATCATGGTGCAGGCCCTGGCCATGGCGGAACGGTCGCTCGCCAATGTGGCGATGCGGGAGTCGTTCGCCGAGGCGCGGGTGAAAGTGACCGAGGGCGTGGCATTGTCCACGGCGTTCAAGTCGACGGGCTACTTCGACAACATGGCTCTGGATGTTTTTACCGTCGGCGAGAACACGGGAAACGTAGTTCCCGGATTGAGACAAATGTCGCAGCAGTACACAGAGATGATCGACAAGTTCGTGAAGACCTTTCTCGGGATCGTGTCGACGGGAGTTCTCCTAGGCGTATTCGCCCTCGTGGGCATGATCGCCTTCGGCATTATTTCCGCCGTGTTCCAGCTGAGCAGTTCGCTGTCCGCGGGCTGATGGGGGGGGTCCGGTTTCAATTGGCGCTGCTCAGTGAAGGCGAATGACGTTAGAATTGGCTTGTCGTTTACCGGTGGGCGCGGTGGCTTCGTTGCGTTGGTAAATCGTAAGGCCCGGAAGGCGAATGTCCCCAAATTTTAGAATAGCGGTTAGATTCTTGCTCGCGAAGAAGCGTTCGATGCTGATGAGCCTTGCGGGCATCGTGTTCGGAGTGGGTTTCTTTATTTCCACGCAGGCTCAATTGAGCGGCTACCAGAACTTGTTTATCGACACGATTCTGGGGACGGACGGAGCCATTCGTATCGAGGACCGTATTCAAGATGTGAATGTTTTTCTGGCCGCTCCGACTACGGACGGAGGGGACACGGGGTTCTTCACGACCGACAAGGAAAATCGTCGATTCGTAGAAGGCATCGAGCATCCTGAGACGGTCATCGAGTCGATCATGGAGCTCAGCAACGTCGAGGCGGCGTCTCCAGTTATCAAAGGCAACATTCAATTGCAGAGTCCGCTGCGTGAAGACAACGGGCAGGTCTACGGCATTTTCGTCGACCCGCACATCGCGGTGTCCGCGTTGGAGGACCAGATCAGATCCGGCTCCATCGCGGCGTTCCGAGCCGCCCCGATGGGCATTATCATGGGGCATAAAATGGCGACTCGCCTGGATGTTGCGGTGGGCGACTCGGTCGTGGTTCGCGCCGTTGACCAGCAACGTCGCTTTTCGATCGCGGCGATTTTCGAGACGGGCGTCTCCGAGATCGACAAGTCCCGTGTGTTCATGCACATGAGCGCGACGCGTTCGCTTTTGAAGAAGCCGCACGGGGTCAGTTTTGTGCAAGTAAGCGTTTACGACCGCGATCGCGCGATCGCGGATGCGTTGGTGATCGAGAATGTGGCCGAGCACTTCGCCGCGGCGTGGCAGGAGCGGGAGAAGTCTTGGATGCAACTTTTCAAAACGCTGAAGATTTCGGCGGCGATCACCGTATCGACGATTATTATCGTGTCGGGCCTGGGCATGTTCAGCACGCTTTTCATGATCGTCATGGATAAGACGCGCGAGATCGCCATTCTGAGATCGATGGGGTACACGCGTAACGATATTTCGAATATATTTCTGTGGCAGGGTTTCATCGTCCTGGTCTGCGGAACGATTCTCGGTTGCGGGATGGGCGCCTTGATCACTTTCGGCATCGAGAGCTTGCCGATGCCGTTGTCCGGGATTTTCGCGACGGAGCATTTTGTGGTGACTTGGTCGCACTGGCACTACGTGCAGGCGGTGTTCGCGGCGGTGGTGATTGTCATGGTCGCCAGTGTCGCCCCCGCTCGGCGAGCCAGCAAACTCGTGCCGGGCGACGTGATACGGGGGACGGCCTCGTGAGCGCGACGGAGCAGTCGGACGAGCGCGAGATCGCGCTGGAGTGTCGCGATCTGCACAAGCACTTGGGCGAGGGCGCCATGCGTGTTCACGTGCTGCGCGGCGTAAACCTCAAACTCTATCGAGGCGAGGTTTCCGCCATCGTCGGCCCGTCGGGTTGCGGGAAGAGCACGCTTCTCTATCTGCTCGGATTGCTGGATCGCCAGGATTCGGGCTCGATTATCGTCGGCGGGACGGAAGCGCCCCCGGGCGAGGATGGATCGCTCACGCGATTGCGTGGCGAGAACATCGGATTTGTGTTTCAATTCCACTTCCTGTTGCCCGAGTTCAGCGCGGCGGAGAACGTGATACTTCCGATGCGGAAACTGGGTCGGCTGAGCGAATCGGAAATGCAAGAACGGGCCAAGGCTCTGCTGGAAGAGGTCGGGCTGGGCGGTAAGACGCATCGCCTCCCGTCTCAGCTTTCTGGAGGCGAGCAGCAACGCGTGGCGATCGCTCGATCGCTGGCCAATATGCCCGGGGTTTTGCTCGCGGACGAGCCCACTGGCAACTTGGACGTCAAAAACTCGCTAATGGTTTTCGAGTCGCTAACGCGGCTTGCAAAAGAGAAGGGGCAGGCTGTTCTTATCGTTACCCACAATCCGGATCTGGCAGAGAAGTGCGACCGGATACTCCGCATGCAGGACGGTCAGTTCATCGACTGAGTCGAGCTTCCTTTCGGACGAGTCGGTCCGCGTTTTCAACGCGTCGCTATTAGTTTTCCAAAACTGATTCGAGCGCCATTCTAATAACCGATGCGTGTGGACGGAAAAGCGTCCAAATTTTATTTGCTATTTAGGTACGCTTTCCTTCACTCGCGAAGGTCGAAGCCGACCACCCTTCCTCCAGTGAGTTCCAAAAATTCCCGAAAATCTTTCCTTATTGTTGCGCTGGCTGCCGTGTCCGCGCTGATCGCCTGGCCCAGATCGCGGGTTCGGCGGCGAACCCAAGTTTCGAATCCGTCGAAAGTCGCGTCGAGCGTCGGACTGCGGCCGGATCCGAATGCCGTTTCGAGGAGAGACTCAGGCTTAGCATAGGTCGCCTCTGTTATTAGGAGAGCGACGACAACGAAAACCGCGTCATGTCAGAAGTGTTCCCAAAGTGGTCTAACGCGTTGCCGCTAAAAATAATCGTTTTTATTTTTATCCTAGCGGCGGCGATCGTATCCGGAGTCACCTACTATGCGACTCCAAGCTACACGCGAGTGGGCTATCAACCCGAGCAGCCGGTTCCCTACGACCACAGTTTTCATGTGGGCGAACTGGGATTGGATTGTCGCTACTGCCACAGCGACGTCGAGAAGTCGGGGCACGCGAATATTCCGGCAGCGAGCACGTGTATGTCGTGCCACAGCATGATCAAGACCGACAGCGAGGCGCTCGAGCCCATCCGCGCCAGCTACGCGTCGGGCGACCCGGTGAAGTGGGTGCGGGTGCATGAGACTCCTGACTACGTCTACTTCAATCACGCCGTCCACGTGAACCGCGGCGTTTCCTGCGTCGAGTGCCACGGGAAGGTGAACGAGATGGAAGTCGTCTCCCACGATCAGTCGCTCAGCATGGGCTGGTGTTTGGAATGCCACCGCAATCCGGAGGAACATATTCGTCCTGTCGACCTGGTGACCGACCTCGATTGGGTCCACCCGGGCGGCGAGAAAGGCCAGATCGAAGACGGACTTAAGTTTGTCGAAGAGTGGAAAATCAATCCGCCGCAAAGTTGCTCAGGCTGCCACCGATGAAACCGATAAACTCAACACCCTCCACTCAGTCGGCGCAAAGCGGGCCGCGTTACTGGCGCAGCCTCGACGAACTGTCACAGTCGCCTGAATTCCTAGAGCAAGTCCAACGCGAATTCGGACCGGAAGCTTCCGAGATGAACGAAGTGGACCGTCGCCACTTCTTCAAGATTATGGCGGCCTCGTTCGCTCTAGGAGGAATCGGCTTCACCGGCTGCCGTCGCCCCGAGTCGAAGATCATGCCGCACTCGAAGGCGCCGGAGTACCAAGTCCCCGGCCAGCCACTTTATTACGCGACCCAGTTTTCGCTGCGCGGCGAGAGCATTCCGCTCCTCGTCGAGACGCACGCCGGACGACCAACCAAGGTCGAAGGCAATAGCGACTTCGCCCTCTACAACGGCGGCACGGGCCTGAAGGCCCAAGGATCGATCCTCGAGTTGTACGATCCCGACCGCTCGACACGCTACACACGCGACGGGGCGAATCTCTCCAAAGAAGAAGCCTTGGATGTTCTGGACGGTCTCAAGGGCGACTTCGGCGGCTCGAAAGGGAAGGGCGTTGCCGTGCTGACCGAAAAGTCGTCGTCCCCCACGCGACTGCGTTTAAAGAAGGAGTTCTTGAAGCAGTTTCCCAACGCGCGTTGGGCGGAGTATGAGCCGGTAAAAACCGGTAACGGTAAAGCGGCGGCTGAAATTGTAGCTGGCGAGGATTTGGAGCCGAAGTACGACCTTTCCGGAGCGGAGCGCATTTTGAGCGTCGGCGGCGACTTTCTCGGTGACAACCCGGGAGGGCTCAGCTTGACCAAGCAGTTTTCCGACGGGCGACGCGTTCGTTCGTCTCACGACACCATGAACCGGCTCTACGTAGCCGAGAGCGGCTTCAGCCTGACCGGCGCCATGGCAGACCACCGCAAGCGCATCGCCACCAGCCGCATGACTGCGCTCTTGGCGGCAGCGGCGCTGGAAATCGAGCTCGGCGTGGAAGGGGAAGCCCTTCAGCCGATCTTCGACAAGCTTGCTTCCGGCCTCGACGCGGACACGAAAGCGTGGATCGCGGCTGCGATGGCGGACATCGCCAACTTTAAAGGCAAGAGCCTGGTTTACGCCGGTCCGCAGTTGGGCAAAGAGGCGCAGGGAATCGCTTTGCTGATCAACGAAAAGCTCAGCAACCTTGGCAAAACCGTTTCTCTGGTCGAGGTAGATGCGGACGCGTCGAACTCGCTGGACGAACTCGCCGACGCGATCGACGCGGGCGAGATTCAAACCTTGATCGTTTCCGGCGGAAATCCGGTTTACAACGCGCCGGCGAATATCGATTTTGGCGCCAAGATCGAAAAAGTGGATACGGTCCTGCGCCTGGGCTACTACGACGACGAAACGTCCGAAAAGTCCACCTACCATTTCGTGCAGGCCCACTACTTGGAGTCTTGGGGCGACGGTCGGGCTTACAACGGCTCGGTTCTCGCCCAGCAGCCGATGATCCTGCCCCTGTTCGACGGCATTTCGGAGATCGAAATGCTTGGTCGTCTTCTGGGAGCGGAAAATGCGGACGGTCACAGTCTCGTCTACGAGACTTACCAGAAGATCGGCGAAAAAGGGAAACGGGCCTTCGACAAGTTTCTTCACAACGGCTTTGCCAGCGATACCGAATACAAGTCGAGTCGCTCGCTCATCTCCGGTATGAAACTCGCTGAGGCGCTGGAAGGAACAACCCTTCCGGCGGCTCCCACGGGAAAAGACAATTTGGAAGTCCTATTCACGGCCGACCCGTGCATCGACGATGGCCGCTTCAACAACAACGGCTGGCTGCAAGAGTGTCCGGACCCGATGACCAAGATGACTTGGGACAACGCCATCTACGTCAGCCCGGCGCTGGCCAAGGATCTCGATATCATCGCTCCTGATTCCGTCCTACAGATCACGCGCAAGAATCCGAACCGCGTCAGGGACGGCCGATCCTACTCGCCCGTTGCCAAGATAAACGTCGGAGGGCGCGAAGTGACCGGAGGCGTTCAAATCCTCCCGGGGCTTGACAGTTACTCGATCATTCTCCCGCTCGGATATGGGCGTTCCCGCACGGGACGCGTAGGTGAGAATTCTGGATACAACGCGTACTCTGTTCGTTCTTCGGATGGAGCGGTGTTCTCTTCCGGCGCTACGCTGGAACTGACTGGCGACGTTATCCAACTTGCGAATACGCAAGAGCACTGGTCGATGGAAGGACGCGCGATTATTCGCGAGTCCAATTTCGACGACTATGCGGCGGATCCGAAATGGGTCGACAAGATGGGAATGGAGAGCCATTCGCCGCCGGTTCTCGGAGAAGACAAAGGCATGTCGGTGCAAGAGCGTTCGATGTCGACTCCGCGCGGCGGCTCCGCGTACGAGCACCCCAACTACACGGGCGAGCACCAGTGGGGAATGTCGATCGACTTGAATATTTGCTCCGGCTGCAACGCGTGCGTGGTCGCCTGTCAGAGCGAAAACAACATTCCGATCGTCGGGCGCGACCAAGTGCGTCGCGGACGCGAAATGCACTGGATTCGCTTGGACCGCTACTATTCGTCCAACGACGTCAAGCGCGACGCGAACGGCGACCCGATCCTGAACGAGTACGGTGAAACGGAGCTCGATTTGGCCGCCGTTCCAGAAGACCCGCAAGTTTCCATTCAGCCGATCGCGTGTATGCACTGCGAGACCGCTCCGTGTGAGACGGTTTGCCCGGTCAACGCCACGGTCCACGACGAGGATGGCCTCAACACGATGGCCTACAACCGCTGTATCGGCACGCGCTACTGCGCCAACAACTGCCCATACAAAGTGCGCCGTTTCAACTTCCTCGACTACCAGCAGCGTCCTTTGGACCGCCTCTACGAAGGTCCGCTCGCCCCCAAGGGCATGCCGGAGCTCACGCAAATGGCCCAGAACCCCGACGTGTCGATTCGGATGCGCGGCGTGATGGAAAAGTGCACCTACTGCGTGCAGCGTATCCAGCAGGCCAAGATTGCTCAGAAGGTGAAGGCTCAAGACAGCAACGACACTCGCATCCCCGACGGGACGATCAAGGTGGCTTGCCAGCAGGTTTGCTCGTCGGACGCGATCGTATTTGGCGACGTCAGCGACCCGGAAAGCGAAGTCTCCAAGCTGCAGGCGAACGAGCGCAACTATTCCGTTCTCGGCTACACCAACACGCGGCCGCGCACTACTTACCTGGCGAAACTCCGCAATCCGAATCCGGAAATGCCCGACTACCATGACATGCCATTCTCGAAAGGGGAGTACAAGGCGGGGAAGCCGCATCAAAAAAGCGGCTACGATTCACACGATGACCATGGTCACGATGCAGCTCACTCTGATGCCCATTCTGAAAAAGGAGGATCGCACTAATGGCTAGCGCGCACCCAAGCACAAGCGAAGTGAAACCCGCCATCTTGGCGGAGGTCGATCCCGTAGACATCCCGCGGCCTGCGCTCGTCGACAACAATCGCAGCTTCACCTGGATCACCGACAAGATTTGCGGAATCGTGGAAGAGAAGACGCCAACCTGGTGGTGGGTGTGCTTCGTTATCTCCTGCGCCACGGCGTCGTTCACGATTTTCGGTCTCGTTTACCTGGTCGCTACTGGAACGGGTGTCTGGGGACTGGCGAATCCGGCCAACTGGGGCTGGGCCATCGTCAACTTCGTTTTCTGGATTGGTATTGGCCACGCGGGTACGCTGATTTCGGCGATCCTCTGCCTCCTGCGACAGAAGTGGCGAACGTCGATCAATCGAGCGGCGGAAGCGATGACGATTTTCGCGGTCGTCTGCGCCGCCATCTTCCCGGTCTTCCACGTGGGACGCGTTTGGATGGCCTGGTTTCTGTTCCCGATCCCGAACGCCAACGCTATTTGGCCCAATTTCCGTTCGGCTCTTTTGTGGGACGTATTCGCGGTATCCACTTACGGAACGGTTTCCGTGCTCTTTTGGTACGTCGGTCTCATTCCTGACTTGGCCAGCGTGCGCGACCGGGCCAAGAACAAGATTCGCCAAATACTCTACGGCATCTTCGCCATGGGTTGGCGCGGCTCGAATCGCCAGTGGAGCAACTACGAAATGTGCTACCTGATTCTGGCCGGCCTCTCGACGCCGCTGGTACTTTCGGTCCACACTATCGTATCCTTCGACTTCGCGATCTCCTTGCTTCCCGGCTGGCACACCACGATCTTCCCGCCGTACTTCGTTGCCGGCGCTATCTTCTCCGGATTTGGGATGGTGCTGACGCTCATGCTTCCTTTGCGGGCGATCTACGGCTTGGACGATCTCATAACGCAGTACCACATCGACTGCATGACGAAGATCATCTTGGCCACCGGAACTATGGTCGGCTATGCGTACGGGATGGAGTTCTTCATCGCCGCCTACGGCGCCAACGACTTCGAAATTTTCGCCTTCGTCAACCGCGCCTTTGGAAACTTTGCCTGGGCGTACTGGATTATGATTTCCTGCAACGTCATTTCGCCGCAGCTCTTTTGGTTTAAGAAGGTTCGCGAGAACACGGCGTTGGTCTGGATTATCACCATATTCGTCAATATCGGCATGTGGTTCGAGCGATTCGTGATCGCGGTCACTACATTGACGCGCGACTTCCTTCCTTCGAGCTGGGGCTACTACTCGCCGACGATTATCGACATCTTCACCTACGTGGGGACCTTTGGAGTGTTCTCCGTGCTCTTCCTATTGTTCATCCGCTTCCTGCCGCTCATGGCCATGGCGGAAATCAAGGCCGTCACGCCGCAAGCGGACGCTCACCATCATTAACCTGAACGCGACACTTTCCGACAATGGCTAAACAACACGGACTTATCGCTAAATTCGAAACCCCTGCCGACATCATGCACGCGGCGGAGAAGGTGAGAGATGCAGGCTTTAAAAAATGGGACGTCATTTCGCCGTTCCCGATCCACGGAATGGACCCGGCAATGGGGATCAAACGCTCGCTCGTCGGTCGATTCACTATTTGCGGCGGCGCGCTGGGTCTCACCACCGGAATGCTGATGATCTGGTTCACCGGTGGTTCCGACCTGAGCGTGCCCTTGATGGATGGATACAAGCTGATCGTAGGCGGCAAGCCGTTCTTCAGCCCGCAGTTCGCGTTCCCGGTGTCCTACGAACTCACGATTCTCTTTTCGGCCTTCGCGTCGATCGGCGGCATGTTCATTCTGAACAAGCTCCCCACGCATTATCATCCAGTTCTCAAGTACAAGGACGTGGCGGCCAGCTCGGACGACAAGTTCTTCCTGTACATCGAAAACGAAGACCCCCAGTTCGACGACGAGAAGACGCGCGTGTTTCTCAACGAGCTGCAACCCGTCGAAATAGGAGAGTTGGAGGAATAGTTCGATGCGTTACGTATATCTAATCTTTATTGTCGGCGTTGTCGGGACTCTCGCGATTCTCGGGCCGCGCGGCTCCAAAACGACTCGGCCGCCGCTGGAAGTGTTCCCGGACATGGATCGCATGCCGAAGTACCACCCCCAGGCGGAAAGCGCCTTTTTCGCGGACGGGCGCACCGACCGGCTCCCCGTGGACGGCACGGTCGCTCGCGGCACGTATTACGAGGATGAATACCTCGCCACTGGCAAAAACGGCGAAGCGTTCGGGAAAGGCTTTCCGATCGACGTCACCAATGACGCGATGGCCCGCGGCGAAGACCGCTACAATATCTACTGCGCGATTTGCCACGGAGCGGCGGGCGACGGCGACAGCATGACCAAGAAGTACGGCATGCTCACCGTGGCGAGTTTGACCGACCAGCGGCTGGTGGACTACACCGACGGCCAGCTTTACGATGTCGTTAAGAACGGCAAAGGCTTGATGCTTGGATACGCGGATCGGCTCTCCGTCGAGGACCGCTGGAACGTAGTGCTTTACCTTCGCGCCTTGCAGCGCGCCGCCAATGGAACTGTGGAAGATCTAACGCCCGCTAAACGAGAGGAGCTCGGACTATGAGCGCTGACTACACGCCCAATCCTACCAAGTGGCTATTGATGGGGATCGCGGGAATCGCGATTTCGTTCATCGGCTTTTTCGTCGCCCCGCAAATCGCGGCCTGGTCTTACTTGATCGGTCTGATCTTTGCCACGTCCATCGCCATTGGGATGCTCTTCCTGGTGATGATCCACCATATTTTCGACGCCCAGTGGTCGGTGATCGTGCGTCGTCAAGCGGAGCACTACATTTCGGCCCTGCCATACATGGGCATTCTGTTCATTCCCTTGTTCGGTCTCACTTACCTGAAGGACCAAGGCCTGATCTGGCTGTGGATGAACGACGCCGCTTCGCTGCATGGGCACGGAACCGTCGGTTCGGACGTGCTCTACCAAAAGAAAACCTGGTGGCTCTCGGAGCCGTTTTTCTGGGGTCGCGTGGTGTTCTGTTTCGCGATCTGGAGCTACTTCGCCTGGGCCTTCCGCCGAAACTCGTTTTCGCAAGACGAGGACGGGGCGGCCAAGCACACGTTTTCGAGCCGCAAACACGCTGCGGGCGGGCTTATCCTGGTCGCTCTCACCTGGACCGCCGCCGGTTTCGACTGGATCATGGGTCTGGAGTACCACTGGTTCTCGACGATGTTCGGCGTCTGGATTTTCGCCAGCGCTATGCGGGCGGCCCTGGCGGTGATGCTGCTTACCTGCGCGTTCCTCGTCGCCAAGGGGCCGCTTAAGGGAATTTTCAATACAAAGCACTTGCACGACGTGGCTACCTTGGCGTTCGCCTTCACGGTGTTCTGGGCCTACATCACCTTCTCGCAGTATTTCTTGATCTGGAATGCAAATATCCCGGAAGAGACCTTCTGGTTCAACGATCGCGAGGAGGGCATCTGGTGGCCGATCTCGATGATCCTCATTTTCGGTTACTTCCTGTTTCCTTTCCTCTACATGCTGCAGTTCCCGCTGAAGACGAACTACACGTCCATGACCTTCATGGCGATCTGGTTGTTGTCCATGAATGTTCTCGACGTCTTCTTCAACGTGCTACCGTCGCTGAAAGACCATGATGGTCATGTTTTCCAGATGTTCTCCAGTCCTTTGAACGTGCTCTGGTACATTGGCGGGATCTCCGGAGCGTTGGGAATACTGCTCTGGTCGTACTGGTCCAGCTACCAGAAAACGAAGATCATTCCGATCCGCGATCCGCGTATCCAGGAATGCCTGAACCACAATCATTAAGAGACGAACGATGAGTGAAACCGCGCAAACGCCGACACGAAGCTCCTTCCCGATGGTAGTCGCTATCCTGGGAGCGTTCCTGATTTTCTATTTCCTAGTCAACTGGACGTTCGTAAATTCCGATCCCGCTCCGGAGGCTCCGGCGATCGAACGCCCCTCCTTGGCGGAACACGAAGCGGCGGGAGCGGCGAAGCTCTCGGAGTTCGCGGTCGTGGACGCGGCGTCGGGCAAGGTCCGCTTGCCGATCAGCGAGGCGAAAGAGCTCGTCGTTTCCGAAAACGCCAAGTAAGCGCGGCCGGATTCTGGAGTTATTGAATTGGCAAAAATATGAACGTGATTGGCAACCTCTGGTCTTCGCTTTTTCCCGATCTTTCCGGCGATTTGAAGAATCGTGAATCGGAGCGGGCGATTGACGCGTCGATTCGTTTCCCGCTGCTGTCTCTCATCAAGTCGTCGATCGTCTGGCTGATCCTCTCGATCGTCTTCGGCCTGATTGCTTCCATCAAACTGCACACGCCGTCGTTTTTCGCGGAGTATTCTCTTTTTACCTACGGCAAGGTTGAGCCGATTTTCTGGAACACGCTCGTTTACGGTTGGCTTTTCAACGCGGGATTCGCTTGCGCGATCTTTCTGCTGAGCCGCCTCGGAGGAGCCACGGCGGGAATGGGGCTGTTTCTGACAATCTCCATCGTCGTTTGGAACACGGCGGTCATGGCCGGCGTGGTCGGAATCATGGCGGGCGAGCAACTGCCTTACGAATGGCTGGAGTTCCCTGCCTTCGTCGGTCCGGTGCTGTTTACCGCGTTCGTGGGAATCGGGTTTTGGTGTCTTTTGACGTTTCGCAATCGCGTCCATCGCTCGAGTTTCGCGTCCCAGTGGTGGATCATCGCGGCCCTGTTTTCGTTTGCCTGGATTTACACAGCGGCCCAAGTCGCTCTGGTTTGCATGCCGGCACAAGGCGCCATGCAGACGCTGATCAATAGCTGGTACGCGGAGAACGTGTTTGGCCTGTTCGTCGCTCCATTGACGTTCGCGACGTTGCTCTACCTCCTGCCGAAGACGCTGGGAGCCCCGATCGTGGGGCACAAGTACAACACTTTTATCGCGTTCTGGACGTGGATTCTCTTCTCCAGCTTCGCGGGGGCGAGCGAGCTGGTGTTCGGTCCGGTACCGGTTTGGGTTTCGTCGGTAGGCGTCATCGCCATGTTCGGACTGCTGCTTCCGGCAACTGCGTTGTCGGTCCAGTTTCTTTCCAGCCTCATTCGCCGTTTCAGCGCGATTTGGGACGCGGCGACGCCTCGTTTTCTGTTGGGCGGAAGCATCGCTTTCGTCTTCCTCATGTACTTCAAGGTATTCGGAGCGCTGCGCGACTCGGCGAGCGTCACCCAGTTCTCGCTCTACGATTCCGGTGTGAACTGCCTGGCGCTGTTCGGTTTCGCGGGGATGGTGTTTTCCGGAGCGACCTATTTCATGCTGCCTCGCTTGCTCAACAAGGAACTCCCGTCCCCGACTTTAGTCGATCTCCATTTCTGGTCCCAGTTGATGGGCGTAATTCTCGTATCCATTGGATTGATATCCGGCGGCGAGCAGATGGGAGCGCTCATGAATGGCAGTACTGCGGATGCAATCGCTGTGGTCGCGGCTATGAGAAGCAGCTACTTTATGACAACGATCGGGCTCGTATTCCTGCTCATGGGAGCGGTTTTCAGCGCGACGACTTATTTCTGGCTGATGGTGTCGAACCGTACGGACGCGGAGCAGTCGGCAGATTTGATCAAGGAGGCTCCCGAGTTGGAGTATACCGCCTCATGAATCGCGGACCGTTCCTATTTCTTGGCTTGTTTTTGATATTGGCGTCTTCGTGGACGTTTCTATTGAAACAGTCTAACGAGGAGTTTGGCAAGCTGACCGCCCTCGTCGACGAAGAGCAAGGCGGACTGCTCCCGCGCGGCGTCAAAGGCCCGGCCGCTCATGGCAAAGAGCTGTATCAAGAGTTGGGATGCATCGCTTGCCACACGCAGCAAGTGCGGGTGGCTGCAGGGTCCGACATCGAACGCGGCTGGGGTGAACGGCAATCCGTCGCCCGCGACTACATCGACCAAGGACGCGTGCTGATCGGCAACATGCGTATTGGGCCGGACTTGACGAACGTGGGGCAACGCCGTTCGGACGAGGACTGGCACCTGCTGCATTTCTATAATCCGCAAATCACGTCCGAGGGTTCGAATATGCCGTCGTATCCATTTTTGTTCGAGACGCGCGAGATTGTCGGTGAACCGAGCGCCAATGCGTTGTCGTTGCCAGAGGAATACGCTGTTGAAGCGGGCTATGAAGTGGTGCCGTTGCGGGAAGCGGAGTCTCTCGCCGCGTACATGACGAGCTTGAAGGTGGACTACGATTTGGACGAGGCTCCGAAATCGAACGAAGTTATGGCCGAGGAATTGGCCGTTGCGTTGGAGAATGCGCAATAATGAGTAACGAATTCCAAGATCGAAATTTGCCCGGCATCGACGAGGGCCAGGCCAGCGACGAGAGCATTCTCAAAACGCATGCTCGACTGTGCCGCGAACCGATCGGCGCTTCTCCTGTGTTTTTCTTCACTTGTCTAGCGCTGCTGACGGTGACGACCTTCAGTTGGTTCTACGTGCGTCGCTACATGGCGGAATACGATTCCCAGACGTATTTGCACGAACGGACGGAGATTGCCTTGTATCAGGATTGGATGGATCGTCCTCGCGGTCCGATCGAGTACGACTATTTTGCCATCGGCCAGAATCTCTACGCAAGTATGCAGTGTGTTGGCTGCCACATGGCCGAAGGTGAAGGGAAACCGGGCGAATTCCCACCACTGACCGCTTCCGAATACGTCATTCATGAAGATCCGGCTTTGCCCACCAAGATCTTGCTCTCGGGCCTAGTAGGCCCGATAACCGTGAGTGGAAACGAGTACAACGGCAATATGGCCGCGTATGGTCCCGCGCTCAAAGATCACGAGATCGCGGGTCTGGTGACCTTCATTCGCCAAAGCTGGGGCAACGAAGCCAGTGGAGTTACCGCGGAGGACGTGGCGGCGGTACGAGCGGACATCGGCGACCGAGCTCAGTGGACCGCCGACGAGCTCCAGAGCTACTTCGAGTAAGAAGCTCTGGGTTTGCTGATCAAAACGTGTTTGCAAATATATCGCTTCCCGCTCCGCGTGATCGCTAGGTCCTGTTGGAATGAGATCCTTGTCCCGCTTGCGGGATCTTTGTCGCGTCCCGCTAGACGGGACGAGATTTGATCTCGAAGAGATCACTGTTTAAAAAGATACAGTTTTAAACAGTCGCCTTGCGGCGAAATGACGCGCTGCGTCACAAGGATCCCGTCTTTGACGGGACAAAGATCTCAATCGTGTTGAGGGTCTCGGTCTGCGCAGTTGGGGAACCGATTTCTTGATTTGCGCGGGTTCTTCGGGTAGCACTTTTTCAATGGAAGCCGTGAATATTACGTTCGAGTCTTTGTGCGATACGCCCCCGGACGAGGCCTTGCCTCCCTTGGATCGAGCGGAGATTGGCCAAGATGCGGTCGTGAACGAGGAAACGCGGTTTTGGAGAGAGAACGGATACTTGATTCTCCCTCGTTTCTTTTCGGACGACTTGCTCGACGCGTACGCGCGTTCCTGTGTCGAAGCGGGAGTGACTCCCCATGGCTGGCGCGAGCCTTGCCCCTTTACCCATCAACCGGCGATGCGGGATCTCGCCTGTCATCGTTCTTTGATGGACAAGCTGGAGATGCTAATCGGGACCCCGATGGGGTTGAACTTGGCCCTGACGGGTTGGCGATCGTCGTCTCGAACGTGGCACCAGGACGACTACTTGAATCCCCCGTATATAAATTGCCACTACGCAGCGGTTTGGATCGCTCTCGAAGACACTCATCCAGATAGTGGCCTTTTTGAATACGTTCCGGGCTCGCACAAATGGCCGTTGATGCGCGGTTCGAAGGTGCGCGAGCATTTGCCGGAAGACAAACTGGATGGCAATTGGCCTCTGGAGGCGGAGAAACTGGTGACCGGGATTTTCGACCGGAAAATCGAAGAGACGGGATTGCCGATCGAAGCGTTCCATGCTCGCAAAGGCGACGTTTTGATTTGGCACGGTCGGCTCGCCCATCGCGGGTCGATCCCGAACGACCCGGAGCGGGAACGCCGGTCGTTGATTACCCACTACTCGTCGATTTTGAAGCGAAAGGATCTGCCACGCCACAAGCGACATGGCAATCAGGGCTGGTACTTCCTCCTTCCTGATTCGGTGGAAGCGTAGGCGGCTTGCGACCGGTCAGCTGGGCTGGGAAAGTTCGATGGATCGGCGCACGGCGGCTTCGATCCCGGTATCCAGAATATTGGCCCATTCGTCATCGGCCAACTGAGTGAGCAGGGCGTGGGTGACTCCGTTGGGCGACACGACTTCGTCGACGAGTTCGGAGGGGAGCTGCCCGCTTTGTTTCATGAGTTCGAGCGAGCCGATTCCGGTGCCGATGGCGAGACGCGTGGCCAGAGCGTGATCGAGTCCGCGTTTTTCCGCGGCTTGGGCGATAAAGTCGATAAACTGGAAGAAAACGGCAGGGCCGCAGCCGCTGACCGCGGTGACGATGTGCATTTGCGATTCTTGAACCTCGTAGCGCTCGCCGAGGGCGCCGAGCAAGGATTCTAAAAGGGACCGGTCCGCGTCGGTCGGTTCGGATTGAAAGCAGTAGGCGCTGACTCCCTTGCCGATACGGGAAGGCGTGTTGGGCATGACCCGGACGACGTTGCGGGCGGAGGGGAAGGCGGCGCGGAGCGAGTCGAGCGTTCGTCCGGCGAGGACGGAAATGACTAGGCTCCCTTTGGCGGCGTCGCCTTCTTCAGGCGTGACTGTGTCGAGGTGTTGGGGTTTGAACGCGAGCACGAGCGTGTCGGCTTGCGCGACGAGTTCGAGTCGCGAGTGGCTAACCGCGATGCCGGTTTCATTCGACAACTGGGACGCCGTTGCTCCCGATCCGGATACGCAAGCGATGTCCTCTTTCGCGACGACTTTCTTTTCGAGCATTCCGAGAACGATGGCTCGAGCCAGATTGCCTGCGCCGATGAATCCGATGCTCATTTCTTCGAGTTTCCTTCGCTTTTCAGGGGGTGTGTGAAGGTGGCGACGACTCCGCCTTCCGGATTGGCGGCGACTTGGATTTCACCTCCAAGGGTTCGAATCGCGTGACGAGCGATGGTGAGACCCATTCCGACGCCGACGGTGTTCTTGGTGCTGACGAAAGGCTCGAACATGTTGTCTTCGACTTCAGGATCGATGCCGTTGCCTTCGTCGACCACCTTGAATTCGATCCACTCCTTGTCGTCGGTGACGCGCGTGGAAAGATAGATGGGACGCTCGCCATCGCCGACTGTGTGGTAGCTTTCCCAGGCGTTGACGATGATTTTGGAAAGGGCGTCTTCGAAGGCCTCGATATTGGTCCGGATCGGTTCGTCTTCGAGGGGATTGTCGATCGTCACGGCGATCTGGATTTCCTTTGCTTCGTTCGCGCGTTCGATGCTGTTTTCGATGAGTTTGTCGACGGGCATGCTGTGTAGCGACAGCCTCGTGGTGAAGGCGACGGTGCTGAGTTGCTTGATTATGCTGACGATGCGGTTGCCGGCGTTTTCGACTCGGTTGATATTGCGCAGCACTTTTTCCGGATCGTTGTGGTTTACTTTCGCCAGTTCGACGTAGCCCATGACGACGCCGAGCAGATTGTTGAGGTTGTGGGCGATCCCTTGGGTCAGGGCTCCGATCGACGCGGCCCGGCGCGACTCTCCGAGTCGCTTGGTCAGTTCGACGTTCGCTTCGTTGATCGCCAAGTAGTTGAGCTGCGCTCGCACGCGGGCAGCAGTCTCGTCGAGGTCGATGGGCTTGGTGATGTAGTCGACGGCGCCGGCTTCGAGGCCTTCCAATTTCCCTTGTTTCGAATTCTGAGCGGTGACGAATATGACGGGGATGGACTTAGTTTGATCGTCTTCGCGCAGTTTTTGGCACACTTCGAACCCGTCCATTCCCGGCATCATAATATCGAGGAGAATGAGGTCGGGTTCCCCGGATTTCGCGAGCTCAATTCCGTCGCTTCCGTTGCTGGCGGACAGGACTGAGTGGCCTTCCCACTCCAGTTTGCGTCGCAACAGCTGGATATTCACTGGTTCGTCGTCGATGACCAGTATGGTGCGGTCGGGCTTCGCTTGCTCGGTCATGGCGTGGGGATTTGGGAATCTGCGAAAGGAATTAAGCGTTCTGCAATTCGAAGGCTTTGACTGTGTTCTTCATTAAAAGGGCGACGGTCATGGGGCCGACTCCTCCGGGCACGGGCGTGATTTTCGAGGCGATGGGCGCGGCCTGGTCGAAATTCACGTCGCCTACGAGCCGGTATCCACGTTTTCGTGTCGCGTCTTCGATACGATTGATGCCGACGTCGATTACGACAGCGCCCTCCTTGATCATGTCTCTGGTGACCATTTCCGGGCGTCCGATCGCGGCGACGAGCACGTCGGCTTGGCGAGTGATTTTCTTTAGATTTTGGGTACGCGAGTGGCAAACGGTTACAGTCGCGTTGGCGTGCGGCCCTTTTTGCATGGCGAGAAGGGAGAAGGTTTTACCGACGATCAAGCTCCGCCCGAGAACGACCACGTGCTTTCCTTCCAGAGAGATGCCTTCGCGTCGGCAGATTTCGATGATGCCGGCGGGAGTGCAGGACACGAATCCGTCCGGATCCTCTTGCACGACTCGGCCCGCATTTACCACGTGAAACCCGTCGACATCTTTGTCGGGATGGATGCGGTTGAAGGCGTCTTGTTCGTTCAAGTGGGCCGGCAGCGGCGACTGTATCAGGATTCCGTTGACGGAATCGTCGGCATTCAATGCGTCAATCTGGGCGAAGAGTTCGTCTTGGGTAATCGACTCGTCGAAGGTGAAAAGCAGCGGTTTGATACCGATTTTTTCGGCAGTGCGGTTTTTGCTTTTGACGTAGGACACGGAGGCCGGGTCTTCGCCCACGCGGATAAACGCGATGCAGGGTTTGGAGCCTTCCATGCTAGCGACTTTGTCTGTCAGTTCGTCAACGAGCGCGCTCGCGATTTGTTTGCCGTCGATTAGATTCATCGAGTGTTGTGAGGTGAGGAGGGAGTGGGTTCGTAATTGCGATTGGTTTAGCTCTTCTTTTTGAGCGACGATGCGTTGAGAACGATGAAAGCGGCTCCGTCGGGTTTCACGATGGTACCGTATGCGGTCAGCTGGGTGTTTACGTATTCCACTACAGCTTCCGCGGTCAGGATGCTGGAATGGTCGAGGTAGGCCAGCGTTTCGTTATTGGTGTTGATGATCTTGAAATCGTATCCAGTTTTTCGTGTTTCAGAAGCGTTGGTGGAAACGAGTATTCCGTCGATTTTCTCGACGGGAGGCGATCCGGGAGCGGTTTGAGGCGCTTTCACTGGGGCGACTGGCGGCGGAGCGGTTTGAACCGCGGGTGGAGCGACGGTGGTATTGTCTTCGATGTAGCCGAGGACGATTGTCTCCAGGTTGACATGACAGTAGCGGGGGTCGATCGAGACGATTTCCGCTTTGTCGGTTTCGGTCGCGATCGCGAGCGTGGGAGCGCTGGGCGACGGGCTGAGGAGGTACTTCGACCCAGGGAGGGGGAGGAAGTTCTTTCCGAGATCCTCGCTGTCGAGATAAACGAAAAATTGGCCTCGGTAGTGGATGGGTTTCCATCCGGGGACGGGCTCGGTCGATTCCGGCCAGCTGGCGTCGACGGCGAGGGAGCGGGCTTCGAGCTCCCCGATGATGGTGGATTCGCTATTGGGGCTGATACGAACTTCGATGCGGTCTTGGGCCAGAGCGGCGATGCTCGATCCGGTGATCGCGAATCCAGCGAGAGTCTGTAAGATGCGTTTGATTTTCATTGTACCGGGTCTTGTTTGAATAGCTTTCGTATTTCGTTTTTCTGGAGAATCATTCCCACTCCCTTGGGCATGCCTTTGATGCTGAAGGAGCCGATCTGGTAGCGCTTTAGTCGTTTCACGTCGTAGCCGAGAACGGTGAACAGATTGCGAATCTCGCGCTTTTTGCCGTGGTGCATAGATACGTCGATCTCTTTGGAGGCGTCCTTGCTTTGGCTGCCGAGCAAGGTCGCGGTTTCGACTTTCATCCGTTCCCCTTCAAATTGAATGCCCTTGATGAGTTTGGGGACGTGTTTTTTCGGGAAAGGCTGTTTGAGCGAGACGTGATAGCGTTTCACGACCACGCTGGAGGGGTGCATCAGTTGGTTGGCCAAGTCGCCGTCGTTGGTGAGGATGACCAGTCCTTCGCTATCCTTGTCGAGGCGTCCGGCGCAGAAAAGACGCAGGCTTTGATAGTCTCTCGGAACGAGGTCGAACACGGTCCGGTCGTTGTGCGGGTCGTCGTTGCTGCAGATGTAGCCTTTGGGCTTGTTGAGGGCGAAGACGACTTGGCTTTGCTTGCGATGCCGGACTTTCTGCCCTTCGAACACGACTACGTCGACGCCGGGTTCGATCTTCTCGCCGATTTGGGCGGTCTTTCCATTGACGGTGATCGATCCTTCCCGGATGTGGGCCTCGGCCGCTCGTCGCGAACACACGCCCATATCGGCGAGGTACTTCTGGATGCGTAGGAGATTTTCGGTTGATGCCATGTTCGGTGGGGCGATCGGACGGCGGCCGGCAACGGTGTTTAAAACCCGAAGCGACTGCCGTTTGTTCGCCGTCTCCGCTGTGAAAATAGCGCTGAGCGTATGGCTGTGATAAAGATCGACCGGAATTGAGAGGGCAAGCGCAAGGTGGATTTGATCAAAATTTCGCTGAAAACTAACATTGCGTCGCGATTCGGACGCGATAGGACTGTTGGTTTTGGCGCGTTTAGGGGGCAATTCGGCTCTCTCGGCGCCATTTCGATCCAAGTAATCACTATGAGTCTAACATTTGAAAACAAAGTCGCTTTGGTGACGGGGGCGGGTCGCGGCATTGGCAGAGCGATCGCGGAGGAACTGGGACGTTCGGGCGTTACGGTGATTTGCGTTTCCTATTCGGAGTCGTCTTGCGGGGCGGCCGCAGCGGCGATCAACGAGTCCGGCGGTAAAGCGGTTGCCAAGGCGGTCGATGTCGCCGACGCCGCGGCGGTCGCCCAAGCGAGTGAAGAGCTCCTGGCCGAGTACGAGAATATCGATATTCTGGTGAACAACGCGGGGATAACGAAGGACAATCTGCTCTTTCGCATGAGCGAGGAGGACTGGACTAGCGTCATCGACACCAATCTCAACAGTTGCTTTTACTGGGTCAAAGGGCTCGCTCGGCCGATGACCCGCAAGCGCTGGGGGAGGGTGATCAATATCTCCTCGGTTTCCGGTATCATGGGCAATGCGGGTCAGACCAACTACGCGGCGGCCAAGGCGGGAATGATCGGGTTTACCAAGAGCCTTGCCAAGGAGCTTGCCTCGCGGAGCGTCACGGTCAATTGCGTGGCCCCGGGCTTCATAAAAACCGACATGACTTCGGATTTGGCGGAAGCGGCGCTCGACAAGATTTTGCCCATGATTCCGCTCAAACGAATGGGGGAGTCCAGCGATATCGCCAATATGGTGGCCTATCTCGCATCCGAAGAGGCAAATTATGTTACAGGCCAAGTTTTTACCGTTGACGGCGGCATGGCTATGTGATGCCTCCTGAATTCAATTTACTAATAATCTGTCTACAAAATGGCCGACGAAAAAAGCATCGAACAAAGAGTCTCAGAGATCATCGTTAACCAGCTCAACGTCAATGAAGAGCAGATCACGCCAGAGGCGTCCTTCTTGGATGATCTCGGAGCGGATTCCCTCGACACCGTAGAGTTGATCATGGCCTTTGAAGAGGAATTCAAAGACGAGATCCAAGGCGAAATCCCTGAGTCGGACGCAGAGAAGCTGCAGACCGTCGGAGACGTGATTTCCTACATTAAGGAGAAGGCGGGAGCGTAACCGCTCTCACTTCCCAGAACCAAGCGGCTTGGGCGAACGCCCGAGCCTTTCCAATTTTCGCGAGACGTACGTATGACCGAGCTGGCGGATAGCCAACGCATAGTTGTAACCGGACTAGGGGCGGTCACGCCGTTGGGCCTGGATGTGAACTCATTCTACCAAGGCCTGCTCGAGGGCCGCAACGGCATCAGCGCCGTCGAGTCCTTCGACACGGAGAAGTATACCTGCAAGATCGGGGGCGAGATCAAGGACTTCGATCCGACGGTTCATATGGATCCTAAAGA
This sequence comes from Opitutaceae bacterium, assembly GCA_028284235.1. Classification (GTDB taxonomy): domain Bacteria; phylum Verrucomicrobiota; class Verrucomicrobiia; order Opitutales; family Opitutaceae; genus Pelagisphaera. Next base: position 39,935 of record JANQSC010000005.1, read on the forward strand.
GGCGCGTCGAAACGACCGCTTTGTCCACTTTGCGGTCGCCGCCTGCAACGAGGCGGTGGCGGACGCGGGATTGGACATGGACAAGGAAGATCCCGACCGCGTCGGCGTATTCATCGGCTCCGGCATCGGTGGAATGGATACGATCGAGAAGAATTGCCGGAAACTGGTCGAATCGGGTCCCCGCAAGGTTTCCCCGTTCATGATCCCCGCCCTTATTTCGAACATGGCGTCGGGCGTCATTGGGATTCATCTCGGCGCTATGGGGCCGAATTTCTCAATCGTCAGCGCCTGCGCGACCGGCGCTCACGCCATCGGCGAATCGCTGAAAACGCTCCGGTTGGGAGAAGCGGACGTCATGATCGCGGGTGGCAGCGAGGCGACCATTACCGGATTGAGCTACGCTGGATTCTGCTCGATGAAGGCGATGTCGACGAACAACGACGATCCCGAGCACGCCAGCCGGCCGTTCGACGCCGACCGCGACGGATTCGTCATGGGCGAAGGCGCGGGAATCCTGGTATTGGAGACGCTCGAGCACGCAAAGGCGCGCGGCGCGTCGATCCACTGTGAGCTGGTCGGTTACGGAGCGTCCTGCGACGCAAATCACATCACTGCCCCGCATCCGGAAGGGAAGGGTCTCACGGGCGCTATGAAGCGAGCGTTGCATTCCGCCCGATTGAATTCGGATTCGGTCGACTACATCAACGCCCATGGCACTTCGACCCCTTACAACGACAAGTTTGAGACGATGGCGGTGAAAACGCTGTTTGGCGATCACGCGAAGTCGCTTCCGATGAGCTCGACCAAGTCAATGACGGGGCATTTGCTTGGAGCCGCGGGCGGAGTGGAAAGCGTGGCGTGTATTCGGATGCTGGAAACGGGAACGCTCGCGCCGACCATCAACTACCAAACACCCGACCCCGATTGCGATCTCGACTACGTGCCGAACGAAGCTCGGGAGGCCAAGTTGAACGTGGCCATGAGCAACAGCCTCGGTTTTGGCGGTCAAAACGCCTCCCTCGTCTTTAAGACTTTCTAGAACGAATTTGCCCCGTTGGGGCGTTGGGACACAAATTCAGAAAACGGATACGATTCGATGGAAAAGACGTTTATCATTCTTAAGCCCGACTGCATGGAGAAGGGCTTGGCAGGACAGGTTCTGCAACGCTTCGAAAGCGAAGGCTTCTCTATTGTGGCCACGAAAATGGCTCGGCTGGAATCGCCCATCCTGCGCGAGCACTACGCCCACGTGGCGGACTTGCCGTTTTTCCCGGACATCGAAGAGTTCATGAGCTCCCGCCCGGTAGTTCTGGCCGCTTTGGAAGGGGAAAACGTGATCCAACGCGTGCGCGACCTGCTCGGGCCGACTGATTCGTC
>JANQSC010000030.1 GCA_028284235.1 Opitutaceae bacterium
AAGATGCGATGAGCTAACGACGCGGCGCTTCGCAAGCGAAGGCCCTACGAGATCAACTTGCGCGCGGCTTCTCTGCTTCGGTAGTCCACCTATAATGCCCTACTGCTCCAGCTCGACGTTCCAGTAAGCCACGTCGATGAAGTGCTTCCACTCTTCGTGCTTCTTTCCACGCGCCGCGATATTGATTACGGGGCGCCACTGGGGCTTCGACGGCTTGCGCATCAACCGCATCCCCGCTTCGTGCGGTAGTCGATTCGCCTTGCGCGAGTTGCATTTGATACACGAGCAGACGATATTCTCCCAAGTCGTTTTTCCGCCATAGTGGCGCGGGATGACATGGTCCAAATTCAATTCCTCAGGCGGCGGTTTGCTTCCGCAATACTGGCACTGGCTCTTGTCCCGCTCAAAAACGTTTTTCCGCGTCAGCTTCAACTCCTTCTTCGGCATCTTGTCGAACACGGACAAGAGAACGATCTTCGGAACACGAATGGGGTGGCGCACCGTGCGCACCCACTCCAACTCGGAAACCGGCGGATTGTACTGTGAGAAGTCCACCCAGTCCATGAAGTCGAAAATCCGGAAATCCTCGTCTTCCGTGAACACCACGTTGGCGTGTCCCGCTGCCAGCAAGGAAAACGCCCGTTTCACCGAGACGACGTTCACCGCCTGCCAAAGCCGATTCAGAACGAGTACCGGTTCTGCCAGGGCTGCCTCCATGAGTCCACATTTCTACGAGCGCCGGTAACGCTGTCAAGCGAGGAGAGCGCCAATTAAGTAACACAATGGACTTCACGCGTAACTTATTTGTCAATACGACTCCAATACATCGCGCCGTATCGGACTGGGCGTCACAAGGAAAACGCTTGATCGAATTGCTGGTTTTTCTAGAATGCCTCCTCCACCAATTTCGACGATCGACTCTCGAAAGCGATGCCCCCGCAAACCTCATTCATTCGCCGCGCCCTCGTTCTATGCGGTTCTTGGATTCTATCAGTATCGCTATCCGGTCAATCTCCCCAAACCGCTCCCTCTGCACGAGAGCTACTCGCCCAGACGCTCGAACGATACGGGAGCGTCGAGCAATTCCGCTGTAGCGGGACCATCAAGACCATCGGCCCAGGATTCAGCCTCGGTACCGGTGAAACCCCATCTGGCGGGGATAAAGTCACGATGAACGAGTTCGATTTCGAGTTCTCCCGCGACGGATACGTCCAACTGCGTATCTATCCGTTCGCGCGACGCGTTCGAGATTCACCTCCCAACCCCAACCACGTCTTCACTGTCAACGATTCGGGCGAGTACGCACTGTATACAAAAGGAGAATACATTCTCTCCGCCAAGTCGCTTTCCGAATTGGCAACCCTATCCTCACAAAAGCACAAGGGTCTACTCACCTTTCTTCTCGATCTGCTCCTTCCCGAACGGCACTTCAAATTTCTAGACGACAAACCAAAGCGCTTTTCGAAACAGCAGATTGACAAGACTCTTTACTTGGGTTTGCAATTTAAGGCGCATCAACGCAAAACTCTCTGGATACAACCGGATACATTTCTGCTGGGACAAGCCCGAGTCTACCGAAACAAAAGGGAGCGTAACAAGGAAATCGCCTTGATGACAAAGCGATTGTCCGAACTGGCGGAACACGAACTCGAAACTGGCGAACAGCTCAGCTGGCAGATCGACGAGCTCAGTAGCTTCGACCAGCAATCGAATGTGTTTATCTATGATCTAGAGCGCCAGCGCTTCGACTAAACGCCTGGCGTTCGACCGGCTTCCTAGTCTGCGTCGTGCACGGCGACGCTACCCCAGTTGTCCTTGTTGTTCGCGATGAAGTCGTCGTGTAGCGGATGCGTTTGGTAGACGTCGTGATCGGCGATCGATTCGAAGAGAACGGTCAGGCTCAAATCGAAATCGCGCACGCTGACCGGGCGTACTTCCGTGTCGGCCGGCGAGCCGATGTAGAGCGAGTGCACAGTTTCGATCTTGGCGAGCAAATTGCGGGCGTCGTCCGCGCAGGACTGAATTTGAGCGTCGGTAGTTTCGGGCTTAAATTTGAAAAGGACTGTATGGACAAGCATGTTGCGGGTGGTTCGGAATAATGCGGACCGGCTACTCGCCAATTGCAGCGAACCGGTCCAGTACCGAATCAATGCGCTCCTGGTTGGCCTTGTAAAGCTTTAGGTTGCGAGGCAAGGCGCCTTTCAGAAGGCGGACCCGTTGGCGCTTCCGCTCGATTTCCCGATGCGCCATTTCGAGCACGTATCCAGTCAAATTTCCGCTTTCGATCGCCGATTCCATTTGCTCGATCTCTGTTTCCAGCCGGTCGAGCGATTCCGGATCCTCCGCGAATTGACTCAAAAACAGAAGCTTGACCAATGTCGCCACAAACCCCGAAGCCGGAACTCCAACCGACTCCCAGATCGGGAAGGCCCGTATCGCGTCGAGCGGCCGCTCGGAACGATCCGCCGCCTCCCAGAGCTCCGGGTTCGCGCCGGCCCAAGACAGCACCGGCTCCGCGTTGGCGAGAAAATCCTCCAGCTCGCCCGCTTCGAGCGGGAGCGCGGTCAATTCGTTTAGTACTTCCGTTGCCGAACCGGAGCGTTCGATCAGCTCCGCTCCGGCAATCTGGTCTTCGCCTAGCAACCGGAGCCCAAAAAATACGAGCGCGCCAACGGCTGTAATCCCTGCGCGTGCCGTATTCAAAAAAGCCATTGGATCCCGTTTTGGTTTCGCCGCCCAGCGGCGTCACCAGACTCAACGTTTCAGCGTCACCTTTCCCGACCCTTTCACCACTTCACCAATACGGATGGCCTTGCATCCCAAAGCGTGGCACGCTTTGAGAACCGCGTCCGCCTGGGCGCCGTCGACGCAAAGCGTCATTCCAATGCCCATGTTAAACACCTCGTACATCTCGTCGAAGTCGATTTTCCCTTTTTCCTCGATCAACTTGAAAATGGGAAGCGGCTTCCAAGAGCCGGTGTCGATCTCCACATCGACCTTCTCGTGCAAGATGCGAGGGATGTTGCCGCAGAATCCGCCTCCAGTGATGTGGGCGATTCCGAAAATGCCATTGCCTTTCCGGAACGACGAAGACCGTCCTGTATTGAATTTCTGGAGCAATGACTGAACGAGCGGCGCATAGTTGGTGTGCGGCGCCTGCAGCGCCTTGAAGACGCTTTGCCGGGACCCGGGCACTTTGTCCGAGCCTTTGAGTTTAGCCTTTTCGAAAACGACTTTGCGGGCCAGTGTGTAGCCGTTGGTGTGCAGGCCGTTGGAGGGGAGCCCGATGACCGCGTCGCCCGGACGGATCGTCGCCCCCGAGAGCATGCGCTTTTTCTCGACGATCCCGACAATTACCCCGGCGATGTCGTACTCGCCCGGTTTGTAGAATCCAGGCAACTGGGCCGTCTCCCCGCCGATTAAGGCGCAATTCGCGGCAGCGCAGGCCTCTTTCATCCCCGCGATGAGCTGCTTGAACACCTTCGGCTCCAGTTTTCCGAGACCGAGATAGTCGAGGAAAAACAGCGGCTCGGCTCCGATCACGGTGATGTCGTCGATGCAGTGGTTGACGATGTCCATGCCGACGCTCTTGTGCTGCCCGGAGTCGAAAGCTAGCTTTAGCTTTGTACCCACGCCATCAATACTGCTCACCAGCACGGGCTCTTTGTACTTCGACTTGGAAAGGTCAAACAATCCGCCAAACCCCCCCACCGCGCCAAGCACTTCCGGGCGCGAAGCCGATTTAAGAGACTCTTTCAGCGAGCCTTTCATGCGATCGCCAAGATCGATATTCACGCCCGCCTGAGCGTATGCCTTAGTCTTCTTTTTCGGTGCCATGTTTTAATTAGGATTTTAGGTGGTAGGGGTTTAGGTGTTTAGGTTCTCGGGAGACTTCACCTCTCCCTAAACCCCTACCACCTAAAATCCTTTCGCCCTTCATTAATAGCTTCTTCCAGTCGATTTTTGGTAGTAGTTTACGAATGCTTGGTTAACGACGCGATAGCCGCCGGGAGTCGGGAAGTCCCCAGTGAAATACCAGTCGCCACGATGGTCGGGGAGCGCCTTACGCAAACCTTCCACGGTTTGGTAGATGATGGAAACCTCCCCGTTCCAGTCGCGGTCCGTCGGATACACGATCTCCGCGATTTTCCGCGAAATCTGCTCGTCGGTAAACGGAGCGTAGATTTCTTTCACATAGTTGATCCCGCAGGGTTGGTCGGAATTCAAGCAATCGACGCATTTCCGATAGACTTCCGCCAGAGTGTCTTGCTTGCCGACATCCTTAAGCAGAGCGATCGCCGCTTCGAAAGCGATAAACTTTCCGAGCTCGGACATGTCGATGCCATAACAATCTGGATACCGAATTTGGGGCGCCGTGGAGGCGATGACGATCTTCTTGGGGTTGAGGCTGCTGAGAATCTTCAGGATCGACTTTCGCAAGGTCGTGCCGCGCACGATCGAGTCGTCGATGCAAACGAGATTGTCCGACGGCGTGACGATCCCGTAGGTGACGTCGTACACGTGGGTCGCCATCTCGTTGCGCGAATTCTCGGTCGAAATAAAGGTGCGAAGCTTCTGGTCCTTGTGGGCGATCTTCTCGCCGCGCGGCCAGTTGCGCATAATCAGATCCTCCAGCAACTCGTCCGTCAGTTCGCCGTTCTCATGGGCCGCTAGGATCGACTCCTTCACTTCGCGCCGACGCTCGAGGCGGAGCTTCTCCAGAAATCCGAAATAGCCGACCTCCGAGGTATTCGGAATGAAGCTGATCACCGTGTTCTCCAAGTCGTTTCCGACTTCCTTCAACACCTGGTCCGACAGCTCCGCTCCCAGCGCTTTGCGCTCCTTGTAAATCTCTGCGTCGTTCCCGCGCGAAAAGTAGATCCGCTCGAAAGAGCATTGGAATCGGTTCGGCTCGGGTTTGGTAAATTCCTTGCAGATGACCTCGCCGCTCTTTTTGACAACGATGATGTGCCCCGGGGGCACTTCTTTAATGTCGCCGACGTCCTTGCCGAAAATGGTCATCAACGGCGCCCGCTCCGAAGCCGCCGCGTACACTTCGTCGTCCTCAAAATAAAACGCCGGGCGAATCCCGCGCGGGTCGCGCAAGATAAAATTGTCGCCATTGCCGATGGCCCCGATCAGAGCGTAGCCCCCGTCCCAGTTTTCCGACGCTTTACGGAATACTTTCACCAAGTCGATATCCCTGAGGATTCGCTCGGAAATCTCGTCCGCCCCGTGGCCTTCGTCGCGCAGATAGCGAAACAGATTGTCGTGGGCCTCGTCCAAGTGGTAGCCGACTTTCTCCAGCAAGGCCTGTGTGTCCGTGGCGAAAATCGGATGCTGCCCCATGGCGATGAGACCCTCGTTCAACTCCTTGGTGTTGGTCATGTTGAAGTTGCCCGCCAACATGAGATTTTTCGTCGGCCAACTGCTCCGCCGGAAGAACGGATGACACACGCTGAGCGAATAACCGCCCGAAGTCCCGTAGCGCAAATGCCCCATGTAGTACTCCGCGCAAAAGTCGTACTTCGCCTTGATCGACGGGACGTAGTCCGGAAGAATGTCCCCGTCGCGCTGCAGTTTTTGGTACTGCTTGAGCGTGCCTTTGAAAATCCGGTCGAGGGCGTTGGACTTGACGCTCCGCTCGCGAAACATGTAGGGCTCGCCCGCCGGCATGTCGAACTTGATGGCCGCGACGCCCGCCCCGTCCTGGCCTCGGTTTCGCTGCTTCTCCATCAACAGAAACAGCTTGTAGTACCCGTAAAGCGGCGTGCCGTATTTCTCGGCGAAATACTCGAGAGGCTTTTTCAACCTCACTTGGGCAACTCCGCATTCGTGTTTAATCAGTTCGCTCATTCGTAGTTTTCAATGAAAGCTCCTAGCCCGGAAAATCGGAGGGCGTCCGGGCGCGTCCACTCGGGACACGAGATTCAATCACTCCCAAAAACAGGCAAACCGCCATGGTCATCTGGCGGTTTCCTTCCTAGAACAGGTTCTAGATTCGGCGACACATTCGCCGGCGCGGCGCGGCTGTTTGAACCGACACGACCGGCTCTTCGGAGGGGCGGCATTCGACCGGAAATGGAAGCTAGCTTCGGGAAGGAAACGGTTCACTGTGTCGCGCTAATAAACGTGTTAATTTAACGAAACATCTCCTACGGGAAAAATCAGCAGCGTGGCAACAAATCATTGCGCCTTTCTGCGATTCATTTTCCATCCCCTCAGAACGCCGCGACCAATTCATGGAAATCACCGACATTCCCACGCTCCCATCGCCCCAGCGGACGATGAATTGGCGCGACCTCAACCGCTTCGGACCCGGCGACCGAGGCGTCGATTTCTACTTCACCTGCCTCGAATACAGTCAAGTGCTCTGGCGACAACGACTCCCCGCCCGAGCCATCCTCTGCCTCGACCGAGCCTGGGGCGCCGACCTCGACGGATCCGAATCCACGCTCGGCGAGTGGCCGCTCCCCTACCAAGCGCTTGTCTACATTCTCCAAAACACGCCGCCCGACCTCTTTCTCGGAAATCCGCGGATCCACTTTCAACACTACGCCGACCGACTCGGCCCGCCGCGGGCCGAACAACGAAAGTGGCGCTCCTGGGCCTGCTGGGCCCTTTCCTGCAACGCCCGGCCCGACCTCCCCGGCGATCCCAAACACGAGGTCGAGGAACCGACCCTCGAACAAATCACCGCCGCGCTCGACGCCCACGGCCACCCCGGCGAAACCCAACTCTGGCAAAGCGTAATGAGCGCCATTTCATCGTAGGGCCTTCGCTTGCGAAGCGCCGCGTGAGCAACTCCATCTTCACCATACGCGGCGTGGCGCAAGCGCCAGCCCTACGTTTACGACTTTAGAACTCCCTCACCGTCCCGCCAAACCGGCGCGTTAAACGCTCCAGCCCGCGTCGGTCCTTGTCCACCAATTCGAAACCGACCGCGTGGATTCGCGTCCGAGCCCCCAGCTTTCGCAAGTCCGCCTCGATCGAGGCAATCAGGATTTCGTAAGGAATTTCAGGATACTTATAGGCGCCGTCGATCCGAATCCGCTTGTTCAAAACCCCGTCGGTAACCAGGAAGATCAAATCTGGCTCCATCGAAACCGCTAGGTTGAACCCCCCTTCGTGTCCCAATAAAGTGTCGTCGACAGCTTTCGGATTGCCGCGCATTTTTTCCCGCACCCAATGCCGCGCCGCCTCCTTGTTCTTCCCAATCGCCGGGGCGAGGTAGGGAGCGAAGCGGCGCGTCCCCTGACTGAACTGGACGATCCCGAACAAAGTCCCGCTATCCAGCCCGTCGATTAGCGAAACAACTTCCTCCTGTATCGCTTCGATTGATACGCCTTGATTCTTCGCCTTTCGAACCACTGAAGCCGACGTGTTGACGACAATCACAATCCGACGACCAGAATCCTGCACCCCGAAAAACGCCGCCGCGGACGAGGCTCCCTTTCCCTGCATGCTCACCCCGAGCAGTCCCGACTGCTCCAGCATCAAGCCCGCGTCCTCCATCAACTCCATATCCTGGTCGCCCGAGGCAAACGCGTCGACCGGCAGCTCCGGCATCGGCGGCAGCTCGCTCGACAACGCCGACTTCACCGACAAGCGCTGCATCGGCTCCACCCGCTTCATCCGCTGCATGAAACGCTCCTGCCGTTCCTGCTCCCGGAAATCCTCCTTCCGCACCGAAACGCTCGCCTTCCCCTCGAATTGTGGCGGCTCCGCCTCCGGCGTATCCAGCACGATCACAAACAACGTCACCGCCAGCAAAACACACTGCACCAACAGAGCGATAAACAACGCCCCCTTGTTCACCCGCGACCGGCCGCCCCGCGCCCGAACTCTCTGAATCCGACCCGACATCATCCAAAGCAACTAAACATTACCCAGACTCTCACTCTCACTCCATCCCCCCATCTCTCAATCTCTCCATCACAATCTAAAGCCCCATGGCTTCCGACGCGAGCTGCTTCAGCAGCGCCGTCGAGGAATGCAAAATCTTCTGGGCCGGCACTTCAACTTGAGCTCGCGGCACCGAATACTCGTCCGCAGCCATCAAGTTGATCGACAGCAGTTTCGCCGTGTTTCGATAGACTTCGATTCGAACCGGCACCTCGCCTCGTTTAAGAGACGCGTCCAACTCCGGCACCTTCAAACCGCCCGACCCGAACAACCAGGATTCCGCCAGCGAGCCCCAGTTTACGTTGTAGTCCCTGGTAAAGTACATATCGTACCGCAAGCCTTGCTCGCCAGAATATCGATTCAAGTTGGTTCGAAAACTCCGCAACAAATACGGCCCCGAGCGCGTCGGTCCCGACAAATCAACCGGAGCCCCGGTCAACGCCAAGCCGCGAAACGCGAATCCCAATAGAACTTTGTCATATCCACGAAACCGATACGCGTCCATATCGTCGCCATAGAGAATGAAATCGTCCGCGTCGTGCCGAAACAAGGCCGACGAAACGCCCGGAGGCGCATTGTTGGCGAACACCTCCGCCAAATCCAAAGACGGAATACTCAGCCGCTTCTCCGTCGCCAATATGTCCACCTGCTCCCGCTCAACCGCCTTCCCCGTCCGAACCGAGTAGCGGGAAACCACATAGCGCAAGGCCCCTTCGAAGTAGCCCGGTTTCTCTTGGGAAACAAAGTCCGCCGCATACGCCGACGAACCAAACGCCACGCTCAGCGCCAAGATCCGGAATGCAATACCCCAACGAGTAGTCACGAACACCAGCAAACGCGCCCCGACGCGAAATGCAATCCTCCCCTTCCCAAAACCCGTGAAACTCGGATTAAACAAATCATCGCGAATGTGGAATTTTGGACATCGCTTCGCTAGATCTGCTCACTTCGATCGCCGCCAAGATTCACGCTCCGCGTGACCAGGACCAATTACGCCCAGGCGAGTAAAGTTAAAACCTGCCTCGACCGTCGAAGACCCCGACAAAGTCGGTGGCTAGGGAGAGATCTTGGCCCCGCAACGCGGGGATCCAGCGATCCCGTGCAACGGGTGAGCGATGTCCAAACTTACAATCCCTTCACCGCTGCCCGGTTAGCCGCGTGAACCTCAGCATCGTCCAGCGCCGCTCCCGGGTCGCCTTGTTCCTCCATCCAGCGCTCCATTTCCGCCCGAAGGCGCGCTTTCACATAGGCGTATTCCGGATTGCCCGCCAGATTGTTCAGCTCATACACGTCTCGATCCGGCTGATACAATTCCTCCGCCGGGCGATTGTGAAACTTCTTCAGCAACGCGATCGCCCGGGCGTCTCCCCTCGCTTCCCCCGCTTTCAAGTCGGGCCACCATTTCAGACGCGAATCGTCCACCATGACATGCTTCTCGTGATACGACGCGTCCGGCGTGAGATTTTGAATGTAATGAAACTCCGCGTTTCGCACCGACCGGATCGGATACGGGTTCCCCTCCGGCACATTGTTGTGCACATGGTAGACGAATTCCCGCAGCGGCTGCTCCTCGCCGAGCAAGTGACGATAAAAACTGCGCCCGTCGAATCGTCCCGGCACATGCGTCGCTCCCGCCGCTTCCAAAAATGTCGGCAACACGTCCGCCATCTGTATCAAGGCGTTGGACACGCTTCCCGCTTCAATCTTTCCCGGCCAGCGAGCGATAAACCCCGTGTGCACGCCGAGGTCCCAATTAGTCCATTTTGCGAATCCGAGGGCCCAGCCTTGTTCCGACGAGAGCATCACCAGCGTGTCGTCGCTCTGTCCCGCATCGTCCAGCATCGCTAGAATCTCGCCCGTCTCCCGATCGAAGTCCTCCACTTCCGCCAAATAACGCGTCATCACTTCCCGAATGGCCGGCGTGTCGTACTGAATTGGATTCAGCTGGACCGCATTCGCGTCGAAATTCGACGCGTCGCCCGTCGTCCACGCCGCGTGAGCGTTGTTCGAGCACAGGAAAAGACAGTACGGCTGATCCGCGTCTCGCGTCATGAACTCCCGCACCGATTTGCCGGTGGGAAACCCCTTCAATACTTCAAACGGAAACGTCGACTCAGGCGACGCATGCTTTTTCCCCGACAATCCGACCCGATAGCCCTGTTCCTGCAAGTAGTGAACGACGCTCTTCGTTCCCGGCTTGGCCGAGGAGTGATTCCAGGCCACGCCATTGCGAACTGGATACAGTCCCGTGTAGAGTTCCGCTCGAAACGGAGCGCACATGGCCGACGCCGAGTACGCGTGCGTGAACCGCATCCCGTCCTTCGCCAACTGGTCGATGTGCGGCGTCTTCGCGTCCACCCCGCCATAACAGCCCAGCAAATTGTAGGTCAAATCATCCGCCAGAATGAAAACGAAGTTCGGCTTCCGCTCCGCGTTCAGCAAAACCGACGCACAAAGGGCAAAGAAAACAGGGGCAATTCTCATAAGGCGGGAACGGTATTCGGGCAACCCATCCGCCTCAAGCTAAACCCGCCGGGACGTCGGGTTCCACCTACTTCAAGTTTAGCCAATGGTGGAACGCGACGTCGCGGCGCGTTTAGTCGGGCGTCAAAACCGCTCGCAATACGATAAGCCGAAACCCAAATCGATCTCCCCACTGCGTCCCGGCGTATCCCGTCATAGACCCCGACAAAGTCGGTGGCAAAGCGGGAGAAGACGGATCCCCCAATCTCTCAGCCCCTCCTTCAATCCTTCACCATTCACCATTCACTCCTCACTCTTCAAAACAAACCGATCCCGCTCTCTCCCCTCGGTGTCGACCGCGACCAGTTCGAGCTGATCCCCTTCAACGTGCACGAGCACATAGTGGTACCCTGAATACACGCGATTTGAAAACCAGTTCCGCGTCGGGCTCGCTTCCTCGCGATTGCCCCCGGCGCCACCGGTTTGCACGTAGACGACTCCATTGCGGTCGACGCGTCCGTTTTTGATCGGCCACGTACGCTCGTAGCTGTGCAGGTGGCCAAAGAACACCATATCCACGCCGTAGCGTTCGTAGAGCTCAAGAAAGTCATCCCGCACGCGCGTGTCTCCGGTGTCGGAGCGCTCCTTGTAGGTGTCGCCGTAGTCGTTTTCGTCGGAACTGTAGACCGGGTGATGATGGCCAGCGAATTTCCACTTCGCGGTCGAGCTCTGCAAGGCCTCCTCGAGCCACGCCTTCTGCTTCTCCCGGAACCCGGGTCGATTCTTGTCGTGATGCCCCATGTTGGAATCGAGCATGAAGAACTCGATGTCACCCACCCGGTAGCTGTAATAGTATTCGCCGCTAGGAAGGTTGTGATAGTGCTGGTACCAAACCAAGTCGTCTTCGCCATTCCCGGGCGCCGCGATAAAGGGAATCCGACTCGCCAGCTGCGTCACCCCGAGAAAATACTCGTGCGTCCATTCGAAGCGGTGGTTCGCTCGCCCGCCATCGGTCAAGTCGCCCACGACGACGTTGAAGTGAGGACGTTCGCCCCAGATCTGCTTGGCGACTTGATCGTTCACATGCGGCCGCGTCTCCGTATCCCCAATCACCGTAAAGGTGATCGGCGCCCCCGCTCCCGGCAGGGTGCGAAAGGTCAACGGACCCGAATCGATCTCCTTGCCCTCTGCCGTAGAGGTGACGCGATAAAAGTAAGGCGTGTCGGGCTTCAGCCCGTCCAAGGTCACCGTTTGCAATCGCTCCGGCGCGTCGATCCGCATCTGGCGATCGTAGGGCAGCTGCTCGCCCCACTCGATCACCGCTGTGCTGGGTCGGTCCGTTTCCCACAAAATGTTGATCGACGACTCCGTCCCAGCGTTGAGATAAGGGCCCGCGGTGTAGTGGAATAGGTCACTGAAAATTTGTCCTTGTTCGATCAATACAGAGTGATGGGCAAATCGATCTTCAATTGCATCCGCGCTCAGTGCCTCTTCATAAACAGCCGCATAGTGCAGCAAATTCCCGATATCCATGTACGCCTCTTCTTCTAAGTACGCCGCAATGCCGAAACGCCCGCTCGCGCGATCAAATTGCTCGCCGGCTGGCGCTTCCAACTCCCCGGCGAACGTCCCGTTGTGGTACAAGGAAAACGCTCCCGAGTGGTAGGTTCCGACGATGTGATGCCACCGCCTCTTGAAGGCTCGGTAAGCTCCTTCCTCGGTTTCACGTCTCCCCTCAACGACCGGGAATTCCAGCAGTCCACTCGTTTCCCCGGGAACCCCGAAAAACATAGATCGATTATAGAAACCCAGCGCGAGTCGCGGTCCCTCCGACTTCGAATCGTCCACGATAGACGCCATCACCCCGACTGGGCGATTCACGTGGTCCAAAACCCAGAACTCGATCGAGAAGTCGTCCGCAGGAAGCTGATCCCCTTCGAGCAGTCGGTCAAACGACTCGGTCGGCAACTGCCCGCCCAGGTAAAACGCCGGCTCCGCCTGGCCAAAACGCGGCGTCTTCGGCTGCATCGGCTCCGGGCGCGGACCCGGATAATTCTTCGCCGTGCCCGACAAGGTATAGTCCGGCCAAAAAACCCACTCGTCGATCAACGAGTCCGTCGCGTCATCGCCATGCAACCCCTCATGGGCCCACGCCTCCGTCGCAAAAAAAGCAACCGCGCAGAGAGTTCCTAGCGCACTGCGAAACTGTAGGGCTGGCGCTTGCGCCACGCCGCGAATACAATCGGGATACATCATCTAATCCGAGCATTACCCCTTACCTACAATTCGGCTCAAGAGCATAAACCTAGCAAAACGCCCAATCCGCAGCCCATTTTAAACAGTCGGGGGCGAGAGGCGATACGCGCCAAACGCTCTATACGCCAGAAAAGTCCGAATTCCAAGCGAGCACATTCCCCCAATCACCCAATCTCTCATTCCCTCCATCCACAATAAACTCACTCTTCAACATTCACACCTCACTCTTGCGACGCTCGGGGAGCGAAGCACCCTTCTCCCGAATCCGGATGACCTGATACAACTCCAATCGATAAGCCCGGCCACCCAGCTCTGGATTCAAACGCAACAATTCGTCCAGAGTCGTATCAAACCGCATCGCTACCGAACGCAAGAAGTCGCCCGGACGCACCACATAGACGCCACATTTCTTCGCAAGCTCGAGAGTGAGCGTTTGCCGTAGTAGCCCAAACGTGGGAGACTCGCGATCATCCTCCGCAAGCAAGTCTTGCAGCTTCGCAATCATATTCGCGCATTCATACTCCTCCGACTCAACCACAACCGCCCCACTCGCGAACCCAGTCATTGCGACAAACAACAACACCAAAATCGAAAATCGTATCCACATATTCATTTTTCAAAGTCCCTAACGTAGGGGCGTTGCTTGCGACGCCCGCGATGTTTGGGTTTCACGAGCGCTTCACACATTCGCGCCATGAGGCAAAACGCGCAACCCCTAATCGCCGAAGACTGAGCGTGCGCACTGCTGTAAACGCGCCGGGACGTCGCATTCCACCCTTAACTAAACTAGAAGATGGTGGAACGCGACGTCCCGGCGCGTTTTCTCAAGTAGAAGCGAACAAGCGAAGGAATGGACACACTGGAAACTCTATTCTAGTCAAAAACCCAGCTAAGCAACCCTTCCTCCCTCGGATTCATCAGATGCAGATAAAACGTATCCACAATCCAAAGCGCGGTGCCGACAACGAACACCCAAAAGTGCCATTTCCGCTGAACACCACGCGCTCCTTCGACCAAAACCAAAACGGGATAAACCACCAGCGAAGCCAACGAGGCGAGTAACAACAAATAAACAGCCGGACTGAGCACTATGGAGAAAAGAGTCTTCGGATCCGGGTTATTGTAGCTGGGCCAATGCCCCACAACCAGGTAAGCCACCACCGCGCAACACAAGACAAAGCAATAAGTCGCAAATTGAAGAGAGCCGAAGACCGCGGTCGTTTTCATTATCATAGAGAAATCCAATAATTCCAAAATTTGAAGCTCAAAGGTAGGGACGGACCGCCGGGCCGTCCGCTTCGGTAGCGTATTCTCAAAAACAAATCGCGGCTCGCCCGGTCCTTCGGCAGGCTCAGGATGGTGAGCATCGTCGAACCACGGTCGAGCCCTACCATCAACAAGACCGTAAACAGTGCCCTCGATTCCTCACAGCTCCCAACCATCATACTTTTTGTATTCAGGATTACACTCTTTGTTTTCTTTCGCTCTTCGTCTTTCTCGCTTTGCTTTCCACCGCTTGATCAGCCTGCGGATTCCATTTGAGTTCTTCGAAGCGAACTTGGATCTGTCGAACTGCTCTGATCTACCTGTAGCCATTTGCGACAATACTTCACCCCACTGAACACAAAGCCTCCGGAATCGCGAGCGCCGATTAGTCCTCACCCTCCCCTCTCCGCGTGTTCCAGGCACTCGATCAGGAATTTTCTTTGCGCCTCGGTTATACTCTCCAAGCGAATGCTCTTTTCCGCGAACGCCAAGACCGCCGCATGCTGGCTGCAGTTTGATTTGAACGACCAAGTCGCCGCTCCGATGATCAAGGTCTTGTTTAAATCGTCCTCGGGCACCGCCAAGCCCGCGTAACCCAGGATGAGCTCCAAATACCTCTCGCTCCCGGTAGCGAAAAAGCTGGCCCACCAAATATCGAGCTTCGTCGGGTCAACCCGGGCGTCATCCGCAACGTAACGCGCAAAGTCCGATTTCCCTTTCAGGATCTCCTTCGCACGAGCGCCAAGCCCTCCTCTTCGAATGGGCCAATCATGCATCTCCGAGATTCGCGCGAGCATCACTGCGATCAAGGTCTCAGCCCCCGACCCATTCGTCCTCAATTCGGAACGAAGGCGATGGGCGTCTTTCTGAAACGCCTCGAAGGCCTCCTTGGAAGGAGATTGATAGAAATAAGACATTCGAGCGCCAAACTCATCGAGTTCGCTCCCGAACGCTGCACTCGCCCAAAGGGTGCCAAACAGAGTGAATACAAAAACTAGATTTTTCATGTTACCGACGAACGTTAAAGTCATTCAAAAAGACCAGTCACAGAACGAATTGAGCGAACTGCGTTTTTAGAGTCTGCGTACATTGCGAATCTGGCTGAATAGTGGCAAAGAGCAAACAACGGCGGGAAATAGGGAAAAGAGAACGCTATAAGCAATTCCCATCATATGGAAACCCATATTGGGACCCGAAGAAGATGTTTCCGTTATCCCAAGAGCCCCCAAGCATGCAAGAACGGGATAAGTGATTAGAAAAACCAGTTTAATTGGACTGACTACTTTTTTAACAAATAGGTGCCTAAAAATTATTAGCGAAAGAGCGAATAGATACAACAAATTGGGAAACGAGTACAAAAATGCGCCAAGAAAAACAGCGCGATTAGGACGCAGTTCCTCAAAGAATCCAACCTCGACGCTCACCGTGACAAAAACAAAAAAAGTAACGACGGGCGCCTGTAAAAGAAACGCAGCGAAGATTTTTTCTGATCTGTTCATTGAATGGCTCTAACGCTTAATTCAGGCGACACGCGCCTGCCCTCGTTCCCCGCCGCACTTTGTTGGGCTTACTCCACCGTACGCGATGTCCATTTCTTGCAGCACTTCCAAAATAGGCAATCTGCGGTTTCAAGACCGACTTTTCGGTAGAAATCGTAGGCTTCATCGTTGGAAATCGTCACGACGGTAATGTCGTCCTCTCCGCCCGCTTCATCCTGGATTCGTTTCATCAGCTCGGTACCGATTCCCTTCTTGACATAATCCCTGTCGACACCGAGATCCGTTAGAAACAGGAAATACGAGAAATCCGTGAGAGCAAATGCAATCCCCACGAGCATGCCCGCTTCATTTCTCGCTGTGATGCCGATTGATCGATTGTTCAGGGATTTTGTTACCCTCTCCTTGAATCGCTCTTTTGGATACTGGCTTCCGAGATCGGTTCGTGTAAGGAATTCGCGATACTCTTCGTATGAGATCTCTTCGTCTTTTTGGTACGTGATCATCGTTTGATCTCACCTTTCAGAATTTCGCGAAGAACACCAACGATTATCGCAAAGACAAACGCCGAGACAATCGCTCCTATAATTAGCCCCAGCAGCCGCCAACGAGCATCGTCTAATTCCCAATACAACACCAACATTGATCCAGGTGTCCAAATCCATGCTACAATTTCAATTAGCGATAGTTCCGAACTAACCGATCTCGTAAACGCGCCCAAACCTACGATATACCAGACGATCCCAAGAATAACGCAGCCGACTATATTCACCAAAAACGCAGCCCAAATAAACGCTAAGGATACTCTTATAGTTCTCATCTCGCTAAGGCTTCACATCGGAGGACTCGGAGCCTCCAGAACTGCGCGCGTACAAAAACGGAGGGATCTGAGCGCCTGTAACGAATAGTATCCATGGGATCGCCGCGACCCATTCAGTCGACATAGTAATGCCCATCGACTTCGCTTACTTGCCCATTTTTGAATCGCACCTCTCTATACAAATAGTCCCTTGAATTGGGGCTCCGAGAATAAATCCATCGACCGTTGCCCGCTCGTTTACTTTGTTCATATTCGTAGTTGAATGGCTTTCCAAGAATCTCAACTACCTCTTCCGGGCTCTGGCCAATCCGGATCTTCTTAAACCCAGAGTCAGTGTATCCTTCCGCATACTCCGTGACGGGCATGAGAAGGACCGTAAGCAGACGACCATGGAGTCCATCGATCGAGTGCTGGTGCACGTAGACCCCCGTACTCACGAGGATGACGATAGACCAAAGGACGATTGGCTTTCTAGATCGTTTCATAACGAGGCGCGATTAGTCTCCCCCTCCGAGCTTCCCCGTCGAAGGATCGTAGTATAAGTAGCTACTTCCATTTGGCCACCATCGATCTTGAAATACCATATCAGCAGTTTGTGGCAGTTCTTTATGTTGGTTCAGGAAAACGCGCTCTTCTATCAAGGCATATGTTTCCGCGACAAAGCTCGCTCCGAGGATAAGTCCACCCACAACCTGCCAATAGCTCTTTCTAGGCAATCCGATAAAGGCGATGCACGCTATCGGACCTGCGCCGATCAAAGCCGCAATCAAAGAACGATGGGGACCGGGACCGGGCTCCCAAGACCGAAACCCTGACGTAAAAAACAATGCCCAGCAGAAGATAGCGACAAACGCCATCCATCTGAGAATTCTCGAGTATCTCTTCATAATGTCCGCATGAGGCGGCGGAGCTTCCTCCGATTGACCTCAATGCGCTTGTCAGACTATTTCGTTTATTGTTGGAAGGACATCCAGCAGGACGATCGAACAGGGTCAGTTCTCAAAAGTTGAGATCGTTCTGACCCTGTAATGCGACCTTTCGTTTCTCTTCCCCTCTTTTTATAGAATTCGGGGGTAAGGCTATTGAAAATCAAACGGTCTCATGCGTTTCCAGTTTGGATTTCAAAGAGCTTAGATTTTTCAGTTTGCGCTCCTCAAGCTTCTTTTGCGTCAAACGCATTAATCCAGCAACCATCGAAAACCCAACAATCACGAGTGCCAGCTTTCCCGCTACTCCTTCGGGAGACAATCCTATCGTTGCGACGCGCAAGGCAATCGAAGAGGCCCCGAGCACCATCGCGAACCAAACGAAAGTCCAATTAAATCGCATGCTTGCTCTATACCTAAGAATCGATCGTTCAATATCGCCGAGCATTCCTCCTCCTATTCGAGCCAATCGGCTTTCTAGCGAGCGATATTGATAGTAGATAAACGCAGCAAATCCGAACGTGATCCCCACTTCCATATACTCGTCTAAGCCGATCGAGTCTGCCACAAACATCATAGTCGTTCCCAACACGCCTAGGATTAAAATGGATCCTAGTTGTCCCGTTTTCAGCATCTGGCTCGACTTGTCGTCCTCCATGCTCGCGCATCTTGCCAAGATCTCGCGGTCCAAGCAGGATGCCGGTTGTTTGTTCTGCTCATTCCAGATCGTTTGTACTTCGCTATATTCCATGTTTTTCTTCCTTTCTTAGTATTTCAGTGAGTTTTTTCCGAACGCGCGTTAGCTTCGCGCCCACATTGCTTTCCGATATGCCTAGCACCTCCCCGATTTCTCGATAGCTAAGCCCATCTAGCATCAATAAGACTAAAGCGCGGTCGAGCTCGTCGAGTTCCGATATCCGCTCGTAAAGCCAGTCGAGCCTAGGATTGCTCGTTTGTTCGAGAGACGACATTCGCAGCTCCTCATGCTCGCCAACGCGCTGCTCCCGATCCCGCCTGCGGCGTTCATTTTGCTTCCACCGTATCGCAGTGAAGAGAGCCACCCGATACATAAAGGTACTCTCCTTTGAGTTTCGTTCGAACCGTGGAATCGCTCTCCAAATCTGGGTAAGCGCTTCCTGGAAGAGATCCTCCTGATCGTGATGATCCTGAGCATGCGCTCTCACAACCTTGTACAAGATCCCACTGTACTCTTTTACCCAGCGGTGAAACGTTTCCTTTCGCAATGATTCCAGCATCTTTTAGTACAGTTAGTGACAAGGGCGAAAGGCATCCTTACAGTGCGACTAAAGATTTTTAGATTAATGAAAGACCATGGATACCCCGCAATGCGCCCGTCTTGCGACGGGTCTATCCGATTGCGAACGACACATATTCATTCACAATGGTCTTCTCACGGAGCATGACAAATGAGCTCAATGTGATTGCCCTCAGGATCCTTGATGAAAAGGGCCTTGGATGCGCTAAATCTCACTTCCCGAGGATTGAGATTTAGCGAAGTTAGGTACTCGAGGTGACTATCGTATGATTCCGGAGGAATCTCAAACGCAAGATGATGCAATGTGGAGTTTGCCGAATCGTGCCCGGGCCTACCCGAAGAATGGCGACGATGATCTATCAGGGCCAGCATCAGCGGATGGCCGTTTCTTCCAAGAGGAGTATCCATATCTCTGACACGAAGGAATGATATTGTTGGTTCCCCGTCGGAAGATGCTTCCTCATTTGCGGGAAACGACCCTTCCCTGTGCACCTTAAACCCGAGCACCTCAGTGTAGAACGTCCTCATAACAGGAATGCTCCGCACACTCAGAACAATTTCAGCGACTCCAGTTATCGATGGGGGATTCATAATATCTCATGATATCGGGACCACACGGCGATCGCTTGTCATCGTCGCGAGAACCGAATGGTTAGGCATTTTTGATTTCTTCTCCAACAAACACAAGGCACTCATTTGGATCCGATATATGGAACTCCCTCATTCCGTAATCCCTATCAAACAGGTCCCTGATTCTGTGCGTTTCTTTGTAGCGTTTAACATGATCCCAAAGCGACTGGATACCCTCAACTTCGATATAGATTTCAGTGTGGCCTCTAACGCATTCCATGACCTTCTCATCGCTAGCGAGCATTAGATGGATCTTTGCGTTTCCAGAATTCACGACAGAGTAGTCTGGAGATTCCCAGAGCACGTCAAACTTCAGGACGTCAACGTAGAAGTCGATCGTTTCTTTCATGTCAGCGACCGCTAACATAGGAGCTATGAGTTTTGTCGAATGCGCGCTCATTTTCTTTTCTGTCTATCCATATCGTTTTGTGAGAGCCTCATCAAGCGTCTCGAACCAAATCTCTCGCTTTCAGAACTCCAGCCAGTTTCGGTCCAGAATGTAAAGCATTCTGACACTATGTCGGAAAACATTACACACTTTGGATGAGGCGCCCCTCTTTGGACTTATGTAATTTATTGAATTATAGTTGATTAGGGAAAACTCTTAGTATTTGGCACGGATAATGCTAGTTAAACGTGCCCATGAAATCCATATTCCCCACATCCATCCTACTCGCGTGCGCGTTCTGCGCCAGCTCGCTTCAAGCGGTACCGGTCAGCTTCCAATACAACGGAATCGTGGGACCTGGCAGTAACTACTCGCCCCTGTCTATCGGCGAGTCGTTTACATGGGATCTGATACTCGACAACGGGAACGCCTCTCTGACGAACCAAACCTGGACAGACACGGACTTCGTATCGCTTTCCTTAGAGACCGCTGGGGGCTTCACTTGGTTTTCAAGCACGGCTCCCAACTTCGCGATTGGAGATTTTCAAACGGGCGCGGCAGGCGAGGTCACGAGCGTTGGCAATTGGTCGGCGGGGCGGAGCTTTTTCAATATTCCAGTCGAAACCTCTGATCTCGGCGCGAGTCTTGGAGCTTGGTTTATAAATGGCTTCGATGGGATCGTGTACTATAACAATGGCACCACTAACCTTATTCTCGATGGCGCGGTTGATTCCGACACCAATGACAACCAAAACCCAAAACTCTGGAGAGCCTCATTCGCTTCCTCTGTGCCCGACTCGGGCAGTGCGCTTCTCCTTCTAGCGCTCGGTTTGGGAGCACTCGGAGTGATTCGCAGAAAGTTGCGTTAAGGGGCCTTTGTTAGTGCCGGGCGAGCGCCTCATCAAGCGACTAGAACCAAACCGCTCGCTTTCAGAACTCCAGCCTGTTTCGGTCCAGAGTGTAAAGCATCCTGACACTATGTCGGGAAACATTACACGTCTGGATGTGGTGCCCCACATAGGAAGTCGTGTAATTTATTGAATTACAATTGATTAGGGAAAACTCTTAGTATGTGGCACGGATAATGCTAAATAAACGTGGCCATGAAATCCATATTTCCCACATCCATCCTACTCGCGTGCGCGTTCTGCGCCAGCTCGCTTCAAGCGGTACCGGTCAGCTTCCAATACAACGGAATCGTAGGACCTGGCAGCTTCTATTCGCCCCTTTCTATCGGCGAGTCGTTTACCTACGATCTAATACTCGACAATGGTAACGCGTCTCTGACGAACCAGACCTGGACCGGTGCAGACTTCGTATCGCTTTCACTAGTAACCGCTGGGGGCTTCACGTGGTTCTCAAACGCGGCGCCTACCCTCACGACTGGAGATTTTCAAACCGGCGCGGCAGGCGAGGTCACGAGCGTCGGTGATTGGTCGGCGGGGCTAGGTGTTTTCAATGTTCCAGTCCAAACCTCTGATACCGGCGCGAGTCTTGGAGCTTGGTTTATAAATGGTTTTGATGGGACTGTGTTTTACGACGCTGGCGCCTCCCCCCTGCGCGTTATTAACGATGGCGCAGTTGATTCCGACACCAACGACAACCAAAACCCAAAACTCTGGAGAGCTTCATTCGCTTCCTCTGTGCCCGACTCGGGCAGCGCGCTTCTCCTCATAGCGCTCAGCTTGGGAGGACTCGGAATGATACGCAGAAAGTTGCGTTAAGACGCCTTTGTTGCCCCTTCATTTTACCCAACGCCCAGGCCGAGGAAACGGGCCCATCAGCGCTCGTCGCCTCATGCGCTTCGCTAGGGTCGCGCTAGAGTCTCATCAAGCGACTCGAACCAAATTTCCCGGTTTCGGAAACGCGCCAGCTCTGTGTATCCCGCTTCTTTGAGGTGTGACAGGCCCCGTTCGAACTCGAACAAGATGTGCTCTGGAATATGCCCATCCGAGGAAAGCGTTATGGGGATTTCCTTCGCCCGGCATTGCTTCAGTATGTCTATCGATGGGTACCCATCAGCGCATCGCTTCCCGAAGCCAGCCGTGTTCAGCTCGACGACCATATCCGTTGATCGAATCGCTTCCAAAGCCTCATCGATGCAAGCACTGACATCCCCTTCCGGATAGAATCCCAATTTCTTCGGAAGATCCAAATGCGCGGCAATGTCAAAGAGCCCACTCGCAGCCATCTCAGTAACTTGAGCCCAGTACTTCCGCCAGACTTCGTCTCTTTCCTCAGACGACTTCTCCGTCCAATACTCAAAACTCATGTCGAACTGCTCTTGTTCCACATGATGAACCGCGCCGATTCGGTAATCCAACGGTATCGCCTCAACGAGCGGCTGGATTAGCTCTTGATGCGATTCAAACCAATCAAACTCCAGCCCCACTCGAACCGTCGGTCCCTCACGATCTTTAAACGACAACACATCTTCCAGATAAGCGTCGACTCGCTCGGGGCCGAGCGCCCAATCAGGCGACGATCCGTCCGGGTAAACGCAGAAATGATCCGAAATCCCCAATTCATCGACACCAATCCGCTTCGCGTGATTGTAGATCTCTTCGAAGCTTGTCTTGCCGTCACTCCAACTCGAGTGGTTGTGATAGGTCGCGATCATTTGGGTTGGGCGAACGCTAAGTGATACATCGCCCGTTCGCAACCCCTCACTTTCTACCAAACAACCCATTCCCATACATCGGAAGCTCAAAGGTAGGGACGGACCGCCGGGCCGTCCGCGTTTTGCTTGAGACTACACAACCGATTCGGACCGCCCGGCGGTCGGTCCCTACCATCAACAAAATCTCCGATATCACCATTGATGCTCACGACTCCCAGTCATCACTTTGTTGTATTCATGAGTATGTTACGATAGAAGCGAGCAATTACTAACACTGTGTGGGCTACACGGTTGGGATCTTCGTTTACTTGAGCAGGTGTCCAAACCAGAAGTCCACAGCTTTAGGGTTTATTCCCGACTTACCCGTCCACCAGCAAGCTGGATAGGGCATATCCACAAATCGTCGGGATGGTATTTCGCGCTGATCAGCTCGAATGAACCGGTCTAAAAATCCTTCGTGTCCATCTATGTCGAGGACTCCGGAAAATCCCAAAATGGCGATAAGAACCTCTCTTTCAGACTTGTTCGATTTTAGGCTCTTTCCGACAATTTTTTCAAGTTGTGATGAAGTCGTTTCGTCGGGGGCCTTTTCTATCGTCTCCAGTATTTTCTTCAAAATTCCTATTGCTTCGGGAGTCGGTGTAGTGGGTGGAAGATCCATGAAAAGACTGAGATCGAATCCAGCGTAGATTGGGGAGAGATGTCTAACGCCTCCCCACTTGATTCTTTCGAAATTCAACACGTTCAGGTCGATCGATTTCTTCTCCGAATTGTTGTATCCGCCACAGCACTTGCAATAAATGCCGTCCCCCGAGTACTCATGTGGCTCAAGATGTCGAAGAACCGAATAGCTTCCTAGTGCTGACCGATAGTACAATTCTCTCGTCTCTAGACTTGAGACAAACGCATTAGCGATAGATTTGGCATCGATGTACTGAAGATGTCCGAGAGCGAATTCTAAAACTTCGTCGTGTGTCCAAGCGGGTGGATCAAACATAACACCGTGAATCTTGGCAAAAGACTCATCATCTTCAGAGAGAGTCCTATCAGCGTCAGACTTCCAGCCATTCGAGTCCCAGAAATAGGATGTGAGTATCTTCGTTGCTTTCGGATTCATCTTCTTTCGTCCAACGTCAAAGCTGCACGACAACAGCGCTAGCCGCCGTCGCATCGACTGCCTGGTGCACCTTATGTTCACGTGGTGACGTCATAGAAAGCCAGTCTGTGACCATCTGGGTCCTCGATGTAAAACTCGCGGCCATAGGGCATTTCTCTCAAAGGCTGAATCACCGTTACGCTTTCCGACTGAACCGCCTCGTAGCACGAGTCCAAATTCGTAACCCCGATGACTATATCGACATGGTCGGACTCTTCGGGGTTTTTGGGAATACGGTCGCCATGTTTCAAATGAATCGAATAAGGGCCTGCGCCGAGACCGGCATAAAAGTCCTCATGTTTGAAGTTTAGCTCGAAGCCCAGCGATCCCGTATAAAACTGAATGGATCGCTCGATGTCTGCTACGACTAGCTGAGTGCTTATGCAGTGGAGGTGATTTTTGAGGTCTACTTTCATTTCTTCTGTCCAACGTTGAAGCGACTAGATGGGCGAATCAGCACCGATTGAATCAGCTTCCTGGTTTTGAATTTTGCTTCCCACTTTTTGCCTCCACAGCCAAATACTCACGCAAAGTGAAAACAACCAAAGCGCGATTTGGTCCATTTGATACAGGATGAACCGTGGGGGTAGATTTGAATACAGGAACAAGGAAGTTGGGATTGTGATTAGTTTCAACGCGGAAAACACAATTGCGAGAACCAACATCCGCGTGCTGCCCAACAATATCTTAATTCCAGAGATCAACAGGGCAGACCCGATTAACGCGGACCAAACAACTCCCGTTCGACTGAGATATTCTCCGTCGACTTCGACCAAGTTCATGAACGCGTGATTCAGCGACAATGCACCGGCCCAAATCAACCCGAATGCGATACAACCTGCTAGGCGCTCATAATTCGCAGTATCAAGTAATTTCATAACGCTAAGCTCTCATTTTTTGGATGCGCTAACGTACATAATAGCGAGCAGCGTTTTGTTCTGCATGCTTTTTTGCTGCACTTAGAAAAGCGGTAACGATTGGATGTGGATCTTCTTCTGTGGATCTGACTTGCGGGACAAAAAGTGTTCCCATTAGGAAGGGGTGACCCTTAAGTTCAACAATCCTCAGTTCCCCCTGATGGTCGAACGCTGAAGCCTTCATGTCTCGACTTTGAAGCTGATCGAAATACTGTTCGTTTATTCCGTATCCACAAAAGAAGCTCTCTCGAACAGTTTCGCATCCATAGATTTCAGCGGCTAATGTGTCAGCTTCTACAATCACCTCAGCCTCATCACCAACAAGTGAGCATTGTAATGCAGAGAACAACGGATCTACGGCATCAGGGGAATTCTCTTGGTGTTCGATTTTTTCGAAGCCCAATTCATGAGTTGCGTATTCAGCAACGATTCTCTGCAAACCACCGCATGTACCGAGGCAGGGCACTTCTTGAGTTCTAGCAATCTGTATCGCTCTTACTATTCCTTTTATGTCTTCAGATGGGCCACCAGGCCCAATGAATAATCCGTTAGAGCTAAGCACTTGGGCTTCGGTGATTGATTCGCTAGTCACCCATGAATATCTGACCTTAGAGCCAATTAGTTTTGCCGAATGATCTAGCGCTGGGCCAATCATTGCACGTGAGGGTCGTGATGAGTTGAATTCACCGAGTATAATAATTTTGGTATTCACTTTTTAGGTACTCAGAGGTGAAGCGGCGGCCTTAGGCCGTTGCCTCAAACGACTGGTTAACTATTCTTCCATTCTATTTTTTCCGAGAACATTTCCATAAGGTCAAATAGACGTTCCCTCGCACGCTCGCCTACAAAAGGACTGGAGTCCTGCACTAAAAGAAGGTACTTGCGATCTTTGAATCGAAGCAAACGTCCTCGAATCAAAATCTCGGGTCTTTCTATAATCTTTGAACCTCCAAAGGTATTCGCCTTTTCGGGCACAATTGCGAAAAAATCTTCTACACCTTCATATCCTTTGGTGGTAATCGCCTCATTCCAAAATTCTTGTTTCTTTGGGGCCGCAGATCGAAGCAATGATGGAACGGATGAGTAGTCGGAATTGTTGTCTTCTAAAATAACGAACACTGAACCGCGGGGCATGCCAGCACCAAAATCCTCGTAACCGATATAAGAATTTTCTCCGTAAAGCTTCGGGCTTGAGCGAAGGTATTCATTGAATGAATCGACAACAAACGATCCGCAATCCATACGGTCGCCCAGTGGATATATTTTCCCGTAGTTACGCCCCAAATTTCCAGTTATCCCACATCCACAAAACAGAACGCTTGCTAAAGCTAAAATCGTGGTTCTCTTCATCGTTAACATCGAGGTGCCGCGACGGTGTTATCCGTTGCCTCCACTGACTTGTCCGCCTCTGAACAGTTCTCTTTCGATTTCGAATACACTCAACGCTTCTTTATAGTCTTCTTCTGTATCGTAATCCCATCGACGAACTCGACCGGCACTTACCGTACGTCTCAGCGTAGGGTGCTTTCCTGCAAAATCAAAAAGGTAATGCCTTCTAAACGCCCCTGTTCCCGAGTAGGCTATGGTGGCAAGATAACCGAAACGGACGTCTTTGCCCGATATGAATCGTCCTTCAAAACGCTCCGGACTAACTACCAAGAATGGCGCAAACCAACCGGACTCTTCTTCTGATTCAATTGCGAGCAACACGCAGTCCAACGCTTGCCCTAGTTCGCTTTCGCCAGGGTAGTCAAATCGCATGATTCTGCGACCTTCGAACCTTCCGACCTCATCCATCTTTGGATCCGTTTTCTTTACACTCCAGCCCAGTGCATCTGCTGCAGGTTCAAAAATTCTCTCATCGACAAAGGGTTGAAAGTGTTTCAGGTGAGCTAACCTAAATTCAACTGAAACTGGAGCAGTCCAATTTGGTCCTTTGCCCCAAGAGTAAATAAAACACTCTTTCGCCTGTCCTTGCCTGGTATTCTCTTCTGCAGCCAAGCAACCTACTGACATTAGTACAAATAGGGCAAACTGCCGCAATTTCCTCTTCTCGCGAACAGCATTAATACGTGTCCGTTTCGTTCGGATACCGTTCATTGAAAAGAGTGTTTTTACAGCCTCAATCGTTCGCGAGAATTGTGGATTTGAAAACAGCAACAGACGTCGAGAATGACGCCAAAACCACAGCTTGCACAAGCCAATAGTGTGTTAGCCGACCCGTTTCTACCGCTCATCTTGCTAGCAAAGATATCTTTAATATCGTCGAGTTGACTGGCCAAGCCGCTAGTCTAGCTAGCACATGATCAAAGGAATGGACTCTGAAACAATCCGCCGCTACGCGGAAACACGAAAGAAGGTAGACGAAAACGCCGACCTAATCATCTGCATCTCATCCGTCTTCTCCACCTTCGAAGAATGGCCCGACGACCGCATCGAGATCAGCCCGTTTGCACTGGGTAAACTGAACGATTTGATGACGCTCTACTCCTGCCGCATTCTCTCAGCCTTGGAGGAGTTCGCTTCGGTGCGGGATGCAAAGGAAATCGTCGAGAAATTGGAAGAGAATGAAGGGAACGACCGCTCTTGATTTCAACAAACATCGAGGTCCTATGCGATGCCTAACATCAAGATGTACAAAACCAGAATAACACAGGTCTGTCTTTCGTGATATTCGTGCCATTCGTGGGCGAAAAACACTCGCAACTATATCACTTTCGCAGTCTCCGATCGCTTGCTTTTCCGTACCGCCTCCACCGTCCCCGCGCACACAACCTCTCCCCCAAAGCTCCCTCCCCCGGGGCCGAGGTCGACGATCCAGTCGGCGAGTCGCATAAAGTCGACGTGGTGCTCGATGACGATGATCGTGTTGCCTTGATCCCGTAGTTGGAACAACAAATCCGACAGCTTCTGTATATCGGACCAATGCAGCCCTGTCGTCGGCTCGTCTAATATATAAAGCGCGTGTCCCGCCGAGCGTTTCGACAACTCCAGCGACAACTTCAGTCGCTGTGCTTCGCCCCCGCTGAGCGTGTTCGCCGCCTGGCCGAGCTTCAAGTAGCCGAGCCCCACCGCGTCCAAGGTCCGCAGCTTGTCCATGACTCGCGGCACGTTCTTGAATTGCTCCATCGCCTCGCTCACCGACAAGTCCAGCGCCTGGGCGATGTTCAATCCCCGGAACTGCACTTCCAAGGTCTCGCGATTGTAGCGCGTCCCCTGACAGGCCGGGCACTCAATGTACGCGTCGCTCATAAAGAGCATGTCCAGCTTGATAGCCCCCTGGCCCTGACAACGCTCGCAGCGCCCGCCCCGAGCATTGAAGCTAAAACGCCCCGCTTTGTATCCGCGTACCTTTGACAACGGAAGCTTCGCATACAAGTCGCGCAGCGTATCGAACAATTTTGTATACGTCGCCGGATTCGACCGCGGGCTCTGCCCGATTGGCTCCTGGCTCACCCGCACCACCCGCTCGAAATGCTCCAGTCCCTTCATCCCCGTGTGCTTTCCCGGAATCGCCTTGGACCGATTCAGTTTCCGGGCCGCCGCCTTGGCCAGGATGTCGTTGACCAAGGTCGATTTCCCCGATCCCGAAACACCAGTCACGCAGGTCAGCAAACCCACCGGAAACGACGCGTCGACACTCTTGAGATTGTGCTGGCTCGCGCCTTGAATCTCCAGCCACGCGTCGCCCGGCGCTAGCGTATCCACCGCCTTAGTCAACGTCCGCTTGCCGGAAAGATACGCCCCCGTATGCGCATCGTCCTGACCCAGCTTTGCACACTCCTCCGGCGTTCCTTCAAACAAAACCTTGCCCCCATCCAAGCCCGCGCCCGGCCCGAGTTCGATCAGATGATCCGCCGCCCGCATCGTGTCCTCGTCGTGCTCCACCACAACGACTGAATTCCCCCGATCCCGCAACTCCTTAAGCGACTCGATCAGCTTCTGGTTGTCCTTCGGATGCAGTCCAATACTCGGCTCGTCCAGCACGTAGACCACGCCCACCAAACTCATCCCCAGCTGCGTCGCCAATCGCGCCCGCTGCGCCTCGCCCCCGCTCAACGTGCTGTATTGGCGATTCAAGGTCAAATACTGCAGCCCCACTTCCTTCAAGAACCGCAGCCGCATCTCGATCCCTTCCCGCACTTCGCCATAAGTCGAGACGCGATCCGAGTTCTCAGCCAGTTTGCTCACAAACGCGTGAGCCTCGCCAATGTCCATGGCTAGAAAATCCGGCAAACTCACCCCATCGACGAATACGTGAGCGCTGCGCGGACTGAACCGATGCCCGTCGCAACTCGGACACACCTGGTCCGTCTGATACGTCATCAAACGCGCCCGAAAGCCGTCGCTCTTCGTCTCCAAATAAGACTTCTGCAGAAGAGACATCACCCCGTCGAATCGCTGCGGCGCCGGCAGCGTCTTTCGCCGCGTCAACTTGAATACAAACTCCCGATCCTCGACCCCGTAGAGCAAGGCCTCCTGCGTCTCCGGATCCAGATCCTTCCAGGGAGTCTTCGGGTCGAACGGCAATTGCTCCGCCAATTGACGCAGCAGAGCGTTGTTGCGGATAATCAGCTGCTTCCCGCCGATCCGCAGCGGCTTCAACGCCCCGCCCTTGACCGATTTGTTCGCGTCCGGAACGACCAGCTCCTTCAGAAACCGTCGCGTCTTCCCCAATCCTCCACACTCCGGGCAAGCGCCCTCGGCCGTATTGAAGGAAAAATGACGCGGCGTAATCGGCTCGTACACTTCCCCGCAAATCTCGCAGGCCAGATTCCGACTCAAGCCAATTTCCTCCCAGTCCCCGTCGCGCGACTCCTGATACAAAATGATCGCCCGATCCTTGCCTTCGCTAAAGGCCAGCTCCAAAGAATCCGCGATCCGGCTGCGCTGGGCCGCGTCGATGACGACTCGATCCACCACCAGCTCCACCGCCAGGTCCCCGCGTTTAGGCAAGGCGATATCCGATTCGTCGATACTGATCACTTCCCCATTGACCCGAACCCTTTGAAACCCCTTCTGACGCAGCCGCGGCAGCTCGTCCTCAATCACCGCCGCCTTGGCCACCCGATACGGAGCCAGAATCATCGCCCGCGCCCCCTGCGGCAACTCGAGCGTTCGGTCCACAGAACTATCCAACGTCTGACGCGTGATCAGCCCGCCGTCCTTGGGACAACGCTGCTCCCCGCGCAAGGTCCACAACAGCCGGGCATAGTCCGCGATCTCCGTCACCGTAGCAACCGTGCTCCGCGGCGACGACCCCGCCGCCCGCTGCTCGATGGCCAACACCGGCGACAGCCCGTGGATAAAATCCACATCCGGACGCTTGAATTGCTCCATCGCCTGGCGAGCCTGCGTGGAGAGACTCTCCATGTATTTGCGATAGCCCTCGGCGTAGAGCGTATCAAAGGCGAGCGACGATTTGCCCGAACCCGAGACACCCGTCACAACCACCAATTGATCCCTCGGGATCTTGACCTCGATGTCCCGCAAGTTGTGCTCACGAGCCCCCTTTATATGAATGTGCCGAGTCTGCCTCAAAACCGAGAGCAACAATCAGCCCCCTCCCCAAAAGGTCAACCCATCACATCCCTCGAATCGACGAAGTCAGCAGCTACAAGAACCCGCCGGGACGTCGGGTTCCACCCTATTCGCCAAGCAAGGTGGAACGCGACGTCCCGGCGCGTTTGCTCCAAAAAGTGAACCAATCACCAATCGTTCTATTTTAACAGTCGCCTTGCGGCGAAATGCCGCTTCGCGTCACAAAGATTCCGTCGAAGACGGAACAAGGATCACGTACGTCATCAAACTACTTCTAAATCAAAAACAAGATCTTGTTCGCGAAGCGATCCTTGTTCCGTCCCGCTTAGCGGGATGGAATTTGATCTCAAAGAGATCACTGTTAAATAAAACCAATTCACCATTCACTCCTCACCATTCAATTACATTGCCATTACGGATCATTCCGAGCAAAGTCCTGTCGTTTTTCCTGATGTCTTGTGAATCTATGAAAAAACAAACCCTTCTCGCCGCTGTTATCGCCACAGCGCTGTCGCTTCCCGCCTACGCCGCGGAACACGCGGTCGATACGGCTATCACTGACGTATCGCTGTTTAGAGACGGAGCGCTCGTCACCCGCCAAGGCAGTCTCACCGTTCCCGCCGGCAAGTCCACGCTCCTCTTCAAAGACCTCCCGACCCAAGTCGACTCCACGGCCCTGCAAGCGAATTTCCTCAACGCCCCCGCCGGACTCATTCGCAACGCCAAAATCTACCGGCCGCAAGACCCCGAGAAACGCGAAGACGTCGAAGCCATCCAAGACCGCCTCGACGCGGCCAAGAAAGAACGCGAACGCAAAAACCGCATCCTTTCCGAGGCCCTGGGGGACATAAACTTCGCCACTACCATGCGGACCTCCTTCGCCAAAGAGTTCGGCAAAGTCGGCGAAGGCGACTCCCTCACCCTTCAACAAGCCAAGGAGCTCGCCGACTTCGTCGCCCAAACCCAAGAGAACGCCCACGCCGAAATCGACGCGGTCGCGATCGAGATCAAAGCGATCGACGAAACCATAGTGGAAATCGAAAAGGAACTCCGCGACGCCAACGAAATCGCTTCGCTCCTTTCCTCCATCGCCGAAGTGGAAATCGAAATGGAATCCGCTGGCGAAGTCGCGATCGCCCTCAGCTACCTCGCCAACTCCGCACGCTGGGTTCCGCAATACGAGTTGCGCGCCTATCCCGACCAAGGGTCATTGGATCTTGGATACTTTGCCTCCGTCTGGCAATTCACCGGAGAAGACTGGTCCGACATCACCCTCTCCCTCCAAACCAACCAAGCCAATCGACAAGGTAATGTCCCGGAGCTCAATCCGCTCAATGTAGGGAAACAGGAAGATTTTTATCGGGAAAGGGCTGAGATTCAACAGTTCCTAAGCACCGCTGAGATCTCCGCTGAGGACGCCGCTTCTCTCGGCGCGTACAATGATAAATCCGCGCCCTCCGCCGCCAAATCACGCGCCTACTCCCCTCCACTTCCCACCATCACCGCCTCCACCGTCGCTTTCCAAGCCACCATCCCGGGTCGCATCACCGTTCCCAGCTCCCGCAACAGTAGCGCCTACAAAGTCCTGGAAGAATCCATGGACACAGAATTCTGGTCGGAGACGGTTCCGCGCGTCCAGCTCGACGCCTACCTTCGAGCCAAAATGCGCAACACGCTTGATCTGCCGATTCTCCCCGGCCAAGCCCTCGCCTTCGTCGACGGAAAACTCTCCTCCAAAGTCGCCCTCGACAAAATCCTCCCCGAAGAGGAAACCGAGATCTCCCTTGGGACCGACGGCAACATAATCGTCAAGCGAACTGAAGGGGCTCAGAAAGACAGCAATTCCGGATTTATCGACAAAACCACTACACTCAACCGCGAGTACAAGAACGAAGTAACCAACCTCCACGCCGTCGACCACAAAGTGATCGTCGTCGACCAATTCCCCATCGCCCAGAACACCAAAATCGAGATCCGCCGCAAAGCGCCACCCGCCAATGCCGTCACCATCGAAGACGAGAACGACGGCATCTTCCAATGGGAAGCCACCCTCGACGCGAAAGAAGAAAAAACCTTCACCACCGCCTACGAAGTCATCTACCCCCGCGACTGGAACCTCTACCCCGAACTTTAACCGGAATCCAATCAACTTCACCATTCAACTTTCACTCCTCACTCTTCACTCCTTTGTCTCGGCGTAGCCCTTAGGGCGAAGACGGATCACTCCTCATTTCCGACTCCACCATAATCACTCTCCTCGTCCTCTTCGGGATCGGATTCGTCCTCCTCCCGTTGCCGCTTTGCATTGTCCTCTTCGTCAGGCGCTCCCGAGACCTCAACCGTATCCAAAAACTGGAAACGGAAATCGAGCAACTCAAAGGCGGCGATCCCAGCCCCCCGAGCGAGCCCACTCCCGAACCCGCAGCCGCGCCCGAACCCGAGCCACCGAGCCCACAACCCAGTCCGATCCCCGAACCGGACTTGCCTCCAACCAGCGCCGCCACCGGCCGCCCCAGCCCCTTCACCCGCGGCGAACCCGAGCCGACCCCCGCAGTCTCCAGCACGCCGAAGTTCACCTTTAGCAACGGCCCCGCCGACACGCCCGCGCGAACAACTCCGCCCGAAGAAACCCCGCCTCCCCAAGAAAGCGGACCCTCCGGACTCATCGCGTTTCTCCGCTCCATCGGCATTTGGCCCCCGGAGGAATCCGCCTCCGCCGAAGCGGGCCTCATGCAATGGTGGCTCCCGCGCATCGGCGGACTCCTGGCAACGCTTTCCGTCATCTCCTTCGCTGTCTATATTTCGCAAGGCACACCCTCGTGGGTGCGCTTTCTCGAGCTAGTCGCTGCCGACGCCGCCGTCCTCGGCCTCGCCGCGTTTTTCTTCAAGCGGCGACCCAAGTTCGGAGCCATCCTCCTCTCCACCGGCCTGAGCATGGTCTACCTGACCAGTATCGCCGCGTACGCCGCCGCGCCCGTCCGCGTCATCTACAATCCCTACGTCGGCATCGCCATCCAATTCGCAGTAGTCGCCGTCGTATTCCTCGCCAGCCTACGACTCGGCAATCGCAACATCGCCATCATGGCGCTCGTCTACGGATTCGTCTCGTCCTTATTTTCCTCCTACGCGGGCCTAATGGAAAGCGCCCTCCTTTCCGCCCTCGCCCTCTACATTGTCGGAATCGTCTTCAGCCGCAAGTTCGACTGGCTCCCCATACTCTCCATCGCCACCGTCGGCGCCTACCTGCCCGTATTCAGCTTTGGCATTCTCGAAGTCGTGAGTTCGACTCGAATCGTCTTGCCTGAACTATGGAGCGTCATCGCCTACTTGCTCGTCGGCGTCTCCCTGCTCCCGGCTGCCGACCTCAAATGGAATCTGTCGCAGTCTTTCCCAACGCTCAATCGACTCCATATACTGAATACCAGTCTCTGTTTGCTCGCAGGATACATCTACACTAGCTCCTTCACCAACGAACTTGTCGTTTTCTACGGAAGAGCAACAATCGTCTTCGCCGCGTGGGCAGTGATCTTCGCCCGACGCGACCTACGCAGTTTTCTTTTCCAACTCTTCTTCCTCAAAGCCGGCGCCCTCGCCGCCCTTTGGGTCGCTTATCGTTTCGAGAATGAACCGCGCTGGTTCGGCTTGATCATCGAAGCCGTCCTTTTCGCCTGGATCGCGGTTCGGTCCAAATCGCTCCTCCAGGAGATCGCCTGCCTCCTCCTTTGGCTCGTTTCTCTCGGCTATGCTAGCGCTGTTCTTTTCAAAATCGACCCACTCCAAATCGGCGCTTTCGACTGGTTCCTTTACCTCGCTTATCCGCTCATCGCGTCCGCCCTGCTCGCCTACCTGCGGCAAGCGCGAATGGACACCGGCAGACTGAACTGGCCCTACCACATCGCCGCCCTCGTCAACGGAATCACCGGAATCGCATTCGTCACTCTGACCGACGCCCCGAACGACGTGATGCCGCTGATCATCGCTCTCTACGGACTCGCCCTCAGCCTGATCGGTCTCGTCCCCCGTCTATCGACCACCGTCGCCGCGACTTCCGGAGCCTTGTCGGTCCTCGCGGCCAACATGGCCTTCTTGGAATTCCCGGACAACGAACTCACCTTCCTAGTCGTCGCCATTCTCACCGCAGCCTTCGCCATCGCCGTCGCCCGCGCCAACCCGACCAAACGCGTTCGAAGCCTCGGATTCATCGAATTTGTTTTTCACTTCGCCTGGATCACCACCGTCTTCGCCTACACGGCGAACGCCTTCCAGTCGGAGTCCTTCTTCGTTTTCTTCCCCGCCGTATTCACTCTGCTCCTACTGATCGCGCCCGTCGATCGACTTGCCGCGCTGCGGGACGCCGCCCTCGTCCCTCTCTTCATCTACGCTCTGCTGGATCCCGGAAGAAACACCGACGGGATCATCAGCGCCCTCGCGATCGTCGCCTACCTCGCCGTCCTTTACCTCCCAATATTCAAACCCGACTTAGTACGCGGCTTCCGTTTCTTCCGCCTCAAGCGGTTCTGGCGCACGCTCCACCATTGGCTGGTGGCGATGATCGCTTTTCGAATCGCGTTCGAAACCGAATCGTGGCTGCAACGCGTATTGGTGCTTCTACTACTCGCGGTCGCCTTCCACTTCCTCTGGCGAATGCACAAGCGATTCGTAGCCCTGTTCTTCAGCGCTGTTTCGCTCTGCTTTGCCTTCGCCTCGATCGTAGTCATTTGGGACGCGTCGCTCGAATCGTCGCTCCGAGTCCTCCCCTGGGCCAAGGACGTTCTCATCGGCGGCTTGCTCACCACGCTCATCGCCATTGCCTACGGCGTCGACCACGCCAAAAGCGGCCATCGCAGCTTGTCCCCGCGCTGGCGAACGGTTCTCGTCTACGCCGCCGCGGCGTTCAGCTTCGTCACTATCGCAACCACCTTGTCCACGGATCTTCTCTGGAACAAGTCGTCCTACACCTCTCTGATGGCGCTGGTCTGCCTCTTGCTCGTCGGCATCGGCATCGGGGCCCAAATCAAGCCCTTCCGCATCGTCGCCCTGGTCGGGTTCGCCCTCCCGCTCAGTCGCCTATTCATCGTGGACATACGCGACACCCTCACGCGCATCATCGCCTTCGCCATCCTCGCCGCCCTCCTCACCTTCATCGGCTACCTCTACCATCGTTTCCAGTCGCGGATTGACTAACACCCCTCGACCGGGAACGGGTGTGTTTAATGAAACAACTATCGCCCTGAACCGTATTAGTAGCTGACGCCACTCATCGCATGTCTGCCATTTAAGACTCGCTGCAACGCGGAGTCCTCGAATCTAGAACGGGATTCGTTCCGCGAAAAAACTGCCCAAGAAGACCACCTCCCGAGACCCTGCCAGGCACAACCATCCCTTGTGCGTCCCCACTTAACTTTCCAAGGTTGGAAAGTTAAGTGGGAATGCGAGGGTTGGCTGCGATCGGCGACGAGCCAGGCCAAACGCCCCGAACTAACGGAAACCAGGCGAACGCTTTTCGAGGATCGAGTCCGGGATTCGCTCTGAAATGAGGCCGCATCAGACGACAGTGTCCCGGGAGCCTGTCAGGGACAACCATCCCTTGTGCGTCCCCACTTAACTTTCCAAGGTTGGAAAGTTAAGTGGGGATGCGAGGGTTGGCTGTGATCGGCGACGAGCCAGGTCAAGCGCCCCGAACCAACGGAAGCCGCGCGAACGCTTTTCGAGGATCGAGTCCGGGATTCGCTCTGAAATGAAGCCGTATCAGACGACACTTTAAAACACACCCACCGGGAGCCCGGGGGTTGATATTCTAATTGACCCTGAGAATGAGACGGTTAGCGAAGAACCCTCTCATTTTTACCCGAGGCAATCATGAACGAAACGAAATCGAGGATCATTTACACGAAAACCGACGAAGCTCCGGCCCTGGCGACCTATTCCCTGCTTCCCATCGTCGAAGCCTTCACCCGCGCCGCCGGCGTGTCCGTGGAAACGAGAGACATCTCCTTGGCCGGACGGATCATCGCCAACTTCTCCGATTTCCTCGCCGAAGAGCATCGGCAATCCGACGCCCTCGCCGAGCTGGGCGAACTCGCTAAGACACCCGAAGCGAACATCATCAAGCTGCCCAACATCAGCGCCTCCATCCCCCAACTCACCGCGGCAATCAAGGAACTGCAAAACGCCGGACTCGCCCTCCCTGACTACCCGGAGGAGCCGCAGAACAATGCGGAAGAAGACATCAAAGCCCGCTACGCCAAAGTCCTCGGCAGCGCCGTCAATCCCGTCCTCCGCGAGGGCAATTCCGACCGCCGCGCCCCCGGCTCCGTCAAACAGTTCGCCCGCGCCAACCCGCATTCGATGGGCGCCTGGGACGCCCAGTCTAAATCCCACGTCGCCAGCATGTCGGGAGGCGATTTCTACGGGAGCGAACGCTCCACGACGGTTTCGGAAGCCACGAGCTTCACCATCGAATTCGTCGACTCCGACGGAAACGCGACCGTCCTCAAACAAGCCGCTCCCCTCCAAGCCGGCGAGATCATCGACGCCGCCACCACGAGCAAGAGCGGCCTCCGCGCCTTCCTCGCCGAGCAAGTCGCCGACGCCAAAAGCCAAAACGTTCTTTTCTCCCTCCACCTCAAAGCAACGATGATGAAGGTCTCCGACCCCGTCATCTTCGGGCACGCGGTTTCCGTCTTCTATAAAGACGTCTTCGAAAAACACGCCGCCACCTTCGAGTCCCTCGGAGTCGATCCCAACAACGGAGTCGGAGACGTCTACGCCAAGATCGCGAGCCTTCCCGAAGGAGAAAAGGCCGCCATCGAGGCGGACATTCAAACCGTCTACGCCCAGAATCCCGACCTCGCGATGGTCAACTCCGACAAGGGCATCACCAATCTCCATGTCCCCAGCGACATCATCGTGGACGCGTCCATGCCCGCCGCCATCCGCGCCTCCGGCCAAATGTGGGGCCCCGACGGCGCCCAGAAAGACACCAAGTTCGTCATTCCCGACCGCTCCTACGCGGGCGTCTATCAAGCCACCATCGACTTCTGCAAAGAACACGGCGCCTTCGATCCGACCACCATGGGCAGCGTCCCCAACGTCGGCCTCATGGCCCAAAAAGCGGAAGAATACGGTTCCCACGACAAGACCTTCCAAGCTCCAGGAACCGGTAGTATCCGAGTCGTGGACACAGACGGAAAGACACTCCTCGAACAATCCGTCGAGCCCGGCGATCTCTTCCGCATGTGCCAGGTGAAGGACGCGCCGATTCGCGACTGGGTGAAACTCGCCGTCAATCGGGCCCGCGCCACCGGCAGTCCCGCCGTCTTCTGGCTCGACCAAAACCGGGCCCACGACGCGGAGCTCATCAAGAAGGTCAACGCGTATTTACCCGACCATGACACGGACGGACTGGAAATCCACATCCTCGCCCCCGTGGAAGCCACCCGCTTCTCGCTCGAGCGAATCAAGAACGGCCAAGACACGATATCCGTCACCGGCAACGTTCTCCGCGACTACTTGACCGACCTCTTTCCCATTCTCGAGCTCGGCACCAGCGCCAAGATGCTCTCCATCGTTCCGCTCATGAACGGCGGTGGCCTCTTCGAAACCGGGGCCGGCGGATCCGCTCCCAAGCACGTCCAGCAGTTCGAAAGCGAAGGCCACTTGCGCTGGGACTCGCTCGGCGAATTTCTCGCCCTCGCCGTCTC
The DNA here is from genome assembly GCA_028284235.1 of Opitutaceae bacterium. Lineage (GTDB taxonomy): Bacteria > Verrucomicrobiota > Verrucomicrobiia > Opitutales > Opitutaceae > Pelagisphaera. The sequence continues at coordinate 37,364 of JANQSC010000030.1, forward strand.
GCTCGAACACTTGGCCAACGCCTACGACAACGCGCAAGCGCAGATCCTAGCCGACACGCTCGACGCGGCTACCGCCGAGTTCTTGCAGAACAACAAATCGCCTTCGCGCAAGGTCAACGAACTCGACAATCGCGGCAGCCATTTCTACCTGGCGCTCTACTGGGCCCAAGCCCTTGCCGCTCAAGACAAGGACACCGACCTTCAGGCACAATTCGCCCCGTTGGCGAAACAGCTCGCCGAGAACGAGGCGACGATCGTGGACGAGCTCAACGCGGCCCAAGGCGCCCCCGTCGACATCGGAGGCTACTACGCTCCCGACACTGGAAAAGCCAGCGCCGCCATGCGCCCGAGCGCGACTCTCAACGCGGCTATCGCGTCGATCTCTTAAGAGAATCGGGATATCAGGTAGGGACGGACTGCTAGGCCGTCCGAACAATTGATTCGGCACCTGCTGCGGCCCGCCCGGCGGTCGGACCCTACCTCCCGGCTACGGCAGTTCGAACACTTCGATCAGCGTAATTCCTGGGGCGGCGCTCCTATCACGGGTAATGAACGTGTAAAGTCCAGGCTCCAGCTCCACTACGAGAGCCGCGTCGGTGCTGCCGTCGTCAAACTGCGAAGTTCGGGCTTGGTTAAATGCCTCCTTCATTTGATAGGGGAAGGCATCGTCCCAATCGTCGTTGGAAGCGATTGGACCAGTATAGTCGTAGAGCTCGATAAACGGATCAGGCAGGACGTTATCCACACCGAATTTCGAGAGAGCAGGTCCAGACGCTCGGATTAGTACGCGTTTCCGATCTTCACCCCTAATTACGAAGCCACCGATGGCAACTTCGTGACCTGAGGCAGCGCGCACGCGCGTGGATATATTTACAAGGCGGGTTTCAATAGGATCGAAGGACGCGTCGAATACTTCAATTAGACCAATCCCGTCCTCGCCATTCTCGTCAGACAAGTGAGCCGTGTATAAGCCGGGCTCCAGCGTGATGAGCAAGGCGACTTCGTTATCAGCCTCTAACTGGGCTGCACCGACTGTCGGACTCACAGCTTCTATTTCCTCCCAATTGGCTTGATCCTTCCAATCGTCGACCTGAGCAATCTCCTCTCCGTCAAAATTGAAGATCTCTAATCTCGGATCCGCGAGCACATCAGTCAGACCGCTTTTCAGCAACGATTCCCCAAGTCCCCGAATCAACACGCGACGCGGCTGTGTGCCAGAAATAATGAAACCGGCAATCATCTTTTCCGCACCCGTTCCGACGTAGCCGCGCGTCGCAATATTAAAGAGCGATTCGTGAATTACTCGCACGCGTACCGGCCCCGCGGTTACCCCGCCATTAGTGTTCGAAACCACAACGGAATAGTCGCCTTCGTCGGACGTATCGATCGAGCTGATGGAGACTATTTTCGATTGTTCACCCGCGAGAATTTTCCCGTCCTTAAACCATTGATACGATAGACCCGTATCGTCTTCCACTTCTACATTCAATGTGAGCGGCGCTCCTTCGATACCCCTCATTTCAATCGGTAGCGGAGCAATGACTGGCGATCCCACCCGAGGGGCTACATCCATTACATACAAGTATTTCCCGGCTCCGTCACTGTTTACCGCTTCAATCATCACCTCGTATCGGCCCGACAGAGCAGGAGTTCCCGAAATGACTCCCGTCATCGAGTCAATTGCCAAACCATGCGGCAGTCCAATCGCCGAAAACGAATCCGCATCCCGATCCGTAACAACCGCGAAGGACATGAACTCCCCTGCGACTGGGTCGATATTCGCAGGCGACGCGATCACGGGCGTATCCGAGGACGGATCCTCCTGCACCGCTATGTTCAATCGGACAAGCCCATAACTTCGGTCTTCTCGGAAGCTGTTTCCATCGACGGCTACCCAATAGGTTTCCCCGACCGTCACATCGACCGCAACCCGACTCGACAAGGCCCCGCCGCTGTCGTCGTTTTCATCAAGGAGCGTCACGTTCGAAATGAAATTTCCTCGATAGACCGCCAGAGTAGTGTCGAAGTCGCTTCCGAAGGTCGATATCTCCGCCTGTCCCGAACGCGTAGCAATCCACTTCCACCAAAGCGAACGTCCCACCGCGTCGCCTCCATGGGACGGCTCCCCGAGTTCTCGAGTCGCTTGGTTGTTAAACGAAACATCTTCGAGTGTATCCACGTACACAGTACGTGCATCTTCTCGATCGTCGTTTTCAGCCATAGCGACAGTGAGAGCGATCTCTCCGTATCCACCGTTCCACCCATCAACCGCAATCTTGTAGCTCTCGCCCTGCTGGGCGTAGAAGGTAACGAGACTCGTCCAGACACCTGTCCTCTCGTCATCGTCATTAACCGCGATCGGGTTGAGATCCTCCAAAGTCTCACCCGTATAAACCGCCAAAATCGTGTCGAAACTGTTACTGGCGGATGTCGAGACGGTCACGTTGCCGCTCAGCGGCGCGGTCCAGTCCCACCAAACGGATTTCGAGCCAAACGTGTTCTCCACGTGCTCGGGTTCGTTCGCTTCGCGGGAGGCGCCGATGTTGTCGCTGGTAGTTCGAAAATTGATACCACTGATCTCGAGGGCGTTGACGAAATCGTCGTTCACCACCGATTGACCGAGACTCAAACTGACATTGCCGCTGTCCCCGAGAAGTCCGTCCACGGCGATATAGTAATCGACACCTGCGGACGCGTTAAAACTCACCCGAGCGCCGTTCTTCGCCGGCGAAAGGTCCCGATTTTTGGCGACGATCTGAAGGGTCCCCAAGCTCGCCCCTTGATACACCATGAGGGCCGAATTGAAGTCGCTTCCTTCGGTCGAAATCTCGGTGAAGCCATCCGCGGCGGCGGTCCACTTCCACCAGATCGACTTGTCAGACGCGTCGGCGTCATGCGACTCCTCGCCCGTTTCGAGCGAGGCGTTGGAGTTGAAACCGGACACGATAAAGGGAGAATTCGCGACCTCCGCCGCAGACGAGAAATCGTCGTTGATCGGAGTCGGGAGTTCGGGCTGCAAGGCGCGGGCTAGATTGAGTCGTCCGCCCGTCCGGCAACGGCGAGCCAAACTTTCGAGCGTATCCGTAGAGGCATACAGTCGATTGAGAATCGCCGCCATCGATTCGCCGGGAAACTCAGTAATCAACAAGGCGATCGAACCGCTCACAAAGGGCGCCGCCATGGAGGTTCCGCTGAGAGAGCGATAGTCCGAGTCCGAGCGGAAGTAGGTGGAGTGAATCCCCACACCCGGCGCGGCCAGCTCGACTTCCGTTTCGCCGTAGTTCGCGAACACCGCCATTCCGTCGCGCTTGTCGGTAGCGGTGACGCTTACGACATTCGGATAGGCGTACGACGCCGGGTAGTTTGGGTGATCGTCGTTGTCGCGGCTTTCGTTGCCGGCGGAAGCGACAAAGAAAATCCCCTCCGCGTTCGCCGCCTCGATCGCGTCGCCCAAAAGCGGATTGAAATCGAGGCCTCCCCAACTGCTATTGATAATGCGAACGCCATTTTCGCGGGCGTAGTTGATACATTCGATCGCGTCCGCGTCGGTTCCTTCGCCGTCGGAGTCGAGGAACTTCAGAGCCATGAGGCGCGTATTCCAGGCGACGCCGGAAACTCCGATACCATTGTCGCCGACCGCTCCGACGATACCGGCGACGTGCGTCCCGTGCCCCAAGTCGTCCATCGGATCGCCCTCGTTCTCAGCTGTCCGGGAACCGTCAAATCCAACTGTATTGATTCCGTGGATATCGTCGATGTAGCCATTGTTGTCATCGTCGATCCCGTTCCCGGGGATTTCGCCCGGGTTGACCCACATGTTGGCCGCCAGATCCTCGTGCGTGTAGCGAATCCCGGAATCGAGCACGGCCACGACGATTCCGGACGCGTCGTTGACAACATCCCAGGCTTCGCTGGCTCCGATGTCCGCTCCTTCGATTCCGCCCAATTGCCCGGCGTTTTCGATCCCCCACTGACTGCCGCTTTGCAACAGAGGATCGTCGGGAAGAACCGAGGCTTTGCGGATGTAGTTGTAGGAAACCCGTTCGATCAATCCGGACTCCTTGTAGGCGGCGATGGCGGATTCGAGAGAACGCGACTCGTCCACCTCGACCAGAGCCACTTTAGGAAAGGCGGAATACGACCGTTTCAACTCGGCCCCGGCGACCTTATGGGTGCCGTCCAAAACCGAAAGACGCCCCTCGCTCGACAGCGGCAAAACGAGGTCGTCCCGCATTTTGATGAGAAGCTCGCCCGCCACGATTCTGCGTCCGTACGGGTCCACCGACTCCTTGTCAGCGGCCCAAATCAGCCCAGGCAACAGCAAACCGAGCCAAAGGGCCCGAAGGCCTTTGTTTCCTAACGTACTCAATTTGAATGATTTAGCTGATTTAGGCTCGCGGATGCGAGCGATCGTACACGGCCTTCAAACGCCCCAGATTCACGTGTGTGTAAATCTGCGTTGTCGAGAGCTTAGAATGTCCCAGGAGTTCCTGCACGAGTCTTAAATCGGCGCCATTATCCAAAAGATGAGTTGCGTAGGAGTGACGGATTTTGTGGGGAGTGATGTCCATGGGCAGCTCCGCCAAGCTCAAATACCGTTTCAAGAGGAGTTGAATCTGCCGCGCGGACCATTTTTTACCCCGATTGCTGACGACTACCGGGTCCGAATACCCGGTCGCCGGAGCGAACTCGGATCGCCACTTTTCCAAGGCCGCCAGAGCCACTTTCCCCAAGGGGCAAGTCCTCGATTTCCCTCCTTTTCCGACCACACGGGCGACCCCCTCGTCGACGCTGATATCGCCGTAGGTCAGGCCTACTAATTCCGACACGCGAAACCCCGCTCCGTAAAGCAGCTCCATCACGAGTCGGTCCCGCCACGCGACGAAGGGTTCGATCGCTTCTTCCGCAAGCAGCCGATTCGGCCCCTCGAGCAGCCGCACGACCTGTTTTTCGGTCAAAAAGATCGGCAGCTTTTTCGGCGGCTTCGGCAACACGAGCCCCTCGAGCGGATTCTTGTCCAAGACGCCCTGGCGAATCCAGAATTTGAAGAAGGTTTTCAATCCGGAAACGTAGTTGCGCAGCGTAACGCGGCTCACGCGCTTTTGCTCTTCGATGACGAAGTCCCGCGCCACCCGCAATTGAATCTCGGACAATTCGCCACTCCACTTCCCGCTATCCGAAAGATGCTGGAAAAACAGACTGATCGCCGTCGTGTAGTTTCGGACTGTATACTCCGAAAGTCGGCGCTCGTGCCGGAGGTGCTTGACGAAAGGGGGCAGCCACTCCGTCCGCCACCGTTCAGAAGAGGCGTTCGCTTCGTTTTTCGACGCGTCTGGGCGGGAAGCGCTCACGTACCGCCAAGCCTCTCAGAGACTGTCCAATAAATCGGAATATGCGTCGCAGCTGGCATTTTTCGCTTTTGGCAAGGCGTAGGCGAGGCGCCAATGCCCGTAGGGCCTTGGCCCTCGACTGCAACGCAGCCAAAAGCGAAAAAGGACGCTGCCCGGAAGGGGTTCGCAACCAGATAGGCCCGGCGCTGCGTTGCGCGCATTGGGGATAGCCATTCCATGGATACCCCGCAATGCGCCCGCCTTGCGGCAGGCCTATCTGGATGCGAACGACACATATTCCGACTTATTGGACAGTCTCTCAGCCAGCGGGCGTCGAAGCAAGCGCTTCCGTTTCCGCCTGGACCGATCGCGCATAGCGGCGCAACGCGGACTCCGGGTCGATCCCCTTCGATCGGCAGGCCGCCGCGATCTCGAACAACAAGGCCCCCGCCGTTTCTTCGTCCACCGACTCGGCCAAAGTTCCGATCGACTCTCGGTCCACGCGTTCGCCGGTCGGCAGCGACTTCTTTTCGATTTGCTTGAAAATATCGACAGCGAACATGAGAGCCGGCAGCGAAGGCGGCAGGTTCTTGAACACCGACTCTGCGCGGTCCTCGCCCTTCTTCTCCATCGCCTTGATTTGATCCCATTGATGCAGCACCGCGTCGGACGTTTCCAGAGCACCGTCGCCAAACACATGCGGGTGCCGCCGGATGAGCTTGTCGTTCACCTCCCGGGCCACCGCCTCGAAATCGAAGTGGTTCGACTCCTTGGCGAGCTGCGAATGGAAGACCACCTGCAATAACACATCACCGAGCTCCTCGCGCATGTGGTCCATGTCGAGCGTGTCGATTGTCTCCAGGAGCTCGCTACACTCGTCCACTAGACATTCGGCGATGGACTGATGGTCCTGCTCCTGGTCCCACGGACACCCATCCGGCGCCCGCAGCCGCGCCATCGTTTCCAAAAGTTCTTCCATTGCGCTCATGGCGCCCACAAGTACCCCGAGTCCGCTTCAGAGAGCAAATACAATTCTCGACAGCGGGAAGCCCAACTTCCAATCTGGCCGACCTACGAGACCTCCCATGGACAAGCTAACCGAGATAATGGACTGGAAACGTCGCGAAATCGCCGACCGCGTCCGCCCAGTGTCGGATTCCGAACTCGAGTCGGTCCGGAGCGACTCGCAAGCCGTCGCCTTCATCGACGCCCTCAAAGCCCCGGAAGGACTCGCCGTCATCTCGGAGATCAAACGACGCTCCCCGTCCGCCGGCCAAATCAAGGATCTCGGCGCCGCCACCGACCAAGCCGAGAAATACCTGAACGCCGGAGCCGACTGTCTGTCTATCCTCACCGACGAGAAGTACTTTGGCGGACGCCTCGACGATCTTCAATCCGTCACTCGCCAATTCTCCGCTCAAGGCAAGAGCGTTCCCTGCTTGCGCAAGGACTTCATGGTCCACCCCATCCAGGTACTCGAAGCCGCCCAGTCCGGAGCGGCCGCCATCTTAATCATCGTTCGCGCTTTGGAAGACGACGAAATGAAGGCGCTCCGTCAAGCCGCCGACGTCGCGGGGCTCGACTCCCTCTACGAAATTCACAGCGAACCCGAGCTCGAGCGGGCGGTCGCCCACGACGCCCGAATCATTGGCGTCAACAACCGCGACCTCGCCGTATTCAAAACCGACCTCGCCTTCTCGGAACGACTCATACCTCAATTTCCCGAAAACACCGTCGCGATCTCCGAAAGTGGAATCTGGAACCAGAAAGACGCTCGCCGCGCCCGAGACGCCGGCGCCAAAGCGATCCTCGTTGGCGAAGCCCTAATGAAAGCGCCGTCCACACGCGCATTGATGGACGCTTTCCATTCCGCCTAGGCTCGAGCGATGTCCTCCCCGCTTTCGCCGTCCGAAACGAGAACGCTGCTCGAACGACTCGGGCACAATCCCGTCCGGAAGCTCGGACAGAATTTTCTAATAGACGGCAACATCGTTCGCAAATCGCTCGAACTCGCTCGCATTGCTCCAGGCGATACAGTTGTCGAAGTCGGGCCTGGGCTTGGCACATTGACGCGGGCGCTGCTCGACTCCGGAGCCTCGGTGTATTCAGTCGAAAAAGACAAGCGACTGGCCGCGCACATGCAGTCGATCGAGTCCGAATGCGACGAACGACTGCACGTCGTCCAAGGGGACGCCATGGACCTCCCCCTAGCGGGACTTCCCAGCGAAATCGACTCGTTCAAAGTCGTCGCCAACCTTCCCTACGCAATATCGACGCCTTGGATGGAAGCGGTCATCAACGGCCCCCCGCCTCAGAGTATGACGCTTATGCTGCAAAAGGAAGCCGCCCAGCGATTCGTCGCCGCCTCCGGCAGCAAGCAGTTCGGGAGCATCAGCATTTTTCTTCAAGCAGCCTTCGATCCCGCTTACTCACACAATGTTGCCGCCAGTTGCTTCTATCCCAAACCCGACGTCGGCTCTCGCCTACTCCATCTGGAAAAAAAAGACGACCCCTACCGTTTCCCTAAAGCCGACCGTGAACTCATTCGCGATCTATTCAAACAACGTCGAAAACAAGTCGGGTCTCTCCTCAAGAAATCCCCTTCGACTCGAGCGAGCGCCTGGCGCCACCGGCTTGAGTCCCTCGGCATCGACCCCAGCGCTCGACCCGAGCAAGTGAGCATCGCGAACTGGATACAGTTGAGCAAGGGTTAGCGAAGGGTGAAGGACCTATTCGGCTTCCCGTTAGAACAATACCAGAATCAGGTAGGGACGGACCGCCGGGCCGTCCGAACGATTTGTTCTTTCCGCCACTGCTGCGGCTCGCCCGGCGGTCGAGCCCTACCTTAAACTCCTTACGACTGATTTTTGATCGCCTCTAAACCTTCAACACTCATTCGGTCGGTTCTGAAGCAGTCGCGCTCCGAATCAACCCGCCATTGGCCAGCAGCATCCAGCGCTGGCGCCGACTGCGATCCCGATCCGAAAACTCAAGCAGCCGGCGAACCATGTTTTCGCTGCGGCTGTCCTCGACGATTATGTCCTTGTATCGCTTATCCATCACTATCCAATCTCCAATTCGTATTTACTCTCCAAGTACGTGATCACATCGCCCAATCGCGTTGCCCCGTCTTCACCCGCTCTCGCGCCTCGCCCCACCAAGTCGTAGTACTCGCTCGGTTCGAACAGCTGCCCTTCAAGGCGACGATTCAACGCGTCCGCCAAGGCGTCGCATCGGGCGAGACGGCTATCGGAGAGGCCCGCCGATCCCTCGGCAGAACCCGACCGATATCCATCCGTTTTCCCTCCTTCCAGAGAGCGCGACAATCCCTCCACTCCAATCACTGGAACACCTTTCTAGTCAACGCGACCACCACTCCCTGCACGACCAATTCCCGAACCGGAATCAAATCCGGGTAGTCCGGATTCTCCGCCTTCAGGTACGGTTTCCCGTCGTTCATTACGAACCGCTTCAGCGTCGTTTCCCCGTCAATGAGAGCCGCAACCACATCCCCATCGCGCGGCTCCCGGTATTCGAGGACCACGACGTCGCCCTCTTGAATGTGGGCGTCGATCATCGACTCGCCCCGAACCGTCAAGGCGAAGGTCCGAGCCGACTCCGACACGCCGATGGACGCGAGATCCACACCCACGCCGCCCTCGGCATTCTCCTCCTCGGTTGTCGGCAAACCCGCCGGGATCGCCCCCAGCAACGGCACTTGACTGAATGGACGGGCGCTCAACGGAACCAAATCGCCCGGCAAGCGCCGCAAAAAGCCCTTTCGCTCCAAGGCCTTCAAGTGATTGACCGCCGCGGTCTGACTGGCGAATCCGAAATGACGCTGGATTGCGCGCGTCGAAGGCATCTTCCCACTCAGGGCACGCTGTTTCCGAACGAATTCGAGCACTTCGCGCTGCCTCCGAGTAAGCAAATCCTTATTAGTGTTCATGAACACTATATAGATCAGGGCATCCGCAACCTGTCAAACTGGAAAGTGATAAATACCTGAAATTTTTTTCGCCCGTTTTGTCGCAAATTTGGCCGTTGCGCCGCCCTTATCGGAACCGACGAACTCAAATTCCAAATTATGGATACGTATATGCGCTTAGCGCCTATTTTTTCTAGAATGACCTCTACCAAAAATGCTAGGTGCTCACCCTAATTCCGATGGGCAATCCCCTGAAAAACCTACAGTTTCGCGCAAACCTGTAAAAACAGTGCACGGAAGTGCTTGATATCGGGAAGATACACCCATAAATATAGTGACATAATAACAATTTCCCTCCCAACACACCCACACCTGCCAGGCCGCTATTCATAGCGGCCTGGCCTTTTTTACGGACGAATCCGACTCCAGCGAGCGCTTCGCTGCCCAAATGGGGCCGTCAATGACCCGTCCGATCGGCCGATGCGACTGGGCGTCGCGTCTGACAGGTCAAACCTTCGATCCGATTATTCGCCCACGGCGCCTACGACCACTTCCACGCGATCGTTCGCTCGAAGGAAGCGCGACGCGAAGGCCGCCAGCCGGTCCACGGTCACCGCGTCGATCCGTTCGTCGTAGGCCCTCCAGTCGTTGGCCGGCAATCCATAGGCGACATTCATCGCCGCCTGACTCGCGCAAGCAGCGTTGGTCTGCATGCTCATTCGGCGCGACGCTTTCAAACGGGTCTTGCAACGCTCCAGCTCGCCGTCCAGCAATCCGCCCTCCTGAATTCGGGCCACTTCTTTTTCAAGCTCTTCGATTACTCTCGGATAGCCCTCGCTCGACGTCCCTGCGTAAAAGTAGAACAGCGCGGTATCCAGCCCAACGATACGGCTGGAGCGAACGAAGTAGGCCAAACTCAGCTCTTCGCGCACCTTTTCGAAGAGATTGCTCGACATCCCGCTGAAAATTTCGTCCGCCACTTCCGAAACGTAGAAATCCGGATCGAGCAAACCTGGACCCGGGTAGCCGTGGAACACAACCGCCTGCTGCCGATCCATCGGTTCGCGGTGGCGCCCCGGCTCCGCAGGGCCCTCGAAGGTCCACTCCGACCGCGCTTTTTCGCCTGTTGGCAGTTTCGCGAGCATTTCCTCCAGGCGCGGCGTGACCACGGACACGTCGAACTGGCCCGATACCGCGACGGAAACATTTCCCGCAGTCAGGAACCGGTTTCGAAGGGCCGTCATGTCCGACAAAACGAGCGGCTCGACCGACTCCAGCGAACCCGATCCGCCGAGGCAAAATGGATGACTCCCGAAAAACCGCCGACGCAAGACGCGACGCCCCGCCGCGACGATGTCGTCCAAGTCTTCCTTTATCGCCGCCATGTGAGCCGATTTCTCCAAGGAAAACGTCTCCTCCGTGAAATTCGGGTACAAGAGCGACTGCTCGAACAAATCCAATGCGAGATCCACGTCGGAAGGCAGCGCGTCGATCCCAAAGCCAAGGCTGTTGTTGCCCGAAAACTCGTAGAAACTCCCTCCTACGCTCTCGATCGCGGACGCGACCTCCAAAGCCGTTCGCTTTTCCGTGTCCTTCGTCAACAAAGTCGCCAACAACGAAGTCGACCCCTGTTTTCCCGGCATCTCGAGCAACGAGCCGCCATTCATGACCAGCCGGAGATGCATATTGGGGAGTCGATTGTTCTCTCGGAGCAACAGCGCGCTGCCGTTGGCCTGGACATGCGTTTCGAAGTCCAGCGAGGGACGAGAAACGCTCGCCGAGTCCGAATCAGTCGTAGCTGAGGAAAGCGGATTCAAAGTAATTGTGGAAAGCCGGTCACGCCGCAGCCACTTTTTCAAAACACGAAATAGTTCGGAAGGCGTTACCTCCGACACGCGTCGCAAGTAGTTTTCCGCGTAGCCCACGTCGCCGATTACGACTTCCGCCGCCCCTAGTTTCGACGCCTGGCCGCTGACCGTCTTGCGCGCGTTGATCTCCGCGGAAATCACTTGGCGGACCGCTTTTCCCACGCGCTCGGCCGTAAAGTCGTCGACCGTCAGAGACTCCAAATACGCGTGCAAGGCCGCAATCGCCCCCTCTCGTTTGCCCGGATCGCAAACGAGAGCGATGTAGAAAACGCCCACCGTCCCAGGTGTCCAGTTGGACGCGTCCACCGCGTGGGCCCACTGCGTTTCCTCACGGAGATGAGCGGAGAGCATGGAGCTGTTACCGCTCCCCAGGATCAGAGAAAGCACGTCGAGAATGGGCGTGTCGGGATCGGTAAGACCCGGAGTCTGAAAACCGGCTCCCACCCGGGAAATATGCACATCCTCATAGAGGTGGGCGGAGCGCTCGGCCAATTGAACCGGCTCCGACGGTACCCAGACGTTCGGCAGCGAACGCCGGCTGAGTCCGCCAAAGTCGCGTTCGACTTTCCCCTTCATTTCCGCGACATCGAAATCCCCCGCGACGACCAGCGCCGCGTTGTTCGGAACATAGCGCTCACGATAGTAGGCGATCAGGTCGTCCCGGGTAACTTGCGAAAACAGATCCTTGTAACCAATAATCGGATATCGATACGGATGCTCTTTGAACGAGGTTTCGAAGAGGGCTTTGGAGAGTTTCTGGTCCGGGTCGTCCTCCCCCATGTCGATTTCCCGCAGAATGACGTCCCGCTCCTTTTCCACTTCTTCGGCGGGCAAGGTCGACCGGAAGACCGAGTCGCTCAGCACGTCGAGGGCCACGTCCACGTTTTCCGACGGTATGTCTATATAATAGACGGTGCGATCGAAGGTCGTATACGCGTTGATGTAGCCGCCCGCGGACTGGACGTTCTCCGAAATCTCCCTCCCCTGCCGTTTTTCCGTACCTTTGAAGAGCATGTGTTCCAGGTAGTGGGAAAGGCCGGAACCAATCTTGTCCCCTTCGTGGATGCTTCCCGTTTTCACCCAGACTTGAGCCGAGCACACCTCGAGAGCCCGATCCGGCTTTAGCAAAACCGTGAGCCCATTCTTCAAGGTAAAACGTTCGACGGGCTCGCGCAGAAGCGGAGCGATCAAAGACCGGGTGTGTTCGGCGGAACGGGGAGCGTTCGGGTATTCAGGCATCAATTTATCTGGAAATGGTTCGAGAATAGCGGGACTCGACGACGCAAAACGCGCCTCTACCGACTCCCACGGTTGTCGCGCGGGCTAGAGCGTTTCGATTACTTTGTACCGCGGACGCTTCATCCGTGGGCGTTCTGGCTTGAACGGCTTGAGGAACGCATCCTTGAAATCGTATATCGAAGTGAAATCCTCCTTGGTGTCGTCTTCGTTCTTACTGAAAACGCCGTAGTCGATCAGGTTGAAGACCATCTCACCAATGTCCTCGCACCGATTCAGCCCCCAGGACGTCAAAACCGTGTACGCCAGCGGCCCAAACTGGTCGAGCGCGTACTCCCGCGCCCCTTCCAGCAGCTCCTGCCCCGTCACGTGCCGCTGGGTCTTGGTAACGACTTTGCCTTTGCGCTTGCGCTCCTTGTCCATGGTGAAGTCCAAGGCCTCTTTCAAGAATCCGTAGGCTTCCTTGGTGTAACGATCGTCCTCTTTGACAATCAAACCCACCATTTCTCTGAAATTCTGCTTCTTCATCTAATGCGGAATCGATCGACCGCGACCGGCGGATGCGACAATTCCGTAACCCACTCCGCTCCGGGCAAACTGTCAATCCCGCATCTCGCCGCCGACCCGAATCAGATTGTATTCGACCCGAGCATTGGCAATTCTGCCCATCGAATCGCCCGCCGATGATCGCTCGTCGGCCACTTCGTTTCCACTACGCAAAACACCGAGCCATGAAACCAAACGCGAAAATCGGCGTAATCAACGTCTCCGACCGCGCCTCCCAAGGCATTTACGAGGACATTCCCGGCAAAGTCTGCGTGGCGCTCCTGGAAGAGTGGCTCGTCACCCCCTTCACGGTCGAGTACGCGGTCGTGCCCGACGAAGCCGACCAAATCCAGTCGACACTTGTCCGCTTTAGCGACGAGGAAAATTGTAGTTTAATTGTAACGACAGGCGGGACCGGCCCGGCGGAGCGCGACATCACTCCGGAAGCCACCGAAGCGGTCTGTCATAAAATGCTGCCCGGTTTTGGGGAAGCCATGCGCAACGCCTCCCTCAAGTTTGTCCCCACCGCGATCCTGTCGCGTCAAACCGCGGGCATTCGAGGGTCCAGCCTGATCGTCAACCTGCCCGGAAAACCCAAGGCGATTCGCGAAAATCTCGAGGCCGTCTTCCCTGCGATTCCGTACTGCGTCGATCTGATCGGCGGCGCCTACCTCGAGACTAACGAAGCCGTCATGAAGGCCTTCCGGCCTAAGCAAAAACCGAGTTCGTAGAAGGCGTCGAATAAATGGGTGTAATACGGTTTCATTGGTAGGGCCTTCGCTTGCGAAGCAAGCGCCGCGTAGGTTGAGTTTCTCGTTGCCTCCGCGGCGTGGCGCATCCGTCTTCGCTCTGCGAGCTACGCCGAGACCAGAGCGCCAGCCCTACTTCTTAGACTCGCTGGACGCTCGAATACCGTTTCTCAATTCGACTCCACCGGAAACGCCCCCAAAGTCTGGCGCAGGAGCTCCGGCACCACGGGCTTCACCAAGTTCGCGTCGAAGAACGACTCCTCGCAATCTCGAGGCAGTCCGCTGAGAGCGACAATGCGCATCGCCCTGGCCCGTTCCCGTTCGCGGCAAAACGACGCCAGTTCGTGACCCGACAGGCCCGGCAGCGACACATCGAATACGCCAAATTCGAAGACTCCACCGTTCTCGATGGCCTCGATCGCGCTTTCGGCGTCGCCAACGGCTTCGACCTCCAGCCCCCAACGGTTGAAATGCTTGAGCAACACACTTCGGTACAGCGCGTTATCCTCGACGAAAAGCAATCGTCGGCCATACAAACTTGCCGTTCGCTTTCCACTCGGATTCCCGTAACTTGAATCTGGATACGACAATGTAATCCCGCTGGCCACGATTCGATCGCCCATGGGGCTCATCCCGAAATTCAAACCCACACCGAGCAAAGTGCAGAGCGACTGGATTCTCTGAACCGACAAGCCGTCGTCCTCCGAATTGCGAAACCGGCACTGCTGGGCGATGGGATCGAATCGGCTCCACTGAGTCAGTCGCGAGCTGACAATCAACTCGACATCAACGGAAAGCTCCGTCGCCCTCGAGCAGCGCAATTCAATTTCAAGCTCGCCCCGATACAGGCGCTCCCAAGCGTAGTGCAAGACCACCGTGAGCAGCTCCCCTACCGCTTTTTGAGGACCTACCAGCGAGTCTGGCAATTCCTTGTCGAACTTGCACGCGATTGACTTCTCCGAGCCCTCCACGGCCAGAGTGCTGATCCGCTGGCGCACCATACGCCGCAAGTCGAATTCCCGCGATTGGATCCAATCGCTCCCAAATTTTGTTTCATTCCAATTCATAGGTTCAGATTCCGCTTTGCTCCGCATGTTCATTCGAGACACCTGATCACAGCTCGCGGCGCGCAAAGACTCCCTCCATTCTAGCGCGGTCGAGGCCCTCGCCACAAGAGAGCGAACACCCGCGGCGCTTTAGGGGTTTCGCCTCGCGATCCGAGGGGCTAGGGGCGATGGCTCAAGACTCGCTGAGCTGACCTACCCACGAATTCCCGCGAGCCCTACCGAAACGGGCCAATCCAAGTCTTAATCCTAATCATAATCTTAATCATAATCCTAGTCATAATCATACTCTTATTCACCTCCAACCCCCGATCGGTTTTTGATTAAGATTAGGATTAGGATTAGGATTATGAACTAGGAACGCAGGGTACCTCGGGTTCCCTACGCTTTGGACTGCTCCCAGCCAACCAAATTGGCCTCCAAACGGTCAATCAACGCCGCGCACTGCTTCGACTCCGTTTCCGCCGCTTCCTGCAATTCCTTGCTGTCGACGTACAACCGCTCGATCCCCACTACCATGGCTGTGTTGGAAATATAGTGCGCCTTTTCCCCGATCGAAACGAAGTCCCCCGCCGGTTCCAAATCCCGCATCTCGTCGCAAAGCGAATGGACTTCCTTCAAGGCGTTCTGGACCATTTCCGGCGAAAAAACGCCCATTCCGCGCGAAGCGAAGGCGGTCGAACTGCTCGCGTCTTCCGCCGGCTCCGACGGGTCGACACTCTCCGATTCCTCGTCGGATTCATCTGTATCGGCCGCCAACTCCTCAAGCCAAGGAATCGACCGAATCCGCTTTTCCAGATCCTCCTCGAAAAACGGCTTCCCTAAGAAATCGTTTATCCCCGACGCCATCGCCCGCTCGATCTCCTCCTCGGCCAAGGTCGCCGAAACGCCGATGATCCACGGCTGCGCATCCAACCCGGACCGCTCACGCACGATCTTTGCCGCAGTCGGCCCATCCATGCCAGGCATCCGCAAGTCCGTAATGATTAAGTCGTACGCCGCCCCCTTTTCCGACGCGGGCTTGCCGTCGGCGACTTCGTCGGGAGCGTAACCCAACGACTCGAGATACTGGATGATCAAGCGACGCACCATAGGATTGTCGTCGGCGACCAGCGTCTTGAGCGGGTAGCGCTCGCCCAGTCGAGCCGTTTCGGCCGCGTCGTAAGCGTCCACCGCGACGGGCGCCTCTTCCGAGTCCTCCTGCCGCTCCACCCGGAATCGAAACGACGCCGTGAACGTCGACCCTTTGCCAAAATCGCTACTGACCGAAATCCGGCCACCCATCAAATCGACAATTCGTTTTACGATGGCCAAGCCGAGCCCCGCGCCTTCGCGAGGAGAGGAACCCACTTGGTCCAACTGGATAAACGGCTCGAACAAACGGTCCAAGTCCTCCCCTTTGATTCCCACGCCGGTGTCCGAAATTATGAAGTCCAGCTCCGCCGCGCCTTCGATCGAACCGCGACTGCGAATGGCGAGCCGGACCGAGCCCTCCTCCGTGTACTTGACCGAGTTGCCGTACAAATTCAAAAGCACCTGGCGCAGGCGCACCCCGTCCGCGGTTATCACCGCCGGCAAGGCGTCGTCCACCTCCAGCTCCGCCACCAGCCCTTTCTTCTCAGCCATCGGGCGGATCGTCCGGTAGGTCTCGTCGATCAGATCCTTTAAATGGACCGAATCCTCCTTCAACGCAGAGCTCGCTTTGCGCAGGTTGCTAAAGTCGAGGATGTCCTGTACGATCCGTAGCAGAATCTTCCCCTCCGACTGGATCGTGTCGAGACAGGCCACCTGTTTTTCGTCCAGACGCGTCCCGCGCAGCAAATTGCTGTAGCCCAAAACGCTTTGCAGCGGCGTTCGAATTTCATGGCTAATCACCGCCAAAAACTCGCTCTTGGCTCGATCCGCCGCCTCCGCCCGCTCCTTCGCCAGGGCCAAGTCCGTCTCCGATTCGTTCTCGATTTGGTAGTAGAGGAAGAAGATCACCTGGGCCAGCACGAGCCCGGCAATTATAATCGTCTGCAACCGAGCGAGAGAAATGTTCCGCATCCACTCGGTCGCCCGTAAATCCATCCCTAGCCAAACACCGCCGCTCCCGATCCCCGAATCCAGAATTGGAGCGCTTACATTTATTAATAACTCCTGGTCGACGCGAATCGGCCCCAGCAAAAACGGTTCCCCGTTTCCAAATTCCCGGTGCTCCAACAACACGTCCACCGCTCGACCCACGACACCGCCCGCTTCGATCAAGGCAGAGCGAACCGCGCCGCCATCCGCCTCCCAAAGATACACCTCCGCCACCTCATCCCCGATGTCGCGAATCGCCCGCGCTTGCGCCTGCAATCCCGTCTCAGTCGTCTCGCTGGAACGAAGCGCCCCTTGGACCAACGCGGCGTCGATCGACAACGCAGCCGTCTGAGCCCGAGAAATGAAGCCCATCTCCATACGCTCGGTTTCACGCCGGCCGTTCCAAGTCGTCACTAAATAGCTCGCTAGAATAATGCCCGCGAGCGTCGCCGGCAAAATGCGGTAGCCCCAAATCCCCAGCTTCTCTCGCGCATGCGGCCCCACGTCCTCAATCCGCGCCTGCAATCGGTAAATCCAAAACCCGCCTAGCGCCAACCAAGCGGAAACGATGCGCAGAAACAGCAGAAGAAATCCGTAAAACGGATACTCGCTGTATGTAACCAACGTTTCGCTACGCAAAAACGCAAGGTGGTCAGGGTGGAGAACCCACGCGGGAATGAGAAGGAGCAAACCGCCAATCATGACGTACAGCTCGCGCCGCCCGTCCCGGCGAGCCAGCTCCCGAACGCTCCAGGAGAACCAGACGCAGGCGACCGCCGAAACCAGAAAGGCGACCACCAGAGAATACAGCATCGACCCCACCTCGATCGCGAACCCCAACAAGCCGCAGGCAATCGCGATTACGGGAGGAAATCGCTTCCCCTTAAAACGATTGAGAACCCGGACCGAACCCTCGATCAGGCAGCCGAGTCCGAGCATTTCGAGCGGGACTTCTAAACTGAATGTCCGGAAAAACGGGTCCGAAAACGACAGTGTTCGAACGAAGTCCGCCATCGCTTCCGCAAAGGCGAAATAGCCGAACCAAATCCAAAGCGACTCGCCCTTCTGCCGATCGCACAATGGCTTGGTCCAGGCCAGCAGCCCCAGAAGCGTCCAACCGAAAAACGACAAGAAGACCA
This sequence comes from Opitutaceae bacterium, assembly GCA_028284235.1. Lineage (GTDB taxonomy): Bacteria > Verrucomicrobiota > Verrucomicrobiia > Opitutales > Opitutaceae > Pelagisphaera. The sequence continues at coordinate 55,288 of JANQSC010000030.1, forward strand.
TGTAGTCCTGCTCGAAGAGCCATTCCGGAAACTGCAAATCTGAAGGATCAATCTTGGGAGGCATGCCAAACGCGAAGCCCTATCGATACCGCCCGTTCAAATAGTCACAAGGTCAAAACACGCAAACGCCCCGAGTTCCCACTAGAAGTCACACCGCTTTCATATTCCAATTAGGGAATATTCCTATTGACGTATATTCAGGATGCTGTTCAGTCGCGTAATCATGGACCTCGCCTCCTTTTACAAATGCCTCAGCGACCCGACCCGCTTGCGAATCGTCAGCTTGCTGGTCGAGCAGGGCCCATTGTGCGTGTGCGACCTGCAAGAGTGCTTGGGCGAGCCTCAAGTGAAAATGTCCAAGCATATCGGATACATGAGGAAGTTCGGCCTTCTCGAAATGGAGCGAAAGGCCAACTGGAATTTCTATCGTGTCGCCTCCGATCTTCCCCCGATGGTCACCGCAGCCTTGCAGGCGTTTCAGGAGCATAGGAGCGCCATCGAGCCCTTCGCGACCGATTTGGAAACGCTGCGCTCCACGAAGCGAGCCGCTTGCTGCTAGCCTGTCGTTCAATCCAGAATTTCATGAACAAAAAACGAGTCCTCATTCTCTGTACCGGAAACTCCTGCCGCAGCCACATGGCGGAAGGCATATTGCGAGCCGCCGCGTCCGACCTCTTCGAAGTCCACTCCGCAGGATCCAATCCGGCGGGGTATGTCCATCCGGAAGCGATCGCCGCGCTCGACGAGATTGGCATCGACCTTTCCGGCCACACTTCCAAGCACATGGACGAATTTCTGAACCGCGATATCCACACCGTCATTACAGTCTGCGGAAACGCGGATCAAGCGTGCCCCGTGTATCCTGGCCAAGTGAATCGCTACCATTGGGGCTTCTTCGACCCCGCTAAAGCGGTCGGCTCCGAGTCGGAGATCAAACAGTCGTTCCGCGACATCCGCGACCAAATCAAACTCGTATTCGAGGCCTACGCTGCGGGCGTCCAAGAAGGAAGCGCGTCATGACCGACAAAAAGTGGATCATCGGAGAGTTCCTCGGGACCTTCCTCCTCGTGTTTTTCGGATGTGGCAGCGTCGCCACCGCCGTCGCCCT
>JANQSC010000034.1 GCA_028284235.1 Opitutaceae bacterium
AAACAGTGACCTGCGGTCAAATCCGCTTCCGTCTTCGTCCCATGAACGGGACTACGCCGAGACAAGTTGCGGACAAGGATGATCCTGCGGATCACAAGGATTGTGATTGAGGCGCAAGGAATTGAGCGAGCGGATTTGGAATGACTGCACATCGACTTCTTGATGGTGCCTTGATTGACGCTGACTGGTTGCATTATTTTGAAAAAGCGCCCATAGTCGGTTCGCATCAAAACCCCGTAATGAAGAACGAGCCAGAGGCTGAGATCGCGTCGACGAGTATAGGGAGTCCATTGACCCGGGCTGACCGGCTCGAGATGCTGGAGTCTCTCGAGCGGTGCATACACAACGCGGAGTACAGCCAGCTCGTATTGAAAGTGCCGTTTGACGACGGGCGATTGCAAAAGCGGCCTGGGATGCACTTCCATTTCAAGCCCGAGATCTTCTTTCAGATCAAGGGATGGACGAAGTTCACTTTTCCTGGAGAGAATCTGACGTTAAAACCGGGCGAGGTGTGCATATTGCCGGCGGGGACGCCGCATCACGAGGAGATATTTTCGGATGGCGGGTCCTTCCGCAACTTGGTGGTGGGGTTTTACAGCAATGCGATCAGTCTGCATCTGGCGTTTGAAGTGTCTCCCGGCAAGCCGGAGATCGAGGTGATCGAGTTTTACGACGCTCCCAATTTGGATCTGTTTTTAAACCTGACTAACAGCCTCGTGGATTCGGAGCGCAGTCGAGCGCAGTCGAAGAGCAAGCTCATCAAGGGTCTTTCAATTTCGCTCTTCGCTCTGTTGAAATCTCTTGTCGAGACCGGCAGCGAGGAGATAAACAAGGACATCGGTAAAGTATTTCAGACGAAGTGGATAATTCGTGAGCAAATTTCGAATACAAAGTTGAATGTCAAGAGCCTGGCGGAACGGTTGCAATGTTCTCCTGACTACCTGTCGCATTTGTTCCACTCCCAAACGGGGGAGAAACTTATTCACTATATACAGCGAATGCGGATTGAGGGGGCCGCTTTGGCTCTGGAGACAACTCCCTTGTATGTTTCGGAGATCGCTTGGTCGAGCGGATTTTCGGACGCGGCTTATTTTGCTCGGGTATTCAAGAAATTCATGAATGTCTCGCCTCAGGACTACCGGCAGCAACAGGAGGCGAAGCGGCGCCGGGAGGAAAAACGCCCGAAGACGATTTACTACGATCGGGAGGATTTTTCCCCGGGCAAAGCGCACCGAACGTGAGTCTCAAGCTGGAGTTTGCGGGGCGGTATCTTCCTGGACGAATTTCAGAGTGAAAGCGGCGACGAGCAGCGACAGTCCGCCGAGTAGAATTGCGAGCATTGAGTTGCTGTTGAAGAGATTCGTCACTACTTTTCCGAGCGCCAGGGACGCGAGGATCTGGGGAAGAACGATGAAGAAATTGAATACGCCCATGTAGAATCCCATTTTGTTGCCGGGGATCGCGTTCGACAAAATCGCGTAGGGCATGGAGAGAATGCTGGCCCAAGCGATTCCAACTCCCACCATAGACAGAAGCAGCAGTTGCGGATTGTTTATGACAAACACTGAAACAAGCCCTGCGGCGCCGCAGACGAGGCAAACGGAGTGAATCGACTTGGCGGAGCGCTTTCGAACGAGCGCTAGTAGTGCGAAGGCGAAAAAGAACGCGGTGAGATTGTATGTGGAAAAGCACACGCCGCTCCACTCGACGCCTTTCTGATATTCGGGGGAACCGGGCGTCCCTCCGAAGATCTCAGTCGCGACCGCGGGGGCAAAGTAGATCCACATGCAAAATAGCCCAAACCAGGTAAAGAACTGCGAGACGGCGAGTTGGCGCATGGCGCGCGGCATGGAGAGGATTCCCTCGTAAATTTCGCGGAACGCGTTCCCCAGCCCTTTTGAAGCTTCCTTCTGCTTGAGGAAAGCGTCCATATCTTCCGGGGGGTATTCCTTGGTCGTGAGAATGGTATAGAGCACTGCGAGGAAAAAGAGCGCCGAGCCAATGTAGAATGAAATGTGAACCGTCAGCGGAATCGTCTGGTTTTCAGCGTTTCCCGATGAAACGCCGAAAACGTTGCTGAGAACCCAAGGGAGGGAGGAGGAGAGCACCGCTCCGAGACCGATTAAGAGGCTTTGCATCGCGAACCCTGACTTTCGTTGCTCGCGCGGGAGCAAATCCCCGACGAACGCTCGAAAGGGTTCCATACTTACGTTGACCGATGCGTCTAGTATCCACAGCAATCCCGCGGCCATCCAGAGAGAGGAGGAGTTCGGCATCGCTATGAGCGATAGGCTGGCGAGGATAGCTCCTACGAGGAAATAGGGACGTCGCCGACCGAGACCTGTCCAGGTGCGGTCACTGTAGTATCCAATTATTGGTTGAACGACTAGTCCTGTGATGGGGGCGGCAAGCCAGAGCAGGGGAATCGCGCCTTCGTCGGCGCCGAGGTACTGGTAGATGGCGCTCATGTTCGCCATCTGGAGGCCCCAGCCGAACTGGATTCCGAAGAACCCGAAACTCATGTTCCAGATTTGCCAAAAACTCAGGCGTTGCGTATTCATGGGGCGGGGTTTTGAGAGAGCGATGATTCGATTATCGGGAGGCCGATCGTATAGCGGCGACTTCGATTTCGTCTGGTGTGTCCAGCGCTTTCAGGGGTGGCGCGCTGAAATTTCGCTGTTTGCGGTCGTTTATCCGGTTGAATCGCTGGTGAAGCGTCTTCAGTTCTGGCAGTTCGCGCCTCTCGAGTCGATCGAATTGAGCGTCGGTCAACCGCCATTGCCAGTTTCCGCTGGGAACTCCTGGCGTGTTCATGCGGCAGGAGGACGGAAGGTTCAACAAGTCTTGAAGCGGTACGATTGCGAGATTCGCCACTGACGCGAACGCGGAGACGATCATGTCTCGAGCGGAGGCTTCGCTTCCGAGACGGAAGTAGTCGAAGACGCGCTGTTTCGATTCGCCTTGGAGGCTGTCGAGCCATCCCTGAGTGGTATCATTGTCGTGCGTGCCGGTGTAGACCACGTGGTTCGGCTTGTAAAAGTGTGGGAGGTTCACGTTGTTGTCGTCGTGGTCGTATCCGAATTGTATTACTTTCATTCCGGGCAGCCCGGATTGCTCGCGCAGGTCGTAGACGCCTTGGTTGATGTATCCAAGATCTTCTGCAATTATCTTTGGGTTTTCGATGTTGCGTTCGATGTGCTTGAAGAAATCAATTCCGGGCCCTGACTCCCAGTGCCCATGGGACGCGTTGGGAGCGTCGGAAGGGACCGCCCAATAGTCGTGAATGGCGCGGAAATGATCAAACCGAATCGCATCGAATCGCCTTTGGCTGTGCTTGATTCGCTGTATCCACCATTGGAATCCGTTTTGCGATTGGGAGTCCCAGTCGTAGAGGGGGTTTCCCCAGAGCTGACCGGTGGCTGAGAAGTAGTCAGGCGGAACGCCCGCCACGGATTCCATGCCGCCAAGCTCGTCGATCCGGAAAGCGGACCGGTTAGCCCAGGCGTCGGCGCTGTCGAGCGCCACGTAGATCGGAAGATCGCCTATCAACTCTATGCCTGATTCATTGGCGCGCGTTTTTAGGCGGTTCCATTGAATGGCGAAAACGTATTGGTAGAAAAGGTGTCTCGACTTCTCGAGTCGGTCTTCATTGGTGAAACGTTCCTCTACGTTTGACGGGGACGAGCGAAATTGAAACGGCCACTCGATCCAGGAAACCCGATTGAATCGGCGTTTGAGCGCCATGAAGTTCGTGTAGTCGTTTATCCACTCCGACTCGTTCGAGAGAAACGACTCTTGACTCAGAGTATTGGAAAGTTGGGGGCGTTGCATCTCGAACCTCTGGTGAGCGCGCTCCAGTAGATTCCAGAAATTCTCATAGAGGCCGCCGTAGTCTACTCGTTCTTTGGAAAGAAAGGCGAGGGTGTCGATTTCCTCCCGCTTCAGGAGTCCGGCGGATAGCAGTTCCTCGAGGTCGATAAAGTACGGGTTCCCCGCGTAGGTGGAGAAACTCTGATAGGGGGAGTCGCCGAAACCAGTCGGTCCGACCGGGCACATTTGCCAGTAGGTGAATCCAGCCTCTTTCAGGAAATCGACGAATCGCCTGGATTGCGCTCCGAGGTTTCCGATGCCGACATCGCTTGGCAAGCTGCTCAGATGGGCGAGAACTCCGGAGTGGCGGTGTGTGAGCCAGGGGCTGAGTACGCTGTTCATAGAGAGAGGTTGGAGACGCGTGTAGTGGTCGATTGGCGACGAGATTGGTTTCGATTGGTCGTGACTTAAAAAAGCCGCTCCCCTGAGGCGTTAAGGTGGGGGAGCGGCCGTGAATCGGGATCCTAGTACTTGTAGGAAATGCCGAAGGAGTACTGGGCTCCCCAGTTTTGATAGTCCTGGACGAGGCGGGAATCTTGGTCGCCGGAGGTGGCCACGAGCGGCTCGTTGGACAGGTTGTATCCTTGCAGCGTGAGACTCATGCCTTCCATCGGCCCGGACTTGAACGAGTAGCTAACTTGGGCGTCGATAACCGTTTCCGGCTGGAGGTTGCGGAACGACTCTCCTCGAGGGCCGAAGGTGGCGATGTCTCCACGGTACTCGGAGCGATAGCGGCTGCTCAAGCGAGCGGAGAATCCGTTGTCGTTCTCGTAGTAAAACGTCCCGTTGATCACTTCCTCTGACAGCCCGGGGATTGGCTCCGTGGCGTTGTTAGGATCGGGCTGGATAGAGCTCTCGGTGAATGAACCGCTCAGAATCACGCCGAATCCTTCCAGGGCGGGAGACAGTTTTTCCCCTGGCAGCGACAGGGCCAGTTCAAGGCCTTGGAGACTGCCGCCGCTTCCGTTTGTCGGGACGGTGCGGTACCCTTGGTAGATGGCGGGAGCGGTGACCGCGTCACCTATGGAGTATCCAGTAAAGTCGGACAGCAGTTGCTCGTCGAAGGTGTAGTTGAGGAGGTCTTTGTAGAATCCGTTGACCGCCCAGTAGCCCATTCCATCTGAGAAGTAGTTCTCGTAGGTGATATCGAAGGAGTTCGAGCGCCATGGCTCCAGTTGCGGGTTTCCGCCTTCGCCGCTCCAGGGGCTGAGTTCTGGATTGGTTGAGTTCGCCAAAGGTTCGAGGTAGGCGTAGGTGGCTCCCGCTCGCATGTCGCGCATCTCCTGGCGGGCGAGCTGGCGAGCGACGCTGAATCTTACCGTGCTGCGTTCCCCGACTGCGAAGTTCAGGTTGAGGCTGGGAAGGAAGTCGTTGTAGTCGTGGCCCGCGGTGATCATGGACGTGTTGACGCCGTCGGTCGCAAGACCGGTTGATTCTTGGTCGGACTGCATGAATTGCCCGCCAATGAAACCGGTTACGGGAATGTCGCCGATCTGAGTGTTGATTCCCAACTGGGCGTAGGTGACGAAAACATCTTCGGACACTTCCCAGTTTTCGGATACGTAGGACGGGTTGTCGTTGGGAACGAGATCGTAGTAGCCGCTTTCGAACAGGGCACGCGGATCGTAGCTGGGCATGCCTTCGATTCCGATGAAGGAGAGGCGGGTCGTGCCAATCGTCTCGGGCAGCGGGGCGCTGGTGGCGCCGTTCGGAAGAGCGAGGAAGTAGCCTTCCTTGCCATCGGGCCCGGCTTCGATTTCCCATTTCGTCCGCGTGGTGAATGCGATTCCGCCTTCGAAGCTGTTGAAGAAACGGTTGTCGATTCGCTTGCTGGTTGAAACGCGGAACTGGTCGAGCTCGTCCTCCGCCTCCGGGCCTTTGAAGAACCCAACTTGTCCGCCTGGTACGGTGCCGGATCCCCATCCTTGAGGGCCCGAGAGCATGACGAGGTTTGCGTCGGTGTAGTCGAGAGTCGGGGTGAAAACGGCTCCGGCTCCGCCGCCCAAAGTGTAGTTGACGGTGTCTGGAGTGCCCACTTGGTTTGAGGCGAATCCGGAGTAGGTTTCCAAAACGTTGTCTTTGCGTTTCACTTGGGACGTGCTCAGGTCCGCTTCGAGGAGCCAGTTGTCCGTGTCTTGGTCTCCGAACTGGATGTTCCATCCGCCGGTGAACACTTCCGCGTCGCGCCAGACGATGTCGTTTCTCATAACGCCGTAGACATTGCTAAAGGTGCCATCGGTGACGAGCCCGTCTTCGATAGTGTAGCCAGGTTCCAATGACGCGGAACTCCACCAGAGCGGGATCTCGATTCCACGGAGGCGTTGATTCTCGTTGAAGTCGGAAAAGAACAAGTCGATCTTCGAGCGGAAAAACTCGTTGGGTCGATTCTCGAGAACGGCAAGGATGCTCTCCCGCTCGAGATTGCTGGAGCGAACGAAGGGTTTCGCGCCGCCCAGAACTTTCGCGCCTTCGGGTCCGTCCGGGAATCCCCAAGCGTTCCAGCGTTCGCCTTGACCGGGCTTGTCGGTATTGACGTAACCGATCGCGATTCCGGTTTTGCCTTCGTTGAATTGATCAATGTAGTTGAATGAGTAGCGCAGGCCCGAGTCATCGGAATCTGGATTGAGCGAGCCGAGTTCAGACCATTCGTAGAATACGCTGCCGGCGATCGTTCGTTTGCCGTGCGAGAGCGGGCTGACTGTATTCATATCGATCGTACCGGCCAACCCTTGCCCAATTACGGAAGGATTCGCTGTTTTGTAGACGACTACGCCGTTTAGAAGCTCGGCAGGGTACTGGTCGAATTCTACGGACCGGTCGCTACTGGTGCTGACTTGCTGGCGGCCGTTTAGGAGAGCGGTGCTAAAGTCTCCAGTCAGTCCGCGAATGACGATCCCTTGGGCGCGGCTGTTGATGCGCTGGGTTGTCAAGCCTGGGAGACGGGCGAGCGTCTCGGCAATGCTTGTATCCGGTAGTTTGCCAATATCCTCCGCGGAGATTGCTTCCACAATCACCGGAGAGAATTTCTTCTTTTCGGTAGACGCGGCGAGACTTCCTGTGAATCCGCCTTTGATTGACAGTGACTGAAGTTCGATCGTGGCGCTATCGCTCATTTGGGCGAAACCGTTGAAGGCGAGAGCGATTGACGCTAACGCGGACACGGTTCGTAGGGCCGAGTGGGTTTTCTTAGTGGTTCGTTTATAGGTGTTCATCGATTTAGTGTTCTTGGGTTTTTGCCGCTGCATGGGATGCGGCGGATTAGCGGGGGTTGCCTGAACGGGGAGGTCGCCTAGTGGCCAGCTAAGCGTTCCCTGTTGTACCTATAAGTTCCTCTATATTTCATTCGAATTCGAATCGTTATTCGAGTTCAAAACTGATATGGATAGGACAGAACTTAGATTTGTGTTTGGGGCGGAATTTTGGCCCGTTTCGCAAACCGTGTAGATGCTTGAATCGAGTTTGTTCCATAAATCATTGATTTAGAGGGGTATGGAAAGAATGCGGATGCGAAAAAGGTCCGACCGTCTATGGTCGAACCTTGTGTATATTGCTGATGACGTGACTACTGGACAAATCCAAGACAGTAAATTTTTCCGGATTCGCCCTATTTTAAATCAAATACGGATGCCGTTTTCGCAGGGATGTATATTGAGTTCGATATATTGATTCGCTTCTTGTCCACGACGTTTCTCAGCAATGAGAAATTGTTCAAAACCTCACTAAATCGAGCGGTTTCGAGTTGGATGGAATCGTCATTCCGATTCATCACAACCATGACTGCTTCGCTTTCGTGGACTCTGAAATAGACGTAAACGTTGTTTTTGGGAATGAAGTGGATCAGTCTCCCCTCATGTACGGGTCGAGAGCTGGCTCGCCATTTCGTCAGGGTCTGCACATAATCGAATAGTTCGTTTTCCTTTGAGGATCGTCCTGATCGAGTGAATACAGATCGCTCGTCGCCGCTCCAGCCACCGGGCATTGTTTGTCTCCAAGCTTCATCGTCTCCTCCGCGGTATTCGTGTCCGAGCATCAATTCAGTCCCATAGTATACTTGCGGGATTCCGCGCGTTGTCATGAGGAACGCATAGGCCATCTTGAAGAGGGCTTCGTCCTTGTTTAGCTGTTCGTAGACGCGCGTCATGTCGTGATTGTCGAGGAAGATCACGTTTTTCATCGGATCCGCGTACAGACTGTCCTGGGCGAGTGTCCGGTAGATTTTTATCAAACCGGTTGTGCTGCTTGGCGTTTCATTTAGCGCGTCGCGCACGGCGAAGGAAAGGGGGAAATCGGTTACGGACGGGAGTTTCGAGTCGTAACCGTCGTCGACGCCATGCGGGTCGTATTGCCAGTACGCTTCGTGGGCGACCGTGTTGACCCAGGATTCGCCGACGATGTTGAAATTCGGATAGGCGGCGAGAATTTCTTCGGCCCATCGGGCCATGTATTCCGGGTAGGGGTAGAGGTAGGTGTCCATTCTGATTCCATCGATGCCGGAGTACTCGATCCACCAGATTGTATTCTGCACCAGGTAGTCGGCCAGCAGCTCGTTACGCTGGTCGAGATCGGGCATTTCGGGGACGAACCAACCTTTGACGAGTTTCTCTTTGTCGAATTTGGACGCGTAGGGATCGGAAGGAGTGTCTCCCTGAAAATTGGTTTGTCCATACTGGCTGCGATCGTGGACCCAATCGGCGGTAGGCAGGTCTTTCATCCACCAGTGTTCGATGCCGATGTGGTTGTGTATCATATCCATAATGACTTTCATTCCTCGGTCGTGAATGGACTGGATCAGCGTTTTGTATTCTAGATTGGATCCGAAACGCCGGTCGACTTTGTAGAGGTCTGTGGCTGCGTAGCCGTGGTAGGCGCCGTACTCGGGGGACATGTCGTTTTCGAATATGGGAGTGAACCAGACGGCGGTCATTCCTAGGTCGGCAATGTGGTCGAGATGGTCGTTCACGCCTTTCAAATCGCCTCCTTGGCGTTTGGTCGGATCGGACCGATCGACGCGTTCGAGCATGCCTTCGATCGAGTCGTTTGCGGGGTCTCCATTCGCGAACCGATCGGGCATCATGAGATAGATGACGTCGCTGGAATCGAACCCTTGGTGGCGGTTGTGTGAGGGTTCGCGATTGAGCAACTCGTAGTGGAAGCGGAGTTCGTTTTCGTCGCTCGCGAGAAGAATCGGTACTTTACCGCTTTTCGCTTCTGGAGAGATGTTCAGGTAGAGGAAAAGATAGTTGGGCGAATCGACGGCGATCTGCCGTATAATTGATACCCCTGGATGGTCGACCCGGGCGCGGTAGCGCCCAATGTTGTCGCCATAGATTTGGATCTGAAGCTCCTGCACGGGCATGTTCGTCCACCAGAAGGGTGGCTCGATTCTTTCAACCTCGTCTCCAGCGGCTTCTTGTTGAACGAGAGCGAACATCAAAGCGGAGAATGCTAGGAGGGAAACTGCTTTCATGGGAAGTGTAGCGGGGCGGGAGTTTTGAATCTAATCAGTTGGAGTCTATCCAATCTAGAATCGAGAATGGAGGCAGGTCTCGTGTAAACTATGGGATTATTCTCGATTGCCTTGGACTTTTCTTAGATCGAGGTTGGTTGGGCCGATCGCTCCGGGAGTTTCCGATAGCCTGGGAACAGTGATTCCTTCGGAATCAAATATAGCTCGCGAAGCGACTGTTGAAGATTCAAACAGTGACCTGCGGTCAAATCCGCTTCCGTCTTCGTCCCATGAACGGGACTACGCCGAGACAAGTTGCGGACAAGGATGATCCTGCGGATCACAAGG
>JANQSC010000036.1 GCA_028284235.1 Opitutaceae bacterium
TGGAGCGGGCGAAGAGATTCGAACTCTCGACAGCCACCTTGGCAAGGTGGTGCTCTACCAACTGAGCTACGCCCGCGAATAAAGAGGGGCTAGAAATCCACTTCAAACCTCCCAAGTCAACAGAATTTTCCAAAAACATGACATCAAACCCACCGCCCTGCAAGGGCGCCCATTTGCGGCCCAGCCCCGACTGTGTCGGGGTCCCTAACGGGACCGCGTTGTTTGAAACACCGGTCGTTCCGACCTTGAGTCTCCGTTTCACGGAGCCAATGGGCATTCGCTGCGCGAACGATGGGGTTTTGATCCAAGCTATTGTTCTGCTTAGGACCTCGCTCTGGTCAATCGTAGGGACAGCGCTTGCGCTGCGCCGCGTAGTTCTACCATTGCAAACGCGGCACGGCGCAAGCGCCGGCCCTACAAAGCCGGTCCGACGATCCACCTAAACCCCTACGCCCTAAAAACCTACTCACCTGTCCAGCTCCGCTGGAGCGCTACCTGTCTTTCACGTCCAGTTCCGGCCACTGCTGCAATTTGCGGTGCAGTGTCCGTCGGCTGATTCCCAGCAGTTTGGCCGCTCGGGTTCGGTTGCCTTTCGAGTCCGCCAGGGCCTCGCGGAGGAGTCGCTTTTCGTTCTCCTCTTTGTCTAAAGGCGAAACCACCACGCGCTCGCCGTCGATCGAACGCGTTTCGCCCCGGAACTTGGACTCCAAATCGTAGTCGTGAATCACCCCGCCGCGATGCAGCACTACGGCGTTCTCGGCGAAGTTCCGCAACTCGCGGATATTCCCCGGCCAGCTGTAGCGACGCAGGGCTTGCATCGCCCCCGGCTCGAATTGAGGCGGGTCGACCGCGTTCTCCTCGGCGAACTCCTCCAAAAAGTGGGTCAGCAACACGGGCAAGTCCTCGCTCCGATCGCGCAACGGCGGCATGGTGATCTGCACCACGTTGAGACGAAAATATAAATCCTCCCGAAAGGCCCCTTCCCGCGTCATTTGCTCCAAATCGCGATTGGTCGCCGCCACCAGCCGTGTATCCACCGTGATCGATTTCGAGCTGCCAATCCGCTCGAAGGTCCGTTGCTCCAGAAAACGAAGCAGCTTCACCTGGGTCGCCAAGCTGATCTCGCCGATTTCATCCAAAAACAAGGTCCCCGCGTCGGCGAGCTCGAAACGTCCGATGCGGCGTTCGGTCGCTCCGGTGAAGGCGCCTTTTTCGTGGCCGAACAACTCGCTCTCCAGCAAGTTGGCCGGCAGCGCTGCGCAGTGCACCGCCACGAAGGGCCCCTGAGAGCGGTTCGAGTTTTGGTGGATGGCCTGGGCAATGCGCTCCTTGCCGGTACCCGTTTCGCCTTCGATGAGCACGCTCGCTCGCGACGGGGCCACTAGTTTCACGCGCTCGATCACTTCCTTCAGTTCCGGCGAGTTGCCGATGATTCCCTCGAAACTGTATTTGATATCCAAGCGCTCGTGCAGCTGCTCGACTTCGACTTGCAGCGATTTCGACTCCAGCGCCCGTTTCGCCAAAATCTCCAGCTTCTCCAAATTGACCGGCTTGGTCAGAAAATCGTACGCCCCGCGCTTCATCGCCTCGACCGCGGAAGGCACATTTCCATACGCAGTCATCATGATGACCGGCGGCCGGTTCTTGAGCGCCAAGGCCTTGTCGATGACCTTCAGCCCCGACTTGCCGGGCATCCGCAGATCCGTCAGAACCAAGTCGAACGTCTCGCTCTCCATAAGCGTAAACGCCTGATCGGCGTTCTCCGCCAAATAAATATCGTACTGGTCCTCCAGCACTTGCTGGAGGCCCTCGCGCGTATGCCGCTCGTCGTCGACGATCAAAACCGTAGGCTGCATAATGCCCGAAAACCTAGCGATCCCCACACCCCGCAGTCAATGGGTAAAAATGACACAGTTTGTGGCGAAGGGGAAGGCTCTTGGTTATTGCAGGCTCGGCAGATAAAACGTGCCGGGACGGCCCGTTCCACCCCCAGGCGCTTATCAGGTGGAACGCGCCGTCCCGGCGCGTTTATTCAAATTCACCCACACCCAAACCGACCTACTCCAGCATCCGGAACTTCCGGTTTTGCTTGGGGAACTCCAAGGTCACCACAGTTCCGACGCCTTCCTTGCTGTCTATGCCAACTTGTCCCCCATGCTCGCGCATGATACGCTGCACGATCATCAAGCCGAGACCCGTCCCGCCTTCCTTCGTCGTGTGGTAAGGCTGAAACACCTGCGACAAGTGCTCCTGCCCGATGCCCGTCCCGGAATCGCCGAAACGCAGATAGAAACGCTCCTCGTCCGACTGGATTTTCACTTGAATCAAGCCGCCCGGCTGCATCGCTTCCATCGCGTTCTTGGTCACGTTGAAAAACACCTGCTTCACCTGCTGCTTGTCGGCGCGAACAATTGGAGTCTCCGTGCCTGCGTCGATTTCCACCTGAATGCCGCGATCCTCCAGTTCGCTGGCCTGGAACTCCAAGGACTCCTCCAGCGTCGCGTACAAATCCAGCGTCTGAAAATCAGGCACCTGCGGACGAATCGCCTCCAGGAAGTTCTTTATGATTCCGTCTAGTCGCGTCACCTCCTCCCGACACACCTCAACCGAAGACGCCAGTTTGTCGTGCTGCGGCGACTGCTCCAGCTTGGCCAGTTGACGCTCCATTAGCTGCAAGTGAATGGTGATCGAGTTCAACGGGTTTCCCAGCTCGTGAGCCACGCCGGCCGCTAACAAGAGGATCGAACTCACCCGCTCCGATTCGAGCGACTCCTCGCTCGACTGCTTTTCCGCCGTGATGTCCGACAAAATGACTACGAAACGGGCCTCGCCCGCACTCTCCTCCTCCAATTCCGTGTCACCCTCGAACGGCAGAATATAAAGTCGAACGTATCGATGTTCCGGATACGTCAATTCCAGCTCGCGCGAACTCACCGACGACTCCAAACGCCCTTCCTCTTCGATCCCGAGCGACGTCCGCAATCCCGGTATCAAACGCCATAGCGTCGACTCGCCCACATCCGCGTCCTTCAAGCCGATCATCTTGTAGCTCGCCACGTTCGCGTACTCGATCACCCCTCCGTCGGTAATGACCAATATCCCCTCCAGCGAAGTATTGAAAATCGTTTCCAGAAACGCCCGCTCGCGGGCCAGTTTGTTGACCAAATTCGCCAGGTTTATCTCGTCCAAAGAATCCACCTGCCCGAGCACGCGGTCGAGCGCCGACTCCTTTTTACCCAAAATCATGACCCCGAACTTCCATCGAATTCCCGACGATGGCAAACCTTCCGCGCCCGCACGGGATCACACACGTGTTAGTTTTACGCTTGCGTTTCCCGGGCCTGGCGGTTCAGTGGCCGTGATTCAATTATGAGCGCCCTGCAACTAAGACCATCCACTGAATGTAAATACGACTGCGTTTCTCTCGGAGAAATCATGCTTCGTCTCGACCCGGGCGAGGGACGCACGCGGACCGCCCGCTCATTCGCCGCTTGGGAAGGCGGAGGCGAGTACAACGTCTCCCGGGGACTGCGCCGCTGCTTCGGCCTCAAGACCGCCATAGTCACGGCGTTCGCCGACAACGAAATCGGCCGGCTCCTAGAAGATTTCATTTTGCAAGGCGGCGTGGATACGGACTACATCAACTGGGTCGCCTACGACGGCATCGGGCGGGCCACCCGCAATGGACTCAACTTCACCGAGCGCGGATTCGGCATTCGCGGAGCGAAAGGCGTCCCCGATCGCGGCAACACCGCCGCTTCGCAGATGAAACCCGGCGACGTCGACTGGGACGCTCTCTTTAATAAAGACGGCGCGCGTTGGCTCCACACCGGTGGCATCTACGCCGCCCTCAGCGAGTCCGCCGCAGAAGTGGTGATCGAAGCGGCCAAAGCGGCCAAAGCGGCGGGCACCATCGTGTCTTACGATCTCAACTACCGCCCGTCTCTTTGGAAAGGTATCGGCGGCATCGAGAAAGCGCAGGAGGTCAACCGGGAGATCGCCCAGTACGTCGACGTCATGATCGGCAACGAGGAAGACTTCACCGCCAGCCTCGGCTACGAAGTCGAAGGCGTCGACGAGTCACTCTCCAACCTCGAGACCGAGAGCTTCAAGGCCATGATCAACCGGGCCGTCGCCGACTATCCGAATTTCAAAGTCGTCGCCACGACTCTCCGCGGCGTAAAGACGGCCACCATCAACGACTGGGGAGCGATTTGCTGGGCAGACGGCGCCTTCCACGAAGCCACTCACCGCCCCGAACTCGAAATCATGGACCGCGTAGGCGGCGGCGATTCCTTCGCGTCGGGACTGATTTACGGCCTCCTCACCAAAGGCGACGCGGCTCAAGCCGTCGAGTACGGCGCCGCCCACGGAGCGCTCGCCATGACCACTCCCGGCGACACCACCATGGTCACTTGCGAGGAAGTCGAAAAGCAACTCGCCGGCGGCTCCGCCCGCGTGGACCGGTAGACAACAGATTAATGTAGGGCTGGCGCTTGCGCCACGCCGCGTTTGCAGAATTCGATCCTCACTCGCGGCACAGCGCAAGCGCTGGCCCTACATCCAAGCAAACCTATCGCCCGACAGGGGCGCCCATTTGCGGCGCAGCCGCAACTAGCGCAGCGGTGTTTATAAAACATCGGTCGTTCCGACCTAGTGTCTCCGTTTCACGGAGCCAATAGGCGTTCGCAGGGCGAACGATAGGTTTTAATCGATTGGTATTCCTTTCCATTAGACCCATCCCTCGGCCTTTCCGTCCCTTGTTCGCTCCTCATCACCACTATAAGCGGATTTGCTAACCTAAGATTGCGTCGTTCCGGGACCGGTCCTGCTTGCCTAATGCCGAATTACGCATTTTGCTCCCGACTTCATGACCCTAAATCTTGGATCCCGCCTCCTGGCGCTTCTAATAGTGACGCTTGGATTGGCCAGCTGCAAGCGAGCCTCCGTTGCTGTTTACGACGTCCCAAAAGAGGCCACCAGCGCTCCGGTCGTCGCGGAAGCGGCTCCCGCGGCTCCGCCCACCGCCTCCACAGAAAAAGGCTGGATCCAATGGAGCAAGCCCGACGCCTGGACCGAACTCCCACCCACCGCCTTCCGCAAAGGGAACTACGTCGCCACGGGCGAAAACGGAGCAAAAGCGGAAATCACCGTTTCCTCCTTCCCTGGCACGGTCGGAGGCACGCTCGCCAACGTCAATCGCTGGCGGGGGCAAGCCGGTCTCGAACCGATCTCCGGCAGCGAGCTCGCCGCGTACTTGACCGAGGTCAACATCGACGGCCATTCCGGGCAAATCGTCGATATCCCGCCCACGGACAACGCTTCCGACGCCACCCACATCGTCGCCGCCATCTTCTTCTACCAAGGCGAAAGCTGGTTTTTCAAATTCTCCGGGCCCCACTCCATCGTCGCTCGTGAGCGAGCGAATTTCGACGCCTTCATCAACGGCCTCCGTTTCACCGACACGTCGGTGCGAAACCAAAACGCGCTCAACGCCGAATCCAGCGTCGAACGGACGCTTGCCTGGGACGTCCCCGACGGCTGGACCGAATCGAGCGGCTCCTCGCTCCGACTCGCCAGCTATCAGGTCGAACTCGAAGGCTTCGAGCCCGCCGATTTCTCGATTACCCGATTTCCAGGCGACGCCGGAGGACTCGCCGCCAACGTTAATCGCTGGCGCCAGCAAATCGGCCTTCGCCCTTGGCGGGAACAGCAGATCGACGATCAGATGAAAACGATCCAAGCAGGGGAACTCGAATTCATGATTTTTGATCTCAACCCCCGAACCGACGCGGAAAAGGAAAACGTCAAGGAGCGCATTCTCGCCGCCATCATGAAACACGAGGATCACAGTTACTTTTATAAATTGAGGGGCGATGTCTTCCTTATCGAAACGCAGCGCAGCAACTTCCGGCAAATCGTGCAGTCCAGCCGTTTCGAGTCCCAGGGCGACGCCCAATACTAGCTCAGGCCCATGAAATCCTTCGTCAGATTTTTCGCCTCTCTCGAGCTCGCCATCGCCTGTATGGTGCTCGGGCTCATCCTCATTTTCATCGGGACCCTCGACCAGGTCAACATGGGCATACAAGGAGCGATCGACCGCTACTTCTACTCCTTCCTCGTGTTCTGGAACGTGCCCAATTCCGAAATCGCCATCCCGTACTTCCCAGGCGGATACACGCTCGGTTTCGTTCTCCTGACCAATCTAATCACCGCCCTCTTCGTCCGCTTCCGCTATTCCTGGAAAAAGAGCGGAGTCCTTTTGGTCCACTTCGGCGTCATCACGCTCCTGATCGGAGAGCTCATCTCCAGCATGATGCAAGTCGACAGCGCCATGATTATCAATGAAGGGGAGAGCTCCAATTTCTCCGAAGGCCGGGACATCGTAGAGCTGGCGGTCATGGATCACAGTCATTCGACCCAAACGGACCGCGTCTACGCCTTTCCGCAGCAAATGCTCGAGTCGCAGCAGGACCTCCGTCACGACGACCTGCCCTTCACCATCAGCGTGACTCAGTACATGCCCAACTCGGTCATCCAGCGCCGCGACGGGAACACGCCCGCAGAAGCGTTGATCGTGAACGAAGGGTTCGGCACCGAGGTCTACACGGTTTCCGTTCCGAAAACCGGAAAAATGGACGACATCAACTATCCGTCCGCCGTTCTTTCCATTTTCGACTCGTCCGGCGAATTGGCCGGCGTCTGGCTCGCCCGGCTCGGGCTCCTCAACCAGAAGTTCTCGTTCCAGGACAAGGAGTACTCGCTCGAGATTCGACGCAAACGCTACTACTACCCATTCGACATCAAGCTGCTCGACTTCAGCCACGACCGCTACCTCGGCACCAATATCCCCATGAATTTCTCCAGTGAAATCGAGCTCACCCATCCCGAGCGCGGCGAGAACCGGGAATTCCTCATCTACATGAACCACCCGCTCCGCTACAACGGGCTCACATTCTTCCAGAGCGGCTTCGCCAACGAGGACACCACCACAATTCTGCAAGTGGTGAGCAACCCCGGACGGCACCTTCCCTACATTTCCTGTATGCTAATCTTCGCTGGCCTGACGTTCCAGTTCGGCCAAGGACTCCTCACCTTCGCCCAGAGGCGAACCAAGAAGTCATGAAAAAATACGCTCCATCGATAATCGCCATCGCGGTCTTCCTTCTGTACTTCGCCTCCAACTACAGAAAGCAGTCTCCCAACACGGAGATCGACTACGCCGCTTTTGGCAACACGCCCGTCCACCTCAACGGCCGTATCCAGCCAATGGACTCGGTCGCTCGCAACGCCCTCCTCGGTATGCGCTACAAGCGGACGTTTATCGACGAAGGCAAGAAGACGCCTGCCATCGTCTGGATGACCGAACTCATGATGAGTCCGTCCGACGCCCACGATCGACCCATTTTCCGGATACAAGACGAAGACATCCGCTCCCTCCTCAAACTCCCCAAAAAACCGAGTCCACGCAGCAAGTGGATGATCGCTCTGCTCGGTCCCGGCAGCTCCCATTTCTACTATTCGTTCCGGGAAATCGGCCCCTCGCTAAAGACGATCAGCGAACAGGCCCAAAAAGCCCAAGAACTGGAAGACGCCCAGCGATCCCGCTTCCAGAAAGCCGTCATCGACCTCGCCCGAGCGCTCTCCAACTACGTGGGAATCAGCCAGTCGCTCCACCATGGCAGCGTCGACTCCTTCACCAACGAGCTCGCCGAGCTGGAAGGCTTCGCCCCCGCGGGCATCGAAGCCGTCAACAACCGGCAAATGGGACTCGAGTACGACGAGGAAGCCTTCAACCAGATGATGGCGATCGGCTACCTCTACCAAGGTTTCGAGCAGTCCAGCAACCTCCTCACTCTTCCCGTCATTGACGACGCAGGGGAAATCGAGTGGCAAAAGACCAGCTACCTGCTCCGCCAAGTGCTCGGCGAAGGCCAGGCCAGCGAAGTCGTCAAAAGCTACGCAGCCGTCGTCGACGCCTTCCGAACTGACAACCCCGAGGCCTTTAACGACGCGGTGAAAGCGCTCCACGCCGATCTCGACGCGGTCGACGACACCCTCGTCTCCAAAGCCGGAGTTGAACTGCTGTTCAACTTCCTCGAACCCTTCTACGTCGCCGCCGCCGGCTACGTGCTGGCGTTTTTGTGCGTGATCATTTCCTGGATACGCTGGCCCAACGTCCTCAATCAAGCCGCCTTCGCCATCATCTGCACCTGCGCCGTTATCCACACGGCCGGAATCATATTTCGGATCTACATCATCGGCTACGCGCCAGTTATCAATCTCTACTCGTCCGCCGTATTTGTCGGCTGGGGATCCGTGCTCCTCGCTATCCTGCTAGAGTACCTCTACAAGAACAGCATCGGCAACGTCACTGCCACCATCATCGGATTCTCCACGCTCCTGGTCGCCCACCACCTTTCCGCCGGCGGCGACACTCTGGAGATGCTCCGAGCGGTGCTCGACAACAACTTCTGGCTGGCGACCCACGTCATCATCATCACCCTCGGCTACTCCGCCACTTTCCTCGCCGGCTCGATCGGCTTCATCTTCATCCTCATGTCGGTCTTCACCGATCGAATCGAAAAGAAGAGCGCCCGAAGCATGAACAACATGGTCTACGGCATCATCTGCTTCGCCATGCTCTTCAGCTTCGTCGGCACCATCCTCGGCGGCATCTGGGCCGACCAGTCCTGGGGACGCTTCTGGGGCTGGGACCCGAAAGAAAACGGAGCCATTCTCATCGTCATCTGGAACGCCATCATCCTGCACTGCCGCTGGGGCGGATTTGTCAAAGTGCGCGGCACCATGAACCTCGCCATCTTCGGCAACGTCGTCTTCAGCTGGTCCTGGTTCGGCACCAACATGCTCGGAATCGGCCTCCACGCTTATGGCTTCATGGACGCCGCCTTCCCCTACCTGCTAGCGTTCTGCGCCGTAAACGTCCTCGTCATCCTCATCGGCCTGCTGCCTCCACGCATGTGGAAAAGCCAGATTGCATAGAGAGGTATTTTGGCCGTAGGGAACTAGGCAATAGGATTGCCCTGAAACAAACCCATCGTTCGTCTTCGACGAACGCCCATTGGCTCCGCGACGCGGAAACTCAAGGTCGGAACGACCGTTGTACCTAAACAACGCTCTCTCCGTTCGCTCGTTGCGGCTGCGCCGCAAATGGGCGCCCTTGCCGGGCGATGGGTTTGATGCGGTATCATTCCTCAATTCTCGTTCTTCATTCTTCGCATTGTAAATAATTCCGACACCCACTCGCTCTCCCATAACCCATTACCTGACAACCTATTACCAAAACTCACCCAAAGAACTGTCGGATACTTTAACACTTCCGAGCTGTTCATTTCCGAGTCAGAATAAATGTATCTAAAAAAATCCTACGCGTTAACGCTTCATTCTCAAGAAATAATCGCTTCATCCCTTCAGGCGTCATTCAGGGCCTCCAAA
The DNA here is from genome assembly GCA_028284235.1 of Opitutaceae bacterium. Classification (GTDB taxonomy): domain Bacteria; phylum Verrucomicrobiota; class Verrucomicrobiia; order Opitutales; family Opitutaceae; genus Pelagisphaera. The sequence goes on from JANQSC010000036.1 coordinate 9,457, forward strand.
AAACTGGCATCGACTGTGCTTAAACGGGGGCTATGAATCCAACAATCAACACAACGAACAAACTAGTTCTCGCAATCGTTGCTCTAGCAACTCTCGCCTCCAGCGCATCCGCAATCCTCTACGAAGGGACGTTTACTGGCACGGTGACAAGCGTGCACGACAACAGCGACTCGTACAAAGGACTGGACACAGTCGGCGACACCTTTACGGGCACGTACAGCTACGAATCCGACTCGGGTGTCGATGGATACTTCAATCCCAATTCCGGAAATTTCAAAGTGTCGATACTCTTTCCGGATGGAAGCTATCTGTTTGAAACGGATGACTACGATTATCCAGATTACCCTGAATTGGGGATAGAATCTGGAGCCGTAACCTATTTCACCTATATTACAGATTATGATGGGAACAATCACACTATAAACATATACGAAACCGGATTCGTAGTATATGATGAATCGTCGGGAAGTTTACTTTGTGGAGATATGACCTGGACCGACCCCAATGCCAGCAGCATACCCGACAGCGGAACATCGCTAGTCTTTTTGGCCATCAGCATGGCCGGGCTTGCAGGCGCCGCCCGGCTTCGCCGGAGAGCTCATTAAAATCGTATAGGGACGTCGAAAGCAGCACACCTACCGTCTGAATATGAAATCCCGCGATTGTTCAGGAACCTCGCCATCTTCGGCAACGTTGTCTTTAGCTGGTCCCGGTTCGGTAGCCAACATGCTCGGAATCGGCCTCGTCATCCTCATCGGCCTGCTGCCTCCACGCATGTGGAAAAGCCAGATTGCGTAGAGAGGTTTAGGCGGTAGGGAACTAGGCGGATCGTTGGCCTCGCCTTGTAGGGCCGGCGCTTGCGCCGTGCCGCGTTTACAATAGTTGAACTACGCGGTGCAGCGCAAGCGCTGGCTCTACGATTGAACGGAGCGAGTTCATAAGCAGATTGGTAGCTTGCATCGGAAAAAACCATCGTTCGCGCAGCGTACGCCCATTGGCTCCGTCGTAGACGGAGACTCAAGGTCGGAACGACCGGTGTTTCAAACAACGCTCTCCCGTCGCTGACGGGATCGCTAATGGCGGCTTCGCCGCATGCACCACCAAACCTAAACGCCTAAACCCCTACGCCCTAGAAACCTCATTCGGCTCCGCCGAATGCTTCAATTCGTCGCCAACCAGCGAATACGTCACGGTCATACCGTCGCTGACGGTTCCTTCGATGATGGCTCTCGCAAGCGAGGATTGGATGGAACGCTGCATAAAACGCTTGAGCGGTCGAGCGCCGTAGATGGGGTCGAACCCTTTCTCCGCGATCCATTCGATGGCGTCTTTTCCGAGCTCCACCGTAATACGGCGATCGGCCAAGGTCTTGTTTAGCTCAGCCAGGAGCAGGACGACGATGCGCTCGATTTCCTCCAGCGACAGCGGCTTGAAAATGACCGTCTCGTCGACGCGATTGAGAAACTCCGGTCGGAAGTGATTGCGCAGATCCGTCAAAACCGACTCGCTGACCGAGTCCGGTATCTCGTTCCCCACTACGCCGTCCAGCAGATACTGGCTGCCGATATTGGAGGTCATTATAATGACGGTGTTCTTGAAATCCACCACGCGACCTTGCGAGTCCGTCACCCGTCCATCGTCTAGAACTTGCAAAAGCACATTGAATACATCCGGATGGGCTTTCTCGATTTCGTCGAACAAGAGCACCGAATAGGGCTTGCGACGCACCGCTTCCGTGAGCTGGCCGCCTTCCTCGTAGCCGACGTAGCCCGGGGGCGCTCCAATGAGACGGGCCACCGCGTGACGCTCCATGTACTCGGACATGTCGATGCGGATGACCGAGTCTTCGCTATCGAACAGTGTTTCCGCCAGCGTTTTCGCGAGTTCAGTTTTACCAACACCCGTCGGTCCCAAGAAAATAAAGCTGCCGATCGGACGGCCGGGATCCTTGATTCCGGCACGGGCCCGTAGAATCGCTTCGGATACGAGTCGTACCGGCTCGTCCTGTCCGATCACGCGTCCGTGCATGATCGACTCCAGTTGCAGGAGTTTTTCCTTTTCGCCCTCGACCAGCCGCGTTACCGGCACGCCTGTCCAGCGCGAAACGATGTCGGCGATCTCCTCTTTGGAGACCTCTTCTTTAACCAGCGAACGCTCGCTTTGCTTGGACTCCGCCGCTTCCAGCTCGGCTTCCAGCTGCGGCAGGCGACCATGCTTCAACTCGGCCGCTTTGTTCAAATCGTAAGCGCGTTCCGCCCGCTCGATCTCAGACTTGGCCGCCTCGATCGACTCGCGCAAATCCTGCAGTTGGGAGATGGACGATTTCTCGTTCTCCCACTGCTGACGCTGGGCGGTTTCCTGTTCTTTCAAGTCCGCGACTTCCTTGCGCAGCGTATCGAGTCGCGTTTTCGAAGCGGCGTCTTTCTCCTGATTCAACGCAGCCTCCTCGATCTCGAGCTGCATGATACGACGCGTCAGGGCGTCGAGCTCCTCCGGCATGCTGTCCATCTCGGTACGGATGCTCGCGCAGGCTTCGTCGACCAAGTCGATGGCCTTGTCCGGCAGAAAACGGTCGGAAATATAGCGATCCGAAAGCGTCGCCGCGCTGACGAGCGCGTTGTCCTGAATGCGTACCCCGTGATGCACCTCGAAGCGCTCCTTCAAGCCGCGCAAAATAGAAATCGTGTCTTCGACGTTGGGCTGCTCGACGAGCACGCTCTGGAAGCGGCGCTCGAGAGCCGCGTCCTTCTCGATGTTCATGCGATACTCGTCCAAAGTGGTCGCTCCGATACAGTGGAGCTCGCCGCGAGCCAACATCGGCTTGAGTAAATTGCCGGCGTCCATCGAGCCTTCCGTCTTTCCGGCGCCGACGATGGTGTGCAGTTCGTCGATAAACAAAATGATCTGTCCGTCCGAGCTTTTGACCTCTTGCAGAACGGCTTTCAAACGCTCTTCGAATTCGCCGCGATACTTCGCGCCCGCGATCAAGGCTCCCATGTCGAGCGAGAAGACGGTACGATCCTTCAGCCCTTCCGGAACGTCGCCCCGCACGATTCGCTGGGCCAAGCCTTCGACGATGGCGGTCTTGCCGACGCCGGGCTCGCCGATTAGCACGGGATTGTTCTTTGTCTTGCGGGAAAGGATACGGATAACGCGGCGAATCTCGTCGTCGCGACCAATCACCGGGTCCATCTTGCCGGAACGGGCTCGCTGCACGAGATCCATGCCGTACTTTTCCAGGGCTTGAAACGTTCCTTCTGGATTTTGACTCGTCACCCGCTGATTTCCACGCACCGCTTGCAAAGCAGAGAGCGTCTTTTGCCGATCCAGGCTGAAACTCTTGAAAAGGCTCGCCAGGGCGGCCGGCTTGCCCACGTCGACCAAGGCTAAAAACAAATGCTCCACGCTGACGAAATCGTCCTTAAGCCCGGAGCTTTCCTCCTCCGCCTTTGTGAACACGTCGTTCAAGGCAGGTGTAATGAAAATCTTGCTACTGTCGACCGATCCGGAGACGCGTGGCAGTTTCCCGATCTCCCGGTCCAAGCTCAAGGCCAACGCATTCGGCGTGATATCCAGTTTCTGGAGGAGCCCCTGCACGATGCCGTTCTCCTGGGCAACGAGGGCCGACAACAAGTGAAGCGTCTCCACCTCGTTGTTCTGGTTGCGACGCGCGATCGCCTGCCCCTCCGTGAGAGCATTCCGCGCCATTTCCGTGAGTCGATTTGGGTCTATCATTCCGAGTTCCTCCGAAGCCGCTTACGCATAAATCGTACCGTATCCCCATCGGATTAAATTCCCAGCGGAAACAAGAAAATCGGGGAAATTAATAGATTTGTTAATAGCTTTCCAGCAATGGGTTAGGCCATGAACTACGGTTCGGAAGGAACGACCGGCTAGAAACCACCTCCCGCGTCCCGCAACTACCCACGCGCCACCCTGACCGTGAATCCATCCTTGCCGGGACAAAGTGTCCCACACAAGCTTACGAACAATTCGTAGGGCCGGCGCTTGCGCCGTGCCGCGTGATTCAAACAGAAGCCAAACT
>JANQSC010000041.1 GCA_028284235.1 Opitutaceae bacterium
GCGCCACGGCGTCCTGTTTCAGAGAAAGAAGTATCGGATAACCCACTACGAGCGATCATCGCCAAAGCGCGCCACGAGGATCCAGAGGAGCGCTACGAATCTGTTGAGGAGATTCATCGGGACTTGTTTCGCTATATGGGGGGATACAGCACGTCGGTCGAACGGGCGGGATTTCTGCGCGAGGCCCGTCTGTTCTATTTGCGAAATCGGGTGCCCTGCCGGGTCTCGTTTTTCTTTACCGCCTTGCTGATCGCCTCCGGCATCTGGTTCACGCAGCAGCTTCGCGTAGAGTATCAGAAAACGGAAGACGCGTTGGAGCAAACGAAGGTAGCTCTCAACGCGGCTGAAGAGGCAATCGCCCGCTACGAGCGCGAGCGCGAGCTTGCGGGTGTATTGCTCGAGCGTCAAAGCGAGAGCGTGATCGATGGGTCTTATATATTGCTGGACCACTTGATTATGGACGAGTCGATTAGTTTGGCAGCAGTGGAAAACGCGATAGAGGAGATGGACGAGGCCCTCGCTCAGAATCCTCCTCAAAACGACAACTTATGGGCGCAGAAAGCTTATGCGTTGTTTTTAACCCAAAGGTTTTCCGAAGCGACTCCGGTTTACCAGATCAACGATTTTGATCAAGCCGACTTGAGGGCATTGGCTCCTGAGTTCGGGCCTCTCGTTGCGGAAAACGGGCTTCTCCCCTTGGACGTTTTCGTCGCTTTTCTTCATAGATTGGTATCCTCGAAAAAGGATCGGTGGCCGCTTATGGAGAAGATGGTTATATACTATAGCTTGAAGCGTGATTCTCTCGACGAAATTTCCGCTGCGGTGAGGGCAATGGTCGATGTATCCAATCCGAGTTGGGACAGTTCCGAGTTCGACTTCGAGTCGGGGAGGGGGCACTTGCGTATCGGCGGTCCAGGGCTCCGTTCTCTCATTCGTCCGGATTCGCCGCGCATGGCGAATCCACCGCCGCGGCTCTGTCTGCTCCGATTGCTGGACCTACATTCGCTGGCAATCGGGTCGAGCGATTTTACGGACTTGGGCCATTTAAATGGATTGGATCTCTATCAGCTGGATCTTCGCGAGACCTCCGTGGAAGATCTTGCTCCGCTTGCATCCATGTCTTCACTACGCGAATTGGTGATTGAGCCTGGTCAATTTAGTAGCGAACAGCTGGCTTCCCTTCCTGGAACGATCGATGTCCAGGAAATTTCGTTGGCGGCCAGGTGAACGTTGCGTCCGGGTAGTGCGATCGCGTTATCCGGAATAGGGTAGCCGGGCGGGACGATGGCGCGCTTTAGCGGAGTATTCGAACGGTGGAAGGGCGTGAAATAAAAAACGCGCGGCGCTGTTAAGGTCTTTGGTTGCCGCCTGTTACTCCCTTCAAGCAGCGGTCTATACGGAGCGCCCGATTGATTCAGATATTAAACTGTCTGTGATCTTCTCCGCGCCATCGTCCTGCCACCTCAATAACTAACTACAACTGACACACCCTATGAACACGACTATCTACGATACTCGGCTTCCATCCGCGAAGTCGTTGGTAACGCGCCTTTTTCGAGGCATACCGTTGCTCGCCATGTTATTCTCTTTCAATCTCATCGCCCAAGATGACGCGGACGAGGGGGAGGAGATCTTCGAACTGTCCCCATTTACAGTGGATGGTTCCGGAGAGATCGGGTATACCGCGTCGTCGACTCTCGCTGGCACGAGAATTAATACAAAACTGAGTGACCTTGCGAATTCGATAACGGTCGCGACGAAAGAGTATATGGAAGACCTTCAGGTCAACGACGCCGTCAACCTGCTGCCGTATCTTGGAAATTTGGAGACGGCCGGTGCGGACGGCAATTTCGGAGGTGCGGGAACGGGAGGCGAGACGATTGAATACCGGGGGATCAATCGAAACCCCGACAACCGAAATCGAGTTCGCGGATTGGCGCGGGCGGACGCGACTCGCAACTACGTTCCCTCTAGCATCCAGTTCGATTCTTACAATACGGAGCGCGTAACCGTGAACCGCGGTCCGAATTCGACTCTATTCGGATTGGGATCGCCCGGAGGTATTGTTGACAACACTACAATCTCCCCGCGAATGGCGAACCGAAACAAATTCCAGTTCACATTGAGCTCGTTCGGCTCCTACCGAGCGAATGTCGACATCGATCGAGTCTTGATCGAAGACAAGCTGGGACTGCGTTTCGCGGGGCTGCACAAGCGCAACAAGTGGCGCCAGAACGGCACGTTCGAAGACGATGACCGAGCGACGATTGCGTTGCGATACAAGCCGACCAAAAACTCCAACTTGAAGATCAGCCAGGAGTTCGGGAGCATTCAGTCGCGCCGACCGCGGTTCAGCGCGCCAACGGACGGGTTTACCCGCTGGTTCGAGGCGCCTTGGGCGGACACGAGTCATCCGAGCGGGAAGATCACCCACAATCCTAGCTTGGGTCTAGGATTCAGAGACACGAATGTGGACTTGATCCGAGCTCCCGGATCCTGGTTTTTCCAGCCGGGCGCGGTTTTCTTGAACAACGATCCGAGTTCGGGTTCGCTGCAACCCATTGACATTCACAATGGTTGGGAGCGCGAAACGCCAAACGGTAACAACGCGCCCGATGGGGGTCGTCTCGATTTTCGCACGGCGAGTATCACCCAGTTCCGCCAGTGGGGCAGTTCTCCGACGTTCGCGTCGGTGACCGGCCGTGTCGATGGCGGTTTCTTTGGCGTGGACGCGTTGCCTGACCGGCAGGTGTTCGACTGGGTGGAAAACGTGATCACGGGACCCAACCACGGTCAGAGCGACCAATTCGAGTCTGGCATCGCCAGTTTCGATCACATCTGGGAGTTCCCCTTGGGCAGGCTGGGAATCGAAGCCACCGCCTCTCGCGAGCAAGTCGAGCGCGGCTTCTACGATCTCTTCAATGGCAATCGCGGCTATCAGTTGTCGATCGATCTGAATACCCACCTCAATACAGGCGCGGAGAACCCGAATTTCGGTCGACCGTTCGTGGCCGGCGAGACCGTTCGTTCGCAGACGAATCTCAGTCGCGATGTCGAGCGCGGGACGGTGTTCTACGAAATCGACTTCAAGAAGAACGAGAACAAGCTCGGCTGGCTGTTCGGGCGTCACGTAGGCACGCTTTTCGGACAGGACTACTCCGTCTACAACAGAAGCTTGTCTTCTCGAAACATAGTGGATCCGGGCTATCTTTTGACGTCCGTAAACTCGACGAGCCTGACTTCCGGAGCCGCTCAGCTTAGGAATCAAGTGTACGTGGGAACGAGTTTCGCCAACGACTCCGCTCCTTATGGAGGGCAGGGGGTCATTACACCCGTTCAGCGCGAGTTGCAGCTCGACGGCGCGTTTACTGGCACCTACTACGACGAAGTTACGGGAACGTGGGTGAATTCGTCGGTCTCGCCGATCAACAACCTGACCAACGATAGCAACTTCTACAACCACATCGTTGGGAACGGTCTCAGTCGAGTGGATACAGGCTCCCATGCCTATGTCCACCAGACCTACCTCTTCGGACAAGAGTGGCTGGTGGGAACCTATGGGTATCGGACTGACAAAGTGGAGTCGTACGGCAGCAACATTCCCGATTTCACGGAACCGGATGGCACGCCCAGAACGAACGGGCGCTTCTCCAACAACATGTTCAACTGGCGTCTTCGCGAGTTGAATGAAACGCCCACTGGAGATCCCTTTCAGCAACCCACGGAGTCCCTGGGCTTTGTGCTGCACGTTCCGGAGTTCGTCCCGCTTCCAGACGGCGTGGACCTTTCGTTCCACTGGCAGGACGCGGAGAATTTCCAGATTGGCACGACGCGGATGAACATCCTGGGAGGCATTATCACGCCGCCCACCGGCCAAACCGAGGAACAGGGATTCACGATCGGGCTTTGGGACAACACCTTCGTTCTGAAGTTCAACAAGTACGAGACCATCTCCCGCGGCTACTTCAACCCGGACGGGGACCTATACCAGATCGACCGGCGCGTGGTCGCGAACAACTCTCCCGAAGCGCTCGTCGCGGCGAACTGGCAAGGGCCTCCCCAATTCTATCAGGACCTCACGAACTGGCGAGTGGTTGAAGATCCCGGTACTTTGAGCGGCTATGCGGTCGAGACGGATCCGACCGATCTTCCCATTTCGGATACGCAAAGCACTTTGTCCGAAGGGATTGAAATTGATCTCACCTACAACCCGTCTCAACGGTGGCGCATTTCCGCGAATATCGCCCAGCAGGAGGCAAGGAGAAGCGATATTGGCCCGGGGGCCAAGGTGTTCTTTGCCGCCCGAGTCGACGAGTGGACGTCCGATGGTCCGACCGGTGATCTTCAGGTGGATACATCGGAGCAGGAGCTTCGTCTCCGAGTCGTCGATCTCGTGGTCAACTCGATGAACATTCTCTTCGCTAGGGAAGGGCAACTGGCGGACGAGATTCGCGAGTGGCGATTGAATCTCGTGACGAATTACACATTCGATCCGGATTCGATTCTCGGTGGCTGGAACATTGGTGGCGCGTTTCGCTGGGAAGACGAGCGAGCGGCTGGGTACCCCATCGTTACCCAGTTGCAAGACGGGGGCGAGATCCTGATACCCGACCTGAATAACCCTTGGATGGACGACACCGTAGAACGTCTCAATGTTTGGTTTGGATACAAGCGGAAAATCAGAAACGACTCGATCGACTGGAAACTGCAGTTGAACATCAACAACATCCTTTCTTCTGGCGATATTGTCACGACCGCGTTCCAGCCGGACGGCAGCTTCCGTTCCGGCGTATGGAGAGAAGGACGGACCTTCCAGTTGCGTTCGACATTCGAATTTTAAATCTCGATAGGATAGTTACCTGCTCTAGCAACCGCATCATAGTGGGTGCAGCTTTTGGCCGAGAGTGTCTAACGCTCTCGGCCAAATTGTATTCATGACGCTCTAGAGAGCCGGTAGCGCTTCTTTTGCGACCGACGATGCTTTTTGAGCGGATGATTCGTCGCCAATTTTTAGATACGCTTGAGCAAGCAAGCTTGCCCCTTCGGGCATCGGCAAGTTGGCGAGTATATCTTCCACGGAAAATGTCTGCTCAGGCGGTTTCGAGACCAACGCCACGAGTCGCTCAATCGCTTTCTCTGTTTGCTCTAGCTGGATAAACACGGCGGCTGACTTGAGTAGGGCGTCGAGATTGTCGGGATACACCGCGAGGGACGCGTCGAGGGAAGACACTGCTTCGGTGAAACGTCCGTCGTCCAAATGGAGGGAGCCGAGCAGATAGTGGGCCGACGCACGCATCGCTTGAAGAGATTCCGTGGAGTCTGGACTGATATCTCTAGGCGTTTCTACAACGCGTAGGAGTTCAATCATCGCTTGGTCGGAATGGCCAGCCTTGAGCAGCGCTTCGCCGTACCGTAAATGAAAGAGTGGAGAGGCGTGAAAGCGGTCCTTGGCTTCGTCGAAAAGCGCGAGCGCTTTATCCGCTTTGCCTTGAACGAGGTAGCTTCCGGCCAGGTAGACACAAGTCTGCAAGTCGGCAGGATTTTCTGAATACAAGTTCTCCAGAATAAACTCCGCGTTCAAGTACCGCTGGCTCATGAGCATGAGTTTCGCGACCGCGAGATTGGCGGGAACGAGATTCGGCTGAAAGGCGAGGGCCTGGTTGTACAGCTCTTCCGCTTGGTTGAGGGCGCCTCGACTTTCGGCGATCGCTCCTAGTTTGACGTAGGCGCTGGCGAAGGAGGGGTCGAGCGCGAGCGCTTGCTGGTAGGATGCGGCGGCCCGCTCCGTCTCCTTTTGCCGCTCGAGATAAATGCCGTTGAAATAGTAGTAGCGGGCCTCGCCTCCCGCCAGCTTGATGTCGTAGTCTCTTTGCGCATCGGCCAGCTCGCCTAGATGCGCTTGGTCGCGGGGAATTAGCTGGATCATAAGCTCGGCCATTTCATCGGTCGAACGCCAGCCTCCTTGAACATCGACCGGCGGATCGGAAGGGTTTCTCGGATTGTCGGCTGAATTGTCGAAACGGTAGTTCATGTGGAGCTCAGCGCCGGCGGGCAGGAAAACGGCTTCCTGGTAGCGATAGTCCCCTTGCCAATTGAAGTCCCAGTCGGAGATCCGAAGCAGCCACTTCTTTTCGCCATTTGGAAGCGTCGCGAAAAACTGGATGTCTTTGCCCAAGTAGTGAGTATGAGGATACACTGCGACAAGGTCTACGTCTACTGGCAGTTTGACTGAATCCGAGACGACGTAGTCCGACTTGCCCGCCGGTATTTGGATGTCGTAGTCGCGCATTTGGAGCACGAAGGATTTCTTGCTCGGAGGAGTGTCGGCGAAATACAGTCCGATTCTTGGGTTCACTGGGGTCGGTTTGCCCGTGGGCAACATATGGAGCTGCAGCACCAGATCAGTTCCGGGTTTGAGTTCCCAAGCGGTGCCCGGGTGGGTTTCGTAGGGGACTTGTCCCGGTGTCCAGCCGACGATGTGTCCGGAGGGGGGAGTGCTCGAACCGATGCCCATGCCGTCGTATCCGGGCCCCGGCTCCGATTCGTCGCGCTGTCGGGAGCGATCGGTGTCGTCGAGCATCAACAATGCGTGGTGGATGGCCAGATTCGTTCGCGGGAGGAGTTCAAAGGAGGTGACGTACCGGGGCTCGTCGATTGGAAGCGGGATGGCGAAGTTCCGGTAGATGTCGACGCCTTCGGCGGGGAGGATATAGTCTTCTTCGAGCTCGATGATCAAGTCGGGCTCGCCTCGTGTCCATTGGCTCGGGTATCGCGGCGCGGGGGAGAGGCGCGATAGGTCCCCGGGCGGACTTCCCGCGTCGAGCCAGGAACGGAGCGCTTGCAACTGCTCGTCGGTCAGCCTGCGCTCTCCGACGAGCGACGGCCCGTATCCAGGGTCTGGCTTCCACGGAGGCATGTATCGCGATTCGGCGACTTCGACGATTTGGCGGGCCCGCTTTTTCACGCTCTCGAAGGTGTCGAGGGGGAAGGGGCCGATTCCGCCGTCGCGGTGGCAGGTGACGCAGTTTTGATTGATGATCGGCGCGATCGCCTCTGAGTAGGTCGTCGCGGCCGACGCGCTTTGACCCTGAATAGATTCGACCGATACTGTATTCACTATGCCCAAACATGCTAGCAAGAACCGCTTGTTCGCGAGTGTGGCTGCTAAGGTCTTCTTCTTAGGTTGCATCGGGGGAAGGGAAATCGTTGAATGAGCTGTCGAGTCGACTGATCTCCGTGGCGGCTACATTGCGGCGAGTGATATGCGAGCGCAACTGTCGACTTTTGGAGTTAGGAATTACTGGGGGGCGTGTTAAGGTCTTTGAAAAATCCGAGTTACTTCTTCTGAGAGACAATTCCAGTGAAATCAATCTGTTGTAAAACTATGTCACGTCCCCTTTTCGCAGCGTTCACCGTCTTGTTGGGAACCGCCTTTGGCAGTGATCAGGGACCCAATTTGGTGCCTGATAAACCCGCTAAAGCGGCGAACTACTGGTGTACGTGGTACGCTCAAAATTATTGGCAGCAGCGCGGAGGCGAGATCACGGACTTTAACCGTATCAACAATCCGAATGCTCGCGAGGAACTCACTTACGAGCACCTCTTCGACCCGGAGGAAGGATGGGCCGCTACCTATCTGCCCAGAGGTCGCGGCGACTACTATTTTCTCATCGACCATGGCTGGCAGACCAAGGTGAAATCCGAGCGGACGGTGCCAGGCAGTGTTCCATTCTTCTCTTTGCAGATCGACGTTCGCGACTTCGAAGAGTACGGATACGCCGAGCCGGAGGAGTCGCTGCGTCTTTTCAATGAAGAAATTCAGGCTCACGGGTGGCGTGGATTGGGTTTGTGGACACGTGGTACGATCGACAAGGATACGGCTCGGACCTTCGTTGAATGGTCCAAGCACGCGGGAGTAGAGTATTGGAAAATCGACGGCGGTGGAATTGAGAACTTTTGGAGCTACAAAATTAAAGAGGAGATTTATCCCGAACTGCAATTGGAGTACATTTGCGGCGCGAATGGCCCGTTGAATCCGGATTTCGACGATCCAAATCGGACGTCGTACCCCTCACCCTTCGCCCCGGGAGGCGCCAAGCAGGAGCAGGCGTTGTGGATTATCAAAAACACGGACGTTTTCCGTACCTACGATGTCGCCCCGATTCTCGTATCCACTTCTACCATGCAGCGAGTGGGCGATATTTTGGAGCAGACTCAGAACCAGCCCGAGTACATCGCGATTCTGAATATCCAAGACGACCCGCAAGTCGCCGCGGGCATGGGGTGCTTGATTGCGAGCAAGCGTCATCCGAACTACATGGAACGCACTTACAACGGCGAGGACTTTCACCATCAGATTCGAGGGAAGCGGCTGATTCAGAAACGCATGAACGAGATCGAGCGATTCGGTCGATGGCAGCGTATCGCCCCTGCGTTTTCTGCGGGAGAGGGCTCGTTCCTCGCCTCGGAACGCCAGCTTATCGACAGCTACCCGCATACGAAAAGCGACACTTGGTTCCAACCCGCCTATGGGAAAATGGTTTACCAGAGCGCTCCGGCGGTGATGTCGCGAAACTTGCCGCTGCCGACGGTTGAAGCGGATGGCGACGCTCCTTATGTCATGGCTTCGACCTATCCGAACGGGTCCACTTGCGTGGCTACGGAAGGCCGAGTGAAACCGGAGGACCAGTGGTTTGAGCCGAGAGCCCGGGTGACGATCCAGGTAGCGAATCCTCGTCAGCCAATCGGCGTTTTCGGACGCTACGAGAGTCTTACCATAGAGTTCGAAGAGTCCATCGAAGGCGTATCGAAAATCTGGGCCCAAGATCTCCTCGCCGATTCCTCGATTGACATTCAGAGCCGTGTTGAAATCTCAGGAAACACGATCACGCTCGAGGGCTCGGACATCGATCGAATTGGAACCGGCGCTGGAAGTGACGGCGATATCTCGGTCCCGGGTCTGGTATTGCAGCTCGAATGGGATTAGTGAAAGACTTGGAAACGGACTGCAAAGCGATACGAGAGAGACGCGGGAAATGAACAGGGTCGCGCGGCTGGTTTCTTTCAGTCTTTTTGCGTGCCTGGGAGCGACGTTCGCCGAGGAACACGTCTCTAGTGAGTCGCCCTCGAAACCGAATATAGTCGTCTTCATGGTAGACGATCTCGGCTGGAACCACATTAGCGTCGGCCAAGTGACGCAAGGAACTTCCGACCCGATCTACCAGACGCCCCATCTCGAGCGACTGGCCAATGGGGGATTGAGTTTTACCAGCGCTTACGCGCAGCCAAATTGCGCCCCTACGCGGGCGGCTATGCTGACTGGACAGTATCCCGCCCGTGTAAACAACGACGTGTATGTGGTTGGGCATCTCAACCGCTATGGAAATGGGGGACTGACGGAAGAAGAAGCGCGTTTCCGTGGTCCGGAGCAGAGCGAGTTTGTCGCCGCGAACGCCGTCACTGTTGCGGAGGCGTTGCGAGAAAACGGATACGCGACCGCCCACATCGGCAAGTATCACGTGGGTGGGCACAATGGTCCGGAGACCATGCCGGAAAACGCGGGGTTCGACATCAACATCGGCGGATACAGCCAGGGGAATCAAGCGACCTGTTTCGCGTCGCGGATAGACGGAAGTTGGAAATTCAGAAACACGGGGCTGGGGCGCTTCGACAAATACGCCGAGCCCTACGACGAGAGTTATGTCAAACGGCGGGGACTACCGGATTCGCTTGTTGGAACTAAGAAGCACATCAGCGACGCCTTGGGAGACGCACTGGAGCAGACGATCCGAGGGCTCGCGTCGGGCAAACAACCGTTCTATTTGCAATTCCACACCTACGCGGTGCATGGGCCAGTCCAGGCGCGACCGGACTTACAGGCTTCGGTCGCGAATCGGTTTGAGAATGCTGACGAGAAACTTGTGGAGTACGCGGCATTCGTCGCGAGCGTAGACGAGAACGTGAAGCGTCTACTGGATTGTCTGGACGATCCCAATGGAGACGGCGACCGCTCGGATAGTATAACTGCAAACACACTGGTCCTATTTACCTCGGACAACGGCGGTACCCACGCTCCGAATACGCCTTTAAAAGGTGTGAAAGGAATGATTGCAGAGGGAGGAATCCGAGTCCCGCTAATCGCCTACTGGCCTGGTGTAGTCCCTGCAAATTCGACGACTGACTACAAAACGCATTCAGTTGACTACTACCCGAGCTATTTAGAACTCGCCGGAGGCGGTTGGATGCCGGACCCGTTAGAGCATCCGCTGGATGGAGAGTCGTTTGTCGATGTCCTCTTCGATCCGAACACGAACCGCCAGCGTGGGCCGATCTTCTATTTGTTCCCTGGCTATATGGATTGGAGAGCGGAGCCCTTTGTCTCGGTCATCGACGACATTGGGGGGCAACGCTTCAAGTTGAACTACTTCTACGAGACGGACTCGTGGGAGCTATACGATTTGGACCAAGATCAAAGCGAAGAGTCTAACCGAATAGACCGACTTCCAGAAGTGGCGTCGACCTTGGCAAAGAAGATCGATCAATGGCTCAGGCAAAGCCACCCCACCTGGAATCCGAAGTACCCGAAAGACAAGGACAGTGGGATGTCCGTGGGCCCGCCCGGCCTGCTGCCCTGAACCGATTGCTCGTCAGTCGATTCGCTACTTTGCGGTTGTTGCGTTGAGGTCGTGATGCCCGTTGAAGCAATCACGCTTCCTTACCAAAGCTCCTCCCCCATCTCCCAGCCGCGGCGGACGGGTTCTTTGACGTATTGGTTGAGTGTATCATCGTTGGTGATACGCATTTTCTTGGCGTCCCATTCGACGCGTTCGCCGGTTTTCTGGGCGATGACTCCGATGAGGGCTGCCTCGGTCAATTGGGCGGCGTAGTCGAAGTTCGAGCCCGGGGTGGGACCGTCGCCTTTGATCGCGTTGACCCACTCGGCGATGTGGTTGCCTTTGATGCGCGGGATCGACTTCTCCGGGAGGTTTTCGCGGACTTCCTTCCAGAGCTCTTCGGAGTGAATGCGGGGGCTGTTCGAGTAGCCTTGGGCGGCGATGCAGCCTTTCTCGCCGACAATGACGGACTTCGTCCCGCGTCCCCATTCTTTCATTCCCCAACTGGGTTCGACTTTGGGTTCGTAGGTTTCGTTCCAAGTGACTTTCAACGGGTCCTTTCCTTTGCGCGGGAACATGAGCTGGATGCTCGAACGCCAGGGCACCAAGCCGGGCATGACTTTTTCCGGTTCGATGGATACGGCTTCCGAGGGGGCTCCGAGCCCGAGGGCGAAGAACGGGCCGTCAAAGGTGTGGCAGGCCCAGTCGCCGAGCTGGCCGTTGCCGTACGAGTAGAATCCACGCCAGGTTTTGGGGAGATAGACTTCGTTGTACTTGACGCTCCCGTCGGTCGGGCCCTTCCAGAGATCCCAGTCGAGAGTGGCGGGAACGGCTTGAGACGTGGGCGGCGTGCGGCCGGGGCGATTGAAGTGCATGCCGGGTCCGAAGCGGGGTCCGTTGTTGTAGATGACGACTTCTTTGGCGTCGCCGATGATGCCAGCTTCGTACCACTCTCTCTGCAGGCGAACGCCTTCCTGGGCATGGCCTTGGTTGCCCATTTGGGTGACGACCTTGAAGCGCTTGGCGGCTTTGCGCAGGGTGCGGACCTGCCAGACGTTGTGGGCGAGCGGCTTTTCGGTGAGGACGTGCTTGCCCATGGCCATCGCCGTGTAGGTGGCGACGAAATGGGTGTGGTCGGGCGTAGCGATAGCGACCGCGTCGATCTGCTTGTCGAGCGCGTCGAGCATTACTCGAAAGTCCGTGTACCTCGGGACGTCGGGATAGTCTTTGTAAGTGGGCGCGGCGTTGGCTTCGTCGACGTCGCAGAAGGCGACCAAGTTTTCGTTGGCGGCGAGACCGCCATTGATGAGGAAGCGCCCTCTGCCTCCCGCCCCGATGACGGCGACGTTAAGTTTGCGGTTGGCGGAAGCGCCGGATTTGCCGATGGCGAATGTGGGCAGGATCGAGGCCGCGGTCGCGACGGTTGCTCCCTTTAGAAAAGTTCTTCGGTTTACGTTTTGCATAGCGGTGTTGGAGTGGATTGCGAATTGCGGACTAGTTAAGGGCCTTCTCGATGTGGTCGGCGACTTTCAGGGCGAGTTCCAGGCTGCCGGCCGGGGTGAAGTGCACGTTGCTTGGAGGCATCAACGCTTCCATTTGCGGTAGGACGAAATCGTGTAGTTCGTTTATGGTGACGCCGTTTTCCTTCATGATCTGCGTGGCGACCGCGTTGTACTTGGCCGGTTGATCGGCTCGTCGGAGCGGTCCGCCGGGTTTGTCCGGGTAAGGCGTTGTCGTGGCGAAAACCAGCTTCGCGCCGGTCGCCTTGAGTTTGGCGACTATTTCCCTCAGGTTCTTTTCGTATTGAACGAGGTCCGACTGTTGCGGGTGGCTTGGGTCCGTGCTGTTCTTGTTGGGCTGGCCGGGATACACGTGCTTCAAGTCGTGCAGTCCAAAGTTGAAGTGGATTACATCCCAGTCGCCGTCGCCCAGCCATTCGTCGATATTGGCGATGCCGTTGTGGGTTCCCGCGCAGTTGAGATAGCCGCCGCCATCGTTTTGCGGGCGATGGATTGTCGCTTGGCCGTGGACCAACCCCTGGACAAACGGAGTGTATCCCAAGGAAACCGAGTCCCCCAACAGGAGTACGTTTGCGGGCGTCTCCGCGCCAGTTTTGCTCTTTATGCCCAGCGCTCTCTCGAGTTCGCTGCTAATTTGAAGAGCGACATCGAGACCGCGATCCGGTCTAATATTCAATCCTCGGGGCGTCATGAGTTCTTCCATACGCGGTTGAACGAATCCATGCAAGTCGTGTACGGCGACGCCATGGTTTCGCATCACTTTCTCCGCGCGGCGGTTGTACTCGTCGACGTGATCGGCGTTGCGATAGGGTCTACGGTTTTCTTGCCGAAAGGGGATGGTATTGGAAAACACCAGCGTCGCGCCGGTTGCTTTCAGTTTTTCCACGATCGTTTCGAGGTTGGCTTCGTAAACGTCGGGAGTGGCTTGCAGAGGGTCGTTAGGGTTGTGGCTGGCGCGGTTTGGATTGCGAGGATCGGCGCGCATTAGGTCATGCAGTCCAAAGTTGAAGTAGACCAGGTCCCAGTCTTCGTCGCCGAGCCAACGGTCGATTTCGGCGACTCCTTTTGTGGTGCCTTCGCCATTGGTGGCGTCCCCGTTTTCGTTGGTAGGAACGCGAATGTCCAGCCGTCCGTGCTGGAGTCCCTTGAGGATGTTGGTGTAGTTCCGCGCGACCGAGTCGGTGATGAGGAGAACCTTCGGCAGGTCCTTGCTGGCTTTGTCCGACGAGGCGCAGGCGGTGAGACAGGATAGCAACAGGATGGACCCGAGTTTCAGTAAATAGCTTTTGGTGGAATTTGTATTCATAGTTTAAAGTTGAATTGACAGGAGTTGGTTTTTAACAGGATGCGCTCGTGCCTCCTGCTTCGCTCTTCGAGCTATGCAGGACGCAGTCGCTCACTTGATACCGCTTCGCGGTAGCTTGATGAGTGGCGACGAAGCCACCTCAATGAAAACATCAAGTTGACGAGCCTGCGAGTCATCAAATGAGCGAGGTACGAGCGCATCCTGTTAAAACCTTCTAGAGCCATCATCGTTCCTTCAGATGCTTGTCGAAGAACGCGTAGCACGAGTCCCAGTAGGTAGTGCCGATTCCCTTGTTGAATATGTGTTTTTGGCCCTCGAGCTCGATGTAGTCGTTGGCGAGTTTCATCGCGTTCATTTGAGCGTGGAGAATGCGCGCTTGCTCGACGGGTACGACGTGGTCGAGATCGCCGTGGATGGACATGACCGGTGGGTCGTTGGGGCTGAGATAGGTTAGCGGGCTCGCGGCGCGGTACTTTTCCAAGTTCGATTGTGGCGGACCGAGCAGGTCTTCCATGAAAGGCGTCACCACTGGAGCAGCGTGGCACGAGAGCATGTCGGTGGGCCCCGACTTGTTGTACACAGCGTGTATCCGCGTATCCAATATCGCCTCGAGCGCCGCGCCGTCTCCTGTTTGCATGGGAACGGGGATCGTGCCTTCCAGTCCGTCGGTGGTGTCGGTCAGTCCGAGGAGAAGCGACAAGTGGCCGCCGGAGGAAGCGCCGGTGGCACCGATCCGATTGGGATCGATGCGGTATCGTTCTGCGTAGGTTTTCAGAAAGCGGATCGCCGCCTTGCAGTCGTGAATCGCGGCCGGCCAGGGGTGGAGCGGTCTGCCGTCGTCGTCTTTGACGGACGTGAGTCGGTGGGAAAGCG
>JANQSC010000049.1 GCA_028284235.1 Opitutaceae bacterium
GCCCGTGTCGGAGGCGGGAACGATGCCGCAGACGTAGTCGTCGGGGATGCCGAGAATCGCTTTGGACCGCTCGATCACTTCTTGTATTCGGGCCTTGGCCGGTTTCGATCGGTGCGATCTGCCGACGAGGGCGTTTTCCAGACTGGCGGTGGTCCAGCCGGGTCGTTTGGAGCAGGGCCCGGAGGAAAAGAACGGGCGATTCGGCTTCTGTGTCGGTTTCATTTCAGTAAAAGTGAAGAGACTCGGTTAGCGGGAGACGGATTGCATGTCAATGCAATCGATATGGAAATCGTATCAGATTATCTAATACGAATTATTGTCGATGTTTTTGAAATCGATCAGCGTGTGGCTAATATTGCCGCTGTGGATGACTTCGCGGTCGGTCGGCTGGTCGCTGGCGAGCGTTTCGAGCGGGTTGTAGACGAACTGGAATGTGTCGTCCACTTTCTTGAAGAGAGAGGCGGAAACGGTGCGGGCGGCGGGCGCCTTTACGAGCCGAGCGTTTTCCATGTTCTCGTTCGGGAAGTTCAGGCTGTGCACTTGGCCGTAGGGGACGTGTTCGATCTGGACGAGCGTTTCGACGAACTCGACGAGGAATGCGGCGGCTTGCTGCACGTGGTTCGCCATCTCGGAGGACAGTGGCTGGGAGCGGTCGCTTACGGCGTGAAACCGATCGGGGTCGAGGTACATTGAGGCGGCGATCGAGGGAATGCCTTGGAAGGCGCCTTCGAGGGCGCCGCCGATCGTGCCGGAGGAGGCGATGAAGCTGAGTCCGGCGTTGTGGCCGATATTGATGCCGGAGAGAACGACGTCGGGTTTGTCGCGGCAAAGATGTCCCAGAGCGATGTTGACGCAATCGCTGGGGGTCCCCGTGAGGGCGTAGGCTTCGCAGGGAAAGTTGTCGATTTTAGTTGCTTGAACGGATCCGCGTCGGCTCATGGCTTTCCCGATCCAGCTTTGCTCGTGGGACGGAGCGGCGGCGGTGACTGTATGGCGCTGGGCGAAGGTTTCGGCGAGCGGTCGGAGAAAGGGGGAGTCGATTCCGTCGTCGTTGGAAAGGAGGATGTTCATGGATTGCTCGAGGTGGAAAAAAAGGCCAGAGCGGTGCGCTCTGGCCTTTGGGAATTGATATCCGGTTGGCGACTAGTCGGTGGCTTCCGCGGTCTCGGTCTCCTCTTCCGCTTCTTTGGCAGCTTTGCGGGCTTCGAGTTCTTCGAGTGCGGCGCGGCGGCTGAGGCGGACGCGGCCTTTTTCGTCGATGCCGATGCACTTGACGACCATTTCGTCGCCCGGCTTGCAAACGTCTTCGGTGCGCTTGACGCGGAAGTCGGCGAGCTCGGAGATATGCACGAGGCCTTCTTGTCCGGGGAGGACTTCGACGAAGCAGCCGAATTCCTTCACGGCTTTGACGACGCCGCGGTAGATCTTGCCTTCTTCGATCTCGCCGCAGACGAGGTCGATTTCCTGAATAGCGCGGTTCATCGACTCTTCGCTGGTGGCGTAGATGTTCACCTTGCCGCTATTGTCTTCGTCGATGTCGAGCTGCGCGCCGGTGATTTCAACGATGCGACGGATGTTCTTGCCGCCGGGGCCGATGAGGGCGCCGATCTTCTCCGGATTGATCTGGACGGTCGTAATGCGCGGCGCGTTTTCGCTGACGCTGTCGCGCGGCTTGTCGATCGCTTCGGCCATTGAATCCAAAATGGCGATACGGGCTTCGCGGGACTGGGCCACGGACTCGCGTACGATGTCGAAGGGGAGTCCGTTGATCTTGAGGTCCAACTGGAATCCGGTGATGCCGTTGCGCGTTCCGGCGATTTTGAAGTCCATATCTCCGAAGTGGTCTTCCTCGCCGAGAATATCGGTGAGGATAACGCTCTTGGTGATTTTGCCATTTTCGTCGCTCTCGGAGATAAGTCCGCAAGAGATACCGGCTACGGGATCGGAAATCGGAACACCGGCGTCCATGAGGGCCAGGCAGCCGCCGCAGATCGAGGCCATCGAGGTCGATCCGTTGGAGGACATGACTTCGGACACGATACGAATCGAGTAGGCGAAGTGGTCCTCCGCGGGGACGACTGGGAGGAGCGAACGTTCCGCCAGTGCGCCGTGCCCGATTTCCCGACGTCCGGTGAACCCGAAGCGTCCGGCTTCTCCGACCGAGAACGGCGGGAAGTTGTAGTGGAGCATGAAGGACTTGGACTCGGGGCCGCCGGTAACGGCGTCGAGTCGCTGCGCTTCGTTGGTCGGGCCGAGGGTGGCGAAGACGAGGGCCTGGGTCTCGCCGCGGGCGAAGAGGGCCGATCCATGAACGCGCGGAAGCAGTCCGACTTCGCTTTTGAGTTCGCGGAGTTCATTGGGGCCGCGTCCTCCGGAACGAACTTGAGTGTCGAGTACGGGAGCGCGGTAAGCGATCTCCTGCATTTCTTCCAGAGCCATTGCGAGCTGGGCGGGATTGTAGTTTTCCTCGCCGAGCTTTTCCTTGAGGGCTTCGCCAGCTTGTTCCTTGAGGGCGTCGATGGCGGCGTTGCGCTCTTGCTTGTCGCCGAGGCGAGCGGATTCTTTGATGCCTTCGCCGACGAGTCCTTCCACGAATTCGCGAATTTCTGGATCCAGAACCACGAGCGGGAATTCTGCTTTTTCCTTGCCGGCGATGGAGACGAGCTCCTCGATTCCGGAGATTACCGGCTGGATCGCCTCGTGGGCGTATTCGAGGGCGTCGAGGAAGTCCGCTTCGGGGAGCTGGGCGGCGCTGCCTTCGATCATGAGCATGTCGGTCTTGGTGCCGACGTAGATCAGGTCGAGCTCGGACGCGTACTGTTCCTCGAGGGTGGGATTGGTCACGAATTCGCCGTCGACGCGGCCGACGCGGACGGCGCCGATCGGGCCGTTCCAGGGAATGTCGGAGATCGCGAGGGCGGCGGAGGCGCCGTTGAGCATCGAGATGTCGGGCTCGTTGGTTTTGTCCGTGGAAAGGAGGAAGCCGATGATTTGGACTTCGTTGAGGAAGCCTTTGGGGAAGAGCGGTCGGCAGGGCCGGTCGCAGAGGCGCGACGTCAGTATCTCCTTTTCGGTTGGGCGAGCCTCGCGCTTGAAGTAGCCTCCCGGGATGCGGCCGGCCGCCGCGTATTTTTCGCGGTAGTCGACGGTGAGCGGGAACCAGTCTTGTCCTTCGCGGACGGTGCTGGCGGCGGTTGCGGATACGAATACGGTGGTTTCGCCGACCGTTACGGTGACGGATCCGCTGGCGAGCTGAGCGAGTTCTCCGGTGGAGATGGTCATGTTCAGCTCGTCGATTGTTACACTGTGTTTTTGTCTCATTATTTTCCTTACAGTATCGCTGCTGGCTAGGATCGGGGCGCTTTAGAGAGATTTCCGGATGCGATCGCGGTGGATGGCATGCGGAAATTTCCCTGGTTGCCGGGAATCCGCCAGCGGCGATTTATTTCTTTGGTGTCTTTATTGTAGAAAGAGCCTGATCCTCTGTCGTTTCGCGAGGATGCAGGCTCGGGTTTTATGCCAGCGCGCGGGTGCGCCTGGCGGCAAATAGGAGGAGGGCGCAGCGCCCGCTACCTATTTGCGGAGATTGAGGCGCTGCAACAGCTCGTTGTACTTGTTGAGATCGTTCTTCTTCAAGTAGTTGAGCAGTTTGCGGCGGCGGCTCGTCATGGCGAGCAGTCCGCGGCGCGTGTGAAAATCCTTGCGGTGGGCGCGAAGGTGTTCGGTCAAGTGGTTGATCCGGGCGCTCAGGAGAGCGATTTGGACGTCGCATGAACCGGTGTCTTTATCGTGCGTTTTGAATTCGCCGATGATGTTGGTCTTATCGATTGCTTTGCTTTGTGGCATGTGTGTTTTTCTGATCACGGAATCTGTGATTTCTCGCTTGAGAAACCGCTAGCCAAGCGCGTCGCTGAGCTAGCCGCTGTCGTCCGGGATTTCCCGGACGTTCCGAGGAGGAGAGCGGCGTTGCCGCAGACCTCTAGCGTAAGGGGGACCACAAGAATCGATTTTTTGCCCAGCGCAATACAAAAATGGGCGGAGAGCCGGGTCTTTTGCGGGCTCTGAATCGAATGCCGCCTCAGGGATTTTGCATCCGCATGGCGAATCGGACGAGTTCGCTGGGGCTGGAGAGCTTGAGCTTGGATTTGATGCGGGAGCGGTGCGACTCGATGGTCTTGATGCTGATGTTCATTTGCCGGGCGATTTCCTTGTTGTCCAACGATTGTCCAATGTGTTGGACGATAAGGAGTTCGCGATCGGATAGTCGTTCGAACTGGGCGTGTTTCGATTCCGCTTCGTGTCCGCCGATGCGATTGAGAACGTGGGCTCGCATGGCGTTGCTGAGGTGAAGATGGCCTCGAGAAACGAGGTCGATCGCGGTCATCAGGTCGCTTATCGGATCGCATTTCATGTAGTACCCTTTGGCCCCGGCCCGTAGGCAACGTTCCGCGAAAAGCGTCTCGTCGTGGAGGGTCGCAACGAGGATGGCGCTGCGAGAGAACCGTCGTTTCAAGTCCTTGAGGGTTCCGATGCCGCGGCTCTTGTCGACGAGGATGTCGATTACGATGACGTCGGGGACGATGTCGACGCGTTCCAGCTCGTCGAGCGAGGCACAGCATCCGGAGAGAGTGAAGTCGCTGGAATCGCGGAGCAGACGACCGAGGCCGAGGTGGCAGACGGGTTGCTCGTCGATGAGGAGGACTTGCTTTTTGTGAGTTGATTGTAGTTCCACGCGATTGCTTAGAGGTTTGCGTGGAGGATACAGCGATCCGCCTTTGAAAACAATCGGGGCAGCCTCTGGTTGGCGAGTCGTGTCTGGGCGCGACTTTCGCCGGTGGATAAAAGGAGGCGAGTAGCGGAAATCGCCCAGTTCGCCCGTGGAGAGCGGCGCCTAAGGGACGGGCGTGTTCCTCTTTGTGGATCGGCCGGTTTTTGCGGCGATCGAAGCAGGCGGTTTGGCTGTGGCTGGATTGGGCGCTCGTTCGAGCGGCCGCGTTACATCACCTGCTGGTCCACCCACTGGACCGAAAACTGTACGAGTTCAGTGGCGTTTCGCAAGCTGAGCTTCTCTTTGACGTGGGCGCGGTGGGACTCGATCGTCTTGACGCTCAAGTTGAGGCTTTCGGCGATTTCCCGGCTGGAGAGCCCGCGTCCGATCAGCTGGACGACTTCGAGTTCCCGGTCGGTCAGGCGATCGACGGGAGAGGTGGAAGCGTTGTTGGGGCCGTTGACGATTTGATGCAGCACTTGGTCTGCGACGGACGGGCTCACGTAGATTTCGCCTTTCAAAATGCGACGAATCGCGTCGACGACCTTGGAGGGCGCCTCTTTCTTCATTACGTAGGCCTTGGCGCCGGCACGCAGGGCTCGCTGGGCGTAAATGGTCTCGTCGTGCATCGAGAATACGAGAATCGGAATGTTCTCGTGGATCGCTTTGACGTTTTTGATCAGTTCCAGGCCGTTGTTTCCCTTGAGGGAAATGTCGACGATGATCACGTCGGGATTGGCTTCACCCACTCCTTTCATTGCGGAGGGGGCGTCTTCCGCCTCGCCGCAAATCTCCATATCCGCTTCGCTAGCTATGATTTGGGAGAGTCCTTGTCTAACAAGTGGATGATCATCAACGATATAGATTTTAGTGGACATTTTGCAGAGGTTTGTAGTGGATTCTCGTAAAGTGACTGAGGTGAGGGCGCAGTTCAAGTCGCAATCGCTCATGCCGATCACACCCGTGAACCTCGCGTCCCGCATTAGATATTCGGATTGTAGGTCGTATTCTTAAGTGACTTGTCGGATGACGTTCTTGGTGTCTAGTCGCGTTCCCCCCTAGAGACTGTCTAATAAATCCGGGCGAGCTGGGCGACAATTCCGATGAGGCCTCCGAAAACCCCTCCCCAGACTACGAGCCAGCCGAGATGTTCCCGGATGATTTTTTCGAGGATGGATTTGACTTCCTCGGGTTGCAATTGGTCGAGTTTCCCTTTGACCAGATTTTCGACCGTCGGGCGGAATTTCTTGAAATGGGAGTCGCTTTTTGTCAGGTCGAGATCCGCCACAATTTGGGTGATTCGCCGCCGAAATTCGACTTTGAAGGGAGCGCGGAGGGGCTCGAGGGCTTTGAGGCCGCCGACGAGGGCGAGCATTCCGCCAAATTTGGATTGGGCGATGACGTCGAGAAATCCGTCGAATACTTGGTCCATGTCGACGAGTTCGTCGATCGTCTCGGGGGAGATACTCTCGTGGAGAGCGACGTCCGCGAATTGCTTGAAATTCTCCTCGGTGAAGAAATTGTCCATCACCAACCCGTGAATCCCGTTTTTGAACTCCTGAAATCGGTCGACGATCACGCCGGAGCCGTACAGTCCGGGGATTTTTTCAAAAAGCATGTGGACGGCCAGCCAATTGGTGATTGCTCCGGAAAGGGAAAACAGGCCGGCGCTGATCACATAGGGTTTGACGGCGCTTTCCGGTATCGAGAATCCGATTACGCAGATCGTAGCCGCAACTAAATTGGTGAAGAGACTTTTGTTCATTTAGGGAATCGACTCAGTCTTCGGCAAGCGAGTTCTCGGGCGTTTCGATAGGAAGCCAGTTGACGACGCGTCGAATTTGCGGGTCCCAGTAGTCCCAGCTGTGTTCGCCCGGGCCTTCTTCGTAGTGGATGTCCAGTCCGCTCGCGCGAGCGTGATCGAGAAAATGCTGATTGGAAGGGTAGAGATAGTCTTCGGTGCCGCAGCATTGGAAGAGCGCCAGGGGCGGATTGTCTCCTTGAGCGTATTGGGTCGCGAGGTGATTGAGGTCGTTCTCGGTACCGCTTGTGTCGTTTTCTCCGAATATCAATTTCCACTCGGGGAGGAGTGTCTCCGCTTCTTCGATACGGGAGAACGAAAGGGCTCCGGATAGACTGGCGGCGGCACAGTACTGTTCGGGGCAACTAAACGCGATCTTGAACGCGCCGTAGCCTCCCATGGAAAGTCCGGCGACGAAGCGATTCTCTCGCTTCCTGGAAATCGGGAATAGCCGGTTGGCGATCTCGGGCAGTTCGCGAGCGAAGAAGTCGAAGTATTGGTAGCCATGACGCATGTTCGTGTAGAAGCTGCGGCGGGCGTCGGGCATGATCAAGGCGAGGCCGCGCTCGCTGGCGTAACGTTCGACCGACGAGTTCCGCATCCACGCGGTGTAGTTCGAGTGTAAGCCGTGAAGGAGAAACAGAACCGGGTAGCCGTCAATCGGCTCGGCGGTCGATTCGCTGTCGGAGGAGCGTGGCAAGGGGATGTACGCGTTGAGAGGGACGCGGGTCCCGAGCGTTTCCGAGTAGGTGTCGCATTGGAGGAACGCCATGGTCAGTCAAAATTCGAGAGTTTGTGTTTGTCGCGCGGGCGCGTGTTTGAGCGAGCGCTCATCCGTCCGCGTAGTCGGACATGGGCAGGCAGGAGCAGACGAGATTCCGGTCGCCGTAGACGTTGTCGACACGGGCTACGGACGGCCAGTACTTGTAGGCCCGAACGGATTCGGAAGGAAACGCCGCCTCTTCGCGACTGTAGGGCGAGCTCCAATTATTGGATACGACACGTTTGCTGGTGTGCGGCGCGTTTTTCAATGGATTGTCGTCCTCTGGCCAGTCTCCCGCCTCGATTCGCTCCATTTCGCTTTTTATGGAGATGAGGGCGTCGCAGAGGCGATCGAGCTCGTCCTGCGACTCGCTTTCCGTGGGCTCGATCATCATGGTTCCGGGCACGGGCCAAGACATGGTCGGGGCGTGGAAACCGTAGTCCATAAGCCGTTTGGCAACGTCTTCCACCTCAACTCCGGCGCGCTCTTTCCACTGCCGGAAATCGATTATAAACTCGTGGGCGACGAGGCCTTGCTCGCCTCGGTAGACAATGGGGAAATACGACTCGAGCCGCTTGGCCATGTAGTTGGCGCTGAGAATAGCGATTTTGGTAGCTTGGGTGAGACCGCTTTCGCCCATCATGCGAATGTAGGCCCAGGAGATGGGAAGAATGCTGGCGCTGCCGTAAGGCGCCGCGGAGATGGCCCCGATCGACTGGTCGCCGCCGACGTTTTCGCTGAGATTGTGGCCGGGGAGGAAGGGTGCGAGATGAGCGGCGACGCCGATGGGACCCACGCCAGGACCGCCTCCGCCATGGGGGATGCAGAATGTCTTGTGTAGATTCAAATGGCACACGTCCGCTCCGATGAATCCGGGGCTGGTGAGTCCGCATTGGGCGTTCATGTTGGCTCCGTCCATGTAGACTTGCCCGCCGTTGTTGTGCACGATGTTGCAGATCTCCTGTATGGAAGACTCGAATACGCCGTGCGTAGACGGGTAGGTAATCATCAAGGCAGCCAAGTTTTCGCGATGGGTTTCGGCCTTTTTCTCCAGATCGTCCAGATTGATGTTTCCAAGGTCGTCGCAGGCGACCGGCACTACTTGCATGCCGGCCATCACGGCGCTGGCCGGATTGGTTCCGTGGGCAGAGACGGGAATGATGCAGATGTTTCGATTCTCTTGCCCCTGGCTCTTATGATACTCGCGAATGACGAGCAGCCCTGCGTACTCTCCTTGGGAGCCGGCGTTGGGCTGAATGGAGACTGCTGCGAAATCCGTTATGCGAGCGAGCCAGCGTTCGAGTTGTTCGATGAGCTGGATGTATCCAGTTGTTTGATTCGCGGGAGCGAAAGGATGGATGTCGCTGAACTCGGGCCAGGTGACGGGGATCATTTCCGAGGCGGCATTCAGCTTCATCGTGCAGGATCCGAGCGGGATCATGGAAGTGGTGAGGGAGAGATCTTTGTTCTCGAGGCGTTTCAGGTAGCGCAGGAGTTCGGTCTCGGTCTGGTAGCGATTGAAGACCTCGTGGGTCAGGTAGGGCGTTTCGCGGGCGAGGCTGTTTTGGATCGCGTCGTCGATGTTGGCGGCAGCGCGTTCGAAGGCTCGGGAGTCGATCGTTCCGTTCGTGTCGAAGACTTGCAGGACGGAAACCGCTTCTTCCGGGGTCACCGTTTCGTCGAACGAGATTCCGATCGTAGTTGGGCTGGACTTGCGGAGATTGAAGCCTCGATCTGTTGCGTCGCTGATGAACTTCGCGACGTTCTCGGAGGCGGTTTTGAGGGTTAGAGTATCGAATCGCTCGCCTTTGAGGATTTCGAATCCGAGGGATTCCAGGAGAGCCTTCGCTGTGAGGGTGAGTGTCCGAATGCGGTGGGCGATTCGTTTCAGTCCTTCGGGTCCGTGGTAGATTGCGTAGGCGGCGGCGATGTTGGCGAGGAGTACTTGGGCGGTGCAAATGTTGCTGGTCGCTTTGTCGCGGCGGATGTGCTGCTCGCGGGTCTGCAGGGCGAGTCGAAGGGCCGGGTCTCCGTCGGCGTCGACGGACAGGCCGATCAGGCGACCTGGGATTTTGCGTTTGTGGGCTTCCTTCGTGGCGAAGAAGGCGGCGTGCGGCCCGCCGAATCCGAGCGGGACGCCGAATCGTTGGGCGGAGCCGACGGCGATATCGGCTCCCAATTCGCCCGGCGGTTTCAAAAGGGTGAGGGCCAGCAAGTCGCAGCAAGCGATGACGAGTGTTTTACTTTCGCTCGCTTGTTGGGCGAGGGCCGAAAAATCTTTGGCGATGCCATGGGTATCTGGATACTGGACGATGATGGCGAAGGCCCGGGACAGGTCGATGGGTTCGTTGAGGTCGACGACTGTCGCTGGAATGCCGAGCGGCGCGGCGCGCGTTTGCACGACTTCGATCGTCTGGGGATGGCAGGCCTCGGAGATGAGAATCTCGCGTTTGGCGCCGCGGCCGCGCAGGCCGTAGGCCATGGCCATTGCTTCGGCGGCGGCGGTGCCTTCGTCCAAGAGGGAGGCGTTGGCGATGTCCATTCCCGTGAGGTCGGAGATCAGCGTTTGGAAGTTTAGGAGCGCTTCCATTCGTCCTTGGGAAATCTCGGCTTGGTAAGGCGTGTACTGCGTGTACCAGCCGGGATTTTCCAAGATGTTGCGGAGGATCGGGGCGGGCGTGATTGTATTCGAATATCCGAGACCGATGAGGGATTTGCGGAGGGCGTTTTTCGAGGCGATGCCTTTGAGCTCGATGAGCATGTCGTGTTCGCCGACTGGATCGGGCAGGCCGTCGATGCCCGAGGTTCGGATTTCGGGTGGGACCGCTTCGTTGACGAGCGCGTTGACGCTTTCGAAGCCGATTGATCGCGCCATCGCGGCGGCTTCGGTTTCGCTTATTCCGATGTGGCGACGCGGGAAGCTGTCTTGCTTGGCAAGCGCTTGGTGCAATGGGTGTGTGATAGAGGAGACCTCCGGCGACTGTGGCATAGGGACGGAGAGTAGAATCGGAAAAGCGCAAATCAATAGGAAATAGTGTCAGCGAGGCGGAAAGGGTTTGCGCGGGTTTGGGTTGCGTCCACCTTTGCGGGGATGCTGAAGAAAGAGCGGGCGTTGTACGTGGATCGGGAATTGGATCGGCTTTATCCGAATCCCCCGATTCCGCTGGACCACAGGGATTCGTATACCTTGCTGGTGGCCGTTTTGTTGTCGGCCCAGTGCACGGACGCTCGGGTGAACCAGACGACGCCTGCGCTTTGGAAATTGGCGGACACGCCGGAGGCGATGGCGGAAGTCGCGGTGGACGTCATTCGCGAGATCATCCGCCCGTGCGGGTTGTCGCCTCGGAAGTCGCAGGCCATTCGCGATCTTTCGCGAATTTTAATTGATCAATACGACGGGGCGGTTCCCGAGGACTTCGAAGCCTTGGAGTCGCTGCCGGGAGTGGGGCACAAGACCGCTTCGGTGGTGATGTCGCAAGCGTTCGGGCATCCGGCGTTTCCGGTGGATACGCATATCCATCGCTTGGGGCAGCGGTGGGGGTTGACCAACGGGCGGAGCGTGGAGCAGACCGAGCGAGATTTGAAGGCGCTGTTTCCGAAGGATCGCTGGAACGCGCTCCACCTGCAGATCATTTACTACGGTCGCGAGCATTGCACGGCCCGAGGCTGCGACGGGCGGGTGTGCCCGATGTGTCGAGCGCTTTACCCGAATCGAAAATCGCCGGTCAAGACGCGGAAATAAAAACGCCCCTCGACCCGATTGGGTTGAGGAGCGTTGTAGAAAAGTTACGGTCTCCTAAGGATTATTCGGATTCTCTGCGATCGTCACTGCTGCGAAAGCGCTCGGTGCTGCCGCGATCGCTGCGTCGATGTTGCTTACCTCGTTGCCAGATCCGTTTGTCAACGCGTTGGTGAGTGTGTCGAACCAGGCGACACTGCCTCCAACGAATCCAATGTGACCTCCGTCCGTGGCGTAAATGTCATTGGCGCCCCAGGTCGCAGAACTCGTATCCGTCATTCTTGAGAAAGTTAAGGGAAGGTTGGACGGGGTTCCCGTCGTCAATCCCGTTACATACTGGTACGAGACTTGATCGCCGTCATCTCCTGCGGCTGCGGCTCCAATAAGAATGGGATTGATTGTGACATTGCCGGTTCCTGCATCCGTAAACAGTACGGGAACGGGGCCTCGGTAGTTGGGGCCTTGTCCATCGCTGTCACTCACCCAAGTGTTGGCTTCATTGAGACCAGCGCCCGCAGCGAGTGTCACGATGACGTCGTCGATGTCGCCAGGCGTTCCACCAGCCGCAACCACGCGGCCTGTATTATCGATGGTGTTATTTGGGCCGACGAATCGCTCGCTGTTTTGACTCGCGAACAGAAGCGACGCGTTGACGATCTGGCGGAGGTTGTTGATGTCCTTCGTTTTCCGGGCGGTTTCACGCATCTGCGTTACCGTGGGGACGAGGATGGCGGAGAGAATCGCGATAATGGCGATAACGGTGAGAACTTCGATAAGGGTGAAACCTCTCGAACGTCGTAGAGAGCCGTGGCGGGATTTCATAGCAAGTCGTTTTATGTGGGTTGTTGAAATAGTTACGGGATTCTCCACAGTCCGCTCGATGTCGCAATTTTACAAGAACGATTCATCTAATTTACATACGAACGGTAAACTGATTAATAGGCCGCTGGTGCAATCCACCAGGGTCGTCTAGTGGATTCCCTGATGGAACGGCGAATCTGAGAGCTCGACGTTCAAAAGCGGGGCGGGCGCATATTTTTCTTTTCAAGCGGAGGCGGAACTCCCAGTTATAGGCGGAATGAAAATTTATCTGGATGGCGCCTTTGTGGACAGGGAGGATGCGAAGATATCCGTGTTCGATCATGGTCTCTTGTATGGGGACGGGATATTCGAGGGGATTCGCGTCTACAAAAAGTGCGTGTACCGATTGGACGAGCATTTGGAGCGTCTGTGGCACTCGGCCAAGGACATCTTGTTGACTATCCCCATGACGGTGAAGGAGATGGAGGAGGCGATTTGCGAGTCGTGCCGTGTCAACGCGATTGAGGACGGCTATATCCGTTTAGTGGTGACGCGTGGAAAGGGCGACTTGGGGCTCTCGCCGAATTCGTGTCCACGGGCGTCGGTAATCATCATCGCGGACACGATTCGGCTTTATCCGGAAGAGCACTACAGCGAAGGGCTTTCGATCGTGACGGTGCCGACGCGGCGCTCGGGTCCGGCCGCGTTGAATCCCGCGGTAAAGTCATTGAATTACTTGAATAATATTCTCGCCAAAATGGAGGCTGCTCAAAATGGAGCGCTGGAGGCGATTATGTTGAACGACCAAGGCTTTGTCGCGGAGTGCACGGGCGACAATATTTTCATCATTCACAAAGGGATCCTCTACACGCCCGACGTCGCCAACGGGGCGCTGCGGGGAATCACCCGCGGGGCGGTGATGGAGTTGGCGGAAGCGGCTGGCATTCCGGTGAAGGAGTGCAATCTGACACGCCACGAGATCTGGAATGCGGACGAGTGTTTTCTTACCGGAACCGCGGCGGAATTGATTCCGGTGGTCAAGCTGGACGGCCGCGTGATCGGCTCGGGGAAACCGGGGGCGGTGACGAAGCAATTGCACGCGGCGTTCCACGAGGAAGTTTCTACGCGCGGATCGATGCTTTAAGGGTCGTCTTTAGAGACTGTCCGATAAGTCCATTCCTTCGTCCTTTTGTCCTATTTGTGCTCAGAACTTATTTGCTCACGTCGAAATACCCTCCGGGTATTCCTCAGATCGCAGCCTAATTTCTGCCTCCCAAATAGAAATTCAAAGACTCGAAAGCGACTTATTGGACAGTCTCTTATCGACCTTCGATAGGCGCTTTCCTCCGTTGGGCGACCGGCAATTATTGCCTTGGGCCCCACTCGGGTCGCTCGCGGCGGAAAATCCGCGTCAAAAAATGTTCAAAAGCCCTCTGGGGAAACGCCGGTATTTTCCTTTGTTTGCGGGTTGCGCCATAACCTTTTTGTCCCGGATGTAATAGTTGGCGCGTCTCATGCGTTGTCTTTTTGTCCGGGCGGACGGTTTCGCGTTGGATGCGCGGAGAAATTCATCTACCTACTTGATACATGGCCAAGCCTTTGAAATGCGATTTATGCGACGAGTCCGCGACGGTTCACTTGACGCAGATAATCAACAACCAGATTCACAAGATCGACCTCTGCGAGTCTTGCGCGGAGGAGAAGGGGATCACGGACCCCAATGGCTACTCGCTGGCGGATCTGCTGGTGAAGCCCGAGGCTGAAACCGAGGAGCTTTCGGTGTCCTTGGACGCGGCGGAGGAATGCCCGGATTGCGGCTATCCGCAGAAGGAATTCAAGAAGACGGGAAGACTGGGCTGCGAGCGTTGCTACTCGGTCTTCGCCCCTCTGCTCGGACCTGCTCTCGAGGGTATGCACAAGGGCGACAGCCACAAGGGGAAAGTTCCGGAACGGGCCCTCGAACGCAAAACCTTCGAGGATCGGCTCAACGAGCTCGAGCGCGATCTGCAAGCCGCGATCGAAGACGAGCAGTACGAGGCGGCCGCTCGGTACCGCGACGAGATCTTGGAGTTGAAGAAGTCGATTGAAACGGAGGAGCTCGCTTAGGATACGATGCTAATCAAGAGCATATTTGGGGGAAAGTCGGAGATGACCGAAGGCGCTGCGAAGAAGTGCCCGGTGGTCCTCATGACGCGTATCCGCTTGGCTCGCAACTTGAGCGACGAGCCGTTTCCAGGGTGGGCCAAAACGCCTCAGCGGACGCACGTACTAGAGACATGTTTGCCCGCGGTCGCGTCGCTGAACCAGATGAAACGCGGCATCACGGCCGAAGTGGAAGAACTTTCCGAGCTAGAAAAGCAGATTCTGGTCGAACGGCATTTGATCAGCCGCGAGTTGTCCGGCGCCCCGGAAAAAGCGGGAGTCGTCATCAGCAAGGACCAGTCGGTTTCGGTGATGATCAACGAGGAGGACCACTTGCGTATCCAAGTCATCAAGTCGGGCTACCGATTCAAGCAGGCTTGGAACGCGGTCAACGGTGTCGACAGCGCTTTGGAGGACGAGCTGAACTACGCATTTTCGTCTCAAATCGGATTTTTAACGGCCTGCCCGACCAACGTCGGCACCGGCATGCGGGCGTCCGCGATGATGCATTTGCCGGCGCTGGTGATCTCGAATCAGATGGAGAAAGTGGTTCGCGCGGTCAACCAGCTCGGGATCGCAGTGCGCGGCTTGTTCGGCGAAGGGTCCGACGCGAGCGGAAGCATTTTTCAAATATCCAACCAAACGACCTTGGGCGAATCGGAGGAGGAGATCATCAAGCGACTCTCTTCGGTATTGAAGACGATAATCGACCAGGAGATGAACGCTCGCGAGAAGATCCTCGAGAAGGATCCCAACAAGCTCTTCGATAAGATCGGAAGGGCTTACGGGATTCTGCAAAACAGCCATTTGTTGAGTTCGGGCGAATGCATGAACCTGGCTTCATTGGTTCGCTTCGGGGTCGATTTGGAGATGTTCCCGGAGACGACTCGCAACGTAGTCGACCGCATGTTTATCGAATGCCAGCCCGGGCACATCCAGTACCTTGCAGGTAAACCGATCGATACCAATGAACGGGATGCGTATCGATCCGATTATCTAAGAAAACAGTTTGAGAATGTGGACAAGCCCGTATTTAGTGTTCACGCTGACCCTGCCGATGAAGACTCACCGTCTGAGGACTCGGCCGAAGGAGAAAAGGAGTAAGAGAATTTATGGAACCGATGAACAATTTCACACCCCGCGCCCAGCAAGTGCTCGCCCTCGCGCGTAAAGAGGCCGACCGATTTCACCACAACTATGTCGGTACGGAGCACATTCTTCTGGGCTTGATCAAGCTCGGACAAGGCGTCGCGGTCAGCGTGCTGCAGAAAATGGGGCTCGATTTGGAGACCGTTCGAAACGCGGTTGAAAAGCAAGTGGGCTCCGGTCCGGAAGGAAAGTCGTCAGGAAGCATTCCCTACACGCCGCGTGTAAAGAAAGTGCTGGCATTGGCGGGCAAAGAAGCGCGGGCGTTGAATCACAGTTACGTGGGCACCGAGCACATTCTTCTCGGACTGCTTCGCGAAGGCGAAGGCGTGGCGGCACGCGTGCTCAAGTCGCTCGACGTCGACATCGAGCGCACCCGCAACGAAATCCTCCGCGAGCTGGATCCCCAGTTCTCCGGCGAAACCGAAGAGGCCATCGCCTCTCCGCGTGGACAGGCCGGCGACGAGAAAAAGGAGACGAAGACGCCGGCGTTGAAAGCCTTCGGTCGGGATTTGACCGAGCTCGCGAAAAACGGAGAGCTCGATCCGGTCATCGGTCGCAAGCCCGAGATTCGTCGCGTGATACAGATTCTCTGCCGCCGCACGAAGAACAATCCTGTTTTGATTGGCGAAGCAGGCGTGGGCAAGACCGCGATCGTGGAAGGCCTCGCTCTGGAAATCGCGAGCGGAGTTATCCCGGAAATCCTCGTGGACAAGCGAGTCGTGACCTTGGACTTGGCTCTGATGGTCGCCGGCACAAAATACCGCGGCCAATTCGAAGAGCGCATCAAAGCAGTCATGGACGAGATCAAGCGGGCTGGAAACGTGATCATCTTTATCGACGAGCTGCACACCATCGTCGGCGCTGGAGCGGCGGAAGGCGCCATGGACGCGTCGAACATTTTCAAGCCGGCGCTTTCGCGCGGCGAGTTGCAGTGCATTGGAGCGACGACTCTGAACGAGTACCGCAAGTACATCGAAAAGGACAGCGCCTTGGATCGCCGTTTCCAAAGCGTGCAAGTCGACGCGCCCAGCATCGACGACACGATTCTGATTTTGAAAGGGATCCGCCAGAAGTACGAGGAGCACCACAAAGCGGTGTTCACGGACAAGGCTCTCGAAGCGGCGGTCAAACTCTCCGAGCGGTACATTACGTCTCGGTACCTTCCGGACAAGGCGATCGACATTATGGACGAAGCCGGGTCGAAGGCTCGGATCGCGTCTTTGGCGCGTCCGCCAGAAATCGAAGTTCTGACCACGGAGATCGAAGAGGTCTGCGCTCGCAAGGAGGAGGCGATTAGCAAGCAGCATTTCGAAGAGGCGGCGAAGTTCCGCGACGACGAAAAGCAACTGCGCTCGAAGAAAGACAGCGTTCTCGAAGAGTGGAAGAAGAACCGCGAGGAAACTCGAATCACGGTCGACGAAGACGACATGATGAAGGTGGTCGCGGACTGGACCGGCATTCCACTCACACGTATGGAGAAAAAGGAGACAGAGCGGCTCCTGCAACTGTCGACTGAATTGCAAGAAACGGTGATCGGACAGGACGAAGCGTGCTCGACTATCGCCAAAGCGCTGCGAAGAAGCCGCGCGGATTTGAAAGATCCGAACCGTCCGATCGGGGCGTTCATGTTCCTCGGCCCAACAGGTGTCGGAAAGACTTTCCTCGCTCAGACGTTGGCCGAGAAGATGTTCGGCGATCGTGAATCAATCATTCAAGTCGACATGTCC
This sequence comes from Opitutaceae bacterium, assembly GCA_028284235.1. Lineage (GTDB taxonomy): Bacteria > Verrucomicrobiota > Verrucomicrobiia > Opitutales > Opitutaceae > Pelagisphaera. The sequence continues at coordinate 16,891 of JANQSC010000049.1, forward strand.
GAGTACATGGAGAAGTTCTCCGTTTCCCGCATGATCGGCTCCCCTCCGGGCTACGTGGGCCACGAGGAAGGCGGGCAGCTTTCCGAGCAGGTTCGCCGCAAGCCGTATTCCGTTGTGCTATTCGACGAAATCGAGAAAGCGCATCCGGATGTCGTGCAGATCATGCTGCAGATTTTCGAGGAAGGGCGATTGACGGATAGCCTGGGTCGCGAAATCGATTTTCGAAACACCATCATCATCATGACTACCAACGTCGGGGCCGCCGCGATCCAGCGTCAGTCCAAGATGGGATTCGGCGCCGCCAAGAGCATGGGCGACGACTACGAGTCGATCAAAGAGAACGTCATGGACGAGGCGAAAAAGATCTTCAAGCCGGAGTTCCTCAACCGGATCAACGACTTGATCGTCTTCCACAGCCTCGCGCGCGACGATCTCTTCAAGATCGTCGATCTGGAAATCGCCAAACTTCAGAAGCGGCTTACCGAAAAGAAGATTACGCTGCGCCTGACCGACGACGCGAAAGAGCTCATCATCGACAACGGCTACGACGAAAAGTACGGCGCGCGGCCGCTGAGACGTTCGATCGAGCGCCTGCTTGAAGACCCGCTGGCGGAAGCGCTGCTTTCCGGAGAAGTCAACGAGGCGGATGCCGTCGTCGTGGATCGAGACGGGGATGCGCTCACATTCAAATCGGAGGACTCCGCGGAGATCGCTCCCTCGGAATCCGAGTCGTCTTGACGGCGTTGACGCCCTCAATTCAACCGCGTCAGTTAAATTTCAAGCCGCGAGGCAAATCTCGCGGCTTTTTTGAATACGAACCAGTCAATCGTCCGTAGTACCTACCTAGCAACCATTCAATTCGTGAACCTCTCTCTTCCCACGAAAACAGATTGGACTAGATGAACAGATCATATGCATGGGCCGCGATCGCGGCAGGGGCGCTCCTGGCCGTAGTTTGGCAGGCGCGAACTCCTGATCGGGTCTTTGAGGGAAATCGAGAAACGGGGATCGATACGAACGGCGTTCTAGAAGGACGATCGTCCCCGCAGAAAGAGAAAGCAAACGAGCCGCTTGCGTCCAAGTCGGTTCAGACAATCGGGGAGGTCTTGGAGCCGACGGGTCGCTACAGCCAGAGCCCGGTGCGGGACAAGCGGGTCGAATTCGATCCAAATTCTCCCGGCCGAGCCACGGTCTACTACCTGCTCGAAACCGAGAGTCCAAGGTCGCGATTCACGTTTGTGGAGGAAGTTTATTCGATCGAGGACGACGAGCCCGAGCTCATTGTGCAGCACGCGGCGACCGGGGACGAAATAATGCTCGACGCAGACCCGGCGCACGTGGACGCGGCGGCGCTGGCCGATTTTTTGAGCGAGATCGATGGCTACGTATCCTGGCGATCGCGACTTTCGAGCTTTGTTCAAATCAAGTTGAGGCGTCCGAGTGTTGAAAGCTATCTGGGGACGATCGAGCAATTGAGTAGTTTATTTCCCAATACAACCGTTTCGCGCGACGACCTGTACTTTACGTCTCAAACTCCGAGCGAGTACGAAGCCGCGCTGCATTGGCATTTGGATCAGATAAAGGCTCCGGACGCATGGGAGTTCGAGACTGGAAGCGAAAGCGTCGTCGTGGGAGTTATCGATACAGGCGCCCAAACCGGTCACCCGGACCTTGAGGACAACATTTTTATCAATCCCGGCGAAATTGCCGGCAACGGGATCGACGACGATTCGAACGGATTTGTCGACGATGTCAGCGGTTGGGACTTTCTCGACGACGACGCGATTCCCAACGATTTGACGGGGCATGGAACGCACGTGTCCGGTCTCGCCGGGGCGACTGGAAACAACGGGATCGGAACCGCCGGCGCCGCTTGGAATATAAAAGTACTGCCGTTGAAAGTGGGCGACTCGACTGGACTTTCGAGCTCGGCGATCGCGGAGGCGCTTCGGTACGTATCTAATTTAGAAGGAGCGGGTATCAACATTGTCGCGACGAACAATTCGTATGGGTCGAGCACACCAAACAACGTGGCGCGCACGGAGATTCAGAATCACGAGATCGCGGGGATCCTGTTCGTCGCGGCGGCTGGAAACGACGGAGAGGACATCGACGCCCAGGGGAATTCGCAGTTTCCTGCCGGCTTTCCCGAAGACAATGTCATTTCAGTCGCTAACTCGACACAGGGCGACGATCTTGATTTCGGTTCGAATTTCGGGAGTGAGAGCGTCGACCTGGCTGCTCCTGGCAAGGAGGTGTATTCGACCTATATCGGCGGGGGCTACAACTTTCTGACCGGCACATCGATGTCGTCGCCGCTAGTGGCGGGGGCTGCTGCCCTTTTGGCGTCGCATGATCCGGATCTCACCGCGTCGCAGATAAAGCAGCGATTATTGGATACAGTCGATCTGGACGACAGCCTGGATGGATTGATGGTGTCGGGAGGGCGACTCAATTTGCTCGCCGCTTTGGAGCCGAGCCTGACGGGTCACGATATCGAAGTGGCAAGCCATTCCGGGCATGTCGTTCTCGTTCCGGAAACGGGTTTCACAGTCGAATTCGATGTAGCGGCGCTCGACGAAGCAACGGTGAGCGTTCTACAATTTGACGGCCCGCAGAGTGTCACTATCGAACCGACTGGAGACGGATTGTTTGAAATGGTGTTCGATCAGGAAGGAGCGTATCGATTCCGCTTCCTCTCGGAACTCGGCGGGATCTCCCGGGAAATCGAAAAACTGGTAGTCGTGGGAGATCCGGAAGACGTGCGAGACGGACTGATGCACTCTTGGGAAATGGAGGGGACCGGAAACACGCTCGTGGACAGCGCGGGATCCGGAAACGCCACCTTAGTCGGAGCGACCCGAGTCGACGCGCCGCTCGGAGGCGGAGTCGATTTCGACGGGACTGCGAGCTACGCCCAATTCAACTCGGGTGTCTCGTCGCTTGTGACGCTGTCGGCGTTCGTGCGCTCGGACAACTTGCTATCGAGCCCCCATCCTCGAATTATCAATACGCCCGATTATTATCTCTATTTTTCAACCCGCGGAGCAGTCGATATTCCGGACGGCAACTCCAACGTCCTAAAATTCTACGCCAATCGGACGGAGGAGTTTGGCGTCTGGAATTCGGAACCCGACTCTATCTACGAAGATGAGTGGCTGCATGTGCTAGCCACGTACGATAGTAACAATAACTCGAATACGCCAGTTTTGTACATTAACGGCGAGAAGCAAGTGACGCGTCTGCAGGGCGAGCCGGTAGGGACGCAGACTCAAACCGGAGGCGAGTCCTTCTTGGGCGACCGAGCGGCTGAAGATCGAGCCTGGGACGGGCAAATGGACGAGGTGCGGATCTACAGTCGGATTCTGTCCGATTTGGACGTTGGCCTTCTGGCGGCTCGATACGCCGCCGGCTATTGGGACGATTATTCGATCGAGGTCGTTGAGGATTCGGATACGGGCGAAGTCCTCTCGCTTCGGCTTGTAGATACGAGCGGGGGAAATCCTGCTGGAGTATTCGACTGGAGCATTGTTTCGGGAGGCGGCGCGATCACGCTGGGAGAGAACGGCGCGAGCGAGATCTCGGTGACCTCTTCGGGCTCGGTCAATGCGAGTATTGTCTTGTGCGCGGGGAGCAGTTTGGGAACGCGGTACTATCAGTACAATTTGGTTTCGGACCCACCGGAAATCGAGGCGGGCGTCTATGTGGGGTCCACTCAAAACGGAGGTCCGGTTTGGGTCGAAGTGGATGAATCACTTTCAACCGGGTATATCACGATTTTAGATACGACGGCTGGATTCGATCGCCGGCGGGAACCGATTTCCATCGACGTATTCGGATCCTTTACGACATCCGAGTCTTTGACTCAGGGAATAACGGGTCGAATTGACGGGGGAATGTCGGGCGAAGTCGACAGCGTGGGGCTCACTTTTTCAGGCGAGCAAGTCATACCGCTATCCGCAGTATCCGATTTCGAAGGACACTACTCGGGTGGATTGCTAGCGGAAGGTGGCGAACTGGTCGAGCTTCTCGCGCTGGGCAGCGGGCAGGTTTTCGCGTGGCTCTACGGTTCGGAGTTGGACATTGGGCGAGGAACCATTACCGATACGGGCGAGTTCTCGTTAGAGACGGAGCGCGGCTCGCAATTCGAAGGGACGATTGACGAAGAGAGCGAATCGATCAGCGCTACACTCGCGATCGACGGTGAAGTGAAGGCGGTTTTCCTGGGCGACAGCGCGGCGGACGCGGATAATCGCTATGTCAATTTGTCGACTCGAGGCTATTCCGATTCGGGCGAGCGTGTCCTCATCGGTGGATTTGTTATTTCAGGAAGCGAACCGCGCCGGTTGCTGCTGCGCGGAGTCGGCCCGGACTTGGAGTCCCGAGGAGTCGCGAACTTTATCGAAAATCCGGTGCTCAAACTCTTGCAGGGGGGAGAAGTGATCGCGGAAAACGAACGTTGGGGCGACGCCGCAAATTTGGCGGAGCTCGTTGAATTCTCTGAGCAATCGGGCGCTTCGTCGCTGCCTTCGGGGAGCAATGACGCGGCGATGTTGGTGGACTTGGATCCGGGGCTCTATACTGCGTTCTTGGAAGCGAATGGCGATCCGGGCGAAGGCTTGTTCGAGGTCTTCGACTTGTCGGGCGAGCCCGATCCCGCTTTGATCAACGTTTCCACTCGCGGCTATGTTGACGGAAATCAAACCAATCTCATTGCCGGTTTCGTGATCACGGGAACAGAGCCAAAACGCGTGTTGGTTCGCGCCGCGGGCCCGTCGTTGTCCGATCAGGGAGTGCAGGAGCCATTGGCCGATCCAATTGTCGCGATTTATTCGGCATCCGGGCAGATCGCGTCGAACGACGACTGGAGCGCAGACTCGTTGCCGATCGTTGAGGGGGCGTCGGTACAGGGCCCCGCCAAGGCGCTGAGGGAGGCGTTTGACGCGTCGGGCGCGTTCGGGTTCGAGATTGAATCGAAAGATTCCGCCATGCTGATTTGGCTGGAACCTGGCCTCTACACGGCGATTGTGAGCGGAGTCGGCGGGTCGAGCGGGATCGCGTTGGTGGAAGTGTACGAAGCTGACTAGACTGAAGCTGGGTCCGAGTTCTCACTCGTATCGGAGGGGTTGCATTCTGCGATTCGCGTCCTATTGCTTCTGCCTAATGTTTGTCGACGAAACCAAAGTAAAAGTCCAAGCGGGTGACGGCGGGCGCGGCTGCGTTAGCTTCCGCCGCGAAAAGTACGAGGCGTTCGGCGGACCTAATGGCGGCGATGGCGGAAAAGGAGGCGACGTCATTCTGGAAGGATCCAACAACGAGAACAATTTGACTCGCTACCGATTCCAGCCGCACTGGAACGCGGGCCGAGGGGAGCACGGACGCGGATCGGACCAAAGTGGCGCTCAGGGCAAGAACTGCATTATCACGGTTCCGCCGGGCACTGTCGTCGTCGATATCTCGACGGGCCAGATTGTCGCTGAAATTCTCGAGCACGGGGAGCGGAAACTGCTTCTGGAAGGTGGAAACGGTGGCTGGGGAAACAAGAAATTCAAGAGTTCGGTCAACCGCGCCCCGAGGAGGGCCAATCCTGGGGAGCCAGGGGGGACAGGCGAATACAAGCTCATTCTGAAGAGCATCGCGGACATCGGACTAGTGGGCTATCCGAACGCGGGCAAATCGACTCTAACCAGTATGATTACCAACGCCCACCCGAAAGTGGCCGCTTACCCGTTCACGACGCTGCATCCTCAAATCGGGGTGATCGAGTATCCGGATCGTTTCCAGAGGCTCCAGCTCGCGGATATTCCGGGGTTAATCGACGGGGCGAGCGAGAATCGGGGTTTGGGGCACCGGTTTTTGAGGCATATCGAGCGCTGTTTTTTGCTCACTCTCATAATCGACATGTCCGGGATCGACGGTCGCTCGCCCATGGACGACTACGATCAGCTCATCGAGGAGCTGGGAGCCTACGACGCGTCCCTTCTGGAGAAGCCTAGGTTGGTGGTAGCCAACAAGATGGACGAGGACGCGTCCTTGGAGAATCTGCAGAATTTTCGCGAAAACCGGTCGGTTTCCATCCAGGCCATCTCCTGTTTGACTGAAGAGGGGCTTCCGGAGCTCAAAGAACTTCTATGGGAAAAGGTCTCTGCGGCTAAAGCTAGGGAAAAAGAAGCCGAGAATTCAAGTAGCGGAAACGCGAACGACGACTCAGCAACTATCTAGCAACCCGATAAACCCGCAATATGGCCAGTCTTAAGCCACTTATCATGCGAGCCAATCGCCTTTTGGGAGCGAGCTTGGTGGAGCAGGGGCTTGTCTCGATCGATGATCTAGACGAGGCCAACGAACGTTTGGGCGAGCTCGTGTCGGCGCAGTCGAACGCGGTGCAGGTCAGCCTGCTCAGCATTCTCATTTCGGAAAAGCAAGCTCTCGACGAGAACGCCCTGCTCGAATCGCTCGTCGAAGAGCACGGTCTCGGGTTGATCGACGTGCGGGATGTCGACCTGGCCGACGATGTGAAGGCGTCGCTGGACTCGAAAGTTTGTTGGGCCACGCTCACGGTTCCGTTCGACCAGATTGAGGACATGACCTATCTGGCCACATCGTTTTATTTGAGCCCCGCAGTTCGGACTTACTGGGAGGAACGCGTTGAAGGCGACATCGTCTGGTTCGCGACCAGTCTGGAGTCGGTGACCGGGTTTCTCGAGAACTTCGACTCGAGCGCGACCAACGCGGCGTTAGGAGCGTCCAACTAGCACGGCTATGGCACTCGGAAGACTGCAAGGCGCAATCGTCGAAAATCTCGCGGGACGGTCCTTTCTGGACTCGGAACAAGTCGAGGCTCTGAAATCGCACGAAACGGATTTGAACGGCAGTGCTTTCGACGAGCTGCTTCTCGGCGAATACCGTATCACGCTCCACCAGCTCAACACAGCCAAGGCTAGCGCATACGGAGTGGCACCCATCAATGTAAAACGCCTGGCGATCCACAGAGGCACCTGGGAAATCTTGGACCAGGAATTTTGCGTCGAGAACTCTGTGGTTCCGGTCAGCAACGTCGGCAACTACATCGTAGTCGCGTTTTCCAACCCGTTCGAACTTTCGCTGTCGACCAAGATCGCTGAAATCAGCGGCAAGCAAGTGATCACCCTTCTCAGTCCAGAGCAGGAGATCAAGGAAGTACTCAATCAGGACGCCAGCCCAGCCAAAGAATCGCAGTTCGACGACGTGATGGAAGCGGTGGGCGTCGAGTTCGGTACGGGTGAAGATGGCGAAGAAGACGAAGTCGACGACGAAGAATCCGCGCCGATCATCCAGCTCGCGAACCGAATCATCGAGGACGCTTACGGACTCGGCGCGAGCGATATCCACATCGAGCCGCAAGAGAAAGAGCTGATGGTGCGTTACCGGGTCGACGGAGTCTGCCAGGAGAAACTGCGGCTTCCCACGAAAGTAGCGGGTTCGTTGATCGCGCGCCTCAAGATCATGTCGAATCTCGACATCGCCGAACGACGACTCCCTCAGGACGGTCGTATCGTTTTCAAGCAATTTACTCGCAAGAACATCGACATCGATCTGCGCGTGTCGACCGCCCCGTTGAATCACGGGGAAGGGATCGTCATGCGTATCCTCGACAAGCAAAAGTCGACCATGCCGCTCCCGGCTCTCGGGTTCGCCGAAGAGAATCTCGCCCGCTACCGCGAAACCATCAAGCAGCCCTACGGGATGATCCTCCACTGTGGTCCGACGGGATCTGGAAAGTCGATGACGCTCTACTCGGCGCTCAACGAGATTAGCAATCCAGGAATCGTGATCCGCACTGCCGAGGACCCGATCGAATACACGCTCAACGGAATCAACCAGATGCAGATGAATCGTCAAATTGGACTGACGTTCGCGAGTTCGCTCCGGGCATTCCTGCGTCAGGACCCGGACATCATCCTCGTCGGGGAAATCCGTGACACGGAGACTGCTAATATCGCCGTGGAAGCCGCGCTTACTGGCCACTTGCTCATTAGCACGCTCCACACCAACGACGCTCCGGGGACGATCGCCCGTCTGACGGACATGAATATCGAGCCATTCATGATTTCCTCGTCGCTCCTGTGCGTTTGCGCTCAGCGATTGATGCGTCGTGTTTGTAAAACTTGTCGTATTCAGTATGAACCTACAGGTCGCGAGCAAGAGATTCTCGAGGCGGCTATCGGGTGGAGCGGAACGATTTTCAAGCACAACCCCAAGGGCTGCCCTCGTTGCAACGGCACGGGGTACAAGGGGCGAATTGGTATCCACGAATTAATGATCACCGATGACGAACTCGTCCATGGGATCAACAAGGGCAAAGAAACCGCCGAGATTAAGAAAATCGCGATGAAAGGCGGAATGAAAACGCTCCACCAGGACAGCTTGCTTAAGGTCAAGGATGGCGTATCCACGTTGTCGGAAGCGCTTTCGACAGTTCCGATCGACATGTAGCAACCGCTCGGGACCGCACTCTCGCGACCGCAAAAAAAAGCTGACGATCGCACGTCAGCTTCGGAGAAAAGCGCCGGGCGCGCAGGCCTCGACCCGCGCCGCGCGATCGTCTCGCTCTACAGCTCGCCCCCGGTTTCCGCCGCGGCCAGCAGCAGTTTGGCGGGCATGCGGAAGCGGTAGTTGGGGTTCACGTATTGGAAGCTCACCTGCAAGTCGGGCGTAACGATAAAGACGGAAGGAACCGGCAACATGCCCCTCCGTTTGTGATCGTATCCGACGCCAAAGGCGTTCATCGCGTTGAAGTCGCTGTCCGAATAGAGCTGATAGCCGAGTTCGTATTTTCCATCGGTCACGTTGAGCGAATCGGGCTTGTCCGGGCTGATCGCCACGATTTGGTAGCCCTTGGCTTTTAGGTCGCCCTCGATCTCGGCCAACTCGTTCAGCTGCGTATTGCAGTACGGGCACCAGCCGCCGCGATAGAAAATAACGACGGAGCGCTTTCCTTTCAGAACGTCGGTCAAGTCGCGAGAGTTTCCTTTTTGATCGGCGATTCCCGCGCTGGGCACGGTGGCGCCGATTAGCAAGGGAGTGACTTCTTCGGCCGTTTTCGCGCTCGATAGAGCGGGAGCGAAACAAATCGCGAAAATTGAAAGGACGGCGAGAGGCGTGATTGTTTTCTTCATAGTTCGTGTGAATTCTGAGGTTGGGTGTCGGTAATCCTTTGGAGGAGACGATCTTCGGCATCGATTGAATGCCGAATTATCCATTTCGTAAAACTAAGTCCATAATCGTGTAAACGAGCTTGGATGCGGTGAAGTCGGACGCGTGATGCGATTCACTCGGAGCGAGCTCGACCACATCGGCGCCCACCACGGTCCGGCCATGGATCGCCTTTTCGATTCCTTCGATGGCAGTATACCAGTCGAGACCGCCCGGCTCGGGGGTGCCCGTGCTCGGCATGATAGAGGGATCTAGCCCGTCGACATCGAAGCTCAGATAAATGTTCTGGGGAAACGACGCGGGGAGCAGTGTCTCGGGGAGTCCAGAGCTGGCGATTTCCTTTGCGTCCAGAAAGGAGATCGAAGCGGCTTCACGTGTCTCGACTTCCTCTACGCAAAGCGAACGGACGCCGACTTGGAAAATGGGAACTCCCAAGTCGCGAACGCGTTTCATGACGCACGCGTGGCTGAAGGGATTGCCTTGATAGGAGTCGCGCAGGTCGGCGTGAGCGTCGAACTGAACGACCCCGAAGTCGACTCCCAGCGACTTGAGAGCGCGAATCGGAGCGAGCGAGATCGAGTGTTCCCCTCCGAGGGTAATTGGGAATCTGCTCAGTTTCAAAGAGCGTGTGATCGATTCTTGAATACGATCGAGCGTACCCTCGGCATCTTCGTCGCAATCGACGAACGGGGCAGTATAGATGCCAGCGTCGCCTGGCGTGGACCCGTTCAAGTAGGCCTCGAGCTGAGTTGAAGCGCGTAGTATGGCGGCAGGGCCGTTTGCGGTGCCGCCGCCGTAGGAGACGCTCGTTTCCCAGGGGACGGGAATAATGTGGAAGTAGGCGTCCTCGGGATTGCTTGGTTCGAATTCGTCCGAATGAAATGGAGGGATACCGTTGTTGGTTGGTTGGGGCATCGGTTTACTTTGATTTAGGAAAGCCGGTTTTTATAGTCCTGATAGTCAAACTCTCGAACGACTTCCAGTCTTTCGTCGACGGGATCCCAAGTTACTATTGAAGGATGCTTGATTCCGTTGAATGTCGTCGTTTTCACCATTGTGTAGTGGGCCATATCCAGAAAATGGATTCGATTTCCCGGTTTGAGAGGCTCGTCAAACGAATAGTCGCCGATTACGTCGCCGGCGAGGCAGGAAAGCCCGCCGAGTTGATAGTTCCATTTTCGCTCGCCGGGCAGTCCCGCTCCGTAGATCTCCGGACGGTAGGGCATCTCTAGCGTGTCGGGCATGTGGCAAGTCGCGGATACGTCGAGAATGGCGATAGCGCGTTCATTGTGGACGACATCCAGCACGGTGGCCCTGAGGACTCCGGTGTTGATGGCGATGGCTTCTCCGGGTTCGAGATAAACTTCGAGATGCGGGTAGCGCGCTCGGAATTGGGAGAGTGCGGAAACGAGACACTCTCGGTCGTATTGCGGGCTAGTGATGTGGTGGCCGCCTCCGAAGTTCACCCATTTCAGTTCGGGAAGCCATTTACCGAATCGCGACTCGAAGGCATCGAGGACGCGCTCGAATGTATCCGCGTTTTGCTCGCACAGGGCGTGGAAATGAAAGCCGTCGACACCCTCGAGCGATTGCCCGTCAAACGCTTCGACGGGAATGCCCAGTCTCGAACCGGGGGCGCAGGGGTCGTAGAGAGACACTTCGACTTCCGAGTAGGCCGGGTTGACGCGGAGTCCGCGAGAGATCGCTCTCCCAGAACGGAGCAAAGCGTCTCGGTGCGCTTCGAATTGGGCGAATGAGTTGAAGGTGACGTGGTGGGCGATCGGAGCGATTTCCTCGATATCTTCCCGGGTGAATGCCGGCGCGTAGACATGGACTTCCTTGCCGAAATACTCAGCCCCGAGGAGGGCTTCGTGGGGTCCGCTCGCGCAAACGCCTGCAAGCGATTCTGAGAGGATCGGGAAGACACTGTGCATCGCGAAGCCTTTGAGCGCGCAGAGGATTTTGCAGCCGGTGGTTCGTTGAACCTCTTCGAGAGTCTCCAGATTGGATCGCAGTCGTTGAATATCGACTACAAAGCAAGGCGACGGCGCCGAGTCGGGTAAGGCTGGATCGTAATGGACGATATGGTCCATCTCAAATCTCCCTAGTCCTAATCATAATCATACTCTTAATCCTAATCATCATCGAATAGAAAGTTGCGAATTCCATAAGTCGCCTCCGACTCCCTCACTAAATCACCGTGCCCAAATCTCTCAATTAATCCGTGGAGCATGCGAACAATGACCAGTAGCATTTGTTTTCCTTCGGAAAGATCTTCTTCAGTTCGAAAACCTTGAGCAATGATCACATCGATGCACGCGGCGGACTCTACCGCGGACCCCTGGGCGATTTGAAAGAAACGTGAGCGATCTTTGGGCGATCGTTTCGCATTCCCCTCAGCGATGTTTAGCGGAATGCTGATCGATGCGCGGTCGATCTGAGCGCGGATCGCTGAAGATCCTTCAGGAAGTCTGGTCTGCATTTTCTTAGTCCAAGCAACGAAATCGATCGATTTCTGGTAGACCTCTAGTTTTTCGTGAGAGAATGCCATACGAGTTGGGAATACGGATTCGGATTAAGAGTAGGATTATGATTAGGAGAGCGCTACTGGGATTGACGCGCAATCTCAGTCGCGAAGGGGTTCCGGTTTCGCGTCGAGAAATTGCTCGGTCCAAGGTAGGCCGCGTTCATTGAGTTCTGCCATGAAGGGGTCTGGGTCGAATTGCTCGACGTTGAAGACGCCTTTGCCGGTCCACTTTCCAGTTAGGAGCATCATGGCGCCGATCATGGCAGGGACTCCAGTCGTATAGGAAACTGCCTGGGAGTTGACTTCGGCAAAGCACTGCTCGTGGTCGCAGATGTTGTAGATGTAGTAGTGTTTTCGTTCCCCGTCTTTGCGCCCGTCGACAACGCAGCCAATGCAGGTGCGTCCTTGGGTCGACTCGCCGAGCGATCCGGGATCAGGGAGGATTGCTTTCAAAAACTGCAGCGGGACGATTTCCTGCCCTTGATAGACGACGGGGTCGATCCGCGTCATTCCTACGTTTTCCAATACGCGTAGATGGGTTAGGTACTGTTCCGAAAACGTCATCCAAAAACGCATACGCTGGATTTCAGGAAAGTGCTTTGCCAGCGATTCCATCTCCTCGTGGTACATGAGGTACATTTCCTTGGGACCGATTCCCTCGGGAAAGTCGAATGAGCGATGAACGGACAGGGGTGGTGTTTCTTGCCATTGCCCGTTTTCGAAATAACGCCCGTTGGCGGTGACTTCGCGGATATTGATTTCCGGATTGAAGTTCGTGGCGAAGTGCTTGCCGTGGTCGCCGGCATTGCAGTCGATAATGTCCAGAGTGTCGATCGAATCGAAATGGTGTTTGCGCGCGTAGGCGGTGAAGATATTGGTCACTCCAGGATCGAATCCGCATCCAAGCAGAGCGATTAGTCCAGCGTCCTCGAATCGCTTTTGATAGGCCCATTGCCAATGGTATTCAAATTTGGCTTCGTCGATGGGCTCGTAGTTGGCCGTATCCATATAGTGGACGCCGGCTTCGAGGCAGGCGTCCATTATGGTGAGATCCTGATAGGGGAGGGCCACGTTGATCACGAGATCGGGCCGGTAGTCGCTCAGTAAAGCGACAGTTTCCGCGACGTTGTCGGCGTCGATCTCGGCGGTCGCGATTTCACGGTCAATTTCCGCGGCGATCGCCTCGCATTTGCTCTCGGTGCGGCTCGCGAGGCAAATCTCTGAAAACACCTCGGGGATTTGGGCGCATTTATGGGTGACGACGCGGCCGACGCCTCCGGCTCCGATAATTAGGACCTTGCTCATAGCAGATCGATTTCATCGTCTACCGCGGCTCGAATTGCAATGGCATTTGGCGGAATTCAAGTGGGCGCCAAATTGTCGTGGCGCACGAAAATGGTTTCCGCGGTCCGGAAAGGAGCAGTAAACTAGGTTCTGGACTCTACGAGCGGGCGAGTTTGTAGAGGGATTTCGGGCAGCGACAGAGGGGATTCTCTATTTATTTTGTTTCTGGAAAACTGTTATATTGTAGGCATTATGGAATTACCAGCTGTACAGAACTTAGTCGATGCGACGCTAAATCCGGTACGGTCTTTGGGCAACGACGCTTCAAGCATTACTGCTCAATCGACTGAGCCCGTGGCGACTGGCGGCGAGTCCGCGACCAGCGATTCGGGTTTCGGTTCGAATGACGCTCAGAGCAACACCGGTTCGCATTTGAATGAAAAAGCCTAGAGCGCGTTGCTCGCTCTAACGACGCCCAGTTTACTGGGACAAAAAACAAGTCCTCGCCAAATTTCAGCGAGGACTTTTTTGTGTCGATTGACTGTTCGCTCGAACTAGAGATCGGTGGGAGCGAATACTTCTATTAGGGCAATGCCGCTTTCACCCGCAGCTCCGGCAACTTGTACGCCGTAAACCTTGTTGGGCTCGAGGTCGACTACCATGGCGGAATTAGTGCTTCCGAACGTGTATCCAACGGAATTCACATGGGCTGCCACAAGCAGGATTTCCGCGACGTTGTTCTCCGCGTCGCCCCAATCGTCGTTAGTGAAGAGCTCGACCGCGGTCCCCGTTTGATCGAGGACACGTATATTCGGATTGGGAAGAGCAGGCGAACCAGTGGGAAGGGCCAGCCCCGGACCTTGAGCGCGGATAAGCACTTTCTGCGGCTTGTTTCCGAGAACCGTGAATCCGGCAAACAGTTTTTTGCTATCTTCGGACCCGACAAAGCTGCGAGTCGAGATATTGAACAGTGAAACATCCGCGTTGAAGTCGGACTTGTGCGTCTCGTCGTAGACTTCGACGGTGCCGATTCCAGTGCCGCCATCGACGCCTTTGATCACCGCGGTGTAGACGCCCTCAGTGACGGTCACCCGCATTGCGGCATCGTTGGATCCAAGAGGGAGCGACGGCGCTCCTACGAGGTCGATTGCGGTTGTTATGTCGGCGTCGTCGCCCCAGGTTGTATTCGGATTTTGGGGATGATCGACTAAGGCCGAGGTTGGTTCGTCTGGCGGGGTCACATTGAAGTCAGTCTTGTACAGTTCGATGGTCGGATTCGCGATCGCGTCTGTTAGATTGTTGGGCGGCTCCGCGAGAGTCGGGCCCACCGACATGATCAAGACGTCGAGCGCTTCGGTGCCGAGCACGGTGAATCCGGCAATCATGACGTTGTCGTTCGTCAGAATTTCCGATCGCGAGGAAATATTCACAACGCGAGCAAATCCGGTCGGATCCGAGACTGTGGTTTGACCATTAATGGTGATCCGAAGCACGCCGGAGCTGGTATTGTCGTCGGAATCCTTGGCAGTGTAGGTGAAGGTTTCCTCCAGTGTTTCCCCGTCGTCGAGGGCGACAACGTCTGGGTCGTCCTTGTCGACTTGATACGCGTAGCTGCCGTCGGGGGCGATGACGAGATAGCCGTGGTCGGTTTTGATGCGGGTTCCCACGTTATCGGTCTCGCCGTCGACGTTGTCGATCGTCAGCTCATCGTCGGCGGGCTTGCCGTCGTTGTCGGTGACGTTTCCTTTGATGTAGCTTTCGCCTTCGTCGATCGAGTCTTCGTCGTCGTTCGCGATGACTGACAGTCCGTTGATCGTGATTCGGAGGGTGCCGACGTCGGTGCGGTCTTCCCCGTCTTTGGCTCGATAGGTGACGCTGTCTTCGAGCGACTCTCCGTTTTCGAGGTCCTGTACGTCGGTATTGGTGTTGTCGAGCGTGTAGGTGTAGGTTCCGTTTGCGGCGATTGTGATCTGGCCGTAGGTGGTCGCGATTTGAACGCCTACATTCGCGCCGTCACCGCCGACCTGGTCCACGACAAGGGTTTCGCCGTCCGGCTTGTCGTCATTGGCAAGGACGTCGCCTCCGACGGTGTCGCCGCCTTCGGTAATCGAGTTCGTGTCGTCATTGGCCGTGACGGTTTCGGCCGCGGCGACTGCTGAGACATTGAGAACGGTTCCCCATTCCATTTCGTAGTTGTCGTGCATCATTCCTTGAGCTTGCAGCGATACGTCGCCGATGGCGGCCGGAGCGAAGTCAAAGGTAGTTGCCCCAGGAAGGAAAGCAGAAGTAGTGGTATCGGTCATACTCAACACATTGGTCAGAGTGATGTCGTCGAAATACCAGCCAACTTGCGATGTCGTCTGGGGGAAGGCGATCCCGCCGATGTGGTCGAATTCAAACTGTATGTGGATTGTGCGTCCTTCGTATTCGGAAAGGTCGATATCTTTAGTGGTGAAGGTCGTTTCCGGGGAACCGCCTGAGCCGTCCTGCGCCGTGGTGCCGGGCTGGAGAAATACGTTTATCCAGGAAACGCCATTGTCCAAAGAGATATTGACTTTGGACAGCTGTGTATCGGTCGCGGTTCGAACCATACTTTCGAATGAGAGCATAGCGTCGCTGCCCACTACATAGGCGTCCGGGAAGGTGATTGAGTTGCTGGTTCCGAGTTCGCTGCTGGTGGCGAGGTGAAAGGCGGATGTTCCACTGGCGGCGAATGAGCTGTCGATAACGTTGTAGCCGCCAAATATGCGCACGATGAGCGACCCGATGCCGGACTCCGCGCCTTCAACGAAATCGCCGACTGCAGTGTTGAACGAGCGGAAACGGATGCCGGTCACGTTTTCGTTGCTCACTTCCTGGGCGAAATCGGGGAGGTCGACGGCGTATTCGTTCAGGATTCCCTGCTCAGGCGCGGCCGGTCCCGTTATGCTGGTGACGGTGGTTTCGCCCGTGGTCGGGACTTCAGGGTCGAAAACGATTACGTCGTACGTGTAGCTCGTTTCGGGAGCGTCTTGTATCCCTGTGATGGTTACGGAATAGGTTACATCGTCGCTCGGCTTTTCATGCGTGTGGGAGTCGTTGGCGTCGAGTCCGTCGTAAACCCAAACGAGCGTGTTGTCGCCGATGAACCCGATCGGGTTGTCGGGATCCGGGTCGAGGGTCTCCAGAACGGGGGCGTCCGATCCATCCATTGGGACGCCGTCTTTTGTCATCGTGACAACGGCGTCCTTGAAATTGGCGCCTTCAATTGAAAAGGACCAGCGTGGGTGAACCGTGCGGTAGGGCACGTAGCCCTCTTGAGGAAAGGCGACATACGGGAAATCGATGGGGGCTCTCGGGTTCGCGTTAAAGACGTCGTTTTCCGCCGAGAAAATGTGGATTGCGTTGGCGCGACGGACACTATCTCTGGGTCCACCAGATCCGGGAGGAATCGCTCCTTGGCGCGTGTCGATTTCGTCAATCGCCGCTTGGGGGATTTCGGGAACTGTCGCGGAAGGCGTGTCTCCGGTTCCCATTTCAACCATCGGCGGGTAGAGCAGCCAGCGACGGTGGCCGACGGCGAAATTGCCAACGCCCTTGTCTTGCATGTACCCGTTGACGGAGTCGGGTCCGTAGGAACCGATTGCGAGATTTGAGTCCCCAGCTCCCGTATTGCCAACTGCCGTAATGTAGTTGGTGAATCCGTCCAAAACCGGCGTGTGGCTAATGTCGTCATTGCCGCCCATAATAATGGCGGTTAGCTGGGCGATTTCATTCAAGTCGTCTTCTAATACAACGTCCGCTGAAATACCGGCCATGGCTCGATAGTAGTTGATTCGCAATAGGACCGCCTCCTTGAAGAGGTCGGAGGTGTCTCCGGCGAGGCCAGGGACTACAGCTTCCTCGGTTCCGTCGGCGGGGTCGTAGGGGCTGAAGCTTCCGGTCCAACCAATCGTCGCGTACTCCGAGGCCCAGTAGATCGCGTTGAAAAAGGCGCGGACCTCTTCACGGTTCGAGTTGTCGACCTCGAAAGACCCGATGTCCAGAGTGGCCTGGATCCCAAACGAAGACGAGCTGGGCTCGAGGATAATCTGGTTGGCTTTGTATTCGTCCAAACGAATGACAGGTTGGGCGAATAGGCTGACGCAAATAGTGGAGCTTGCGAGGAGCGCGACGAACGTTCTTAAAATTTGTCGGTTCATGATATAAATTATGCGTATGCAGACAATCGGGATAATTGGGGTGTAGTTTATACGTATTACCTCTAAAATTGCAGTTTTAATCCGGATTCGGGCATTCAATGCCCGTTATATTTACGAATTAATGACCGCTATCGTCGAATTTTCCGAGAATCGGCGGGGTATTGACGGGTTTGCGGCCCGGAATTGAATTCGAAAGAAACCGTTGGGTGACAGGCGATTGAATCTGAAAAGAGGGGCGCTGATCGTGTCAACGCGCTGGTTTTCTTAGTTGTTTCTCGCCTCCTTTTCGCTATTCCTGTCTGCCGGTCGTTGTGAATTTCAAGCGTCGACTGCAGTCTTTACCCCAAAACGCAGCATTCTGAATGAAGTCGCTCACTTTACTCCTCGCAGGGCTCCTTGGCGCGTTCGCTGTCCACGCGTCCAAGCCCAACATTCTCTTCATCTACACCGACGACCAGTCGACGCGAACGGTCAGCGCCTACGAAGACGCGTATCACTGGGTGGATACGCCGAACATCGATCGACTCGCGGATGGAGGAGTTCGATTCACCAGAGCGAATATCGGTTCCTGGTGCATGGCGTCGCGGGCCTCCATTCTTACGGGTCTTCAACAGCACAAAATCGAGTCGATGCGAATGACCGGGCCAAACCCGATGAACGTCTACGATCCCGAAGAGTGCAAATTCTGGCCGAGTGAATTTCGCGCCCAAGGCTACTACACGGCCCAAATAGGCAAGTGGCACACAGGCGTGGATTCTGGATACGGAAGAGACTGGGACCATCAAGTCGTGTGGAACCGGCCGAAGTACCCGGAAAACGCTCCCAACTACTTTTACGACCAGTTGATCGAATTCGACGGTGGCGAGGCCAAACTGGTCGAAGGGTATACGACCGACCAATACACGGAATGGGCAGTCGATTTCGTTACGGAGCGAGGCCCTGAATCCGGAAAACCATGGTACCTGTGGCTTTGCTACGGCGCGGTGCACGCTCCCTTCACCCCCGCCGATCGCCACATGGATTCCTACCCGAATGTGACCAC
Source organism: Opitutaceae bacterium (assembly GCA_028284235.1). GTDB lineage: Bacteria > Verrucomicrobiota > Verrucomicrobiia > Opitutales > Opitutaceae > Pelagisphaera. Next base: position 35,120 of record JANQSC010000049.1, read on the forward strand.
GCCAAAAATCGAGGACGTCTATCCTCCTCGAAAAGGAAAGCCAGAGTACATGCGGACAATGGAAATGTGGAGTCCCGGTCCGGATGGAGAACCTGTTGAGGCGCCTCGAAAAGGGCCCGTGCCGGTGGGATTCAAAGACATACCCGGACGTCCCTTGAAAGATTGGATACGGCAATACCAGCAGGGCGTGCTCGCCATCGACGAAGGGGTAGGTCGGCTTTTGCGAGCGTTGAGCGATACAGGCCAAGACGAGAATACGCTCATCGTGTTCACCTCGGACCAGGGATTTGCTTGGGGACAGCACGGCTCCAAGTCGAAAGTGGCGCCCTATCGGGCGACGATCGCCGCTCCATTAATATTCAGAATGCCTCGAGCGTTCGCTTCAGGAAACAAGAGTATCGGAACTGTGGTTACGGAACCGGTTACCGCGGTCGATCTTCCGGCTACCTTTTTCTCGCTCGCCGGTTTGAAAACGCCATGGAAAATGCACGGATACGATCTGACTCCTCTTCTGCGCGATCCGGAAGCTCGCTGGGGAAAGCCCTCCTTGCTGACGCATACGGCAAAGCAATACGGGTCGGATACGGATACGATCCCCCCGAAAGGAGATCCAAAACTCTACCATGGTCCCGGTGTGCCTTGGTATGTGCTTCTCAGTCAAGGACGATACAAGTATGTCAGAACATTGATCGAAGGCGAAATGGAGGAACTCTACGATACGGTGAGCGATTCGGACGAGCTGCGGAACCTAGCAGAGCTTGAAGCCTACCGGGAGCTACTTGCTACTTACCGGAAAACCGCAATACAAGAGCTTGAGCGGACCGGGGCCGGCTTCGTGGATAGCCTTCCGGCCGCCTCGACTGAGTGATGGTGGCGACCGCTCGGCGCCAAGCGGAAAAATAGACTTTGCCTTGCAGTCAGTTTGCGCGTTTAGATGCTTCCGTTCGCCCCTTGTTTTGACCCCTTGCAAATCTATCCCCATGAAAACACCTCTACCCCTCGTCGCTCTAATTGGACTACTGACTCTCGCCGGAATGACCGGTTGCGGTTCATCGGGAGGAGAGAGTTCCGGCGTCGCTTTGTTCGACGGCGAGACTCTCGATGGCTGGCAGAATTTTGGTGGCGGAAATTTCTACGTCGCCGACGGGGCGATCGTCGGAGAGGCGGCTCCGGGCTTGCCGAACAGCTTCTTGGCGACCAATGAGCAGTACGACAACTTCGAACTCGAAGTTGAATTCAAAATCGATGCGCTCTTGAACTCCGGAATTCAAATCCGAAGCGGGACTTACGCCGAAGAAACGAAAACGGTTCGGTGGGGCGGTCGTTTCAAACCGGACGGGAGTAGGGACGTCAAAGACCGTGTCTGGGAGAAAGGTCGGTTTTGGGGCTACCAAATTGAGATCGATCCGACGGAGCGCGCTTGGAGCGGCACGGTGTATGAAGAAGGCGGTCGTGGTTTTCTGCATACGCCGGGGGAAAACGAAACTGGAATGAAGGCGTTTAAGCCAGACGATTGGAACCACTTCAGGATCGTCGCCAATGGCGATCGATTTCAGACCTGGCTCAACGGAGTTCCAGTCGCGGACGTGCGCGACGATTTGACAGCGACGGGCTACATCGCCTTGCAACTTCATGGAATCGGGAAAAACAAGGAGAAGATCGGCCAGAAAGTCCGGTGGCGGAATATTCAGCTAACGGAACTGTGAAACACTCCGACTGGATGCGCGTTCTTCTATGCCTTGCGTTCCTCGCAGGCGCGTTAGAGGCGTCGGATCGACCGAATATCCTGCTGATCGTATCGGACGATCAAGGCTACAATGACCTTGGTCTCCTCAACGAGAAGATCATTACGCCGAATCTGGACCGGATCGCCCGGGAAGGGACGCGACTGACGAGTTTCTACGTGGCTTGGCCCGCGTGCACGCCGTCACGCGGAGCCTTGTTAACAGGGCGATACCCTCAGCGAAACGGGATATACGATATGATTCGCAACGAGGCGCCGGATTTCGGTCATAAGTATACAGAAGAAGAATACGCAGTTACTTGGGAGCGAATTGGCGGCATGGATGTCCGGGAAGTTTTGATACCCGAACTCTTGAAGTCGAATGGCTACGTTTCGGGAATATTCGGCAAATGGGATCTAGGAATAAACAAACGGTTCCTTCCGTTGGCCCGCGGATTCGACGAATTCTACGGTTTGGTCAATACCGGCATCGACTACTACACTCACGAGCGATACGGCGTGCACAGTATGTATCGCGACAACGATCGAACGACTGAAGATCAAGGGACGTACGCAACCTTCTTGTTCGAGCGCGAAGCGTTGCGGTTTTTGGAAGAGCGGTCGGCAGACGAGCCATTCTTCTTGTACCTGCCTTTCAATGCGCCGCACAACTCCTCGGCTCTAGATCCGAAGATTCGAGGAACAGTTCAGGCGCCAAAAGAGTTCGAAGCATTGTATCCAATAAAAGGTGAACCGTACAAAATGGGTCAACGGTACGGGAAGGAGACGCTGGTACCGACCCCCGAACTCAGAAGCCAGGGCTATCGCGCCGCGGTAACTTGCATGGATGCGTCTATCGGAAAATTGCTGGACGTTCTCGATCGAAGAGGAATCGCGGACAATACCATCGTCCTGTTTTTCTCGGACAATGGCGGGAGCGGCGGAGCGGACAATGGCGACTTGCGCGGTCGGAAGGGCCAAACTTGGGAGGGAGGAGTTCGCGTACTCTCCCTCATCCGCTGGCCCGCCGGTGGAATTCCAGCAGGCACGGTGAACGACGCGTTCCTCACGAGTTTGGAAGTGTTTCCCAGCTTGGCGTCGGCGACGGGAGCGCGACTTCCAGAAGGAGTTGTTCTGGACGGATACGACTGGTGGTCGACCTTGCGAGGACAGAGCGAGAGCCCGCGGAAGAACATGTATTGGCAACGCAAAGCGACGAAAGCGGCCCGAGTCGGCGATTGGAAGTGGGTTGATATGGGCGAGGGAGGAAGCGGGCTCTTCAATCTGTCCAGCGACCTGGGGGAGAATCGGGACCTGTCCGAAACTCGACCGGAGATTCTGGCTTCAATCAAGAAGCAGTTTGACGAATGGTATCGCGAAACGATGATCGAAGCGGAGCCGAGAGGACCATTTAAAGATTTCTGAGGTTCAGTAATTTTGTATTTGAATTAAGGATACTAAATGAACTCGCTGTTCCGTTAGATTTGGGAAAACTTGGCGGGAACCAGAATGTTGTCGCTGATGGAAGAGACGGTTCCCTTGTACCGTTCGTTGGCCTTCAACTTTCCCCAAGCGGGGCTCGCGCTGAATTTCTTCCAATTCGCGTCGCGCTCGGCCATGTCCTTGAATCCTAGCATGTAGACTAGATTTGGCATTAGTGGACCGGCAAGGGTCTTGCCGAAAAACACGGGATGGAGTCCTACGTCTCGGAAAATTTGGATTTCCCCGCCTTCGTTGAACATCTCGACCTTGAGGTCTCCCTTGATGCGATTGTGGCTCTCGTAGGTACGAATTTCGAATATGCGGGATGACTTGCCGTCGATCGCTTCCGGCACTTCGACCTTAGGCATGTGGCTAAAGGCGCTCATGAGCGAGCTTTCCATGCGCTCGTAAAGTGGGGAATCCATGGAGGAGTCGGCAGCGTCCTTAAACGCGTCGCTCTCGGCCAGGCGGTCCCAGGCGGTGAGAAACGAGTCGATGGTGTCGTGAGGGACGAGCATGAATACCTCGCTCCCGTGGGCGCCGAACTTGGGTCGGAATGCGCCGATTGGACTGCAGCCCAGCTTGTTTAGTCCGGGTACGACGACATCCTTGAGAAAGGACTCGAGCGCTCCTCGTCGAGAGTTGTTTAGTACCTCGAATCGAATCCACTCCAAGTACTGGGTGGATCCTGAATTTTTATGGTGAGCTCCAAAAAGGGCGGCGGGTGTAGCGGTCGCTGCCGCGGCGACGAATGTTCTTCTATTCATAAGCCAATACGAACCTGAATCTGACACTCTGTCAAACCGGGCCCCCTCCCATCTCTCCACCCTCAACTCAACAATCAAACTACCACTTAACTTTCCAACCTTGGAATTTAAAGTGGTAGTTCGGGAGATTTTCTGCCAAGTTGGCAGGCGAATCCAATTTATGAAGCTGAAAGCGAGATCGAGACGATTGCTTGAGGTTCTCCTGTTTTCCGGACTAGACGTCGTGGAGTTCACAACCTATCCGAAGAACGACATGTTTCGCTCGGTGGGCTGGTCTAGCGGTCGAAACGTGGGAGACGATCTGTTGAGGCTCCAGTCGAAAGGGCTGATTGCGTCCGAGCGAGCCGGTAGCAGAGGCTCCTGGGTCGCAACTCTTACGTCAGCCGGTAGGGAGCAGGCATTGAAAGGAATAGACCCCGAACTTTCTTGGAGTGAAAAATGGGATGGGTTCTGGACGTCCTTTTCATTCGATTTGCCCCAGTATGCTGGCAAGGAGAGGAAGCGGTTGAACGCCTGGCTCGCGCGTTGGCGATTCGGTCGCTTGCAAGGCAGCCTGTGGGTCTCCCACCGGTCTTTCGAGAACTGGACGAAGGAAATCGAGTCGCTCGAGGTGGATCCTCGTTCGATTCTCTTTCAGAAGGCCTGTCCGGTTGGGAAAATGTCGAATGCGGAATACGTCGCCTACGCGTGGCCGTTTGCGAAGATCGCGGAGCGATATCTGGAGTACATTAGCTTCGTTGAGAACAACTCTGGAAAACGGTCCGAATGTCCTTTCCATTGGTTCGAATTGGAGCGGGAACTTTGGAGAATAGCGTTCGAGCTGGATCCTTTCTTGCCCGACGAATTGCTTCCGTCCGGCTATTTGGGGAAAAAGGCCTGGCGCCTCCGAAAGAGACTTTACTCAGAATGGGCGGCGGATCTAGGCGAAGCGGATCGATAGGGAAGTCCCGGATGCTCAAGTCCATGGATCCGAAACGATTTTTGTTGGTTGAAATCAATCGAGAGAGCACGCCTCAATTCCCACTTAACTTTCCAAGGTTGGAATTTTAAGTGGGAGAAGAGGGGGGCGGTTTAAGGGGGCGGTTTAGTTTTTCTGTTGGCTTTGAGCGGGGAGGTTCGCATAGATGGGAGTTATGAAAAATGTTACTCTGTTATTCTTGTTTATCGTTTCGGCCGGCTCGTTTTGCTTTGCGGCTCACCATGGAGCCAAGTGGCATTCTCTATTCGATGGTAAAACGCTGGACGGGTGGACCGCGAGCAAGGAGAATCCAAACTGCTATTTCGTCGAAAACGGGAACCTGGTCGTTCGCGGCGGGCGGTCCCACTTGTTCTACACCGGTTCTGTTGGTGACGCGAATTTCAAGAACTTCGAGCTCAAGCTAAAAGTGAAGACGATGAAGAATGCGAATTCAGGCGTTTACTTTCACACGGCCTACCAGGACAAGGGCTGGCCTTCGCAGGGGTTCGAAGCTCAAGTGAACACGAGTCACAAGGATCCGAAGAAAACGGGCAGTTTGTACGCGATCGCCAATGTCTTTGTTCCCATGGAAGAGATGGAGCCGTTTGTCGTCCGTGTCGCTAAGGCAGGCGCGGAGGTCTACCGGGAAAAAGCGCCATCGACCGATGGCGAGTGGTTCGACTACCACATCATCGTCAAGGACGACAACATCGTATTGAAAGTGAACGGCGAGACGACCGTCAATTGGACGCAGCCGGAAGGCTACGCCGGGCCGACTCCGGGCATGTCAGGTCGAAAATTGGGAAGCGGCACGATTGCTTTCCAGGCCCACGATCCGGGGTGCGAAGTGCACTACAAGGACATCCAGATCAAGATGCTTCCCTAGTTGATTCCCGCTTTTTTCAAAGCCGTCTCGCGATTCGCCAGACGGTTTTTTTTGTATTGAAAATATGGGGAGGAACGGTGATTGAGCGGTCTATTTGAAACGTTCCTTGTACGCCGATTGCATATTGCGAATCACCTCTTCCGAGATGCGGGGGGACGCGATCGACTTTTGCAAGTAGAGATTCGCAGCGGCCTGGTCGCCGCCGAGTATGAAGAACAGAGTGATCAGCTTCAATGCGAGCGGATTACTGGGGTCAGCCTTGAGGGCGAGTTGCAGCTGCTCGAGGGCCTTTCGATTGTCGTTCAGTTTTAAGTACGCGCTGGCTAGGTAGGTGTATCCGGTCGCGTGTTGAGGCTTGTTTCGGATCGCCGTTTGAAAGTAGGGAATCGCTTCGTTCGGTCGATTGGAGTTCAGGAGCGTCTCGCCTTTGTAGTTGTTGATCACAGGCGAATTGGGGCAATGGACGAGCGCTTCGTCGACGATTCGGACGGCGTTGACTTGGTTTCCCGCCTTCATTTCGATCGCTATCAGGCCGGCCCATCCTTGATCGTACCCGGGCAATGCTTGGGTGCACGCTTGGTAGGACTGTTGGGCGAGCGCGGTATTTCCTTGTTCGAGGTAGAGTTGGGCGAGGTGATCGTGGGAGTAGGGATCCAAGGGGTCGAGTTCGATGGCTTTTCGCATCAGTTGGATCGCTCGATCCAGGTCGCCCGCCCTGCCTGCTTTCCCCGCGGCCATGGCGACTTCGAAGGAGTCGTAGCAATCGGCGACGATCGCGTCGACCCAAGGGTCGGGTATGTCGATGTGGCTGCTCCAGTTGAGGTCGTGCAGGAGGGCTCGCGCTTTTTCCGTTTCGCCGAGAATCTCGTAAACATCCGCAAGCAGGTCGCCCCCGATTCGGTTGTTTGAACTACGCGCGGACTCGAGCAGGAATCTAGCTTGGTTGAGGTCGTTGCGGGCGAGCGAGACGCGAGCAAGCCCGAACAAGGCGAATGGATTGGCGGGGTCGCCATCGACGACCGACTTAAACGCGGTTTCCGCGTCTTCAAGCTGGTTCAGTTTTAGCAGTGTATTTCCCAGGTGAATACGAGTTGGAACATATTCGCCATCGAGTTCGATCGACGTGCGGAACAGGAGCGCAGCGTCTTCGAGTTGTCCGAGGCTGGATACGATTACTCCCAGCCGGTGCGTCCAGAGAGGCTCGCCCTTGTCGATTTCGACGAGGATGCGGTAGGCTTGCCAAGCGCGATTCAAGTAACCATTGGCGTGATACAGCTGGGCGAGGGCAGCGAGAGACTCGGATCGTTTTGGACCGGATTTCGCCAGTCGATCGAGATCTGTTATTCTCTCCGCGAGCTCTGGATTGAGTCGCGTAACGCTCGGTGGCGATGGCAGGTGCGTCTCGATCGTTCGCGCTACGCGTTGCCCTGTGTTCCAACGGGCCCATGCGAGGGTCGCTCCCGCGATGACGACTGCGCCCAGGACGATGTAGAGGCTCTTTTTCATCGTTTAGTTGATTCCTTCCAGAGGGCGAATCGGCTCGTTCGATCGTAGGGCGGCATGTTGGGGAATCCTCCGGTGACGAGTTCTCCGGCCCCGTCGCCGTCGAAGTCGGCGTAGTCGATGGTCAGTAGTTGGATGGGTTCGTGGGCGAGAGTGACTTTCGTGAAGCGACCGTCCGCGTCGTTTTGAAACCAGACGAGGGAATCCGCTTTGGGATCTTGCCAGTCGTTGAATCCGCTGACGCAAACAACGTCCATGTCGCCGTCTTTGTCCAGGTCGGCAACGACGGGGCTGTAGGCGCCTGCGAGGTTGCCGATACGGTGGTAGCTGAATTGTCCGCCACCGTTGTTTTCGAGCCATTGGACGCCGTGCCAAGGGCGAGGCCCGGGTTTGAGAGTCGGTCCGAATCCATCGCCATTGGTGAAGACGAGATCGGGGCGACCATCTTGATTGAGATCGGCTTCGGTCATTCCGCTCGTGGCGAAGTCGTGGTTGGTCGAGCCCCAGATGATTTTATCGGTGAAGTTGCCTTGGCCATCGTTTTCGAAGAGGTGAATTTCCTCCCATTGTTGGGAAAACAGAGCGGCGATGTCGGTGTGACCGTCGCCATTGAAGTCCGCGAGGGAGAGGTTAATCAATCCGGAGAGGTGGAGTAGGGATTGGCTTTCGTATTTCCAGTCGCCGATTTTTCGCATCCATCGGAGCTCTCCTTGGTCGTATCCAAATTGTCCGACAACGAGGTCGAGGTCGCCGTCGCCGTCCATGTCGCGGGCTCGGGCGTCGGTCACGCGTTCGACGTTTTCGAGGAGGATGCGCTGAGTAAAATTCTCGTCACCGTCGTTTTCCAGGGCGATGAGGGCGCCCACTTTGTCGTTGTAGGGGAACACGATGTTCATGCACGAAACGAGGATGTCGAGGTCGCCGTCGGCGTCCAAGTCGAAGGCTTCGGCATGGACGGGGGCCTGCATGTCGGCGGCGACGCGAATCTCGCGAAATTTCCCGGGAGCGACTTGGCGCAGCCACAGGACTTCATCGTCTTTGGCTTCGCACCCGATGGCGTCAATCAGGCCATCCTGATCGAGATCGACTGCTCGCACGTGAGCCACCCACGGGACGTCGTCCACTTCGTTCCCGATAGGATTGGGGGCGAAGCGCCCAAGATCGGCTTCTTCGCGTGAGAACGGAGGTTCGGGAGTGTCGAGCGTCGAGCCGATGGGATTGCACGCCCATTGGAGAAACCCAAGCGAAGCGAGGGACAAAACTTGTAGTGGGCGGGTGAACTCCATCGAGTTAGAATCTATCCGAGAATTGACCGGGTATTCAAACGGGGCGGTTGAATGCGGCGCGATCTTACGACGAAACGCGGATGTCGTTTTTTCGCAAGCGCAATAGTTTGCATCGTTTCCTGGATACAAAAAAAGGCCCGGCGATTTGCCGGGCCTTCGAAAGGTTTGCGTTGCGCGCCGTTTACCAGCGGAACGTGTTGGTCAGCAAGATTTGGCGTGGCGGCGCGAAGCGAGCGCGAGCCGGGCGGCCGTCGGGCTGGAACCGGGTGATATCCACGTCGGTGTTGTCCCAGTTGTGCACGTTGCGCAGGTTGAGCTGCAAGCGCCAGTCGACGTCGCCGATTTTCTTGCGGTAGCCGAAGGTGAGGTCGATGGCCAAGTCAGTTTCGTCTCTCCAGGGGTTTTCGACGTCCGGCTGGTAGAATCCGAGGGTCTCGTCGAAGAAGACCGGGAATCCTGCCGCGGAGTCGTCTTGCCAGCGAGCGGCGCCACCGAAGGAGAATCCGTTGAGTTTGCCTTCGCGGAACTGGTAGTTCGTCACGAGGTTGAAGCGCCATTCGCGTTGCTCAGCGGTTGGGCGGCCTTCGAGGTTTTTGACGTAGTAGTACTCGAGGAGGCGATCGCCGATTTGCTGCGTGAATGTTGCGCCGTCGACTTCCTCTGCGGGGTTGCTCCAGTCGAGCCATCCGAACTCCTGCGTGTATGGCACGAGGAAGTTGACGAATTCGGTCAAGCGCGGAGCAATATTCGACAGAGTCGTCTCTTGTTGGGCCGCGTTGAACGCGATCCGCCAGTTCTTGGTTGGATTGAGGATGATTTCCGCTTCCATACCTTTGGAGTTGATGTCCGTGGTATCGGAGATCGCTCCAGCCCACTGCGAGTTAATGTCTCCGTCCGCGAGGAAACGGAGGTTGAAGGACTCGATAAAGCGTGGATCGAATACGAACTGCTCTAGCGGCTCGCGAGCGGCGGCGGCCGCGTCGAGGTTTGGCCAAAGGGCGTCTGCTGCTTCCTCGATGGTATCGTATATCTCGTCACCCACTTCGTATTGCCCTTCTGGGTTGACATCGAATTCATCCGCGAGGAGATCCGCGTCCCATTCGCCGTCAATTTTGAATTTGTCGGTTTCGACAACGCGGCGATTGAGGCGGCCGTACCACTGCGGGATCCGGATCATGTTACGATTGTACACGCTGGATACCGGGGAGGTGGCGTTGATCAAGTTGGCGTCGTACCAGTTGATGCGGGCGACCACCTTGTCGTTGAACAAGTAGGCGCTGATACCCCAGTCCTTGGTGTCGCCGAATTGCGACGGGATGGGCTGGCGGAATTCGTCGACGCGGTCGAGCGAAGGCACGAAGTTGTCCGAAGTATTGTAGTGGAAGGTGATGTCGTCCACGAACTCGGGAAGCGGAATGATGTCTTTCGGCCAGTAGAGAACGGCTCCGTAGCCGAAGATGTCTTTCTGAATCTCGGTGAAGGTGCCGTCGGTCAGCAGCCAGTTTTGCGGGCTGACGTCGCTAATTTCGTCGAGGCCTATGAGAGGCGGCTCGGTGTTGAGCCAGTTTTCAACGGTGTCTTCGCGGTAGCCGAGGTTGACAACGAGGTTGCCGCCTAACATCCGGGACTGCGTGTTGAACGCGAGCGAGGAGACGGTGGTCTCTTGCAGTCGAACGTTCTTGGTGGCGGTCTCGATTGGAATCCACTGTTCCCAGGTCCACTGCTCGTTGCCGTTTGAACGGTCGGTGTCAGCAGTCAAGGCTTCTGTCGTCGCGTCCGGGCCTAGATTCCAGGTTAGCTTATCCCAGACTTTGCCGGTTGTGCTTTGCAGGTTGTAGCGAGCCGGTTCAATGATGAAATCGGTAATGCTGGTGTAGTCGTCCCAGGCGTTCAGCTGGGGCGGGCCGATGTAAACCATGTTTGGCGTATTGCGAGCATTGTTGGTCGCTTGGCGAGCGTTCGCGGGGCCGATGTGAAGCGCGGGCTCGAACCCGCCGTCGATCCCGAACGCGGCTTCGCGGAAGTTGATCAAGGTTTCGTGGTGACGCTGCTGGTCGCCCAATACCGTGAACGTGTGCTCGCCGAGGAAGTTGGCGAGGCGATCGTTGTTCATGCTGTCCTTGAAGTCGTGCTTGACGAAGCCGGTGAACCGTTTGGCGGTGCGCTGATCGTCATTGGTGCGCCGACCGGACTTGGTCATGATGACGGGGCGGCCGTAGTTGGGGTTAGGCATTGGGTTCAAGTTGCCAGACACCAAGTAGTTCGGATCTTCCGGGAGCAGGATCGTCTCGTTGACATCGAAAGTGATGACGGAGTTTCCACCGTTCAGAGCGGTGAAGCTATTACGGAATAGGTCTTGGAAGTCGTACTCAATCGAGAAACCGCCTTTCCCTTCCCAGAAGGTTTGCTCCAGCGCGAAGTTGTAGTTGAAGAAATCACGCGTGTAGAAGTCGTTGTCCCAGCCGAGATTCGCGCGGCTGAAGTCGAATGTCTCCAGGTCGGTGAATCCTTGGTCAATCCAGCCGACACCCATGATCTCGCCCAGGTTGCCCGGGTAGAGGTTTTGCGGGGCGCCGCCGTTTCGGGCGGTTCCGCCGGCCCAGTAGTTCTCAAGTTCGTCTCCACGCGCGACACGTTCGAGGGCGAGGCCTGGAATCTGGTCGGAATAAGAGAACGAAGGGTTTTCGAGACTGCCGTTGCGGCCATCCCAAACATGACCGTACGCGCCACCACCCCAGCGGATGTTTCTGTAGACAAGGTCGGGGAACTGGGCGCCTTCTGGACCGCCGGAATTGCGAATGATGTAGCCGGCGTCGATGAAGGCCTGCTTTTCTTCGTCGTTATAACGACGGTTGAAGTTGCCTCGGGTGATGCCCTCGTGGTTGCGACCTCCGGGTACCTCAGACCAGTCTCTGACAAACAGAGACGAGTTCATGACCGCGGGGGTTTCGAGGAAGGTCGAAAAGTTCTCTTGCGGAAGGAGGACGTCCGGAGCGTTTCCGACGATCTCACCGGTTTCCATGTGGCCGCGAATCACGGTGTTCGTATTGCCGAACGGACGGTAGGAGAATGACGTGTAAATGCGGTCGTCGTCCTTGTGGGTCGGACGTTGGCGGTACTGCGTACGGTCCATGAGACCGGCGACGTAGACGGCCAGCTTGTCTTCAACCACGACGCGATTCAGCTTGAAGCTGCCGCGGTAGGTCGGGCTGCGGCCGCCACTACCGACACGGAAGCTGACTTCGTTGCTGTCGCGGAAGCGAGCCTGGGCCATGCCGTTGTTGATCAGTCCGGCAGGCGAGCCCAGTCCGAAAAGGAAGGAGTTCGCCCCGCGGTTGATGTCGATACGCTCGGTGTTGTAGGCATCGAAGGGGATGTCGGTGATGAAGAAGTTACGCGTCCGGTCCGGCGCGGCCATTCCGCGAATACGCGAGGTGCCGTCTGGGTCGCGGCGGGCTCCGCCGACGTTGGTCTCCCCGAGGGCGCCTTCACTCGCTCCGGTGAAGTTGCCGAGGATACCGGCGACTTCGGAGCTCGTCGTGTACTGGAGCAGCTCTTCGATACCGGTGGCTCCCAAGTCTTCCATGAATTCCTTGGTGATGACTTGTACGGCGGCTCCCGTGTCTTTCAGGGATCCGCTTAGTCGGCCGCCGGCCATGGTTTGGGATGCGTAGTAGCCTTCGTCCGACGCGGCGTCTACGGTAAAGGGCGAGAGTTCGAAGACTTCTTCCTCTTCGTCGTCCTGCGCCCAACCCGTAAAGCAGGCGCATAAAAAGCTGCATCCGACAAGGGCAGCTTTGTACTGTGTTCGATAGTTGTTTTTCATAGGTGATCAGCCGTTACTAGCTAGGTATGGTAGGTTACCGGCCAATCACGCGTATACCGGGAATGTCCGCCGCTCGAAAGCGGCGAACGAAATCCCTGGTACGTAGTGGTGATCAGCCAGTAGGGGATAAATTTGTGGAAGGTGTCTGGGCAGAATTTCTGCGCGTTTTGGCAGAATAAGTCTTTGTAGGTCAGTAGTTAGGCGCTTGGGGAGCGCTCGGGGGTATTTTGATAGGTGTCACGACCCTAGGTTTGTGTCGATGCCTGTCAACCGAAAGCGTCAGGATTTGTCAGATCAATGGTGGGCTCCCTATCGATCCTAGGGAATGCACTAGGCGGTAGCGCAAGTTTGCGCCCAGAGGAGGTTGTAAAAAAGGCCCGGCGGGTCGCCGGGCCTTTGTGAAACTCGCTTTCGTTGGTCGAATTACCAGCGGAAGGTATTGGTCAGCAGAATCTGCCTGGGCGGCGAGAAGCGGGCCCGGGCGGGGCTGCCGTCGGGCTGGAAGCGGGTGATCTCCAGGTCGGAGTTGTCCCAGTTGTCGACGTTGCGGAGGTTGACCTGCATTCTCCAGTCGACGTTGTTGATCTTCTTGCGATAGCCGAAGCTGAGGTCGATCGCCAGGTCCGACTCGACGAGGAAGGGGTTGTTCACGTCGGGGAGGATGAGGACGCTGTCCGGGTCGTCGATCGACGGGTAGCCGCCGGCGTATTCATCTTGCCAGCGCGCGGCGCCGCCGAAGGACCATCCTTTGAGGGCGCCTTCGCGGAACTGGTAGTTCGTCACGAGGTTGAACCGCCACTCGCGCTGCTCGGAGTTGGGTTTGCCTTCGTTGCCTTTGAGGGCGAAGTAGTCGAGCAGGAAGTCGTTTCGGTTCTCCAGGGTGGTCACGCCGTTGACCGGCTCGGCGGGGGCGTTCCAGTCGAGGCCGCCGTACTGCTCCAAGTGGGGGATCCAAAAATCTTCCAGGATCTTTTCCAGACGCGGCGCGAAGTTGGTGAGGATGGTCTCCTGCCGGGCGGCGTTGAAGGCGATTCTCCAATTCGGGTTCGGGTTGATGATGAACTCGGCTTCCATGCCTTTGGCCTCGATGTCTTGCGTGTCGGTGATCTGGCCTGCCCACTGGGTGGTGGACGAGCCGTCGGCCCGTTCGCTGAAGTTGTAGGCGACTTTCAGTTCGTCGGTCAGGAACGGAGCCACGGACGCCCGAGCGTCGTACACCTCGTTCAGGAACGGGTATTCCATGGCGACCAGATCCGCGTAGGAAATGGCCGGGCTGGTGATGCCGTCGACGGTTTGTTCCGGAACTTCGCCGGTGAAGGGCGTTTCGCCCGGAACGTATTCGAATTGCTCGGTCAGCCAGGCTTCGTCGATCATGCGGTCGCCGTCGGTATCCAGAGTTTTGATACTGCGGTTAAGCTGTCCCCAGTGGGTGAACATGCCGGAGATGTTCTGGTTGTAGTTGTTCGAAGTGGGGGCGGTGGCTCCGAGGAGTCCGGCTTCGTACCAGTTGATGCGGGCGACGAACTTGTTGTCCCACATGTAGAAGCTGATGCCCCAGTCCTTGCTTTCCCCTTTCGGCGACGCGACGGGCCTTCTGAGCTCGTCGACGCGGTCGGTAGCGGGGATGAAGTTGTCGCTCGTGTTGTAGTGGAACGTGATGTCGTCGAACATCTCGGGCAGTTGGACCATGTCTTTTGGCCAGTAGAGGACACCGCCGTAGCCGAAAGTCGTTTCCTTGTTCTTAATGAAGTTGCCGTCGGTCAGGAGCCAGTTTTGCGGGCTCACGTCGGAAACTTCGTCGATCCCGACGAGCTGGGGCTCGGAGTTGAGCCAGTTCTCGATGGTGTCTTCGCGGTAGCCCATGTTCACGACGAGGTGGTTGTCGAAGAACTTGGAGGCGGTGTTGGCCGCGAGCGAAGAGACCGTGGTTTGCTGGAGACGCACGTTTTTCGAAGGAACGCGGGTGGGCGTGTAGGTATGCGTCAGCCATTGCTCGTCGCCGTTGGAAACGTCCTGTCCGAGGATGAGCGCCTCGTTGGTGGCGTCCGGACCTCGGTTCCAGCTCAGTTTCTGGTAGGTGTTTCCGAGCGTGCTTCGCAGATCGTAGTACGCGGGCGTGAGCTCGAAGTCGCTCAGCTGGAAGCCGGGTTCGTAAGCGTCGAGCTGCACGGGCCCAATGTAGACGAGGTTCGGGATGTTGCGGACGTTGTTGGCCGAGAAGCGACCGTTGGGGACTCCGATATGGAGGGCGGGGTCCGGGTCGCCGTAGGAGTCTTGGGTCCAGTTGATGCGACGCTCGTCGTAGATGTTCTCGTCGCCGAGAACGGTCAGCGTGTGGTTGCCCAGGAGTCTGGCGAGGTTGTCGCTGTTGAGCGAGTCGGCGAAGTCGTATTTGACGAAGCCGGTGAAGCGGAACGACTCGCGTTGCTCGTCGATCGTAGTTTGGCCGGACTTGGTCATGATGACTGGGCGGCCGAAGTTCGGGTTGGGCATGGGGTCGAAGTTGCCGGTTTCGACGTAGTTGGGATCCAGCGGCAGGAGCAGCGTTTCGTTCACATCGAACGTAACCACGGAGTTGGCCGCGTTGAACGCGGTGTAGTTGTCGCGGTAGAGATCCTGGTAGTCGTAGGCGAGTTCAAACCCGCCTTTTCCTTCCCAGAAAGTCTGGGTGAGGGCGAGGTTGTAGTTGAAAAAGTCGCGCGTGTAGTAGTCGTTGTCCCAACCGAGGTTGTTGCGGCTGAAGTCGAAGGTTTCGAGGTCGAGGAAGCCTTGGTCGAGCCAGCCGGTTCCGTTGATTTCGCCAAGATTTCCTGGATACAAGCCTTGCGGGGCGCCGCCGTTGTTGCCGCCGGTGCCGCCGCGAATGTTGCCGGTGGTCGGGCCGCCTGACCAGTAGTTGGGGACGGCGTCGCCGTTGGGGTTGCGCTCGATGTCGACGCCGCGGTATTGGTCGGTGTAGCCGAAGGCGGGCTGGTCGAAGCCGTTGCTTCCGTCCCAGACGAAACCGTAGGCGCCGGCGCCCCAGCGGATGTTGCGGTAGACGAGCGGGCCGCCTTCGTCGCGAAGAATGTAACCAGCATCCAAATACGCTTGCTTTTCATCCTCGGGCCACCAGGCGGCATTGTTCCACTGATTGGCGTTGGGGCCCTCGTGGTGGCGGGTGCCGAAGGGGTTGCGGGGATCGCGCACGCGTTGCGACGCGTTTTGCCGCGCGGGAAGATCGAGAAAGGTGGTCAAGTTGTTCTGCGGCAGCAAAACGTCGGGCGCGTTGCCGATAATCTCGCCGCGTTCCATGTATCCACTAACTACTGTATTCTCATTGCCGAATGGGCGGTAGGTGAACGCGGTGTAGATGCGGTCGTCGTTTTTGTAGGTGGGACGTTGCCGGTACTGGGTGCGGTCGTAGAGTCCGTTAACCCGGATAGCGAGCTTGTCCTCCATGATGACTCGATTGATTCCGAAGGACGCCCGGTAGGACGGGTCTTTTCCGCCGGAGCCGATACGCGTGCTGATTTCATTGGAGTCGCGGAACTGGGCCTTGGCCATACCGTTGTTGATCAGGCCCGCGGGGGAGCCCAGTCCGAAAAGGAAGGAGTTCGCGCCGCGGTTGATGTCGATTCGCTCGGTGTTGTAGGAGTCGAACGGAATATCCGTTACGAAGAAGTTTCGCGTACGGTCGGGGGCGGCGAGACCTCTGATGCGGGAAGTGCCGTCGGGTTCGCGTCGAGCTCCTCCCGTGCTGGTTTCCCCTTCGCCGCCTTCGTTGGCTCCGGTGAAGTTGCCGAGAATCCCGGCGACTTCGGAACTGGTTGTGTACTGGAGGAGTTCTTCAACGCCGGTGGCTCCGATGTCGTCCATGAACTCTTTGGTGACGACCTGAATAGCGGCTCCGGTGTCTTTGAGCGAGCCGCTCAGTCGTCCGCCCGCCATGGTCTGCGAAGCGTAGTAGCCTTCGTCTTGAGAGGCGTCGATAGTGAACGGGGAGAGTTCGAAAACCTCCTCCTCGTCGTTCTGCGCCCAACCGGTGAGGGAAGCGCAGAGCAAACTGCCCGCAAAGAGGGCCGCTTGGGTCGTTTTTCGGTAGTTTTGATCAATCATATTTAATCAGTCGTTTGTGTTTGTGTAGGTAATGTCCGGAACCGCGCGGCGTGGAGCCGATGGCGAAACGACAAGAGCCGCTAAACCGACGGGCGAGGACGCGGGGAACCGGGGTCAATGGCCACAGGCCAGTGAGTTGTAGTTTGGGAATAGGGGTAGGGGGCGCCCTGTCGGATTCGCTCGTTTACACAAACGCTAGCGCGCAGGCGCAGCGGTACGGCGAACGGTGGTTTGGGTTCCGGGCGGGCTGATCGTCTGGTATATAAAGTCTGGTAGTTGCAAGCGTACGCAGTTAAACGTTTTATCGATTAACGCGTCGGTTGAGGTAGTGGACGTTTTCGAAGAAGGTTTGAGGACTTCGAAAACCCGATGACTTTGATCAGCTGTCAGAATTTGACAGTAAGAAGAGGGGGATCGTCAACGCTTTTCTGACTCTGGGACAGTGAGGCTTCGGTTTTCGTTATTTTGACGCGGCGCGTCTAAAGTTCGAGTCGACGCGGGAATATGGAGAACTCTGGGCGGGATTCCCGTTTACATCGCTTGCCCAGCTTTAAATAGTCACTGTCTTATGATGTTATCTCGAATTCAATTCTCGTCCCGCCGCGCGGGTCGAACCCTCGTTGCAGGAATTATACTTGGGGCGGCTCTGTTTGCCGCCTCTCTTAATACGGTCGGAGCCGACCGACCGAACATCGTGTTCATTTTCACGGACGACCACTGCCAGCAAGCGTTGAGCGCATACGATCCGAGTCGCACGTCGACTCCGAACATGGATCGCTTGGCGAAAGAAGGTCTTATGTTCAATCGCTGTTACGTGACCAATGCTATATGCGGGCCGGCACGGGCGGTGATCCAGACGGGCAAGCACAGCCATCTCAATGGCTTCGCGGTGAACGGCATCGTTTTCGACGGGAGCCAGCAGACATTCCCGAAGCTGCTGCAAAAGGCGGGCTACCAAACCGCGGTGGTGGGCAAGTGGCACTTGTCGTCGACTCCGCAGGGCTACGACTACTTTGATGTATTGATCGGGCAAGGACCGTACTACAACCCGCCCATGCGCACGACGGACGACAATGGCGAAGTAGTTGTTCGTCAGCACACGGGCTACACGACTGAGATTATTACCGAAAAGGCGTTGGACTGGCTGAAAAACGACCGTGTTGAAGGCGAGCCGTTCATGCTCATGTACCAGCACAAGGCCCCGCACCGAAACTGGCAACCGGCGCCGAAGTATTTAAACTGGCTGGACGACATCACCATCCCCGAGCCGGATACGCTTTACGACGACTACGAGACGCGGGCGTCGCCCGCCTACAATCAGGCGATGGAGATCAAGGCTCACTTGAATCAGCGGGATTTGAAGCTGACGCCTCCGCCGAACCTGACTCCGGAGCAGAAGGCCCTTTGGGACGCGGCTTACGATCCGAAGAACGAGGCTTATTTGAAAGCGGTCGACGGGATGACCGACAAGGAAGTGATCCAGTGGAAGTACCAGCGGTACGTGAAGGACTATCTGCGTTGCGTTAAATCCGTCGACGACGGGATCGGCGAGGTGCTCGACTATTTGGACGAGTCCGGCTTGGCGGAGAACACGATCGTTATCTACTCGTCCGACCAGGGCTGGTATCTTGGCGAGCACGGCTGGTTCGACAAGCGCTGGATGTACGAGGAGTCGCTGAAGACTCCGCTGCTTGTGCGCTGGCCGGGAGTGACGGAGGCGGGATCGGTCAATAACGACATTGTATCCAATCTCGACTTCGCCCAGACGTTCCTCGATTTGGCGGGAGCGCCCATTCCCGGCGATATGCAAGGGGCGAGCCTCGTTCCAATCTTCAAAGGAAACACGCCGAGAAACTGGCGCAACACCTTCTACTATCACTACTACGAGTTTCCGGGCGGCCATAGCGTGGCCCGGCATTACGGGGTGACCAATGGGAAGCATAAGCTTATTCACTACTACCAGCTCGGCGAGTGGGAGCTTTTCGATATAGAGAAGGACCCGAACGAGCTGAGCAACGAGTATTCGAATCCTGAATATGCGAGTATCGTGAAGTCGCTGGAGAAAGAACTGAATCGCTTGCGCGAGCACTATAAAGTTCCCGACGAGGATCCAGATTTCGTGGAAATGAAACGCTTGGCCCGCGAGCGCCGGCAAAGAAACGGCTAGTCTTCGGGGTTCGCCGTCCGCGTTTTGCGGGCGGGCGGACGTCCCTCTGCGCTGTGGAACCGAGTTTCCCCTTGTCTAGAGCGGTTGTTCGCGGAGAATGACGGTTTTCTTCTCCTCACCTTACGCAATCCCCCATACCCCCATGAATCAAGATCTAGAGCATAAAAAACTCTTCTGGGCGTGCTTTATCGCCCTGGTGGCAACTTCGTTTTTCTTCGGCCTTCGAACGGTCGTTGTGGGCGAGCTCGTAGTCGAGTTCGGCTTTACGCAATCCGAGATTGGAAAGATACTCGGAGTCGGCTTGTGGCCGTTCGCCTTCAGCATCATCTTCTTTAGTTTGGTGATCGATAAAATTGGATACAAGGCGACGGCGTATTTCGCCATAGTCGCCCATACCATCGCGGTCATCGGTACGGTTTACGCGGTGATCAACAAATCCGCTTCGGGACTTTACTGGAGCACGTTTCTTGTCGCCATTGCTAATGGCACAGTCGAGGCGTTCATCAACCCAATCGTCGCCACGATCTACAATAAAGAGAAATCGAAGTGGCTGAACATTCTCCATGCCGGCTGGCCGGCGGGGCTCGCCCTCGGGGCGGCGGCCGCGCTGCTGTTGGGCGGATTGAGTCTGACGGTTAAGTTCGGAATGTGCTTGCTGCCGGTGGTTCTCTACGCGGCTCTGATCGCCAAGCGACACTTCCCTGTCCAGGAACGCGTGGCGGCGGGCGTGAGTTTCCGCGATATGCTCAAGGAAGTGGGAGCGATCGGATTTTTCATCATCGCCTGGCTGACGGTCATGGGTGTCGTCCAGGTTATCAACACTCTCGTGTCCGAGCCATTGACGATATCGGTAGGCCTGACGCTGATTATCTCGCTGGCCGTGGCCGCCGGGGCGTTCGTGTTCACTAAGTCGATGGGGAGCTGGATGTTCGTGCTGATATTGATCACAATGCCGTTTCTCGCGACCACCGAGCTCGGAACGGATGGCTGGATGGCGGCGCTGCTGGAGGCGGACTTTCCGAAAGCGGCGGGCTGGATTTTCGTCATGGTGTCGATCATCATGACGATTCTCCGCTTCTACGCGGGTCCGATTGTCCACAAGTTCTCGCCGATCGGATTGCTGGTCATCAGCGCGGCGCTGGCGATCGTCGGCTTGATTTTCCTGGGAATCGCTCCCGCGGGAATCATGGTCATCGCGGCCATCGTTTACGCGTTTGGAAAGACGTTTCTTTGGTCGACGACATTGGGGGTCGTGGCGGAACAGTTCCCGCGCGGCGGGGCGTTGACGCTGAACGGCGTATCGGCCGTTGGAGTGCTCGGTATGGGGATTTTGGGTACTCCGTTAATGGGCCTTTTTCTCGATGAGGGAATTGACGCCGATCTGCGCGAGCAAGAACCGGCCTTGCATCTGGTCGTCGATGGCGGCATTCGCTCGGGAATGTTCGGCGAAACACCGAGCTTGAACATGGAGGCGGTCGACGCGTTAAGTCCGGAAGACGCAGCCAAGCTTGGCGCCATAGTCAATGCCAATAAAAAACAGGCCTTCTTTCGCCAGGCGATGCTGCCCGGATTCCTTCTGCTTTCCTATCTCGCATTGTTTCTCTATTTCAAGTCGAAGGGCGGTTACAAGCCGATCGACTTGGAGTAACGAAGAATCGTCCTGAAATCTAGGATACGTTGATTGGAGTCCAGTTACGCTATGAAATCTACACTCTCTATTTTGATTCTTCTTTCGGTCGCGACACTCGCTCACGGCGCGTCGCTCGCCGGCTCTCGTCCTAATATCATCCTAGTCATGACCGACGATCAAGGGATGGGCGACTTGAGTTGCCTAGGAAATCCGGTTTTGAAGACGCCCAATCTGGATCGGTTCTACGAAGAGTCGACACGCTTTACCGAGTTCCACGTGAGCCCGACCTGCGCTCCGACGCGGGCGGCGCTTTTGAGTGGCCGTCACGAGTTCAAGAATGGCGTTACCCATACCATTAAGGAGCGGGAGATCATGGCGCTCTCCACTACCACGATCGCCGACGTGCTCAGTGGCGATGGCTACGGAACTGGCATTTTCGGTAAATGGCATTTGGGGGACGAGGACGCTCACCAGCCCTACAATCGCGGCTTCACCGAGACCTTCATTCACGGGGCGGGTGGAATCGGACAGGCCTATCCCGGAAGCTGCGCGGATTTTCCACCGAACCGGGAAAACCGGTATTTCGACAACGTGATCCTGCACAACGACACCATCGTGCAGACGCAGGGATTTTGTACGGACGTGTTTTTCACCGCCGCTTTGGGTTGGATTAAGCGTATGGATGAAAGCGATACGCCCTTTTTCGCCTTTATCACTCCCAATGCGCCGCACGGACCCATGATCGCGCCAGAGTCGTATACGAAGCGGTTTACGGAACTCGGATACGACAAGAACACGGCGGGCCGCTATGGAATGATCGAGAATATCGACAATAATTTCGGCCGGCTGATGGACAAGCTCGACGAGTGGGAGCTGTGGGAGGACACGCTCGTTATCTTCATGACGGACAATGGTCAAGCGGGTCGTGGGGCCACGCTCAATGGCAAGCGCGTTTCGCTTTTCACGGCGGGATTCAAAACCGGCAAAGGCTCTCCCTTCGAAGGCGGAACGCACGTGCCGGCGTTTTGGCGTTGGAAAGGCAAGTTGGGAGAGGGAGTCGATATCGGGGCCTTGGCGGCTCATATTGATTTATTTAGAACGTTCGCAAGTCTTTCGGGAGCGCCGATACCGGATGGTATCCAAGATTTGGATGGGCGGGACTTGCTGCCTTTGCTCGAGGACCCGAAAGCGGAGTGGTCGGACCGGCACTTGTTTACCCACAAGGGACGGTGGGAAAAGGGAGTGGATCCGGAAACGTTCAAATTCACAGAATGCGCGGTGAGGACGCAGCGCTGGCGTTTCGTGAACAACGAGTTGCTGTACGACATTTCCAACGACCCGTACGAGAAGGTCGATGTGGCGGATCGCTATCCGGAGGTAGTCGCCCGATTGCGTCGCGTTTACGACGCGTGGTGGGAGGAGACAAAGCCTTTAATGGTTAATGAAGACCGTCCGTACACGGAGGAGCGTCCGCAGTGGGTCCGGTACGAGACGCAAAAGGCGGAACGCGGAATTCCGGATTGGGTCGAGCCGGCTTTTTAACGTTCTATTTCCCTGACGAGATTTATAGATATCAAATCGATCCAACCATGAAGAATATACACAAACTACTCATTGCGTTAGTCGCGTTGCTTTCCGCAGCGAGACTCGGCGCATCGACGCCAAACGTCATCCTTTGTATGGCGGACGATCTCGGCTGGGGCGACGTCGGATTCAACGGGAACGACGTGGTCCTGACTCCAGAGCTCGACCGCATGGCTAAGGCAGGGTTGCGATTCGAGCGCTTCTACTCTGCGGCGCCGGTTTGCAGTCCGACGCGCGGTTCGGTCTTAACGGGGCGTCATCCGACTCGTTATGGAATCCCTTCGGCGAACCGAGGGCATTTGAAGCGCGAGGAAATCACGCTTGCGGAGGTGCTGAAGGATCACGGCTACGCGACGGGCCATTTTGGCAAGTGGCATTTGGGCACCTTGGCCCCCGACTACTCGGGCAAGAAAAACCGGAATCCAGAAAAGAACTACATGACCCCGGGAATGTCCGGATTCGACGAGTGGTTCAGCACCGAGTATTCGGTATCGACGTGGGATCCTTACTCTCCGGAGAACGCTCACAATGGAATAAAGGATCCCCGTGTACTATTCTACCATAACGGCCGCAACATCGTCGACGGCCCGGGTGAAGGGCTCGTGGGCGACACGGCGAAAATGGTCATGGACAAGGCCTTGGACTTCATCGAGAAGGCGAGCGACGCGGACGAGCCGTTTTTCGCGGTCATTTGGTTCCACGCCCCGCACTTGCCGGTTGTCGGCGGTCCCGAGTTCTTGGCGATGTATCCGAATTTGGATGAGAACACGAAGCACTACTATGCGGTGATCACTGCGGTCGATCGCCAGATGGGTCGCCTGAGAAAAACGCTCAAGGATCTGGGGGAGTCGGAAAACACGATGGTCTGGTTCGCGTCGGACAATGGCCCAGAAGGAAATCCGGGCAAGGCGGGGCGTTCGCAGGGAACGGCGGAACCGTTCCGAGGACGGAAGCGTTCTTTGTATGAGGGCGGTGTTCGTATTCCGGCTCTCTTGGAGTGGCCGAGTCGCGTAGAAGCGGGCCGGGAGACTTCGGTCGCGGCGGTGACGAGCGACTATTTCGCTACGGTGGCGGAGGTTCTTGGATACACGCTGGACGAGAAGGACCGGCGGCCGTACGACGGCGTTTCTCTGATTCCCTTGATCGACGGGAAAATGAAGCGTCGCGCGTCGCCAATCGGATTCCAGGGACATGGCATGGCGACCATGAGCGACGACCGTTACAAGCTCGTGCACAATCCGCAAAAGAAGCGACAGCGGTCCGACAATGGAACCACACCGATCGCGGAATGGGAGTTGTACGACTTGTTGAAGGATCCGAGCGAGACCGATAACATTATCGAAAAACGCAAGTCGGTCGCGGCTAAACTCCGGGCTCAATTGGAGGCGTGGCAAGCGTCCTGCGCGGCGAGCGACGAAGGGGCTGATTATCGGTAGCGCGGGTTTGGATTGTGGCGCTCAGCGTATCTGTCCCGACTTTTCAAATCTCTTATCCGAGAAAACGCGCTGGGACGTCGCGTTCCACCTGACTTCACTAGCGTCTAGGGTGGAACCCGACGTCTCGGCGGGTTTAAGTTCACGTGTTTTCGACTATCGGGCTCCGTCCCGTCCCGATTGTGGATTCACGGCAAATGATTGTGGGGACGTCCTCCGTTGACTGTATTCGCGTAATGCTATTCAGTCCCACCAACCCTATATTGAGAGTTATCCTTATGCGCAAAAATAGACTGATCAAAATCGCCGGAATCGTTCTCGCGGCGCTGATTTCCAGTGGAATCCTGATGGCGGGTGAAAAGCCCAATGTTGTATTTGTAATTACCGACGACCAAGGCTACGGGGATATTTCCGCCCATGGGAATCCCATATTGAAAACGCCCGAGTTGGACGCGTTGCACGCGGAGTCCACGCGACTGACCGACTACCACGTTTCGCCCACCTGCGCTCCGACGCGCGGGGCTTTGATGAGCGGCCACTACACGAATCGGGCGGGACCGTGGCACACGATCATGGGACGCTCTTTTCTGCGCGTAGGGGAAATGACCTTTGGGGAAGTGTTTAAGGATAATGGATACGCGACCGGAATGTTTGGAAAATGGCATTTGGGCGACAACTATCCCTACCGTCCGGAGGATCGCGGATTCACCGAAGTCGTGCGCCATGGCGGGGGCGGCGTGGGTCAAACGCCGGACGTTTGGGACAACTCGTATTTCGACGACACGTATTTCCACAATGGAACGTTACAGAAGTATAAAGGCTATTGTACGGACGTCTATTTCCAGGAGGCGAGGCGATTTATCGAGGAGAGCGTAAAGGACGACAAACCGTTCATGGCGTACATATCGATGAACGCGCCTCACAGTCCCTTTCATTGTCCGGACAAATATTGGAAACCCTACGCGGCCCAGGGAATCACCGATCGCGAAGCGATTTTCTTCGGGATGATCGCGAACATCGACGAAAACGTGGGTTACTTGCGCGAGTGGCTGAAGAAAAAAGGGCTCGCTGAGAACACGATCTTCATCTTCACGACTGACAACGGCACGGCGTCCGGGGAGAAAATTTATTCCGGCGGCATGCGCGGCAAGAAAGGCAGCCAGTACGAAGGCGGCCATCGTGTGCCGTTTTTCCTCCACTGGCCGGCGGGCAATTTGGACAAAGGGCGTGATGTCGCGACATTGACTGCCCATATCGACATTCTTCCGACGCTGATCGAGCTGTGCGGCTTGGTGGGCCCGATGGATTACAGCTTCGACGGTCGCTCGCTCGCTCCGCTTCTCTATAAGACGCCCACGCCTTGGCCGGACCGTATCATAATTACGGATTCGCAGCGCGTGCGGGATCCAATCAAATGGAAAAGTTCTTCGGTTATGACGCAACGCTGGCGCTTGATCAACGGCAAGGAGCTCTATGACATTGAGGGCGATCCCATGCAGGAGAAGGACATCGCCAAACGGAATCCGGAAACCGTGCAGCGCCTGCGCGACGCGTACGACCGCTGGTGGGACAGCATTTCACCGAGTTTCGTGATCGACGAGCGCATTGTGGTCGGAAACGACGCCGAGAATCCGACACAGCTCACCAGCCACGACTGGCTTACGGACGACGGAACGTCGCCGTGGAATCAGGGGCATATCCGCGCGGCGGCCCAAGGAGTGGGCTACTGGGCGATCCGCGTTGAGGAAGCGGGCACTTACACGATCGCGCTGCGCCGCTGGCCTCAGGAGCTGTCCAAGGCGATCAACGCCGAAGTCGCTCCGGGCAAGCCGGTTCCGGGTCTTACCGCGTTCCGGGAAACTCCGGGCAAGGCGATTACGGCGACGCGCGCGACTTTGAATGTCGCCGATTTCTACGAATCGAAGCCGGTCGAGAAAGGCGCGGAAAGCGTTGTTTTCACGGTCGACTTGAAGCCGGGCGATTTCAAGTTGCGCGGGAATTTTATCACTGGCCAAGGCAGCAGGAATTTTGTCAGCTCTTACTACGCGGTGGTAGAACGTATCAAGTAGTCGCCCGCCCTCGAGCGAATCGGCTCAGAACAGGTTATGAAAGGTCTGACTCTTCTCGTATTCGTTTCGGCTCTCGTGTCGCTTAGCGCGGCCGAGCGGCCGAATGTCGTCCTCATTTTCGCGGACGACATGGGATTTGGCGACGTGAGCGCCTACAACGCGGATTCGAAGATTCAAACGCCCAATCTCGATCGATTGGCGAGCGAAGGTATTCGATTGACGGATGCGCACTCGGCTTCGGGCGTTTGCACGCCGTCGCGCTATGCGTTGCTGACGGGTCGATACGCGTGGCGAACTGCGTTGAAGCGGGGCGTTCTCGGCGGCTTTTCCAAGCCGCTCATCGAAGCGGGTCGGATGACGCTCGGCCATTTGTTTCGTCAAAATGGATACGCCACGGGATGCTTCGGCAAATGGCATCTCGGACTCGACTGGACTCGACCCAGTCGGGACGACGAGGAGTATTCGATGCGCAACAGTTGGGACGGTGTCGAGTTTGGCAAGCCGATCGCCAATGGGCCCACCACGCTCGGCTTCGATACTTTTTTCGGAATCTCCGCGTCCCTGGATATGCCGCCCTACGTTTTCATAGAGGACGACCAAGTGACGGAGCTGCCCACTTCGATGCTCGCGTTCGAAGACAAAGGCGGGCGACCCGGACCGGCGTCTCCAGGCTGGCGACACAAGTACGTGACGGCTGCGTTTGTCGACAAAGCGATCGAATTTATCGGGGCGAATCGAGAGAATCCATTTTTTGCATACGTTCCGCTGAATTCGCCGCATACGCCGCACGCGCCGGGCGACGCGTTTGTCGGCGCCAGCGGTTTGGACGTCTATGGGGATTTCATGGTCGAGGTGGACTACCACATCGGCCGCGTTGTTCAGGCCATTGACGATCTCGGTCTCGCGGACAACACGCTCTTGATCGTGACCAGCGACAATGGTCCGGAAACGAATATGTTCCCGCGCTTGCAAAAAACGGGGCACGATAGTTCCGGTCTGCTGCTCGGCGCCAAGCGCGACAATTGGGAGGGCGGGCACCGCGTTCCCTTCATCGCTCGGTGGCCACGGGTCATCAAGCGCGGATCGGCGAACTCGGATCCGATTTGCCTGGTGGACTTTATGGCGACCTTTGCCGATATTCTGGATACGGACCTTCCTGACGATGTGGGGGGCGACAGCGTCACGATTCTTCCGCTTTTGAAAGGAGGTGACAGCTCCTACAGAAAGGACCATGCAATCGTACATCATTCGAGCGGGGGAATGTTCGCCATTCGGCGCGGCGATTGGAAGTTGCTCTTGCACGGTGGGTCGGGCGGCAACAACTACGGGAGCGACGCGAATCGAAACCGGGCGGAGGCGTACAAGGGGACGCAGGAGAAGCGCTTGTACGATACGGGGGAGCGTCAGCTTTTCAATTTGCGGCTCGATATCGCCGAGACGAACAATCTGGCGGATGTGTATCCGGAAATCGTGACCGAATTGACCGCGCTGGCGAAACGCTACGTGAAGGAAGGGCGGAGCACGCGGGGTCCGCGTCTCGATTATGTTTCCGGCGATTGGGAGCAGATCGACTGGGCTCGATAGCAGGAGAGCCGCGCTCTCGGAGCTAGCCTTGCATTCTTGATTCGGTCGCGGCTTCGGCGCGTATCCAGTTATCCAATATGTCGGTGAGCTCGTCGGGGAGAATGGGTTTGGTTAGGTAGTCGTCCATGCCTGCTTGGATACAGCGTTCGCGATCGCCTTTCATGTCGTTGGCGGTCAAGGCGACGATGGGCGTGTTTTTATTCAAGCTGCCGGCGTGTTCTCGGATTACGCGAGTGGCTTCGTAGCCGTCGATTTCGGGCATTCGGCAGTCCATGAAGATCAGGTCGTATTGATTGATCGAGGCCATGATAATCGCCTCGCGTCCATTCGTGGCTTCGTCGATTTGAGCGCTCGTTTTCGACAGCAGGGCTTTGAGGACTTCCTGGTTCATCCGGTTGTCGTCGACGAGGAGAAAACGGGCGCCTTGATAGTTCGTCGCTTCGGGGAACGCGTCGGCGGGCGCGCTTCGTTTCGAGGAAAGTTCGTCCTCGGTTTGCCTGAGCGTTTTGAGGATTTGGTTGGGCCGTATGGGGTAGTTGGCGTAGTGCGCGATTTGATCGGATTCGGGGACGGTGTGTTTGATGCTGTCGGCTAGGTTCTGCAGAAGGATGGTCCGGAGTTTCGCGTCTGGATGCGTACGTTTGGTGAGGTTCCGAACGGTCTTGTCGAAAAACTGCTTGTCTATGATGAGGTTGGCGTGGTCCGAATTCAACGAGCGGACGACTCCATCGACGCTGTTGCAAGCGGATACGGGAACGTCGTTTTTCTCCAGCCATGACTGAAGCCAACGGCTGATTTCGGCGTCGGGGAGGGCGATTAAGGTGGGGCCGACTTTCGCGGGAGCGGTCCGATTCTCGAGGCTGGGATGTTCTTCGGCGAGCGGTAGTTCGAATGTGAATGTGAACTCGCTGCCGACGCCTACTTTGCTTTCGAATCGAACATCGCCGTTCATTGCTTTGACGAGGTTCTTGGTGATGGCCAGTCCCAGGCCGGTCCCTCCGAATTTTCGAGTGGTGGTGGAGTCGGCTTGAGTGAAGGCGTCGAAGAGATTGGACCAGGCTTTTTTGGGAATTCCGATTCCGGTATCGATCACGGAGCATTCGAATCGGGCGACATCGTCTTTTTGGTCGAGAAGGCTCAAGTACACGGACACGGATCCTTGGGCGGTGAACTTCACCGCGTTGGAGACTAAGTTCATCACGGCCTGTTTCACGCGTAGCGGGTCGCCGGTCACTAGTTTCGGGAGATTTGTGTCGGGGAAGGACCTCAGATCGACGCCTTTTTCCTGGGCTTCCACGATGAAGAGCGAGATCGCGTCTTCCACGGTGGATTGAATGTCGAAGGGCTCGTTTTCCAACTGGAATTTTCCCGACTCGATTTTGGATATGTCGAGAATGTCGTTGATGAGGGCGAGCATGGACTCGGCGCTGCGTCCGACGGTGCGGGCGTATTCGTCGAGCTCCGGCTCGAGGTTGGCTTCCAAGAGCATGTGGTTCATGCCGATGATGCCGTTCATGGGTGTGCGGATCTCGTGGCTGACGCTGGCGAGGAAGTCGGACTTGGCTTGATTGGCCCGCTCGGCTTCGTCGCGCGCGAAGATGGCTTCCTCTTTACTTTTTTCGAGCTCGAGGGTGCGGTCGGCGACGAGTTGCTCGAGCCGTTTGTTTATTTTGCTGATGGAGCGTGTCCGCTGGCGAATGTAAAGGGCAATCGACGCGGCGAGGAGTATCAGAACAATGGCTACAAATGTGCTGGTTCTCCAGAACGGCGGGAGAATCGCGAATTGGATATTGGATTCCGCGCTGCTGAGGTTTCCGTTTTTGTTGAGGGCTTTGAGCCTGAAAACGTACTGGCCCGGCGGCAGGCTGGGGAAGCTGAGCTCGTTGCGGTTTTCGACCTCGGTCCACTCTTCGACGAGGCCGTCTACTTTGTATAGCAACACGCTCTCGGGGTCGTTGGTGAAGTTGAAGCTCGTAAACTGGAAGGTGGCGGTGTTGCTGTCGTAGTCTAGGACGAGCGGCTGGTCTATTCCGCTACTGTTTTGCAGGCTCGTGCTGTATTCGGTTTTCCCTTTGGCGGCGATCGAGCTGAACACTCCGGAGATGATGGGTGTGAGCGGGGTGTAGGCCTCGGGCATTTGGGTGGTGTCGATGCGGTTGAGGCCTTGGAAGCTGCCGATCGCGAGAATCCCTTCGGGCGAGAGGGACATGGCTCGGCTCGGAAATTTCTGGGCGTTGACGCCGTGAGTTTCGGAAAAGCGTCGGGCCACGCGTTTTTCGGGATCGAAGCGGAAGAGCCCGCGCGAGGAGGCGAGCCAAACTTTGCCGGTGGGGTCGATTTCGAGGCTGTTGACGCTGGATCGACCAATGCCTTCGATGTCGGTGAAGTAGTCGATGTGCTCGAGGTTTTTGTCGAGGCGCATGAGGCCGGTGTTGGTGGCGAGCCAGAGATTTTCGCTTTGATCGACGCGCAGGTCGTAGACGATGCGTTGCTGCATTCGGGCGGGGAATTCACGGCGAGTGAAATCGCGCGTGAACGTGTTGGCTTTCCGGTCGTAAAGGTGGATGCCGCGTTGGCGGGTGCCAAACCAGATGTTCCCGTCCGGGAGCTCGGTGAAACTCATGGCCCGGATGAAGTCGTCGTCGAAGGCTTCCGGGGCTGCGAGCCGGGTTGTCTCTCCGGTAGCTACGTCGTGTTTGAAAACCGATCTGCCGATGAGCCAGAGTTTTCCGAGTTGGTCGCAATGAATCTCAATCGGGTAGGCTCGTTTGGTGGCGCCGATTTCCTCGAAGTCGATTTCGAGTTTTCGGAGGGAGTTGGCGCTGGGGTTGAATACCAGGATTTCATCGTCGGTGAGGATGAACAAGTCCCCTTTTCTGTCGGCGGAAATGGAGAGGATAGTCTTTTTCCTGAGTAGGCGGGCGTTTGACGCTCTCGCGATCGGGCTGTCGAATTGGTCGGTGGCGGGGTTGTAGCGCTGGATATGCTCGCGCGGGCTCGCCAGCCAGACGCTGCCGTCGGGTCCGCGCGATAGATTTCTCAGATTCTTGATCGAGTACCCTTCGGTCTCGCTGTCGATGGGATAGAAGTCGAGCGGCAGTCGTTTCGAATCGAGCATGAAAACCCCGGAGTTCAGCGTGCTGAAGCACAGGGTGCCGTCGTTCAGTTCCTGGATGCTGAAGAGGGTGCTTTGGTTGATGGTCTGGTCGGTGGTGACGTTTGATTCGATCGTTTGGAAGTCGAACGAGTCGAGCGGCAGGGCGACGAGTCCGTCTTGCAACGAGGCGGCCCAGATTGTGCCGTCGGAGTCCTGGTAGAGATCGCGAACGCGACGGAATTCGACTTCTTCTCTCGCAAGGCCGTCGATCGTGAACGAGACCTCGCGTAGGTCCTTGTCGAAGCAGTAAAGCTGCTGGTGCTCGGTCGCGATCCAATAGCGCCCGAGGAGATCGACGATGACGGAGGCGAGGGCCAGTTTTCCGACTTCGGTCCCGTCGTCGGCGACGAGGGGAACGCGAGTGAAGCGCTCGGATTCCGACTCGAAACGCCACGTTCCGTTGGAGGTGGCGAGGAGGAATTCCCCGGGCTGAGTTTCGATGATCCGGCGAAGGCGGGTCTCGTTCGCGTCGATCTGGGTATATCGTTTAATCCAGAGCTTCTCGACTGGGTCGAAGACGAAGAGCCCTTTGAGACCGCCGACCATGATGCGCTGGTCGGAGGTTTCGATGATCGCCTGGGTCGACTGGAGGAGGCTGACTCCATTTTCGTAGAGCGGGAACACGTCGAAGGTCTCAGTTTCCTCCTGGAACTTGCTCAGTCCCTGTGGGGCAGTGATCCACAAGCATCCGTTGGAGTCGGTCAGGATGGCGATTGGCTTGCTGCTCGGGAAGCTGCCGGGAACGTCCGGGTTCGGGGGATAGATCTTGAAACGCTCGCCGTCGTAGCGGACGAGATTGTTGTTGGTCAGGAGCCAAACGTAGCCGCGCACGTCTTGGTGGACGGATTTCACCCAAGGAGACGGCAGATCCCGGTTGTCCGCGAATGTCTGGAAGTGGAGGTGCTCGAGCCTAGCCCCGGAGAGGGAGACGATCGAGACCGCGGCACAGAGAATCCAGGGGAGAACGCTATGACTGGGGTTTGTCCTAGGTTTTGATATGCGCATCAACTTATTTGAGGACTTTAGGGGCGAACATTCTGATAGCAATTAGGAATTGCCGGAGCGGGGGTGGGGTCCAATTGAGACTCCGAGAGCCATCGGGCGTTCCGTCGGTCGCGCCGGACGAGGTTCCAGTCCGGAATTCACCTGCCGGTCCTAGAGTAATGACTTGGCGTCGGACCGTTCTGGCCTCTAACTGAGGGGGATGAAATTCGCTACCCTGATTCTGTGTCTTGTCGCCACTGCGGCGACAGTGTTTGCCGACAAATCGCTCGTCGATTTAAAAGTGACCCATGGTCCAATGCTGGGCCGCCCGGGCGCGACCACGATGAGCATTTGGGCTCGCACCAATATCCCGGGCGAGGTCTCGGTGCGCTACGGCACGGAGCGCTTCAAACAGCTGATGGTCTCGGAGCCGGCGATGTCCAAAATCGAGAACGACAACACGGTGGTGATCACGCTCACGAATCTCTATCCCGACACGCTTTACTACTACACGCTGGACAAGGGGCTGGAAGGAACGTTCAAGACTCTCCCGAGCGGAGACGACTTCGCGGATCCGGTGCACAATCCGGAAGGGCTGTTCAACTTCCAGTTCGAGTTCGTCTCCTGCGTCAATCAGAGCTGGGTGGGCAGTTGGGGGCCGAGCATGCCGATCTACGATACGCTGAACGAGCAGGTGGCGGACAAAGTGCATTTCGCCATTCTCAATGGCGACTGGCTCTACGAAGAGGATCGGGATTTTCCGGCGTCCGCGTGGAAGGCGCAGGTGCGAATGGAACCTGGGGAAGCGGTGCCGCACATTGTGGATGTCGCTCCGGCGGTGGTCGGCGTTTGGGAGAACTACAAAACGTACATGAGCCGCGGCCGCAACATGATGGAGTGGCACAGCAACGTCCCCTCGTTTTTTACCTTCGACGACCATGAGCTGCTCAACGACATCTACGGAACCGGAGAAACTGGATACGTAAACAGGAGGGCTGTGTTTCGCGATACAGCGGTGGAGGCCTGGTTCGACTACCTGGGCTGGGCCAATCCGGTCGCCCACACGGCGGAATCCCGGTTCGGGAGGGCTCGCTTTGAGGAAGGGAGCGACATTTTGTACGATCCGAACGCGGATTTCACCAGTATGGATTTGAACGACCACGCCAATGTAATGGTTCACTGGGGACATTCGACGGATGGCATCAAGTCGGAATCTTTTGATTTCATTGCGGGGGATCCGAATGCCGGCGTCTATCAAATCGTCGAAATCGTCGACGGGAACCGCTTGCGAATCGAGCCGGCGGGCCGGGCGGACGGGGAAGCCGCGTACTCGGTGGGCCGCCGTTCCTATGGGTCGTTTCGCGTGGCCAATTGCGAGTTCTTCATGCTCGATACGCGCTCGCACCGGTCGCTGCACGACGTGTCTCAGCCCGACAAGCCCGGCGCAACGATTTTGGGCAAGCAGCAGCTCCGGTGGCTTAAGGACAGCATCGCGAAGTCCGACGCCGACTTTTTCTTTATGGCCTCCTCGGTGGATTTTATGATTCCCCACGTGGGGAGCGGGGGAGGGAACGACAAGAATCTGTCGGTAGCGAAAGACGACGCCTGGACGGTGTTTTTAGAGGAGCGCGAAGGGCTGATCGACTTTTTCGAGGCGAACAGCCCCAAGCAGTTTTTCATGCTGACTGGCGACCTCCATAATTCATTCGCCATCAAGGTGCTCAACAACGTTTGGGAATTCGCTTCGGGACCGGGGAACTCGGTCAACCACGTGCCAGCGGACGACGAAGGGAATCGTCCTGCGAATGGAAAATTCAAATACGGCCCGCGCGAGTGCGACATTCGCTGGTCGACCTACGTTTTTTCCGACATGCCGCGACTGGAGCGCGTCCACCCGCACTACTGCGTCGTTCAAGTGAACAACGTGTTCAACAGCCCCTTGCAACGGGGCGACGAGCGTTGGGTCGCGTATCCGCACCCGCAAGTGATCTTCAAGTACTACGACGCGTTCACTGGCGAATTCAAATACAGCGAGTCCATCGTCGCTGGCATGGAGAATTAACTTCGAATCGTTCGATCAAAATCGCTTCCAGATCTTGTTAATCGCCAATCCGCTGGTTGCGGTTCGAGCGTGTTCACCGCTAGAAAACGAATTGCGAGGTGGTTTGAGAGCTCGCGGTAACGTGACAAATCGCGCTGATTGCGCCGAATCCGTTACGATTGAAATAGTTTAGAAAAAGTATTCGTCATTCACAATCTTGGCACGGGCTGTCAATGTAACAATTTTCCGACTACAGGTTTTTTGTTTTGATAATCGACCTTCGTGTTTGCGATTCTGTTGCGAGTGGTCAGGTCAGGCGTGAAATGCAGCGAGTCTGGTGTACGACCCGTTTAATTCGCTGATGTCGCTGTGGAAGTAAATTCTCTAGATAGTTTCTTGTAGTTAGTTCGACGCAATATGGGCGGGCGGGTCTTCGGGCTCGCCCGTTTTTTGGCAAATCGGTCAGGAGTCATAAGGGATCCCCGAGGGCAACTTGTAGGATCTGGGGGTGGAGAACGGTGATCGATACTGAGCAGACTATTTCGAAACTGACTCGCTTTTGGTCGGTTCAATGCGCCATCTAATGAACATCGCTGTATCAGCGTTTAGTAGAAGCGGGAACAGAGCGTCAACTGTTTGAACATCCAATTCTGAATTGCTGATCGCGGCTGAGATTCGAATAGGGCCCCAGTCGAGAAGATTCGAACTGCTTTCAAAGACCAGTTGGTAGTCTTGACTGGTTCTCTCGTTGTAGGAGATTTGAAATCCACTTTCTGTCAAGATGAACGCTGGGAGCTCACTGGCGCTGAATGGATCGAGAGCGAAAAGAAACTCAGCGATATTGGGGATTCCATCGTTGTCGCTGTCGGCGTTCGGGTCGGCGAGCGACGCGGAATCGCTGGACGCGGTTGGGTTGGCGAAACTCCTCGCCCATTGATCGTACCGAGTATTTGCGAGTGGACGAACTGTCAGCTCGTCGAGCCAGGCGAATCCGTCCTCCGATGCGGGAGCGTCCAGAGGGGACTCTCGCGAAATCGAGACGGTTACGCGTTTGTATCCACTTCCTGTGACAAAAAAACTAATGTACTGCCATTGATTTGAACGTATGTTGTACCCTGAATCCCCGTCCACGGTCATTCGAACGTCGTATTCATCGCTTAAGTCGGATCGGAAGTAGAATCCCATATTGGCAGGCGCTTTGACATCGAATACAAGTGAGGTCTCTTGGCCGGAGACGATCGCGCCGGATCGCAGGCTGGAACCGCCTGACTTCGAGGTATTCGCATCAACGGTCCAAAGTTTTTGCCCCGAAGTTGATATGAGTGCAGAAGGGAAGTCGGCCGCATTGGGAAAATCGTTGTTGGCGATTGAAACTGAAACGGTGTCGGTGACTATTGAGTCCCCACCACTTGTGAGTTGCGCGTAGTAGCTTCCGGCGTCGCTTTGGCTTGTTGAGTCGAAGTGAAGTTCAGAAGATTGCGCTCCTGGAATGGGATTGTTGTCTTTGAACCACTGATACGTTGTCTCGAAGACGGAAACAGCTTCTACCGAGATTGAATGAGAAGATCCGTTGACCGCCGACAAGTTTTCCGGCTGACGAGTGATGCGAGGCGCATTGTCGGATGTGACTGAGTCAATCCAGATTTTAGCAGTATCCAAATTTTGTATATAATACTCAATTGCTGCGACTCGGTAGCCTTCTGGACCATCGAAGGTAGAAGTAGATATTTGGGTCCAGTTAATATTCGAAGTGAGTTTTCTTCGAAAGTTGTTGTGGTCGTAGTAGTATACCTCGTCCGAATCGGAAAATCCTTCGGTTTTGATGAAGAAGCGAGTAGTTCGTTTACCGACCTGGTAGATTGACAAAGAGCCATTGTTTGTCGTGGCGCCTGTTCCGTCAATTCGAAGCGATGACTCTCCATTGACGAAGTCGTGGTTGTCTATCGACCAATTCGGTCCTCCGCTAGGAATGGCAAACCCTGAGATCAAGTCGATCGATGCAGTGATCGAACCATCTGCAACTAACTCTATTTGATTGGAAATTGACTGTTTCCCGTCTGCATCGGTGACGCGGAGTTGATAAAGGCCCGCGTCGTTCTCTGTGAACCCTTTGAATTGGACCGCTGAACTCGAGTCTGAGTCAATTTGATTGGGGGGATTCCATTCTATTCCGTCTTTTAACCAATCGAAGGAGAATGGCTCGTTTCCATAGACGAAGAAAAATAGTTGGGCGTTTGGGTCGCCCAACGCAAATGATCGACTATCGAAACCCGCGATAGCGACGGGGTTTTCCGTGGCGTTAAAGTTGTCCAGCCAGAGCGTTTTCTCCGATTCGGTGCCTGCGCTATTGCCGTTGCTAATCCAGCGATAGGTATGGGTCCCCTCGGCAACTTCAATAGCGTAGGAGCTCCAGTCATTCGAAACTATAGCCGGATAGCTCGTATTGTTTCCATCGATCAACATCGAGTACGACATGCTAGCGTTTTTCATGTCCCAGGTAAGCGTTGTTGGACCGGTGACAGTAAGTTCGATCCATGACGTCTGGTTGAAGGTCAACGGGCTGCTTTTGAGAGCGAGGTCCGTATCGCTATTTTCTCTCGGGTTCCACAGGAAAGGGGCGTCACCCCCTGCAGATATTTCGAACGAGCTGCTCGCATCGAAAAGAGTCGAATCGGCCAGTACGCTCACAGTCGCCGGGTTAGTTTGCCGAGAGCCGTGAACGTTGGTTGCCACTGCGTGGTATGTTCCAGAATTGGATACGGACAGGTTTTCGAGGACAATAGAATTGCTTGTCGCTCCTGGTATCGGCGCATCATCCTTGTACCATTGGTATTGAATGGGCTCTTCTCCATTCGCATCAAAAAAGAGAGATGCAGATTTGCCTACCGAGTAGTATCCACTCTGTGGTTGCTGTAGGAAGAGTGGCGCTTTTGAGAGGGCGAATGAATCGAGATGGAACCGTCCGTCGTTCGAGCGCGCCTCGAAGTTGATCGTTAGTTCGTGTTCTCCGTCAGGGACGAAGAATTCAATTTGTTTCCAGCCATTTTCACCATCGGTAACCATGTATGTGTTAAGGGGAGTACTGTCGAGGGAGAGGAAGAAATAGTCCCCGGGGATTGCAGATTCCTTGATAGCGAATCTCACATTCGAGGGACCGGAGATTGTTGTGGAAAACGATGCAGTGAACGGGCTACCATCGGAGGCGCGCTCGATTGAGAGGGAATCGTCATTGTCATAGGAGTCGATTGTGTCTACCGTCAGCAGCGTGTTGCTCCAAGCGTTGACGCGCCATGTCTGGTTTTCGTTGTCCAGTCCGTTTCCGACGAGTTCGTCTGCAACTACAACTCGAGTACGACCACTCTGAACGAAACCGTATGAATTCCTCGCTTCATAGTGATAGACTCCCGCATCTGAGTTGTTGACGCCGCTGATAATCAGATCTCCAGCTGTGAAGCCTTCGAGCAGTTCGTTGTCCTTGTACCACTGATACTCGATGGGTTCCGTACCCGCGGCGTTCCCGCCGCTAATTTGCAGGTCGCTTCCAATGTTCAAAGTGACGGTGGCGGGTAGGGCGCCAAGGATTGTCGGAGGAATTTTCTCTTCAATAGACAAGAAAACACTGTCGGATAGGCGTGGCGCGTCCATCCCTGGATTGAAGTACTCCAGACGATAGTCGCTTCGATCAATTGGACCAATATTCCAGAGCTGGAGTTGATTGGATGTTTCCAGAGACAACGCCTGTTCGCCTTTGTACCACTGATACTGGATTGGGTCGGTTCCTTCTAGAATGAAATTCAGAGTGAGATTGTCGCCCGCTTGTCGAGTGATGAAGGAATCTGGTTGCGAGACGATTTGGGCGGCGCTTCCGTCCAGTCGGATTGTGACGTTCCGGCTTTTGGTTGCGCCATGCTGGTTGGTAACTTCGACGTTGTAAGTGCCGACGTCTGCGAGCGTTAGGGAGTCAAATACGAGCGTTTTTGAATTCGCTCCTGGGATAGGGGCTCCGTTTTTGATCCATTGGTAGGCGCTCTCTTGAGGAAGGGAGACAGCAACCTCTAGTTCAGCTCGCGAATTGATCGTCGCTTGGATGGAGGTGGGTTGTGATATGATCAGCGGTGTGGGTTTGCCAATATCGTAGAGTTCAAACCCATCAATGTGCAGTCCGTCCGCTGGATTGAGTGGAGTATTTGCGTCGCGTAGAACAATCCAGCTGACTGTGGACCTGGACGCGCTTTCGACGGGAACGACAACCGGGGTCCAGTCCTCTGTTGGGGAAAGCTGTGTATCGATGCCGTTGACAAGTAGTTTGGTCGTGTATCCAGCAAGTGGAGATTGTTTCCAGTAGAATCGAAGTTCTTTCGGGCCTTCAACTTTGGCGTTCAGAGTACCGGAAAAAATTTCGCTTTGAAACTCACTGAATATCGAGTTTCCATCCCACGAATCGTCAGAAAAATCGGGACGAAACACTCCGTCTGGAGTGAACAGTGTGATGTTTTCC
Organism: Opitutaceae bacterium; assembly: GCA_028284235.1. Classification (GTDB taxonomy): domain Bacteria; phylum Verrucomicrobiota; class Verrucomicrobiia; order Opitutales; family Opitutaceae; genus Pelagisphaera. The sequence continues at coordinate 72,796 of JANQSC010000049.1, forward strand.
AATCCGGCGCTTTGCTTCAGGTCAAGCCGTTCACCTATTATCGTCAGTTGAAAGGGTATGCAGGATACCCCATCGCTGTTAAACGCGTCCAGTCGATAGGAGCCGGACTGGGAGGTCTGGACAGAGTCAAGGACGAGTGTATTCGATGTTTCGCCGTCTATCGCTGCGCCTTGGTGGAACCATTGGTAGCTGACGCCATTGGGGCTGGTTGCGGAGGCCGAGATCGAAATTGATTCACCTTGGAGCTCGGAGTAGGTTCGCGTGCTGGGCAAGGGGTCAAATTCCGGGGGATGGGGAGGTGTGCTTGCCGAGAGCGATGCGAAGAGGTTCGTGAAGCCCTTCGAATGGGTAAATTGGTCCAAATGATCGCGTTTCTTCGCCTTGTGGAGCAATCTCCGAATTTGGGATTTGTAGTCGTCAGTAGGATACTCGGATATGAGCAGCGCCAATATGCCGGAAACCAAGGGCGCGGAGGTGGAAGTGCCTTCAGCGATTGCGTAAGCGTCGTTCGCTTCGTGCCATGTTGAAATGACGTCTTGTCCAGGGGCGAAAATGTCTACTGATCTGAAACCGTAGTTGGTGAAGTTGGACGGGAGTCCTGTAGGGTCGACGCTACCGACCGAGACGATGTTGCTGTTCGAGTAGCTTGCAGGGTAGTGCGGTTTTTCGTCGATGTTTTCGAGAGAATTTCCGGCGGCCGCTACAAACAGAATACCAGCTGATTCGGCCTGGTTGATTGCGTTCTGGAGCGCGGCTGATCGGTCGTTTCCTCCCCAACTGGCATTTATTATATCCGCCCCGTTTGCGATTGCGTATTGAATTCCGGAGATCGCGCTTTCGAGTGTCCCGGCTCCGTCAGAGTTGAGTATCTTGACCGGCATGAGTTTCGCTTTCCAAGCGACCCCGGCGATGCCTTTGCCATTGTTGCCAACAGCGCCGGCAATGCCTGCTACATGTGTTCCGTGTCCGTTGTCGTCTATGCCGTTGCCGTTTTTAGCAATCGCATTGAATCCGAACGCATCGTCGATGTATCCATTGTTGTCGTCGTCAATAGCATTGCCATCAATTTCCAACTGGTTTTGCCAAATGTTGGTTGAAAGGTCCTCGTGTCGAATGTTGATGCCCGTATCCAGAATCGCAATAACCGAGTTCGACGCGTCGGTTCGAATATCCCATCCTTCGGGGGCGTCAATATCTTCTAGTCCGGGCGAATCACCATTCAGCGCCCATTGATCGGATGAGTAGTAGGTGTCGTTTGGGGTCGTCGCAGCAGCGTAGATTATATAATTGGGCTCCGCTGTGAATGGGGTATGAGCGGTCTCATAGGTTTTAGCGCGGTCGATCGCGTTTGATATCGAGTCAATATCGATTCGCTTCGCTTTCAGAACGAACGTATCTGAGCGGTCAATCCGTCGTTTGAGATCCCACCCAATGTGGTCAGTTAGTTCGTCAATGTCTTGCGAGTTGAAGTTGGCTGGAAATGTGACGAGGAGCTCATCGGCAATCATTGCCGATACGAGTTTGGAATGCGCATACCCTGTGGCTGGATCGATTTCGACTAATTCTTCCAGGAGCACGGGCGAATCGAACCCGCTGCTTTCAGCGATACGCTGTCTTAGAATGAGTCGGTGGGATTCTTCGATTGGCGTGTCTCTCGACTCCAGCGTGACTACGTTGCTCCAGGCTCTAGGGTCGGCGCGTGGAACGAATCTCGGCTGGTCTTTGTCGCTCAGTGAAACGAGTATCGTTTCGGCCAGCTCAATTGATTCTCTCACTTTCTCTGTACTGTGCGGTTCTTCGGCCGCATCGTGAAAGGCGCTGCCTCCCAAGTGGTTCCCTGTCGGCTGGCTCGCCTCGGTATTACGCGATTGACTGCCGTACCATACTATCGACGCAAACACGCACGCTAACACCATTGCGATAGCGATTTTCAAAAAGCGGGGTAGATTGGATTTCATGAATGGCTCGAATTATGAGCGTGCGCGAGAGCAGTGTGCTTATGTTCCTGTTGGGTAACTTAATCAAGGAATTCATTGATTCGTTTGTTTTTTTCCCCTGAGAAAGATCGTTCTGGTTGATTGAAATTCTGGAGCGCCCGATGCGTCAAGCTAGAGGGGAGGAGTTTCACTCCGGACCTGCTCTCAATCTGTTCTAGCCACAAAGAAATAAATGGGTGACCTCGTTGCTCAAATAGTCTACGGAGTTTCCCATGATCCGTTTTACCATCGCTTTTGTATTGTCTTCGTTCTGCCTTCTTGTCGCCGGAAATGCCGGCCGACCTGCCGAAGATAAGCCCAATGTCATTCTCATTATGGCGGACGACGTCAGTTGGGAAGCCATTGGCTGCTACGGCGCTGAAGACTACTTGACCCCACGCATCGACGACTTGGCCGCAAAAGGCTTGCGGTTCAAAAACTGCTTTTCCACGCCGATCTGCACGCCGTCGCGGGTGAAGCTGATGACCGGCCAGTACAATTTTCGCAACTACACCCACTTCGGCTACCTGAACCCGAACGACAAGACGTTCGGTCACCTGATGCAAGAAAACGGATACAAGACACTCATCGTCGGCAAGTGGCAGCTCAACGGACTGTACAACGAATTGCCCGGCCACGATGACAACATGCGCCCGGTCAAGGCCGGCTTCGACGAGTACTACTTGTGGCAATTGACGACGGGAAAAGCGGGTGGCAAAGGCGGGGAGCGTTTTTGGAACGCCCCCATCGAGTCCAACGGCAAGTTCATCACCAAAGAGGAGAACGCGGGACTCTATGGGCCCGATTTGATGAGCGACTACCTGTGCGACTTCATGGAGCGCAATCAGGACGAGCCATTCTTCGCCTACTATCCGATGGTGCTCGTGCACGATCCGTTCGTGCCCACGCCCGACACGATTGGCGACGCCCCGACAGCGGACGCCAACAAGTGGGACCGAACGCGCAACAAAGAGCACTTTGTATCCATGGTGAATTACATGGACAAAATCATCGGGAAAATCGCCGACAAGACCGAGGAGCTGGGTATTGCGGAAAACACGATCATAATGTTTACCGCCGACAACGGCACGGGTACTCCGATCACTTCGCGTTGGAACGGGATGGACATCAAAGGCGGCAAAGGCGGGCCGACCAACATGGGGACGCACGTTCCATTCGTCGCGTATTGGAAAGGGCAGACACCGAAAGGGAAGGCGCTAGACGACTTGATCGACTTCACCGATTTCTACGCCACGCTCATGGATGCGGCCGGAGCGGAGCGCGGTGATCGCGATCCCATTGACGGACGCAGTTTTTTGCCAAGGCTGAAAGGTGAAAAAGGCAACCCGCGCGACTGGGTGTTCATGCATTATCAGCCTTACTGGAACAAGACCCCGGCTCAGTTCGCTCGCACGGAGCGATTCAAGCTCTACCGCGATGGACGCTTTTACGAAGTGCCGAAAGATTTGAAAGAAGCCAACGATCTCGCTATCGGCGAAGCGGGCGAGCGGGCGGAACGGATTCGTAATCAGTTGCAGGCTTTTCTTGATCAGACGCCGCCCGCGCCGACGATCAAGGGCCAGCGCACTGACACGCACCGTCCGATCTATCCCGATTGGCGCAACTTGGTCGACCCGAACGATTGATCCAGATGAATCTGCAGTGCCTTCGGGCCCGAGGCGCATCGTAGTTTTGGATTCAACAGCTAAAACCCGCCGGGACGGCGGGTTCCACCTCCTTTTCCAGACGCTTTAAGTGGAATGCGCCGTCCCGGCGCGTTTTTTCCTGCTAGAATTCGGCTCGTCTAGACCCCGACAAAGTCGGTGGCTCGGTCCTTCGGCAGACTCAGGATGGTGAGCTTTATCGAACCACGATCGAGCCCTACCTTAGTCGGTATAGTGGAGAATCTCTAACAAGTAATGAGTTTCCCAATACGCAGCATTTGATTTCCTCCGCACTGGAACTCGTAGGGCACTGTCTCGATGCTGCATTCGTAGCCTGCTTTGACGAGCGTTTGCAGCGCGGGTTCGAGATGTCGCGATTTCTTTGATCCGAGTTCGAGCAGGGGAAAGACGCGCGCCTCGCGACACACGCGGGCGAGTTCCTTGAGCGATTGGATATGAAACTCGAGGGAATACTGTTCACTGTAGAGAAAGAGAAAGTGGGAGCAGAGCCCGAGTTCAAATGCGTTGTCCTCGAACGGCAAGTCGGGCAGGGCGGCGTTCACGTATCGGTCGCTGCCTGGTTGGTAGTCCTTTAAAAAAGCGTCCATTGCCTGTCGTCGAATCTGCCCGAGGGCGTCGACGGATGGGATGGAATCCCAGATAAATTCGTCTTGGTTCAAACGCGTCTGAGTGAGGATTTCGTCGTAGGTCGCGTCGATTCGTTCCGCGATTTCGTCGCGAGAAAACTGGTACAACGGATCTGTGGATAGAACCGAACCGCCGCGACTCGTCAGTTCAACATTGAAACTCGCTGGACCATCTCCGCACCCGAGAATGTGTTTATTCAGGTCTTCGGACGACAAGGAGAACATGTCGCGGTATTCGTCGAAGGAGCGTCCCCAAGGGACAACCTTATCAAGTGTGAAGCTCATGATTATTCAGAATCGTAGGGCCTTCGCTTGCGAAGCGCCGCGTAGTTTGATCAAGCAATCGAAGCTAACCTTATTTGTCGACGCAGGAGACAACCTATTTGCCTCCGACTCGTCGGAGGGATCCTAGCGATCCCGCTGAGCGGGAGCGCGGTGACAATCCTGTTTTTTTGTCATCGCCCCGATGCAGCCGCCGACTGTGTCGGGGTTCCTAACGGAATCGGGGCTAGGAGTCCCCGCGCTGCAGGGCCAATAGGATCCCTCCCCCTGATCGGGAGGGAAACAAGGTTTTTTAGACATCGATCCGATAGTCCAGTTTCGCCTCGTCGCCGGTCATTCCGCGAAATCCCCAGTTTTCCGGCGGGGATTCGAAGAGGGTGATTTCGACGTCGACCGGGGCGATTCCGAGTTCCGATTCGATCTTCGAGAAGAGCAGGTGAATCAGGGCCTTCTTCGCTTGTGTGGAACGCCCGGTCATCAGCGCGATCTCTATCACCGTGTACGCGTCGGATCGGCCTTCCGGATAGAAAAAATCGGCTTTCTCCATGGGAAAGAACCGGTGAGCGCGTTTGTTCGCTGGAAAAGCGAGGGCTTCGACTAGGCATTGGTTGATGACGTCGGACAGGGCCGACTTGATCGGGTCCAGTCGTTCACGAATTCCATAGATGCGTATCATAATCGCGCGAGTGTTTGCGAATTCGAACGGTGTTCCGAGCTATTTTCTCAAAGCCTTGGGTTCCTTGTTCGGATCGACTCGTCTCTTTCCGTCTTTGTCGAATGCCCAGACGTCGCTGGTTGACTTTCGGTTCACGAGGGCTTCGTCGTCTTCATCGCTTTTCAACAAAGCCGCATTCACTCTGCGGTCGCGTCGACTGGCCAATTGCTTGTCCTCTTTCTCGGAATTAGCGGTGGTGAAGGGGGAGTAGGGTGACTTCTTTTTGGATCGACTCATTGCTCGTAGGGAGAACGTATGCATAGATTGGATATATATTGCGAACAAATCAGCGAAGAAGTCGTCCTGACCGATCCCGATTCCGGATCCGGAAAGCGGTTTTATCAGTTGCGCAGAGAGACCCTCGCGACCAGCAACTCCTCGAACTAGGGGGCGCATAGGAGAGGTCCAAAAAGTCGAAAACGTAGGGCTGGCGCTTGCACCATGCCGCGGATGCAAAATAAAACTCAATCTATGCGGTTCTTCGCAACCGTTTTCGTCCCGCTTAGCGCGTACACGTCAGTTCAAACCCGCCGGGACGGCGGGTTCCACCTGACTCCACTAGTGTCTAAGGTGGAACGCGCCGTCCCGGCGCGTTTTCTCGTGCCAGAAATTCGATAATCAACGCGTGTGAGCCCAGCCGGAATGTCGGCCGCTACCTGGAGTGCTTCGGGACTTGCCAAGCGATCTCTACTCGGAGAGCTCAATGATCTGATGACTCTTTACTCGTGTCGTACTCTCTCGGCCCTGGAAGACTTCGCGTCTGTTGGCGACACAAGGGATTTTCTGCAAACGCTGGATTCGCAAGATCGAGACGAACGCGAATAACACTTTCAAGCAACCCCGAATTCGGGCGACGGCGCGTTAGAGCGCGGCGTTTTCCGATACGCTCGCCTCGAGGGAGCAAGTCAGTTTTCACAACTGTAACATACGAAATTTGTTTCGCGAAAAAAATATCACAAAAAATGCAATCTTGTCGAAGTCCGAGACGTAAAGTTTGCGAACTTAATTATCACTTAACATGAAACACCTCTTATCACTGATCCTCGCGGCCCTTTTCGCCGCTCACGTTGTTAATGCCGGTCACCATGGGCTTGCCAAGCACAGCGGCGAACTGCCGACTGGGCCGCTGATCACAGCCGACGATGTCGCCGCCGCTCAGAAAGGCTGGGGAGACGCCGTAGTCGCGATTGGCAAAGCAGGCGACAAGGCGACGGAAGTAGCTAAAAAAGCGGCTCGTTCTGCCTACGCGTTTGAGTTGGGGGCTATCCAATTCAAGCCTACCTTGGCGGCCGAGACTCCGTTCCGCCCCGATCTGGAGGGAGCGCTTTCCTACTTTGTCGCAGGCAATTCGAAGTACGCTGAAGACAAAGGCTTCGCGCTCAAACCTTGGTCGAAAGTGCGGTTCGACAACCACACCGTTAAGTACCAAGGAAACATCGCCATCGCCATGGGCCACTACTACTTTACCGGTCCGGACAAGACCGAGACGAAAGTAGAGTACACAAAAGGCTACGTGAAGATGCGCGACGGCCGCGTGCTGATCTTCTTGCAAGACTCCTCGCTGCCCTACGGCGCGGGCTGAGAAGCGCGTCCTAAACGCAATCGACTTTCGACCGCTCGGTGTTACGCCGAGCGGTTTTTTGTTTGGGTAGCCTGTTGATCTGTCGCCGAAAGATAGACTAGCCAATCTTCGCGGAACTGCATCATAACTGAACGACGCGCGCGAATTGCGATTCTTCTGTAATTGGAATGTCCTCGAATTTGGTTGTTCCGTCTCCTTGGATCTCGTCCGTGTAGTCTGTCCAAGTCTCAAGATCACCTGAAACCTGAATCTTGTAGATTGCTCGCGGCTCTGTCGTCCAACGAATGTGAAGCGTGTCCTCCGAGGCGCCAGTTACGATATCGCCAACTACCGAGATGTCGGGCTGATCTGCAATCAGCCAAAGGGTGAATGTAGCCACGTCGCTTTGGCCGGTTACTCGTGAAAGGAAGAACGGAAATGCCATCACGGTTGGGTTTCTGTTTCCTGTGAAATCGTGATGGATTTTCACTTCGTCGCTCTCATCATTTTCATCGAGCGAAGCGGATACAGTAAATCGATTGTACTCAGCGTCTCGACCTTCATAGAGCAGGTCTCTCTCGCTTACGTGTCTAATGGATTCTACAAAAGGAGATTGGCTCCTATCGAGCTCAGCTATGAGCTCGCCCGAATAGTCGTACCAATACAAGACGCTGGATTCGCTGGATTCCCACGTTGTGATTGCCACCGACCCGTCGCTCCCTACTTCGTAGATGTAGTTTCCGTCGGGAAGGTCTTTGGTCCACAGGATTGTTGCAGAATGCACGGTGTGCGATAGCGCAATCACGAAGGCGAGTTGAGTCAGTAGGCGTTTGAATTTGAGTAACATGAGATGGCTTGTTTTTAATTTGGATTGCCCGTGCAGAAGAGTGCGAATGGTGGAGTCCTTGATGGACCAAGACCCCATTTTGTCAAAAGATTAATATCTAAACTGCTAGTGGATAAAATCTCAGAAACAGTACACGATTTTCCTAGTGTTCCTCCTGAAACCTATCGTTGCTGCCTCCTAGCTCTTTTCGGTTTCTGTTGAAAAACAAAGACAGAGCTTGATCGCATCAGGGCATGGAGACTGAATGAATAAATCGTTTTCAGATTTATGAAGCTCCACTATCTCCTTGTCTTTGCCCATTTGCTGACGGTCTCTCTCCATTCAGCTGACCGCCCCAACATTCTCTTCGCCTTTGCGGACGACTGGGGGCACTACGCTAGCGCTTATGCGGAAGTGGAAAGTAAAGCGGGCCCCAACTCAGTGGTGCTGACGCGGAACTTCGATCGGATCGCGGACGAGGGGGTTCTGTTTACCAACGCGTTCGTGAATTCGCCGTCGTGCACGCCGTGTCGGAGTTCGTTGTTGTCGGGACAGTATTTCTTTCGGACGGGGCGAGGGGCCATTTTACAGGGGGCTGTATGGGACGACTCGATTCCATCGTTTCCGCTACTGTTGAAAGATGCCGGCTATCACATTGGGCAAACCTACAAGGTGTGGTCGCCCGGTACGGTCCGCGACGCCCCGTTTGGGGCTCGGGAACATGAATACGAATCGGCCGGTACGCGCTTCAATCAATTCTCCCAGAATGTCACCAAGCTTATGGACGATGGGGCGTCGCTTCTGGAAGCCAAGCGCATGCTCTACGAGGAGGTGCTCTCGAATTTCGAGAGTTTTCTCGACGATCGTCCAGACGGAGCGCCGTTCTGCTACTGGTTTGGTCCCACTAATGTCCATCGAAAATGGATACGGGGATCGGGCAAGGCGTTGTGGGGGTTAAATCCCGACGATCTCGAAGGAAAACTCCCCGCTTTCCTGCCCGATGTGCCGATCGTTCGCGAAGACATGGCGGACTACTTGGGCGAGGTGATGGCTTTCGACGCCGCCTTGGGATTATTGCTCGATCGGCTGGAAGTTGCTGGGGAGCTGGACAATACGATTGTCGTTGTGAGCGGAGACCACGGGATTCCGGGATTTACGCATTCGAAAACGGATCTCTACGATTCGGGGACGCACGTGTCGCTGGCGATTCGGTGGCCCGATGGGGACGGAGGGAATGAGGGAGCGGGGGTGTCGGGACGGGTGGTGACGGATTTTGTCAATTTGATGGACTTGGCTCCCACGTTTTTGGAGATGGGCGGCGCTTCGGTTCCGGATGTCATGACGGGACGGAGTTTGGTCAATGTGCTTCGGTCGGATAGAGGAGGTCGCGTGGATCCCAGTCGCGACTTTGTGGTTACGGGCCGGGAGCGGCACGTATGGATGGCTCGGGAAGGAAATTTGCCGTATCCACATCGGGCGATTCGAACGGACGACTACTTGTACATTCGCAACTTCAAGCCCGACCGGTATCCGGGCGGAGATCGGTTGGAGCCGAAGGATGGGGAAGCGTTCACCGAGGAGCGCTTGACCAACAATACTTTCGTGACCTACGCGGACATCGACGCGGGGCCAACGAAAGCGTGGCTCGTGCTGAATGGAGAAACTGAATACGGTAGGAAGTACTATGATTGGGCCTTCGGGCGCCGTCCGGGGGAGGAGCTGTACGCGCTGAAAGACGATCCCGACCAAGTCGTGAATCTGGCCCAGGATCCACGGTATGGAGCCGTGAGGGACGAATTGAGGACGCGACTTTTGGACGTACTAGAAGCGAATGGCGATCCGCGTGTGCTCGGCGATGGGTCTACCTTCGATAAGCTCCCTTTTACGGCAGGGAACAACTGACGGAATTTGGATTTCTTGTCATCGCCCCGACCGGCCGCCGACTGCGTCGGGGTTCCTAACGGAATCGGGGCTAGGAGTCCCCGCGGCGCGGGGCCAATAGGATCCCTCCCGCTGGGCGGGAGGGAAATAAGGTTTTTGTTTTCGGTTCTGCAGAGTTGAGATCGTAGGGCCGGCGCTCCAGCCGAGGTGGAGCATTCGGATTAACCTACGCGGCGCGGCACAAGCGCCGGCCCTACATTAATAAATTTGAAATCCTGTTCGCGAAGCGATCCTGTTGCCGCAGCGCGGCATTTGATCTCGGAGAGATCACTGTTAAAAATTATACAGCCCCACTCTCGTTTTGGTATCGCGGGCGGGGGCGAGCGACGCCCCGACAGAGAGTTAGTTTTTGATTTCCTTGTAGAGCGCTGTGTTGCGGATGCGGGCATTGACGGAGGGCGCGTCACTGGATGCGGCGGTTTTCAATTTCGTTAATGCATCGTCTTTGTAATCAGGATTCGCAACGCCGATCAAGGCGATGGCATTGTAGGCCCAAGCCCGGACGAGCGTGTTCCGATCGGTGGCGTATTCAGTTGCGACTGCGTACAACCGAGCGTGGTAGTCGTCCGGCAACTCGATGCGATCCAGAATCTGGAGCAAGTGTAGTCGCGAGTTCTTGTCGGTAGCGATTTCCAGCCATCGGATAATGTCCTGACACAATCCAGCGGGCGTCTCCAAGCCGAGCTCGATCAACCGCTTGAGTATCCAGGTGCCGCCTACGTGCGCATGTTCGTGATCGGAGTCGATAATCGCGGTGACTTGTTCGAGCGCATCGGGGCGAATCGACAGCGCGTTCGCGATTTCCTCGAAAGGAGCGATGCGTTTGCCATCGTATTGATCCAGAATTTTCGAGTACGCGTTCAAGAGGCTCTTCGATCTTGTCTTACAGTTTCGACTCCAAATAGCCGGCGGTGATGCTTCGTTTCGATTTCTTCAGACCGCCGAGATTGCCTTGATAGAGGATCTTGCCGCCTTTGGGCCCACCGCCGGGTCCGACGTCCACGAGGTAGTCCGCTTCGGCGAGGAGATCGAGGTGATGCTCGATTACGATGACGGTGTGGCCCTGATTGACGAGTTTGTGGAGCAGCTGTATCAGCTTTTCACAGTCGCTTAGGTGCAGTCCGATTGTGGGTTCCTCGAGAATGTAGAGATTGGTTCGCTTGATGCCTCGGCTGCGTTCGGTGAAGTTCTGCAGGCCTTTGGCGAGCTCGGTCACCAGTTTTAGTCGCTGCGCTTCGCCGCCGGAAAGGGTCGGGCTGCTTTGACCGAGGCTTAAATAGCCTAGACCGGTTTCGACCATGAGTTGAGTGATCTCCCCCAGTTGGGAGTGGAAGCTGAAGAACTCCGCGGCTTCGTCGAAGGTCATGGCGAGGACGTCCGCAATGTTCTTTCCCTTCCAACGGAGATCGAGCAGCTCGGGGCCGTAGCGCGACCCGTTGCAGTCTTCGCAAACGACGTAGGTGTCGGGCATGAAGCTCATTTCCAGTTTGACGCGTCCTGCTCCGGCGCAGGTGTCGCAGCGCCCGTGAGGCGTGTTGAAGGAGAATCGACCTGGCTTGTATCCGCGCATCTTCGACTCCGGAAGGCTCGCGAAAAATTGTCGCACGATATCGAATACGCCCAGATAGGTAGCGGGCGTTGAACGCGGAGTCTTACCGATCGGCGACTGGTCGACCTCGATGACGGATCGAAACCCGTTTACGCCGGAAAGCGTATCGAAAAGAACATTGCCTTCCTCACCCTCGATACTCTTCCCATTGCGGGCGAATTGAGCGCCGGTGACGGTTTTCTTCTTCGCTTTGATTGCGTAGGCGGCTGCCTGTCCGAGTAGATCACGGACGAGGGAGGATTTTCCCGCCCCGGAAGCCCCGCAGACCATCGTCAGTCGCTCGCGCGGTAGGGTGAGGGTCTGGTTTTTCAGGTTTCGAAATGTGACGCTCTTGATTGTGATCCATCCCTCGGACTTGGCCGTTTTCTTTGGCAGGGGACGATAGCGACCGTTGAGCGGGTGGGAAATTCCTTTCTTGAGATATGAGCCGGTGAGCGACTGTTTGTTTCGCTTTAGCTGGGCCAGCGTCCCTTCGGCGATGAGCTCGCCGCCTTGGGTACCGGCGCCGGGGCCGAGGTCGATGATCCGGTCGGCTTGCTCCATCATGGCATCGTCGTGTTCGACCACGAGGAGGGAATTTCCCTTTTCCCGCAGGTCCTTGAGCGTCTCGATGAGTCGATCGCTGTCGCGGGCGTGCAAGCCGATGCTCGGTTCGTCGAGAACGTAGAGTACGCCGGCCAGATTGGAGCCGAGTTGGGCGGCGAGTCGGATGCGCTGGGCTTCGCCTCCGGAAAGCGTCTGAGTGGCTCGATCCAGAGTGAGATACTCCAAGCCCACTTTATCCATAAATTGGAGACGCTCTCGGATTTGATCGACAATGTCGCGGGCGATGATGCGGCCGCGAGCGTCGAGTTTGAGCTTTGAGAGCGTGGCCAGCAAGGCGTGCGGCGTTTGCTGGAGAAGTTTGGGCAGGGAAATCTTGCGTCCGCCGACGAGCGGGAGAAATACGTTGCGGCTGGTTCGGTTGAGGCGTTCCCCGTTGCAATCGGGACAGACGACGACCTCGTCGCTGTCGTCGTCGTCCGAGGAGTCGGCACCGATCGATTTGGCGAGGAGCTCGTCGTCCTCGAGTCGTTCGCGCATCCATGGATACAGTCGCCCGTGTCCTCGGCAGGTAGGGCACCAGCCTTTGTGCGAGTTGAACGAGAAATCCTTGGGGTCGAGCTCCGGGAGGGCTTCGCCCGTCGCGGCGTCCATGCGAAGGGTGGAAAGCCAGGAAAGGACGTTTTCGTCTTCGTCGAGAACGAGAGCCGTGCCGCGTCCGCGTTTCAGGGCTTCTTTTAGGGCGGTTTCGATTTTCGCCGGGGAGCGGCGGATCTCCGCGAGATCCGCGATGACGACTTCAATATTGTGCTCCTTGTAGCGATCGAGTTTCTCGAAATCCTCGGTGAGAATGACTTCTCCGTCGACGCGCATCATCTCGTAGCCGTGATCCCCGATCCAATTGGCAATGGGCTGGTGGTGGCCCTTTCGGTTTCGAACGAGCGGGGCGCAAAGCAGAAGATGATCGGCTTTGCGGGCGCTCGATTGCTTCAGAAGCGTTCGCACGCGCTTGAGGAGTTCGGCTTGAGTTTGGGACAGAAGCGGGTCGCCCGTATCCGGATTGTGGGGAATTCCCAGTCGAGAATAAAGCAGCCGCAGGTATTGGGCGACTTCAGTGATCGTGGCGACTGTCGACTTGCGGCTGCCTCGGGTGACGCGTTGCTCGATGGCGACGGTCGGTTGGATCCCGGTAAGCTGGTCCAAGTCGGGCCGCGGCATCTGCTCGACGAACTGACGGGCGTAGGGTGACATGGACTCCATGAAACGGCGCTGTCCTTCTCCAAAAACGATGTCGAATGCCAGTGTCGACTTGCCCGATCCCGATACGCCGGTCACCACGGAAAGCTCGTAGTGAGGAATGGATACATTGACGTTTTTGAGATTGTGCTCGCGAGCGCCAACCACGTCCAAAGTGGAACTTTCGACGTGGAGGGGATTAGGTTGTAGGGGTTTAGGCTGTAGGGAGGTCGGGTTGTAGGGGGATTGAGATTCGGCGGCGAGGAGTGGTGTGGAGGTTTCACTCTTCACTCTTCCAAATTCACTCTTTAAATACTTGCCCGTTTCGGTGTTGGCAGTGGCGGCGCATTTGGATGGCGGGCCTTGGAAAACGAGTCTGCCGCCGTCTGCTCCGGCTTCGGGGCCGAGCTCGATGAGCCAGTCGGCGGACTTGAGGACGTCGAGATTGTGTTCAATAACGATCAAGCTATGACCGCTGTCGACGATTTGCTGGAGGACCGCGAGGAGCCGTTTGACGTCGTGCTTGTGCAATCCGGTCGTGGGCTCGTCTAGTAGAATTAGTGAGTGGTCTACCCGTGCTTCGTTCTTCGAACCACGCAGGGTTCGAGTAGGGCTCGAAAGGTATTTGACTAGTTTGAGGCGCTGGGATTCGCCGCCGGAGAGGGTGTTGAGGGGCTGGCCCATTTTCAGGTAGCCGAGCCCGACTTGTTCCAAAGCTTCGAGTTTGTCGTGGATTTTCGGGTACTCTTGAAATATCTGGAGCGCTTGGGCGATGGTGAGTTCGAGGACGTCGGAGATGGAGTGGTTTAGGAACTTAATTTCCAGAAGCCCGGCTTTGAAGCGCTTCGCGTTGCAGTGCGGGCAGGGGACGAATACGTCGCTGAGGAACTGCATCTCCACTTTCTCGTAGCCCAGACCGCCGCAATGTTCGCAGCGTCCGTCGCCCGCATTGAATGAAAAGCTGGAGGCGGTGTAGCCTTCCGCTTTGGCTGCGGGAAGATCTCCGAATAGCTTTCTTATCGGATCCCAAGCGTTGACGAATACAGCGGGATTGGAGCGGGGCGTCCGACTGATGGGCCCTTGGTCGACCATGACGATTTCGGTAAACTCGATATCGCTGGCGATTGTCTTGACTGTGGCGGGGTCCTCCGCGAGCTTCCCTTGCTGCGTGAGCAGGTTTTGGTAAAGGGCGTTGTTGAGAAGGGTGCTTTTGCCGGATCCGGAAACGCCGCTGAGGCAGACGAATCGACTGAGCGGGATGTCGATATCCAAATTGTGGATATTGTGTTTGCTCGCCCGGCGTACTTGAATACGCGGATTGGATTTTCGTTTGGGCTTGAGCGCGAAGGGGCGAACGCGCGCGGGTGGGTCGATGCGGCGGGCTCCGGAGAAGTAGCTGCCGGAAAGGCTTTTTTCCGAAGCAATCAGCGCGGCGGGATCTCCTTGGAAGACGATGTTCCCGCCGTTGGCGCCGGGTTCCGGGCCGATTTCGAGAACATGGTCGGCGGCGAGGATCATGGAGTCGTCGTGTTCGACGACGACGACCGTGTTGCCCGCGTCTGTGAGGGTGCGGACGATTTGAATGAGGCGGTCGATGTCGCGGGCGTGAAGTCCGACTGAAGGCTCGTCGAGCACGAAGAGCGTATCGACGAGCGAGGTGCCGAGACAAGAGGTGAGGGTGACGCGTTCGACTTCGCCGCCGCTCAGCGTGCGTGCGGGGCGGTTGAGCGTGAGGTAGCCGAGCCCGACGTGGTTGAGGTAGCGGAGCCGCGATAGAATCGCGTCGATAGCCATGTCAGCCTGGCGATTGGTTTGCGGCTTCGTGTCGCTTCTCGCTTGGGAGACGCGCTCGTAGAGTTCGCTTATCGCTAGCTCGTAGAGATCGGGAAGCCGGAAGCCGTTCCACTTCCAACAGAGCGCTTCCGGCTGGAGACGGGTGCCGTCGCAGCTCGGGCATTTGATATAGGCCCGGTAGCGGGAGAGAAAGATGCGCACGTGCATCTTGTATGTGTTCTTTTCGAGCCACCTGAAGAAGCCTTTTACACCGTACCAGGAGTTGCCGTCCCAGTCTTCCGAGTCGCGTTTCTTGCGAAAATCGGGTTCCCCGTCTATAATAAGTTTCTGGTGTTTTTTGGGGAGTTGATTGAAAGGTGTCGTAGTGGAGATTTTGAGACGTCTGCAGGCGCGTTCGAGGTCTTTTTTGCTCTCGCCGTACACTTGTCCTTCGAACGGTCTTATCAGACCTTCGGAAATGCTCAGGTTTGTATCCGGAATGGCGAGACGGTAGTCGATTTCGATAACGCGTCCGAATCCTCTACATTCCGGACAAGCTCCGATGGGCGAGTTGAAAGAGAACAATGCGGGAATAGCGGGACGGAAGCGCTGGCCTGTCGACGGCGAGCGAAGTCCGCTGGAAAAACGATCCAGCAGAGCGGCGTTTTCGTCGAAGAGCGCGAGTTCTCCTTTTCCGAACTCGAGGGCGGTTTCAGCGCCTTCGAGGAAACGCCCGCGGTTTCGCGAGTCGAGTTTCATCCGATCCTGAATGACGTGAATGGCTGAGTCGGCCTTTTGGGGGAGCGACTTTATTGTGGCCTCGTCGTCGACGCGTTCGATGGATCCGTTTTCGGTAATGAAGCGCGAGTAGCCCTGTGCTTTGACGTTTTGGAATATTTCCGGCCAATCGAGCTTCTCGGGGCGTCGCACTTCGAAGGCGACGAGGGCGGTTTGCCCCCGCCATCGTTTGAGCGATTTCTCCCAGATTGTTCCGGGGTTGTCGTCGTGTATTGGTTTATCGGTTACGGGATCGTAGAGCGTGGAAACGTGGCTGAACCAGACTTTGAAGAAGTCGGTCAACTCGGTCATGGTCCCGACGGTCGAGCGCGAAGTTTTGATGGTGTTCTTCTGCTCGATGGCGATGGAGGGACGCACGTTTTCGGCCGAATCGAGATCGGGCTTCTCGAGGAGGTCGAGGAATTGGCGCGTGTAGGCGCTGAAGGTTTCGACGTAGCGGCGCTGTCCTTCGGCGTGGAGCGTCTCGAACACGAGGGACGATTTGCCGGCCCCGCTCAGTCCGGTGACTGCGATGTATTTGCCTAGGGGGATATCGACATCGATATTTTTGAGATTGTTTTGGCGGACGCCGCGCAGGTGGATGGACTTTAGTTCGGAAAGGATCTTGGGCATTGAGAGGGTCGCGTTGGTTCGCGCTCGTTTCTGTGAAATTCAGGCCAGTTTGTGGAGCAATTCGACGTAGGCGTCGATTTGCGCTTCGGGTGAAAATGTTTGCTTGGCATAGTCTCGCGCGGCCTGGGACATTTGCAGTCGCAGGTCGGGGGATTCGGCAAGTTGGACGAGTCGTTCCACGAACGCGTCTTCGTCACCCTGGTCGACGAGGTAGCCGGAGGTTTGATGGCGAAAAGTCTCCCCGACACCGTCGACATCGTAGGCGACGACCGGGAGCCCGAACATTTGGGCTTCCACGAGGAAGTTGGGGAGCGACTCTTTGGCGGAGGCGTGGACGGCGATGTGGCTTTTGGAGTACAGTTCGGAGGGGTCGACGAGTCCCGGAAACTGGACACGGTGTTCGATGCCGAGGCGATTCGCTTCTTGGATACAGGGTTCGCGCTGGGGGCCGTCGCCGGCGAGGGTGAGTCGCCAATCGAGCTGGGCTGGGAGCTGGGCGCATATCCGCAGGAGCCGGATTTGTTTCTTCTCCGGCCGGAACATGCTGGCGCTGACGAGTTGGACGGGTTTGGGAGCGAGAGGGTTTTGTGATGAGTTATCCGGTTTTCGGATACAGCCGTTGTAGATGACGGACGAATTTTCTCGTTTGATTTCGTAGAGTCGATCGACGCGGTCGAGCGCTTCGTGGCTGTTAGCGACGAGATGGTCGGACTTGCGCAGCGCCAAGCGTTGGAGCCAGGGAATGGCTTTTCCGGTGCGGAAGGTGGCGACGACCTTGTAGGGGAGGTCGTGGCGGCAGAGAAGTCCGGCTTGGCAATTGGCCATGCGCCCCATGGCGATGGCGACGTCGATCTTGAGCGATCGAAGGAGGGCGTCGAGCCCGGGGGCGAACCAGTCGGCGACGAGGATGCCTTGCTCGAGGAAGTGCAAGGCGAAGTCGGATTGGCGCGCTTTGTCGTCGAGAACGCCGCCTTGGCGGAAGACAACGACGTGGGAATCGATGCCGCGCTCGGCCAGTCCCTGGGCGATGTGGAGGGTCTGGTTTTCAGTGCCGCCGTTGCGAAGATGGTCCTGGATGAGCGCGATTCGCATTTGAGGTGGGGATCATTCAGGCGAATCGGGCGGGCAGGGCAAATTTATTAGGGAGCGCTGAATGAGGCGGCGGCGCTCGAGACGTTCCGATCCTGCCGATGAGGCACGGAGCTTGGTTAAATCGTTCTCATCCGAGCGTGTATACCTCTGCCGAGGTGTATAGGCCTCAACGCGACTCCGTGCTCTCCCAAAAAAAACGCGCCGGGGCGGCGCGTTCCACCTTTGAGGCAGTTGTAAGATGGTGGAACTCGCCGTCCCGGCGGGTTCAAGCTGAGGCAATTCCACCATGGCTATTCATATGCCGCGCGAAATTAATGGGTTGGCAATGGAACGGAAGGGGGTATGGATGGGTCGAGAGCGGTTTTGTAGTAATGGCTATTTTTGTGAAACGAGCGCTGGTGAGCGCGTTGGGTGTTTTCTTGGGGAGCTACTTGCTGCCGGGGATACACTTCGAGGATTACGGGTCACTCGTGGTCGCGGTGTTGCTGCTGGGGATTTTCTCCGCGATTTTGAAGCCGGTGTTGGTCCTGTTCGCATTGCCATTCGTGGTGCTAACGATGGGGATCGGCTTGTTGGTAATCAACGCGCTCCTGTACTCGTTCGCGAGCTACTTGGTTGAGGGCTTTACGGTGGATGGATTTGGCTACGCGTTCTTTGGAGCGTTCATTATCTCTATCCTGAATGTGATTTTCAATAACTGGATCAATGGTGGTCGGCGTCGAACGCGGGTGTCGGTTCGGCGGGGGGCGAATCGCGACCGTTCGAGTGATCCGAAGGTCCGGAGACAGACGTTTTCCGAGGGGCGGGCGATGCGCAGCAACGACGACGTCATCGATATTTAGGCGCGTTGCGCCGCGCGTGTCATTTCGGGCTCAAGCGCGATCATTGTCCTAGACATATGGCGCGATGTCTCCTACTGGGTTGGCGTTTAAATTTTGAACGATGTCTGAAGCAAAGTACGATCTTATTGTAATTGGTGGTGGGCCGGGGGGCTATGCGGCGGCGATTCGCGCGGGGCAACTCGGCAAGAAAGTGGCCTGCGTGGAGATGGAGCGGGCTGGAGGCACCTGTTTGAACTGGGGCTGCATTCCCAGCAAGGCCTTGCTCAAGAGTGCCGAGCTGATGGCGAGTTTGAAGAAGGCGGAGACCTTTGGCATCTCCGTTGGCTCGGTCGAATATGATTTCGCGAAAGTGATTGATCGGTCGCGCGGGGTGGCGGATCAAATGGCGAAGGGGATCGAGTTCTTGTTTAAAAAGAACAAGGTCGACTACATCGTCGCGAAGGCGCAGGTCGCAAGTCCGGGTTCGGTGACCCTGACCGAGGGCGATCGCAAGGGCGAGACTTTGTTGGCCGAGAACATACTCATCGCCACCGGTTGCCGGGCGAAGGTGCTGCCGTTTTTACCGGTGGGCGAGCGTGTGATGACGTCGCGGGAAGCGTTGGTGATGAAGTCGCAGCCGAAGTCGGTGGCGATTATCGGGTCGGGAGCGATCGGCGTGGAGTTCGCGTACTTTCTCAACGCGTTCGGAACGGACGTCACGATTTTGGAGGTCATGCCTCAGCTCGTCCCGGTCGAGGACGAGGAAGTGGCGAAGGTCCTCGAGCGGTCTTTCAAGAAGCAGAAGATCAAGAGCGAACTGGGAATCGAGATTAAGGAAGCGAAGGTCGGCAAGGAATCGGTCACCATTGAATACGAAAAGAAAGGCAAGCCGATCACGCTCGAAGTGGAAGCGGTGATCCAGGCGGTGGGCGTGCAGGCGAATCTGGAAGGGGCCCTCGCGGACTCGGTAAAGTTGGAGCTGGACCGCGGGTTCATCGTGGTCGACGGGCGTTACGAAACCAACGTTAAGGGAATCTACGCGGCGGGAGACATCATCGGTCCGCCTACGCTGGCCCATGTGGCGACTTATGAAGCGATTCAAGCGGTCAACGGCATGTTCGATCACAGCGAGCCGAAGCGCGTGACGAACTTCCCGGGCTGCACCTATTGCCTGCCTCAGATCGCCAGCACGGGATTGACGGAGAAAGCGGCGAAGGAGCAAGGAATTGAGTACAATGTCGGAAAATTCCCGTTTGTGGCGTCCGGCAAGGCGGTGGCGGCGAACGCGTCCGACGGATTCGTGAAAGTTCTCAGCGCTCCGGAAACGGGCGAGATTTTGGGCGTGCATATCATCGGCGCCGATGCTACGGAGCTGATCGCGGAGTATTGCTTGGCTATGGAGATGGAAGGCACGATCGACGAGATCCACGGCACGATCCACGCCCATCCGACCCTGAGCGAAGCGCTCGCTGAAGCCGCCGCGGCGACGCACAACGAAGCGATTCATATTTAGACGCGTCAATTTATTGGATTTCTGGCGTGAGAAAACGCGTCGGGACCCGTCTTCATTCTATTGGAACTACGCCGAGGCGGGCTGTCGCGTTCCACTCCTTGATTCAGGAAGATAAAGGTGGAACCCGCCGTCCCGGCGGGTTTAAGTTGCCGCGCATGCGCTGAGCCACCGACAAGTCGGGGTCTTTGACGGGAGCGGGTTGCGGCGCAATTTCGCGGACCCTGGTGCCCTCGCCGGGATTGGATTGAACCTCAACGGTTCAAGTCCTGCGGACTGTCGCCTCCGGCTCCATCCCATCTGCGCTCGCGCAGGCTCGCTTCGTCGAACCTTTTTTCGTCGCTGCGCTCCTCGGTTCAAATCCACTACCCCAACGCTCCGTTCCAGCCCTGGCTTGCCGGGGCATAGTTCCTTCTAAAGGAACGAAGCCTGGTGCCCTCGCCGGGATTCGAACCCGGATTACCGGCTTCGGAAACCGGTGCTCTATCCATTGAACTACGAGGACTACATTGAGTTAACAAGAGGCGGCGATTCTCGAATTCGCGATCCCAATGTCCAGCTAGATTTTCAATTCTCTGCTTGTGGGCGCCAATTGATCTCCCCCGAACCTCATCGATCGATCCCCGCGTCCTTCGCGACTCTTGCCTTGCCTAGGCCTGCTCTTTGCGAGAATTTGGCGTGTGACTCGTAAGGGGCAGTCTAAATCGGTGTTTCGGGCGGTTGCTAGTTCCGTGTCGGCACTTGTCCTCGCTAGTATCGCGAGCGGTTTGGGCGACAACGAAACTCCCTGGAATGTTCACGTGATCGATTCGGGTATCAGTGGCTGCGACGGGGTGCGGTTGAGCGACGTGGATGCCGACGGCGACCTCGATCTTGCCGTGGGTTGGGAAGAAGACGGCGTGACACGGCTTTATCTGAACCCCGGTCCGAGCCCGGAAGTTTATCGAAAGTGGGAGTGGATCGAATGCGGACTGACTCCGAATGTCGAGGACGCCATGATCATGGATGTCGACGGCGACGGACGCCCCGACGTGGTGAGTTGCTCGGAAGGGGCGGAAAAGCGAATCTTCGTTCACTTTGCGCCTCGGAGCGGTGATTATCGGGATAGCGCTCGTTGGGAAACGGTGGCGTTTCCTCGCCACCTTACTGGGGACCGCCGCTGGATGTTCGCGATCCCCATGGACGTTAACAATGACGGGCGAATGGACATTGTCGCGGGCGGCAAGCATACGGACGCGAAAATCGCTTGGCTGGCGGCGCCGGCGTCCGACCGTCGCGACTTGAACCGTTGGCGTTTTCACGAGATGAGCGAGGCGGGCTGGGTCATGTCGTTGATTTCCCATGACATGGATGGCGATGGGGATTTGGATGTTCTCGCTTCCGACCGGCGTGCGAGTGGTGGCTTGCTGGGCGTTCGCTGGCTCGAAAATCCGGGTCCGGGAGCGCTCCAAAAAGCGCATTGGACGAGTCGCTTCGTAAGCGAGCAAGGAGACCTTCCGGATTTCATCGACTTGGCCGATATGGACGGGGACGGCGATATCGACGTTGTGTCGACGTGTAAAGAGCCGGACCGGGTCGACTGGCACGAGCGGCTGGATGAAAGCGGCCTTCGTTGGAAAGAGCATGAAATTGGGTTTCCCGAAAATGCGGGAATTAGCAAAGCGGTGAAAGTCGGGGATATCAACGGGGACGGGCAATTGGACCTGGTGCTTTCCTGCGCGTCCGCTGAGGCTCCTAAGTCGGGCATGGTTTGGTTGGAATTCGAGAATCGTCCGCCGGACGGGAATTGGGCGCGTCACGAGATTTCGGGGCCCCTTGGTATTAAATACGACCGGATTGAGCTGATCGATCTGGATGGGGACGGGGATTTGGACGCGCTGACGACTGAGGAGAATTTCGGACCGGAAAGCCGCGGATTGGGGGCAATTTGGTATGAAAACCCGACGAATTGACGCAAAAAGGGGCGTGCCGGCTCCAATTGCGCCCTCGGATTTGCGTTTTTACACTTTGGACCCATGTTTTGGCAATATGCGCCGATTTAGTACAAGGGCCGCTCTCTTGTCTGCGACCGGCTAGAATTTATGGACCATTCTTCAGTGGAATCGACTTTTCCGGACCCCGTGAGCCAATTCTCCATATTCACGGAGAACAAGGTGGGGCGGTTGTCGGACCTGGCCCGGCTTTTCGCCGAGAACGACATCCACATAATGGCGCTGACGACGCTCGATACGACTGACAGCGCGATTGTGCGCGTGGTGGTCGACGATCCGGACAACGCCCGGCAGACCTTGCGAACAGAAGGAGTATCGTTCACGGAGAGCTCGGTTTTGGCGGTGGAAATCGCGGGCGAGCATGATATCGAGCGGGTATTGAAGGCCTTGCTGGAAACTGAGATCAATATTCACTACATCTATTCGTTCGTGAGTCGGCCGATGGGTCGTTCCGCCTTGGCGATGAGTATCGAGGATATGGATATTGCCATGGATATATTAGGCGCTCGGAACCATAAAGTCTTGAGTCAACGCGATATTTCCCGCTAATCGGAACGCTTTTTTCGAATTTATGTACAATTGGGCGCCTGTCCACGCGTTCGACTCACTTCATGAAAGCCGACCAATCAACTCCTGGAAAGAACAAGGAAACTAAGAAGCGGGTACCCAAGCACCAGGATCTAGAGGTCAAAGACGCCCAGATCATCTTCAACACGGTTTGGACGGAGTTGGAGGCGAAGTACGGCCGGGAGCGTCTGCATTTCCCCAAGGAACTGATTCTCCTGGGCGGAGCTCCGGGCGCGGGCAAGGGAACAAATACGCCGTTCATCATGGAAGCCCGCGGGCTGACCTGCGAGCCGATCGTGGTCAGTTCTTTGCTGGACTCGCCGAAGATGCGCCAGCTGAAAGAGGCGGGCCAACTGGTGGGAGATACGGAAGTGGTGAAAATCCTCTTCGAGAAGATGCTGGAGCCAGAGTACGAGGACGGTTGTATCCTCGACGGCTTTCCTCGCACTTACGTGCAGGTCGAGTGTATGAAGCTGTTGTACGACAAGATGCTGCAGCTCCGTAGTGAATTTGACAATACAGAGCACCATCAGAACTTTCGCCAGCCGATCGTACACATCATGATGCTCTTCATCGACGAGAAAGAGAGCGTCGCCCGCCAGCTCAATCGAGGTCGAGAAGTGCTGGTTCACAACCAAGAAGTGGAGCGAACGGGGATCGGGGAGATGCTCGAATACCGAGCCACAGACGCGGACCCGAAGGCGGCTCAGCGTCGCTACAAGGTTTTCAAGGAGCGGACTTACGACGCGCTGCAGTCTTTGCGCGAGGTGTTCCACTACCACTTCATCAACGCCCAGGGAAGTCTGCCGGAAGTGCGGCAGAACATCGTACGGGAGTTGAAGTACCAAAGTTCGCTCGAGCTGGATCCGCGCACCTTCGACTCGGTGCGGAAGTTGCCGCTCGCGAGCGAGATCGTTTCGCACGCGCGGCAGGAGCTAGTCAAGCGGCTCGACGGCTACGAGTTCGAGCATCGGGAGGAATTTCACAATGTCATTCGTTTCATCGAAACGGACATCATGCCGATCGTCATGCACCACGCGATTTCAGGCAGCGCCCACGTGAACTCGGAGAATCCAATTCTGGAGAGCCCGCTGGGCATGGCCATGCTCATCGATGTTTTCTCGGAGCGGGGCTATCATGCGACCATTGATTTGCACAAGATCGAGATCCCGCAGTCCTTTAATGTGGAGACGGGCGAAATCGAGTGCCGCATGAAGCGCGTGTGGAGAATTCAAATACGCTTCCAGGGCTCGGAAATTCGACGCGGGTAACACGCGTGGCGCGCATGGAAAAAGGCGAGGTCCGGAAACCTCGCCTTGCGAAAATGTGATTGGGCTCGAGGCGAGCGCTCTACTTGATCAATCGAATCGTTGCGGGATAACGGTACTTTTTCCCCTCGTTCGACTTCAAGGCGGCGAGGATGCCGAAGATCAATATATACAGATAGAGTAGGGGAAAGAGGAATACTCCAAAACCCAAGGTGACCACCGAGAGGACGGCGAGCCCGACCCAAGCGATGATGATGGTAATTTGGAAGTTGAGGGCCTCTTTCGCCTGGTCCTCGATAAAGGCGTCGTCGTCTTTCTTGACGAGCCAGATGATGAGGGGAACGAGGAATGAGGTGAAGACGCCGAGAAGATGGGCGAGGAGCGCCATCGTGCGAGCGTCTTTGCTGACTTCGGAGCTGGCGGAAGCGCCTTCAGAAGGCGCGGGTTCGTTTTCGGGGGCGGGGGGAGGGGAATCTTGATCCATGGGGTTGATTAAAAAGGATTTAGTGGGTCGGCGGCAAGCCACAAGCGCCGCTCCTGCCGTCAACCTCCCAATCGGATCGAGGTGAAGCGTTCGACGTAAGTTTCCAGGCTGTCGACTGCGTTGCCCAGGATCTCCGGATCCTCCCCTTTGTCTTGAAGCGGCTGGTTCAAAGTTCGAGCGACGACGGCGTGGGCGTCCGCGGCCAGCTTCCCGGCCCAGTCTTCTTTGACGGGATAGCCTTCGGCGCGGCAGTAGAGGTAGAGGCATTTCAGATAGGTCGCCGTCGGGTCCCGTCCGTTTTCCCACGAGTCGAGCCCTTTGGTCAGGAGTCGGAAGGTGTTTTCCAGGTTCTCTTCATGGGCGGGATTGGCGATTACGATCTGGGAAAATCGAGCCGCGCTTTCGAACGCGGCGTATCGGCGGGCCAAGTCCCGGCGTTTGCGTACTACGTGCGCGTCCTTCAAAAACCCGAGGCCTTTGCCGGGCTTGAGTTCCAGTCGAAATTCGCCTTCGTCGAACAAGTCCAACGCGATTTGCGTTCCCGGTTTGGACGAGCGTCGGGCCAGAACGGTGACGATGCCGCGTTCCACGGAAAGCAGCGTATGCGACACGAATCGGTCTCCGCTCGGGGCGACTCGAAGGACGATCGCGTGTGTGGTGGTTTCCGGGGCCGGCATGCCTTTCGAGGCGGCTCAGTCCTCGCTGGTTTCGGCCTCCAGAACTTTTCCGGGAGTCCATTCGGGGGCGACGGCGCCGCCGGAGATTATGAACTTCATGCCTTCGCCGACGCTCATTTCGAGTTCTCTGACTTCGTCTTTTGGGAACATCACCAGGAAGCCGCTGGTGGGGTTCGGCGTGGTGGGCACGAATATGTTGAGCATGGGCGTGTCGACCTTGCTCTTGATCTCCCCTTTGGAATTGCTGGTGAGAAAACCGATCGCGTACGCTCCTTTGCGCGGGAATTGGACGAGGACGACTTTCTGGAAAACCGCTCGGTTCTGCGAGCTAAAGGTGTCGATGATCTGTTTGACCGAAGTGTAGACCGTGTTGACGACGGGGAGATTGTTCAAGATGCGCTCGCCGATGGACCAAAGGTACTTGGCGACGAAATAGCGGGACAAAAACCCGAGAACCGTCACGAGGAAAACGACGATGAGCGTGGCCGTGACGTTCCAGAAGAGGGCGAGTTCGGGGTCGTTGACTATTTCCCTCGGAACAAAGAAGAAGACTTTGGTTTTGAAGCTGCCTCCGATTTTCAGAACCAGCCAGTTGAATACGAAAAATGTGATGCCGAGCGGCGCGAGGAGCACGACGCCGGAGAGAAAAGCTCTTCGTAGCGATGATAGCATGGGTAGGGGATTATTTTCTCTTTTGGTAAATTGGCGATTAATAAAACGTGTTCCTCCCCATGAAATTGCGCGGGCGCATGATTTGGTTTGATCGCTTTCGCCCGGCCGTTTTTTTTGGAGAGTTAATGCAGTGGAAAGGGGCCAATAGACTTTATTCCAAGCGCTCGCTGAGACGGTGGGTGGACCGGCTGGAAGAAGGCTGGGAAAGCCAGTTCGAGGTCGACGCGTTGAAGCGCGGGAGGACGCTCTACAAGAAGGGGAACATTCGAGAGATTTCCATCGGCGACTCCGACGCGATCATGACATGCAAGATCGGGAAGCGGGAAAGCTACTCGGTCGTGGATTGGGAAGAAGGGAAGTTCGCGGTACGGTCGTCCTCGTCGGATCTCGTTTTCGCCGACGCCATCGCGGTAGCCGGTATCTTGGAGATGGAGGAACTGATCGCGGACGAGGATCTCGCGTTCCTCGACGGATCGGAAGACGACTCGGAGGAAAACGGTCAAAACGCCAACGAGCCGAGCCCGGAAGAGGCGGACAGCGAAGAACCGGAAAAGCGCATGCTCCACTTGGTTTTGGATACGCATTTTCAAGGACTGATCTGCGAGGCGTATTGGCTGACCGAAGGCGGGGGGCGGGTTCCTGCTTTGGGCGGGGCCGACGGCGCTCCGGAAGCGGAGTCAGGCGAGGAGCGCGGCCGGCTCATCTCCTTGGCCGCGAAGGCTCGCAAGTCTCACTTCGTCTACTCGGAGGAGTTCAACGGCTACCTGCTGCGCCATTTGCAGGAAATCCCGTTTTTCGTGAGCAAAGTTTGGCCCAACTGGAAACAATCCTACTCGACCGAAGAACGGGAGAATGTCGCCAATATTCAGGAAGGTTTTCAGGAGCTGACGCTGGGCGCGAAAGCGCGGCTCAACAGCAAGGGAAAACTGGAAGTTAAGTGGAAACTGGATACGGGCAAACTCTCGCTCTCGGAAGAACTGGCCCGTTCATTGGTGGAACGGAGCGATTCCCCGACGCTGATCCCGGAACTGGGAATCGTGAAACTGTCGCATGAATCGCGCGAGTTGCTCAACCGTTGGGAGGAAATGGAGACGAAGCGTTCGTCCGGATTCGAACGCTACCAGCTGTTTTCGCTCTTTCCAGACGGCAGTTCCAATGTGGAATTGGAAGGCGAGCTCAAGCGATGGCGCGACAGTCTCCTCGACTCGGACGAGAGCGACATTGAGTTGCTCGACTGCCTGCGTCCGTATCAGCGGGAGGGCGCCCAGTGGATGAATCGGCTGCTGTCGCACGGTTGCCACTGCTTGCTTGCGGACGAAATGGGCTTGGGGAAAACGGTCCAGGTGATCGCGCTGATGCGCGAGCGTCTCGCGGCCGGCAAGAAAGCGCTGGTGGTGTGTCCGGCTAGCGTTGTTCCCGTTTGGGTTTCCGAATTCGAGAAGTTCGCCCCGGAGCTGAAGGCGGTTCGGTACGGGGGCAAGTCGCTGGAGAAAGAAGGCGACGATTGGAGTGCTCTGGTGATGAGTTTCGCCCTCATGCGCAATCGCATCGACCATTTGAAAGATCGAGAATTCGAATACGCGGTCCTCGACGAAGCCCAGTTTATCAAAAATCCGGACGCCAAGGTCTCGCGAGCCGCGCTTCAGCTGCGGGCCCGCAAGCGGGTGGCCCTGACCGGCACGCCGATTGAAAACAAGCCGCTCGATCTCTGGCCGTCGTTCCAGTTCCTTATGCCGGGTCTGCTCGGGAGCCGCAAGTCGTTCGAAGAGCGCCTGCAGGAAAATCCGGGCGCCTTCAAGGCTCGGCTGAGAACTCAGATCGCTCCCTTTATGATGCGGCGCACCAAGTCGCAGGTGGCCCACGACCTGCCGGAGAAAATCATCATCGACCAGCATTGCCCGGTGACGGAGGTTCAGTCGAAGGAATACGCTCGCGTTTGCGCCACGGGTCTGGAGCGCCTCGGCGACAATCTCGGGGAGGCGTTGCGGGGCAACCGCTTCGCGGCGTTGAGCTTGCTGACTCGCCTGCGTCAGGCGAGTTGCGACCCCGATTTGCTGCCTTGGGTGAGCGCGGAGCTCGAAGATAGCGGCAAGCTCATGGTTCTCCTCGAAAAACTAATTGAAGTGCTCGGAACGGGCCACAAGGTCGTTGTATTCAGCCAATTCGTACGATTTCTGGAGCGAATTAAAAAATTGATTCAAATGTCGTTTCCGGAGCTGCCGTTGTTCGAATTGACGGGCGCTACGCGCGACCGGGAGGCTCCGGTGCAGGGCTTTCAATCGTCGAAGGACACGGCGGCGATGCTCGTGAGCTTGCGGGCGGGAGGCTCCGGCATTACGCTAAACGCTGCGGACTACGTTTTCTTGATGGATCCGTGGTGGAATCCGGCTGTAGAGAACCAGGCGATTGATCGCGTACACCGTATTGGTCAGGAGAATACGGTTTTCGTGTATCGCATGATTGCCAAAGGGACGATCGAAGAACGAATCCAGGATTTGAAGCGCGACAAGCAAGAGCTGTTTGAAAGCATCGTCAAGAACAGCTCGACAGGCGCGGACGAACTGGCCCGGCAGTTCAAGTCGCTGGAAGCGTTGCTGATTCTCTCGCAGAACGACTAGTGGCCGGCGATTTCGAATTAGGCGCGATTCGCTCTTCACATTTCATGGACTTTGCCTGAATATCTCGCCCAATGAAACGTCAACTACTCCTCGTTCTCTCGCTCGTTTTTGTCGCTTCCCAGTTTTTGTCGGGCCGCGACAAGCCGAACATCATTTTCATCATGGCGGACGACCTCGGCTACGGGGACCTCGGCAGCTACGGTCAGAAGCTTATCGAGACGCCGCATATCGATCGGCTCGCCGAAAACGGGATGCGCTTTACTGATTTCTACGCGGGCTCGACCGTGTGCGCTCCGTCGCGCTGCGTGCTGATGACCGGTCTGGACACGGGGCATTGCTACATTCGCGGCAACGGCAAGAACAACTTGAGGCCGGAGGACGTGACCGTGGCCGAACTGCTGAAGGCCGAAGGCTACGCGACCGGGCAAGTGGGCAAATGGGGCCTCGGCCACGAAGGCACGTCGGGCATGCCGACGAACCAGGGGTTCGACTATTTTTACGGCTACCTCGATCAGCATCACGCCCATTTGTTTTATCCGACCTTCATCATCCGCAATGAATCGCGCGTTCCGTTGCGCAACGTAGTTCCGAACGAAGGGGAGTGGGGGCAAGGCGTGGCGTCGAAGAAAGTGGACTACACGCCTGCGTTGATGATCGACGAGACAATGGGCTTTATCGACCGAAAGAAAGACGAGCCCTTCTTTTTGTATCTCTCCTACACGTTGCCTCACGCGAACAACGAGGCGTTTCGCGAAACGGGCGACGGAACCGCGGTTCCCGACTTGGGAATCTACGCCGACAAACCGTGGAGCAAGCAGAACAAAGGGCAGGCCGCGATGGTGACCTATTTGGACATGATGGTGGGCAAAGTGGTGGAGCGTTTGGAGACGCACGGGATCTTGGACGACACCGTCATCTTCTTCACCTCGGATAATGGCCCGCACAGCGAGGCGGGCAACGACCCGCGCTTCTTCGACGCGAATGGTCCGGTGACCGGAATCAAGCGAACTCTGTACGACGGGGGTATCCGCGTTCCCATGATCGTGCAGTGGCCTGGGAAAATTAAAGCGGGCTCGACGACTTCTCTGATCTCGGGGGCCGTAGATTTTATGGCCACCGCGGTCGACATCGCCGGGGACGATCTGCAAGTGCCGACCAACGGTATCAGTTTTCTCCCGACGCTGCTTGGAAAAAACCAGCAGCAAAAGAAGCACGAATTCCTGTATTGGGAGTTCTATGAGCAAGGTGGAAAGCAAGCGATTCGCATGGGCGACTACAAAGCGGTGAGGCGTCCGATGTTCACGGGACCGATTGAGGTGTACGACGTTACCGAGGACATCGCCGAGGAGAACGACATCGCCAAAGAGAATCCGGAACTCGTGTCGACGTTTGAGCGGCTGTTCGAGGAAGGGCGCACTCCTTCGGAATGGAAGGTGAGGGGTTCGGTCAATTCCTCGGAAGCGGAGCGAATCGAGTTTCGGTAATCAGCCGGGTTCGCTCGGGGCCCGTTCAGTGGCTCAAGCCGATGAGCGTCATTCGAGTGAATTGACGCTCTCTATACAAAATTGCGCAACAAAGTTCCGCGCGGAGTTGTCACTTGGATCCAGGTGTTTTGCGCGCGAGTGGGTTTCCGGGTTGGGACTAGAGAAATTCAATAGGATGACGGGCTCGCGCGTTAATCAACATGGGTGTCAATGTCTCCGTTTGAATCCAAAGTTAACAAGGACAAGTCTCGATTTGCGGCGATTGTGGAGTTCGGGCTCTATCACTGCGTGATAGCGGTTTTCCGGATACTCCCGCTCAAACTTGCCTACTTCCTCGCGGAAACGCTGGTTCGGCTCGGGTATTCCGTTTCGGCCCGTTTAAGGCGGCGGGTATTCGAACATCTGGAGATTTGCTTCGGAAGAACCGCCAATCGAGCCGAGTTGGAAGCGCTTTACTTGGACAGTGTCCGCTATCACGCCTGGTTCTGGGTGGACATGTTCCTGGGGCCCCGGCTCCTGAGGAATGCCAAATTGGCCGCGCGAGTCGACATCAGCGAAGCGGTCGAGGCGCTAGACCGGCTCGGTTGGCGCCACAATTGCGACCGCGGAGTCCTTCTGGTGAGCTCACACCAAGGGTCGCCCGACATCATTACGCTCGCTTTGGGCGCTGCGGGGATTCCCATGGCGGCGATTGCCCGTCCGCTCGACAATCCGCGCATCGCCAAGAGTGTTCAAAAAGCGCGGGCGAATTTCCCTCGAACCGAAATCGACAAGAACGGCGGGTTGCGAACCGCTTTCCGTCATCTCAAGAAGGGCGGGATCGTGGGCGTCCAGGTCGACCAAGACGCGGGGGTCAATGGCGTCTTTGTTCCCTATTTCGAAAAACTGGCATCGACCCACACGGGTCCGGGAATGCTCGCGACTCTCTCGAACTGTCCCGTCGTAATGATCTACGCCATACGAACGGCGCCGCGCTCGTTTGAATACAAACTCTTCGCGAAAGTGCTCGAAGCGCCGTCGTTCGAAGTCGACACGGATGCAGCCGTTCTCGAATGGACGCGGCGAATGACGACGGATGTTGAAGCGATGGCGAAGCGGTTTCCGGAGCAGGTTCTCTGGGCCCACCGGCGATGGAAAACTCGGCCGTCCACGAGAAAAACGAAAGCGGCGGTTCTCGCGCGTTAGCGCGATCAGTCAAACCACTCGTCTTCGGGATCGAATTTCGGGATGGGAATGTTGACGATCTTCATCTCGCCGATGGCGCGGTGCTTGCATCCGGGACGGATGAGGACGGTCGACATGGGTTTTAGAGGGAAGCGTTCCCCGTCGAGTTCGATTTCCCCTTCGCCCTCGAGTACGAGATAGATTTCAGTCAGCTTCTTATGGTAGTGAGTCTGGGCGTCTTTCTTGATGTCGACCAAGTGAATCGAGGCGATGGAGTTGTCCTCGTCCATGAAGGCGCGTCGTGAGGTCCCGCACGGGCACGGAGTCGGTTCGATGTCGGCGAGATGGGAGATCTTATAGCGTTTTTCCATTGGGCGTAACGTCCAATCTTGGAATCGCGGGGAGAATCGCAACTCCTATTCCCTGTCCAGACGCGTTTCTGGAGCGGGGAATTGAATCGAACGAATTTCGGTTGTCTTGACGTGTCGAGACTCGCCCGCTCTTCTGGAGCGACCGGACAATCCGACTAACTCAACACTCAAAATCTGCTATGCGCTCCCTACTTGCCACAATCTCCTTGCTGCTTTCCCTCGTCGCCCAAGCAGCCGATCGCCCGAACATCGTTTGGATCGTGTCGGAAGACAACTCGAAGCACTGGCTTCGACTTTATCAAGAGGACGGGGCCGCGATGCCGAATATCGAGCGGCTCGCTGCAAAAGGGCTCGTTTTTCAGAACGCCTTCTCGAACGCCCCCGTCTGCTCGGTGGCGCGGAGCACCCTGATCACCGGATCCTACGCGCCTCGGATTGGCGCCCAGTACCATCGCCGGGCGGCGATGGCTCCGATGCCCGACGGCTTGCGGATGTTTCCCTACTACCTGCGACAAGCCGGCTACTACACGACCAACAATAGCAAGACGGACTACAATCTCAGTGACAAAGAGATGTGGGACGAGTCCTCGAGCCAGGCGACCTATCGGAAACGGAAGTCCGGCCAGCCGTTCTTCCACGTGCAGAATTTCGGCCGCACCCACGAGGGGCAACTCCACTTCACGAAAGAGTTCATGGCGAACAACCCGACCAACGCCAATCCGGACGAGATGAACGTGTTCCCGTATCATCCCAATACGCCGACGTTTCGCTACACCTACGCCAAGTACCACGACCACCACGCCGAAGTGGATGCTCAAATGGGCGAGTTTCTCGACGGGCTCCGTAAAGACGGCGTGGCCGAAGACACCATCGTTTTCTACTATGGCGACCACGGGGGCGTCCTGCCGCGCGGCAAAGGCTACGCCTACGAAAGCGGACTAAATATCCCGCTGGTCGTTTATGTACCCGAAAAATGGAAACACTTGTCGCCCGTTAAGGCGGGAAGCGAAGTGGAGGCCTTTGTCAGCTTCATCGACTTTGGGCCGACTGTCATGAATCTCGCGGGCGTGAAGGTGCCCGACACGCTGGACGGAACCCCGTTTCTGGGAAAAGGAGTGAGGGCCCGGGATCTCGACCGTCGCGACGAAGTCTTCGGCTACGCCGATCGGTTTGACGAAAAATACGATCTGGTGCGGACATTCCGAAAAGGGAAATTCAAATACATGCGCAACTACCAGCCGTTCAATTTCGATGGCTTGCACAACGAGTACCGCTACAGGATGCTCGCGTACCAAGAGTGGCTGGCGAAGTACAAAACGGAAGAGCTGAGCGGAATTCAAAACCAGTTTTTCGAACCGCGCGCCCCCGAAGCGCTGTACGATATCGAAGCGGATCCGCACGAGGTCAACAACCTCGCGGGTGATCCCGAATATGCCGATGTATTGAAGGACTTGAGACAGCGTCTGACGCGTCACGTGAAGCGTATTTCCGATTTGAGCTTTATTCCGGAGTCGGTGATGGTCAACGACGCGCTAGCCAATCCAGTGCAGTACGGCCAGGACAACAAGAGACGGATTGCGACCTTGGTGGATACCGCTAACCTGAATTTGCTGCCGTTCCCGGATGCGGAAAAGGGAATCGCTCGAGCGCTCGCTTCGAACGACCCGCTCGTTCGGTATTGGGGGGCGATTGTGTGCAGCTCGTTTGGCAAGGAAGCGTCTCAGTTCGTGGATACAGCGAAGGCGCTCGCCAATGGGGATTCATACAATCTAGTCCGTGCGCGCGCTGCTGAATTTCTCGCCTTGATCGGAGCCGCCGACCCTCGCGAAACGCTCTACGATACTTTGAGGAACGCTAAGGACGAAGTGGAAGCGAATCTCATCTTGAACACGGTAACCCTGCTGCATGAAGGGAAGCCCGGCTACGAGTTTGAAATCGGCCCCGAGCTTTTCCCCGAAAGCTGGCGCGAAGACGATCGCGGGAACGTGTCCCGCAGACTGCGTTATTACGAGTAGATCCGACCAGTGGCCTCAGTCGTCCAGCCCGAGCTTCTTTAGCTTGGGATGGATAACGTAGCGGCAGTAGCCCGCGTTTTTGTTCAGCTCGTAGTACTCCTGGTGGTAGTCTTCGGCGGGGTAGAACGTAGACGCGGCGGTTACCTCGGTGACGATCGGATCGGGGTAGGTGCCGGCTTTGGCCAGGGCGGCAATCGACTTCTCGGCGATCTTCTTTTGTCGCTCGTCTGCGTAGAAAATGGCGGAACGGTAATGGGTTCCCACGTCGGCTCCTTGCCGATTAAGAGTCGTGGGATCGTGCATGAGCCAGAAAATCTCGAGGACTTCTTCCAATGAAATCTCGTCGGTGTTGAAGGTGATCTGAGCCACTTCGGCATGACCGGTCTTGCCGGTGACGACTTGGCGGTAGCTCGGGTTGTCGACGTGTCCGCCCATGTAGCCGGAAACGGCGCTGCGCACGCCTTCGACACGCTCCATCACTGCTTCGATACACCAGAAGCAGCCTGCTCCGAGGGTGATTGTCTCCGTCTTTGACTCGTCTTTCGCTTGGATTTGCGTACTCATAATCAAAGCGCCGGCGACTGACATCGCCCGGAGGATCGGTGTATTGGGGAGTCTCATGGCAAGTATAACGCGCGACTCGGCCTCGCGGTTGCAAGCCGGCAAATTCGCCAACTTTGGATTCTATGGAATTTTTCGTTGAAACGCCGTTAACGCCGTGAATTATTCCGCCCCTTTCTTTGGTAGTTCGACCACACGGGTATCTATCAATCCATTACGAAATATGAGCACACGATTATCTCTGGACGACATCGACATTTATTCCGGCACGCAAACGCGTGTCTCCACCAACGACGAAGCGGTGGAGGGCTACGCGGAGGCGATGAAGCAAGGGGCGGTGTTCCCGCCGGTTGTCGTCTTTTTCGACGGGGCGAAGTACTACCTCGCCGACGGGTTCCATCGCTATCTCGCTGCCAAAAAAATCGAGGAGCGCGATTTGCCCGCCGACGTGCGGGAAGGAACGCGAGGCGACGCCTTGATTCACGCTTTGGGAGCCAATGCGACTAATGGGGTTTATCGCACCAACGTCGACAAGCGAAACGCGGTCGAGATCGCCTTGGAGGAGTGGACGGACCGGTCAAACGCCTACTTGGCCGATATTTGCAAAGTCTCGATCGAGTTGGTGCGGCGGACGCGAAAGACGCTCGGACTGGAGAGCCCGGACGGGGTCGTGGGCCGGGACGGCAAAAAGTACCCAGGGCGTAGAACGGATTCGGATGGAAGCATGACGAGTATGGAGCGACAAGAGGCGCGGTTGAATGGCTCCGATTCGAGCGGCGAAGGAAGCAGCGGTGGCGGCGGTCACCCCTCTAAGAAAAACGCCAACTACAACGACGCGGCCGGCGGCGGCTCGATGACCGAGTTGGAGAACGAGGCGCGCGAGATGATCCGAAACGGGGAAATGGACCCGCGCGAGCTGGACACCTTGCCGACTGCGCTCCCGACCGACTACGCGTTCGCGGCGATCCATCTGTTGGAACGAATGGACGTGGAGGACTCGCGCTTTGGCGAGGCCCTCGATGTCCTGGAAAAATGGATCGCTAAAAAGAGAAGCTCCCCTGTTCAAATGGCGGGAGTGTGAGCAGCGCAAGGAGCTCGAAGCAAATAACTTGCTATCACTTGCGTGAGAGCCGACTCTTTGGACGTTGGCGGGTGAACTATGAAATCGATCATCGAAGCGAAGCAACTAGGCAAATGGGATGTGGCCGGAATGGGCCTTTCGATCGCTTGCGCCGTCCATTGCCTCGGGACGCCGCTCTTGTTGAGCGCGCTTCCATTGCTCGGGCTTGAAGTTCTCGAAAACGAGGCGATCGAATCGTCCATGATCGCTTTGATCGCCTTGTTGGCTGGAGTCACGTTTTTCAGCGGTTATCGAGTCCATGGGCGTCGCGCCCACTTCATCCTTGGAGGCGCGGGCCTTCTGATGTTTCTCTTAGTTCGTCCCGCGGTGAGCGAGGCCTTGGAGCCGTATGCCACGCTTGTGGGCGGAGTGGCGTTTGTCGTCGGGCACTACTTGAATCGCAAGTGGTCCCGTCCGTGCGCGTCCCACTAGGAGATAGTCTCTAAGAGTCGCTTCGAGCGATCACGTGGAAACGGGGATTCCCGTCGGGGTTGGCTTCGAAGTGTATCCGGTTTTTGAATAGCGATAGATGTTCGTCGTCGCGGTGGCTGACGAATAGAAGAGTTGTGCGGCTCAGATTCGCGAGCGTTTCGATAAACGCGAGCACCAGGTGCCGATTGAGGTCGTCGAGTCCTTGCGTGGGTTCGTCGAGGAGAAGTAGCGGCGGCTGCTTGATCAGCCCGCGGGCGATCAGGACGAGGCGTTGTTGGCCATAGGAAAGCTGGCGGAAAAACGTGGTCGCTTCGTTGCCCAGCCCCATCGCGTCTAGCCACTGGAGGGCGAGGTTCTTCTGGGCGAGCGTGGCGTGCTGGTAAAGTCCGATACTGTCGTAGAATCCGGATACGACTGTCGCGAGCGCGTTGCCCGGGGCTCGATAGTCTCGATGGAGGGCGGCGGATACGATTCCGATTCGCTTTTTGATATCCCAAATGCTCTCGCCCGTTCCGCGTTGATAGCCGAATATTTGAAGATTGTTGCGGTAGCACTGCGGATGGTCTCCGGAAAGCAGTTGGAGCAAAGTGGATTTGCCCGCGCCGTTGGGACCGGTGATCAGCGTGTGCTGGCCGGGTTTCAGCTCCCAGTCGAAATCCTGAAACTGGGCGATGTTGCCGTATCGAACCGAGCAGTGATTGAGTCGAGCGAGGATTTCGAAAGACTCGCTCTCGTCGTCGGGAGGCGGCGGCAATTCGGGCACATCGGAGGCGTCGAGGGAGGCCAGTTGAACGAGTTCCGGTCGCTGGGCGATTTCCTCCATCTTTCCGGAGCAGACGAGCGAACCTGCGCGAAGAAGTCCGAGGTGGGTGGCGCAGTCTGGGATGTCGTCAATACGGTTCACCAAAAAGAGAATCGAGTGCCCGGAGGAAACGAGGGACTGGACGAGTTGCAGGAGCTCGCGTCGCGAATCGGAGTCGAGCCCTTCGAAGGGTTCGTCGAGTATCAACAAGTCCGGCTCGGAGAGTATTTCCTTGAGCAGAAGAACTTTGCGAGCTTCTCCGCTGGAAAGCAGCCGGTAGCCGCGCTCGAGGATGGAGTCGAGGTTGAATGCGTGAGCGAGTGGATCGATGGCGTTGGGCTCGCATCCGGACTGGAGGAGGATGGAGCGTGCCGTCGTCCCGGTATCGATGCGGTCGAGGTAGTCGGTATCGTCGTTGCGGAGCTCGTCTTCGTAGACCGCTTGCTGGCGTTCGAAGGAGGCGACGCGGACGTCGGTGGGGGCGTTTTCGATTTGCCCGGTTTCCGGGGTTGTTTCCCCGGAGATGAGATCGGCCAGCATGCCTTTGCCCGACGCGTTTCCGCCGAGCAGGCACCACGTCTCTTCGGGAGCGGTCTCCCAGTGGTCGATCGACAGCGATTTATGTCTGATTTTGACGAGGCGCATGGACGCTAAGAGTGATTCGCAAAAAGGGGCCGCAGGAAAGCTTTTATTCGCTTTACGCGTGTGCTGGGACATGCATAGGGTCTCCGCTTCCGATTTTACAGGACCTCGTGATGAGCAGAAAAAACTACTTCAACACTCTGACGTTAGCTCAGAAACTGGAACAGCTCGGCCGCTGCCGTTTTATGGATCGCTCCGAATTCAACGGCGTGGAAGCTCTGAAGGGCAAGAAGATCGTGATCGTCGGTTGCGGCGCTCAAGGCCTCAATCAGGGCCTCAATCTGCGCGACTCGGGTCTCGACGTGAGCTACGCGCTCCGGGCGGAAGCGATCGAGCAGAAGCGCCAGTCCTGGAAGAACGCCACGGAGAATGGATTCGTCGCGGGCACGTACGAGGAGCTTCTCTCACAAGCGGATCTCGTTTTGAATCTCACGCCTGACAAGCAGCACGCGGCGGTTGTCGCGGCGGTGCAGCCGTTCATGAAAGAAGGAGCCTGCCTTTCCTACAGTCACGGATTCAACATCGTTGAGGAGGGGGCGGACATTCGTCCGGATTTGACCGTTGTCATGGTGGCCCCTAAAAGCCCCGGAACGGAAGTGCGGGAAGAGTACAAGCGCGGTTTCGGCGTTCCAACCCTGCTCGCGGTCCACACTGAGAACGACCCGAAAGGCGAAGGCTGGGATTTGGCCAAGGCCTACGCGGCAGGAACCGGCGGCGATCGCGCGGGTTGTTTGGAGTCGAGTTTCATCGCCGAGGTGAAGTCCGACCTCATGGGCGAGCAGACCATCCTTTGCGGAATGCTCCAAGCGGGCTCTCTGCTTTGCTACGACAAGATGATTGAGCAAGGAATTGAAGCGGGCTGGGCGAGCAAGTTTGTCCAGCACGCCTTCGACACGATTTGCGAGTCACTCAAGCATGGCGGAATCACCAACATGATGGATCGCCTCAGCAATCCGGCCAAAATCAAGGCTTTCGAGCTTTCGGAACAGATGAAGGACATCATGCGTGACCTGTTCGACAAGCACCAGGAAGACATCATGTCGGGCGCGTTTTCGTCCGGAATGATGGCGGATTGGGACAACGACGACAAAGACTTGCTCGCCTGGCGCGAGGCGACCAATGAAACCGCGTTCGAAAAGTCCTCCCCGGGCGATGTCGAGATTTCCGAGCAGGAGTACTACGACAAGGGCATTCTCATGGTTGCGATGATTCGCGCCGGCGTTGAGCTTGCCTTCGAGTCGATGACCAACGCGGGGATCAAGGCGGAGTCGGCTTACTACGAGTCGCTCCACGAAACACCGCTAATCGCGAATTTGATCGGTCGCAAAAAGCTCTACGAAATGAATAAGGTAATTTCGGATACGGCGGAGTACGGATGCTACCTGTTTTCGAATGTGGCCGTGCCGCTCCTGGGTGATTTCATGAAGGGCGTGGACGTCGACGTGATCGGCAAGGGGCTCGCCGTGTCGGACAGTCAAGTCGACAACCAGCGCTTGATTGAAGTAAACGCGGCAATCCGCAGTCACCCGGTCGAGGAAGTGGGCGCGACGCTCCGCGGCCACATGACGGCGATGAAACAGATCGCGTTCGGCTAGAGTTTCGACAATCGAGAATCTTCAATCATTGCTAAGGTCCCGCGAGCGGGACCTTTTCTTTTTCGGGTTCGCTACGCTCGATCACTTCGATGTGCTGCCACTTCCCGGTTTGAAATCTTCGGAAGAAAAACCAGCTCACCGTGCTGTGGTTGACGATGACGCAAGCCCACGCCGTGTAGACGGGCATCTGGAGAACCTCGATAAGAATGTAGGATGGAATGACGAGCAGGGTGACGGACGTCGCCGCGAGCACGGTCATGACGAACTTGGTGTCGCCGGCTCCTTTGAGAGCGCCGCCAACCATGATCATGATCGAGTCGAGATAGACGATGACGATGAAGAATCGCAGCAGGCGAATGCTGGTTTCCGCGAGTTCGGGAATATCGCCTCCCGAAGCTTCATGCATGAACGGGCTGATGAGGATGTCGGGGATCAGCCAATACAAGGCCGCCATTGTCGTATTGTGTAGCACTGCCATGTGCAGCGCGGAATGCGTCGCTTTGCGGGAGAGGTCGCTTTGCTGGGCGCCTTGGAACTGACCGACCATTATGCTGGTCGCGGTTCCCAGACCGATCATTGGAAGCAAGCTCAGCAGGTTGATATTCAATACAATGTTGCTGGCCGCGAGCTCGACCATTCCGATCCGGCCGACGAGTAGTACGAAAATGGTGAACCCCATCACATCCAAGAAAAAATGGACTCCGGAAGGCGTGCCGAATCGGATCATGCGCTCGAACAAGGCGCGGTCGAGGCGCCAACTGGAACGTGTCTGGTAGCGATCGTGATTGCGCTTGCTGCAAAGCATGGCCGCGTAGGCGAACATGACCAGAGTGGAGGAGAAAACCGTAGCGATCGCCGCGCCCTTGATGCCCATTTCGGGAAAGCCGAATTTCCCGAAGATGAGCGTGTAGTCGAGGACGATGTTGAGGCAGGTCATGGACAGGTTCATCCAGACGATCATCCACGATTTCCCTCGCCCTGAGTAGAAACAGGAGAACGCCGCGTTGGCTAGGAAGGGAAACGCGCCGAAATTGAGGATGCGAAAGAAGTCGACTTCGGCCTTCTGGACTTCTGGCGAGTGCCCGATGAAGCTAAATATCTCCTCCGCGAACGGAGCGAACATGGGGAGAACCGCCCCGCCGATGAGGGCGATGTAGACGCCTTGCCAGACGGACGGCCCTACTTTTTGAGGCTGCTTCGCTCCCGTGTATTGGGCGACAAAGGTCGAGGTGTAGAGTGAGACGCCCAGAAAGAAGCAGAGAATCGAGAAATTGAGCATTCCCGCAGGCTGGGCCGCCGCCAGCGCGTCGGCCGAGTAGCGGGCGAGAAAAATGCGATCGACGAAAATCAGGATCGAATGCGATCCCATACTCAGTATCAGGGGAATCGCGACAACGAGCAGTTGTCGATAGCCGGCTGGTTCGCTCCAGCGTTTGAAAAAGGACCCCTTCATCTAAAATATTCGAGGGAACATGGAGGAGCAGCCGGTTGGAAGCAATTAAACCTTCGTACTTAATAGTAGATTATCGAAGCCGCAGTTTCCCTTTGATCGGTTGCAAGAGGTGCTCTAGCGTGCGGGGATTATGTCAGATGGTGAATTTTGCGGCAAAACGGCGGTTGTGACCGGCGCCGGCATCGGGATCGGCTTCGAAATCTGCAGGGCCTTGTCCAATCAAGGCGCTCGCGTGCTGCTCAACGACCTCGACCCGAAACTTGCCGGCGAATCGGCGGAGAAAATCCGAGCCGAGGGGGGCGAGTGCGAAACGGCGCCGGGCGACGCGAGCGACCCCGAATTCGCGACCGAGCTGATTCAAACCGCCGTCGAACGTTTTGGTTCGATCGACATCGCGATCGCCAATGCGGGCGTGACCACCTACGGATCGTTTCTCGACTACCGAATCGAGCAGTTTCAGTCGCTCGTCGCGTTGAATCTTCAAGGTTCGTTTTTCTTGGCTCAAGCGGCGGCTCGCTGTATGAAGGCGCAGAATACGGGCGGTCGAATCCTCTTTATGTCGTCGGTGACGGGGCATCAATGCCATCCGTATCTCGTTCCCTACGGAATGACCAAGGCGGCGCTGCGAATGTTGGCGAAGGGGCTGGTGGGAGAACTTTCCGAATTTGGGATCACGGTGAACGCCCTCTCGCCCGGCGCAGTTTCGACCGAGCGTACGACGAGCGATCCCGGATTCGAAACGGGCTGGTCCGGAGCGACGCCCAATGGTCGCGTCGCGACGCCCGAAGACATTGCCGACGCGGCCCTGTTTCTCGTATCCGAGAAAGCCAGACACGTCAATGGGCAGACATTGGTTGTCGATGGGGGCTGGACCTCCACCAGCCAAGTGCCGGATCTGGAGATCCCGGATTGAGGGCGAAGGCGAGTCGACTTCCCTTGGGCTGCCCACCTAAACGCGTTGGGTAGGAAGTAGCGCCTACGAGTATGCGAAGCGCTCGTTAAAAAATGGGAGCGATCTCGGAATCCGCTTTGGTGTCGAATTTATCCGCCGAATGGATGTATTCTCGAATCAATCTCGTTTCGAGAGGTGTCATTATGTTCAAGAATGGGTGGTTTGTTTTTGCGGTTTGGATCTCAGTCATATCGATTTGGGCTCAAAGCGACGACTTTGCGGGCGACGGTCCTCTAGTCGGTTATACCACCAACAACCCGGACAGCTTGCCGGACGTGCAGAGAGTAGACGGGCGCTATCGGGCGAACCTGGTCAGCAATGCGGACAATATCACCTTGCATTTCAATCAATCGCAAGGCCGGCTGGACGCGAAGCTCGCGCGGTTTCCATTTGTGTACATCGCTCGCAATATTGGGATCGGCACTCAGTCGGATTCGCAGACCGCTCCCGCTCCCACTGGGAATCCGTACATTTTTTGTGGTATCCAAGTGCACGATACGGACTTGGAGTTGCGAGATTCCTCACATGTGGTCGTGGGTCATCGCGGATCGACGCACTTTACGATTGAAGGCAAGAACA
Organism: Opitutaceae bacterium; assembly: GCA_028284235.1. GTDB lineage: Bacteria > Verrucomicrobiota > Verrucomicrobiia > Opitutales > Opitutaceae > Pelagisphaera. The sequence goes on from JANQSC010000049.1 coordinate 113,849, forward strand.
CTTTGAATGGCAGCTCATCGGTCAACGACGATGGACTCAATGCGCTCCCCTTGGGGCGGGCGGACATCCGAGTCGAGGGCACTGCGGATGGAACGCTGGTCGTGTCCTGGCAGGCGCCCAATCTCTCGCTCGATCCCGGCAACGACGCGTTTCAACTCTACCGGGGAACAGGCGAACTTCCCGGGGCGGCTCCCGATTACGGGGAGGAGGTTTACATCGGTCTGATCACCTACGCCTTCGAGCTGGGAGGCGTGCCGTTTGTTGGAACCTGCGATGGGATCGAGTTTACCGCGCTGGGAGACGTTGAGGAGCCCGCGCTTCTGAAGGCCGATTTCTTGCCCGCGAGCGATGGAGCGGGAGGGAGGATTTCAGTGTCTCCCGTGCGGGCTGACAAGGTCTACGAGCTTCAGTCGTCTCCAGATCTTGTCGGGTGGGTCGCCTTGGAAGTGTACAATTCGCCGCAGTCGATCGATAGCTATACCTTCGCCCATGCGGCAACGCCAGGCTACTATCGAGTTCTCGAGCGGGACTAGCTTTCCTCGGTATCCGAGTTTTGAATAACTTCGCTCAGCGGGGTTTGGCAATGGTACAGCAAATACCCGATCCCGGCCCCAAATCCAACGCCGTGCGCGGCGCCCCAGAGGAGTTTCCCCGCGCGACCGCCGAAGGCGTTGTTGAGGTCGTCGCCAATATAGTAGCCAAGCGTATGGAACGCGAAGAGAACTGCGAATGTTGAGAACAGCCGTTCCGACGCTCCGAACGAGCGATTGAATAGCAGCGCGAAGAGAAGCAGCCCGACCGCGGATCCGTACAAGTCGCTGTGATACCGGGCGGTCAGCCCAAACCAAAACACGCACCAGACGATCGCGTAGACGGCGAAAGCGGCGGCGAAGAGGAGGGAAAAGCGCCATTGCGTTTTAGGGGCGACTAAAAGGCGGCCAAATACGAGTCCCGCCAGTCCGAGATAGACGAGGGCGATGGTGGTATACATGGGGCCTTGCCCGCGAACGATGCGAAATGCCCAGATGGAATAGGCGAGTACGCTGACGATTCCGAACCCGATGCCGCCGAAAAGAATGGAATAAAGCAAGGAGGGTCGATCGTTGGGGGAAGAATGGTTCGAGCGATCGACTACTTGAGAAGGGGTGAGTCCGAAGAGTTTCATGGAGGCAGGATAGAATGCGAGGCGTTCAGAGAAGGCGAAAAGGCGGACGGGAGCAAGCACTTCGCTTTTTATTCCATGGGGGAAATCCCGTTGATTGCGAATTGGACGGATTAAAGCTCGCCCTTTTAATTCGGAGTGTTTGATTTTCTGGCTACGCGCTCGTTCCCTATAGCCGTGCGCTTTATCGACAACTCAGCCGCCGTCCTCCCCGTATGTCCGAGCCAAAGTACATTGTAGTTGGAAACTCTTCAGACGATCCCTTCGCGATCGACGTTGCCTTCGCCATGGGGCAGCAGGAGGACATCGCCGACCTCATCAGCATGAAGCGGTTTGCGAATTCCGAGTTTTGTCCGCGCTTCATTTCAGACGAGCAGGACTTTGCGAATATCGGAAACAAGCTCGAAGGGAAAAGCATCATCATTGTCAGCACGAGCAGCCTAGTGATGAGCCGCCAGAGCCTGGCCATGCGGAACTTGATGATCGCCCGCGCCGCCAAAGAGAACGGAGCGGCGGAAGTGATTCTGGTGGAGCCGGACTTGTACTACAGCGCCCAGGATCGGGGTCCGCGCCAGGAACTTGGAAGCACGGCGTTTAAGCGCGAAAAAGCGGACTTGAAGAAATTTGATGGGCAGCCCTTCACAGCCAAGCTCTACGCCCAGTTGTTGAAGCTGTCGGGCGTTGATCGCGTGCTCACCGTCCACAACCATTCGTTTTCCGTGCAAACGATGTTCTCGGAGGTGTTCGAAGGGAAGTTCCACAACTTGATCCCGTACGATATCTATGTGGACTACTTTCTGAATTCGGACATCGTCGAGTACGGCGACGAAGGGGAGGGGCTCGCCCTTTGCGCTCCAGACAAAGGAGCTCGCGAGTTCGTTAAAGACATGTTCGATCGCCTCGGGCTCTCAAAGGCCAAGTTCGTGCTTCTCGACAAGGAACGCACTGGCGAGCGAGAGGTTAAGATCAAGATTCACAGTGAAAGCGAAAGCTCGCTCGAGGAGATTCAGGGCCACGATATCGTTCTTTTCGACGACATGGTGCGAACGGGTTCCACCGTCGTGAAATCCTGTCAGCTGCTCAAGCAGGTGAATCCGGGGAAAACCGTGTTCGCCCTGACTCACTTCTACGCGAGCGAGGAAGGTCGCGTGAAAATGGCCGATACCGCCATCGACGAGATTCTCACCGTGAACACGATCCCCACCGTCCTGAATCGTGATATCCAAGGCCGCCTGCGCAAGAAAATGGTCGTTCTCAAGATCGAGAAGTGGCTCGCCCTCAATCTCTGCCGCATCCTCGACCTGCCGCAGCCCGATATGGGCGATAGCCTCTACGCGATCGACATGTCGTCGAAGAACCTGCGTTGGAAACGGAAAATTTGGCTGAGCGAGCAACTCAAGACACTGAATCCGCACTGAGCGCGGCGCGCCCAGTCGGGACGACCCGAGGCGAAACGCCGATCCAAGGCTTGAATTCGTCCAGAAATACCCCAAGAAGAGAAGTGCTCCTTAACTACCCGGGAAATCGCCTCAATCACCGTTGAGTGCAAATCCGAGCGAAGCGCATGCAAACTTACCCTAATCGAAGACCGGATCGACGCCCCTACGCCGGAATTGGCTTTTGCTTGTTCCTGGTCAGTTTGTCTTTTTCATTCGCTCGCTCAGAGGAAGTCGCGCTCGACGGAAGCCTACTCGAGCTAGTCAACGCCCACTGCGTCGATTGCCACAATCCAGACAAAAAGAAGGGCAAGCTGGATCTGGAGAGCATCCTCGGCGATCCGATCAATCAGCACCTCGAAATCTGGGACGAAGTTGGCTGGATGCTGAAAGAACGGGAAATGCCGCCCGAAGACGACGAAGAGGCGTCGCGTCCCACGGAATCCGAATACGACGCGTCCGCTCTCTGGCTCGAGCAGCAAGTGAGTCGGATCGACTCCGCCGGCGGAAACCGCGAGTCCGTGATCTCCTCGAAACACGCGCTCGTGAATCAATACTGCGTCAGCTGCCACAACGAGGAGGACCGGGAAGGCGACTTCGTTCTAGAAGGGTTGTCTTTGGACGCGCCGGAATCCGATCCGGAGTTGTGGGAGTCCGTTGTCCTTAGACTGCACTCGAGGCAAATGCCGCCACCTGATCGAAAACGCCCCAACGAAGCGTCCTACGAAGCGGTGCTCGCCTCGATAATCGAAGATCTCGACGCTCACGCTGCGTTGCATCCGCGTCCCGGAAGAGTGGATACGTTTCGCCGACTCAATCGTACCGAATACCAAAACGCCATCAAAGACCTCCTTGGCGTCGAAGTCGACGCAGCCAGCCTCCTCCCCAAGGACGAGGAAAGCCACGGATTCGACAACGTGACACTCGGCACCCTGTCGCCCAGTTTGCTCGACCGTTACATTACCGCCGCCCAGAAAATCAGTCGATTGGCGATCGGAACGCCGCTCTCGGCCCCGAGAGGGGATACGTTTCGTATTCGCCCAGACGCTACGCAGGAAAAGCACGTGGACGGACTTCCCGTCGGGACGCGCGGCGGGACGGTCTTCGAGTATACCTTTCCCCGAGATGGCGAATACGAGATCGAGGTGCGCCTCACGCGCGATCGCAACGAGCATGTGGAAGGATTGAAAGAAACCCACGAAATGGACGTTCTGCTCGATCGGGAGCTTGTGGATCGTTTTACCATCGCCCCTCCGGAAGGAAGACGGGACCATAGCTTGGTGGATGCCCATCTCAAGTCGAGAGTGTCCGTTGGAGCGGGGCCTCGCTCAGTTGGAATCGCCTTTCTCAAAAATCCCTATTCGCTCCTGGAGAATAGACGGCAACCATTCAATGCGCACTACAATTTCCACCGGCATCCGAGATTGTCCCCAGCGGTTTACCAGGTCTCCATTACCGGCCCCTTTGAGTCGAGCGGCGTGAGCTCCACGCCGAGTCGCGAGCGAATCTTTACGACGTATCCAGAGAGCGCGGACGAAGAACTGTCGGTCGCGAAAGAGATAATTGGAAGACTGATGAAGCGCGCCTATCGCCGACCGGTGAACGCGGTCGACGTGAAACGGGCCCTCTCGTTCTATCGCGAGGGCGCCAAAGAAGGCGGCTTCGAATCGGGGATCGAGTCCGCGCTGAACTCGATTCTCGTCAGCCCCGAGTTTCTGTTCCGCGTGGAGAAGGAGCCAACCGGGAGAAATTCGGAACGCGTGTATCGGATCAGCGATCTCGAATTGGCCAGTCGACTGTCTTTTTTCCTTTGGAGCAGCATCCCCGACGACGAGCTGCTCGACCTGGCTATCGAAGGAAAACTCTCGGACTCGGAGACGCTGCGGGCTCAAGCGAGGCGGATGCTGAAGGACGAACGTTCGCGCAATCTTGTCGAGAATTTCTCGGGACAGTGGCTGCACTTGCGCAATCTGGATGCTGTCGTGCCGGACTTGCGACTGTACCCGGATTTCGATGACAATTTGAGAAACGCGTTCCGCCAGGAAACCGAGATGTTTGTGGAAAGCGTGTTTCGCGAAGACCGCAGCGTTCTGGAGCTGTTGAAAACCGACTACACGTATTTGAATGAACGCCTCGCTCGTCACTACGGCATCCCCGGCATTTTTGGCAGTCGATTCCGTCGCGTGGCGCTCGATCCCGAATCCAATCGAGGAGGGCTCTTGCGGCAGGGGAGTATTCTGACGGTCACTTCTTACGCTACCCGAACTTCGCCCGTTATTCGCGGAAACTGGGTACTGGAGAACATTATAGGCACGCCTGCCAAACCTCCGCCCGCGGATGTGCCCGCGCTCGAGGAAAACGCGGTCGACGCCACGCTCGGCATGCGCGAACGCCTCGCCGAGCATCGGGCCAACCCCGCCTGCGCCAGTTGCCACAATCTGATGGATCCGGTGGGATTCGCCTTAGAGAATTTTGACGCGGTCGGGCGGTGGCGCCAGTTCGACAACGGGGAGGCGGTCGACGCGTCCGGGGGACTGCCGGACGGCAGTGAATTCACCGGAGTCGGGAGTCTGGAAGACGGTCTGCTCGAACGACCGGAACTTTTCGTTCGCGCTTTGAGCGAAAAACTGCTTACATTCGCGCTCGGCAGGGGGGTAGAGTCGCACGACGCCCCTGCGATACGCAAAATAGTGAGACACTCCCGAGAGAATAATTATCGATTTTCATCCCTGATAGAAGGCGTCGTTTCGAGTGTCCCGTTCCAAATGCGGGCGAAAAGCGAACCGGACAAAATCGCCAGTCACGCAATTCAGCAAACAAGACAATGAAGTTCATCACCAAAAAATCCATACCCCGGAGAACTTTTATCAAGGGCGTGGGCGCGTCGTTCGCCTTGCCGTTGCTCGACGCAATGGTTCCCGCCGCCACGGCCGCGTCACGGACGCCCGCGAACGCAGTGAAGCGGCTGGGCTACGTCTTCATGCCGATGGGCTGTGACCAGTCGCGTTGGACTCCTGGCAGTGAAGGCAATCTGGATACGCTTTCTCCCATCCTGGATTCATTGGCGCCGGTGAAAGACAAGATGACGGTCTTCACGAACATGGAGCTGAGAAACGCTTACCCGGGCTCCCACGCCACGTCGAATTCTTCGTTTCTCAGCGCTGCCAAGGCGAAAGTGACCGAGAGTTCCGACTACTATTTGGGAACGACCGCGGACCAAGTCGCCGCCAAGCAGATCGGACAGGAAACACAGCTGCCGTCTCTCGAGTTGGCTATGGATCTGATGCAGACCGTTGGCCAATGCGACAATGGATACGCCTGCGTCTACCAGAACAACCTCTCATGGTCGTCGCCAACGACACCGCTCCCGGCCGAAGCGCATCCGCGGATCGTATTCGAAAGTTTGTTCGGGGAAGGCGGTACGCGCGAAGAACGTCAAGCCGCGTTGCGAAAACGAGCGAGCTTGCTTGATTCGATTACCGAAGACATGAACCGCTTGAAGCGCGACCTTGGGGCTGGAGACCGCGCTCGCGTGACCGAGTATCTTGACGCCATACGCGAAGTGGAACGGCGGATACAAAAAGCCGAATCGGATACGAAGGACAATCCTTTGCCGGATCTGGATCGCCCCATGGGCGTGCCAGCGATGTACGCGGATCATGCGCGTCTGATGTTCGATCTCCAGTTGCTCGCGTTCCAAGGGGACATCACTCGAATCACGACCTTCCAGATCGCTCGGGAGACCAGCAATCGTTCCTATCCTGAAATCGGCGTTCCTGACCCGCATCACCCGCTTTCTCATCATGGCGACAATCCGGAAAAAATCGCCCGCATGGCCAAGATCAACGCGTTTCATGTATCGCTATTCGCCGAGTATCTCGAGAAGCTGAAGAACACGCCGGAAGGAAACGGCTCGTTGCTCGATCACGTTCTGCTGCTCTACGGAAGCGGCATCGGAAACCCGAATGTTCACGACCACACCAACCTGCCGATCATCGTAGCCGGAGGCGCTGCGGGCGGCATGAAAGGAAATCGCCACATTCGTTACGACAAACCGACACCGCTGGCGAATTTGCATTTGAGCTTGCTGGACAAAGTCGGCGTGAAGATCGACTCCTTTGGAGATAGCGATGGAATGATCGACGAGCTCTTCCAGCCCTTGTCGGTGTAGCTTTAGAAGAAAAACAAATGGAGTTTCAGACCCGATTGAAACGCGTTTCGATTTCCGCCGCCATAGCGGTCGTTTGCGGCGCGAGCGCCCTTGCAGGCGATCTAGCGGACGCCCTTGAATCGCGTTCATTCGAGCGGGCAAAACAACTGCTAGCCGAGCGTGTCGATGTCAACTTGCCCCAGGTCGACGGGATGACCGCTCTTCACTGGGCGGTTTATCACGACAAAGCCGAATGGGTTCAAAAACTGCTCTCGAGAGGCGCGAACCCAAAAGCGGAGAACCGTTACGGAATCGCGCCGCTTTACCTCGCTTGCGTAAACGGGAATGCGGAGGTCGTTACTGCCTTGCTGGAATCGGGGGCGGATCCTAATGCTGAAATCAGAGGAGGGGAATCTGCGTTGATGACGGCTTCTCGTACTGGGGATATCGATACCGTAACGGTTTTGATCGAAGCCGGAGCGGAAGTCGATCGGGTGGAGCGAAAAGGGCAAACCGCTCTGATGTGGGCGGCGGCGGAAGGGCGAATCGACGTGGTCGACGCGCTATTGGCCGCTGGCGCCGATCCGGAAATCACGTTGCGAAACTCGGGCTATACGGCGTTCTTTTTCGCTTTGCGCGAAGGGCACCGGGATCTCGTCCATTATTTTCTCGATCGCGGCGTAGACGTCAATCGGCCTATGGACGCCCAACGGCCCATGGGAAAGCAGCCAAAAAAAGGGACGACGCCCTTGATTCTCGCCATTGAGAATGGCCATTATGATTTAGCGGTGGAGCTGCTCGACCGAGGAGCGGATCCCAACGACGAAAGTAGCGGATTTACGGCCCTGCATTCGCTCACTTGGATCCGCAAGCCGGATATTGGCGAGTCGGCCAGCGGAGACCCGCCTCCACGCGGTTCAGGATTGCGAAACAGCGTTCAGTTTACGCGCGAACTCGTGGCCCGCGGAGCGGATGTCAATCTGAGGCTTCAGAAGAATGGAAAAGCGGGTACCGGAAGAACGAATACACGCGGGGCGACCGCCTTCCTTTTGGCAGCAGACCGGGCCGATTTAGAGTTCATGAAGCTGTTGGTCGAGCTGGGAGCGGATCCGCACATTCCCAACAAAACGGGAACGACGCCGCTGATGGTTGCCGCGGGTGTCGGAAGTTCCGCCCCGGAGGAGGAAGCGGGTTCCGAAGAAGAATGTCTGGCGGCGGTCAAGTACTTGGTCTCCCTCGGCGGAGACATCAACACTGTGGACGCCAACGGCGAGACCGCGATGCACGGCGCGGCCCTTAAGAACATTCCCTCCGTGGTCGCGTATTTGGATACTCTCGACGCGGATATTGAACTTTGGAATCGTCCCAATAAAGACGGTTGGACGCCGCTGCTCATCGCGGAGGGCTATCGTCCCGGAAATTTCAAGCCGTCGTTTGCCACCGTCGATGCGATTGTCGAAGTGATGAACGCTCGTGGCGTGCCGTTGCCGACCGGCCCGAAGCCGAAGCACACCAACTACGCGGACTGAATTTTCACTTCTCCGTTCGAACGCTAAACGCTTTCTCGAACTTCCGATTTTATCGATCCGGGGTGGCCGTCGCGTCTAAAAATGGAACCAATGTATCCGAAAAAACGTACGCGTAGGTCGTCGAAAAGCGTGTAGAAAAGAGGCACGACGAGCAGCGTCAGCACCGTAGAGGTGAGCATGCCGCCCATCATGGCTCGACCGAGGGGGGAGTAGGACATGTCGATCATCTTCGTGTCGCCGAGAGACATTGGGATCATTCCGAACATCGTTGTCAAAGAAGTCATCCAAATAGGACGAAAACGTCGCTTGCAGGCTTCGACGATCGCTTCTAGCCGCTCGAAGCCTTCCTTGCGCAATCGGGTAATCAGGTCGATAAGGACGATCCCGTTGTTCACCACGACTCCCAGCAGAATAATGGTGCCGATCATGGCCATGATGTTGAAGTTGGTACGCGTGAGGAAGAGGGTCCAAACAACTCCGACACCGGCGAGCGGCATTGTCAGAAAGATACTAAAGGGCAGGATAAACGACTCGAACATGGCTCCCATGAGCAAGACAATGAAGATGACGATCATCAACAAGGTGAATACAAGCGTTTGATTCGTCTCTTGCATTTGCTGGTACTGTCCCCCCTTGTCCCAACGATAGCCCCGGGGTAGTTCCAGGTCTTTCATGGCGGCGTCGGTTTGTTTGAAGAGTTCCTTGGAATCGTCCTTGGTCGCGATCCCGCGCACGCGCATAACCGTTTTGCGATCCTGTCGTCGGATTGCTCGAGAGCCGCCTTCGTACGACAAGCTCGCCAGTGATTCTAGAGGGACTTCGGCCCCGTCGGCTCCCTCGAAGGTGAGTTTGCGCACATCGGATATGCTCTCTCGATCCTCTTTGTGCAGCCAAATCCGAATACGGCTGCGGTGCCCGTTAGTGTCGTAGTAGTAGCCTACAATCTGGCCGCGAATCGCGTAGGAGATCGCCCCGGAGATGAGTTGCGTGTCGATTCCGAAGTGGTTGGCCCGCTCCCGGTCCAAGGTGATATTCAATTCCTGGCGACGCATGTCCTCGTCGGTTTCCACGGCAACCAGCCCTTCCACCGAACGAAGCCTTCGTTCTACTTCCTGGCTGATTGTTCGCAGCGTCTCGGTGTCGTCGCCGTAGAGGGAAACGTTGAAGCTCTTGGTCGGGTCTTCGTCTTTTCGACTGAACCGCAACTTAGCCCCTGGCGGGGCGGCCAGGTTTTCGCGCAGGTCTTTGACGATTTCCTGTTTGCTCAAGTGCGGGCTCTTCCAAAGCCCCACGGAGCCGAGCAACGACTGGTATCCAGTGACGTACCAAGGCTTCACGGCGTCGTCGAAATGCAGTTCGATAGAGCCCTCGGTCGAGTAGTAGAAAGACGAGTACGTGTCGAAATTGTACCGTTCCTTCTGGCTGTCCAAATAGTCGTATACTCCGGCAAAGTAGTTGGAGATAGTCTCGAGCGACTGGCCGCCGGGAAACTCGTAGCGCAAGCGAACGTCTTGTTGGTTTCCGCTTTCGGCTACTTGGCCGATCTTCTTGAACGGCACGGCAAAGGAAAGGGCCAGGAGAGCGAGCAAGGTCAGGCATGCGTAGCTGCGGTTTTGCAGTGTCCAGCGGAGCGCTCGCGTGTAGGCTTTGCTGAAACGAGAACGGGATTGAGTTCCTTGGGACGTGTCAACTTTCTCGGCGAAGACTTTGGTCGCGAGAGGGATGAGGAGCAGGGCGATCCCGAGCGACGCGATGAGGCTGAGCATTACCGGAACGCCTATACGTAGCAGCCAGAATTGCATTTCGTCGCCTTCGCCCATGAGAATGAGCGGCAGGAAGACCACGATGGTTGTGAGGGTGGCGAGTGTAATCGCCAAGCCCATTTCACCGGAACCGACGAGAGCGGCGTTTTTGGGGTCCATTCCCAATTGCCGTTTTACGTGTATGTTCTCGACAATTACAATCGAGTTGTCGACTACGAGCCCGATGCTGAGGAGCAGCCCCATCATCGTCGCAATATTCAACGACCAGCCGAGGAAATAGAGGGCGACGATCGACGTCATGATCGACAATGGGATCGCCAATGTGATGGTTAGTGTCATCTTCGCCGAGCGTAGGAACAGGAAGAGAACGACGACTGAGAAGAGCCCTCCCCAGAGTCCGGATTGTTTGAGGTTGTCGACGGATTCGGTGACGTGATGGCCTTGGTTCCAGAAAATGTGGAATCGGAGCGACTCGAGTTCGGGCATGGCGACAAGTTCGTCGAAGGTCTGCTCGATTTGTTCGCAGACTTCGACAATGTTGGCGCCGGACGAGCGGGTAATCTCTACGCCATAGCTTTGATCGCGCTCGAGGGCGAACACGCGCCAATTGTCTTCGGGTTTTGGGTCGACGGTGGCGATGTCGCCCAGCCGAATGCCGGTTTCCAGATCGACGGGAATCGACTCGAATGTCTCCAGGTCGGAGATGCGTCCGACCGAACGGACGAAAAGCTCGCGTTCCGATTCCTCGACGACGCCCGCGCTTAAATTGAAATTCTGGTTGTTGAGGCTTTGGCCCAGTCGGGCGACGTTGATGTTGTGGGCCTTGATTTTATCATTGTCGAGTTCGATGCGAATCTCGCGTCCTTGGACTCCATTGATGTTAACGTTGCCGACGCCGTTGATCCGTTGCAGAGCAGGCAGTATGTACCGTTCCGATACGTAGTCGACGTCGACTGCGTTTTCGTCGAGCGACATTGCCGCGAACAAAATGGGGATGTCGTTGGCGCTGAACTTGAATACATTGATTTGCTCTACTTCGTCCGGCATGTCCGGCATGACGCGGTCCATTCGGTCCCGTACATCGGCGTAGGCTTCGCTGATATCGATTCCCTTGTGGAACGCGACGTTGGTTTGAGAGTAGCTCTCGTACGAGTTCGAGTAGATTCGTTTAACGCCCGGGACGGTGCCGAGTCCCTCTTCAACGAGTTTAGTGACTTTCTCCTCCGTGTCGGTCGGATTGGAGTTCGGATTGGAGACGCCGATAAACAGCATCGGATTCTCCATGTCGTCGGGAAAGAGGGCGATGGGAATTTTGATGTAGGCGATCGCTCCGACTACCAGAAGCGTCAACAGGCTCATCGACACCATCGTGGGGCGTCGAATGGAAAGGGAGGGAAGGAAGCTGTCGCGCTGTTCGTCCATTTAAGGGGTTGCTAAGGCACTTTGGCCCGCTTCTTGCGACGAGTCCAGATCGACTTCCGCGCTTTGGCGACTTCCGCGATCGATGAGGGAGTAGGCGCAAGGGATGACGATGAGCGTGAGCAGCGTGGACGCGCTCAGGCCGGATATGACGGTAATCGCGAGCGGGACGCGAATCTCCGATCCTTCCCCGATCCCCAGAGCCATCGGCGTGATGCCGAGGACGGTGGTGAGCGTGGTCATGAGAATCGGCCGGAAGCGAATGCGGCAGGCTTTTTTGATGGCGGCTACTTTGTCCAGGCCGTCGCGACGACGGAGCGTGTTTATGTAGTCGACGAGTACGATGGCGTTGTTGACGACGATTCCCGCCAGCATGATCAGGCCAATGAATACAAGTATGTTCAGCGTCCATCCTCCCAAGTACAAGGTGAGCAAAACGCCGATCATCGCCAGGGGCACGGTGAAGAGAATGATGAGCGGATGAAGCAGGGACTCGAACTGGCTCGCCATGACGATGTAGACCAGAAACAAGGCGAGGCCGAGGGCGAAGAGCATGCTGGACGTGGAGCGTTCCATCTCTTCTTGCTGGCCGGTGATGTCGTAGCTGAATCCGGAAGGGAACTCGATGTCCGAAAGAGCGGCTTGGATACGCAGGGATGCTTCCGAGAGCGAAATCGAATCGACGTTGGAGTAGATCACCGCGCCTCGTTGCTGGTCGATACGCCGCACTTCGTTCGCCCCTTCGCGTACTATGAAATCGGCGACGGCGGAAAGCTGGATTGGGAATTCGCCTCGAGGATTGACGATCAGCTTTTCCAAGTCGCCCAATCCGTACCGATCGTCCTCTTCCAATCGGACGCGAATGTCGATTTGGCGATCCCGTTTGCGGAACGTGGTGGCGACTCGTCCTTGCACCTTGTTGCGGACGAGCTCCGCAATTGAGCGCAGCTCCAGACCGAGCTGGACGATCTTCCTCCGGTCGTAGATGATCTGAACCTCCGGGCTGCCGGGTTGCAGGTTCGACCGGACATCGACCACTCCGGGGATTGTGTCGAGTGTCGCGACCACTTGATTGCTGAGCGCCTTCATGGTGTCCAAGTCGTATCCAAAAAGTTCGACTTCAATCGGCGCTTTGGAACTGAACAGGACAGGGTAGTCGATTTCCAGCTCGAGGTCGGGAATCAGTCGAGCCTGGGCGCGAATACTCTCGATCACCGCTTCCTCCTCCTGTTCCACGGATCCGGTTTCCATGACCACGGTGACGCGGGACGTGTGCTCTCCCTCGTCGGCGTCGCTGCTCGCTCCTTTCTCCGTGCCTACGACCGTTGCGTATAGCGCTACGGATTCGCTATTCTCGAGAACGCTTTCGAGAGTCCGGATCGTCGAAGCGGTTTTTTCGATAGGCGTGCCAACGGGCAGCTTCGAATCGATATAGAACTCGCCTTGCCGCGTTTCGGGAATCAGCTCGTTACCGATGAGTGGATACACGTATGCAATGCAAAGCCCGAACGAACCAAAGGCGATTGCGAGCACGACTAGGTTCGCTTTCAGAGCTCCGCTGAGAAACTTCTCGTAAGCCGACGTCAGCGAACGGAACAGAAGATTGGCGGACGAAAGAACGGGCTTTGTCAGGGAGAGGAAAAACCTGAAGACGATGCTGAGTACGTAGACAGCGGCAACGAGAGCGAGGCTAACGAATTCGAGTAGCTTCCCCAAGATTCGAAACACGAGTTCGAGTAGCAGAATTACGATGCTTAATATGAGAAACGGAATCGTTAATACTAACTTGATCAGTTTTTTGAATACGCTGAAGTTTTCCGCGGAAGGACTGAAGAACCCAGACCAGCGTTGCGCGAATCTCTCGAACGGCTCTTTTGCGAATCTTAAATTGAAGTAGCCGCTTTTTGTTCCTTTCTCCATCCCATCGAGTGAAAACGACCGGGAGGCGAGCATGGGGATGAAGAAGAGCGCGACCATTAAGGAGGCGAGCAAGGAGAACACGACCGTGAGCGACATGTCGCCGAAGACTTGTCCCGCGACGCCCTCGACGAACACGATCGGAAAGAAAACGGCGATGGTGGTCAACGTGGACGCGAAGACCGCCCCGCCGACTTCGGAGACGCCGCGGATAGTCGCTCGCTTTAGGTCGTCGCCTTCTTCCCGGCAACGAGATATACTCTCCAAAACAACGATTGAGTTGTCCACGAGCATGCCGATCCCCAAGGCGAGTCCCCCGAGTGAAATTATGTTGAGCGAAACATCGCTCAGGTACATCGGGGCGAATGTCGCAACCACGGAAACGGGGATGGTGATCCCTACGATCAGCGTGCTGCCGACTTTTCGAAGAAATAGGAAAATTATGGATACGGCGATGAGGCCGCCGAATACGGCGTTGCTCTTAACCTCGTCGATCGATGCTTTGATAAATATCGACTGGTCGGTGAGCATCTCCAGCGAAACGCTTTCGGGCATTTTGTAGCTGATGAAGTCCGTGAGTCTTAGGTGGTCTCGCGGGTTTTGCTTTTTCGGGTCGTTCGGCTTCTTTTGCGTGTTATCCGAGGTGGAGTCGGATTTCGTTTCCGCTTCTTCCGCTTTCTTCTCGAGTTCCTCGACGTATTCAACTTGGGCGGGCAGGCCGAACAACCTGTTTTTTACGATTCGAGCCACGTCGACAATATTCGCGTCCGATTCTTTGTAGATTTCGACTTCGATACTCTCGACCCCGTTCACTCGGGTGATGATTTCCCGTTCCTTGTGGCTCCTCTCGACCGTGGCGAAGTCTCGCAGGCGGATATCGACGCCGCCTTTTTGATCGATGACGATTTCGGCCATATCTTGGATCGACTGGAACTCGTTCAATGTCCGAATCATGTACCGGGTTTCGCCTTCGTCGAGCTGACCGCCGGGAATGTTGACGTTGTTCTGGGCGAGCTTGTTGTTGACCTGCTGAATATCGAGCCCGAGCGAGGCCAGTTTGCGTTCGTCGATATTGACTTGGTACTCTTCTTCAAGTCCACCTTTGACGCGTACGGCGGCGATGCCTTCCTCCCCCTCCAGATCGCGCTGAAGCACGTCTTCGACGATGACTCGTAACTCGTCGAGCGAAATCTCGTCGCTGGTCACTCCGATTCGAACGATGGGATCGAGGGTTGGATCGTAGCGCAGGATGAGCGGCCGCGTCGCTTCTTCCGGCAGGCGAACGCGGTCGAGTTTTTCTCGAATCTCCTGCGTGACCTGCCCCATGTCGGAGTCCCAGGAGAATTCCATAATAATATCCGATTGCTCGGCGCGCGACAGGGAGCTGATCGTTTCGAGGTTGGACACAATCGCGAGTTGCTGCTCGAGCGGTTGGGAGATTTGGGTCTCCACTTCGAGCGGCGCGGTCCCGGGGTACTCGGTGCGAATCGTCAGGCTCGGATAGGAGATGTCCGGCATGAGCGTGAGCGGCAGTTTCTTGTAGGAAACGAACCCGAAAACGCACACTGCTATGACGATCATGAGGATCGTGACGGGTCGCCGTGTCGAAATTTCGAATACAGATGGCTTATTCACGCGTTGTGGGAAAGGTGGCGGGCGTGGACGGCGAGCCTCAACCTTCGCTCGCTTGGGAAGATGCCGGCTCGGCTTGTTTCTGAGCGGCGAGGCTGTCGTTGACCACCTTCACCTTGGCCCCGTCCTTGAGAGAGTTGTGTCCGAGGACGATGACGGACTCTCCTGCGTCTATCCCGGAGAGCGACTCGATCGTCTCGCTGTTCGCGTAGCCGGGCCGGAACTCCATTTTGGTCGCGACGTTGTCTTCCACTTTATAGATAAAGACGCGTTCGCCTTCATGGACGATGGCGGATTTCGGGATGATCACAACGTCTTCTTTTGTATCCATTACGATGCGTACAGTGACGAACATACCCGGATAGATGGGAGTGCTGCTATCGGCGACGACTGAGACTTTCACATTGAAAGTGCCGCTGGCGGAATCGATTGCGGGGCTGACAAGTTTGACGAGGGCGTCGTAGGTAACGCCTTCGATGATTTCGGAGACGATTTCGGCTTTGAGTCCCGCTTGCACGTCGAGCATGTGCTGGCCGGGGATGTTCACCTCCGCGAAAAGCTCGTCCATGTTTAGCAGGCTGAACAGCGCTTTGCTGCTGGTGACGCGTTCGCCTTCCTGCGTGGTGCGTTTGGAAATGACGCCGGAAACGGGAGCGCGGACCATTGTATCCTCAAGTCGGATGCGCGAGCGTTCGTAGTTGATTTCCGCCTGTTCTAGATCGAAGAGTTGGGTGTCGTATTCCTGCTGGTTGATGAGTTTGCGGTCGAACAGATCCTGCGTGCGCTTGAACATGGACTGCAGGTGCTGGAAGCGGGAGAGCGACTCTTTGACGTTGACCTGCTGTTCTTCGTTTTCGAGTTGGGCGATCACTTGTCCGGCTTCCACGGTATCGCCAACCTCTGCCGACACCTTGACGACGAGGCCGCTGGACTCGGGAAAGATCTCTACGGCGCTTTCCGTCTCCAGTATGGAGTCGAATTCGAGAAACGAGGAGATGTCGCCGCGTTCGACTAGAGCGGTTTTCACCGGGACTTCGGCGATCTCTTCCGTCTTGTCTTTATCGTCCGCCGATTCGGAGTTTTTGGCGTCGCCGCCGGGTTTTCCGCCAGGCTTGCAACCTGCGAGCGCGACGCAGGCGAGGCCGACGAGAAGTATGAGCGCGTTTTGTTTCATGTAAGGAGGAGCAAACAGTACGAGCGAAACCTTTGGGGTTCAAATGAATCAGTGGTTTATTCCCTCGATCCGCCCGCTTGCCTATACTACACGGGAGCGTCAGGGTAAGTTGCGTTTTTTTTCCGTGAATGTGTTTCGAGCGGCGATTCGGGAGTACTCACGGGGCGCCGGGGTTGGGTTTGGCGAGTATTTCGGCGTGAACCATGGCGACCGCGCCCATGTAGTTGTCCATAGCGAATTCATTGGCCGCGAGGTTGATGTGGCGTCGCGCGTTTTCTTTTTGGCCGATGGCCTCGTAATAGAGGCCGAGGTAAAGGTGGGCGTAGCACAGGCGTTGGCGGTGGCGCTGCGGGTCCCCGCCTTCGGGGAGCGCTGCCGCGAGGACGTCTTCCACGGTGCCGCTGCCGGCGAAGAGCTGCCAGATTTCCTTCATCGGGACTCGGGCGTCGTAATGGATCGGTATCAGAGCCGCTCGGGCTGCTTCGAGACCCTCTAAGCGAGCGTTGCATAAAAAGTGCCAAACGGCGTTTTCGACGTCGTTGGAATTCACGGTCTGGTGCAGCTCGAACTGGGCCACGCCTTTCTCGAATTCACCCGCGTAGTAGTAGCAAATGCCTCGCTGCCAATGGCGGGCTTCCTGGTAGGGAGCGAGCTCTATGACGCGGTCGAAATCGTCGATGGCTCGCTCCATGTCCCCGAGCATAAAGTGGACGACGCCTCGATATTGGTAGGCGGTGACAGAGTCCGGTTGCGCCTGCACTTCCTGGTTGAGCGACCGGAGTCGGGCTTCGAGATCATCCCGGTCGCGTGGCGTTTGGGCGTGGGTAGCGACGAACGCGAGCGCGACGCAGAGCGACGCAATGCGGAGGAGCCGGTGGGGCAGCAGTGTTCTCCCGTTCACGCAGTAGAGATTGGAGACGGATGGCCGCGAATACAAGCGCAGCTTACGGGAGGGGCAGGCGGGGTCGGGGGCGAAATTCTAGTTCCGCATGCCGGCGAGCGCGCGATTCGCCTCGATGCAGCATTTGGGCCACTTGGGAGCGTGGCGTTTGTTGAGCGCGGCATTGTAGAGCGCTTCCTGCTCCTTGATAGAACGGTCGATCACCTCGGCGAGCTCGGCGACTTCCGGCTGGCATTCACGGGTCGCTTGATCGATTTCCTTTTTGAGGCGGTGAGGAGGGGCAGGCTCACTGACGGAGCTGTACAATTTGATCCCGGCGTTTTGCCAGTCGATCGTGAATCGCTCGATGGCGACTTCGTCGCTGCGCTTCTTGGAGAGGACGGATTCGATCTTGGATTGGAGGGCCAAGCGTTGCTTCTCCCATCGTCTGAGCAAACGTCGCTTATCCTTTTGTTGCATGGGTTTACAATCGGTTGGGCACGGAAATTTCTTTAGCGAATCGGGCGAATTCTTTGGTGGGAGACCTCATTGACCGGCGCTCCACAGCGCTCAGACGCGCTTAGAGCGGATCCTCCATGCGAAAAACCCGCGGGAATCCGGATTTCCGTCCCCGATAATGGGCTTGCCACAAATCGACCGACGTCTGATTTGGTTGGAATCGACGCGGAGAAAGACAGTCAAAGCGGATTCGGACACGGTCGAGTGGGATTCGTCGCCATCGTGGGCAGGCCCAATGTGGGCAAGTCCACATTCTTGAACCAGGCGCTGGACTACCATTTGACCGCGGTTTCGAATCGGCCGAACACGACGCGCAAGCGTTGGCTGGGGATCTTGAGCGACGCGGATTCTCAGATCATATTCGCCGACACTCCGGGCGTTCACGCCTCGAGCAACCGAATGCAGGAAGCGATGGCGGACACTGTGGCGAGCCAGGTCGAAGGGAACGATCTGGTTCTCTGCCTGTGCGACCCGACGCGCCCGTTTGGCGACGAAGACCGTCGCGTCGCGGATCTGGTCCGGGCAACGTCGAAGCCGGTTTTGCTCGTGGTCAACAAAGTGGACGCCGCATCGGACGAAGAGGTCGCCACGATTCGGGACGCGTATTTGGAGATCGTGGACGATGCGACCGTGTTGGAGCTTTCCGCCAAGAACGGAGCGGGGATGGAGGCGTTGATCGACACGATTCGGATAGCGCTTCCCGAGGGCCCGTTTTTGTTTCCGGACGACCAGTTGACGGACGTGATTGAACGGGATATCGCGGAGGAGTTGATTCGCGAGGCGGCTTACGAGTGGGTGAGGCAAGAGCTACCGCAGTCGATTTTCGTCGAAGTCACTGATTGGGCGGAAACCGAGAAGAAGATCAAGATTACGGCGACGCTGCATGTGGAACGCGAGAGCCAGAAGGCAATTGTTATTGGCGAGCGAGGCAGTCGCGTGAACCAGATCCGGAAATCAGCTCGAGAGACGTTGCGCGAGGATTTGGAGAAGTTCGTGGATGTGCGACTGTCGGTTAAAGTGTCGCCCGACTGGCAGAACAGAAAGCGCTTCTTGAGTGACAAGCGAGTTGTCGACTTGAATTCCTAGTCTGAGCTTGGGGGACGCGTCTTAATCGCCAACAGCGACGTGTCGTCTTGAGGAAAATCGCCTTGGCTGTATTCTTTTAGAAACGCCTGCAGCTGTTCTAGAATTTTGGATACATCGGAGCGTGAATGTTTTTCGAAGGCGGACTTCAGTCCTTCCAGCCCCAACTCCTCGTCGTCTGGGTCGCGGCACTCGATGGCGCCGTCCGAAACGAAGAGGAAGCAGTCGCCCGGTTCGAGCTCGAAGGTCTGGCAATCGACCTCTCCGCAGATGCCCAAACCGATTACGTTTTCGCTGGGGAGCGGTACGATCTCGGCTTGGCCGGAGGCGCTGTGGAACCAGAACGCGGAAGGCTGTCCGGCATTGGCGAGAGTGAGCGTGCATCGGCCGGGTTCGGTCGCTGTAAGCGAGCCTGCGAGCGAAGCCACAAATCCTGAGGGAATCAGTCCGGTCAGATGCTCGTCCAAAATGAGCAGCGCTTTGTCGAGGCGATCGTAGCTGTCGGGGAAGTAGAAATCGGCCAGGTGTTTGATGAGTATGGTGAACAGTCCCGCCGAAACTCCGTGGCCGCTTACGTCTCCAAGAAGAAAGGACAAGCGGTCGTCGGTTGCGGTTGGGAATGTGATCAAGTCGCCGCTGACTTCGGTCAAACTCGTGCTGGTCGCAGCTACTTCGACGAAGGGGAGGCTGGGCAAATCGCCGGGGATCAGGCGCCTTTGGATGCGTCGGGCGTTGTCGAAGTCGGTTTGCATGACTTCGTTTTTGGCTCTGAGTAGGTCGCGTTTTTCCTCCAGTTCAATCTGGGCGTTGATTTGCTCCGTCACGTCGCGGGTGATCCCCATCATTCCCACCACATTTCCAGACGCGAGATGGAGGGGGATTTTGGTAGAAGTCGCCCAGGTAACGCTGCCGTCGGGCCACGTTTCTTTCTCGGTGATGTTGACCAGTTTCTCGTCGTTGTTCATCAGCCGTTGTTCGTCGTCGTACGACTGCTGGGCGTGCTCTTTCGTGAAGAAATCGAAGTCGGTACGGCCCATGAGCTCGTCCACGGAATCCAAGCCGAACTTCTGCGCGACCACGTCGCTCGCCCGAACGAAACGGCTTTGGCGGTCTTTGAAGTAGACCTGGTCCTGCGTCTGATGAAGAAGCGCGTCGAACAGCATCCGGTCGGACGCGTTCAGTAACTCGGATGGGTCGCCTTCGGGGGTTTGCATGGGTTGAGTGTCGAGTTTGCGATCCTACCGGGCCAGATTCTCAGTCATGACGGCGAGGCTACTCTCCAGCCCGGTAGTAGCCGTCGAGCTCGAGGGCTAGGTAAGTGAAGGTCGCGTAAACAGCCGCGCTTTGGGCGATGCGTTCGGGCTCGATCTTATCGATGGTGTCGTTGGCGTTGTGGTGCAGGTCGAAATAGTCGTCGGTGAACATATCGAGGCCGACCACGGGCACGCCTGCATTGGCCATGGGGACGATGTCGGGGCCGCCACGCGACTTGGCTCGTCCGGGTTGGACGCCGAGCTTCGCCAATTCGTTTCGAATGACGCTGAGCGTGGGGTCGCCGGGGTCTCCGACGCCAATGTTGAAGGTGTGGATGGGGCCTTGGCCGGCGTCGGCTTCCGCCGCGATGATGTGTCTTTTCAGTTCGTCGCGGTTTTTCTCGACGTAGTAGTTGCCTCCGTAGATGCCGATTTCCTCTGCTCCGAAGAGCACGACTCGGAGCGTTCGTTTCGGGCGTTTGGGCAAGTCGCGTATGAGCTTTCCGGTGGCCATGACGATTCCCACGCCTGCTCCATCGTCGATCGCTCCGGTGCCGAGATCCCAAGAATCAATATGAGCGCCGATGAGGACTATCTCGTCTGGTTTCTCGGATCCAGTGATTTCGGCGATCAGGTTTCGACTCGTGACGGTCCCCAGATTTTTCGGTGTAAGCAAAAGTTTGATACGGACAGTGTCGTGACGGGCGACAAGGCGGTCGATTTGTTCGGCGTCGGGAATGGATAGCGCGGCGGCTGGGATGCGGGGAAT
>JANQSC010000053.1 GCA_028284235.1 Opitutaceae bacterium
CTTCTCCTCCGGAGGAGGCGGCTCCGAGGGCGGGGGCGGCGGGGGCGGCAAAGACACGTCGACCGTGCGCACATCCAGCCCGCTCTTCTTGAATCCCGCCAAATGCTGCGTCAAGGGCAGCAGGAACATCACTCCCACCACCAGGGCCAGAGCAATGGCCACCACCCGGATCGGATGCCTCAAAACGCCGCTGCTCTTGTAGTAAAACTCCATCGGCGCTCTAGCTCTCCGTGGCGAGGCTCACCGAAACGGCTCCAGCCAGCTTGGCTTCGTCGATTACGCGAACCACTGTATCCGTGATCGACTTTCGGTCGGCCTGGATGATCACCGGCATTTTCTCCTTCTGATAAAGGCGCCGGATGATTGGGCGGACGCCGCTTATCCCGATCTCCTTGCCGCCGTACACGATATTGCCGTTTTCAGTAATCGCGATGAGGATACTATTTTTCTCGAGGTCGGTGGCAGATGCCGCTTGCGGCTTGTTTACGTCCACGCCGGTTTCCTCGACGAACACAGTCGTCACGATGAAGAAGATCAACAAGATGAACACCATGTCGATCAAAGGCGACATGTTGATCTCCTCGCCTCGCTTTCCGCCTCTATCAAACAGCCGCTTTCTCGACATAGCGCTCCTCTTTCTCTTTATTTTTCGTCACGCGACTTTGAAATTTCCGCATCGTCAAACTTTCCAAACTTGTGATAACCGTATCCATCAATCCTCTACGTTTTTCGATCGAAGAGAGCATCAAGTAACCCGGTATGGCGATGATCAATCCGAGCTGCGTCGTGATGAGCGCTTGCGAGATGCCGCCCGCGACCAAATTGACAGTCTGCCCGCCGGCGCTCATGGAGAGGCCTCGAAACGTGTCCAGCATCCCCATCACCGTTCCGAGCAATCCCGTCAAAGGAGCGGCGCTGACAAATACCGAGAGCATCAGCCGACGCCGGTCGACTCGCCCGATTTGCTCGTTCCTAATTTCCCCAAAGCGATTGGCGACGTCGCGCTGGTCCTCGCTACGATCCTGCGAGTAACGGATCATGTGGGCGATCTCCCCTTCGGCCTCCGCCGGATTGTCGACCCACCGATTCAAGGTGTCGGAATCGAGCTTTTTCCCCGTGTAGCCCGCTAGATAGACCAGGAGTTCGACACCGGAAAAGTAAATCAGAAACGCGAGCGCCGCCAGGGGGTACATCAGCAACCCTCCCGACTCCCAGATGGGAAGGAATGTGTCGGTGAAAAACGCGTTCATGTGCTTACAAGTAGGTCTTCTCCGATCTCGCCTTGGGCAGACCATTCACGAACGCCACCGACATCTTTTCCATGTGGGCCATAATACTCTGGGCTTTTCTGGAAAGAAGCGAATGAGCAACCAGGGCGGGAATCGCCACGATGAGGCCGAACTCGGTCGTGATCAGCGCTTCGGATATCCCTCCCGAAAGCGAGCGAGCGTCGCCGGTCCCGAAGAGGGTTATCAATTTGAAGGTGTTGATCATGCCGGTCACTGTTCCGAGCAGCCCAAGCAAGGGAGCGACCGCCGCCGTTACGGCGATCACCGAAAGGAAGCGCTCCACTTTCGGCTGAGCCTCCAGCATTTTCTCGTACATGACCTCCTCGACAAGCTCCTTGTCCTGGTCGGAAAAGCGCACCGCCTCGCCGATCATTCCGGAAAACTTCCACGGCAGTCGCTCCGCCGCTTCCCCGGCGCCCTTCTGGTCGCCTTGGCGTATCAAGTGGATGATCGAGCTCAAAGAGCTCAGCTCCGGCAAACGTATCCGGTAGATCTCTACAATTTTAAAAACCGCCAGTATGGTCGACAGCCCCGCGAAGAACAGAATTGGCATCACCCAGATTCCGCCTTTTTGGATATGCTGACCGATGGTCTCTTTCGCCCCCTCGATAGCGAGCGCGTCCCCGAGCGAGACATCCATCATCATCGGACCCTCCCCGTTCGAGGCGACTACCGCCGCCTGAGCGTCCAGCGTCTCGTCGACGGAGACGACTTTGGGAACCTCGACTCCGTGCCGGTCCACGAATCCCGCGGTCCCGGAATCGGCGCTCGAGAAAAGCGACACCGGCCCCAGCTCGAGGAAGGACCCGCTCTCCAAGTCTCCGCTCGGAACGACCGCGTCCCCTTCGTACCGGTCGCCCCCAATTCGATCGCCGAGGCGTTCGATGCCGAGACTCACGCCGCCCAGCTGGGCTTGAAACAGCGCGTCCGTCTCGATGTCGGGGGAGTCCATCGCCTCCTTGACCGCGTCGATGCGGTCGCTGTGGCGCTGAAGCTCGCTCGCCGTCATCTGGGCCTGCAAGCTCTGGAAAAACTCAGTCATGAGCCCGCCAATGTATTCGTTCTCCTCGCGAATCCCGCGGGTCCGCTCCTCCAGAGCGTCGAGGCTCACCGAACGGCTGTCCTGCGCCCGCTCGCCCCGTTCCACCTGGCGCCGCAACTCCCGAGTCTCCTGCTTGAGCGCGTTGATCTGGCGAGACAGAGGGACGCGCTCCGCGGCGATCGCGGCGCGAGTTTCGCTCAGCGTCTTCAGGGCGTTTTGCAGATCCGCCTCCGCTTGTACGCGCACCTCGTCCAGCGTTTTGGCCGAAGCGACCCCCAACCCCGCTAGACACGCGCTCGCGATAAAAATGCGATTTAGTTTCTCAATCATAACTCGTCGTTTCGAATTCAGTTAACCACTACAGGCAGCGTTACAAAGGCCGCCTGCTTGCTCTTTTCGTACATCGCGATCGCGTCGAGCACGTCCGAGCCGTACTCCTTGGTCTCCACCCAATTCCATCCGGAATCGGTGGGGTATCCGTACCCCGCGTATTCACCCGAAGAGTCCGCGTAGTAAGCGATGGCGAACCCGAAATAGAGCGTCGAAACCTCTTTGCTGCTTCCGTCGCCCATCGCGCGAACCTCGCGCTCGAGAGAAATGGCGTTGTCGAACTTGCTCGCCTGGCTGAGCAAAGCGACGATGTTTCGCATGCGATGGGAGATCGACTGCCTCGTCGCCGCGCTGTCTTCCGGAATACGCCGGATCACCGCCTGAGCGCTGTCGGAGAAATTAGAAGGAAGGCGAGGGAGCAAATCCCGAATCGCCGCCTCGAGAGCCCCCAGAGTTTGCTCGATTTCGCGGCGCGTTTCCTCCAGGGCTTCCTTCTCCTCCAGGAGAGCAACCCGCTTCTCGTCCGCGATCGTCGAACTGGATTCCTGCTCCTCCAACTTCGCCTCCAAGGCCTCCTTCTCCGCTTTGAGCATGGAGAACGTGTCGGACAGCAACGCCTCCTCTTCCTTCCAGCGGTTCTCCTCGAGCGAGATCAGATTTTCGGTTTCAACCCACCGTTCCAAAGTGGACTTGGTTTGCGTGTAGAGCTCGCGATTGGCTTCGCCCATTACCGGGCTTAGCAGGAGAGTCGCTGCGCTGGACAAAAGAAGCAAACGGACGTTCATAGAGTTTCGTTATTGTGCGCTATTCTGGTTTGGATGAAGCGCGACAACCGCGCCCATTTCGATTCAAGCTATCTGCAAAAAGTTAACGCCTGATAAATTCGGCATGAATACGGGAGCGTATCAAGAACGAGGGCCCATTCACCGGCAATTGTTACTTGGCCGACGCGCGAAGGTCATGCGTTCGTAACATTCACCCGAATTCCGTTCCTTCCAGAACGAGTATTAAGCCAACGTCGCGCTTCCTTTATTTCATCTTAATGCGAGCAGCTTAAACTCAATCCCATGAATCTCGCCCAAGACGAAAACGCGGCGGCCCAGGCAGCCGCGAATCTCTGCGAACGCGAACGAGCCACGGACGGTGGCAATCCCGTATTCATAGAACAGATACTCAGTCAGATGAAACCTCTCGTTGACAGAGTTATGGGGGAATCGGGACTGTACGCTCCCCTCCACGCGGCGATCGCTATCAAACAAGCGAACGGCGACTGCGTCGAAGCGTCGGAAATTCTACGGGCGTACCGGCAGACGGTTTCTCGAAAGTATTTTTCAGAAATCCTCGATACCGAGGGAATGGACATTCGCCGTCGCATCTCTTCCGCCTTTCGCGATATTCCAGGGGGCCAGATTCTCGGCCCCACAAGCGACTATTCGCAGCGTCTCCTGGAAGAGAGAATCGCCAAGGAGTCCCAAGAAGACGCAGACGCGGACGCGGACTCAATCGAGGCCAATACGCCTGGCATCGAAGGGGAGGAGTACCCGAAGCGCTACATCCGCGTGGTCGACTTGCTCAAACAGCAAGGCATGGTCGCCCCGGCCAACGAAAACGAGGACCGAACCGTTACGGACGTCCTCAAGGAGCCGATCTCGTTTCCCGCTCCAAGATCCGCCGCCCTGCAAACGCTGGCTCGCAGCGAAACGGGCGGCTTGATGGCTCTTGGATACAGCGCTATGCGCGGACAGGGAGGAGATCACCCAACTATCGGCGAGCTGCGCGTCGGCTACACGCGCGTCGTCGTGGAAGATCAGCGCGGCAGGCGGCGGGCCATTGGACGGATTCGAGTGACCGAAAGCGCGAATATCTCCAAAATCAAAACCCGCAAAAAGGATCCCGTCCCCTATATGTCGCTCGGCTACGGTCTTTGCTTCGGCCAAAACGAGACCAAAGCCATCTGCATGGGCATCGTCGATCGAAGCAACCGCATCCCTGGAAACGGCGCGCCCGCGATTAGCCAAGAGTTCTCACTCTACCACCTCGACGGCCCCGACGCCAAAGGGTTCGTCCACAGTCTGAAAATGCAAAGCCACGTCGAAATGGCGTCCGAACTCAACGACCTGCGGGCCGCCATCGAACGTAAGAACAAAGCTCTGGAAGAGAAAAAGGCCGACAGCAACGCCACCGCGCCCATCCCGAAAACTCCGGACCTGGAGACGACGGCGTAACGCGCAACCTGTGAAAGGCGGGCCTAGCCCGGCCCGCCGGTCGCGTCTATATACCAAGAGACGCTACGGCGCGCAACTGGTTTAGAAAACACTCCCCGCCCTCCTCAAGCGGGCCGTCGTTGCTGATACGGATCGCGGTCGGACAATCAGAGCCGACTTCCTGGCTTCGCTGTATCCGCCGTTCAATTTCGTCGGCCGACTCGCGGCCGCGCGCCTTCAAACGAAGGTGCAGAGCCTCGGGGGAAACCGTGATTAATATCGGGCGGAGATTCGGGAATGCCTGCATCGCCTGGGGAAGATAGCCACGGCTTCCATTCATCACCACATCGACCCCATTCTCCAACCAGGCCCGTAATTCGATTCCCAAACCGTAGCGACACCCGTGACTGTCCCAGTTCATGCTGAACAAACCCAATTGCCTCCGCCGCTCAAACTCCTCCTCGCTGAGAGCAATGTGATTCTCCCCGCCCGCATCCGCCGGACGGGTGATGTATCGATGGGCGAACACGACTCGGTCTTCCGCTCCAAGCCTCGATCGCGCGTAGTTCATAATACTGTCTTTCCCGGCCCCAGAAGCGCCGATCACATAGTACAAAACTGTCATGGATCAGAGACTACAACTCGACTATTAAGCTCAAATTAAGAGCGCGCTTCCCGCTCCCTCAAATCAAATCCTAATCCTAATCTTACTCCTAATCCTAATCAAAAACCGAAAGCCGAACGGAGGATAGAGAATGATTAGGATTAGGATTATGATTATGAGTTTCAGTTCACCCCAAATCCAGCTCTACCCAAACCGCTGCATGGTCGCTTGGATACATTCCATCGATAGCCACCGGTTGGTTCATAGCCACCCCGGCATCGACGCAACGCGGCCCGCTCAGGGAGCGGCTCTCAAACCAAATCTGGTCGATCTGCCTCCCAGGGCGACGCGAAGACGGCGGAAGCGGACAGGTCGGATCCGCGCAACCAACCGACAGTAAGGCGTTTACAAACCGAAACTTCGTCTTCCCCAGCGCTGCTGTCACTTCTACATCGCCCGGTTCGCAATTGAAATCTCCGCCCAGAACCGCCAACTCGGAGAGCTCGTCCCCCTGGATCGACCGCATAGTCTCCACGATCTGATCGGTCCGAATTCCCCGCTCGTCGCGAACATGCGAAAAATGGGCGCAAACCACTCGGATACGCGCGTCCCCCAAAACCACTCGAACGCTCAAAGCCAGGCGCTCCCCGCCCGTGTCGCTCGACGGCAGCTCCACGATTCCCTCATCTTCCAACTTCCCCTTAGACAAAATCGCGAGACCCGATGCCGTATCCCGCATCGCGCCCGCGTGCATGCGTTTCTTCCGTCGGGAGTTCGCAACTACGGACCTCATGCTCAGTTGCTTTGCCAAGTATGACACCGTGTCGTGATCCGTGTCTTCGCAAACGAAACACTCTTGGGCCAAAACGATATCCGGCCGAAGCGCTCTCAACCCCTCCGCCATGGCGTCGAGTCGGCGCCCGTAGTCGCCATCGTTTTTCCATGTATTCAACGATACGATTCGACAGTTCATTCCCGCGGCGTTCTGCGACTATCCCAAAAACAGAACGGGGAGGAAGACGCAACTCGCGTCTCGCTCCCGCCGCCGAATTTCACGCGTTCTTAATCCGTTCTTAATCGGCACCCACTAGCGTCGCCACAAACTGCAAACCGATGTCCTACCAGACTATAAACAACGTCCATATCGTCACGCCGGATCGCATCATAGAGAACGGCGACCTCCATATTGAAGACGACCGTATCGCCGTGCTTGGCGGAAACTTGGGCAATCCTAGCGATTCACCTCCTTCCGCCAGCCACCCCGACGGACTCTATGCGCTTCCCGGTATCATAGATTTGCATACAGACGCTCTCGAAAAAGAGATCACCCCAAGGCCCGGAGCCGATTTCCCTATCGAAATCGCCCTGCAAGAACTGGAGGCCCGACTGCTTTGCTGCGGCGTTACTACCGTCTACCACTCCGTGCACATGGGTTACAAGGACAGCGAGGACAACTCCCGCTCTCGCATCCAGCGAAAGGACATTTTCTACGGAACCCTGCGCTTCTCCCAAACGCGTTCGCTCATCCGCACGCGCTTGCACCTTCGGCTCGAAATTACAGGCTTGTACGCCCTCCCCTTGGTTAAGGAGTTTCTCGAGAACGAAATCATTCACCTGATCTCCTTCATGGATCACACGCCCGGACAAGGGCAGTACTCGCGAGAGCGCTTCCTTCTAGACTGCGCGAAAAAAGGGCTCACCGTCGAAGTGGCCGAGGAGATGCTGCGCGAACGCCAAAACCGCCCTAAACTAAGCGACGAGGAGATCAAGGCGCTCGTCGCTCAAGCGGAGCGACAAGGCATGGCGATCGCGTCTCACGACGACGATTCCGCGGAAAAGGTCAAATACATGAAGGAACTGGGAGTCGAGATCTGCGAGTTCCCCATCACTCTCGAGGCGGCGCGAACCGCCAACGAACTGGGGATGAGCACATTCGGCGGCGCCTCAAACCTCCTGCGCGGAGGATCGCTGACCGGCAACCTGTCGATGCAAGAAGCCATCGAGAACAATGCCTTGGACGGCTTTTGTTCCGACTACTATCCGCCGTCGATATTGCACGCCGTATTCAAACTTTGGAGATCCGAACTCCGAACGCTTCCGGAAGCGGTCAACATGGCGACGCTTCTGCCAGCCCGGGCCGGAAAGATCGCCCACTACACGGGCAGCCTAGAGATCGGAAAAATGGCGGACATCATTCTCGTTCGCGTCAGGGACGGGCAGCCGAAAGTCGAGAGCGTGTTCGTCGAAGGAAAACTTGTCTACCAGTCGGCAACTCGCAACTACACGCCCAGCTTTGCAAATGACTCGCCCCTCGAGGAGCCGACCGCCACTGTCTGACCTTACGATCATCACTCACCTTTCATATGCAAACGGCCGAACCCGTTATCCACGAACTCGAATACGACGCGTACCAAGATCGCCAGTACGCCGAAGTGAAACGCCCCGCCATTGAATCTCGGCTCGAGCTCCTAGGGATCGGAGGACGGGCCCGCTGGGAGAACGGACGCTGGGTAGCCCAGCCCTACCCTGGATTCGCTCTGCAAGCAATGGTCGATTCCACTAGCGCGAACCAGGCCCTCACACCTGAACTTCTTTCCATACAAGCGCAGATCACCGCGTCGCCCCAAAGGGAGGGAGCGCTCTACCCTCTGCCCGCGTCGAGCTTCCATCAAACCGTCGCCAACACCTTTTCGGCCAACCGGCTCCAGCACGCGGTCGTCGCCCCCGGCTTGCTCGACACCTTTCACGAGCGCATCGCGGAAGCGCTCGACTACATTCCAACCGGCGAACACGAATCGCCTCCCGTCATGAGCCTGATCGGCGTTTCCGTCTTCCGGACAGCCATCGGCGTTCTCGGCGTCTTCCCCGATCAAAGCGACTTCGACCGCGTCATTGGATTTCGCAACGCCTTCTACGGGCACACTCGATTGGCCGCCATAGGGCTCAAACGAACGCGGCCCTTCATCGGTCACATCACACTCGCGTACGTGGAGGATCCTATGAGCGATTCCGAAAAAACGCGGCTGGCAAACACGATCGCGACCCTGAACGACGGGCTCACCGAAACTCCCTTGTCGTTCCACATGCCCCGCGCGGAACTCAGACGCTACGACACGCTCGCCGCCTTCGAGCCCGACCCGCGCTATCCCAGCTACCCCCTTTAGGAGACTGACGAAACGCCCCTCTTCCACTCATGCTGCACTACATCGAATCCTTCGGCGAATTTCCGTCCAAACCCAAGCAACTCAGCGAAAAGCCCTCTATCCATCCCACGGCTCGTATCCGCAAAACCTATCTCGGAAGCTATACGGACGTCGGCCCCGGCTGCACGCTGAGCGAGAGCAGCATGGACGACTACAGCTACCTCGCAAGAGAGGTCGGCGCGATCTGGACCGAAATCGGCAAGTTCTGCTCCATCGCGGCTCAAACGCGAATCAACCCGGGCAACCACCCCACCTGGCGGGTCACCACCAATCACAGCACGTATCGTCGGCGCCAATACGGTCTCGACGAGATCGACGACGAAGAATTCTTCGCCTGGCGAAAATCGCACTCCTGCTCGATCGGCCACGACGTGTGGATCGGCCACGGAGTCGTCGTCACCGCAGGCTGCAATATCGGCATCGGCGCCTGTGTCGGAGCCGGAGCCGTCGTCACCAAAGACATACCGCCCTACGCCATCGCGGTCGGCGTTCCCGCCAAAGTGATCAAGTATCGCTTCGAGCCCGACGTCATCGAGCGCCTCATGACCGCGGCCTACTGGGAATGGGATCGGGAAACGCTGGAAAAAAACTTTGCCGACCTGCGCGATCTCGACCAGTTCCTCGAGAAGCATGCTTGATCGGCAGTCCAATCGCCCCAGCGCCCAGCGCCGACCGCTCTTCGGTCGCAACCGCGTCCTCAAAGCGCTGCTCGCCCTCGTCTCGGCAGCTCTCTTCTGCTCGTGCCAGCCCGCGACCAAGAATGAAGAACTATCATTAAAACTTGGATACGTTCCTTCCGAGATTACGGTGTCCGATCGGCAAGCGGCGTTTGAAGCGCTTCGCGGGCACTTGCAAGATCAGCTGAAGATCCCGGTCGAACTGATTCAAACCGCAGCTTACGAGCCAGCGATCAACGCGATGAAAGCCGGTGAAATCGACATCCTCAATTTCGGCGGCTCGCATGCCTATCTCATAGCGGAACGCGCCGGCTACGCGGAAGCCTTCGCGGCCAGGGGGGACCCCGACGGGAAACCGCGGACCTACGAGGGCCTCGTTCTCACTTCCGCGAACAAACCGTGGACGTCGATCGACGACGCCCTCGATCACAAAGGCAAACTCAAAGTCCTCTACACCAACGAGGCGTCGACTTCGGGATATCTGATCGCTCGCTCCTACTTTCGATCGCGTGGAATCGACCCCGATCGCGACTTCGCCTCGACCGACTTTTCCAACAGCCACGTCTTGTCCGTCCTCTACGCGAGCCAAGGCCGATACGACCTGATCGCTGTCAGCAGCACCTTGCTCGGCGACTTGATCAGACAAGATAAAGTCGATCCGGAAAGCGTCCGCATTCTGTGGAAATCCGAACCCATCGCTTCCGGGCCCGTCGCGTTTCGGCCGGACTTGGACAACGACCTGAAGCAATTGGTTCGGGACGCCTACTTTACCGCCCACAAAGCCGACCCTGCGGTTTGGGAGCAGATTTTAGCCCAATCCCCGGAACGCCCTTTCGTCTACATTCCCGCCAACTCCGAGAGCTTCGCAGGCCTTCGGTCGCTAATCCCCTGAGCCCGCCTTACTCGCTCTCGACGGTCCACGGGAGCGCTGGGCGATTCACGTAGCGGGAGCGAACTCCAAGCCGGTACCCTGACAATCAGGGAGCAGGTAGACGAAAATCGGGAGACAGTCTGATGATGATGCAAGCATGATTCAAAACATGCTTTACAGTCACTAAAATATATGCATTTTGGTGACAAAATTGATATATAGTTGATCGTGCAAAGCATTGATAAAAAGATTATTAGCCGAATTTATGGAAAAAAGAGGGGTTGGGTCTATACTCCAAATAATTTTTCGGACCTAGGAGGGGCTGATGCGATCAAAAAGGCGCTCTCTCGATTCGCGGCTAAAGGCGCGATTCGCAGACTCGCCCGGGGTCTCTACGACTACCCTAAGAAGCATCCGAAACTGGGACTGCTTTCACCATCGATCGACGCGATCGCCAACGCCTTGAAAGACCGGGATTCGGCGCGAGTGATGCCTTCAGGGGCTTATGCCGCGAACCTGCTAGGCCTGTCGCAGCAAGTACCGATGCAGGTCGTGTTCTTGACGGACGGGAGAGCGAGAACGGTGGAGATCGGAAATCGAACGATTCGGCTGAAACACACGACTCCCAAGAATATGGCAACAAGCGCACGCGTATCCGGACTGGTGATTCAGGCGCTACGGCATCTAGGCAAGGACCATGTAGACGACACGGTTGTCGGAAAGCTGCGTCGCCGACTGAGCGATACGGACAAAAAGCAACTGCTTAAGGACATCGGCTTCGCTCCCGCATGGATGGGGCCCATCTTCCGGAAAGTAGTGGAAAAGGAGCGATGAATTCGTTCGCCCAACTTTCCGAAGAAGAGAGGCGCGTCGCCTTCGACGAAACGGCGGCGGCATTGAACCTTCCAGCGGTGAGCGTGGAGAAAGACTTCTGGGTGTGCTGGGCGCTTAGCGTTCTTTTTGGTCTAGAAGGAATCGGAGAGCATCTGGTTTTCAAGGGCGGGACCTCTCTATCGAAAGCGTACAAGCTGGTCGAACGGTTTTCGGAAGACATCGATATCGTGATCGACCGAGAAACGCTCGGGTTCGGCGGCCAGGACAGCCCAGAAGCGGCGCCAAGCAAGAAGCAGATAAAGGAAGCGGCTGGAAAACCTCAAACGAAGCTGCCAGCAGTTTGTTGCCGACAATCTGAAAGCGGCGCTGAATCAAGTCTTGAGACTCCATTTAGCGGATCGATTCTCTCTAAAATTCGATGAAAGCGATCCCGACTGTATGTCGCTCGTTTTCGGATACCCAAGCGTGTATCCAGAAAACGATGTCAACTACCTATCTAGAGGCGTGAAAATCGAAATGGGGGCGAGGTCCGAGGTCAGTCCCAGCAGCTTAAGGGACATCATGCCATACGTCGGGGAGGCGTTGCCGGACTATTTGGATGAACCGAGAGTGTCCGTGAGGACCATTGCGGCGGAACGCACTTGCTTGGACAAGCTGCTCATCGTGCACGAGGAGAATCATCGTTCTCTCGAAAAGACAAAGAAGGAGCGTATGTCGCGACACTATTACGACCTATTTCGGTTGATAAGATCCGGCGTTTCGCGTCGAGCGCTTTCTGATAGAGAGCTCCTGGCCAGGGTGATCGAGCATCGGTCCGTGTTCTTCGCGTACAGCTGGATGGACTACACGAATTTCGACGTAAGCGATCTGGAGCTTGTCCCGCGAAAGGAAACATTGCCCTTCTGGAGAACCGACTACGAGAAGATGCGAAGGGAAATGTTCTTCGGACATCCTCCCACTTTTGACGAAATTCTCGAGGAGGTCGCAGTTTTCCAGGAGAGCTTGAGGATGTCGTAAGCCAAAAAGAGCGTCACGACATGGGGTCGAAGTGGGAAGAGACAGAAACCCTCGTTACGACCCCTGCGGTCGGGTGCGGTTTCAAGCTTCGGTCGTTCGAATCTCGATTACTCTCGTCACTCAAAACCCGCCGGGACGTCGGGTTCCACCTAGATGAACAAAGGTGGAACGCGACGTCTCGGCGCGATTATCCGATCTGCAAACCTGAGACTCCTCAAAGCCACGTTCTCTGTAAACCCCTCTCTTCCTGTAACTTAGAGTCCCCCGTGCCAATACGACTAGTTTTGAGACATATTTGATAACCGAGCGGGGGGCGGTTTCGGTACACTGGTTCCAATCGAGGTAGGTTCTGCCGAGTCGAACACTTCTCTATTACCCTACGCGACCCCGGTTGTCCGCCCCGAAACCCCAACTAGAACCACCCACTCATACAAACTATGATTAACAAACGTATCCTAATTACGCTCGTTGCGACTGCGCAATGGGCGTTCGCTCCCTCGTTGTTCGCCCAGGACGACGATAGCGACGACGAGGTCTTCGAGCTCAGTCCCTTCCAGGTGGACAACTCGGGAGACCGCGGCTACCGGGCCGCTAACACGCTGGCCGGCAGTCGCCTCAACACCAGCCTGCGCGACGTCGCCTCCTCAGTGACGCCGTTCACGGAAGCCTTCATCGAGGACCTGGGCATCCAGGATCTCGAAGAACTTTCGAACTACACGCCCAGCATGACCCTCGACTTCGGCGAGGACTCCGTCGGAGGCGTACTGACCGGCCGCGAAGGAACGACCGCGAATTCCACAACGCAGCGAATCAATATCCGCGGCGTCCAAGCCTCCCAGGGAATGGACTACTTCCGCAGCGTCACTCCGAGCGACGGCTACCGCATCGGCCGCTACGACAGCGCTCGCGGGCCCAACAGCATCTTGTTCGGTCTCAGCTCCGCAGGCGGCGTCGTCAATGCGTCCTCCATCGGGGCGAATGTAAATCGAAACTCGGGCCGACTGCGGCTGACCTACGAGGACACCGGCGGATTTCGCCAGGAGTTCCGCGTCAACCGCGTGCTGCTCGAGGACAAGCTCGCAATCGCAGTCGCGGGGGTCAACCAGGAGGGCGAACTGTGGCAGGTGAACACTTTCGACGACTCCGAGCGCATTTTCGGCACGGTCACCTACAAAGTGAACGAAAAGCTGACCCTTCGGGCCAACTACGAGTCCGGTACGCAAAACCAAAGCAACCAAACCCGTTCGCCCCCTCTCGACTGGGGCGGAATCGGCATGTACGACTGGACCCGCTACCTCAACGCCAACGGTGAAGATCTCAACACCATCTACGGCACCTCGGTCCTCACGCTCAACCGCGCCAACGGCAACGAAGGCAGCGCCTGGGAACCCGGAGCGGAGGTGTTCTACGGCAACGTGCAGCGCAATACCAATCCGCGTTTCAACAACCGCCGCTACACTTTCACCACCAACGACGGCGTGATCTTCGACGACGCGGGGAACTTCAACTGGCGCGGCTACGGCGACGCTCGCTTCAACGCCCCGCCGGACGCGCAATGGGAGAATCCCTCTTCCGGCAACGGCGGACGCCCGCGCGTCAGTCCCTTGATGGTGGACCTGCTCCCGCGCCACCTCAACGTTGACGGGCCCGGCGCCAACAAAGACTGGGCGTTCGACAACTACACCGCCTTCGCCGAATTCCAGGTGGCCGAGAACTTCTTTATCAATCTCTCGCACAACCATCAGAAGATGAACCTGCTGGCCTACGGCTTGAGCGGATTCAACTTCGACATCCGAGCCGACGGCAACTTAACCCGCGGACTCGACTTTTCGGCCCGGGAATCCTTCGACCAGCAAGTCGCCGACGGCGTCGAAGCGGCGGACCGCATTCTCGACGACTTCGACGGAAGCGGCGGTCTGCGCAATCCCAACTTCGGACCGAACCCCTACGTCGGCAAATGGTACCTCGAGTCCAATTGGCAGCGGGACCAGAACGAGCAGGAAATCGACGCTACCCGCCTCGCCATGTCCTACGACTTGGACACGGAAGGCTTCGGCCAGCATCGCTTCGCCCTCGTTTCCTCCCGCACCGAGGAGTTCACCTACCGGAGAAACTCGCGACTCCGCTTCCTCGGACGCCCCTGGAATACGCACTGGAACAATGGAGGCAACGGCATCCAAGTCCGCACGTATTTCGATTTTGAGGACGCGGCCAACGATCCGGAGAATTTCCATATCGGCCACTGGAATCAAATCGTCGGCAACACCTACAACATTGACGGGCAAGAGCTGACCGCGGGCTGGACGCGACTCATTCCCGGCGGCGGCAACAAAGCAGGCGACCAGACGATCGACAGCCACATGTTCGTCATGACCAACCATTGGCTGGATCGCAAACTCGTGACCACCGTCGGGCTTCGCAGAGACACCAGCGACATCCTCCAGTTCTTCAACGACTGGTCGGGCAACCGCGAAATCTCCGCGGAAATCCACACTGAAGAGGAACTGCTCGAAGGACCTCTGCCCGATTTCGAGAATCGCGACCTGGGCGACCAGTTCGCCTTCGACAGCGACACGTCCGTGGTTGGAGTGGTCTACCACGTAAACGACAGCTTCTCGCTGCTAGCGAACTTCTCCGACAGCATCGGCTTCCCCGACTTCAACGGCACGCAGATTCCAAACGGCGACCCGAGTCCGCCCCCGCACGGCGAAGGCATGGACTACGGAATTCAGTTCAGCCTCTTTGAAAACCGTATCTCGGGCCGACTGGTCGCTTACGAAACCGAAGAGATCGGCGCCCTCACCGGAGCCAACACTGGTCACCACGATCGTTTCACCGATCTGGCGATGAACGTCGTCGACGAAGGCATTCTCACCCTCGCCGAATGGGAAGCCGAAGACGCCCAGTACCTCTACTCACGTACTTGGAATCGGGATACAGTCGACAAGTTCTCCGAAGGCATCGAGCTCACCATGCACGCCAACATGAGCGAGAACTGGCGGATGACTTTCAACGTCAGCAAAATCGACCGCGTCTCGACCAACATTCGCAAAGGCTCGGAAGCTCACTACGGGATGATTCTCGACCCCGACAGTCCCTTGGAATGGGATCAAGTCATCAATCCGTTCGCAGGCGCCGAGGACAACTACCACCTGACCATGCCCTACCAGGACGCGTTCACGCCCGATGGCGTCTATACCAAGATGATCGGTCACATCGAGAGCCTCCTCGGCACGCCCACCGCAGGCGACGCGACCCGCTGGGAAGACATCGTCACGACGGGAAGTCGGACCGCCGGCCGCGAGTTCCATGAGCAAATCAAGCAAATGAACGACAACCGCGAGCTCAACCACAAGCGCTGGGGCCTCCGCCCCTACCGCGCGAACTGGTGGAACGCGTACGACTTCACCGAAGGGCGCTTCAAAAACCTCACCGTCGGCGGCGGCATCAGCTGGCAGGACAACATGATCATGGGCGAGGACTCCGAAACGCTTCAGGAATTCACCTCCCGAGAGCTCTGGGGAACCGACGCCATGGTCCGGTACCGTTGGCCCAATGGAATGGGCCCACTCGAAGGTCCCGTCACCCTGCAGTTGAACGTCAGCAATGTGCTCGACGACACCGACATCATCCCGGTCTCGCATCAAGAGCGCTCAGGCCCGGTCACCTACTACCCGTACGGACGCGGTATCATCTACAGCCGCTATGACGTCCCGGAAGGGCGTGCCTGGCGCCTCACCGCGACCTACGAGTTCTAATCGATATCCGAGAATTTTATACTCACGTATCATAGCTACGCGGGCCGTCGTGAAAACGAGGGCCCGCTTTTTTCGAAACGGTATGCAGCAATGATGAGATGAACAAAAATTTGGATACGCGCAATAGATAGGTAGGGACCGACTGCCAGGCGGTCCGCACAGATTGCACAGGCCGGACCGCCTGGCAGTCGGTCCCTACCTTTGGATTGCATTTCGGGGCGTCTCAAACTAAGTATTCAAATCACGAAACCATGAGGGCGATGAAACTAGTCTTGGTCTGTTTGGGAGCGTACTTTTCCTTCGGTGGACTGTTCGCCTCGCGTCCCTACACGCCGCTCGAATCGTCCCCGTTCGACGAGAGCTGGCGCTGGACCGAGCTCGAAGCGCTGGCGCCGTATACCGCGCGGCAAGTCGACGAGGCCGAAGACGGCGCTCTATGGTTCGCCGTGCTCGGCGGAATCGTTCGCTTTGATGGCTACGAGGCAATCCCGTACTTGTTTGCAGACGCGGGATTTGAGCCCGCCCGAGCGCTGGCGGTCAAAGTCGCTTCCGACGGCCGGATCTATGTAGTGACCAATCTTTACAGCGCCCGATTCGACAACGGGGAATGGTTTCAGTTTCCCGAACTGTCGAGGCACGCTTCCTCCGCGAACGCGATGGTCGAAACCGACGATGGAAGCATTTGGGTCGCAGCAAAAGAAGGTTTGTATCGTATTGTTGGTGACGAAGCGACACTCGTTCAAGGAAGCCTAAACGATACCGTTCCCGAACCAAGATCCGCGTATTCAGTGGGTCGTGACCGAATGAACCGACTCTGGGTTTCCGACTTGTCCAACGACGAGATCACCCGCTACACGATCGACCCCGCCACGGGCGATTTAGAAGAAGCGACCTTGAGATTTCCCGTTCACGGTGATTCCACCAACGCCCAAGTGGCGTTCCACGAAGACCACACCGACACGCTATGGATAGCGGTTCAGTCCAAGGTGCATGGTCTTCGTCGAGTAGACGGCGATACTGTAACGACTATCCTACCCGACTTGAGTCCTTATGGACAAGCGGCGCCTTCCCTGTCCGAACACTCGGACGGCCATATCCTTCTTGCGACTTCGCGCATTCTAATCGAAATCGACGACAACAAAGTGAAAACGCGTCGTCTCGACCAGCAGGTCAACTGGATGAGCTTCTTTCGCGTGCTCACCAATGGAAGAGTCGTTACCGGCGGACATACCGACAAAGCCTACATCGTCGACACGACAAACCACCGTTGGACCACTTTTCACGGCCTGAACTTCGGTTGCCAGGAGGCGGACGGCGTCACTTGGATGCTCAGTGAGGACAAGCGCGTTGTCCGTTGGAACCCCGCCCAAGACTCGTGGATTTCGTTCGGCCCGGAAGACGGCGTTATCGACCAGCCCAACGCCATGCTCACCGCGTCGGACGGACGCGTTTGGGTTTCCGGAAGCCACGGGGCGGACGCCGCAGTCGCTTGGTGGGACGGGGTGAACTGGTCGCGCCAAACGCACCCTCAAGTAGGAGGGACGATCGCTCACGTCTCCGCGTTCGAAGGGAACGACCAGTTTCTCTACTTTGGGCTGAACAACCTGGACAACCGAACGAAAGACGCGAGCGGAGGCGTGATTCGCTATCGCGTTTCCGGTGAGAATATTGACTACCAATATCTGTCGCCTCCCCAAGTCCCGTCCCGAGCCTACGGCATGGCTCAAGACAACGAGGGGAGCTTGTGGATGGGCGGTCAATCGCTTCGACGCAAGCGAGAAGGCGAGCTATCCGAGACCATCGACGCGTTTCACTCCTACCCCGTGGACAACGTGGCCATCGACTCCGAGGGGTTCGTGTGGGTCGGCGACTGGCGAACGGGGATTTCACGCCTTTCCAACGGAGAATGGGAACGATTCGATGTATCTAAAAGTAGAATACGCAATCAACTCGTTTCCCTGCATGCGAATGATAGTCTGCGAGGCGTTTGGGCGTTGACCACGCAAGGGCTGAATCGCTTCGACGGGGATTCCTGGAGTCCCCACGTTTCGTTCCTTGAATTGCTGTTCCAGCGGGAGGGGAGCAATCT
Source organism: Opitutaceae bacterium (assembly GCA_028284235.1). Classification (GTDB taxonomy): domain Bacteria; phylum Verrucomicrobiota; class Verrucomicrobiia; order Opitutales; family Opitutaceae; genus Pelagisphaera. The sequence goes on from JANQSC010000053.1 coordinate 17,919, forward strand.
ACGATCGACGCCGAACGGCCGGCTCTGGATCAACGTAGCGCCGCGATCCTGGAACTTCAACCTGGAGCCGGACCCCATCGAGGAAGGGATCGTCTTTCAGACCATTCGCTACGGCTTCGACCAAAGCGCGCCGGAAACCCGTATCGGCCATTTCGAGCCAAGACTGCTGGAAACGGGCAACGCCTATATTCAATGGGCGGGATTCGACAAGTGGTCCCAGACTTGGCAACACGATCTCGCCTACTCGTTTCGCTTGAACGGCGGCGACTGGTCGCCGTTCGCCGCGGCAACCCAAACCTCCATCCCTTCACTCGATCCCGGCCAGTACCGACTGGAAGTTCGATCTCGGGACTCCGACTGGAATATCGACCCGACACCGGCCATTGCCGAGTTTACCGTGGTCGCTCCTCTCTGGAAACGTCCCTGGTTCATCGCAATGGCCGCTCTCATTGTCGCCACTATCTTGATACTCGCCTACTTGCTCGTGCGGCAACGAATTCGTCACCTGATCGCTATCGAGGAGTTCAAGATCGACTTTTTCACCAAGATCTCTCACGAACTGCGCACTCCGTTAGCCGTGATTCTAGGGCCACTAGAACGAGTACTGAAAGGGAGCTCAGACCCTTCGGTTAAAGAGGATGTCTCCATGGCCTATCGCAACGCCCGGAAGATGCGCGGACTCGTGAACCAATTACTCGAGTTTCGCAAAGTCGAATTGGGCAAGCTCAAGTACGAACCGGTTCGAGGCGATATCGCGTTCTTCCTCAAAGACGCAATCTACGCCCACGCAGCCCTATGGGAACGCAAGCAGCAGAAATTCAATCTCGAACTTTCCGTCGCCGACGCGCGCCAGTGCTACGATCCAGACAAGCTGCAGCACATCGTATCCAACTTATTGTCGAACGCGATCAAGTACACGCCCAGTGGTGGCGAGATCGAAGTGGCGATCGAAGTTGAACCCTCCACGAACCAATCAATGCGAAGCGAACAAACCGACACGCATTTGACGTTGCAAGTCTCCGACACTGGCGTGGGCATCGCTGCGAATCGGCAGGAGCTGATCTTCAAGCCCTTCTATCGCGCCGAGGACAACGAACGGAACCACGAGGGAAGCGGTATCGGTTTAGCGTATACCTACGAGCTCGTGAAACTCTGGGGCGGCGAGATTGGAGTCGAAAGCCCGATTTCGGGACGGGCCTCCAACGCCGGCACGCGTTTCACAGTCCGACTGCCCTTGACTAGAAGCGAATCCGCTCCGATTGCTTCATCTGAAACGCCATCGATCGATCTCGAGATTGCCCAAGAACCGATCGATACGATCAGAGACGCGGTCGATGCGAGCAAAACGCCGCTCTCGGAAGAGCCCGTCAAGCGCGAGCGACCCCTCATACTCCTCGTCGAAGATAACTCCGACGTGCGTCAGTTTCTCGCCAAAGACCTGTCGCGCGCCTACGACGTGATCGAGTGCGAAAACGGAGCCAAAGGGATCCAGGAGGCCAAAGCGCATTCGCCTGACGTGATCGTGACCGATTTGATGATGCCAGAAATGGACGGTCTGGAAATGTGCTCGCGCCTCAAGACGGATTTGGAAACCAGCCACATTCCCATCGTCGTGCTCACCGCCCGCGGCTCCAAAACCGCTCGCCTGGAAGGGATCGAGCACGGAGCGGACGACTACTTCTCGAAACCCGTAGACATGGACCTGCTCCTCGCCCGCATTGGAAGGTTGCTCGAATCACGGCGCCAGTTGCGGGCGCTGTTCACGCGACAAATCATCGTCCGCCCCAAGGAGATCACCGTCACCTCGACCGACGAGCAACTCCTCGAAAAAGCCATCGCCATCGTGGAGGAGAACATGAGCGACGAAACCTTCGACGTCGAGCGCTTCGCGGAACTCATGGGCCTGGGCCGCGCCTCCCTATACCGGAAGCTCAGCGCCATCGTCGACCAGTCCCCGTCCCTGTTTATCCGCTCCATCCGCTTGAAGCGCGCCGCTCAGCTGCTCGCCTCGGGCAGCGTCAACGTAAGCGAAGCGACCGAACAGGTAGGAATCTCCGCCGTCAGCCACTTCGGGAAAATATTCCGCGACGAATTCGGTATCTCGCCCTCCGAATACCGCAAGCGCCACGCCACGGCGGAAGCCGCAGTTGGGGATTGAGGCACATTCGAATGTAGGGCCTTCGCTTGCGAAGCGCCGCGTAGGTTGAACTTCTGGTTGAATCCGCGGCATGGCGCAAGCGCCAGCCCTACCTTTGATCCTCTCATCGAATAGAGAGCCCTTACTCCTCTCCCAGAGGGGAATGACACGAATCCCACACTCTTTGGAAATCATTCGATAACGCTCGAGCGGAAATCGCACTAGTCTGGGGGAGAGCCAGGCGAACTACACTGGTTCGGACACTAACCCACTAACCCCACAACAGTAAATCAGACTATGAAAACACGCGCTTTAGCAGCGCTCGTTGCGGTTTCGCAGTGCGCGCTCTCATCCATCGTCTTCGCGCAAGACGATTCCGGAGACGAGGTCTTCGAGCTCAGCCCGTTCCAAGTGGATCCCTCAGGCGACACTGGCTACCGGGCGACCAACACCCTCGCGGGTACCCGCATGAACACGAATCTCGGCGATATCGCGGCTTCGGTTTCGGTCTTCACCGAGCAGTTCATCGAGGACCTCCAGATCCAAAACGTCGAGGAACTCGCCGACTACACGCTCAATCAAAGAATCGACATCGACGACACGTCGCTCGGTTGGGACCAGCGAACTCAGGCAAACGCGATAAACACGGTTCAGCGCATTCGAATCCGAGGCCTCCAGTCGACCCAAGCCGTGGACTATTTCCGACGCATCTACCCGAGCGACGGATACAATATCAACCGCTACGACGAAAGCCGCGGGCCCAACGGGATCCTCTTCGGCATCGGCAGCGCTGGCGGCGTGACCAACACCTCGACCTGGCTGGCCAGCACGCAGCGCAACTACGGACGGGCCCGCCTAACCTTCGACCACAATGACGGCATGCGCCAGGAAATCCGCTACAACCACGTGTTGATCGAAGACAAACTCGGGATCAACGTCGCCGGCTTGAATCAGGAGTACGCCGGATGGCAGCACCACGCCTGGAACGATCGCGAACGCGTCCACGGCGCTTTGACCTACAAGGCGAACGACCACGTCACCCTTCGCCTGCAAGGCGAACGCGGCACCGCGAACTACTCGACCCAGCAGACCTCTCCCCCGCTTTCCTTCGGCATGATGGTCTACACGGACTGGGCGAACTCGCCCAACACGCCCGCCCGGCTTGAAGAACTCGGCCTTCCCGGCCTTCTACTCACGCCCGACAACGGAAACGCGAGCGCCACCGAGCAAACCATCGGCATCGGGAATCGAGACGGAAACGCGAACAGCAACGAACGTTTTACCTACGTCGTGAACGACGGCACGTTCTTCGACGCCGCCGGCACCTTTACCTCCATCGAATACGGAGATCTCGACGTGGAGAGCCCCGATGGCTGGACCTCGCCGTTTATCTTCCAAAACGTCGGCGGACGCCCGCGCATCAACCGGCCCGATCTCTTCCCTTACGAAATCAACGTGACCGGCCCGGGACAGTTCAAGACGGAGGACTTTTCCAACCTTACATTCAACGCGGACTTCAAGGTAAACGAGAACTTCTACCTCAACTACGCCCACAACGAGCAGTCCATCGACCTCTTCGGCAACCAGACCGGCGGGTTCGCCTTCCAGATCGTCGCAGATCGCAATCTGACGCGCGGCGTGCCGGACTCGGGCAACTACGGATACCTCGACGAGAATCCATACGGTGGATACCTGCATATCGACTCCAACTGGTCGCAAGACTCGAACATAACGCGCCAAACAGGCGACCGCGTTTCCTTGTCCTACGATTTCGACTTCAGAGAACGGGACGGATTTCTCTCGAAACTTGGAACGCACACCTTCGCCGCCATGCACTCGGTGACAAATCAGGAGCGGCATCGCGTGAACCGTCACCTGGCCTTCCTTGGAGCCCCCTTCAACGGCGACTTCGACAACAACGACAACAAGGTTCGGATGCGCTACTACTTCCCGCTCGAACAAGCCGCTTCCGACCCCGCATCAATCCACATTCCGAACTGGCAAGAGGTCCCCTCGAGCCTCGAGATCGACGGCGAAACCTACGAAATCGGCTGGGTGAACACCCACCACAACAGCTCGGCCAACTACCAGACGAACAACACCGCGACCGAGCAGGAATTCAAAAGCTACCTGGCAATCCTGCAAAGCCGCTTCCTCGACAACCGACTGGTCACCACGCTTGGCTACCGCAAAGACGACGCGGACCTCACTCGTTTCGGCTACTTCGGGACCGGCTACGAGCCCGGCGTCTACAATCCGGACGCGGATTTCGTACAGGAACCCGATCCGCTCGTCGGCCGGTACATCGACACAAACCACATCGACTCCTTCCACAAAGCCAGCGGCGAGGTCAAAACAATCGGGGCGGTATTCAAAATCACTGACAACGTAAGCCTCACGGCCAACCACGCGTCGAATGTCGGCCTGCCCGACGTGACCCGCCAATTGCTCCCCTTCGGTCAGTTGCCCGACCCGTCTGACGGAGAAGGACTCGACTACGGGATCCGCTTCCGACTGTTCGACGACCGCGTCCACGCAAGCCTCACCTACTACGAGTCCGACGAAACCGGGCTCACCAACGGAGGTGGCGCCGGCGGTCGATTCGAACAGCAGCGCGACAACGTTGGCGACATCCTCATCGAACAAGGCGTATTCACCGCCGAAGAATGGGACGCTGAAATGGAGGCGAAAGGCTACAATATTGAATACAATGGTTCGACCTACGACTTGCAGTCGCATGGTATTGAGTTCGCGGTTACAGCCAACATCACCGACAACTGGCGCCTGTCGTTCAACGCGTCCAAAGTCGATCGCCTGCAGTCGAACACCGGCCAAGACCTAATCGACTTCTACGGATTCGTCGTCGACCCAAACTCGCCCGCAGAGTTTGAGCGCGTCCTCTTCGGCGTCTTCCCCGATGAAGACGGTGAATACCGTATCACAAATATGGATGCCTTCGCGGAAGGCGGATTCGCCCGCGACATTATCGAGTACGCTCAGATGGCCACCGCGAGAGACGAAGAAGGGAACCTCCTCTACGACGTTGAAACCACGGGTGGCATCGAAGGCGCCGCCCGCAGCCTGACCGAATCCCTGTACCGGCATCAGTCCCTGTCGGTCAACAACACCCGAGCCAGCAACCAGCGCCGTACCGGCCTGCGCCCCTACTCGGCCAACGTGCTGACCTTCTACGACTTCACCGAAGGCTTCCTCAAGGGCTTCGGCGTAGGCGGCGGACTCGTTTGGCAAGACGCAGCGATTCTCGGCGTGGATCTGAGTTTCAACGAGGTCTACAGCCCCGAGCGTTTCGAGTCGGACCTGATCTTGAAATACTCCTTCTCCACGGAAGGGAACAGTCTTCCCGGCAAGTGGGCCATCCAGTTGAATATAAGCAACATATTCGACGAGGACGACATCATCCTGTCGCGGAAACCGAATATCAATCTCGCCGAAGGCAATCCCTACACGGAAGGCGGCATTGGCGGGCAATACCAGGCGGGCTACATCCTCCCAGGCGATTGGGGGCCCAATGCCGCGCGCTACGATTTCCAGGAAGGACGTACCTGGCGTTTGGGTATAACCTATGATTTTTGATCTGCGCGGATCCAACGACTTTTATACGTAGATAATATCATAGCTTGACGGGTCGCCGCGAATCGGCGGCCCGTTTTGCGGTATCCAATCACTAAAATCGACCGTCTCCCCCCTTGCGATTGCAAGTTATGCGAAATCGCCGACAATTCAAAACTCGTTTCCAGACATGCTCGCCCCACGAACTCTCATCGCCTTGTTGTCTCTGCTCATTCCAGCTGGACGCATGGCCGCGGCAGAACCCTACAAGCCGATCGAGACCCTGCCCATCGAAGAAAGCTGGCGCTGGACCGAGCTGGAAGCGCTTTCCCCCTACACCGTCCGTCAGGTCGACGAAGCTCCAGACGGTTCCCTGTGGTTCGCCATCCACGGTGGCGCCGTTCACTTCGACGGCTACGAAGCGACCCCCTTTCTTTTCGAGAACGATGGTCTTGAACCTTCCAACAGTGTCGCCATCAAGCGGGCCAAAGACGGCGTTGTTTACGTGTTGACCAACCGATTTTGCGCTCGACTCGTGAACGGGGTCTGGGACGAGATCGGCCCGTACAGACGACATTCGAATTCCGGAAGCGCCATAGCAGAGTCTATCGATGGTAGCCTGTGGTTTGCCACCATGAATGGTCTGTATCGGTTTACTGGCGACGTGATGACAGAGGTGGAAAATGAACGGAACTCCTATACCTCCGAACATCGTTCCGCCAAATCTGTGGTGATTGACAGTCACAACCGGCTTTGGGTGCATGACGGGCCCGAAAGGGAAATCCGTCGCTATGAGCTGGACGCCAAATCGGGAGCGATTACCGGGGTCGCCCATCGATTCCCCACGAATCCCAACAAAAAGGAGCCTACCGTAGAACTCCATGAGGATTCGTCTGGGGCCATGTGGATCCTAGTCGGCTCGGAGACTCAAGCGATTCAGCGAATAGAAAACGACCAGTCGGAGACTCTGTTGCAAAACTGGGATCAATTTGGACCCGCGATTCGGTCGCTTGCAGAGACGGATAATGGGGCGATCTGGATCGCCGCTTCCAATCGGATCGCTCGATTGCGATCGGACGGCAGTTGGGAAGCGCGTCATCTGGACCGGTTCGCGAACTGGTTTACTTTTTTGCACGCCTACAAAGGCGAAACGCTCATCACCGGAGGGTTTACCGACAAGGTATACGCTTTGGATGTTTCCGAAACACGATGGAAGACGTATCCAGGTCTGAACTTCGGGTGCCAGGAGAACGACGGAACGACCTGGTTCATAAGCAAAGACAAGCGTGTCGTGCGACACGAGCCGAAGGACAATGAGTGGATCTCTCTCGGGCCGGAAGACGGCTTGATCGATCAACCGAACGCCATGCTATTGAGTAAGAACGGCTGGATCTGGGTTTCGGGAAGCCATGGCCGAATTGCCGCCGTAGCCTGGTGGGACGGCTACCAGTGGCAACACGACACCCATCCCAAGTTTGGAGCTTCGACGGGCCACGCGTCTCCATTGGCGGACAGTAGCGGCGATGTCTATTTCGGATTCAACGCCAACGGAGACTCTCCTGGAGGGAGCGGTGGAATTATAAAATACTACATCCGAGAAAACAGTGCGTCATTTGAATACATAGTTCCACCAACAGTTCAAAGGCACACATACACGCTGGCGCATACCAAGAACGGCGACCTCTGGATTGGAGGAAAGTCCTTGGGCGTTAAACGCGGCGACCAGCCTCTAGAGGTCATCGAAGCCTACCATTCCTTGATTGTGGACAATATTACAGTGGATCACCAAGACGCCGTCTGGATCGGCGACTGGCGTGCCGGCGTATCCCGATTCGACGGCGCGAACTGGAAACGATTTTCCCTGTCCGAAGGACGGACCCGGGATCCGCTCGTTTCACTAATGGCGGACCGAACGGGTAAAGGTATTTGGGCTTCCACTACAAATAGTTTGAATCGATTCGACGGAAACTCGTGGAGCGTCCATACGAAATTTTCCGACCTGCCATTGATGCGGGAAGGCGGAAATCTGCGTCAGTCCCCCGACGGAAGTCTCTGGATCAACTCCGCTTCGCGCTCGTGGAACTTCAATATGGAACCGGCGCCCAACGAGAGTGAGATCCGATTCCAAACCGTTCGCTACAAAGCGGATCATTCGCCGCCAAACACGGAAATCAATCGATACGAGGCCAAGGTTCCCGAATCGGGTAGCGCCTACTTCGAGTGGTCGGGGAAAGACCAGTGGTCCCGCACCTGGAAAGACGATCTCATGTTTTCCCATCGCATTGATGGAGAAGAGTGGTCACCATTTAAAAACACCTTCCAGGTATCTATCCCCTCAATACGGCCCGGAACACACACGCTGGAAGTCCGCGCCCGGGATACAGACTGGAATATCGACCCGACGCCCGCGATGGTGGAGTTTACCGTCGTTCCCGTTCTTTGGAAACGCCCTTGGTTCTTGGCGGTAGTAGTCTTGGCGCTCTTCGCCATCGCCACGCTCGGCTATTTGGCGGAACGGAACCGCGTCCGGCATTTGATCGCCATTGAGGAATTTAAACTCGATTTCTTCACCAACATCTCCCACGAGCTGCGCACCCCGCTCGCGGTGATCCTGGGCCCGCTCGAGAGCTTGCTCAAGAGCCCGCCGAGTCGCTGGACGCGGGACAAACTGGAAATGGTCTACCGCAACTCGCAGAAACTCTCGGGCCTGGTGAACCAGCTATTGGAATTTCGAAAAGTCGAGTTAGGAAAAATCAAATACGAACCCGTCCGTTCGGATATCGTTCTTTTTATCAAGGACGCGATCTATTCACACGCGCTTTTGTGGGAAAGAAAGAAGCAATCGCTCTCGATTGACTGTTCGGAGGAGCGGTTCACTTGCTGTTTCGACCCGAGCAAACTGCAGCACATCGTCAGTAACCTTATCTCGAACGCGATCAAGTACACGCCCGAAGGCGGCGCGATCGACGTGGCGATTCAAATCGAGCGTCGCGCGAGCAGCGATTGGCATTCGGCGAGGGAGTCCAACCGATTCTCGGAGTCGGAAGCGCGCCTAGCGTTAAAAGTCTCGGATACGGGGATCGGTATTTCCGCGAAGCGCCAAGGACTGATCTTTCAGCCGTTTTACCGGGCGCCCGACGCGGGTCGGACCCATGAAGGGAGCGGTATTGGGTTGGCGTATACGAGTGAGCTTGTGCGGCTTTGGGGCGGGGAAATTGGTGTCGAGAGTCCCATTCCAGATCGTCATTCAAACGTGGGTACACGCTTCACCATTCGCCTGCCGCTGATTGAAGACGCGAATGCGAAGGTCCTCGAACGAGAAGACGAGAGTAGCTCAATTGCTGAAGCGCTGGATTCAGCTCATGCGGAAGAGAGCGAGAAAAGTCGCGACGCGAAGCCTAGCTTGCTGCTGGTCGACGACAACTCTGACGTCCGACTCTATCTGGAAAGCGAGCTTGCCGAGGAATTCAAATTCCATACCGCCGAGAATGGAGAAAAGGGCCTAGAATCGGCCCAGCGAATCATGCCCGATCTAGTCATCACCGATATCATGATGCCGGGCATGGACGGATTCGAGCTTTGCGAGCGCTTGAAGTCGGACCCCGAAACGAGCCACATTCCGGTTCTAATGCTCACAGCCCGCAGCGCCGACACGCATCGCATCAAGGGGATCGAAACAGGCGCGGACGACTACTTCGTAAAGCCCGTCAAACTCGACATGCTCCGGGCTCGTATTGAAGCCCTACTAGAGTCTCGCCGAAAACTAAGAGAGCGGTTCACGCGGCAAATCGTCGTGCAGCCGGAAGAAATCGCCGTTACCTCCGCGGACGAGGAACTCCTGACCAAAGCAATCCGCGTTGTCGAAGAGAACATGCAGGACGAGGAGTTCGACGTGGAAGGTTTCGCCGAGACAATGGGAATGAGCCGATCGTCGCTGTACCGAAAACTACAAGCCATCGTCGGCCAGACTCCCTTCAAATTCATTCGCTCGATTCGCCTCAAACGGGCCGCTCAGCTCCTGGGATCCGGAAGCGTAAACGTGAGCGAAACGGTCGCGCTGGTCGGCATTTCCGGAATGAGCCACTTCGGAAAAATCTTCCGCGACGAATTCGGTATCTCGCCCTCCGAGTATCGCAAGCGCCACACGGCGGAGGCGGAAACAATCCTCAAGGAATGAGATTCAATAGCGACTTTAAACCCGCCGGGACGTCGGGTTCCACCTTACTTCACTTGCGTCAAAGGTGGAACGCGCCAGCCTGCCTCGGCGTAGTCCAGTGGGACGAAGACGGGTCCCGGCGCGTTTTCTCAAGCAAGGAAATCGATAAGTTGACGTGCGTGCGCTGATTGGGAGCGCGTTTATATCCACTTCTTAACTAACTGCGCATCAAAGCATTGCATCCCAATGGACGCATACGTCTATAAATGATACGTCAATGATAACCAGTTTGTCGAAAATCCACTAGAGTGGTCCAACCCTCGAGACAGTCAAACGAGAGGGCCGACCGTATCCCCTGCATGCAACCAAAACGGAATAGAAACATCGCAATCATCCTTGCCGCGATTGCAATCGGCATCACTCCCGCATCGGCAAACGAACCCGACTTTCTCGAAGGCGTTACTTACGGAGTCGTCGACGGGGTGGAACTCCAGTTGAACATCGCAATTCCAAGCGTCTCCGAGGATTCAGACGAACGCTTTCCACTCATCGTATTCATCCACGGGGGCGGCTGGCAGACCGGACACCGCAACGCCTACAACGGGCGCATACGGCAAACCGCCCCCGTGGATGAATACGATGAGTGGAAAGCGTTCGTCTGAATCCTGGGAGACGCTTGGAATTGGGATGTTCAACTGGGGTTCCAC
>JANQSC010000010.1 GCA_028284235.1 Opitutaceae bacterium
GCGCAAGCGCCGGCCCTACGGGTTCAATGCGTATCCGCTATGCGGCTACGAATTTATCGCTGGTGGAGCGAACGCTTTTGCCGTCGTTCCATTCGCCGCGGATGAGGGTCACGGCCGGATTGTCAGTCGGGCCGAGCTGCTCGTGGGCGAGCTTGGTTTTGAGGACGTCGATCGCGGTGGCCCCGATCTTTCGGTAGCCGACGTGGACCTGGGCGATTTCGCCATCGGCGTCGAGAGCGGGCGCGAGGGCCGCGAAGCTGATGTCTTCCGGGACTTTGAGACCGGACTCCTTGAGCCAATGGTAGTGCTCGGCGTTGGGGCTGAGAACGACGTCGGGCTTTTCTTTTTCCACCCAATTGGCGAGGTCGGAACGATCGATCGCGTCCTTTACAAGCGGGTGGACCCGGCTTGACTCTGAAATGTTCTGCTGGTGCCAAAGGAGGTAGCTTTGGTAGAGATGGTTGGAGCGGATATCTTCGGATTCCGTAACGCAAAACCCGATACGCTTAAATCCTCGGTCGGTCAGATTGGAAATTCCGACATGCATGGACTGGTAGAAGTGGGGATGCACTTGATTGAATCCCAGCCGGGCAGCCACGCCGCAGGTGGCGACTCCCATGAAGTCTTCTTGCGGGAGGGAGAACACGTCGTTGAGACTTTCAACCGGGAGAACGACGATGCCATGGATGCCTCTCGTTTGCAGGATTTGGACGACGCGCTGGAGGCGCATGCCGGGTTCCTGCAGCCAGAAGTCCTCCGTTTTGAAACCGAGCTTTTCGGCCCGGTCCTTGGCCCCTTGTCGAATCATGAGCGAGTCGGCGCCGAGCTCTTTGAGCGGCCGACGCTGTCCGTTGAGAATCGCGATGACAGGTTCTTCCTTGCTGATGTCGCGCTTGCGGAGGTAGCGCATCAGTTCGGTTAAATTCGGGTCGGGCGTGTAGCCTTGCTCTTCGGCGATGCGCTTGATGCGCTCGCGCGTTTCGGGGGCGACGCGCGGGTGGTCGCGCAGGGCCATGGAGACGGTCATTCGGCTGACGCCGGCGGCTTGGGCGATCGTTTTACAAGAGGGCCTTATTTTTTTCATGGCGTGGTTCGGGGTTGGGTGGTTTCAACGCGTTTCGGCCCCGGGGTGGTTGTAGTTTGGCAGTTTGCGTTTCTCAGGGGTGCTTTATCGTAAAATAGCGTGGGTTCGTTGATTAAGTCAAGCGCCTTGGTCGAGAGGTTTCAGGTTGCGAATCCGCTCGATTTGAAAAGCGGGATATCGTTCGGAAGATCGGGAATCGGGCAGTCGGGAATCGCGACGGTTTGGCGGGTTTGATGGGATTCGCGGATGGCGTCGAGGACGAGCGTGCCGTAGTAGGCGTGGCGTGTGGTCGCCCGCATCGGTTTTCCGGATTGGAGCGACGCGGCGATATCCGCGTAGATTTCGAGCTCGTCCCCGTATCGCTTGCCGGTGATCGGGTAGGCGGAACGCTCAGTGGATTTGTCGGACCCCGGGTCCTTTTTGAGTACTGTGAGCGTTTCTCCATCGGAGTGAATCATCCCTCGCGTTCCTTGGATCATGAAGGAGGGGAGCCCTTCGAGCGCTTGCGTGTACTCTGCGATTCCTCGGGTTCCATTCTCAAACTCGATTGCCGCCAGGAAGTTGTCCTCGGTGTCGCCGGGATTGACGGTTTGCTGCATTTGCCCAAAAACGCGTATTGCTGGACTGGGGACAAGGTCTAGGACCGGTTGCACGATGTGCATGCCCCAATTGAGAAGGTAGCCGCCGCCAAACTCGGCTCGGGTTTGCCAGTCGTCGCGTTTCCAGAAACTAGCGATTTGGCGCCGGACGAGAAAGACGTCGCCGATTGTCTCTTCTTGCAGCAACCCTTGGATCATCAAGTATTCGGGCGACCAGGACATGGGCATCCAGGGGAAGATCTCTCGATCGGCGGCGATCGACGCTTCGATCATCTGATCCGCCTCCGCCCGATTGAGTGCCCAGGGTTTGGTGACGACCACGTGCAGGCCCGCGCGAAGGCAGTCCCGCACGATTTGGCAATGCGTGTCCGTCCGGGTGACGACGACCGCCAGGTCGAGTTCGCCGGCGTGTTCGAGTAGTTGGTCGACGGATTCGTAGACAGGGCAATTCTGTTCCTTCTGTGCCTGTTCGCGTTGCGCGCTGGAAACGTCGCATACGGCGCGGATTTCAAATTCGGGCCGCTCCCGCATGGGATCGGCGTGGGAGAGTTTCCCACTGCCGCCGTAACCAATAATGGCGGCGCGGATGGGGGGTTGGGGGGAAGTCATGGGAGTGAAATTGTCTGACGTTGGAAAAGCGTGGTTTCGCGATCGGGTGCGGAACTCGATCTGTATGCGTTGGTATCGCAAGAGGCCATGAGCGCAGAATCGATAAAAATTGTACTGTAAAACAAGCGGGTTGCGCGGCGTTGTTATCGGCTATTTTCAGGGGGAAAAACGGCGCTTTACAAAAGAAATTACTGTAAAACAGCAAAGGTTTGGCTCGGAGGGGCGGGATCGCGTTTTTTGGTATCAGAAAACTATTGGATTTCGCCGGTCGACGACGCGCTGAGCCGAATCGCCGGGTGGAATACTCGCAAACTGTCAATCAACTATAATCGATTTCCCCAAACCCCTTTCTACCCTGTTCATGCAGGCGAAGTGTGTCTGGGGATAACCGGATGCTAACACAATATCGTACCCCTTAATATAATACGTCTACCATGAGTTTAGCTAAACTACTAAGAACCCTACTGCCAATTGGCGGTATTTTTGCGATCTTGGGTGTGTACGCCCAGGATGATTCCGATGATGAAGAAGTATATGAACTCTCGCCATTTGCAGTAGATGCATCGGGAGATATCGGATACAAATCAACCTCGTCTTTGGCGGGTACGCGTTTGAATTCGAACATGCGCGACATCGCCGCGTCCATCTCGGTTCTCAACAACGAGTTCCTTGAGGACACCAATTCGACTACCATCGCGGATGCTCTCTTGTTCACGCCGAACACGGAAATCTCCGGACCGAACGGAAACTTCTCGGGCTACCAGTCCAGCGCGGGCAGCCAAATTCCAGAAGGGGAAACCGACCGTCCTCAAGGGGGTATTTCTCGCGTCCGTGGTCTGTCCGCAGCCGACTTGACTCGCAACTACTTCGTGACCGACGTTCCTTTCGATACATTCAATACGGAGCGTGTCGAAGTACAACGCGGAGCGAATTCCGCTCTATTCGGAATCGGAAGTCCCGGTGGTATCGTCAACACGTCTACGATAACCGCCAGCTTGTTCAACGACTTTGGGCGCGTTCGCTGGGAGACAGACGAGCACGGCACTAATCGACTGTCGTTCCGTTATAACAAGGTGCTCCTAGAGGACAAGCTCGCCATTCGCGTCGCTGGTTTGCTCGAAGACCGCGAATACGAGCAACGGCAAGCATTCCTCGAAGACGAGCGCCTGTTCGCCACTTTGAATTGGAAAGTGAACGAGAACATTTCGATCAACGCCAACTACGAGCAAGGCGACCGTCATAGCGCCAACCCAGACCAGACGCCTCCGAACGACGGCATTTCGCCTTGGATCGCTTTGGGCAAGCCAATCTCGATGGGCGGCGCCCAAGGATCCGACCTCTGGCGGAGTACGGGCAACTTCATTGCCGGGCGCCCGAACAACAACTTCCTCGATCTCGCCGCTCCCGGCACATCGAGCGGATTCGTCAGCTACTTCAATACCGATAGCGCGGAGCCATTTTATGGCGGCAACACCTTCATTCGCAGAAACCGTGGCGCCCCGGGCGGAACGGTGACCGGTGAAATGATGCTCTTCCAAGCGCGTACGGTGGAAGACGCGATTCGCCGCTCTGGCTACTACCCGAACGGTCAGCCTACCGGACAAGGCTGGGGTAATTTCTTCGCGAGAGGATTCGTCGGACAGCAGATTCTGGATACCAGTATCTTCGACTACCGCAAGAATCTCTACACGGGTGGCGCCCACTCGCAGAATTCAGATTGGGACGTATTCGAGCTCTCCGCTCGTGGTTCCTGGTTTGAAGACCGCGTCGGTCTGGAAATCACGACTTACCAGCAAGATCAATTCTCCAAGTCCTCCAACCCATTGCAGGGCCGGAGCCAGCGCGCGATCTACATTGATCCAAATATGTACTTGCTCGACACGGCCAACGGAGCTCCCGACGGCGCATTCGTTCCCAACCCGAACTTCGGCAAGCCGGTCATCGGCGGCTGGTGGCAAGGCAACAACCTGAGCTCCGATCGCGAATCGACCCGCGTTACCGGTTTCACCGAAATTCGCTTCGACGACTTCATGGACGAAGGTCTGGCATCCAAAATCTTGGGACGCCTCAAGTTGACCGGTCTCGTACAACGCAGAACGGTACGCGACTCCGAGTCTTACGGACGCTACAAGATCGATCCCGACGCGGTTTTGGCTGCGCTTCCTCCCGGAGAAGATGGAACGGCGATCTCTTGGGCATCCATCCGTACCGGCAGCATTTTTGCTCTGCCCCATAACGAGAGTATCGACTATCTGAATATCAATAGACTCAGCGACCTGCAGGGCGCGAATATTGGAGCGGTGCCTTTCGGGCAGTTGCGCGATCGCCCCGTTCTCAATGGCAACTGGACCAGTTGGAGCCAGGAAGATAACGCCTTTGTGGACTTTAACGCGACGACGTTCAACATGGACGACAATAACAACTTCCCTGCCTCGTTCTTCGCGGGCAAGGGGTTGGAGAAGTTGAACTCCAAGGTCCTCGTCGGCCAGCACTTCCTGTGGGACAATTCCCTCGTCCTCACCGGCTCCTGGCGTAACGACCGCCTCCGCACGACTTCCATCAACGCCCCCGGCGGTACCGGAATCACTCGCGAGGGCGACTTTGTCAACGATCCTACCTTCTTGGCGGGACCGCTCTCCTCAGATTTGGAGGAGATCGCGGACGAAGACACGACTTCCTGGGCAGCCACGCTCCACCTCCGCGAGCTCTTGGGTGGCGACACTCCGGACTTTTCGTTCTACGTGACGGAGTCGGACAACTTCCAGCCACGCGGCGGACGGGTCAACATTTTCAATGAAGCGGTTGATTCGGTTGTCGGAGCCACCGAGGAAAAGGGTATCATCTACACGACGCTCGAAGGCACTCTATCGTTCCGCCTGAACAAGTACGAAACTGGCATCTTGAACAACAGTTTCGATGCGGGCGGCGTATCCAGTAGCGAAAGCATCCTCCTTGGACTCGCTCGCGAGTTGGACAATCCGGCTAACGTGGCCCAAGGATTCAGCATTGCCGATGCCCAAGCGGCGCTGCCTCCGCAAGGAGTAATCGACGTCAATGAATTCGTTCCAGACTGGGCCAACGCTGAAGCGACGACCAGCCGCAACTCTGGCGATACCGGCACGCAGGATTTCACGGCGGAAGGCTATGAGCTTGAAGTCACCTACAATCCGAACGGGCGCTGGACGAACATTCTCACTGTGGCTCAGCAAGAAACGGTGCTTTCCAATATCTACCCGGCCTTGCGTCGCTACGTGGACGACTTCGTGCTTCCGGTTTGGGTGAACAGCTCGTTCGCGCAGAACTACTTCATCGACGACCTCGCTACGGAAACGCTGGCCGAGCGCGCGGCCCGCACGATCGTTACACCGGTCGCTGCAGCCCTCACTCAAGAAGGCATCCCTTCGATCGAGCAGAGAGAGTGGCGCTTCAACTACAACACCGCCTACAACTTCGGCACGGAAAGTGACATCATCCCCGGATGGCTGGGCGACTTCACCGTCGGTGGCGGCTACCGTTGGCAGGATGAAGTGGGAATCGGATTCGGAGTTTCCGAAAACGAGTTTGGCAACGTCGCCCTCGATCCGAATCTACCGTTCTTCGGTGGTGTCCAGCACTACACGGACCTGTTCTTCCGCTCGCGCTACGATATCGGCGACGACAATACGCTGTCGGTTCAGCTGAACATCAAGGACCTGTTCGACAACGACGATTTGGTTCCGGTCTTCGCCAATCCCGACGGCAGCAAAGTCTACCGTTTCGGACGAGGCCGCCTAGTCACGCTATCAGCCACATACGAATTCTAGTACGGACATAATTAGTAGTTAGTGTTTCACAAGGAGGCTCCCGAAAGGGAGCCTCTTTTTTGCGTGTGATTATGGATACAGAGAGTGCGATGTAGAAATCGCGCTCAATGTAGGGGCGTTGCTTGCGACGCCCGCGTATGAAAATACAAAGTCAGGGTTGCTGATGCGGGCGTCGCGAGCAACGCCCCTACGGGCTGGATAGCGACTCTCGCAAGAGGTTTGTAGGATCTGGCCGCTCGGAGATCGGCCGCTACCGACTCCCGCTCGCCCAATCGTAGGGCCAGCGCTTGCGCTGCGCCGCGTAGGTAGAGATTGAATTGACGACACGCGGCGCGGCGCAAGCGCCGGCCCTACGGCGAGATCGATATCAGCAGTTGATACCCGGCACGCGCCACATGAAGTCGGGATCGACGAAGGGCTCGTCGTCCTCGCGGCCTTCCATCAGGGCGATCTTCTTGCGAATGAGATCCGCGATGTTGTCGCCGTAGATAAAAGTCGTTTCCCCGATTTCCGATTGGATCATCCATTCGGTTTCCGCCGACTCCACGTGCTCCAGCAGAGCTTGGGCATTGGCTTTCTCGTCGAGCACGGTTTCGCGGACCAGCGCCCGGCAGCGTTCTTTCTCCGCCGGGTTGTCGTAGTCGATGTATCCATGCACGCCTTCGATCCAAGCCGCGATGTTGCGTTGGGACCGGAGCCAGGACTGGGCTCCCAGAAATCGTTCCAAATGGTGTATCCAAACATCCCGTGCAGGCGAATCCGCATCCGTCGCGTCGAGCGCCGCTCGGGCGACTCGGATCGCTTCTCCGATCGCGGGAAGCGTGTTCTGGGTGATCGCCTCGCGGCATTTGCCGGCGTATTCAGGCGAACAGAATTCAAAGTTGATTTCGCGCCGGAAGTCGGTGCGGACGCGATTGTTGGCGTGGCCGAGGTGGAAGTCCTCGTAGTAGGCCCGCTCTTCCTCGCTGAGCGCTTCGAAATTGGGGACGAACGGACGCACGAGGACGCGGTACCAGGTCGACCAGATCGCCAGGACGCTCACGGGCGGTGGATAGCTGCGGTAGGCTTCGTCGGCGTGTAGCCAGGCTTGAACCAGGTTCGCGGCGTCGCCCGTTCCGACCCATTTCTCCGCTTGGCGCGACAGAATCGTTTCGAACGGGATCGAGGGGTCGTTCTGGAACGACCGAAGAATCTCTTGATTGATGTTGTAGGGCGCGAGCGTCGCGGGCGTCGCTCCGCACAGTCCGGCGGTGTGCGAAACTTCCTGCTTGTGGAGGTCGCTGAGCTTCTCCCAGAGAAGCTTGGGGTAGACGGGCGCTTTGACTGGCTCCATGTTCCAAAAGGAGCCGGGGCTGAAGTAGATATGGGCGTTGGACCCGCGCGATTCGAGCAGTTCTTTTTTCGGCTTCTCGGCGTCGCCAAATTGATTGAACAACCCGGAGAAAGTGAAGTCGGTGGTCCAGTCGTATTTCGGGTGGCGGTAGTCCGCGTTGAACCCTTTGGATACGAGCGTGTGCGTCTCGAGCTCGATGCCGTCCTCGACGTTGTCCCAGAGATGGTCCTGCTCGGCGTAGAACATCTCGCTGCGGAGGACGCATTTGAAGTTTGGATTCACGCCCCGGCCCGCGTCGCGGATCGTCTTCATGAAACGGATGATATTCTGGGCTGCGGCTTCGGCGATCGCGTCGTCGCCTTTGAATTCGCGAATGACGTAGCCGCCTCCGTTTCGACCGACATAGAGCGAGCTGGTGTACTCGAACCCGGCCCCGCTGTCGTTCGACCAAATCGTCATGTAGTCGATGTTCGGGGCGGCTTCCATGATTTTGGTGAGCATCTCCGTGTAGTGGTCGAGCACTACCGGATGGGCGGTGGTCAAGTTGTAGCGAGGGCGGAAGCTGCGCAGCGGGTGGTCGACGCGGGCGCCGCGTAGCATCGGATAGCGCTCCAGCAATTCGTCGGGAACGGAGCGCGGCTCGAACGAGAGAATCCCGGCTCGGAGGCCGTATTTTTCGGCGAGCTGGGCGGAGTGTTTGAGCTTGTTGAGGTTGGCCTGAAGGTAGTCGTAGGGATAAATGCCTTTGTTGAGCTTGCTGTAGGCGAACTGGTCCAGGGCCGGACAATAGGTGTAGAATAGATAAAGCAGTTCTCCGGGGGCGGCCTTCTCGTACGGGAAGGTCGTTCCGTATCCATTGACTTCCACGTGCGTATACCCTTGGCGGGCCATTTCGCGAATGTGGTCCTCGGGATCGAATCCCTTGGCCGTGCGGGCGTGGTTGTTGAGGAGCGAGTCGTAGGCAGGGCGAAGATGCTTGAAGGCGGCTTTGAATTGCTTGCCACCCGAAAACGCGTCGATGTCTTCATCTAGCCACTCGTCCGCGAGTCGGCAGGCAAGGCGATAGAGAAACCAAGTGTCGGATACGTACAGCTCGATCCCGTCCGACTCCGAGGACCGGACGTAGAGCCATTCGCTTTGATCGCCGACCGGCAGATCGCGCGCCGCGGCTTCATCCGCGCTGAGAACGCCGAGGGTGATCCCGTTGCCCGTTCTGTCACCCGACCGGATGGCTGCGTTCGGGGCGCAGGTGGACTGGAGAAGCTCCGCCGCGGTCCGTTCGACGGGTAAAGTATCGTGGAGACAGGTGATCGAGGAGGCGGAATCGAGGTATTGGGCGATCTTCATTTTGTTGGTTTCTAGCCCGTTTCTCGGGCCAAGGCGATGGGATTTCTGAGGCGGAAAAGTGTTGGCGGCGGCTAGGGGCAATTCGATTTTCTTTTAGGTTTACGATAAATCCTGGGATCGATGGCGATCGACATGAATTTATGATGAAAATGGGAGGTTCATGAAGGAGGCGCGCTGTGAATATTGATCGAAGAGACGCGGTGAAGGGGATTGCCTCCCTGGCCTTGGGAGGATGGGCGTCCGGATCTGTTTTTGGGCAAGTTTTGAATAGGTCAGGAGTGAGCGTACGGCGTCCCCATATCTTCATTACATCTGAGGAAATCTCGGGATTGCGTTCGATCTCCGGCGTGCGCAAATCGATCGAGTCCGGAATCTCGCGCGACATCTGGGAACAGATCCTGGCGGAATGCGATGAAGAGAAGGGCGCGCCTGTTCTGACAGCTCGATCGATGATCAAAGGGCGCGCGGAAACCACCGCCCGCCAAAACAACCCGGACTACACGATTTGCCATGCGGCGGGCCAGAGGATTCTTCGCAACGCCCTGGCGACGCTCTTGACGGAAAACGAAGCGTATCGCGACACGGCGGTAAAACAGATCGCCGCTTTGGTCGACGAATCGGTTTGGCCCGACTGGATTGATCAGGCTCATACCCGATTCGGCCATCCGGCTGACTTGCGCACGGGCATGCTCTCGCAGGATGTCGGTATTGGCTTCGATTGGCTCTATCCCTACTTGTCCGGAGCCGAGCGGCGGGACATCGTGGAGGGACTCGACCGGCGGGGGGTTCAGCCGTTTTTCGAGAGCATGGCGCAGGACCCTTGGTGGTCGAAGGATCTCAACAACTGGTACACCGTTATCATCGGAGGAGCCGGCGTCGCAGGAATGGCTCTCGGGGCGGATCATCCGCGCTCGGAGGAACTCGTCAAACTCTCCCTTCCCATGATGGAACGCTATCTGTCGATCTACGGACGGGACGGGGAGTTCAATGAATCGGTGGCGTATTCGAATGCCACGCGAATTCCGGTGACTTATTTCCAAGCGTATTCCTATCACAACTACTCCTCGAATAGTCCACTGGCGGAGCGGCCGTTTCCGCAAACGGGCGAGTGGACGGTGTATTCGACGTTGCCGCCCGGACGCTACGCGGCGTTTGGCGACGGTTGGATCGGGGCGCCGCCACAGGTGGGCTACATGACCGCCATTGCCTCCGCCTCGCGCGATCCGGTGTTGCAGGGATTCTGCCAGCGGTACTTGAAAGCGAATTCCAATCCCTTGCTTTTGCTCTGGCACAATCCGGATATTCCCGCCATGGACCCGGGTGACCGACTTCCTTTGGGGCGTGTTTTCGAGGACAACGGAGCCCAAGTTTTCAGCCGCTCGGACTGGGATCTAGATGCTCCTGAGATGATCGTCTACGGAAAGGCGAAACGGGATCACAACCACGCCCACAACGACGTGGGCCAAGTCTGTATCGATACATTCGGCGAGCGGACGATTGTCGATCTGGGTTCGCCTTCCGGCTATCCGGAGGACTTTTTCGACGAGAATCGCTGGAAGTACTACAACGCGTCTATCCGGGGTCACAATGTACCCATGTTTGGAGGACGCGAACAGCGAAGCCCGAGTCACAAGCGCGGGGTGAAAATGGACATCGATTTCGCCGGCGTGAGTGGACGTTATCTTCAGTCACATTTCGAAGAAACGCTGGGCGGCTACTGGCAAATGGATCTGACCGCGGCCTACGATGGAGTCGTGTCGGTCACGCGAACGGTTGTGCATCTCTTGCCGGGAGTAGCGGTGGTGCTGGACGAAGGAGAGTTGCAGCGCTCGGAGGAGATTTCGCTGCGTTGGCATACCGCCGTCGCGGCCGAGCCGGAAGCGGGTGGCGCTTTCCGAGTTGTCCAAGGCGATCGAGGACTCGATTGCCGTGTCGCGGTCCTCAAAGGGAAGACCGTGGATCACAGGCTTAAACGACACGAGTACGCGGCTCCGTTTGACAGGGACCGCACGGGCGATCCGCTAGAGCAGCGGAGGGAGCCTTATGTGGAAACTCGCTTAAACGGGAAATCCTACCGAGTATTGACCTTGTTTGGCTCGAATCGGAACGACGCGGACGGCAATCGCTGGAAACGCAACGAAGGTGGTTGGGCGATACGTTGCGGTGAAAGCGACATTCGTGTGGAGCTGAACCGGAATCAGCTCGTCGTATCCAATGAGTCAATATTGCGATCGCTGCGAATGAGACTGTAGGGGCGTTTGAATGTAGGGCCAGCGCTTGCGCTGCGCCGCGTATTTGGTTTACGAGTAGCATTCGCGGCATGGCGCAAGCGCCAGCCCTACATTTTTGATTCCCTCAACAATCCCGGTCCGACGTGTCTCGAGGCTCGTAGCCGAGGGCCCGATTACTCTCTTCCAGGTCGAAGATTCCGTACTGCCGATTGTCGCTGATGGCGTAGGCGACGAGGAAATCGGTGTCGATATCGATGGCCCGTTCGAAGGCGTGGATACAGTCGCGCTTGCTCAGGTATAGGGCCCGCAGGTGGTCTTCCATAGGATTGCCGTCGTGATAGCCGGGATCGTCCACCAACGGCGTCCATCCAATACGCAGGGCGACGAATTGGATTCCGGCGACTGTAGCGTAGTAGCGTCCGAGATTCTCGCCGAACAATTTGGATACGCCGTATATTGAGTCGGGATAGGGCGGGTCGCTGATGCGGAGTTTTTGTTTGATGGACAGATCCGAGAGGTTCGGCTTGTTGTCCTTCATGAAAAAGCCGTGTTGCGTGTGGTTGGTGCTGGCGTAGACAATCTTGCGGACTCCCGCGCGAACCGCTTCCGCGAATACGTTCTGCGTTGCGATGATGTTATTGGGCAGAATCTCCTCCCAGGGGGCTCGAGCGCTGATTTGGGCCGCGAGGTGGACCACGCAGTCCAGGCCGTCGAATAGGCCCTCCACCTGGGATGGATCGGATAGATCCGCCACGGTCGATTCGTAGTCGACCGTATCCAAGGTGAAAAGACGCAATGCGTAGCGGTCTTTGAATGCAGCCGCCAGAGCAGAGCCGATGTTTCCGTCCGAGCCGGTGATGCCGACCGTGCGTTTGTCGCCCATGGGTGTCCGATTGATTGCTTAGTTCTCGTTTCGCAGGTCCTGAGCAGCGTGCTCGAGCGCGATTGGATCGACACTCATGAGAACCGTGATTTCCTGGTCTCCATAAATGTCGGTATTGCACCAAAGGTCAATCGCTTGAACGCCGGGATTGGGCGCGTCCCAATAGTAAGGCGGGGGATCGACGGCATCGGATCGGAGCGTAAAAGTCTCGGGTCCGACAACCTTCAGGAAGAGCGTCTTGCCGTCTTGTTGGAGAGTGGCGTTGCCGCCATCGACCGTTACCTGGGCTTGGGTGAGCATTCGCCAGCGCAGCGTTGCGCTTTGACGCCCTTGCTGCTCTGTGCGTGGTCGCGCGCCGACAATTCGGTCGTTGATAGTCAGGACGGTGTAGTCGTTCACCGTATACGCGCGTTCATAGGACGTCGCTTGCCCTTCGTAAATCTGGGAGAGGTCTACGACGCCTTCCACGTTGTCGCCGGATTCTTCGAATCGCGTTATCGTGGCGAATCCGTCTACGCTTTGCAGGCGTTGGTCGATAAGAAGCTGGTTGTGGCTGTGGGGGCCCAATCGAAAGATCCGCCACCGGTCGGAGTGCTGACGTCGGTCCCAAATCCCGATCCCTTTAGACTCGAGACTGAGGTATTCCTGAGCTCCGAGTTCAATGGCCCAGCGAACGCCTTCGTCTTCGAAGATAAAGCTGCCAGCGTCCATGTGGGCGTGGCTGATTTGCCCGTTTCCGCCTTTGAAGGCGAGGTAGAAGGCGTTGGGGTCTTCCCAGCTCTCGCGCGCGAAGGCGATGGGGTTGGGTCCATCGCCCTTCCAGTTCTGTGGCAGCTTGGCTGTATTCGCTCTCCCGTGACGCTCTTCGTCTGGATACCAAAGCGCGAGCATAGCCAGGTTGCGTCCTCGAATATCTTCGGGATTCCAAAGGTCGCTATCGAGGTAAGTTCGGAGGCTGCGTTTGAGCGCGAAGCGTCCGGTTGGGTCTCCGTATCGCGAGGCGAACCAGGCGGTTACGGGTTGAAATCGAGCGAGTGTGCCGCTGTCGTAGAAATTGTAATACTGGCCGCTGGGAGCGATGGCCAAGCTGTGGAAGACGATCGACTGGCGAAATGACGGGTGTTCGGACAGTCCGAAGGAACTGCCGCAGGCGTTCTCGAGCAGGTCGATCAGGACCGCGGTGAAATGGGCTCCGTAGCCCCAGTAGACGGGCCCTTCCGGATAGATGCCGTCAGGATCGGTTTCGGCGAGAGCGGTAGGGACGGCCCGCAGCGCTCGTTGAATCACCACTTGGGTGAGAGCGGAGTCGCGATCGACGATGAGGAGAGCGCTGGCGACGAGGCCGCTGTGGCAAACAGGGTTCCAGTTGTTGGGGTTGTAGACCCACCAGTTGTCGGGGTGGTCTTCGTCGAGGGAGGGCTGGATGGCCTTAACGATAAGCGTGTCGAGGAATTGATCCTGCTGTTCTGAGCTCAGTTCATCCCAAAGCCAATCGACGCTGATGGCGAAACCGAGGGCCATTTCACCGATATCCAAGTAGTGTTGAGGATTCCAGTCAGGAAAACTGGATACGTTCTCCAATTCCCGGATTACTCGATCTCGAAACCGGGTGTCCCCATCGACGCGATACAGAAGCGACCAGGTGGAGACGCGTTTGAGGAAACGGCGGGATTGGTGGAGGAGCCGTTTTCCGTCCAGCTTGTGCGGGATCAGGGGCTGGCTGAGCATCGCTTCGCCGGTATGGCGGAGAAAGTCGAGGTATTCCAATCCGAGGGCGTCCCATTGCGG
Organism: Opitutaceae bacterium; assembly: GCA_028284235.1. Lineage (GTDB taxonomy): Bacteria > Verrucomicrobiota > Verrucomicrobiia > Opitutales > Opitutaceae > Pelagisphaera. The sequence goes on from JANQSC010000010.1 coordinate 13,678, forward strand.
GTCACGGATGCGTTGGAAATCCGCCTCGGTAGCGAGTATGCGCGGATGGTCGCGGCGTATGGAATCGATGTGGAAGGCGGGCGTCGCGTCTTGGCCGAGCGCGAGCGGGAGCTGGACGGCGACGAGGGCGAAGGCGAGAACTGACCTCATGTAGATGGGATCTCAGTCGTTGAGGTCTTCGACCGCATCGAAGAGGACGCGAAGGCGCTTCAAATTCTCGCGCGTGGACTCAAGCACGGGGAACACGTGTGTTTCCAGAGTGATATGATCAACGGGTTTGTCGCGGAAAAGCGCTCGCAGTTGCCCGAGCCAATTGACTCCGCCGTCGCCGATGAGCCGGTTTTCCCACTTGTCGGGCGGGATGGGGATGGCGTCTTTCATGTGGACGTTTTGGATGTGTGGCAGAACGGCGTCGTAACCCACTGGATACGCGGCCTCTCCGGAGACGACCGCATTGGCGGTGTCCCAGTTGATACCGACATTGGAGCCATCGACTGCTTTGACGAACTCCGCCGTTCGGACTCCGGTGTCGCAGAAGAACCCGGGCTCGTTCTCGACGGAAAGTTGGAGGCCGTAGTGGTCGGCGACTTTTCCGGCTTCCTGAACGAGGGCGATGGCGTCTTCCCGATTGCCTCCTTCGTGAGTCAAAAAACTGAATACGATGACCCGCGGGGCTCCGAGTTGGATAGCGAGTTCGCAGGTTTTGGGGAGAGTGGTGTCGAGTTCTTCCCGGATTTTGGCGGTGTCGCCCAGTCCGATTTTGAAGACGCCGGGCGTGAGCGCGGTGACTTCAATTTCCTTCTGCTGCACGGCGCTAAGGAGGCGGGATTCGACGGGAGTGGGCAGATAGGGGACGCGGTGGTCGTAGGAATCGGCGCAGCGAATCTCGTATTTGCGAAAGCCCAGCGATTTGCCTTCTTCCAAGGCTTCGTCGAGGTTGAGCGAAAGTTCGTCTGAGAGAATTGCGAGATCCACGTAGCGGCGTGTAGTTTCTGATAGGCGCGAGCTGTCCCGCCCGAATTCTGTAAAGCGTTCGAGCGAAACGGCTTGAGAGGTTGTTTTCGACGCAAATTGAAGGCGGAAAACGGGTTTGATTCGATGCCGAACTCGTTTTTCGGTAAACCAAAGGGCCCCTTGCTTGCAATGAGTGTTCGACGTGGTCCGAGCGTTTGTAAAAAACCGTCCTTATCGATTCGATTTAAGTCTCCGACTCAGTCTGAGGTCCTTTCGTCCTCGCTCTGTGGGGTCGGTGGAGGATCATAGTGTGACTTATTTGTTCATCGCCCCGACTCCGTCGGGGCTAGGAGTCCCCGTCAAGGACGGGGCCAATAGGATCCCCGAAGTATCGGGGAAATAAGGCCATTCAACCAACGCATCCAAATAACTTTATTCGTCGACGAAGGCGACGTCCTTATTTGCCTCCGGCTCGACGGAGGCATCCTAGCCCCGACTATGTCGGGGCGATGACAAAAATAGACAGATTCGTCGATTCCCCTAGGCCTTAACTAGCTCGTCCCAGACGGTTTGTATTTCTTTTCTGGCGACGATAGCGTCTTCCCAGACGTTGGGGAAGCAGCTGAGTCCGTAGCCGGATCCGACGGGGCCGAGTTCGACGACGGCCCAAAGGGTGGCGTCGGGCGCGGCTGCGTCGAGCCAGCATTGAAGGGCGGGTCGGAGGAATCCTTCGCGCCAGTCGATGAACTGGGGATCGAGTCCGTCCGGGCCAGTGACTGGTGTTTGACAGTGCGACCCGGTGAAGGTGCGGAAGTGGACGAGCTCGCTGCGCTGGAAGAGATCGACGCGGTACTCGGAGAGGCGACTCCAGAAGTTGTCGGGACTGAGGTGTTTGACGATGGCCGGGTGGGAGTAGTCGAAATTGACGGGCAGTGTTTCGCAGTAGCGGTCTTTGTATTCATCGATCAATGCCAAGCCTTTTTCGGGCGTCTCGGTGCACGTGTCGCGGTGCCATTCGATGGCGGGTTTGAGGCCGATAGACTCGCCGTACTGGATGGCGGCGCGGGCGACTTCGACTGCTTCGGGAATGGCGGTGTCGTGGTCGCAGAGCTGAACGTTGACATGGACGCAACCGGTATTCTGAAACCGGTCGAGCTTGGCTTCGACCTCGTTGACGTTGCCGATATCGACCATGCCGATTAGTGTGAGCCCGTGCGTTTTTAGCGCCTCGACTGTCTCGGGAGCGGGACCGGCGCTGAAGCCAACGAAGCCGGCCTCCTTCGCTTCTTTCACTTTCCGGTCCATGGACCATTCGTCGTTTTCGGAAGGCTGCCGCATAAGCGTCCATTCCGCTGCGCAGAGATTGAGTTGAGGAGTAGACATGCGAGCAATGGCAGACGATTCGGAGGGTTTAGTCAAAGGCTCTTGATTGCGAATGGGTTGTGGTGGTGTTTAACATCGCTCGCTCCGCTCGCTAGATCCACTCACTGCGTTCGCGGCCAGGATCCCCGCGAAGCGGGGGTATGACTTTTAGTTTCGCTTTGGTCGATCATCCACTGGGCGAACCCTCGCTCGGCGTTGATAGGGACCTTGAATTCTTCGACTAAAGCTCGTATCGCGCTATTCTTTAGCTGAAGCTAACATGAATCATTTTATTCGAATTGGCGCTTAATATTTTCAATATGTTAAAGATAAAGCATTGACAGGAGTACTTAGAGTAAATTCCTTCGTTCTCGGTGCCTTCTCTCTTGTTGAATCCAGGACTTGTTGCATTCCACTGTCGCCTTCCAGTCTTAGTAGTCGAGCTTTTTCGAGGAAAACGCTTTGCGAATTTCCTAAGTAGTACGCGGTGCAGAAATGTATTATGTAGGGAAGATAGATCCAACAATTCCTTAGTCTTTCTAAACTCGAGGATTGACACTGCTGCCAAGTATACGGACTGCGATTTCTCCATTTTGGTCGAGTCGCGGGCACTCGATACAGGAGAGGCCCGCCTAATGAAATAGAGGATTCACCGTGTTTGCGAGGAGGGCGACCGAAGATTTTACGCGAATATAAACCGACATAAACCGGATAGCTAATGACCAAAATTCGAATTCTTAACTTGAAGTTCAACGGCCTTGCTCGACTTAGGCCGATTGGGGTCGCTTTGTTTTGCGTTTCGGCTGTTTCTCTGGCGATTGGATCGACGTTTGATTTTGTCGAGACCTTTGAGGGTAGCTCTCAAGATTCACAGTCAGTTTCTGGTTACGACAACACAGGATGGACGAGCAGCAGTTCGCTGAACGACCCGAACTACGCGACGGCTCCCGCGCCGCTCGAGGGGAGCAACTCGCTGTATAGTTCGAACGGCGTTCGTTATATCGAGCGTTCGGTGGCGGCCGCTGACGAGTTGTGGGTCTACTGCCGCATGGTCGGCACGGTCGAGTCCGACTTCGAGCGGAATTTAATTACGCTTCTCAACGCCGACGGCTCGGAGACTTTGGGCAAAGTCTCTGGTCGGTCGGATTACTTGGAGTTTTACGCGAGCAACGGCTCGGTTTCGGATATGACGAGCCTGGACAAATGGCCGGCCCACGACACGGAGATGCACATCTGGCTCCATTGGAAGCGCAGCACCGGTGGTAATGGGGTGACGGAATTGTGGACGTCGACTGATGGAACAAGGCCTCCCTCGGCCGATCGGGTGATTTCGAATGGGGACGCCACCAGCCAAGTGGAGAAGGTCCGTTTCGGTTTCCTCTCGTTAGCCATCATCGACAGCATCGTGATCCATTCGTCCGAGATTGGGAACAGTCCCTTGGGCGACACCTACCTGATCGAGGAAGGTTTCGAGGAGGTTGATAGTGGGGGAGCGTTGGGGTCGGCGACCGACGGTTATGACTCGCCCCTTGTATCCGCTGAAGTGTTTACAACTGGATCCATCAATCCAGATCACGGGAATACAGACGGGGAGCGGGTGCAGGTGGATGGAAGGAACGGTGAGGACACCTACGTCGAATGGGACCTGGGCAGGGATTACAACGAGCTCTGGATCTACTTTGTGGTAGATAAAAAGGGCAATACCTACAATCGGTCCATATTCAAATTCTTCAACGATTCAGGTAGCGAGGTGCTGGATGGCAATATTTCAACCAGCTCTCGGTTGTTGGACATTGGTGTGGACAATAGCATTGGGTTTGGCTCCGGCGCGAGTGTTTGGATTCACTATCAAGCGGGTGGCGTAAAAGAGCTCTTCTTATCGACGGACGGCGTTCGTCCGTCTTCCGGCTCCAATTATGGTACCGGTACCGCTGGTAGCAGCGGAATACGAAAATTACGCTTTGGGATATTCAACAAGTACAACACTTGGGGCTACGATCGATTGCTGGTTTCCGAAAATGAAATTGGAGATAATCCATGGGATTCTCTAGGAAACGCTCTGCCTGAGGTGACGTCGCTAACGCATTCCCCCGCGATTGGGGAGGACGATACCTCGCTCGCGGTAGCTTCGAATCTAACCATTGGAAACGATACGGACGGGGACTCCCTCTCGATTACCAACGTCGAGCAAGGCGCGAACAGCGGGACCTCGGGCCAAGCGGTGCAGGGGACCTACGGCGTTCTCACGGTTACCGACAACGGCGACGACACTTACGACTACACCTACGATCTTGACGAAGGGACGGCCGTGGTCGACGCGGTGCGGACTGGCGCGACTGTACAGGATGTATTCACAATATCAGTATCGGACGGCGTTGGCGCGGACGTTACCTTCGACCTGTCCTTTGACGTATCCGGAGTGAACGATCTTCCTGTCCTGGCAAATCCGATAGCTTCGATACCGGGGGCCCAGGCGGGGGACGCGTCCTACAGCCACACGCTCGCCTCGAGTCACTATACCGATGCCGAGGACGCCCCGGCCGCCTTCACCTGGAATCTCTCCGGCGACGCGCTTCCGTCGTGGTTGAATTTCGATTCAAGTACAGGCGCATTCTCCAGCAACGCGGCCGTACCGAGTGACGGCGACGCGACCTACAATTTTTCGATCGCGGTTACCGATGCCGATAGTGGCGCCTCTCAAAGCGATGCCTTCACCTTTGTAGTGAGCCCTCTGCCCAACAATGCGCCAACACTCGACAATCCGGTTGCGGATCAGGCCGCGACCGAAGGCGCGGCCTTTAGTTTTACGCTATCTTTAGGGACGTTCTCAGACTTGGACGCCGACGCGCTTACTTGGACGGTGACAGAGTCCCTTCCCTGGCTGACCGTAGATAACAATAATTCCACTACACCGCCGACGTTGCATGGAACGCCTGGATCGAGTGACGTGGGCGGCCCATTTACGATTAGTGTGAAGGTGAACGACGGTCAGGCGGATAGCCCGATAGATTCGTTCGACATAACTGTTGAAGCAGCCTCGACCGAAGGCTCGACCAACGAGCAGCTCTTCACCAACACGGTGACCGGCACGACTGGCGCCGACGGCTCCCGTATCGACTTGTCGGATTCAGACCTGGTGATCGAGAACCATGAGTCCGCGTCGATTCGTCTGAGCACAGCGGGGTCCGAACGCCTGGTGGTGGACGCGAACGGGACGGTCACTGTCAACGCTGCTGGAGCCAGCGCGAACGCTCTGGACGTGGACGGGACCGTTCGGGCGAAGAAAGTGATGGTGGACGCGGACTGGGCGGACTTCGTCTTCGAGGAGGGCTACAAGCTGAAAACACTTGGAGAGATTGAGACGTACATCGCAGAACACGGGCACTTGCCAGACATGCCGTCGGCTGAAGTCGTTAAGCGAGAGGGTGTTTCCATTGGTGAATCCCAAAGTCTGCTCCTTCAGAAAGTCGAAGAGTTAATGCTCTATATTATTGATCAGGAAAAACGTATCCAAGAATTGGAGAGACAATTAGAGGCGAACAAACAAGACAGTGAGTGACAGGATTATGGCGTATTACATGAATCGAATTGCATCCGGATTTTTGATTGCCGCGTCGCTAGCGGCGCCAACGAAGGGCTCAGTTACCGACTCGGCGAATCTCGCCGCGAGGTACGTGGCGGATCAGAGTGTATACAATGCAGGCGCCACTGATGCTACCGACGGCCAGACCGTGGCGACTTGGGCGGACATTTCAGGTAATGGCCATGACGTTTCCCAGACGACTGAAGGCAACAAGCCCGTCTTCCAGACGGGTCAGCAGAACGGGTTGCCGGGAGTGGCGTTCGATGGGACCAACGATTACCTATTTAAGTCTACCTATTTGCTCAATGACTACCCGATGAGTGTCTACATTGTCGCGGAAAGCGATGATATAGATAGTAATCAGGCAGCGCTGTCGATGACTCACAATGGCTCGTCGACCAATTATTACGCGTTTAGTTTTCTCGGATCTTATGCAGGGGATCCAGTGGCGGGCTGGGCCAGAGCTGGCGCTGTGTATCCAGCGACAACGAGCACTGGGTACGAGGCAAACAAGACGTTTCTCATGTCCTCGGTGCTCAGCAACACCACCGACAGGAGAACCTGGCTCGACGGGGCAGGCGAAGGGCTAAATGACAGGAATATTCAGCCCAATGTGGCGAATCAAAATTCCATGGCCATTGGGAGAATAAACGACGCTTCCCCTTCTGACTATTTCAGCGGTAACCTGTACGAAATCCGAGTTTATAGTGTGGCTCACGACGCAGCGACGCGGGCTGCAGTGGAAGCGGAAATGAACGCGAAGTGGGGATTGGGCGTTCCAGAATACGTCGACGCGGCCAATCTTCAAGCCCGCTATGCGGCCGATGGAGATGTGTATGAAATCGGGACAACCCAGGCGGGCGATGGCGACACGGTGGCCACGTGGGTGGATTCGAGCGGCAATGGCAACGACCTTGTCCAATCGACCGAGGCCGAAAAACCGCTTTTCCGAATCAATGAACAAAACGGGCTCCCGGGGATTGAGTTTGATGGAACGGATGACTGGATCGGTTTCGATGCTCCCATAATCGAAGACGCTCCGATGTCTATCTACGTCGTAGGAAGAATGGATACTTCCGGGGCGATTAGCGGAACGATGCTCGCCTTTCTTGATGAAGGCGGTTCAACCGATTACTATTCGGTGGGAATCGATGCAAGCGGGGATGACGGTGTTCAGTTTGTAGCGAGGGATTCGAGTTTCGAGCCTCTCGTAACACCGCTCGGAATAACCTCCAACCAAGCTTTTCTCGCAACTGCTATCGCTGTGTCCGACAGCTTGCGAGAAGTTAGGTTAGATGGTGGTTCTCTTGCCACAAGCGCCCTGACAATCGATCCGTCGGCTACGCTAACTGTGACCTCTGTGGGTAATTTGCAGCGAAGCAGTCCGACTAGCTTCTACTCTGGATTTATCCACGAGATTCGGATTTACAATGTCGCCCATGATGCGACGACGCGAGCCGCAGTCGAGGCGGAGATGAACGCCAAGTGGGGGTTGGGCGTTTCGAATGTCCCCCCAAGCGTATCTCCGCTCACGCACTCCCCCTCAATCAGCGAAGACTACGCGTCGACAGTCTCGTCTGCAACCTCCGTGTCGATAGGCAGTGACTCGGACGGCGATTCCCTCTCGATTACCAACGTCGAGCAAGGCGCGAACAGCGGAACCTCGGGCCAGGCGGTGCAAGGGACCTACGGCCTTCTCACGGTCACCGACAACGGCGACGACTCCTACGACTACACCTACGACCTCGACGAAGGGACGGCCGCGGTCGACGCGATTAGCTCGGGCGTCGTCGAGCAGGATGTATTCACGATTTCAGTATCCGACGGCGTAAACGCGGACGTGACCTTCGACCTGACGTTCGAAATCGACGGGATCAACGACCTGCCCACCCTCGACAGCTCAGTCGCCGATCAAGCCGCAAGCGAAGGCGTCCCCTTCAGCCTCACGCTTTTGTCGGGCGTGTTTTCGGACGTAGACGGCGATGCGCTTACTTGGACGGTAACCGAGTCCCTCTCTTGGCTGACCGTGGACAACAACAACTCCACTACACCGCCGACGCTGCACGGAACGCCTGGCTCGGGCGACGTCGGCGGGCCCTTCGCGATTACAGTCAAGGTCAATGACGGCTCAGGTGACAGTCCGGTGGATACGTTCAACATGACTGTCAGCTCGATATCTATGGAGGGCTCCACTAACGAGCAACTCTTCACCAACACCGTGACTGGCGTAACCGGCGCCGACGGCTCCCGTATCGACTTGGCGGATTCGGACTTGGTGATCGAGAATCGTGAGTCCGCTTCGATTCGTCTGAGTACGGCGGGCTCGGAGCGTCTGGTGGTGGACGCGAACGGGACGGTCACTGTCAACGCTGCTGGAGCCAGCGCGAACGCTCTGGACGTGGACGGCACTGTTCGGGCGAAGAAAGTGATGGTGGACGCGGACTGGGCGGATTTCGTCTTCGAGGAGGGCTACGAGCTCAGAACCCTCGAGGAGATCGAGAAACACATAGAAAAGTACAGCCGGTTGCCGGACGTGCCTTCGGCGGAGGTGATTCAAAATGAAGGCGTCTCTATCGGTGATTCGCAGAGTCTGCTTCTCCGAAAGATAGAAGAACTCACCCTCTATTTGCTGCAACAGAGTGAATTCGTCGAAGAACAGGAAAAACGTATCCAAGAACTGGAGAAAATAATTGAGGTGAAGAAGCGAGATAATGAGTGAGGAAACTAAGACGTTATACATATATCGAACCACATGCGGATTGGCGTTTGCTGCACTCGTTGCCTTTTTTACGCCCGATTCGCGTGCTGCCCTAGGGGATTATGAGAACTCCCCAGCTACCGGCTCTCAGAGTGGTTTTCAGTCCACCGCTGGCCAGTGGCTTGCCCAGAAATTCACTGCTGGATCCAGCTACGATCTCGAGAAAGTAGTCCTCTATCTAAGCGCTACAGGTTCACCGGATGGCGATATCACGTGTCGCATTTACAGCCACGACGCAGTGAACGACTCCCCGGATATTCAATTGGGAACGGCGTCGAGTTCACTGGCGGCCAACACTGTTGGAACGAATGAGCAATTGGTGGAGTTTACGGGATTAGACGTCTCGTTGACGAGTGGCGCTATCTACTGGATCGCGGTCGACAAGACCACTGTCAGCAGCGCGAACTACCTCAACTGGTACTCAGTGGATGGGGCGCAGTCAGGAAACAGCATCATGCGTGACGACGATGGGTCGGGTGTGTGGACGAGTGACAGCGCGAGCAAGACCGCGAAATACGAACTCTACTCTGCAGCGACGGCGCGAGTGGCTTCCGATTTGCAAGTCCTATATGATTTTAAGGGCACAGGAAGTACAGTATTAGACGTTTCAGGTGTAGGAAGCTCACTCGATCTTACCATCGCGACTCCTGCGAATGTTAGTCGCGGCAACGGTTTTTTGACGGTGGATACCGCCGCGGTTATTTCATCTAGCGGTGCTGCGACCAAAGTAATTGACTCGGTGGTTGCCAGTAGCGAAATCACGATCGAGGCCTGGGTCCAGCCGGCTAACGTGACACAGTACGGTCCGGCTCGAATCGTCACGCTTTCATCAGATTCGAGTCTTCGCAATATTACGCTCGGGCAAGGTTATCACAGTTCGAACGACGGTAGCGTAGCAAGCGTTCGGCTGCGAACTGGGGTTACTGGATTAAACGGTGTGGGGCAGCAGATTGGAAGTCCTGCCGGGTCGCTGAGCGCCGCGCTTGCCCATCTTGTATTCACTCGAGATAGTTTAGAAAACGCCAAGCTGTATATTGACGGTGTTGAATCGGTGAGCGATTCAATAACAGGAGCGATTTCGAATTGGGATACCACCATGCCGCTGGCGCTTGCTAACGAACCCGACGGTAGTCGTATGTGGCTTGGGACACTTCGTCTCGTTGCCGTTTACTCGAGAGCTTTGAGCTCCTCCGAAGTTCAGCAGAATTTTCAAGCGGGGCCGATTAACCCCGGTGTAGTTGATTCCGAACCGCCTGTCATTTCATTGCTCGGCGCGAATCCGCAGTCGATTGAGTGTGGCCAATCATACGTTGAACTTGGCGCTACCGCGACGGACTTGGTCGATGGCGATCTTTCTTCGAGTATTGTCATCGATTCGAGCGGAGTAAACACCTCGTCTCCAGGAACCTACCAGGTTACCTACAACGTCGCAGACTCGTCGGGCAATAATGCCGTCGAGTCAATCAGGTTGGTTACGGTTTCCGATACCCAGCCTCCATCCATCAGTTTGATTGGTGAAGATCCACAAAACGTGACGCAGGGTGAAACGTATTTAGAATCTGGAGCCACCGCTCAAGACGCGTGTGATGGAGATCTGAGCGGTTCCATCGTGATAGACGCGAGCGGGGTCGATACAAGCGTAGTGGGAACGTATCAAGTGACATACAACGTCTCGGACGGAGCAGGTAATGCTGCGAGCGAAGTCACGCGGGCCGTGGTTGTGTCTGCCCAGAATGTCCCTCCCGTCGCGTCTGCTGGAGCTGACACCACCATTACAGACAGCGACGATAATGGCGCGGAGTTTGTGACGTTGGACGGATCGGGCTCCACCGACTCGGACGGGACGATTTCCAGTTACGTCTGGAAAGAGGGTGGGACCGAAATCGCAACGGGAGCCACTCCTTCAGTTTCGCTAACGATTGGCGTGCATACGATCGAACTTACCATTACCGACGACGATGGGGCGACCGATGCGGACACCGTTGTGGTGACCGTCAATGCGGCTCCCGCGGCCGAAGGCTCGACCAACGAGCAGCTCTTCACCAACACGGTGACGGGTGTGACCGGCGCCGATGGCTCCCGTATCGACTTGTCGGATGCGGACCTGGTGATTGAGAACCGTGAGTCCGCGTCGATCCGTCTGAGTACGGCGGGCTCGGAGCGTCTGGTGGTAGACGCGAACGGGACGGTTACGGTCAACGCCGCCGGGGCGAGCGCGAACGCTTTGGACGTTGACGGCACTATTCGAGCGAAAAAAGTGATGGTGGACGCGGACTGGGCCGACTTCGTCTTCGAGGAAGGCTATGAGCTCAAAACGCTCGAGGAGATCGAGACGTACATAGAGACGCACGGCCGTTTGCCGGACGTGCCTTCGGCGGAGGTGGTGCAGCGTGAAGGCGTCTCTATTGGCGATTCGCAGAGCTTGCTCCTCCGCAAGATAGAAGAGCTCACCCTTTATTTGCTGCAGCAGAGTGAACGAGTCGAGAGCCAGGCGGCCCGCATCGACACTCAAGAGGAACTAATACGTCAATTGCGAGAGCGTATCCAACAATTGGAATCAGGAAACCATGATGCAACCAATCAGTAACCATCCAACTCTAGGTGAAGTGAATCACAGAGCCCGGTCATCCCGTCAAAGACTGATGCGTTTCCGCATGCGCAACAACGCGTCGTCCCAATCGGCCGCGATCCCAACAGAAGGCGCCAGTCGCTCAATCACCCCATCCCTCCGTCCCTCCCTCTCCGTCCTCAAGACCCTCCTTCTCTCCGTCACTCTTTCCCTAACCATCGGTACGCTCGCTAACGCCCAAGAGACCGTTGGGCCGGACGAAACCTACAGTTCTGGCCAAACAACCGTCGCGAGCGAACTCGGACTAAAAACCGAAGGGTCGGTTACGATCGACCAATCCGCCCAGGTCGAGTTCGTCACCGACGAGGACTCCATAATTGAACTCAACGACGGATTCGTCGCCGAGCCGGGCGCGGGTGGCTCGTTCGTCGCTGAATCTCGCAGCATCCTCGATGTGCTGGCGTTGATTGGAAATTCCTCTGTTGAACAACTGACTGATGGCAATAAACTGACGGCCGACTCGCCGACTACCGATACGAATTTCGGACTCGGACTTGCTCTCGACCGTTTGAGCAATCGCCTCATTGTGCGTGATGACAGTACGGCGTATATTTATGAACATGACGGTTCGGATTGGGTATCCGTCCCCATCGATACGAGCAGTTTGGACCTGAACCTCAACGGCAATGACGTCCACTCCAACACGGTAGCGATATACGGGGATTGGGCCGTTGTGGGTAATCCGTATATTGCCGCGGACGGCGCTACCGAAGTTGGCGTTATCTATATATTCAAAAAGCAAGGAGACGAGTGGATTGCTCACGAAACAATCGCGTCCCCGTTAGCGAGCGACCCGCTGGAGTCCGGCTGGCGTTTCGGCCACAGTGTTTCGATGATGAACCGCCAGCTCATTGTGGGCGCCTATCGGGCGGTCGAATCGGGGGCGACTCAACTCGGAGAAGGACGTGCCTGGATCTTCACTTTGAATAACGATACGTGGGCCACGGATCCCAAAATTCTCTCGCACGACGGCTCGGATCCGGGATCCCCATCTCCGATCACCAGCGACAATCTCGGCTTTGCCGTCACGCTTTACGAGGAAAGAGCAGCGGTTGCGGAGTCTCAGCGTGACGGCGGGGTCGACACGGATCTTCCCCAAGTCCAACTCTACGACAAGTCGGGACAAAACTGGACCCAAAACGATACGCTCATTGACGAGCCCGACCAGCAGCTCGATCCGCGCTTTGGCTGGAGCGTCAGCATTTCCGGCGATTATCTCGCCATAGGGGCTCCCGGCCGGGACGAGCACGGTCATTCGAATTCGGGCGCGGTGTTTATCTACGAACGAGTAGGCGCGAGCTGGGTACGCCAAGAAAAGCTCACTGCGTGGGATCCCGGCGCTGACATGGGATTTGGCTATACGGTCGACCTTTTTGGCGACACGCTCGTCGTAGGTCAAAGCGTTGGCGGCTCTACCTACATTTATCGTCACGACGATACGCTTGATAGCTGGCGACTTCTCAATACGATCACGCAAGACCCAACTCACGAAAGCGGGGTCAGTTCCAACTACCGCGTCGCGGTAGGAACGAATTACATTGTCGTAGCCAAGCCTGAGGACACCGTTGGCAGTGTAGCGGGAGCCGGTAGCCTCAGTTTCTACGAGCTTCCGACGCCCGCCTCACAACCTGAAGGGGGGCTGCCTGCCTACAATCGCGTTCCGCTGGCGAGCGCGGATACAATTAATCTCGCAGAAAATGCGGGCTCCGCCACGACCAGCACGCTTGGCAACGATTCCGATCCCGATAACGATCCGATTTCAGCGGTGGCGAGCAATGGAACCGCGATCTACGGCACCTACGATGTCGCGAGCGATGGCACTGCCACCTACACCATTACTTCTGATCTTCAGTACCTGCATCCTGGCGACACGCCGCTGAGCGACGGCTTTCCGTATCGCATCACTGACGGTACCGATTTTGCGAACGGGACGGTGAATGTATCGATTTCCGGATACAACGATCCACCCGTTCTGGTGGGACAGGATCTTGGCAATGACGTCGCTACTGTGGGTGTGGCAAAGACCATCTCCATCCCAACTTTCGACGATCCAGAAAACCGCGCGTTGACCTACGATTTGCAGGGACCCGGATGGCTCGCGGTTTCCGGCTCTCAGCTTGTTGGGACGCCGCTAGCGTCTGACATCGGCGCTAACAACTTCACCCTCACCGCATTGGACGACGCAAGCCAAGCCTCTTCAGGCGACGCCTTCACCATAACGGTATCAGCACCGGCAAATCAGCAACCCGTGGCTTCAGCGCTTAGCGGTTTAGTGGTTGATGAAGACCCCGATCCCGTCTTGGTTCTAGCGCTCGCCGCGACCGACACAGAAGACGGCGCGATCACAATTTCGGATACAAACGTCGAATTCCGCGACGGTGTCGATACCGAGCCGGAAAACGGGTCGGTTGCCTGGGATGGCAACGACTGGACCTACAACCCGGATGCGGACTACAATGGCGCGGAAGATTTCGAATATCGCGTATCCGATTCTCTCGGACTTTTCTCCGAATGGGTTTCCATCTCAATTGCCGTAAATTCGATCAACGACATTCCGGTTGCCACTTCGCTTAGCGATTTGACAATCGAAGAAAACTCCCCAGCGCCGCTGGTTCTTGCTCTGTCCGCTACCGACGTGGAAGACGGCGTGATCACAATTTCGGATACAAACGTTGAATTCCGCGACGGCGCGTCTAGCCAACCCGATAGCGGATCCGTCACGTGGAACGGTAGCAACTGGACCTATTTTCCCAATTCCGCCTACTCTGGCCCGGAAGACTTCGAATACCGTGTTTTCGATGCGGACAGCGCGTTTTCGGAATGGGTATCTATATCGGTTACGGTGACTCCTTCGAGTTCTTCGAATGACGCGGATCAAGATGGACTGAGCGATGCCGATGAGGCAATTTACGGAACGGATCCCAATAATCCGGATACGGATGGTGATGGTATTTGGGATGGCGATGAAGTTGCAAACGGCTATGATCCGAACGATTCATCAGACGCCCTTGAAGACACTGACTCAGACCGATATCCGAATGTGTATGAAATCAAGTATAACAGCGATCCATCCGATTCCGCATCAGTTCCGGCACCCACCTATACAGTCGATCAATCGGGTGGTGGCGATTTCGAGAAGATTCAAGATGCAATCGACGCCCTCGACCTGGAAACGAATCATTCGATTGTTCTCGTAAAACCAGGAACTTATTTTGAGAATCTAGCGGTCGATGATTCGAACCCGGCTTTTCTTTTGATTTCAGAATCAGGAGCGTGGAAAACCAAGATTGATGCTCAGAAAATAGGATCAGGTCTGTTTGTGTCGTCGGGCGAGTGCGTATTAGACGGTTTCACCTTTACTCAAGGTGTCGGGAGTGGCGGCGGCTTGTATATCTGGTCAAGCAATGTTATCGCTCGCCGACTTGTCCTGAGTGGAAATGGGGATAGCAGTACCGCTAGCCCAATCTACGTGAATGAATCTACGTTCGCCATTTCAGACAGTATTGTTCGCGATAACACTGCCTATTTTGGTGGGGCGATGCTCATTGGCACCAATGTTACTGCGATAGTCGAAAATTGTACATTCTATAACAACGAGGGCGGTAGTTATGATGGATTCTACGTCCTTTCGTCTCTCAGTTCTGTGGATATCAAGCGCAGTATTTTATGGAATGGAGATGGTGGTTCTAGTGAACTGTCGGGTAACGTCGGAGGAGTTAACGCAAGCGATTCGATAATTAGAGGAGGGTTTGCAAGTGGAGTAAACGTAGTTGATTCCGATCCAGTACTTAGCGTCGAAGGACTGCTCTTGGCTGGGTCGCCCGCCATCGATGCATCTTCGAACCCGACTGATGAACTCACCGTAACGCTGCGAAACCGCGATTCATTGCCCGATTACGGTGCAGATGAATATTCCAATAGTGATGCAGACGGTTTACCGGATAGTTGGGAGTTGGTCTATATTGGCGATCTCAGCGTCTCGGAGTCAGATGATACGGACTCCGATCTGCTTAGCGCCGCGGAGGAACTATCGTTCGGGACTGACCCCTCTCTGAGTGACAGCGACGGTGACGGACTGGCCGATGGCGAGGAGCTCTTCGCGGATGGAACTCACGGAGACACTGACGGAGCCACAACGGATCCCTTTAACCCGGATAGCGATGGTGATGGATTGCTGGACGGAGAAGAGCTTAGTTATGGCTTCGATCCGAATGATGGATCTGACGCAATGCAGGATGCAGATTCAGACGGTTATCCAAATATATTCGAAGTGCGCAATGGATCGGATTCTCAGGACGGTGGTTCCACGCCATCGCCGCTATATGTTGTAGACGCGTCTGGTTCGGGTGACTATACGAGTATTCAGGAGGCGGTCGATTCGATGACCCAGTCGAACGCTTTCTCAATCATCCTGGTAAAAAGTGGAATATACAACGAAAGTGTTAGTGTATCAAATTTGGCATTTGAAGTGATGCTTCTTTCCGAGTCAGGTCCTCAGGCGACTACTATCGACGCAGGAGGAGCCGGTCGAAGCTTGTACATCAGTAAAATGTGCGTCGTGGATGGGTTCTCACTTACTGGAGGCACCGGAGGAGGAGCTGGGTTGCTAATTGCTAACGCTGATGTTGTTGCGAGACATTTGATTGTAACCGAGAACATTGAAACGAGCGGCTATGGGGCAATTAATATATCCTCATCTTCGGTCTTGTTGACGGACACGATTGTTCGGAACAATCAATTTTCTGCTGGAGGGGCAATGTCAGTGTCTGCCAACTCGAATGTTACAATGGAGCATTGCACATTCGTTAACAATGAAGGCGGAGACTACGACGGAATATACATGACCTCCGCTACCAGTTTCTTGGATGTGAAGAATAGTATTCTCTGGAATGGAGACGGAGGTTCAGCGGAGATTGGCGGTCAGATTTCGGGAGTTACAGCCAGGGATTCAATCATAAGAGGCGGTTATGCTGGAGGCGCAAATATTTTGCTTTCAGATCCGACATTGAATCGTGGTGGTTTCTTGCTTGTAGGTTCTCCCGCAATTGATGCTTCGGTGGGCTCTCTCAGTGCGTTGAGCGCCACTTTGTATCCGCGTGACGGTGCTCCAGACATTGGGGCGGACGAGTATTCAGATTCGGATACGGACGGCTTGCCGGATAGCTGGGAATTGGTTTATTTCGGCGATTTGGATGATGGCTCTTCCGACGATTCGGATTCGGATCAGCTAACAGCTGCTGAAGAACTCTCGTACGGTACGAATCCCACTTTACCGGATACCGACCTCGATGGGCTTGCGGATGGCGAAGAGTTGTTCGACGACGGCACGCACGGCGATACTGATGGTGTCATTACCAATCCGTTCAAAGCTGATAGCGATATGGATGGTATGCTTGACAGCGAAGAGATAGTATACGGATTCGACCCGAATGATGAATCGGATGCTCTAATCGATTCGGACCTTGATCGCTATCCAAATGTGCATGAAATCCGGAACGGAAGTGATCCAAACGATAGTGTTTCGTTGCCTGTAGCCACCTTTACAGTTGATGGCTCTGGAGGGGGTGACTACGTTCAGATTCAAGATGCGTTGGATGCGGTCGCTGACGACGGTGGGTCGTATCTAATTGTGCTCGTGAAGAGTGGCTTGTATCAAGAGTCGCTCCAAGTTTCTGCTTCGAGTCCCGAGCTTTTGTTGCTATCTGAGTCAGGTCCAGGGAACACTGTAGTAGACGCGATGGGGACAGGCCGGTGCCTTCTGATTAGTGCAAACTCTGTTGTTGATGGATTCACTCTGACGGGAGGAGTTGGGACTGGAGCTGGCATGTACGTATCATATGTTCGTGCAACCGCTCAACATATGATAGTGAGAGATAACGGAAACGGAAGTGGTTCAGGGTCGGTCTATTTCTCTTCACGAGACGCAGTTCTTGCGGACAGTATCGTTCAAGATAATAGCGTATCGAATGGAGGAGCGATATATGTTTCAGCCAGCGCTAACAACGTCACTCTGGAGCACTGTACCCTGCTGAATAACGAAGGCGGGAGCAATGACGGTGTCTATATTTCATCATCAAGCAATGTGGTTGACCTGAAAAATAGCATTCTCTGGAACGGTGATGGCAGCGGTCAAGAATTAGCTGGATCGTTGAGTGAGGCGACGGTCAGTGATTCGATAATTCGCGGCGGCTATGTTGGAGGCTCGAACATAATTGACTCGCATCCGATGGTGAATACGGACGGATTTTTGCTTTCCAGTTCACAAGCCATCGACGCTTCTTCAACGTCCACAAGTGTATTGAGCGTAACATTGCAAGAGAGAGATGTATTGCCTGATATCGGTGCAGATGAGTATGCCGATATCGATACCGATGGATTGCCTGATAGCTGGGAGATATGGTACTTCGGTAGCATAACGGAATCTGCGACCAACGATTATGACTTGGATGGATTGACCAATTTGGAAGAACTTGGTTTCGGAACCGACCCTTCACTCGCTGACGGTGATTCGGACGGGCTTGGAGACGGAGAGGAGCTTTTTGACGATGGTACTCACGGAGATACGGATGGGCTTGTGAGTGACCCGTTTGACGCAGATAGCGATGATGATGGGCTGCTAGATGGAGAAGAAGTTACTAACGGCCTCGACCCGAATAATGGGGAGGACGCGCTGCTTGATTCCGATACAGATCGCTATCCCAACATTTACGAAATCCGCAATGGAGGGAATCCAAACGACCCGGCATCGCTCCCAATACCGAGCTTAATAGTTGATAAATCTGGTAGCGGAGACTTCGTGACAATTCAAGAGGCCATTGATGCCTTAGGCGCGAACTACTCCATTGTCTTGGTCAAACCTGGTTTGTACATTGAGCGAGTTTCGCTAGATTCGTCCAATCCGCAAACGCTTCTCATATCTGAAACGGGTGCTGCGGATACGATGATAGACGCGAATCAGCTGGGTAAAGCTTTGGAAATTGAATCGGACATGCATATCGATGGGTTTTCTTTGACTGGAGGCGTTGGTGACGGGGCAGGTATTTATGTTTCATCTGCGAGTCTACATGTAAGCAATAGCATCGTTAGAGACAATATTGATGTCAGCTTCTCTAGCGATGGGGCAGTTTTCCTGAACGATGATGCAGTAGCTGTCTTTGAGAATGTCCTATTCTTGGATAATTGGGTGGGTGGCGTTGACGCTGGCTTATATGTATTTCTTGGTTCTGCAAAAGTTAATCACTGTACCTTTTCGGGAAATGGTTCTGGGATTTACAACCGATTCAGCTCCAACAACATTGAGGTTGAGAATAGTATATTCTGGAATAATCCGGATGGGTTCGGAGAGTTAGCGGGTGAAACATCGTCATACAGCGTGGCGAATAGTATTGTGCAAGGAGGGTTTTCTGGTGCGGGTATCATTGATGAGAATCCCTTATTGCACGTATCAGGAATTCTCACCGCAGGATCGCCTGCGATTGATGCAGCGGTTGGTGTAAGCCCAGGGCTGGACTTCCAATTCGAGGGTAGAGTAGATCCCGATCTCGGAGCAGACGAATTGATTGATGTCGATGCAGACGGTTTGCCTGATTCTTGGGAAATGCTCTATATCGGTAACCTGGTTCAGGGTTCTGGGGACGATCTTGATGACGGCGGTATTGGCGATGGTCTGACAAATGCGGAGGAACTATTGGCTTTCACGAATCCGAATTCTGGCGATACGGACAATGACGGTTTGCTCGATGGGGACGAGCTTTACGGTGACGGATCTCACGGGGACACTGATGGTGTTGTAGGTGATCCTCTTGACGCCGACACTGACGACGATGGGATGCTCGATGGCGAGGAAAACGCAAATGGATATGATCTGAATGATGCCTCAGATGCTCGAGGTGATAGCGATTCAGATCGCTATCCGAATGTGCACGAAATCCGAAATGGTGGAGATCCAAACGATCCAGCGTCAACACCAACGCCGAGTTTCATTGTTAGTTCATCGGGAGGCGACTTTTCCACGATTCAAGCGGCGATCAACGCTCTCCCGGAAGATTCAAAGTATGCGATAGTGATGGTTGCCCCTGGCGAGTACTGGGAAAACATAGATCTCGCTATTGGATCAGATGTTTTACTTATATCCCAGCTTGGCCCGCAACACACGACTATTAATGGTGGTCTATCAGGACAAGTGTTGACCTTTTATACTAGCGCCTCTGGAGCCGTTATTGACGGATTGACTTTAACTGGAGGGTTAGGCGATGGAGCGGGATTGTTTTTCAATGCAGGGGAATTCAGTGTTAAGCACTGTGTGATTAGGGATAATATTGAAACGAGTGTAAATAGAAAGGGAGCGGTGTATCTTGGATACGAAGCAAATGTTACTTTCGAAAATGTACTATTTTTGAATAATAGAGTAGGAGCGAAGGGGTATGCGCTATACAATTACGAAGGTACAATAGAAGTGGAACATTGCACGTTTTCTGGTAATGGTGCAGGTATATTTAGTTTTACTGATTTGTCAGCGGTAGAGGTAAAAAATAGTATCCTCTGGAATGATCTGGGTGGAAGCGGAGAATTGTCAGGGAGGGATCTCGACTACAGCGTAGAGAGTAGCATTGTGCGTGGAGGATTCGAGGGAGAGAACGTGTTCGACTTGAATCCGCTTTTGGTTTCAGGTCTATTAACTGAAGAATCTCCCGCTATTGACGTCGCTGCCGGATCAAGTGCGACTTTGGATCTGCAACTAAAGCCGAGGACAACCCCGGATTTGGGTGCTGATGAATTCGCCGATACTGACAACGATCTACTGCCGGACTCTTGGGAAATTATGTATCTAGGGGACTTGAGCCAGAATGCTGGAGACGATCTAGATGAATCTGGGTCTGGAGATGGTCTTAGCAACGCTGAGGAATTGTTGGCAGATACGAATCCCAATGCCGCAGATACTGATGCGGATGGACTCAATGATGGTGACGAGGTTTTTGGCGATGGTACGCATGGAGACACTGATGGATTTGAAACGGACCCGCTTGATCCTGACACTGATAGCGATGGGCTTCAGGACGGAGAAGAAACCGATAACAACCTAAGTCCAACCGACGCATCTGACGCGCTGGCTGATAGCGACGGAGACCGTTATCCGAACATCTATGAAATCCGAAATGAAAGTAATCCAAACGATCTGAATTCGATACCTCTTCCTAGTTCAGTTGTCGATTTAGCGGGAGGAGGAGATTTTGCGACAATTCAGGAAGCGGTCGATTCGTTGTCATATGATTCGGGGTATCCAATTGTTTTAGTAAAACCGGGCGCATATGTCGAAGAGGTTTCGACGGATTCGAATGATCCTGAATTGCTGTTGATTTCTGATCTAGGCTCGTTGCATACTGTTATCGATGCAAGCCTGACGGGAACTGCGTTGATTGCGGGATCAAATATTTATATAGATGGCTTCACGATATCTGGAGGTGGCGCATCATTGGCAGTGATCCGTGCTGAATCTACTCGATTCAATATGAACCATTGCATAGTTAGAGACAATTCAGGCAGTGATTTGTCACCTGTAGGAACATTCACTCTTATTGATGGCGTTTCTGCGACTGTTGAAAACGTGCTTTTTCTCAACAACCGAGTCGGAAACGACGAAGTCGCGATATATGTGTACGGTGGCTCTCTTCAGGTCCTGAATTGCACATTTTTCGATAACGGTTCTGCAATTTACAATGATTCAGGTCTTTCCACTATCCAGGTGGAGCACAGCATATTTTGGGACGATCCGGATGGAGTTAGCGAACTGGCCGGAGTAGTCTCGCCCTACGATGTATCAAATAGCATTGTGCGAGGAGGGTTTGCGAGCGAGGGTGTTTCTGATGTAGACCCAATGCTAGCTGGCGGTTTCCTAGTCCCTGGATCGCCTGCCATCGATCAAGCGACGGGTTCTGGTTCTGAGTTGGACGTGCAGCTAAAGGGCAGAATTGCCCCGGATCTTGGAGCTGATGAGTTTGTAGATAACGACTCGGACGGGCTAGCAGACTCTTGGGAGTATGAGTACTTCGGGGACTTGAGCCAGGGTCCTGCCGATGATCTGGACGAGGGAGGAACCGGAGACGGGGTTGATAATTTAGGTGAGCAATTTGCCGGTACGGACCCGGCTGTTCGCGATTCAGATAATGACGGGTTGCTCGACGGTGACGAACTGCACGGAGATGGCACGCACGGTGACACAGATGGGTATGCCACCGATCCTTTGTCTGATGATAGCGACGGAGATGGTATTTTTGATGCGGAGGAGGGATCCAATGGCCTAAATCCTCTCGAATATGACGCATATAAAGATCTCGACTCAGATCGCTATCCCAATATCTACGAGATTCGAAATTCTTCTGATCCAGGGGATTCTCAATCGCATCCGTCGCCGACTCTGATTGTCGATATCGCTGGCAGCGGTGACTATACAACTATACAGTCGGCAGTGGACGCCTTAACGACTGACTTCTCAATTGTTTTGGTTAAGGCGGGAACCTACATTGAGAGCGTCTACATAGGTAGTTCTGCTCCTGGAGCGCTGTTCATATCGGAGTTAGGAGCGACGAGTACTACTGTCGATGCTGGAGGTTTGGATCGAGCTTTGTGGGTAGGTAAGGACGCCGACTTTGATGGATTTACTCTGTCTGGTGGCGTCGGGCATGGTGCGGGGTTGTATGTCTCGGGGGCGCGACTTGGGCTCAGGCACTCGGTGATCAAGGATAATGCGGGAAGTAGTTTTCAGGGAGCTGCATACCTGGATAATTCAGCTTCGGTGGTGTTCGAGAATGTACTGTTTCTAGATAACGATGTCGGTAGTTCACGGACTGGACTATACGTAGAGAATGGCACTGCCGATTTATTGCATTGTACTTTTTTCGGTAATGGTTCGGCCCTCTATAGCGATTCCGAGGCGAATCGTATAACAATTGTGAATAGTGTTATGTGGAGCGATACTGGCGTCGACAACGAGCTTTTAGGGTCTTCTAACTGCTACAGTGTAAGCTACAGTATCGTACAGGGCGGTTTTTTTGGGATTGGTGTTATTGACCAAGATCCACAGCTCGATTCTGCTGGATATCCGGGTGCACAGTCACCTGCAGTAGATCGTGGATCGGACTCGACTGTTGTTGCCTTTGACCTGGATTTCAAAACAAGACCGACGGGGTCGGCTCCTGATCTGGGTGCCTATGAGCTCGACTCGAGTGAGCATAGTCTTGCTGATACAGACGCGGATTTGCTCTTGGATTGGTGGGAGCTCTATCATTTTGGCGATTTGACCCAAAACGCTACCGACGATCTCGACGATGGAGGAACGGGTGACGGACTTGACAACCTCGGAGAGTTTTTGGCAGGCACAGATCCAACTATTGGTGACACAGATAGCGATGGCTTGCTCGATGGTGATGAGGTGTACGGCGACGGCACTCACGGAGACACGGATGGCTACTCAACGAATCCTTCTTACGCTGATACCGATGGAGATGGAATCGACGACGACGACGAAGGAGCGAATGGCCTAAATCCACTTGCAGATGACGCTTACGATGATCTCGACGGAGACCGCTATCCCAATATCTACGAAACCTACAACGCTTCAAATCCGGATGATTTTTCCTCTCTTCCATTGCCTACGATAACGGTCGACGGATCCGGTGGCGGTGACTACATGACTATTCAAGCGGCGGTAAATGCTCTGAATCCTGGATCACAATATCCAATACTCTTGGTGAAATCCGGGACATACGTTGAAAGCGCTACGTTGGATTCATCGCTGCCGAAATTGCTTCTTATATCGGAGTTCGGCGCGTTGAGCACCGTGATTGATGCGAGTTCGACTGGTCGGGTTATGGATATAGAAGCAGATGCTTATATAGACGGATTTACATTCACTCGTGGGATTGGAAGTGGAGCGGCTCTTAATCTTCAATCCACGAAAGCCTATATAAAACACTGTATGATTAGCGACAACATAGACTATTCAAGTTCTAGTTTCGCAGCTGTGTATATATCCGGTGGATCGTCGTGCTATTTCGAAAACGTCCTCTTTTTTAACAATCGTATAGGAAGCGACGAAACTGGGCTATTCGTGCATGACGGATCAATCGAACTAGAGCATTGCACGTTTTTTGAAAACGGTGGCTCGGTGGCTAGTCTTGCTGATTCCAATGAAATTTCGATATCTAATAGTATCCTTTGGGGTGATTCTAGCGAGTTCGAAGATCTTTCGGACCATAATATTACATATAGTATCGTGCGTGGATGGAGTGCGGGAGAAGGTGTGATAAATAGGGATCCATTGTTGCATTCTGGCGGACTTATAAGCTCGAATTCTCCAGCCATTGACCGTGCGTTTGCTTCCGAATCAGGTCGGGACTTTCAGTTGAAGCCGAGAATTGATCCGGATATCGGGGCGGATGAAATGACGGATTCCGATATAGATGGCTTAGTGGATTCTTGGGAGTGGCTGTACATGGGTGACTTGGCAAGTAGTTCGGGAGATGACAACGACGGCGATGCAATCGTAAATTCGCAAGAATTGTCATTGGGTCTTTCTCCTATCCATTGGGATGGAGCACAAGTGCTACTCGGAGAGGGCACGCCTCTGGATGGATCACTGTTGCCATCACTAGAAGTGTCATTTACTGCTTACAGTACAATTGAAGTTGAAGTTCAGTATTCCAAGTTCAGCTACGAATTAGATCCGGATACGGGTGACTTTGGCGATTATACGATCGAGTCGTTAGCATCGGTTGTTGATACTTATTCAGCCGGTAGTCACAATGTGTCATGGAACGGCTACGGTGATTGGGATAGCGATTCTCTCACTCCAGATACCTACACGGATGCGGAAGTCGTGGTCATGAAGGTGATTTCACGATCGCTGAGCGGAACGGAAAGCGATGTATTTGAGTCGTATGCAGGATTCATAGAGTCGTTTAGCAATCCCGGTGTATCGCTCTCAATAGACTATCAAGGGACGGCAGACCCATGGAAAAACAAGACTACTATAATTCAAGTTGAAAATAGCGCGAACCATAGATTATATATACACAATCCTTATTATCCCAGTCTATTCAATCGAATGCTCACTCTAGATTCGGCGGTGAGTTTTGATTGCATTCCCATCGGGATAGATGGCCAGGTTCCGACGACTATCGGAGTTAATCCTGAGTCAACATTTACATACCGGAATGTCCCTGATGGTTCAATTTTAATAGACAATCAAACGCCTGAGATCTTAGACTACTCGGTAGAGTCTTACCGGACAACCCCTGCTCTAGGCGAAGTGGTGCATGCCGTTTTTCACTTGGGACAATCTTCGATCGTGAGTCTAGCCCTCAAGGGAGTAGATGATCTGGAATATCCGCTATACTATAGAAGTTCAAATGGCGACTACTTGCTCGCTCAAGAAGTTGCATTGGGTGAAGGAGACCATGACCTGGAGTTTTTTGTCAAGAACTACTCAACTTTCGGAACAGATTCCAAGACACGATTGTTCGACGTTCTGAATACCGAATATCCAAGCGATATTAATCGCGATCGGTACTTTAGAGTTAAGTTCGTGGTAGAGCATGCTCGCAGCGGTCTGGAAACCACTAAATGGGCCATGGTCCGGGTGATTGAATGACGATGAAACTCGCGAAATTCAGATTGAAAGTCCTTACGATAATGGGGATCGCATCCTCCCCGATTTTGTCGTGCTTCGGAAAACCGGCTCCAGAGGCGGAAGGTTTGTTGTACTACAGTGGCTTAACGGATCGTGGATGGCAAATTCATCGATTCGATCTGGTGACGGGAAACGTGAGTCAATTGACCGATTCGATTGGGGATAAGCGTTCTCCCCATATAGTCCGGACAAGCGGAGATCTTCTCTTTCGGGATGCGAACGGACGTATCTCTCGGCTCGATGGCGGGGGTGAACGGCTTCTGAGTGAGACGCTTCCCAACTGTTCTAGCTTCTTTTTCTTGCCCACTTCTCAGGATATATTTTTCACGCGACTGGCTACGGGGAATCCTCAGCGTCAATTCATATGGAAACAGAAACTAGGCGAAGACAAATTCTATCTTGTCTATCGTCCTTCCAACGGGTCTGTCCGACAGATCGTGCTCTCTTCTGACGGAGGTTGGATTGTCGGTACCTGGTTGGCAAATATGGGAGAGGAACGAATCTTCAAGGTGAAGAAGGATGGGAGCGAATTCGAGTTTCTGACTCCTCCGAACCGTATTGCTGCCTATCCCGCTTGGTCGCCGGATGGCAAAAAGGTCTATTTTTCCTACGAGGTTTCTAAGAACAATTTCGATATTTGGATGGTGGATACGCGTAGCAAAGAGCTGAATCCCGTTTACGAATCGAAGATGGAAAGCGAGCTTGCTCCTGCTTTGGACGATGCGGGCACCTTTCTCTACTGCGAGCAGCGAGGGGATGGCTTGCCGGCAATACTGCGAGTTTCAATCGAGAATCAAAGCGCTACTAAACTGGCTCTTCCGCATGCCGCGCGCGAACCGATCTGGGGAGTGAAGCGCTAGCAAGTGAACTTTAATGAATCGCAAGGTATGAAAACAAGAATTAATCAATACTATAGGTTTATTTCCGTATCAGCTGCGCTGATGCTTGGAGGAGGTTTTCTTCTAGCCCAAGATTCGGAAGAGGATCAGAAGACCTTTCTAGAATCTAAATCCGAGGGAAAGACGCTCAGCTACGGTGGCGACTGGACTTGGATGAATTTAGCGAATGCTCCCAATGCCTATGAGGTCTGCATAGCAAATCCCAGTCAGTGGAATCGCTGCTATTTTTGTATCGATGGAAATCTGGCAAAGATCGTTTCCCCGAACAAGAACTGTTTCAAGTCGACGTTCAATGACTTAGAGCCAGGTGATCATACAGTCTCTGTGTTCTTTGAATGTGTAGATGGGTCCTTTGGGTTGTTGGAAACTACCCTTACAATCTAGCGAATGTTTCAGTGCTTAAGTAAATCGATGACCAGGATGGTCAAATTCGTAATATCGATGTTTGTTGCCGGTTCGGCGGTTTCGATAGGGCTCGCTGAGCAACTCGCATATAAGATGGAGCCCGAAAATAGTGTGTACTGGCAAATTCAGGGCGCGAGTGAGGGCGCGACGTACTCCCTCTCTATTGTCAATCCGGCAACTCGCCAAGAGGTCGCTCTGGTTGAAGAGTTTGAGGAGGGTGTGCTGAAGGGAATGCTAGAAAAACGATGGACCGCGAGTCTGCCCGAAGGTGTTTATGGGTATGTTCTCTATCGTGACGACAAAGCGGTTTTACAATCTCCTGAAAAAATGGGACTTCTTGATGAGCGTATGGAGGTCGCGTTCGCTAAGGTGTCGCGAAGAAATAATGTGGTTAATTGGTCAGTGGGGCAACCCGCGATTAGTCGAGTAAGTGTCGGAACGAGTTCAGGCATGTTCGTGAGACGGTTAACCGATTGGAAATATACAGCTGGAAATAGTGCACTCACTCCATGGGATTTTTGGGACGAACAAAACGTCGCGAACTATCGAGGGCATGCAGCCCTGAATGTATTCGTTCAGTACTTTCCGTTAGAAAAGGGTTGGCTAGTGGTTGGTACGCCACAGTTCGAGAAGAATGACGAGCTACTGGCCGAATCGATGGGGCAGGCTATTCCCTCTGACGAGATCGACTTTTCAGTCGAATTTCTGATCGAAAAACCGAACGAACAAGTTGTCATTATAAGTTCAGGCGATGCCCTTCGGGTTACCTTGTCGAAGGATAGCGAGCGAATCTTGGAGCGTCGTCGATTTGAGATACTCGTTTATTTAGATGGCGAGTTCATCCATGAGGAATCGCAGGGCGTGACTCCTTATACTTATTTGATTCCGGAAATCGATTGGGCTGATGGAGAGCATGTATTAACAGTGAACATACTGGATTATGAGGGGAATTTCAGCTCTCGATCCAAGCGTGTAGTATTTAGATAGAAAGACTGAGGAGTCCGATAAACAACAAATGAAAATATTAATTCAATCTCATCTTGCCAAGGACGCTATTTCCAATCTGAAGTCGGCATCGCTTCTCGTGTTGGTGGCGTTGCTGAATTCAGCAATTTTATTTGCTGATAGTCCTTCTCACACCAGTAACGATGATCAACACCAAGACGAAGAGGACTGCGACGTATGCGATCAGGATAAGCAGGATTGCGCAATCAAGCAGTGTGGGGAGCCATTTTATTTGGATACCGGAGAATTCTATTGGGAGAATACATTATTGGCAATAGAAGGTAACCCGCTTGGCTTGTCGTTTGATATTCGATACAGCAGCTTCAATGAATACAACGGATTCATGGGCAACGGATGGATGTTTAACTACAACATGCGGGTGTTCGAGACCGACGAAGGCAATCTGGTGGTCCGCAAGGATAGCGGGGCGCGGCAGTTTTTCGAAGACACCGACACGGATGGAACCTACGAGTCGCAGGACGTCCGCGACGATACCATTACATTAGGCCCTTCCGGCTATACGCTCACCAATAGGGATCAAATGACCTATTCCTTCGATACATTGGGTCGCTTGGTGGAGATCGCTGATACTCAGTCTAACTCCCTCGTGATATCCTATGAGGATGACGAGCTTCATCCCGTATATGGTTTGCCTCGGAACACGAATCTGTCGCTCGCAGGTACGACTGACCTCGCTGCTGGGACTACCGTTCCGCTTGTAGTTGTACGTGACTATCGATTAAAAAAAGTCGAGGAATATCTCTTGGGTGTCGCGACGGGGCGTTTCTTGGAATATGCTTATGATACCGCAGGGAGTGGTCATTTGATCACAGTGATCGACGACAATGGCCGGGAGGTTAATTTCACGTATGACGGGGATGTTTCCAATCTACGTAAAGGTGATCTTATCCAAATAGAGGACGAATTAGGTTTGGACTACGATTTCACTTATTACTCCGATTCCGGCGATTCGGACGAGGAGTACTATCGATTCATGGAGAGCTTCACGGGAGCAGGGTGTTCGTCCTGTTCGAAACGCTGGAACTACTATTGGGGTGGAAGTGGTTCCAATGGAAAGCGCATCAAACGTCAGACTCAAGGATCGGATCCGAGTCTGCCTTTAGGTGAGGATATCGAAGTGCTCTCCTACAATACAGGATTTACTCAGATTCGCTATACGATCCGTGAGTTTGATCTCAGTGGAGAGCTTATAGACATTCACTTCCGTGACGAGCAGGTGAGCTTTGCTACAGATGCGTACGGCGAGAGCCGGGCCAAGAAGCAAATCCAAAAGGATGGGGATATTTCCGACTGGAATGATCCGTCCAATCAGGTCCGTGAATATTTTTACTACGGCATTGACGATGCAATTAACCCCGGTGAGGAGTACCTTGACGGCCGTATTTCCCGCGAGCAGAAGCCGAATGGTTCTATCGTTTACTACGACTACGACGCGAATGGTAACCTGACGCGCAAGGCGCAGGACGTGAGTGCCACGCGTTTGCTCGTAAACGAGTACACGTACGACGCGAATAACAACCGCACGCGAAGCGAGACGTTTTATGAGGAGGCAAGCCTTGTGGTAGGATCTAAATTCACAACGGTTTTTGAGTACGACGCGCTCAATCGTATGACCGCAGTGAAGCAGGTCAAAAATCCCGGTGATGCGGAAGCGAGCTGGCAGTATATCACAACCAGCTATACTTATGTCGGAGATACTTCAAAGCGGCTCACCGTGACCGACCCACTCGGTACGTTGACGCAGTACGAGTACAACGACCCCAATAACGAGTTCTCGCCATCCCGCGAATATGATCCGTCGAATCCGAGCAGGCAAATACTGTATAGTTTTGATGTAAACGGAAACTCCGCGTCTCGCACCGATGCCTTGGGCAATGTAACGTTGTATACCTATGACGTGAAAGGCCGTCTTACGGAAGAGACCGATGCCTTAGGCTTCAAAACCATCTATACCTACAGTTCGACGAGCCCGAATGTGATTTCGATTGAGACTGGCGTTAAGACGGGCGAAACGAGCCGCAAGGTATTCTTCCAGTACGATGAATTGAATCGGCAGATCGGACAGTCGCGCCTCGATGATAGCGGCGTTGAGTCTCCCCAGTGGAAGGTGAGCTACAACAGTGAAGGCCGGATCGTGCAAAAAGAAGTGTATGTGTCGCTCGACAGTGCAGGTGTCCCAACAGCGACCGTACTCATGGAGGAAAATTCCTATGATGCGCATGGTCGCTTGATTTCGAGCCTGATCCCTCATCCTGACGGTGACGAGTATATGACTTTCGAGTACGATGCCGCAGGAAGGCAAACGGCAATGATCGAGCCGTATCCCACCGACCTAGACCCAGGAGGCACGGTTCGCTCGGAATCGCAGTACGATTATCTCGACCGGCTGACGGTTCGAACCGAAGCGGTAGGCTCCGCCATCGAGCGTTCTATGAGCTACGAGTATCTGGCTACGGGAGGCATTACAAACACCACTTACAGTGATGGAACAGTGACTCAAGTTTCGCGTAACTACTACGACGATTTGGGACGCCTGACCGGCGTAAACTGGGACCCCGCGGCTGCTCAGCCAGACGCGAGCGGTGCCCGCGAACTCCCTCAGCGTTTTGATTACGACGACAACGGTAATGTCGTTTCCCTTTTCGACGGAAAGGGCAACGAAACCAAGTTTTACTACGACGCATACAGTCGGCAGGTCGGTGTGAATTGGACTCCCGGTCAGGCTTTGCCCGATACGAATTACGAGGGCGCGTTGCCATCTAGAACCGAGTATGACGACAACGATAACGTTCTTGCGCAGTACGACGGTCGAGGGAATGCCATTTACCGCCACTACGACGCGCTTAATCGCGTTCTCCACACCTCGGTCCCGCAGGCCTCGGGCAGTTCGTTGACCGGGAATTGGTGGGAAACGTCCGCGAACGTATTGCATACAGTCGCTTACGATGGCTTTGGGAATGTGGTTAGTTCGAGCAACATTGCCGGAGGCTCCACCGCGAATACCTATAATCGCTTTGGCGAGCTCGTAGCGGAGCAAACGCTCGAGGGAGTCACCTTGACCTATGCCTACAACAATCTCGGTCAACCCCTGACTATCACCTATCCGGAGCTCAAAACTAACGAAGGTGTATCTACCATCGCATACGTCTATAATAGCCGAAATCCGAACCTGATCGATTCTGTCGCTGACCGGGCGGGTAACGCCACTAGCTACAGCTACACGACCCGCTTACAGCAGGCATCGGAAACCTCCTCGCTAGGAGCGACTACCGTGTATGTCTACGACGTGCTCGGGCGTTTGGAGGCCCAATCCAATCACCTGTCAGAGACGGAGAGTTATGTTTACGACCAGTTCGATCAAGTAACAGAAAAGACCTTTCCCGATCTCAAGGTTCAGACTTTCGCCTACGACAACTATGGGCGGCTAACGTCCCGAGCTGGCGATGGCGAGTATCCGGTTGGGATGGGGTACGATCTGGCGGGTAACCAAACCACTCTAACCACCTATTATGGAGCGGGAAGTGCGTCGAGCGTTACCACTTGGACGTACAACGCGCGGAACCAGATTGAGCGCAAGACCTTTGCCGACAATTCCTTTTATGACTACGCATACGATGACGCCGGGAGCCTCTCTCAGCGTACTGATGCAAAAAACGTTACGACGGCGTATACCTACAACGCCTATAATCTGCCGACTTCGGTCGATTATCCCACGGATGCGGATACGAGTTTTGCTTACGATGATCTCGGTCGGCGAACCCAAATGGTTGATGAAACGGGGACGACGACTTGGACCTACTACACATCAAACTTGATTGAACGCATCGAGCAGACCGCCAACAACAGCGCTCAGGATTACCAATACGACAGCGAAGGCAACCGAACCTCGCTGATCGTCAGTCGTCTCGATGCGCCCACCGACACCTGGGAAACGGTCTACACCTACGACAACGCGGGCCGGCTCGAAACCCTGCTCGACAAGGATGTGGACGCGAGCAACCCCTTCACCTACGCCTACAACGCGAATGCGTCTCTGGTGGCGACACTGGATTTTCCCACAGGCTTGCAAACGGTTCGCAGCTACGACATTTTGGGGAGACTGGACATGCTGGAGAATTTCGATGACACCTCGACCGCCCTGAGCGAATTCGACTACGACTACAGCGTGGCCGGGTTGCGGGAGTCGGAGACGCTGCTCGACGGGCGCCAGCGTAACTTCGCCTACGACGATTACTACCAGGTTGAGCAGGCCGACCTCGAAGTGGCCGACGCGAGCTACGACTTCCAGTACAGCTACGACGACATCGGGAACCGTCTGAGCGCTCGCGACGATACCGTGACCACGACCTACACTCCGGACGCGCTCAACCAGTACGACGCGATTTCCGGTTTGGCCAACCCGACCTACGACGCCAATGGGAGTTTGCTGGCGCATGACGGCGACAGCTATACGTGGAATGAAGAAAATCGTTTGTCCC
>JANQSC010000011.1 GCA_028284235.1 Opitutaceae bacterium
ATTCCGCGAGCGGAATCACTGTTAAATAAAACCCTTTGTACAGATCGCCAAAATTCCGATTGCCCCCCGCAAGCCTATACGCCTAAATCAATCTAAAACCAGCCCTGTCTTTACCCATGCGTTTCCTCTTCGTTCCCGGCCTCGTTCTCACCGCTTCGTGCTTGGCCGCTCCCTCTCTCACAATCGACGAGACCGACGAAGCCATCACCGTCTCCCGTGGCGACCAGCCCATCGTCCGCTATAACAAAGCGCTGCAAACCGGACCCGAAGGTACTGATTCCATCTACCACCGCAGCGGCTACCTCCACCCCGTATTCACTCCGACCGGACAAGTCGTGACGGGCGACTTTTCCGAAGACCACGCCCACCAGCGGGGCATATTTATGGCCGGCACCAACACTCTGTTCCGCGGCGAAAGAGTCGATTTCTGGAATCTTCACCGAAAACTAGGGCGCACCGAACACGCCAAAACCCTGTCCACCGGCACCAGCAACGACTCAGTCTCCTTCACAGTTGTCAATCGTCACGTCGCCACAATCAACGACGCGGAGACCACCGTTCTCAACGAAATTTGGACGCTCACCGCCCGCGAAACTTCCAATGACTACATCCTGTTCGACATTGAAAGCCGGCAATCCCTTGCCACCCCCGACCCCTTAATTTATCAAGAATACCACTACGGGGGCATGGCTCTTCGCGGCAGCAACCTCTGGACCCCTCTCGAAAGCAATCCCGACGGCACCTGCGTATTCCTCACCAGTTCGGGAGACAACCGTCAGGACGGAAACCACACCCACGTCCGCTGGGTCGCCATGAGCGGCGTGATCGACGGCGAAGACGCGACCATCGTCACCCTTTGCCATCCCGACAATTTTCGTTTCCCCCAAGCCGTGCGCATCCACCCCAGAATGCCCTACTTCACCTTCGCGCCCATGTTCGACGGCGAATTCTCGATCCAACCGGGAGAAGCCTACACGTCCCGCTACCGCTACCTCGTTACGTCCAAGAAGCCCGACCCCAAGTGGATCGAATCCCAGTGGGAGGCTTATCGGGATTGAGACTGACGGATGGGGAGACGGAGAGAGAGTCTATCAAATTGCAATGGCGCTTCCAAAACTGCAAAACCCACTCGATTGGACGACTCAGCTCTGGAATATCGCGACGGGAAAACGGGTTGATCCCGCGCAAGACCAATGGCTAGTCGGACCATTTGGCGATATTGGCGGAATCGCGGATCGATTCGTCGACCGACTCGCAGAACGAGAGAATCTCAGTGTAGTTAGAAATCGCCCCGGTTCCGGACTAGTTGATGGGTTCGAAGACTGGGCCCCTTCAATCAACCCGAAAATCGAGTCGTTTTATACGCAAACAACGGACTACGATCTAGACGCTTGGACTCAATGGAAGCCCATATTTGGAGGGCTAGGCTATCTCGTCTACAAGCTCTTCAGCCAGCGTATCCAGCAACTAAACCTCCCGCAAAAATCCCTCGACACCGCCCGCGGGATCAAAAGCGAGATCATTGGTCTCGCCGATCAACACGGCAAGACAATCTACCGAGTTTGGTTTCGCAGGCTGAAAGAAACTAATGAGGTTGTGTATTCAGGAATCTATACGCACTGCCACATCCCAAGCGGCGAGCGATGCCTTAAAGTAATATTTCCCCTCCCTCAAGGGAGCGCGACCGTCGTTATGCGGCTCAATATCGACAGTCACGGCAACCTCGAGCTTCTCTCCAAAGGAACGCGTTACGGGGAACCTGGATTCTATTTTCTCGTCGAAGACAGAAAAGGAACGATCTGGAAACACTACCTGCCTAGTTTTCACGAGCGTATATTCGTTTACGAAGACGAAGAAAACGTTTTGAGAGCGGACCACTCAATGAGCCTCTGGAAATGCCGGGCATACGATCTTCACTACAAGATCACCAGAAAGCCCATCTCGCAAACCACTCGCTAATTCACGTCTAAAAGGACAAACTAAACTCTTCTCGAATTTGCCTTGATACCTTATCCGGTTGAGAAAGATAATCCGCGGATGGTCTCACTTACCCGTCACACGCCCCACACCGGTCGCGCCCGTCTCCCCTTCGCCCCATCTCTCCTTCTCTCCATCCTCCTCTCCTTCACGGCGCTCGCCGAATCCAGCGAACGTCCGCCCAACCTGCTCTACATCACCATCGACGACCTCAACGACTGGATCGGCTGCCTCGATGGACACCCGCAAGTCAAAACTCCACACATGGATCGCCTGGCGGAGCGCGGGCTCTTGTTCACCAATGCCCACTGCGTCGTCCCGGCCTGCAGCGGATCGCGGGCCGCCAACTGGTCCGGGCTCCTTCCCATTCACAACGGCGTTTACGGCAATGGACAAAAGCTCGAACGCACTCTTCCCAACGCCCAGGTCCTCCCCTTCGACCTGCGCGAACAAGGATACTACACGATGGGCACCGGAAAATTGCTCCACGGCAAAAGCCAACGCTTCTTCGACGAGTGGGGGCCCGACTACAACAAGTGGCGCCCGATCCAAGACGAAGAACTACAAATCCCACCCGCCTCGCTCGCCGACAACAAACCCTACGTCCGCCACGAAATCCCGCGCCTCGGAATCACCATGCCGCTCAACCAAATGCCGCGCGACCGCAACCCCGGCTCGAGCGTTATCGACTCCTTCGACTGGGGCCCCATTGATCGACCCGACTCCGAATGGACCGACACCCAGAGCGCCGACTGGGCGGTGGAAAAACTCGTCCAATCCTACGATAAGCCGTTCATGCTCGCTGTCGGATTCTATCGCCCCCACCAGCCCCTCTGGGTGCCGAAACGCTTTCACGACATGTATCCACCGGAATCCGTCGTTCTGCCAGAAGTACCCGAAGGCGATCTCGACGATGTTGCCCAAACCGCCCAAGACATCGGGCGCTTCGCCCTCACCAGCGGCGCCCACTCCACCGTCGTCGAAAACGGCCAATGGCGAAACGCCGTCAGCGCCTACCTCGCCTGCATCACGTTCGTGGACGAGCAACTCGGCAAGATTCTCGACGCCCTCGACGCCTCCGAACACGCGGACAACACCCTCGTCGTCCTTTGGTCCGACCACGGCTGGCAGCTCGGCGAAAAAGAACATTGGGGAAAGTTCACCGCCTGGGAACGATCCACCCGAGTGCCGCTAATTATCACCCCGCCCGCTAATAACGCCCCCGAAGGATTCAAACCCAACGAAAAGTCCCGCAGAACTGTCTCCCTCATCGACGTGTATCCAACCGTTATAGACATGCTCGGACTCGAAATGCGATCGGATCTGGATGGGCGCTCGCTCGCCCCGCTTGTCGCCGACCCAAAAACGGAATGGCCGCATCCCGCCATCAGCACCGTCGGTCGCGGAACGCATACGGTTCGACACAGTCGCTGGCGGTACACCCGCTATTTTGACGGAACAGAAGAACTCTACGACCTCCGCAACGACCCCAACGAATGGACCAACCTCATCAACGACCCCGAACGCGCCCCAGTCGCCCGCCGCATGGCCAAACATATCCCCGAGGACACGAATTATTCCCACTTCGTTCGCTACCAGAATTTCAAAGCAGTCGCCCCCAGCGACGGATCGCCCCTCATGCTCTTCGGCCCCGATGTCGACATGTTCGCTGAATCCAAAAACGTATCCGAAAAATACCCACAAATCGTAACACACATCCAATCCTACCTAGACGCCCACCCCAACGCTCCCAAACACCTCAATCTAAATAACATGTAGGGCCGGCGCTTGCGCCGTGCCGCGTAGTTCAAATGAACTTCAAACTCCTCCCGCTTCTCACCTTCCTCGTCTCCTCCCTCGCTACCGCCGCGGATCGACCCAACGTCATCCTCATCATGGCCGACGACCTAGGCATTGAAACCCTCGGCTGCTACGGAGGCGTCTCGTATAAAACGCCGGAACTCGATCGACTCGCCGCCGAAGGCGTACGCTTCGACGACGCCCACGCCGTCCCGCTCTGCACACCGACACGCGTGGCCCTCATGACCGGCAAGTACAACTTCCGCAACTGGCTCGCCTTCGGCATACTCGACCCTGAAGCCCAAACCTTTGGCCATTGGTTTTCGAACGCCGGATACAAAACCTGCATTTCCGGCAAATGGCAGCTGCGCAGCTACAACCCGCCCGACTTCGAGCCCGAATGGCGCAACAAAGGCATGCGACCCGAGGAGTCCGGATTCGACGAGTATTTCTTGTGGCACACGGAGCACACCGAGGACAAAGCGTCGCGCTTTCCCGACCCGCGTATTCAAAGCAATGGCAAGTACGTCGCCAATACAAAAGGCAAATACGGGCCCGACTTGTACGTCGACTACATCACCGATTTCATCGAACGCAACCGGGACGAACCTTTCTTTGTGTACTACCCAATGGCCCTCACCCATGGCCCGTTCAACCCCACTCCCGACAGTCCCGAATGGAAAAACGGCGACCGATTTGAATCCAATCCCGACAAGTACTTTGGGGACATGGTTGAGTACATGGACAAGCTCGTCGGGCGAATCGACCGGAAACTCGCCGACCTCGGCATTCGGGAAAATACGCTTCTGATTTTCTACGCGGACAATGGCACGCCCAAGGAAGTCGTATCCAAAATGCGGGACGGACGCTCTATCCGCGGCGGCAAAGGCGAAAATAACCGTCGCGGTACCCACGTCCCGCTTATCGCCAATTGGCCCGCCGGACAGAAAGGTGGGCGAATCGTATCGGATCTCGTGGATACAACCGATTTCATCCCCACGTTATTTGAGCTCGCGGATATCGCCGCCCCGAAGAACGAGATTTTCGACGGCCGCTCCTTTCTCCCACAAATCAAAGGCGAACCCGGCAATCCGCGCGACTGGATCTTCATCCACCACGACCCACTCCCCGGCCACAACAAAATCGGCCGAAGCATTGCCCGCTGGATACAAGACAAGCGCTACAAGCTGTGCGACGAAACCGGCAACCACCACTTCTTCGACCTCGCGACTGACCCCGAAGAACTCCACCCCATCGACCTGCGCAACGCTTCGAGCGAGGCGCGTAACGCCCACGCCCGGCTACTCGCGGCGCTGAAAGAGCTCGAACAGAGTTGAGGTTAAATCGTAGGGCCAGCGCTCTTGTCTCGGCGTAGCTCGCAGAGCGTAGACGGATGCGCTGCGCCGCGTTAAAAAGTGTAAGTCAATGGAGTTTCATTCGCGGCGTGGCGCGAGCGCCAGCCCTACGTCACAACGACCCCGGCAACGACACCATTCGCCGTACAAACAACTGGTCCAACGCCTCCTCCGGAACGAGCACTTCGACCTCCCAGTAATCGCCCATGTCAGTTTCGTTCTCCGCTACCGAAACCGTCGAAATATCCGACCAATCACCGAGATTGCTAGAAACTTGCACAGCGCTGTTCACGCCTTCCGCCGACTTGGAGCGGGCATAGCGAAACGAATACTCGCCGCTCTCGCTGCGGGAACACCCGATCGGAAAACCGGAGCGATGATCGCTCGGATCGCTGCCGCAGGCGAATTCGTAGAGATTGGAATACCCATCGCCATCGGGATCCGCATCCGCGCCACGCTCACTCGCATTAGAAACGTTCTCCGCCGCCCAAGTCTCATAGGCCGACGGGTCGCTCGAGTCCTCGGCCGGAACCACGCTCTCAGCCTGATTTCGGTAAAAGTTGGCGCCGCGATACCCGTAGTTAGTATGAATCACTTCCCACTGCTCGTAGTTCGAATTCGCGACCCCATTCACGACCGCGAAATGAGGCACGTAACCCTGACCAAACTGCCGCCACGCGGCTCCATTTGTATCCAACCCCACTAGCTCGAGACCCGCGTTTTGCACAAACGAATTTACAGCGCCCGTATTGTTGTTGTCGATACTAACCGCAATCATGACAACCTTGGCACCGTTTTCAGTCGCTCCTTGCTCCTTGTAGTACTGAGCGACTCCTTCCTCCAGTTCCGGCGACGAAGTTTGGCACGGTCCGCACCAGTAGGCGAAGAAGTCCAGTACGATCACGTAGTCCTCGTAGTCGTAAAGCGAAATTTCCTCGTCGCTCCCATGCTTTTGCAAAGTAAAATTCTCG
This sequence comes from Opitutaceae bacterium, assembly GCA_028284235.1. Lineage (GTDB taxonomy): Bacteria > Verrucomicrobiota > Verrucomicrobiia > Opitutales > Opitutaceae > Pelagisphaera. The sequence goes on from JANQSC010000011.1 coordinate 6,104, forward strand.
ACGATCTGCCCGTCTTGCAACTGTCCATGCACTAGTGCCGGGGCGAGAATCATTCCCAAAATTATGAATACACCTTTTAAACGCATAACTCCTAAAAATTGAATCCCGTAGAAATTTTCACAAAATCCCAGTCTCGATCCCGGTATAAATTTTCAAACTGGAACGAGATCGCGGGCAGCTCGTCGTAGAGCGTTTTATAGCGACCCGCAGCGAGACTCGCGTAGGCCCGCTCCCCTTTCCAAGAGAACGACAGTCCGTACTGACGCGTTCGCAACGACGGCGACGCAGTCGACAGGATCAGGGGATCCACGATCTCCCCGCTGTCCGAATACCGGCGAACGAACCCGCTCGCGCGAAATCCCATCCCCAATTCGCCATCCAAAACGACGCCAAAGTGCTTCGAGTCGAAATCCGAACTCTCCCGCGTATGGCCCGTTTCCGTTCGAACTACGATCCGCTCGGAAAGCGCAAAATTGGCCGCGAGCAAATAGGAAAACCTAAGTGAGCGATCCGAAGTGTCCGCCGCTTGTAATTGCTGCTTGATACGAATGCGTTCCGACAGGAGGTTCTCCGACGCGACTCGAACAAAGGACGTTCCAATTTCCGACCGACCCCGAGTGAGCGGCTCGAAGGGAATCGCCTCATACGCGGGCGATACGCGATCAAATTGGTACCCGCCTACCACATCTAATATCGCAGTCGCCGGAATATAGACCCACCGTCCGCCCAGCGCGACCGAATAGCCACGGGGATCAGCGACTTCGTACCCGTCTACAGGTTCGAACTGCTGACGATAAAACTCGTCCAGCCACACCGACCGATAATCTGTGAATCCTTCGTACGCTCCGATTGACATCAACCCGCTAAACGCCTCGCTGCGGACCCATTCGACATCGAACCCGAGTTGCGTGGACGTTTCATCCCGCTCGGAAGCCACTCCCACCAGATCGCTCGAGGAAGGAGAGTAAGTCAACTCGCTCGTGTTGCGCGATACCGAAAGAGTCGCGTTCACGCGCATTCCCGTGTGCCCGAATCGCGTCGATGTATTCAAAATTTCCACATCATCCGAAACGAGTGACTCTCGGTCAAATCCACCGGATATCGAGAACGCGTTTACCGCCGGATCCACCGGAGTTTCCCAAACGGGAGAAACCGGAGCGCTCTGCACCGCTTTCTCCTCGACTTCCGGAACAGTCGCGACCTCCGCTTCCGGCTCGACCGTCGCTCGACTCGGGCGCGATACAGCGCGTTCCTCATCTCGATCTACTCGGACCACGGGCGGGGCAATTGCTTCAACCGATTCAACGATCTCCACGGGCGCCTCAGGAGCAGTTGTTTCTACCGTCGCTGGGTCATCGTCTCTGCGAGCGAAAGCAACGCGACTTTCCAGAACCTCAATACCGGGATAGGAAGTAAATCGTTCCAAAACGCGAAACCGCTGAACGCTTCCTTCAGGCTCCACGCGAACGAGCGCGAGATACGGCAGCGCCTGTACTCCCAGTTGTTTCGCCAAGTCTCCTTCGCTATCGAAGTAGACTGCTTCCAATTCAGCCTTGCGGATAAACGCGTCGGTCTTGCTTGGACTGCGACGTTCGACGTTGACCGGCAACACGCGAAGACCTTTCACGCCCGCTTCCTTTTCCCAACGTCCCAATTCTTTTGATACACCCAGACATGGACCGCACCAATGAGCGAAAAAATCGACCAAAAGTAGTTCGCCGGCTTGGTAGTCGCTCGCGATCGAATCACTGTTCCAAACCCGAAGCGTTTCAAATCCGCGATCGATTTCCGGACTCGACACCGCCTCGCCGTTCGCCGCCCGAACGCTCGCCATGAACGCGACCCCCAGCCAGGCAAAGCGCCAGCCGATTCGCCCTATCGACACGCGACGCATCCTGCCGCCTGGCCTCCATTTCCGATTCCCGTGCCCGGTTCAACTTGCGATACGAGAACGCTTTGCAAGGTAGATCCCTCTTCCTCGGAAAACTGCATGCTCGATTGAGCCGCCAGTCCCTGCTCGTGAATCGGGATTGCCGCGCATCCGCCCAGAGCGATCGAAAACGCGCCCAACGAAATCCACCTGCAGATTACGCCTTTTCCCTTTCCGCCTTTTGACTCGCTCGATTCCGGACACATACCGCATTATCCATACGACCGTCACCCGTCAAATCCATCGGAAACTAGCCCGATAGGCGCACAAAGACAGCCCAATAGCCGCATCCGCCTAAGGACTGCGCAAGCCGTCTGAGTAAATCCTGCGACCCGCGCCAGGCTCGTCGCTAGCGAGTCGATTGCTCCCGCTTCAACTTCCGCTGGGGATTGTCCGCCCAAAACGCCGCGCTCACCAATGTAACCGCTCCGATCAGCGTTCCCGCGAAGGCCATCCGATAGGAGCCCGTGTAGTCCCGTACCAAACTAAAAGCGAGCGGGCCAATGGCGCTAGCGACGATCATCGTCGACATGAAAACCCCGCTGATCGCCCCAATGTGTTTGACACCGAAATAGCGCGCCGCAAAGGCTCCCGAAACGGGACCAAAACAACCGCTAGAAATGCTCAGCCCGGCGATCAGCAACGGAATGATCAGCACCCCCGGAATCAACGTCAAAGACAGCGAAGACAAGCACACTCCGCTCGCCAGAAACGCAGCGAAATACTTGAGACGGAACCGGTCGCTCAGCCAGCCCACAAAAATGCTAATCCCCCCGCCAATCACGGCGCTGGGAAAGAACAACTTCAGGACGGTCTCCGCCGGCAGGCTCACTTGCGACGCCAGGTCCAAAACGTGGAACACGTACGCGGTTATAAAAATCGCCTGCAAAGCGAAGATCGCGTTGAACACCCAAAACGAATAGGTCCGCAACGCCTCGCCACGCGTCAAGTCGCGCACTACCGAGAACTCCGGGTCGTCCTTCTGTTTTTCTCCCGGGGCGAAACCCGCATCCGGAGTCAATCCGCATTCGTTTGGATTGTCGCGAAACACCAGCCAGCCGAACAAGGCGAATCCGAACATCGCGCAAAGCCCAAGGATCTGCCAAGCCGACCGCCAGTCCGTCGCTTGTATCAACGCGTAAAATACAACGGGCGCCAGCGAAAAGCACACGCTCACGCCGATTCCACTAAACGGGAGCACCTTTCCTCGGTGATATCGCCACCACTTGGCCACCATATTCCGCGCCGCCATGGTGACGAACCCCTGCCCCGTAAATCGAATCGCGAAAAAGCCGAACGTCAAACTCCCAATAAGCATCCACCGCGACGGTTCTTCCCGCCCGAACAGTCCCGCTACCTCCTTGGGAAGCCAGTCCACAACGCTTAGATAAAAAAGCGACAAACCCAGACCCACACTCGCCGCTACCATCAATCGCCGGGCGCCGATGACATCGTAAATCCGCCCCGCCCAGAATATGAGAATCCCACTCGTGGCCGTTCCCAGAAAATAAGCCAGCGCCACCTGCGACCGAGTCAAACCGAGGGCCGCGATTAACTCGTCATTGAAGACATTTACCCCAGTCGTCTGCCCCGGAATACTGGATACCGTTCCAATCGCAGCCGCAACCGCGATCACCCACCCATAATGAAAAGGAAGCCTCGACGGGCGAAACGGAATATGCGGCGCGAATAGTTTCATTCTTGATCGCGCCCAGATCGCGACGCGATTACAGCCCTACAGCGTCTCTACCTCTATTTTGCGAAACTCCAACAAACCGTGCTCCGCCTGAATCCCAATGTGCCCGTCCAAGTTCTTGATGCTCGAGCACGTCGTAATGAGCGACCCATTGAGCCGAATTTCCATCTCCTCGCCCTGGCAGGTAATTTCGTAGACGTGCCACTCGCCCGCCGGTTTGTAGGCTTTTTTCAGAGCTTCCAAATTCGTCTCGTGCTCGAACGGCGGCGCCCCGTAGGGGATCATCGCCGCCAAAGGATAATCGCCTTCCAGTGTATCCAGACATTGCACCTGGTAGCCGTTGTCCGGCCAACCATTCTCGTCGTCGTTGCTTGTCGGACCGGTTCGGACGAAGATCCCGCTGTTCGCGCCCTCCTCGAGAAAACGAAACTCCATCGTGAGCGTGAAATCCGCGAACGTATCCACAGACCGGAGCCAGCCCGTTCCTTGGTCGATGTGAATAACGCCGTCCACTACCGAGAACTTCCCCCCGTTTTGGATCTCCCAACCGTCCAGCGACTCTCCGTCGAACAAGGAAACGACCTTGCCCGCGTCCGAGCAGCCTCCCAAAAATAAAGCGATTGCGATTGCGGCGACGGTGAAGTTTCGGTTTTTCATATGGGGTATCCTTTTGATTGCGCCTTCATAGTCTCCCTTCCCCAATGCTTCAAGCGAAACGTTTGTTGAATACAAAACGGCGCGCTCGACAATGAACCTAGACTCCCTCCAACGGCTCCGAATTCTCGCCGGCCTCATCAGCCTCGGGCTCGCGTCCGCCATCCTCATCTCCTGGAGTTTGTGGACCGGCAATCGCGAGTTTCCGCTCTTCCCGCTCGGAGGAGTCATTCCGCCGTTTCCCGACTTTCTCGGAACCGCGGTTGCCGTTCTTCTCCTAGCCACCATCGTCTGGAACGGCATTCACCCGTCTCGACTAGCGACACGGGCCATCCTCGCGTCCCTCTTCTTCCTCGCCCTCCAGGATCAGATGCGTTGGCAACCTTGGGTCTACCAATACGGCCTCATGCTCGTCCCTTTGGCCTTCGTGTCGATACGATCCTCTCCCGAAACACGCCAGTCGATTCTCGGCATCCACCAACTCGTACTTGTCGCTGTCTACTTTTGGGGAGGCGTCCACAAGTGCCACGCCGGCTTCATTAGTGTCTACGAAAACAGCCTCGTGGCCCCCATCGTCGATCAACTCGATTCGGAATTCGCCGTCAACCTACTCACCGCGTTCGGCTACGCCATTCCGCCTATCGAGATTCTCATCGGTGTCGGCTTGCTTTTCAAACGAACCCGCAGGGCCGCTCTGCTCGGAGCCATCGCCACCCACGTTGTCATTCTGTTTCTACTTGGCCCCGCCAAAGGGCACGTATCCAATATTGTAGTATGGCCATGGAATCTGGCGATGAGCGGCATGGCGATCATCCTATTTCACAAAGCCGACTCGACCGCCCCGCTGGCCTTTCTGAAATCGCGACGCCTCAAACGCGTTGGATACGGACTGTGCATCCTCCTTTTTCTCTGCCCGCCGCTCTTTTACGCCAATCTCTGGGATCGCTACCTGTCGTTCAACCTGTATTCCGGGCGACAAAAACAAATGCTCGTGAAAGTCCCCGCCGACTCCCTCGAACGCGTCCCCAAATCATGGAGACCGTTCCTTCTCGACCCCAACGCTCCCGACGGGCACCGCATCCTCTCCCCTTCGAACTGGACGCTAGAGGAAATGAACGTGCCGCTCATATCCGAATGGCGTATCCTGCGCGGCTTCGCCCGTCGCGTTCACGGCACCTTTCCCGAAACAGACGATCTTCTTTTCTACGTCGACTACCGTCATCTTCCCGACAAACCCAAACGCTTCTACACGCCCGAGCAAATCGACGAGATGAGGTGGTAGACAAAATGCAACTTAGTACGCGTAGGGCCAGCGCTTGCGCTGTGCCGCGTAATTAGAACGCTTTATCTTCATTCGCGGCGCAGCGCAAGCGCTGGCCCTACCTGATTCTGCCGCTACTTCCCGTCGGCGGCCCATTGCTTCATCAGCGCAATATTTCGCTTCAATATCGCCACTTGTTCCGGATCTTTCGACCGGGCGTACTCCGCCATGTCGCTGTCGTACTGCGCCTCGGATTCAAATCCTTGGTCTCCGGTGCGGACAATCCAAGTGTCGAGATGCTTCCGCATCATCGCCAGCTCAGACTTGAATTTCGGGTCGTCCGCCAGGTTGTTGATTTCGAACGGATCGTTCCGGAGATCGTACAATTCCTCTTCAGGGCGCGTCGGGGCGAAAATCCGATCCTGGACCGCATTCAGCGTTCCCGCCGCGTGGGCCTCGCGCAGAGCGATGACGATGCTCTTGGCGTCCTTGTAGCGATTCGGCTGCATGTGAGGGCGGTTGGGAAAGTAGTTGCGAATGTATTTGTAGCGATCGGTCCGGGCAGCCCGCATGCGTTCAACCGTTTCATCGCAACGATCGCGAGCGGAGAAGATCACCGAACGCGGCCGATAGTCGGGGCTCAGAATATCCTGAGCCTGCATTGTATTCGGAACCTCGATACCCGCGAGTCCCAAGGACAGCGCGGCAATGTCGATGTGTTCGACCAAATCGGTCCGCGTCTCGCCCTGCACAATTCCCGGCCCGGCGAGAATCAAGGGAACGTGGATACCCTCCTCGTAGAGAAATTGCTTCCCGCGAGCGTGACTGATCCCGTGATCAGTCATGAATAGCACCACCGTATTCTCGAGATCGCCTTCCTTCTCGAGACGGTCGATTACCTGCCCCACCAAATGGTCCGTCAAGCGCACGGAGTCCAAGTACGCCGCCCAGTCTTCCAGCAGCACCGGATCGTTGGGATAGTATGGCGGCAATTTCACCGCGCTTGTTGCAGTCGCCGAACCGAAGTCGCGCCGCATCTGCTTGACAAACTTTCGCGTCGTTTCCAAATCGCCCCCGCGATGCTTCCCGCCGCGCAATTGAATCTGAGCAAAGAAAGGCTGCCCCTCCGCCCGCTTGCTCCAGTCCGGCCCGTCGTACATGGAGCGGTTCCATTCGAAATTGTAGTCCGTTTTGCCGGAGTTGTCGCGATCCCTAAACGGCCAGCCAGTGACTGAGGTGTAGTAGCCAGCTTCCTGAAAATACTCTGGCACCGGCCGCACGCCGTCCGGCAAGTGAATCTTCTTTTCGCCGCGCCCGCTGCGATGATGATGCGAGCCAATCGTCGTCTGGTACATTCCGGTTATAAACGACGAACGGTTCGTCGAGCAAACCGGCGCCGTCACAAAAGCGTTGCGAAACAGGGTTCCCCGCGTCGCCAACGCGTCGAGATGCGGCGTTTCGATCGCCGTCTCGCCGTAACAAGAGAGATTGGCCGACATGTCGTCGACTATGATCCAGAGAATGTTCGGACGGTCGTCGCTAAACGCGAGCGGCAAGACGAACAGCCCGCAAACGACTGCGAGAACGAAACGAGGCGGTGTAAGGTATTTCATAGCAAAACAAGATGTAGTTTCCAAAAGTCAAACGCGACTCCAGTAGAAAAGACGCCGATTCAAAGCTAATCGGTCAATTCGAAAGTGACAGCGCTCTTCGATCCCGCGTTCTCGCTATCGCTCGCTCCGGAAATAAAAACCCGACTCGCGTCGATCCCTTTGGTGGTCACCAAGTAGTCCTTTACCAATGACGCTCGAGCCTGAGCCAGTCGATCCAGCCAAGACGGATCCGGTTGAAAACGCGGCAGCTCGAGCAGTTCTTTCTCAATCTGTTCAAACGCAGGCAAGACAACCGATACAGCCACTCCCCCCACATCGGCAGACTCCGTCGCGCCCTCAATCTCCGCTTCGGGCAGCGGCTCGTTCGCTTCCTTGTTTTGGCCCGTCACGTTTTTAAAGAACTGGGCGACATTCCCCAACAATCCACGCTTCTCCGGCTCTGGCCCGCTCTCCTCCGCCATCGGTTCGACCGCTTCGTTTTCAGCCACCGTTCCATCAGCTACCGCGTTCTCCGCGACCAGCGGAATTCCCTTCAACTCGCGGTAAACGCTCTCCGCCTGCTCGCGAAAGCGAGCCAAGCTGTAGCCTTGCAACACGGCCACAGGACCGCTCGCGGTCACCGCTCCATCCGCGTTGGCAATCAGAGCTCGCCTCAATTGCAGGGTCTCCGCCGCGTCGTCCAAGGAAGTGGCTAGCTGCACCTTCAGCCCCGGGCGTTCGTCTAAAATCTTGGCCATCTTGTCCAGCTGCGACAAGGCGCTCGGCTCGAGCTGGAACGCCCCAGCGGAAAACGGCGTCACCGACAAGTCCTCTTTTCCACCTCCACCCGCTAAGCCACCCAGAGCCGCGAAAGGCGAAGTTGCGATTTTGACGATGATGTTGCCCAAGGCCTTCATGACGATCCCGCTGATGCTCACGCTCGGATCGTCGAGATCGCCGCTCAGTTTCAACGGCGGCAAGTCCATCTTCCCTTGGCGATCCTTCATGATCGCCACCGCCAAGCCGATAGGCAGCCCAAGCGAGTCCTCGCTTTCCACCTTTTCGCCAAGCGTAAGTTGGTCGATCAAAATCCCGTTGGTTCCTTCTAGAATGTTTGAATCGATGGCGATACTCGCGTCCACATTGAGCATCCCTTTATCCAAGTCGCGCCCCAGGTACTTTCGCCAATACGGAGCCGTGGACGACAAATCGAAACTGCTCAAATCCAGCCGTAGGTCCGAATACGACTTGAAGTCTAGAGGTTCCAAATTCCCCGAAAACTCAAACGAGCCCCCGCGATCAAACCCGCCCGAAAGCGCAACGGTCGCCTGCTTGCCCGGCGCGCTCGACACATTGCTGGCCCTCAACTCCAGATCGGTAACGCCCAGTGCGTGCGATGTATCCAGAGTTTTATCAACAACGCTGATTTGCCCTCCCGACATCTCAAACTCGCCCAGCTCGATCGCGAACGCGCCTTCCGAGTCCGACTCGACTTTGGCTGTCTCAACGTCCGACCCCGACTCGCCATCCGACTTCGTCAATCGACTGAGACTGACGCCCTCTTCTTCAAGCACGATCGACAGTTCGGGCGACCCCACGCGAACGCCAGCGATTTTCAGGGCCTCTCCATCGAATTTCAAATCTTCGACCGCAACCGATTCCAAGGACACCACCGGATCGCCGCTCTCCAATTCCCCTACCCCAACCGACTGCACTGTTAAATTCACGCCCACGTCAATCGACTCCTCCTGCATCGCCACCTGGTATCGAGAATCCAACGCCAAGGATCCGCTCTCGATACGGGCATTTGAGTAGAGGGCGACGTGCCCCTGAAACGTCGCCAATTCGAGTCCGTCCAAGGTGAATTCCCCCGTCGCCGACTGATTCGGAAGATTCGTCTCCGCGGTCAATTGCCCTTGTCCCGAGTCATTGAGCAGGAACCCCAACTCCAATTGAGCTGTCACAGATTCGTCGAAAGGAGCGATATTCGTTGCTTGTAAGGAAATGTTTGCTACACTCAAAACCACATCATTTGACACGGCCCGGTCCACGATTCCTACCGATCCAGATTCCAGTTGAAACGATTTAACCAGTACATCAACTTCCAGCGTCTCCGCATCTTCCGCCTCCGCCACCTTCGTCGGGGACACCGCTACATTCGCCGGGCGAATCGGAGTCGATACCTCGCCCGCTTCATCCCTCACCACCAGCGCGGTCGGTTCGCTCAAGGTTACCGATTCCACCACTAGTCGGTTTTCCGGCCAGCGCGCGTCCATCCCGTTCATCGCGAAGGCCGAGAACGCGACGCGCGTATCCTCTTCCGGATCGTCAAACAGAAAACCCTCCAGCGTCATCGAGCCCGATTCCAGATAAGCCGTTTCCTTTTCGGCGGTTAATTCGACGCCGTAACTTCCCGCCATTGAAAACGCGCCCGCGATCTCCGCCCGGAGACTGTCATGCCAAAGGGGTTTCGCTTTGGATATATCCAGATTCTCTATACGGAACGATCCGCTCGAAGCGACTGGGTTCACCGACACATCACCGCTCCATTCGATCTCCGTCTGGTCCCCGATCTTCGCGTTGAAACTGTAGGGGCTGTCGCTGTCGATATCCGACTTCAGGTTCTCCGCCACAAAAGTCAGCGGGCCGATCGTCTCCTCCAGCGGCAAGGTCCGCGTGTAGTCGGCGACTTCGATGCGGACATTGTCCACATCGATCAGCCCGACCGTGAAGTGAAACGGTTCCGACTCCTCCTCGACCGACTCCGGCTCCGACGATTGCAGCAGTCGGTCGATATTCAAGACACCGTCCTCGTCTAGGGCGACGCTCACGGTCGTGTCCGAAAGCGAAAACTCCTTCACGGAAACACGGCGCGTTATGAGCGGGAACAGTTGGGCATTGACGAAGACCCGGCCGACATCGACAAACGACTCGCCTTGATCGTCTTCCACATTCAGCCCGATCATCTCAACCGACAAGGTGAAGGGATTGAACGACGCCTTTTCCAACGCGATCTCCCGATCCAGCGTCTCCGCCACGCGACCCTCCAAAACGCTCTTCACGATTCGCGGCACCCCGAAGAAGCCGAACAAAATGTAGAGAACGTAAAGCCCGCCAGCGACGATCGCTAAGCGGACCCACAAAGGGCGTTTTGAGGCATTCGAAGATTTCATAGATTGAGGGGGTGTCTAATAAATCGAAAACGTAGGGCTGGCGCTTGCGCCATGCCGAGATTGGAAAATGCAAATCAGCATACGCGGCACTTCGCAAGCGAAGGCCCTACATAAGATTTGATGCAGTACTTTCGACCGATTGAACACTCTCTAATGCTTGGACAGTCTCCAAAAAAACAGGAAATGCGCCCGCAAGTCACGTTATCTGTTGCAAGTTCACCCGTTTTTTTCGACCAAGTGGACCCGTGAGTTTCAACGCCGTAATTTGGGATATGGACGGACTCCTCCTCGACACGGAGCGAATCTCCCACGAGTCTTGGATCCAAGCCACCGAAGACCTGAAGGCGCCCATCGACGAATCGGTCTTTCTCAAGATCATCGGCATGAACACACCCACCTACCGCGCAACCCTTTACGAGCTCATAGGGGACCAAATCGACGTCGACCAGCTCATCGCCGTCGCCAGCGAAGTCTACTACGAGAAAGTCGATGCCGGCGTCCCGCTAAAACCCGGAGCTCTCGCCTGTATCGAGTGGCTGAACGCCGCCGGTATTCCCCAATCTGTCGCCACGTCGTCCGATCAATCCCTCGCCTGCAACAAGCTCGCCCAGCATGACCTCGTCGAACACTTCCACTCAATCGCCAGCGGCGACCAAGTTTCGCAAGGGAAACCGCATCCGGAGATATTCCAAACCGCGGCTAATCGCATGGAAGTGCCCGCGGAGGAGTGCCTTGTATTCGAAGATTCCCGACACGGCGTGATTGGCGCCCACGCCGCCGGCGCCCGCGTCATTCTCGTACCCGACCTCGCCGAGCACGGCCCGGACACCGAATCGCTCGCCTACGAAATCTGGGACTCCCTGGAACAAGGCCCCCAACGCTTCGCGACCTGGCGCTCAGCGTAAACGAATCGCGCCCCATGCAATTCACTTTCGCTACCGCTAACGCCGTCCACTTCGGACCCGGTATTTCCAAAAAAATACGAGAACTGCTCCCCTCGGAGGTTAATCGCATTTTCCTGGTCACCGGCGCCCAGACCGATCGGCATCCGTCCCCCATCGACGCGCTCCGCCAAAACGAAATCGCAATCGAGACCTTCCCCATCGCAGGCGAGCCCAGCACGAGCATCATCCAATCCGCCGTGGACGCGGCCCGCGCCTTCGACCCACAAGCGATCATCGGCCTCGGCGGCGGGAGCGCCATCGACGCGGGAAAAGCCGTCGCCATCCTCCTAGCGAATCCCGGCAATCTCGTCGACTATCTCGAAGGCGTCGGGTCCGGAAAACCGATAGAGTATCCGTCTCTTCCTTACATGGCCATCCCTACAACCGCCGGAACCGGATCGGAAGTCACACGCAACAGCGTCCTTTCCGTACCGGGGGAACGCGTCAAAGTCAGCCTCCGCAGCCCGCATATGGTTCCCCGCTGGGCGGTCGTCGATCCCGAGCTCACTTACGAACTACCCGCGGCGCTCGCCGCCTCGACCGGCATGGACGCCTTCATCCAATGCCTGGAAGCCTACCTTTCGCGGAACGCCAATCCGATCTCCGATGGCGTCGCCCTCGAAGGCCTCGCCCGAGCAGCGCGATCGCTAAAAGCAGCCTGCGGCGAGACGCTTGACCGGGAGGCCAAAGCGGACCTGTGCGTCGCCAGCCTCTGCGGTGGCATGGCCCTCGCCAATGCCAAACTCGGCGCCGTGCACGGATTCGCCGGGCCAATCGGCGGCATGATCGACGCGCCTCACGGAGCGCTCTGCGCCAGTTTGCTCCTCCCGGTTTTGCGGACCAACTTCGACATCGTCATGCGCCGCGAACCGCAAGGCCCCATCTCCGCGAAATTCGACAATGTCGCCCGCGTGATCACTCGAAACCCCGCCGCCAAAGGCAGCTATGCCCTTGCGTGGATTGAGGCGCTGTTGAAGGAACTCCCCTTGCCCACGCTCTCCGAGCTCGGATTTTCCAGCGACGGCATCCCGGAGGCCGTTTCCAAAGCCGTCCAGTCCAGCAGCATGCAAGGCAACCCCATCGACCTCGCCCCCGCCGACCTACGCGAAATCCTCCAAGACGCGCTGGAAATGGCGTAGAGCTGGCGCTCGCGCCATGCCGCGTCGTTTAAGCCCCGAGTTCCAAACGCGGCGTGGCGCGAGCGCCAGCCCTACGAATCTACACATCACCCTACACCATAAACCCCTACCGCCTAACAACCTAAACCAAACCCACCACCTAATACCGAATACCCACCCAACATCGACACTGCGCGCGATTCCGCTAGCGTCGGACAATCCCCATGAGAACACATATCTGCTCCTTCGTTGTAGCGCTCGTATTCGCAGCGACTCTCCCCTTCCTCTCCCAAGCGGCCAAACCCAATATCATTCACGTCTTCATCGACGACATGGGCTGGGGCGACTTTTCGTCTTTCGGCAACACCGAAGCCAGCACGCCCCACATCGATCGCCTCGCCAGCGAAGGAATCGCATTCGAGCAGTTCTACGTCAATTCGCCCATCTGCTCGCCCTCGCGTGTCGCCATATCCACCGGCCAATATCCGCAACGCTGGGGCATCACTTCCTTCCTCGCCAACCGCAATGCGAATGCTCGACGCGGCATTCGCGACTGGCTCGATCTCGACGCCCCGATGCTCGCTCGCATCCTCAAAGAAGCGGGCTACGCCACCGGCCACTTCGGCAAATGGCACATGGGCGGCCAGCGCGACATTCACGAAGCGCCCGTGATTACCGAATACGGATTCGACGAGTCGATCACCAATTTCGAAGGACTCGGGGCCCGCGTTCTCCCACTCAAGTACTCGCCAGGAAAAACGGAACCCGTCCAGCACAACCTCGGCTCCGACACGCTCGGCCACGGACCAGTCGTCTGGCACGACCGCGCTTACGTTACCGAGAAATTCACCGAAGCCGCCGTTGCCTTCGCCAAGGTCGCGGCCGCAAGAGAGCAACCGTTCTACCTCAACCTCTGGCCCGACGATGTCCACACGCCCATGCACCCGCCGCTCGACCAATGGGGCGACGGCAGCGATCGGCACCTCTACCTGAAAGTACTGGAAACCATGGACGCCCAGCTCGGCGTATTGTTCAATCTGATACACGACGACGAAAAGCTTCGCGACAATACGATCATAGTAGTTTGTTCCGACAACGGGCCCGAGGTCGGATTCGGATCCGCGGGCCCGCTGCGAGGCCATAAAGCGACTCTCTTCGAAGGCGGCATCCGATCGTCCCTGATCGTGTGGGCTCCCGGCAAAATGAAAGCGGACGCCCAAGGAACGCGCAACACGGAGTCTGTTTTCTCGGCGATAGATCTCGTGCCCTCGCTCCTGTCGATCACAGGAGTCGAATCGGACGCGGACTTCGACGGGGAGAACCTTGAATCGGTACTCCTCGGCAACTCGCAAACGTCCCGTTCCGAACCGCTCTTCTTCCGTCGCCCTCCAGATCGCGAGAATTTCCGCCACTATCGCGGCCTCCCCGACCTCGCCGCCCGGCAAGGGAAATGGAAGCTGTTCTGCGACTACGACGGAGGGAATCCCGAACTTTACAATCTCGAGCAAGACCCGTCCGAATCAAAGGACCTCGCCGCAAAGAACCCGAACGTTGTCAAACGCATGACCCGCGCTCTCGTGAAGTGGCACACCTCCCTGCCCGCCGACAACGGCCCCGAACTCGGCCGCATCGCCCGGGAGACTGGAAACTAGGAGACTGATTTATCGCCCACGAAGAGCGCGAAGCAACACGAAGCTCACAAATAAGGCTTTATATTTTTCGTGTTACTTCGCGCTCTTCGTGGGCGACCTCTTCTTCTCAACCTAAACGCTACAAATTAATATTTGTTTATATTCGCGCCTTTTTGTAGCTACGTTGTTGATGGTTGTTCTACTATCGCAGATCGCCTATCGTAGGGCCAGCGCTTGCGCTGCGCCGCGAAGTTTGTTCATCCTTCGATCTTCATACGCGGCACGGCGCAAGCGCCGGCCCTACATACAGAAATCTGGAACCAAACGAAGCGAACGAGCGTTAACTTCACTGCACCCGCCCCCAAATCGAAAAACGGAAGAGAAAAGATATGAACGAACCGCCCGCCTCCGCCAATCGACGCGATTTTATCAAAACCTCGGCCCTGGCCACCTCCGGCGCCGCGCTCCTTCCACTTGTCTCAATGACGGAAAGCCTCGCCGCGCAGTCCCCCACGCCGAAGCAACCTCAAGCTGAGACGCTGGTAAAAACGCTCTACGACAGTCTTTCCGACAAGCAACGTCAGGCCGTCTGCTTCGACTTCGACCACCGGCTCCGATTCGAAATCGACAACAACTGGCACATCGTCCGCGACCACCGCGTACGTTCCTACACAAAGGACCAGCAAGCGATGATTCGCGAGATCTTCATGAAGATCCACAGCGAGGAATACGCCGACCAAGTCATGAAGCAGGTCCTCGAGGACAGCGGTCGCAGCGGATTCGGCGACTGTTCGATCGCGTTGTTCGGAAAACCGAATACAGGCGAATTCCAATTCGTGCTCACTGGACGGCACACCACGCGCCGCTGCGATGGTGATTCGGTCGAGGGAACCGCCTTCGGCGGCCCCATCTTCTACGGCCACGCCTCCCAGTCTTTTTACGAGAAGCCGCACCACCCCGGCAACGTCTATTGGTTCCAAGCGAAGCGAGCCAACGAAGTCTACCAAATGATGGACGGCAAGCAGCGCGACCAAGCCCTTCTCCAATGGTCCCGCGACGAGCAAGGCAAGAAGACAGTCGCCCTCACTGGCAAAACCGAAGGTCTTCCGGGGATCCCTATGACCGAACTCAGCTCCGACCAAAAAGACGAGGTCCGGAACGTGCTCAACGACCTCTTGCTCCCCTTCCGCGAAGAAGACCGCCGCGAATCGCTCGCCCTAATCGAGAAAAGCGGATTCGACCACCTTCACATGGCCTTCTACAAAGGCGAGGACGTCGGCGAGGACGGCGTTTGGGACGTTTTCCAAATCGAAGGCCCCAACATGGTTTGGTACTTCCGCGGCGACCCACACGTCCACGCCTGGGTGCATATAAAAGGGTGAATTGTGAAGTTTGAGGAGTGAATTGACTCCTCGAGCGGAATCGAGCGCGGCGCTCCAGATGTAGGGGCAATACTCTGGCCTCGGCGTAGTCCCGTCAAAGACCCCGACTTGTCGGTGGCCAAGAACGTATACGTCAACGTAAACCCGCCGGGACGTCGGGTTCCACCTCGCTGCACTTGCGTCTAGGGTGGAACGCGACGTCCCGCCGCGTTTTCCTCAGGCCAGAAATTCAAAACGCTGAAATCTGCGCACTCAGTGGGATAGAAACAGTGGCAACGCCCCTACATTCTCAAACTAGCAAACAGACGAACAGTTCTCGCCCTCCCATCTCTCCGTCCCTCAATCACTCAGCAATCTCGCCAAAATTCGCCTCGCGAACTCTCCACTCTTCCCATCGCCCAAACTTGCAACTAGCATTCATCCCCATGAAAAAATTCCGATTACTGCTTTCGCTATCGCTCGTCGCGATTACCGCTATCCCCAACTCGCTCGCCGCAACGCCTACTGTGGAATCGCTCAAGACCTTGCTCAAGGTCACCAAGGTGAAGCAACTGCACGATTCCATGATGGCCCAGGTGTATGCCGGGGCCGATGAAACCAACGCGATGATCGCGCAACAGTTTGAATTGAGCGGTGACGCGCTAGAAGCCTTCAACGAGGCGATGGATACGACCTACGGCATGCTCAAGGAAAAGACTCACTACGAGATGATGGAGGACATTTATATATTGAGCTACTCTGAGATCTTAACCCAGGAGGAAGTCGATGGACTGATCGCGTTTTACTCGACCCCCGCCGGCCAAGCGCTGGTCAATAAAATGCCCTTGATCATGCAGAAAAACATGATTCGCACTCAAGAGTACCTTCAGCCCGTAATGGAGGAAGTGCAGAAGAAAACCGACGAACTTCTGCAAAGCATGTTTCCGTTGGAGTAAACAACGGCTACCGTCGCCGAATCAGAGCAAATTCCCAACTCCACGCGCATGAAGCATGCCGTATTCGTATTTTCCTTACTCTCAATCACCGCGCCCCTAGGCGCGACAGAAAAAACGTAACGACTCGAATCATATCGCCTTAAAAGCAAAACCCGCCCGGAGGTCGGGCTCCACCCATCGCTCTCAATGAAAAGGTGGAACGCGCCGTCCCGGCGCGTTTGGCCCACGAACCGATCAGCAGTTGAAAACCAAGGAGAGCATCAATCCTAGCAAATTGAAAAATCTAAAAACAGAACGTCTCCTCTTGCGGGAATTCGAAATCAGCGACATCGACGCGATGGGGCCAATCTTTGCGGATCCAGAAGTCATGAAGTTCAGTCGCGGCGTAAAAACCCGAAAGGAGACCCAAGCCTGGCTAGAGACGTGTGGAAGCAACTACACGGAATTGGGGTTCGGACTCTGGGCTTTAGTGAGAAAAGACAATCGCGCCCTAATCGGCTACTGCGGACTCACCTTGTTTCCAGACATCTGTGGGAAAAAAGAAGTTGAAATCGGCTATCGACTCGCCCAAGCGCAATGGGGATTCGGATACGCCACCGAAGCCGCGCGGGCTGTGCGCGACTACGGATTCAAGGAGCTCGGTCTCGATCGACTAATCGCGCTCGTCGACCCCAGCAATACCGCCTCGATCAAAGTCGCCCGGAAGATCGGAATGGAATTCGAAAAAGAAGCCCTCCTGGACGGATACGACCATCCCGACCACGTCTATAGGATCGAACGAACACCGTAGGCAGACCAAGAATATCGCTATTATCAGCGCCAATAAATCGCAAGAGTCGCTTGCGCAAAGGGAGCGATTGCCCTAGTACTCCCCATTAAATCCCGACTAACCCTCAAGAAAATTATGTGGACACAATTCGTAAACTGGATCGGCTCAATACTTGAAACCCTTGCTCAAATGAATGGCGGATCACTTGGACTCGCGATCGTTTTTCTATCGCTCGTAGTTCGACTCAGCCTAATTCCCGTTTCCCTCTATGTCGGACGACGAACAATCGTTCAAAAGCGGAACATGGATCGGCTGAAGCCGCAGCTGGAGTCTCTCAAAGAAAAATACGCGGACGATCCGGTCAAACTGCAGAAAGAAACCGTCGCGCTGTTCAAAAAAGAAGGGGTAAGCCCCATCGATGGGAAATCCATGCTGGTCACCCTGTTTCAAGCGCCAGTATTCATGGCCGTATTTTCAGCGATTCGGAACGGCCTCGCAAAATCGAGCGAATCTTTCTTGTGGATCCGGAACCTAGCGAAAGCCGACGTATACCTGGCCCTGATAGTGGGGTTTCTGGCATATGTAATGATGATCCTAACGCCCGATTTGCCGGAGTCGGCTAAAACGATGATGATCTGGTTTCAGGTGATTCTATCCGTCGTAATCGTCTCGCAGATTGCCTCCGGTGTGGGCGTCTACTGGGCGACCGGCAATATCGTTGGAATTGTCGACAAACTGCTGCTCAGACTCAGCCTGAAAATATGGCCGGTCTCCAGCCATACGACTTCCCCCACCCGCTCTGCCGCAAACGGTTAAGACCCCTTGTTCGACCACCGTGACCACAAATGAGAGCGCTTGCCCTAGCCACTCTCGCGCTCGCTATCGCCGGATGTGAAACCACTCAAAGCGACAATGAGTACGTCGAATCTGCAAACAGTCGCCTTGAAGCGCCGGTCTCCGAAAACTCGAACGCTGACAGGAAGGCGATACTAGAAAAGACCAACGAAACGTTTTCCGAAAGCGACCTTCCCTATTCGGCCGGCCTTTTGAGCGACACCGATGAGCTCCAACCCGCCAGTCTCTTAAGTTTCGTGAATCCCGTATATCCATCGGACGCGAAAAGCAGCGGATCCGTGATGCTCGCGTGTGTCATCGACACGAATGGGGATGTAGAGAATGTAACGGTCGTTGAGGCAACCGATAGCGTCTTCATCAATCCCGCCATCGAAGCAGCGAAACAATGGAAATTCACGCCTGCCAAGAAAAACGGTAAGCCCACGAAGCTTGTGGTCAACATTCCTCTGAACTTCGTGCCTAAGAAATAGCGACTTCGATTGAGCGCTCGGCGAGTCATACAATGCACTACTGGCGACAGGATTCATTCGACGGCCTCGAATCGCTTTTCTCCGAGATCAAGGACGATCCTCGCCTGTCCTACTACGCCAACTACATCGATCTCCTGAACAAAGGGCTGAGGCGAGAAGCGCTGAAAAACATCGAGGATTTCTTGTCTCTCGCTCGAGCCTGGGACGTCAAGGATCAGCGAAAAGTCGTCTCGTTCTTGTGCCGCGTTTCCGATAGCGAGCCAATTGGACACCGATACGTTCCGTTTCCCATATGGAAGCGTCTCATCAAGCCAATCTTGGCAGATTGGATCGCCGAGATACCAAAGGATCCTGAACCCCTAAGGTGGACCGGTGAACTGGATGATCTGCGAACATCGCTTAGGCTCGATCCCACGTGTGATCGAACGCGGTACCGATGGATCCAAGGTGTACTGCGAGGCGTTCAATACGCTACTCACGAATTGCCCACCGGTTACCTTGGCAATATTGAAGAAGATCTGACCGCGCTCCGAGACATAGAAACCGAAGCGAGGAAAATAGCAGATCCTGAAAAACAAGCAGTTCTGATTGAGATCATAAACGAAGAACGAGCACTTATAGAAGACTATCAAGCAGGGCAAGATGACATGAACAGCTAGCCTAAGCGCTCAAATGAGCCCGACATCGGGGACCACCGAGCGGCACAAAGCCAGATCACGGCTCTTCACTAAAATCGAACACGCCGCCGAAGGTATTGTTTAACTCGCCCGCAATATACTCGCGGTACGTAAGGCTGCCCGACTCCAAAGTCTCGAAGGTCAAGTCGACTTCTTCCCGGTAGACCGCTCCGTTGTTGGCGTCCTCGTCATAGGTCAGGGTCACGCGACCGGTCGTCTCTCCGGTCATTTCATATTTCCAGTTTCCCGGTTCGGGCGTGCCGCCTCCAGACTCGGTGTAGTTGAATCGAGTCGCCGAATCAAAGGTCCAGGCGTCGTTGACGATGTGCTTACCCACCGCCATGCGCGTAAAAGCGGCTTTGCTGGGAGCCGCTCCTGCCCCGAATTCCGGAAAGGCGCTCAAGTCGAACGCACCGCCGGAAGCGACCTCGCTTACGCCATTAACGACCTCGACATACTCATAGTTGCCCGAATCGTCCGTCAGAAAACTTAAACGAACGATTTCCGAGTAAACGTCGGCGTCGTTCCCCGACTCGTCATAGGTGAATCCCAAGATTGCTTTCGTCGTATCTTCGCCGTCCAACTGGTAAAACCAGTTTCCCGGTTCCCCGTTTCGACTGAAACGCGACGACGGACTGAATGAACTAAAAATGTAGTCGAGCTCCGGATACCTTCGCTCAACCACCGCGTCGTTGAAGTCGGCAACCTGAGGCGCGACTCCCACTCCTTGCACCACCGTCACCACCAAAGTCGCCTCCACCTGCACTCCGTCGGCGGCCGTCGCGGTAATCGTGATTGGAACGTCGCCGACTCCGTCGAAAGTAGGAGTCACCCGAATAGAACCGCCTAAGCCCTGGAGTACTTGAATATTCTCCTCCGGGATCAGAGTGGTATTCGTCGAAATCACTTCGAGATCGGGCGGATCGAACGGAAACGACACGTCCGACAGCCCGAACGGGACCTGTGCGGATTCCACGCCATTGGGCACCTGGATCGACTCCTGGAACACGTTCAAAATAGGGAATCGAACCGTCGCTCGATAGAAAGTCGGACCCAGAGGAAAACTCAGAAACGACGCCTGTCCCTCCACGTCAAAATCGAAATTGGGAAATATCTCGTTCGTCTGCCAAGTTTGCAGGTCGTAGCTATTCTCCATATAGATTCGGTCGACGAATTGATTGGCGGTCAGGATGAACTCAATACCCTCACCGGAAACCGTGTCGCTCGATCGGATTTCCAGAATCTGAACCTCCGTATTCCCGATCTCTTGCCCTCCCAGCCACTTGCTCGCAACGAGCAACGTCAAAAAAAAGCCGACCCTAAAGAATGTTCCGCGAGAGGACATGCAAACACAATTGATACGAGAAGCCGTTCATTAGCTCATCATTAACCCCAACGCGAGCGAAAACACGGTTCGGTTTTACCGGGCGGAGAAGAGACCCCAACTCGCCTACGGTGATCCAAGTCGAACCGCCCGCGCTCCATTAAACCTTGATGACCCACAACTCGGTCGCGTATAGCTCAAAGCGTGAACAGCACGAGAGTAAGACGGCTACTCTTTCTGCTAGCCCTATTCAGCTTGCTTGGATGCTCGACCACCGAACAGCAGGTTCAGGTCGCGCAGACCCTCACTCCCGAGCATTTCAAACGCACAGCGACTGTCGAGGATGACGATCGTAGACCCACTGCAACGATAACGACGCAGAGTGGATTTCGACCGAAGTCAGGCCTGCTCCGTTTTGTTTATGACGACAATTACATGAGAGCCGTCATCGATAAGAAGACCGGAAACGTAACGTATCAGTTATATCAGTCGATATTCTATCAAGCGAGCGACTGGCGGTTTTACCGCAAGGCCAACTACGAGACGCCGAACGGACTCGAATCGGTCGACGCCAAATTCTTGAAACCCCCTCTAGCTACTCACTTTGATTGCCCGGACCACACGTCATCGGTCTGCACCTACAATGAACATGTCGGCTTCACGATTGATCGAGAACGCTTGGAATCGATCGCGAAATTGTACGAACCCGGCAAACGCGTAGAGTGGCGCTTTACATTCGTTCCTAAAGATGGCGACGAATTTAATGACACGCTACTCGTCGCCGAAGTCGTCGGTTTTCTGCAAGCAGTCGATTCCTACAAAAAAACTCTGGGGAGCTAGTTCTTAGAGAGTATTCCGGCAATCGGAAAGCCTCAGCGGCTCGCCGGGCCGTCGAGCCCTACCTCTTTCGACTATCCCTCCGGCACAATCGCCATGTCTCGAGCGCTTGTAGCGATCTCAAGACCCTCCTGCCGATCCAAGCTACCGTCGGGCTGAACAGCGAAAAACATGATCCGTCGCAATCCCGATTCGCAGACCGCCAAGTATTTACCGTCTGGGGACAGGTTTAGCTTCCAAGGAATGTCGCCGATCTTCGTCCGAGCCGCAGGGCTCAGTTTTCCGTCGGAATCGACCCGAAACGAAAAGACGCTATCCTCATCGCCATTGAAATCCCGGAGCGCGACGAAGAGCAATTCCCCGTCAGGCGTCAAGGCAATGTCGGACGCATGCAAATCCCGCTTGCCCTGCTCAAAAGGGGAACGCCTCGGAATCGTATTCACATGTTGGACATCAGTCAGCTGGCCATCTGTTCCGATCGCATAGACGCTCGCGCCTAACTGCTGTTCGTTGCTGAAATAGGCAAGAGGCAAAGTTGGATGGTAAGCCACATGGCGCGGACCAAACATCGCCGGCGGTTCCGCGTTGAAGGGCTCGAGGGCGCGCAGCTCGCCGCTCGTGTCGTCGAAGGCGTACTGAAAAAGCGCGTTGTTGTTCTTTACGCAGGGAATGTAGACGAAACGATTGTCGGGTGTTGTTAAGATGCAATGAGCCTCCCCCTTGGGCGTAACCACCGAGTGGGCCACATCGCCAATCGATCCGTCCGCGCCAAAGGGATACGTGGCGACCGAACCGCTCCCATAGTGGACGGTCATAAAGTAGCGACCGGAGCGATCCACACTCGTGTAGCCGACCGGTCGCGCCAGCGTGGATACGCCGATCAGTTTCATGCCTCCATCGCCCGCCGTCGCAATCGCAGCCGCGACCGTCTTCCCATCGCGAACGCCGCTGACGACCAGCGAATGGTCGACCCGATTCACCGCCACCTTGGCGGGATTAAAGCTCAACGACAGGAACGCTTCCTTTTCTACACCAATACCGCTAGCACTCGATCGAATCGAATACGCCGCAAGGCGCTGATTCTGAGCATCGGGAACAAACAAGCGAAACGAATCGCCTCCGAGAAGAAAACACGGGGAGACCAAAAAGAAAAAAGCGAGAGATAAGCGACGCATAGCAACTGTTATTGGGGCATAAAAGTAGTGGGACGCATGCAAACGCGCCGAAGCGACGAGTTCAAGAGTAGTCCCGCCAATCGCTGTAAGCACTGTTTTGAACCCGCCGGGACGTCGGGTTCCACCTTTCTCTTTGCAGTCTTGAGGTGGAACGGGCCGTCCCGGCACGTTTTTCTCGTTTAGAGACTCTCAAAACTCACTCGCAAGCGCTCAACTACCGATCACGCATTCTAAAATTTCTGATTCGGAAAGTCCGCGGGGACGGGGATCGTGACTTGGCCCGTCGCGGCCCATTCCGTACCGCGCTGGAAGGTAGTCACGAAGCTGCCTTCCTTGATCTGCTCCACGTGATGCCCCAGGATCGAATGGAAGATTCTGCCTTTTCCGTAGTCGATCGTCATCAAGGCCGGCTCGTGGCGCCCGGTGCCTTTTTGTTCAGTCGAGGAAAACGCGGTCGCTAGAATGGTGACATTCTCCGCCGGTCCGCGCAGGCGATCGTAAAGCTCGTCCGGTCCGTGTTTGAAGGTGGCGGGAAGCCCGGCCATGATCGGATGATCGCTCGCCCGGACAACCAATTCGAATTCGTGCTGCGGCCCGTGGGACCCGCCCTTCCCCGGGGACGTGTCGCGAACGACTTCACCCTCGGAGTTGATATACAAATACGGACCGCTCTTCTCGTCGCGACCATCCCATCCCCCAACAGCCGTCATCTTGTTGTACTCCTTCCAAGTCGGCCAGCTGTTGTTCGCCGCGTGAACCGAAACCATGCCGCCCCCTTGGGCCATGTACTCCTCAAACGCTTTCTGAGTCGCTTCCGGCCAGTAATTCGCCCCAAACCCTTCGTTGACGACCACGACGTCGTACTGGCTGAAATCCGGCTTGTAACTGCCATCCGCGGAACTCTCCTCCGTGGAACGGGAGTGATCCACTACAAACAGACCCGACTTCTCAAGGATCTGCTTGAGAACAGGGGTGGTATCCTCGTGCTTGTGCGCCCGTTGGGGACCATCGGCGATCAGCACCTTGATTTTGTTTTTCGCAGTATCGCTGCAGCTCGTTACCAATCCAGCCATAAAAACCGCTACCAGTGTAAAGAAGTTCTTTCTCATGATAAATACACTTATCAACAACTGACCCTCCGAAACAAGCCTGTTGTTGGCCAAAACCGATTTCCTCGCAAATGCGACACACTCGCGCCCGCCGCGTCACCCAACCAACGGTGTATTCCCTATTTCGATACTAACCTAACTCCAGCAAATCGCAGAAAACAAACACCCACCGGCTCCCTCTAGAAAAGAACCTTATTGACCTCGTCTTCGACGAGGACTCCTTATTGGCCTCCGTTCCGGAGGCATCCTAGTCCCGCTGAGCGGGACGGTGACAAAAACACAAGTCCGCCCTACCCAAAAAGCCGATGCATTTCCTTCGTCGGGAAGTTCCTCCCGGGACAAAGCGTGGCGTTAATCTCCTTATGCACGAGAAACTTGTATTTTCCGCGGAGCAAGTCCTCGCCCAAATACCGCACCACGGCTTTCAGCGAGTCCATTTGCCGGCGGGTCGGCCGGTCCTTTTCAAAATTCCCGACCAGGCAAATTCCAATTCCATGGTTGTTGTACTCCCACTTGCTGACGTGGCCGCCGTGTAGTTGCTTCGTCCAACGGCTGCCGATCTCGATCTCCCCGTCTTTCGAATCCCGTCCATTGCCAATTACAAAGTGATAGGCTAGACCATTCTCCATTCCGTGTCGCCGGTCGGTTCGATCGTAGCTCTTGGCATTCCCATGCGGAGTCGCGCTGTGGTGGACCACGATGTACTTCCACTTGCTCCGGTTGAGTTTGATTTTGTCCGTGGCCTTACGCACGGCCTCGACCTGCGTGCTGAGCGTCGGAACCGTCAGCTTCTGGCCGACTCGAATCAAATCGGATTTCAACCGGTTCGTCTTTTTCAGCTCGGCGACGGTCGTGCCGGATCGCTTCGCGATTCCCGAAAGCGTGTCCCCTTTCTTCACGACGTAAGTCGCGGCCTGCGCAGTCGCCGGAACGAGCGATGCGAGACCCACACTGGTCGATAGTCCTGCAATAAAACGGCGGCGATTCATAATGTGGATTGGATTAAAACGTAGGGGTGGCGCTTGTGCCATGCCGCGAATGTGGCTCAAAATCTAACCTAAGCGGCGCTTCGCAAGCGAAGGCCCTACGAGATGATTCACACAATTCCGACATAGTAGACACTCTCTAAAATATAAAGTTGGAGTTCAGCTCAGCCCGCTTGGCTCTTGGGCTTCTTGTCGTCCAAGTTGCGGACGATCTCCGCGTCGCTGACCGGCGCCGATTCGACCCCTCCGGCGGGCACATCGACTTTCGCCACCCAGCAAAGAGCATTCAAGATGACCTTGCGAAACGCGTCATTCTGCCAGTTCGCGTGGAAATGGCCGCCGGTAAAACCGAAGCCGCGCCCGCCATCGGGTCGCTCCACCGCCCACATGACCGCCTCTTTTCGCCCCTTCGCCGCCTGGATGTGCGGGTAAGGACCTTTTGGATGCACGTACTTTCCGTCGCGGGTGGCGTCGGTCGGCGTCGCCACGAGCACAGGAGTGAAGCGGACTCCGTCCACTTCGCTCGGCCCCTCGGCATCAAAACCCTCGGTGAAGCGCATATTGAAATACCATTCATCCTGAATCGAAAACGGCTCGACCCCGCGAGTAATGGGATGTTCGGGGAACGAATCAAACCGCGCTTCCCAAATCGGATTGCAGGACCACAGATGCTCGTAAGCGCCGCCGATCATTTTGCGGAACTGCGGCCCGGCCGTGTCCTTGGGCACTTCGACCGCGAAATGCATGCAGCCAAACCCAACGCCGCGTCCAGCCAGCCCTTCCATCGTGTCGAGTCGTCCCTCGCCGGCGAGCACCGGATGACGCTTGTTCCCGTCCGAAAAACAAACCACCGCGTCGGCATCGGCGAAGGTCGCCTCGTCCGTCACCCAACCCATCTCGTGACGGTCCACCTCGAGCCCCGGCACGGACCGAAGCCGTTCTTCCAGCAAAATCGTCCCGGCGCGAAACTCGTGCATCAACGGCGGATGGCTCGGCGGACCGGCGATCAGGACAAGCTTGCGTGGGCGACCGCTAGCGGCGGTCTTGGCGCTCGCGAAGGTCGGCGCGACACTGGCAGCGAACACGAGACGGAGAAATTCAGATCGATTCATGGTAAAGCGTTTTTGGGCGGTTCAGATCCCTTTTGGGTTGGTGAGGTTGAAAGGAACTCCCATTTGTCGTTTTCGTCAACGCGTTGGTTCCATTCTTTCGACAAGCGTCTATGTCGACGCAGGTTCCGCCACGGCTCCGGACTCGATCCGGATGGGCTCGATATCCCACTTCGGATTCTGTCCGAGGAAGCGGCAGGGATTGTTATGAAAGATCTCGATCGCCTCCTGAGTGCTGTGGCCGCGGAGACGATACTCGAGGATGCACTCCTGAAGTGTAAACGGATCGCTCGGCCCCCAGTCGGCGGAGGAGTTCACCAGCAGTCGCTCGGAGCCGTACTTTTCCAAAATATCCACAGCCCGTCGCGGGCTGCATTTCGTGACGGGATAAAGCGTCATCCCCGCCCAGTAGCCCGCGTCGAGGACAGAATCGATCGTGTTCTCCTCGACATGGTCGATCCAGACGCGGCCGCGGTCGATGTCGAGACCGTCGAGCGCCTCGATCACCGTCTTCGTGCCATGGGCTTTGTCGGAGAGGTGCGGCGTGTGAATGAGCACCAACTGCCCATGTTCCATGGCAATCTCCACGTGCGCTTGCAGAGCGTCGATCTCGTTGGGAGTCGACTTGTGCAACCCAGTCTCCCCAACGCCCAAACAGGTCGGCTTCTCGAGAAACTCTGGCATCGCTTTCAGTACGTCCCGCGTCAGCTCCGGGTCCTCGGCCTCTTTCGGATTCACCGCGACCCAGCAAAAGTGGCGAATGCCGTACTGGGCGGCGCGCGTCGGCTCGAACTCCGAAATCTGGGCGAAATAGTCGATAAACGTCTCCGGATAGCGACGGTCGAAACCGGCCCAAAAGGCGGGTTCGCACACCGCGACCACGCCGGACATGGCCATGCGCTCGTAGTCCTGAGCGGTGCGGGCGATAGCGTGATAATGGGGCTGGATGATCTGCATAGCAAAAGCGGGAATCAGATTTCGGAGAAAAGCGTGAGCAAGGCGGCGGTCCGCTCGCCAGAGGGAGAATCCGAGTCGGCCAAATGAGCCAAGGCCCGACGCAGGATGTCGAGCGTCTCTTCATCGTCCGCCGGGGCTCCTTCCCGCTCCACGGCAGCGTCGTAGCGATCTAAGAGAGCCGCAATTTCGAGGAGATCGCGGCGGGCTTCCAGATAGTAGGTGTCCAGGACTTGTCGGGGCGAGAGCATGATAAAAATTGAGAATAAATTCTCACTGGCAACCAAAACCTCGTCAATAAAATTTGAGAATTGATTCTCAGATGCCATTTGCGAAACTCCTTCCGTGCAATCGAAGACGCAACAACGGTCCTCAATCCTGCAGACGCTCCGCGACATCGGCCGGCCCGTGACGCCACAGGAATTGCTGGCAACCGCCGCAAGAAAATCCCCCGGACTCGGACTCGCGACCGTTTACCGCGCCCTCAAACGACTCGTCGAAAACGGCGACGCCCGAAAGATCGACGTCGCCGGCGTCCCCCCGCACTACGAGATCCAGACCGAAACGCACCATCATTTCTTCGTTTGCGAAACCTGCCAAAAAATGTACGATCTCTACGGTTGCCCCGGCGGATTCAGCAAGCTCCTCCCGCCCGGCTTCACCATGACCTCCCACGAAGTCGTCATCTATGGGACGTGCCGGAGCTGCGCCACTTAACCACTCCTCGCCAAACCCACAACCGTATTCACCTCACCACGACACCGACCCTCCTCCCCTATCTCTCATTCCCTCATTCCCTCCATCCCCAAACCCATCCCACGTCGCGGCGTAGTTCCGCCAATCGGAACGAAAACGAACTATCCAAAAACCAATGCCCCAAATCACCTCATCATTAGGAATCACTCTCATCGCAACAGCCCTCTGCCTGACCGCCTGTATCCCGGTTGCTGATACGAAACGCGAGCTCATCTCCTGGGACACCAACCAACTCTCGGCGGAATTCTACGCCGAAGGCGCGTACCACGGCGACTTCAACCAGGACGGCGTCGTCGACATCGTGTCGGGACCGTTCTGGTATGCAGGCCCGGACTTCTCCCGAAAACACGAATACCGCCCCGCGAAAATCTACGACCCGCTCAAGTACTCTGACAACTTCCTCACCTTCGTTCACGACTTCGACCACGACGGCTGGGACGACATACTCGTCGTCGGCTGGCCGGGCTACAAAGAGGACCACGAGCACCTTTGGTTCGAAAACCCGAAAGGCAAAGACAGCCACTGGCCGCGGCACATCGTTTTCCGGGAAGTCGACAACGAGTCGCCCGCCTTCGGTAATCTCGTCGGAGACGAACGCCCCGAGCTGATCTTCCACACCCAAGGCCATCTCGGCTGGGCCGCCCCCGATCCCGACGACCCCACCCAGCCCTGGACCTTTCACAGGATCTCCGAGGACCTCGAACTTACCCGCTACGCGCACGGCCTGGGATTCGGCGACGTCAACGGCGACGGACGACCCGATTTCGTGCAGTCAAAAGGCTGGTGGGAACAGCCCGCGTCCCTCGAAGGCGATCCGCTCTGGAAAGCGCACACTTGGCCCTTCGAACTCGATGGCGCCCAAATGCTCGTCTACGATGTGGATGGCGACGGCGACAACGACATCATCACCGCGATCGAATCACACGGCTGGGGCATCGCGTGGCTGGAACACACCCAGACCAGCGACGGCGGCATCGACTTCGAGATGCATCGCTTCATCAACGAAACGCCGGAAGAAAACCGCTACGGCGTGAAATTCTCCCAGCCCCACGCCTTCGACACGGCGGACTTCAACGGAGACGGGCTCACCGACTTCGTCGTCGGCAAACGCTTCTGGGCCCACGGCCCCAACAAAGACCCCGAGCCCAACGCCGCCGCCGTAACCTACTGGTTCGAACTCAAACGCGGCGTCGAAGGCCTCCCCGGCGGAGTCGACTTCGTGCCCCACCTCATCCACGACGATTCAGGTGTCGGCACCCAAGTCGCGGCGGCCGACATCAATGGCGACGGATTGCTCGACGTCATCGCCGGCAACAAGAAAGGCACCCACATCCACCTGCAGACACGCAAAACAGTGAGCAAAGAGGAATGGGACGCCGCCCAACCCCAAGCGTTGCA
Source organism: Opitutaceae bacterium (assembly GCA_028284235.1). Lineage (GTDB taxonomy): Bacteria > Verrucomicrobiota > Verrucomicrobiia > Opitutales > Opitutaceae > Pelagisphaera. The sequence goes on from JANQSC010000011.1 coordinate 34,839, forward strand.
CTAATTCGACACGAACCCCCGCTCCACAAAGAAACAGTCACCAATTATTTAATACAACGACCAACCAAGTAAACAACTCGAATCCATGAAACCAATACTTCGCCTCTTTGCCATCGCAGCCACAACCCTCCTAGCCCTTTCGACCGCCACCTTCGCCGAGAAAACGAAAGTCGTGTTCCTCGCCGACAAAGGGAAAGACACGGAAAAGCACGCTCACCTCAGCGGCAACGACCTCCTCGCCAAAGCGCTGGAAGAAAGCGGACTCGGCTTCGAAACCTTCCGCCACATGGGCTGGCCCGCCGACCCGAACGCCTTCGACGGGGCCGACTGCGTCGTCATCTATTGCAATGGCGGCAAAAACCACCTCGTCATGGAGCACCTCGACCAGTTCGAAGCGCTCATCGACGCGGGCGTCGGATTCGTATTCATGCACTACGCGGTGGAAGTTCCTGTCGGACGCGCGGGCGACCTCATGCTCCGAGCAATGGGCGGCTACTTCGAAACGCATTGGTCGGTGAACCCGCATTGGACGGCTGAAATAAAGTCGCTGCCCAAGCACCCGATTACCCGCGGCGTGACTCCCTTCACGCAAGACGACGAATGGTACTACCACATGCGCTTCCAGCAGAACATGAAAGGCGTCACCCCCATCCTCTCGGCTCACCCACCGCAAAGCACGATGGATCGCAAAGACGGCCCGCACTCCAACAACCCGCACGTCCGCAAATCCATGGCTGCGGGAGAAATTCAACACATCGGCTGGGCGTACGAACGCCCCGGCGGCAAAGGCCGCGGCTTCGGCACCACCGGCGCCCACTACCATCACACCTGGGACAGCGACAACTGGCGCACCCTCATCCTAAACGCCATCGCCTGGACCGCCGAAGTCGAAGTCCCCAAAACCGGCGTCCCCTCGAAGAGCAATCCGGTGTCGGGCGGCAAGTGAAGAAGGAGCGGACCCATACGCCCCTCGTCCCCCCGTCTCTCCTTCCCTCTTTCACAATCCACCTTTCACCACTCACAACTCATTCTAGTCTCCCGGCGGATTCAGCAAACTCCTCCCGCCCGGCTTCACCATGACCTCCCACGAAGTGATAATCTACGGCACCTGCCAAAACTGCGGAAGCCGAGTGATTCCGCGTTCGTAATCATCACCTACCCCAGCCATCATTTTCGACACAATGAAACGGAGTCCTCGAATACTGGCTCTCGCGATACTCCTGGCGACAAATGCGAACGGAGACGCCTATAGCGTTCGAATTCATCCAAAGCCGAACGAGACCTTCGCCCACGCGGACTACACGCTGTGGATTCCCGAGAACGTCTCCACGGTCAAGCGCATCTTGCTGCATCAGCACGGATGCGGCGACGCCGCTCAAACTGCAGGGCAGACCGCGACCGACGACTTGCACTGGCGGCTTCTCGCTGAACGTGTAGACGCTGCATTGTTGGGGTCGAGTCTTTGGCCTGTCGATAGCTGTCAAGGCTGGTCCGATCCCTCGGGAGGAACGAGTCGCGCGTTCGTGCAAGCGTTGGAGGAACTTGCGAGAGCAAGTGGGCACGAGGCTCTGACCCGCGTTCCATGGATCATCTGGGGCCACTCGGGAGGGGGTTACTGGACACAACGGATGATGGCGCAATTCCCCGGTCGATTCGAAGCGGCAATCTTCCAATCAGCCGCCTACCGACGGCAAGACCTGCGCCATCGCACTCCCGATTCCGCAGACCTCCCCTCGGACGTTCCCATTTTAATACACGTCGGTATTGACGAGAAAGGGCACGAACGATTCGGCGCCATCTACGACGACAGCGTCCTGTTCTTTTCCCAGCTCCGTCGTCAAAACGCGCCCGTCACATTCGTTCTCGACCCAGCGTCAGGTCACAATTGCGGCAACACCCGCTATTTCTCGATTCCGTGGATCGAAGCTGTCGTAAATCGGGACGGTTTCGATCCTGTCGAAGCGAAACTCACGCTCGCCGCCGAAAGCTGCTGGTTTCCCAACAAGGATGTCGCCAAAAAATGGACACGCTTTATCACGGACGGCGATGTGTTCGACGAATCGCCGCCTCGCGAACCGCCCCGCGTCGTAGGCATTTCCGCGAATCGCCAAGGCATTCGCGTGGAGTGGAATGCAAAACCCGACTGGGAAAGCGGTATCATGACTTTTCGCGTCTATCGCAACGGGACGCTCCTCCCTCCCTACACAGCGCCTACCGGCGACACTGAAAAGCGAACCACGCGTTTCAGGGAACCCAACTACAGCGACACTCCGCGAAGGCCTTTAAGCCAAATGGAGTATTTGGATACAAGCGAACTCTCGCCGGGCGTCTACGAGTACCAAGTGAGCCTAGTCAATTGGGCCGGTCTTGAATCCGCGAAAAGCGCTTCCGCCTCCATTGAAATCCGATAGGAACCGTAGCTATCCAATCTTACGCTTGCAACAGAAAGGAGCTCCGCGCCTGACGCCCGGAGCCCCCTAGTGCAATCAATCACTAACTACGCTAACCCACAATTAGAACGAAAAGCGTGTGGAGAGAGTAATACGTCGACCTGCTCCTGGGATCCAGGCTTGCTGATAGTACTCCTCTTCAAACACGTTGTTGATACTCAGAGTGAAGCGCGCGTCCGGGCCGAAAACATCGGTTTGATAGGCGACCATCGCGTCGAACTTAGTAAAGCCATCGATAGTCACGCCGTCCCAGCCAGCGTTGAGTTCGTTAACAATGATTTCGCTCGCGTAGACAACGCCGAAACCGAGCTGAAGGCCTTCGAAATTGCCGCTTGTAAACGTATAGCGATTCCAAATACTCAAGTCGTGCTCGGGCACGTTGCGCTGGCGCAGCCCTACGCGGTTGTCGAACACGCCATCCGGCCCGCCATCGAGGACTTCAATCTCCGGAATGTATCCATACGAGAACATCATGGTATACTCGGGAATAGGCGTCCAAAATAAATCGGCCTCGAAGCCCTTGGCCCCGACTTTCCCAGCCGGCGAGAACCGGGTGACACGCTCCAGCCCGTCAGCGTTGCGCGGGTCGGCAGCCGTCGCCGCAGGGTCCCTCGCCTGTCCTTGATCGCGCGTGTTTTCGAAGTAGCTAATGGATCCCACGAGTTTGCGATCGGTGGTTTGAAACTTGAATCCGAGATCAAATCCATCGCCAAGTAACGGGTCGCCGCGCACGGCAAGTTCCTCCGGCGTCGCGTCTTCGTCCGTTCCATCCGGCCCGATTCGTACCGCTCGGCCAAAGTTGATATTGAAGGACTCGCTATAGTTGGCGAAGAGCGAGATGCCGTCGCTTACTTCGAATACGGCTCCGATCGAAGGCGTGTTTTTAGCGGTATCGATCACAGGCTGGACTTGGCCCGTCCCTTGAACGACTTGCTGGTTTCGGAACTCCTCTCTCCTCACGCCCGCCACCGCGGTCAGCCGACCGTCGATCGCCGAACCAGTCCACGATGCATACATCCCGTCGCGCGTGTTTTCCTGGATACGCCAGTAGTCGGATGTCGACCCCGACTTGCGATGGAAGGGAGGAATGGAGTCGATAAAGAACGAGGCAGGATCGGGCCAGCCTTCGGTTCTTATATTCAGCGGATTCCAAGGCGTTGAGGTCGGACTTCCGACTGAGGGAGCCGAGGCGCGCTGCGACGTGTCGCCCGCGATTTCCGCATCGAGATCGTAGCCGTTCAGAAACGAATTGAAATACTCGATGCCGGTTCGGGGCACTGCGTAGGGAGTGTTGCTAAATTGCCTCCACTCGTCATAATAGCGTTCCACCCCGACGAGCACTTTGTTCCGCATACCCGCAAAGGTGAATTCACCGAGCACCTCTCCCCGCAGGTTCCACGACCAGTTGTCGTTGTCCGACGTTTGCCCTCCCACCTGCAGTCCGCCGTTTCCGCGAGCCACACTTTGAGACTGGTTCATCGCGCCTCGAAACGCGTCGTCGAGCAAGTAGTTTGCCCGGACCGAGAATGTATCATTAATCCGGTGACTAACATCCGCGTTAAACACCTTGGACTTGTTGAAGAGCACGCTGTGCGGACCGGTCACGTTTTGATCATATCCAAGACCGGTCGCGACTGGGAAGGTGGCGGTACGGTTTCTCGAGAGTCCCGCCGCGTTCATATCGTTCTCCCAGTTCCGGCTGCTCCAGAGCCAGCGGTCGCGCAACACGTCAGCCGCGTTCGATGCGTCTGCCACTACGGGAATCGCGTTGCCGGATTCATCGAGGACGAGGGCTCCATTCTCGTCCCGCTGCTTTGCATACTGAGGGCCGCTAGGAACAGCTAGGGCGTTGTCGATGGCATATTGAACAGCCTCCGCAGGCGGGTTGGCCCAGTCCTCTAGATAGTTTTCCGGGGCGACGAGATGGTTTCTGCCTCGATTCGCGGTTTCCTCGAGAGTTTCTGCTTCCAGCATCACACGCGTGTTTTCGGTGGGCTGCCAAAGAAAGCCGCCATACCAAAACTCGCGGTCGATGTACTCGAAGTCTCGCCATCCCCTGCCATCGTTATTTGAATACATCACTCGATAAGCGAAGGTGTCCGAATCGCCAATCGGCCCTTGTGATTCGAGCGAGTAGTAAAACTCGTCGTCAGTTCCCACCCGAAATCCGATCTGATTCTCCTTCCGGAAAGAGGGCTGCTTGGACACATAGTTCACCACGCCGCCCGGGGCTTGCTGTCCGAAGAAGACCGAAAGCGGCCCCTTGATCACTTCTACCCGTCCCACATTCTCACGACCTACCAGGGCGTAGCGGCGCACTCCGTTCCGCGTGTTCCACGTTGTATTGAAACCGCGCACTTTAAAAAGCCCTCCATCGGTGATGTTTCCGGAAACCGGGGCATCGATGGCCTGCACTCCTGAAACGTAGCTGGCGACCGATTCGATGGTCTGGAGATTGAGGTCGTCCATAAAATCTTCGGTGACCAGTTGTATGTTGATGGGGGTTTTATATACTTCTTCCGCGAAGCCAGTGGCGATGATCGACTCAGTGGCTATATAGCCTTTGTTCTTCTCCGCATCGACCACAAAGGGTGAAAGAGTGAAGACTTCGTTGGTATTGGAGTCGGAATCTTGAGCGTTCGCAACGCCCATCCCGACCGCCGAGGTCGCGGCCAAGGCGCCGTTAAGCAGTTTTTTAAGTAGCGACTGTTTATTCTTCATTTCCGATTTGTTATTGGGTTCATCTTGCTCGATTGGCTCCTTCGGGATGTCTTCGGACGGGCGTCGAACGATGGTATATGCGTTCGACTCCTCGTCGTGGACAACCGCCAAGGGAGTCCCCAATAACAGGCGCTTGAACGCTTCGGCGACCGTGAATTGGCCCTCCAACGCGTTGGTCTGCACCCCCCGTATCACCGGCACGGTAAACAGGATATCCACTTTGCCTTGCCGCGCGACTTGTCTCAGGGTCTTCTTGGCGCTGCCCTCCGGAACAGCGAATAAATGCCTGTCCTCCTCCGCAATGACGGAGACAAACAAGCAGGTGTGCGCGACGACCAATGCCAGCAAACGACCGAGTCGAGTCCACCCATACGGGGATGCGTGCGAACAGATACGATAAGTCATTTTGGGGCATAGGAGCGTTTTGCGCGCCCCCAAGACGGGTGAATCGGATAAAGCAACCAAAAGAATATTACGTTTTTCACGCGCGAGGCAACGGCTATCGCCGACGCCATTCCCCCCTCTTGCCGAGCGCGCCAACCCGGGCAATTCGCGAGTCTACTCCTTCAGCCGGAGAAGAATCTTTCCCTCGACACTGCGATCGGCTTCCGCTCCCGCCGTAATCTCCAGCATGTGCACCAAGCCCTCGATATTGTCGGAACGAAAGCTTGCCCCAATCTCTAAGTCGGCGAGCGATTCGTCCGCAATTTCTATCTGAATCAGATTGCGGCGGTTGAATTCCAAAACCGCGCGCGACAAAGGCGTTTCTTCAAAATCGAGAACCTCGTGCTTCCAGGCAAGGAGCTCGTCAATGTCGTCATTCGACACCTTTTCGATCGACGGAGCTGGGGCCGCAGGATCGAACTTAACCACCGCCCGCTGGCTGGCGGTGAGTTCTCGCGAAAACAGCTCCGGACTCGCGTCATTCGCGCTAGCGCCACTGACCACTGTCTGAGACAGGCGCACGACGCCCTCGGTCACCAACAACTCCACCTCCTCGTTGTTCAGGCGAACATTGAACGCGGTGCCAATGGCTCGGATTTCCGTCTCCCCCGCCACAACGACGAAGGGCCGAAGCGGGTCCTTCGCTACGCTGAAGTGCGCTTCGCCGCGAAGAAGTGTGAAGCGGCGCGTATCTGCTGTGTAGTGAACCGCGGCTTCGGAGTCGCTCTTTAGTTCGATAAAGGAACCATCGGCAAGAAAGTGCCGCTCGAATGAATCAGTCTCGAAACGCTCCGCCTTGTCCGCGTAAATCGGGGAGTCAATCGTTCCTCCCCCTCGCCATAAGTAGGCGCCCACTGCAACCACGGCGACCGCAGCAGCAGCGGCCATCAACGGCGCAAAGCGACTCGCGCGCCGACTCGAACTCGTCTGCACCGGCGCAAACAGATCGGGATCAACATCCGCTTCGCCCGATCCCGCGCGAAACATCGACAAACCGTCCATATTCGACCAGGTCTGCGCGTGAGCCTCGATCCGGTCTTGATGGCGCGGATCTGCCGCCAACCAATTCCGGTATTCTATCTCTTCCGCCTCGCTCAAACCGCGCGACTTGCGGACCACCCAATTGGTAGCCTCCCGATCGATCCGATCGGTTTCCGTCTCCACATTCTTACGATTATCTTGGAAGGGCGTATCCATATTTTCAATCCAGTCCTTCTTTGCGATAACGCTCTACATACGCAGTGCACTTGGCCAAGCCGATCGCCAACTGTGTGGAAAGCGTGTTGACGGAGATTCCCATTCGCTTTGCGACTTCCTTCTGAGGAATTCCGTAAACCTTGTGCAGCGTGACGATTTGACGGCAACGTTCGGGAAGCGATTCAATGGCTTTTCTCATAATCAGCAGCTCTTGTTTACGAGCGACTGCCTCCGGCGCAGTTTCGCTCCCGTCTATGACGTTTGAGAGATGATCATCTACCAAAGGAATTGTGCGCGAAACGCTATGGCTCCTCAAATGGTCGAGAGCCAAGTTGCGCGCTGTCTTAAATAAAAAGGCTTTCGGCGAACGGAGCGTGCGACTGTGACGCACGTTTAGCACACGCAAATACGCATCCTGAATGATGTCGTCTATATTATTCGCTTCAGGATAGCGATCCTCGAGCCACGCTCTCAAGAGCGGCTCATGAGGCAGCAGATGTGACGAAAACCACCGCGCTTGCTCTGTATCTTCAGGGGGCATTCTAAACCGGCCAGGAAAACGGCCCTTTCAAACCAGAAATTAGCCAGTACGCCTCGTCCGAAAAAAGCAAGAATACTCGGAAACTCCAGGGAGACAGCGTCCCGGCCGTCCCGCAACCGCTCCTCCACCCAATCCTTCCATCACTGGTTTATAATAACCGCCCACCGTCGAAGCCACCGACGGATCGGGGCCTTCGACGGGTTCGAGAACGCGGAGACCGCAAAGATTACTTTTATAATTCAATCATTCCCCATTTCACTTCTCACTCTTCACACTTCACTCTTTAATTCCGGACTCGCGTCCCCACATAACTCCTCCCATTTTTGCGAGTGACGAGCCCAACGACTTTCCCTGATTCGTCCTTTGTGAAGGAGGCTTGCAGATCTACATCCTTGAGGAAGAACTCTCCTTCCCATTCTGCAAACATCTGGTGTCGGTCCTGGCCCGTGGCTTGGGCCCAGAGCGTTCCCTCCTCCACGGTAACAGTAATCAATAATCCCGATTCAAATTGATACACGCCGACATAGGTCTGCAAGACGCTTTCAGGCAGATTGACTTCCAACCGGTGAACCGTCGCATCCAAAGCCTGCGGACGGGATGGGTCGGAGCACACCGGTGTGATTTTGGCAGCGACAAGTCGATTTAAGATGCCCGCGTAGTGCGTCCGACTCGTACGCCTGGGAGGTACCGTTTTATGAGCGACAACCATGTCTAATTTGGGGATTATTGTGATGTACTGGCCGTAGGCTCCATTCGCTGAATAGGCTCCTTCGAAAGCGCAAGGAACGAGAGGCCCGTCCCAAACCCACCACATGTGTCCATATCCGAATTCGCCACCGCGCAATTCCGATGGATTCATCTCTTCACTCGGCGTGAACACCGAGACGGTCCGTTTCACCCAATCGCTTGGTATGACCTGCTCACCCTTCCAAAGGCCCTCGCGGAGCATCAACTCTCCGAGCCGAGCCATATCTCGAGTCGAAAACCACATGTGGTAGGCTAAATGCACGGATTGCGATGCGTCGCCCGATTTCTGGTGTCGATCACGGTTCCAATCCTGCAGCCCAAGCGGTTGCGCTAGATCGGTGGATACAGCGTCGAAGATATTCTTTCCAGTCAGTTGCTCGAATATAGTTCCCGCCGCATTAAAATCCCAATTGGCGTAGAGCATATAGGTCCCCGGTTCCTGTGAACCTCTGGGAGGCGCGTATTCCAGATAACCTCCGGGATTCGAAGCGGCGTGGAAGACTCCAGAACGAACCGTGAGGAGATCCTCTACGGTCGCGCGCTTCTCGATGGGAAGCAGCCCGTCTACATCATCTATCTCCAAGTCCTCGAGGGTGAGATCTAAATCGATGGCGCCTTCGGCGACATAGTTTCCGTAGAGCATGGACAATATGCTCTTGCGCACCGAAGCAACGTAACTCACTTCCTCGATGTCGCCATACTCGAAGAGCAGACGCCCTCCCACGATCACCACAATTCCATGCGAATTCAGCGACCGAGCATACGCGTCTACCCTATCGAGACCCTCTCGAGAAAATCCAACCTCTACCGGATCCTGGATACGCTCCCAAGGTTCACTGGACAGATCCCCTTGGGCGGCAGTCTCTACAACGCTAGTGGATACAATTGCCAGCAGAACCACGACCCAAGCCACGCATTTGTTCATTGTAGATAGGAAATTCAATTACTTCGATTTAGTTCAAGGGGTAGACGGCGATGAAGAAGTGGCCGTGTATTGTCCGGCGGTAGATTCGCTACGTTGGCCATTTATTCAGTTTTTAGCCTTCGGTGAACGAACACCGCAAGACTTTAGAGACTTCGCCACACCCTCCGCTGATACCCACGCCAAACCATCCGGTGCCCGCGGGCCTCGAAACCTCGTTGAAGCGGAAAGCCCCGAGGGCGTAGACGTATCACTCTCTCATTCTATCTTACTGGACGCCTTCCATAGGCCAATGCAAATGAATGAGCAGCCGTCAATCAACTGCGCTCTAATGGGTATTTAGCCTGCCATCTCGTTGTCGAGATCATCAAGTAGACGAAGATCAACCCCAATATCAAATGGCTCCGTGGGATCCGCTAGCGAAATCCACTCCCCGTGTTTCCGTTTGTTCATAATAATGCGAACGAGCATCCACCCGTTGATCTTACGCCCAGTGAGTAACCTAAATCCAAGAGCCAGTTTTTTAGCCAGACTAGGGGCATACAAATACGTGTCCAACGCTTCACCTATCTTCCTGTAGACTATCTTCAAAGCAGTGATCTCGCCCTCGCTCAGGCTATAGATTGGCGCCAACACTCGCTTCGCACCCCGCCCCAGTCGTACCCATTTACCCTGTTTTCTTTGATTTAGAATGTACCTCAGGATACACCCCATCGATACAGCAATTCCAGTCGCCCTCTTGAACTTGTCGGCGACTTCCTCGAGGGCCTCGAGATGGACCCTTAACTGATCAGCAGCCACTCCCTTATCTAAATACAGCTCAATCAGGATGTCCCGATTATTGTCGATCAAGCGAAAGACGTTCGCCCAATTATTGTTTCCATCCCTAAATTTCGAATCGCTCATTTACTATTCCTTTCTATAACTGTTGTGGTGCGTACCGAGGGGTCGAGAACTGCCTTACAGAGGCTACGCTGGCTCTACTATCCAGAGGGCCGTTGTATAATCCGGGTCCAGACATAGCGTTCTATCCGTCGCTGTCTCGATTATATCTCGGGTTCCTGCCCCGATGACTCCGACGGTACGATGCTAGCGAAGCCTTCTCCTTGGCTTTGGCTCCGCCTTCCGTCATTCGACGGGACGTAGGAACCAGACGGTCGAAGACCTTTCCTTCGGCGCGATGGCGAGCCTCCCGTGCCACGGGGTCATTGGTTGTTCCCTTGTAGACGACCTTTCGACCCTCTTTCAGGTCGTAAGTAATTGTATCTCGTTTGTTTTTCATTTTCAATTGAGTTATGAGACGACGGATTTGCGTCCCTAAAGGGAAAACGAAAAACCGTATCACACTCTAGTCTTCGCCTCTGAAATCTGGAGGAAAAGATTGTGTCACGGTTTTCCGTCTTTAATCATAGGGCCAAAATTGGAACCCACTCATGACCGGAATATCAACAATCGAACAACCCGACCCTTTCGCGGAGGAAGATCTTGCCGCACTACTTGAGTGGCTGGACCTTGGCGAAGGTGAGGAGTGGCAAGCTGCTGCTCGTTCACTCTACGTCAGATACTACGATTGGCTTTTCCGCCGACTATATAAACCGCTTAAAGAGACTGGATACCTTGAAGACGTAGTGCTCGGAACATTTATGAAGGCGATTCGTCACGTTCTTAAGTTTGACCGAAGACCTGGTGAAGATCCCGACGATACGCGGGCACGCTTCGAAGCCTGGCTGCTGAGAATTGGGAAACGCTTAGCTTACGACGAACTACGCAAGCCGAATCCGACTCAAACCCGTGATGCGGACTTCTGGGAGGATGTCGCAACCGATATAGTCGAGCCAATGGCAGAAGCTCCACCATCTCCAGAAGTCGACGCAGCTCGGGAGGTATTGGAGGAGCTCTCCGAGCGCGATAAGATAATTCTTAGGACTTGGCTGCAACACTGCCCGGACTTCACCAACCCACAGTCAAAATTACCACGGGATGTCCTACAGGAACTGAGCGATCACCTAAAGACTACCAGACCATATATCCGCACGCTCAAAAGCCGTGCTCTTGTCCGTTTCAAAGCAAAGCTTCAAGAAAAAGGAATTAATATATGAACTCCGAAGAAAGAGAAATTCAGGAACTCACGCAACGCATGCGAATCGCGATGCAAAAGGCTGGGTACATAATTCCTTCGGACCTCGACGTAGACGAAGAGCTTCCGACCGAAGCGATGGAAGCCAGTATCCCTAAGCGATTGAGCGACATCGACGCTGCAATGAAATATATACTCGGAGACAAGGAGGATAGCAAAGTTGTTGAATTCCCCGAACAACCCGACTCCGCGCCCTTTGCAATTGCGGCCCGCCATGGTGCGGTGAAACTCTCTGACGAGACCTTGAATAAACTGAAAAGGAAAGATGATTGAATGCGTGGCGTCCATCAAGAGAGGTCGATCATCCCTCCCGATAGGGCAGATTTCATCCGGTGCCTAGCTGAGAACGTTGCCGAGGAACATCAGACGGCGCACGGAACAGTTTTAGATGCCGTCTTAGCAGATTCTTCCATCGAGCTAATTTTCGACGATTTCCTGGAGCCATTTGACGGCCTTTTGATTAAAGACAGCAAAGGCTATCGAGTGGCTTGCAACCTTGCGACCGGAAACACTCCGAACGCTCCTCGTTGTAGATTCACGATTGCCCATGAACTGGGGCATTATTTCATTGATGAACACAGAGCAGTCCTCGCAGATCGTCTAATGCCATCTATGGGGGAAAACGCCATTCAGGACAATTTGATGGAGCGCGAAGCGGACCTCTTCGCTTCCCATCTCCTGCTCCCAAGCCTACTGATCAGAAAAGCTTTCAAAAAGACTGGCGGCGGGATGAAAGGTATCCGGCAGATCACATCAAGGTTTGGTGCATCCATGAAATGCGCGGCTATCCGTTACCTCGGCGAAGATTTAGTTCCTTGCGGTCTTAGTTTTCGTGCATGGGACGGAAGCCTTCGGTGGAAGTGGTTTTCGCGGAAGCTCTGGCTCGCCGGTGTCAGAAAAATCCGGGATAAACCCGTCATCAAAAGTGCTACGGAACGGGTAATCCAGAAGGGATCTGATGCACGGCCCGAGGTAGTCGATTCAGCCGCTCCTGCCCGCTATGTATTCCAAATGGGCGACGGGCAGAACTCGAACGAGATATTTCAAGAAGAAGCGATGGCGTTGGGAGAGTATGGTGTACTAAGTCTGTTCACCGCTCAAAAGGCAGATCTCCCGCGTATGGCAAACGTTTTGGACCTGCGTTACACTCACTCATAATTCTACGTGCAGACTAATACCTGAACACAAGACGAAACCTCTAACCAATCAACCTAACGAAGAAGCTCATACAACGGCAATAGGCTGCGAGTAGGACAGAAGATAAGCATGATATCAAAATCGATAGATTTGGTCGAGGAAAGCGATCTCGTTTCTCTCATAAGCGACGAGGCACGAGAATCTCGATCGATAGAGTTTAAACAAAGCCTCAACATCGGAAGCGATGGAGACAAAAGAGAATTCCTCGCAGATGTAAGCTCACTAGCGAATGCGAGTGGCGGTGATTTGATTTTTGGTATCAGAGATGAGGACGGCATCGCCAAAGAACTGACAGGCTTCGGTTCTTTTGACAATGATCGAGACACCTTGAGGATTGAAGAAATAATTAGGAATGGTATTCAACCGCGAATTACGGGTTGCAAAATCAAGAGTTTCGAACTGAGCAATGGTCAAAATGCGTTGGTCATTAGACTACCGAATAGCCTTAACAAGCCACATATGGTCACATTCAAGGGTTCTTCTAAGTTCTTCTCTCGCAACTCTGCGGGGAAATACCCTTTGGATGTTCATGAGATAAGATCGGCATTTGTTGCTTCGGAGAGTCTCTATGATCGAATAAACTATTTCAGAACAGAGAGAATCGACACCGTTTTACAAGGCAATACACCAGTACCTCTAGATGGGAAAAGCATGATTTGCCTCCATTTGATTCCGTTAGATTCGTTTAGTCCTGAACCCAATTTCGACATCTCAAGCGTCCAAAGTAGCGGAGATCATATACAACCAATGCACTGCTCAACCTTTACTACTCGTAACAATTTCGACGGGTTGATAACCAACACTCCAGGCAATCTAGTTAAGTCTGAAGGATACGTTCAAATATTCAGAAACGGGATTATCGAGGCGGTTGATTCGAGACTATTGTCGCACACAGACCGCGAAGGGAACGGCTGTCTTTCCAGGGGATTCGAAGACCCAATTATCTCTGCATTGGACCAATTCAGAGACTTCAGTCTAAAACACTCGATACAACCCCCAACAGCGATTGGCTTAAGTCTTCTAAATGTCAGAGGCTTTCAAATGACAGGTGCACAGGGCGACTATAGAATAAGCGAGCAAAGATCTCCGATTGATCGCGAACATCTAATCTTAACTCAAATCTATACTGAGAACTATGAATTTGACTCTAAATCGATCATGAAAGAAACCTTCGATCAGGTTTGGAACGCATGTAATTTTGAAGGTTCACCAAATTATTGACTACCATACGTGTTGTGACCTACACAACGAAGCCACCGCACTCGATTCGAACCGCCGCTGTGACTCTCCTGAGAGGCCTCAACGTTATTAGCGATGCCTGAAGACCTTAACAACGGAATAATACAGAGTGTCATTGGGGCAATTTTGTTCGCCCTAATTATCTGGGGTGTCGGATTTGTAAGATTCCGAATAGATGAGACAAAAATAGTGAAATTCATCAGGGGCTCCGAGTACACGTTCCGTAGTACAGAAGCCATCGTTGCATCAACCAACCTGTCAAAATCAAGGGTCGAGCATGTTTGCTCAAAGAGCAAATCCATCAGAAGAAACGAGAAAGAGCGGGAATCATGGAAAGTGGTCAAATAAGGTTACTTAGCAAGTCAGGGCTACGGACCGCTCACGGCGACCACAGCCTTAGGCACTGGTAAAGAATCCAAGAGGGTCAGGACTTAAATCTTGATTTCTCTACCTGTCTAGATCTTCCTCATTCTTCACCTTTCGTTCCCTCTCCAACTTCTCCAAAAAGTCCTTCGCTTCGCTAACAGTCGCAAAGTCCTCCAAAGCAGACAGAATACGACAGGCATAGAGCGACATCAAATCGTTCAACTTCCCCAGAGCAAACGGGCAGATGTCGATGCGGTCGTCGGGCCACTCCTCGAATACCGAAAAGACCGACACAATGCAGATTATAAGATCCGCATTCTCGTCCATTGTCTCCTCTATGCACTATTCACAAGGAAGCTACTTAACCCTTTGCAAGATCTTCTTAATTAATAGAAACCTATTGCATTCGTCCTGCCCATAGACCAAAATTTCGAATTCTCGATACCGATGGCTAGGAAAACCAACTACGAGTTAATATGAGCGTCATCTTCCTTGCATTAGGAGTTCTTTTCGGGATTTTTGGTCTGTTTTTTAAGTACCCTCCCAATTCGCTCGGTAATAAGCTGAGTCCGAAAGGAAAAATCGTAGCACGATACTCGGGTGCTGCTGTGCTGATCTGCGGTTTCTTAGCATACATCCTAGAGGACCCTAAGACAAATCAAACGATTAATAAAATTGAGAACATTGAAATAAACATCCAAATCAATTCTCCGATAATCGAAAACTACTTTGTAATACCTCCGTTCACAAAGCAACAGCTGGACAAGCAGGCTCAATTAGAACGCGAACTTGAAGAGGCCCTCAAAAAGGTCCCTGGATATGAACCAAGCTTAAAAACCCAATTGTCACTGGTTTCCGCAAAGATTCGTGAAGACAAATTTCAAGAAGCAAAGTCAATGCTGGAAGTGCTTCAAATCGAGAACGAGAACGATCAAAATATTGTAGCTTTATTGGGTCTCGTTCACCTGAAACTTGCTGAGAACACGATTGCCGAACAGTACTTTCAACGACGTGTTGAGATTACCGAGGCAAAATATGGAGAGGACCACATAAATGTCGCGAAGAGTCTAAACAACCTAGCTACAGTGCTAATTCTTTTCAACCGCTTTGACGAAGCCGAGAAGCTAACTCAGCGTGCCATTGAGATCGAAGAGAAGAACCCAGGAGAGTATCCACTTAGTGTCCACAATCGAGCAATGCTGCTCTACCACAGTCATCGATTCGACGACGCCGAACCATTATTTCGGCAAGAGATTGAAATACACGAGAATAACCTAGGAGCGAATGATCCGTTAGTCGCAGCTAGCCTCAGTAGTCTAGCCGCGTTACTTAGCAGAACTGATCGATTCAATGAGGGCGAACCATATCTCCATCGAGCATTGAAGATAAACGAAAACAGCTTCGGCGTAAGCCACCCAAAAGTTCTAAGTGATCTAACGCGTCTTGTGTCACTATTGGTCAGGGATGGTCGCCACATAGAGGCAAAACCATATATCGTTCGCGCGATCGAAATCGCTGATTTTAATTTAGGAGTAGATAGTCCTGAATTTGCTAGTAGCTTGTACGATTTTGCCCCACTCCTGACAGAAATTGGTCGACATACGGAGGCAGAACGATTCTTCCGTCGCCTAATTGAAATCCTGGATAAAAACCACGAAGCGGAAGACACGATTCTCGCCGCAAGTCGCAGCAACCTGGCCCTCCTGCTCAAAGAGACCGGTCGCCATTCAGAAGCAGAGCAACATTTCAATCACTCTCTGGAGATATTTAAGAAAATACACGGAGCAGAACATTTGACTACCGCCAAAGCTCACAGCAATCTGGCCGTGCTACTTAGAGATACCAACCGTCATTCTGAAGCAGCAGCACACTTCCGGAGAGCTCTCGAGATTTTCGAGAAAACACTAGGAGCGGACCATCGCGAAACGGAGTTGGCAAGATCAAATCTTCAAGAACTGGTGTATGACTCAGAGGATTAGTAATCTACACAGGTTGCCTAAAACTCTCTGCGAAATTTTGCATATACGAAGTCCCCTCCAGTCCACACCTACATTTCAATGTAGTTCATCCAGGATTCACATCTTCACCATTCAATCTTCACTTTTCGTCCTCTTACCCGCTATCTTCTCCAAGAAATCCTTCGCCTCGCTGACAGTCGCAAAGTCCTCCAAGGCGGAGAGGAGACGGCAGGTGTAAAGCGTCATCAGATCATTCAACTTACCCAACGCAAACGGACTGATCTCGATGCGGTCATCGGGCCAATCCTCGAATACCGAAAAGACTGACGCGATGCAGATTATAAGATCCGCGTTTTCGTCGATTGATTTCCTCGCCTCCGCGTAGCGGCGTATTGTTTCAGAGTCCATTCCTTTAATCATATGTCACATAAGATATATCTTGTGCATCATTGTCGTCAATCAAAAATGTGTGACATGGTATACGAATGTCAAAAGACGATTCAGAAAAGAAGTCCGAATTCCTCAGCATCCGCGTCTCCAAGGAGATGAAAGCTGAGCTGGAAGCAATCGCCGCAGACAACGAACGAAGCCTTTCTTGGGTTGTGGCGAAGATAATCGACCGGTACCTGGAGAGCGGACGCTCAAAAAAATTCTAGCGGACGCCCAATCAACTCGAATCCAACCACCATCCAACCGTGAGCGAGAACCTGAGGTTTTATTTGAGCTGCGCGGTTGTTGGATTCCTGGTTTCGCTCTGGTGGCGAAATGAAACAGTCGAGAAATTTAGTTTTCCCTGGCTGGCTTTGCTAGTACCCATTTTCTGGATTGCGACTACGACTAGCCTGATCGCATTCGTCAAAGAACCTTCAACAAGCGTCGGAGACGCATTTCTCAAAAGCATCGACATACGTTACTTCTATCGCGGTCGCGAAATGGTTGAAATGAGAGCCCCTGGAGCACTAGCCATGTTCGCAACCGCTACGTTTGCTCTGATCATCAGATGGTTCTGGCATCTGAAGAACAGAGGCAACATCTAAGTCTTGAGGTCAAAAATTCAGCTCTGACCCTTTTGCTCACCCATACCTCTAGTGCTTCGCCTTAGAGCAAGTACTATTCTTCGCCTTTCAGCTTTCTCATCAGGGGAATTGCACCTTCACGATTGATCGTTTCCAAAATGCTTGCCTCTCGTTCTCCTTTTCCAAACAGCGTTTCAACCTGTTCCGGGGCAAATCCGGCCTTCACGATTAGGAGAATTCTGTCGAGTTCGCGTTTATCATAAAACCACTTCTCCAATAGCGTGGATGGAACATTGTGGATCTTGAACAACTGATACACGGGATCTATGACGTTCGAATGTCCTATTAGATCGTTTAAAAACGCACTCCTAAACCCAAAATCATATAGAGCATCAACCCTCCTCTGCGATTCGCCAGGTAGCACATCGTACATCCTTTCATCTATCTGCAAACCTAGGCCTTTGCGATCATCGCTCGCTTCCTCTTCGTCATCACTGGTCATTCTTCGGACTTCCTCTTCAGCGGGTTTATCCTCTGCCAGACTTCGACTGGCCTCCCATTCTTTAAATCTAGCGACCCGATCTTCAGCCTCATTAACTTCTTCCTCGAATTTTGCAATTTCGGCGTTCCGCTTTTCGTAGTCAGCTTTTCTCGATTCGTATTCAGCCTCGCGGGTCGCCAATTGATCCTCCTCAAAAATGATGTCAGTCCGCCTTTGAGTGTTCCGCGCCTTCCTAAGCTCTAGGCCACGCTCTTCCTCAAACGCAAAACGTTGCTTCGCTTCCTCGACAAGGCGCCCGTACATGTAACCATTCAGCCATTTTCGAGGCCAAGGCCAAAGTAAAATATACAGAACGGAGATGAGTGCCGGGTGACCAAAATACCACCAACCCCAATAAGAAGAATGGGCCGTCTTTAGCTCTTCGATCTTCGTGTATATATCTAAATCTGAAAACAGGAATATTGAAACGGGGACCCAATTGGTGACGAGAAACGCGATAATGAAACCGAAAAAGAACGGATGTGCCAGACGCTCCCAAATCATACGCTTCGCCATTTGCTCCAGCGATTCGCCATCGCCACCGGAGTCCTTCAAGTCTCTAAATTTGGGAGTTGGGCCTTCAGACATTGTTCTCTTCTCAATGAGGTATTCTGAGTTTCAAGGCAACCTCTGCCATCTTGTTTCGCGGCTCTACCACATTGTAGGTTTTACTTTCCTTTATGCGATAAGGAATTGATTCGGCCGAGTAGCGGTTGCCGATCTCGAAACCAAACGGGCTTGGCCCCGCAAATGCGGACGCAGAGAGAAACGCCAAAGCGAAAAAGAACATAACAGCCTTCATGGCACAAGAGAATGTCCCTAGTTAAACTCTCTGCCTCGCCACTATGATGCATCGGCACCATGGCTCGCAAGAGCAGTCCCATGGAGGGACTTCAGGAACCTCGTCGATTGGGTAAACTTTCTCTGAAAGGGCTGTGCAACTAGGGCAATCGTCGCCATTGCCCGATAGAGAGATTTCCACGCACTCAATGCCCGCTTCTTTCATTTCCAGTAATCGGGGCGGATACTCCTCATTCATTATTCCGGCAATACGCCGCCAGCCCTCCACTTTTGAAGACCAATATTCGGCGTGAAAGTCGAACTCGCCGCGCTTATTCATCCGCATCAGCTGGGCAAGTGTAAAGGAGCCAAGCTCCTCGTTTTCAAACCGTATCCGGTATTTCATTTCACTCATCGGTCTATAGGTTCATCGTCTCAAAAATCTCGAGCGGTACGTACGCCTTAATCACAGTTCTATCAGAAGAAGCGATGTCGGGATTCGTGTCGAGGGCAGAAGCGATCCTACAAATAATTTAAGCTACTCCTTCGCCTCTAACGAATCAATGCAACTAATCGCAAATCTCGTCCGCACCGCCCTCCACCCTCTCCAAAAACTCCTCCGCTTCGCCAACAGTCGCGAAGTCCTCGAGGGCGGAGAGAATGCGGCATGCGTGGAGCGTCATCAGATCATTCAGCTTGCCGAGAGCGAAGGGGCTGATCTCGATGCGGTCGTCGGGCCACTCCTCGAATACCGAAAAGACTGATGCGATGCAAATTATATGATCCGCGTTTTCGTTGATTGTCTTCCTCGCCTTCACATAGCGGCGTATCGTTTCCGAGTCCATTCCTTTGATCATATATCACATAAGATATATCTTGTACATTATTGTCGTCAATAAAAAATGTGTGACATGGTACACGAATGCCGAAAAACGATTCAGATAAGAAGTCCGAATTCCTCAGTATTCGCGTCTCTAAGGAGATGAAAGCTGAGCTGGAAGCAATCGCCGCTGACAACGAACGAAGCCTTTCTTGGGTTGTGGCGAAAATAATCGAACGGTACCTGGAAAGCGGACGCTCGAAAAAATTCTAGACTTTAACACCCGGGAAAGAGGCAGACGTTGTTATCCCGCTTCAATGTATAAGTGCCGAACTTATAGGTTATCTTTTCTGATTGGACTACTGGATCCGAAGTAAAATGTACCCTACAGTGGCACAAAATACGTAAATTGTGGGGTATGAATGAGGCGACAATCGAGTTAAGCTAGTCATCTTGAAGTGTGTTCGGTGCCCGATTCCCCCAATGTTCTCAGATTGTCATTTCAACGTCTCGACTTCCGTTTCCCCTAGTAAGGAACACAGTGCCTCTTCTAGGAGCTATTTATCTAGAGAACTGGTGGTATATCAATACCCGCAACGTGCATTCTCTGATCGCACTGGCGCGAACGCCTTCGCAACCGAAGTTCAAGGAGGGTCTGATCAATGAAGACTACCTTTGTTTTTGCCTTCATGCTCGCAGCGTTTGCCGTGCAAGCAGAGGATAAGATTCGGGACTCCTTGGGCGCTAATGCGAAAACCACAACCGACACCACTGTAACGGTTTACGACATCGGAGAGAGATTCGAACTCAGTTCAAATAACGGAAGCGAGAGAGTTAGTTTCGAGGCTAGGAGAGAGTTTTCCGTACCGGGATTGGGCTTACGCTTTCCAAACCTAACTCAGACGATAGTAGCATCTGCTCCGCTCGACAAGAAAAGCACTGACAAAAGGACGGAACTGGCGAATCTTGACGGTTTGGCTGACGCGTTCACACTAAAGTTCACCATATCAAGAATCGCTTCCGAATCTAAGCCGAACGACGCAAATCTTGACGGAACGAAAAAGGGTGAGTTTCTTAGCTTAATCACAAAGAAATGGGATGCGACGGGAGCAGGGCTGAGGCCGACGAGCGTCAGACCGGAAGAGGTCACTGACGACCTCATGTTGTACTACGCTTCATCTGAGCAGCTCAGAGAATGGAGGACGTTGTCGTGGAGCGATGCGAAACCAATCTTCGTTCAAGGAGTGAGTGCGACAATCGGCTACGAGGAATACGACTATTTGAGATCCGTCACTCTATCCGAAACCTCAGCAAAAAGAGTTCCGTATTCACTGAAAGCCTACTGTGCCAAGCGCACAGCCTCCAAGCGAATGGTCTACTCTTTTGGGTACGAGTATCAGAAGGCCTACAAAAAGGGTGAAACTAAGACGCTGTGTGTACCAGACGACAGCAATCCTCAGCTATTCGACTGTGAGGAGAAAGTGGTAGGAGGTCCCGTGGACGACTCCAACGAGATAGGATTTTTCGAGATGCGAGGCTACTTCAGTTGGAACGACAATATTAAGCCTTTCGCGGCATCGCTAAAGCTCTCCTACGATTTCGAGGACGATATAGCGGGAATCGACGTTCCGATTTTCCTGACTCGAAGCAAGAAAAAGGACAATAAGGAGGGTAAACTAAACGGAGGTATTCGCTTGGGCTGGAGGGATGATACCGACAAGATAACCTTTGGATTATTTGTTGGAGGGGATTTCAAGCTATTCGATGACATTTAGCTACATTAGGCCAGCGTTGCCATGATTCTCACCTAGCTCTTGTTCCTTTATAGTGATGCGGTAGAGCAGCGCTTCGCTTGAAGCGCGCAAGAGAAAGAAAAAAGTGTCGATACGTAGATCTCGATTTCCCTACTTGCTTAATTCTTCACTACCCCCATCGCCCTCCACCTTCTCCAAAAATTCCTTTGCTTCGCTGACGGTCGCGAAGTCCTCGAGAGCGGAGAGGATGCGGCATGCGTAGAGCGTCATCAAGTCGTTGAGCTTGCCCAGGGCGAAGGGGCTGATCTCGATCCGGTCGTCGGGCCACTCCTCGAATACCGAAAAGACCGACGCGATGCAGATTATGAGATCGGCGTTTTCGTCGATCGACCTCCTCGCCTCCGCGTAGCGGCGGATTGTTTCAGAGTCCATTCCTGTGATTCCCTTCTCTTTCAATCCATTCATAGCACTCAAAGAAATCTTTGAATACGTTGCTGTCAAGAATTATGTATTCAACGTATTCTTTGTATGAAAAAAGAAGTCATTCTCACCGTCCGCGTCGACGAAGACATGAACTCCGCTATTCAAGGATTAGCCGATGACGACGAACGAGCCGTCGCCTGGATGGTTCGCAAACTCCTCGAAGAAGCCCTCTCCGCCAGAGGCGTCTACAAAACGAAGAAGAAGAAATAATAGACGTCGCGTTCAAGTCGATCCACTTTGCGTCTCCCGGCCGGGCTCGGAGTTGCCCATAACATGAAAGTAACCACAATATCAATTCTGCTCGGAGCCGTGATTTTCTCTGTCGCTAGCTTCGCCGATCAGGAGCCTGGAAAGACAGTAGACGAGGTAAAACTCGCTTGCATTAACTTCTTCAAGGCCTGCGAGGACAACGACCGTCCCACAATAAAGAGCTCTTTTGCTCAATTAACCCCCGAAACCCCAGCGGAGTTCATAAACTACTATGTCGAGGGGTTTACTAGAGAGAATCTATTCGCGAACGAAAAAGTGGGAGAGACAAAGGTTGTCAAAAACAAAGCAGTAATCGCTTACTGGAGCGACAAAAAAGACCTGGATCCAATCTACTTCGTCCGAGAGGGAGACGATTGGAAAATCCTGATCACTTTAACGCAGTACAACGAGAAGTGCTACTCATGGTCGGAATCCGACTTGCGAGAGTTTGACGAACTGAAGGCCTGGTTTACGGCCTACAAGAGTGAACATCTATACAAGAGGTGATTGGCGAACTGACAAAACCCACAGATTTGACGTATAAACCCCTTCAATGCATCCAGATATAACAGCATTTAATGACGCTCAGAGCGAAGGAGATCAGGATATTTGTGAACTCCTCTCGTCAATAATCGACGAGTATCTAACTGAAGCGGAAAGCAAAATCTGGCATCGTCATCCTGTTTGGTTTCTTGATGAGAATCCGACTGTTGGCTATAGCCGACTAAAAGCTGGCATTAGACTCATGTTTTGGAGTGGAGCTGACTTTGAAGAAGAGGGACTGAAGCCAGGAACGGGTAAGTTCAAGGACGCCTCGATCGTTTACACTTCAGTTGAGGAGATAATCGAGAAAGACCTGAAACGCTGGTTGAAGAAGTCCAGAGCGATTCAATGGGACTACAAGAACATCTATAAAACCAAGGGTAAGCTAGATAGATTGAAATAGAGTACGAAGAAATCTGAAATGACTTAACCAGTCGGCGCGCACAAGTCCGAGTAGCTACCCTATTTTCAGCGTGTGACCTTAGCGTTAAGTAAAAGAAGTTTCCCCCGCCGCCCCATGAAGTTCAAAGATTCAGTTCCCGTCATCTCGACATCGGATGTGCGTTCGACCGTCGATTACTATTCCAACGTGCTCGGCTTCAAAGAGCATTTCATTTTCGGCGAGCCACCCGTATACGCAGGCGTTCAGCGCGATGGCGTTCTTCTCTACATCACGCACGACCCGCGTATGGCCGAAGTACTCAAGAACAGCGATCTACATCCGGACATCTTTCTATGGGTCGAAGATGTTGACGCGGCATTCGCAGAGCATCGCAAGCGCGGGGCAAAGATCATCGAGGACGTTTCCGACCGTCCCTGGGATGCTCGCCAGTACGAAGTGGAAGATCCGAATGGCTATCGATTGAAGATCGCAGAACCGATCGACGAAAGAGGCTGACAAATCGCCCGAGTCAACTCGGGCCTACCGGCCGCCCTCACCCTCTTCCAGTACTTGAGAAAACGAAAACGCAACAAAGCAGTGCCCTACGAACAAAGACGTTGCGGGAGCGGTCGCGTTTTACGACCGGCTCAAGAAGGCGTAAAGGGGAGGTTTTACAAAGGAACAATCAGAGAATAAGCCTGACTCCAGTTTGTAAGCGCCTTCCAATAAGCCATGACTTCACTCTTATCCCCTCAACCCCCGATCTCCAAAACTAAGACTGCTATCAGAAAAGCGCAACGGGCCTTTTCGCTATATCTACTGTTGGGCAGCGCCTTCGTTCCACTGGCCGCTCAAAACCTGACCGTGGCTGACTATATAGCCGCGATCGAGAATCCGGAATCGCCATCTGAGGAAAACAAGCGGAGAGAGATGACCATCGAGGAGCTGATGAAAGATCTCGGCGTCCCCGGCGTGAGCGTCGCGGTGATTCGCGATTTTAAGATTCACTGGGCGAAAGGATACGGCATAGCAGACGTCGAGACCGGAGCGCCTGTGGACACGGAAACTCTTTTTCAGGCCGCTTCCATCAGCAAACCTGTCGCCGCGATGGCCGTCCTTCGCGCGGTTGATGACGGGCTGTTTACTCTGGATGATGACATCAACGACATTCTCAAGTCCTGGACACTCGATGGCGGCGAGTTCACGCAAAACCAGCCGGTAACGCCCCGCTCTCTGACCAGCCATACATCCGGTCTCGGAGATGGTTTCGGATTCCCGGGCTATGATCCATCGGATCCGCTACCCACCGTCGCTCAAATTCTCGACGGACATGAGCTGTCCAACGTGGGCCCGATTTTCATCGAGCGCCAGCCCCTCACTTTCGAAGAGTACTCGGGAGGGGGAGTCACCCTTATGCAACTGGCGCTATCGGATGCGAGGGGTCGGCCTTTTGCGGAGATTCTTCAGGACCATGTTCTCGGACCCATTGGCATGAGTAGCAGTACCTTCGAACAACCACTGGGCGCTGAGTGGGACCGAAATGCGGCGAGAGCTCACAACAACAAGGGGCAATCCAAGGGAGCCAAGTGGCACGTGTATCCAGAACTCGCCGCCGCGGGTTTGTGGACAACGCCAACGGACCTGGCCAAGTTTGCCATCGAGGTTCAGAAGTCGGCGTTGGGCAAGTCGAACCGAGTATTGTCTCGCGCGACCACCCAGGAGATGTTGTCGCCAGTGGGTGTCGGTGGATTCGCGGTCGGATTCACTATCTCCAAGCAAGGTCAGGGTTGGTATTTCAGCCACGGCGGCGGCAATTGGGGATTTCGTTGCACCTTGCTCGCCCACAAGCTAAAAGGGTATGGGCTGGCCATCATGACAAACTCCGACCGGGGCGGTAACATTCTGGGCGAATTAAGCCGTCGAATTCAGACTGTATACGAGTGGGACTCGAAAGCGCCCCCAGTTCCGCGCGGATACGACCCGCAAGTAAAGCGAACCGCCATCGATGTCTCGGTCGAGATACTTCGGAAGTACGTAGGCGAGTATGAAGCAAGTCCTGAAATGAAGATTGCGGTGACACTGGAGAATGGCTCCCTGTTCGCCCAGGCTACCGGGCAGCAAAAGGTTCAACTATTCGCTGAGTCCGAAACAAAGTTCTTTCTAGAGGTGGCCAACGTCCTAATTTCGTTTTCGAAAGATGAATCAGATGCGGTTAGTGCCATAATTCTGCATCAGGGAGGCAGAGATCAAACCGCCCGGAAGGTTGAGTAAACACCGATGGACCGCTGCTCGGCTCTCCCGAGTGGCATTTGCTTCTTACGAAAGAAATCAAACTCCCTTGAACCTATCCCAAAACCTATCTTGGATGCTGTTGCGAGAGAAATCGCCTCTGGCAAGGCGGCTTTGGCTACGGGTATGCCCGAAGGCCTATCCTCGCCAAAGCGAACGCAGCCAGAGGCGATTTCTCTCGCAACCCCTTGGGGCTGAGGCTCTTTTGGCCTGGAGCAGCGTTCTGCTTGAAAACAAATACCAACAGGTATTCGCTTTTCAAACACGCCTCGCTCCAAGCCAAAACCGCTCTCAGCAGCGCCAAGATAGGCTTTGGGATAGGTTCTAGACTTTCACCAGCCAAACCAACCATGACAACTACGAAAGCCCACGACGAGCGAATGGCGAAACTAAAGTTCGCGGACGTTTATCCACATTATGTGACAAAGGTTGAGAGAAAGGGCCGGACCGAAGAAGAGCTTCACCAAGTCATTGAATGGCTGACCGGATTCGATTCGAAGGAACTGCAGCGCCTAATCGCGGACGAGGCCACATTTGAACAGTTCTTTGCCGAAGCCACGCTCAATCCGAACGCGAGCCTAATCACCGGATCAATCTGCGGGTATCGCATCGAAGCGATCGAAACGCCCCTGACCAAACAAGTCCGCTACCTGGACAAGCTCGTCGACGAACTCGCCAAAGGACGCAAAATGGAGAAAATCCTGCGTTCCTCCTAAAGACCTTGTGACAAAGGTAGGGACGGATCGCCGAGCCGTCCGAACTGAGGGATATTAATTCGCTTACGTGGCGGACGGCCCGGCGGTCCGTCCCTACCTTTTTAACCGACCACCATTCACTCTTCACAATTCACCCCTCACCCCTTCCCCAACCAGACATCATTCAAGGGCTCGCATAAGCAAGAATCATCAGTGGAAGTCGCTTGTCGTAGCGCGCGCCAATGCGGTAAAGTCGCAGCTCAAAAGTGGCTATGAAAACGAAACTCGCACTCCTTCTACTACCGCTAATTTTAGCGGGTTGCGGGATTTTGCCTCAGCAGCCCTTCTCCAAATCTGACAAAGTGGCATCGATGCTCGGGCGCGAGCGCATTGAGATAGAAGAGACCGTGAGTTATCCCACGACCTCTGGAGAATACCCAGTCGCTACCCAAGACATAGAGGACTACATTACTACTAGAGTTGGCATAATCGCAGGCGCTGATGACGTTGACGAAATCGCTATCGATATTTCTTACGAAACCACTTCGTTCGAATCTGAAGGAGATGAGACAACGGTTTCGGTATCCGGGGATTACACAATTGAAGGACTGGATTCCGGTGGAACCGCTACGATCGTCACTCCGGATGGCTACTTCCTGACCGCCGCACATGTCGTCGAATCGAAGCAGCATCGTCTCGTATTCAGTCTGATAGACATCGATACAAAGCAGCCGGAGACAAAAGTATTCGATGTCAGAACGGTATATATAAATGAGGAAGCGGATTTCGCAATTATCAAAGCCGAATTGAAATTTCCGCTTCACTTCCGCTTAGAAGAGGAAGTCCCTATCAAAGTCGGCGATGAGATTTACGCAGGGGGTATTTTATGGCCAATCGGATACGGTTTGATCGAACAGGTTGATGAAAAAATCGGAGAGGCGGAAATGCCCTACCTCACCATCAAGACCTCAACGCCCCTTTTGCGAGGCGATAGCGGCGGTCCTGCGGTCGACAACAGCGGACGTCTGCTAGGCATCGCGAAGAGAGTTTATTTTGGTCGTGGGTCACCCTATTCCGTATTCACAATGCTAGACAGAAAGAAAATTCAAAACATCATCGCGTCCGACAGAGCCAAATTTTCAGACAAAACAGAGCTATCCACAACGCAAGCGCTGCCGTAAAACAGTTTCCTCAACCCTCGCAAACCCCGTGTGTCTGAGAAAGGTAGGGACGGATCGTGGTTCGACGAAGCTCACCATCCTGAGCCTGTCGTGGGACCGAGCCGTGCGAATTGATCGGTTCTTGATATCCTTGCGTGGCGGACGGCTCGGCGATCCGTCCCTACCTTTCTCAATCCCAAAAAGAGTAGCGTTCAAGACACATGAAAAACAGAAGTTTCTATCTACAATTTCCATTTTCGCGGACGGTCTACAAACACTTGTGGTTTCTATCGATACTGGTCGCGTTCTTTCTAATATACCTACACATCCACCTCTATGACGAAGATCCCAGCGAAAAAACCGAGCGATTGACCTACCTGTTGGGAGTTTTAGTAGCGATCCATTTAGCGATCATCCCCTGGAATCTCACCACTAAGCGGCGGCGTGCACACTTTCTCCGAAAAATGGAAGATCAGGGGTACCACGCTTACCTAAAAAAGAAGTACGGCGAACACTGCCCGGAGATCCAAGAGCTACGTCAATCCGAACGCCCAAAGACGTTCCGCGAGCGACTCAACTTTGGAATGATCCTGGCGCTCCCAATTCTCGCCTATGGAGCAGTCTTCTACATTTGGACAACCTAATTCCCACCCCTCCGAGCGGACACCCAATACCTAGAACTCCAACCTTCCGTTTCACTCCTCACTATTCAAAATTCACTCCTCAAATCCCCGTCACAATTTCCGACGAGACGACCACTAGAGGGTATGAACCATTCAAATCCATATTTTGAGCTCAGCGATGAAGAGCTAGTCCTTCGTTCGCAAAAGGGGGAAAACGAAGCCTACTCCACACTCGTCTCGCGGCACCAGTCCGCCGCGTCCGGGGTCGCCTATGCGGTTTGCGGGGACTTCGGCGCCAGCGAAGACGCGACGCAAGAAGCGTTTATTTCCGCTTGGAAAAGTCTCGCGAACATCCGCGATACGTCGTGTTTTCGCTCTTGGGTGTGCGGAATCGCGAAGAACACGGCCCTCAACCTAATACGCAAAGAAAAACGGCGAGACGAAATCGTATCCGAAAATCCCATTCAATCCTCGGATAGCGCCGCCCCTCCCAGCGAAGTGGCCGCGACGGAAGAGGAAGCTGCCTTGCTCTGGAAGACCCTCAAAACGCTCCCCGAAAACTACAGAGAGCCACTGATACTGTTCTATCGCGAACAGGAGTCAGTCGCGTCTGTAGCGAGCGCTCTTGGCATTAGCGAAGAGTCGGTACGGCAACGCCTCAGTCGCGGTCGCAAAATGCTGCGAGACCGGATTTCTAGCAAAATCACGTTCACTCTCCAGAAAACGGCTCCGAGTTCCGCCTTCACGCTGAGCGTCATGGGCGCCCTTCCCCCTGTAGGCGTAGGTCTCGGAGTAGCCGCTTCCGCAACCACTGCGAAAGCCGCATCCGCTGGCAGCGCTGGAGTCGCCAAATCGGGCAGCGCATTATTCGGAGCCGGAGTGGCGGGAACATTCGTAAGCGGAGCAATCGGCTTCTTTGGATTGTATGTACTGCGTAGATACCTGAAGGCGATCAAGATGCCCGAGAAGGTTCGCAAACAGTGGATTCAGCTCTTTTTGGCGGAACTCGCGATGTCGATTGTATTTATGTTGTTCGTGGTCGGTTTTGCCCTGACCGATGGGTATCCGTTTGGCGCGATCGCAATCAGTCCCGCGTTTCTACTAACAGCGAGCATCGTAGTATACATGACAGCCACCGTTGGAC
Organism: Opitutaceae bacterium; assembly: GCA_028284235.1. Lineage (GTDB taxonomy): Bacteria > Verrucomicrobiota > Verrucomicrobiia > Opitutales > Opitutaceae > Pelagisphaera. The sequence continues at coordinate 63,237 of JANQSC010000011.1, forward strand.
TTGTCGCGTACGCCTACAAACAATTGAACCCTGCAGATCTAAATCAGCAATTGAGTCAGTATACATTCAATCGATACAAATCAAAACTCAGTCTTGCTGGCATACCCCTGATTTCAATCGCGCTCGGACCGGACGCTGCGCGTTCCGAGTACGAAGGAAGAGCACGTGGATGGATTGCAATCGGCGACAACGCCTATGGCCTCTGCGCGATCGGAGGAAAAGCAGTCGGTCTTCTCGCCATCGGAGGAATGTGCCTCGGACTCGTCTCCATCGGAGGAATATCTGTCGGCGTCATCAGTCTCAGCGCAGTCGCGTTCGGCTTAATCGCCATCGGCGGCCTCGCCGTCGGCTGGGACATAGCCTTGGGAGGAACCGCCGTTTCCCAAAACGTATCGTTAGGCGGGCTTTCCGTATCATCTAATCAAGCGGCTGGAGGATTGCCCATCGCTCCTTCTATCCAAAATTGGGAGACGCTTTCCAGCCAGCATTCTTGGCTCGATAGCCTCATTCAGATGGGCCCTAGTCTCGCTTGGCTCTCCGTACTATTCGTCCCCGTGATGATATACGCGCTTCGGACTATCAAAAAACTGGAGTCACAAAGGTAGGGACGGACCGCCGGGCCGTCCGAACCAACCAATTCTCAATGATCTGATGGGGCGGACGGCCCGGCGGTCCGTCCCTACCTTTCTCGGTCGCTCGTCCAAATCTAACCGTTCGATTCGCGGAGCGTCCAAAAGAAATTGCGCCCCTCTCGGGCGCGGATCAGACTTTCGCATCACCCTCTCTCAATACAGATCTATGGGAAGCCGAACGCTCGGGGTCGCTCTAGCGATTCAATGGGGAATTAGGATCGCGGCATTAGCGATTGGTACGCAGGTCGCGGCAGAGGATCGTTCGTCGGAGCAACGGACAATCCAAGTGAATGACGCGCTGCAGTTTCAAGTCCAATGGATCCCTCCTGGAAGCTTTCTCATGGGTACGCCCGAAAGCGAAGCTCATCGAGGAATAGACGAAGGTCCCCCTCGGGAAATTGAGCTCTCGAACGGATTCCACATGGGCGTCTACGAAGTCACCCAGAAACAATTCGCGTCGATTATGGGCTACAATCCGTCCGCGTTTCAGCAAGACAGTCACGCGGAGAATCGAGCCGTCGAGTCGGTCAGCTGGCTGGAGTGCAAAGAGTTTATTCGCCGCCTGAATCTATACAACGTCGGCCACTTCAGACTGCCGACCGAAGCCGAGTGGGAGTACGCCTGTCGCGCCGGAACGACATCCCCATACTACTGGGGAGAGGTTTCCGAAAACTGGGAAGCGTACCGGCACGCGTGGATCAATAGCCGATCGTTCGCGACGACTCATCCCGTCGGGACCAAACCTCCCAATCCGTGGGGACTGCACGACATGGCGGGAAACGTTTGGGAATGGTGCGCGGATTGGTACGGGCCCTATTCGAACATATCCAAAACGGACCCGACTGGTCCCGAAGAAGGCGCTATGAAAGTGTTTCGAGGCGGGAGTTTCTATGACTTCGCCCACAGCGCCCGATCAGGAAATCGGCATCGCCACTCCATCGACGAACGCTACACGGCGATTGGTTTTCGAATCGTCTGGGAAGAAAACGCCCGCCCTCTCGAATCATCGAAAGTGTTCAAACTGGGAGACAACCTATTGCTCGAATTGCAACACATACCTGCCGGATCATTCGTGATGGGAAGCCAGCAGTCCGAATCCGGACGGCAAAACGACGAGGGACCCGCACACGAAGTGACTGTATCCAGTTCCTACTACATCGGTCGTTTCGAAATCACGCAGGCCCAATGGGAGAAAGTGATGGGATTCAACCCGTCCGCCTTTCAAAGAATCACCGGAGCCAGCAACTTGCCCGTCGATCGTGTAACCTGGTTCGAAGCGGTGGAATTCACCAAAGCGCTTTCGGCCAGCTTCCCTGGGCAGTTTAGACTGCCCACGGAAGCCGAATGGGAATACGCCTGTCGCGCCGGCAGTTCAACCCGCTACCCGTGGGGCGACGAACCCAAACTGTCCGAAATCGAAAAGCGCGGATGGTTCAACTCGAGAGCGGAAGCGACGCCGCATCCAGTCGGTCGAAAACTGCCCAACGATTGGGGACTTTTCGATATGCACGGAAATGTTTGGGAGTGGTGCCTCGACGGGCTCCGCGCCTACGAATCTACATCGACCACCGACCCCAAAGGACCGCTCGATGGCGAGTCGCGCGTCATACGCGGAGGGAGTTGGTTTAACGAACCGGAAGCCCTCCGAAGCGCCAACCGACATCGCCACCCTCCCGATTCCCGACAAACCAACAACGGCTTCCGCGTGGTTTGGATACCCGAATAAGCCAATACCCAATAAAACGTTGCGGAAATGAAAAACCAACTACGTCACCCCATGAACCGTCCACTCGAACCACGAATGATAGTCTACCTCCGATCGCTCCAGCGAACGAGAGCTCGAAGGGTCATCGCGCTATCGTCGGTTTGCCTGTCGGCAATCGCTGCCTTTCCGCAAGAAAGCGCTACCGTCGTCAACGCGCCCGTTATCCGGGAAGGCGAAAAACCCAGCCTAGCCGAGTCGCTCGAGCCGGGAATCGAGAAATACAATCGGCTCAACGACGAAGCCGTGCGCCTGATCGACAAAGGCGAGACCGCCAAAGCCTATCGCCTTCTCAACGAAGCCATTTCCCTCTATCCCGACAAAGGCCGAGCCTATGTAACCTTCGCGGTCTCGCACAGCAAGTTGGGCGAACTCCAATCCGCCATCCGAGCCCTCGATCGCGCCATCGAGCTCGACCCGTTCGAAACACGGGCTTGGTACGTGTATTCAGTTATTTTGAACAGCGTGAACCGACGCGACGAAGCAATTGCGATGGCCGAGCAGTGCATCGCTCACGACACCATTGGCAACTGGGAATATACCTCCTGGCTGGCGAAGTTGCTTTTCAAGGACAAGCAATACGCCAAAGCCGCGGAACAATACGAGAAAAGCGGCGAGCAATTGGCTCATTTCACCGAATACACGAAACGAAAAGGCCGCGCCGCCCAGCACAACATGGAAGTCTACGAAGTCCGGCAGGAAACCGATCTGCAACAGCGGGTCGTGTTCGGGGAACGCGGTGTGACGACCGAAACGGTTGAAGTGGATATGACTGTTTTCGACACGGAAGCCGCCAACATGCCCATCGAAATCGTCCAAGAGCTCCGGCGACTCGAAGAAGCGAAAACGACCCACGATCTTCGCTACGCCCTTTGCCTGATCCGCACTGGACGCATCGAAGAAGGCCTTCCCCTGCTGAATCACGGCTTCCAAACCGAGAGCGGCAAACTCGAGCAAGGACGCTTAGAGTTCACCATGGGCCACTACGAGCGCGCGCAGGAAACGCTTCAATCCGCCGCCAAACGCTCCAACTCGGATCCGAGCGCGTTGCTTTGCTTGCTCGCGAGCCAAATCGCCGTGGACGACCAAAAAGGCGTCCGCCAGATGGCTTCCAAACTCAAGTCTCGCGCACGCAAACTCAAAGCCGACTGGGCCCTCGATTCGCTGAAGTTTTATCAGGAATACGTCCTCTACCTCCAATTGAAGGATCTGAACCACGCGCCGATCGAGGACTTCGAGTCGAAGTCTCGAGCCGCCTTCTACAAAGCCCAGCTCCATTTGATTCAGGACGAGCAAGACCTCGCCCGCGTCTTGCTTATCCAATGCATCGCTCTCAGCCGGTCGGAAGGCTTTGAATACAATGCTGCGGAAGCTCAACTCGCCTTAATCGAATCAGACGCTTGGCCCGTTTCGCAAACCCTCTGGGAAGGATGAAAACGATCCATTTATGGCTGTGGCTCTCGATCGCATTGGCGACACTGGCATGCAATGTTCACAGAAATCAAACCATCCTCTTTATCGGGGATTCGTTTACTGCGGGTGACGGCATGGCGGAAAAGAAGACCTTCGTCTCTTTGGTCGGGCAGCAGCTAGCGAATACGACAACGATCAATCAGGGACGCTCGGGCTGGCCCACGTCCGCTTACCTACGACGATGGGATGAAGTGGCGAATCGATTGCCCGAGTCTGCCGACTCGATATTTATTCAGCTCGGAGCGAACGACTTGCGCGTCGACGGTCACAGCGAAAAAACGATCGTAACATGCAAGGAGAACATGGATGTCATCGTTTCTCGACTACTGTCCCGTTTTCCAAAATCAGAAATCGTCCTGATGTCGAGCGTGCGGATCGACGAGGACAGACTGATCGCCCGAATACGAGATGCCGGATTCGGCGAACACTCCAATAACTACCTCAAACGAATCGGCGACGCGTATCAGCAATTAGCCGACAAACGAGGATTGGGCTACCTCGACCTCATCGCCCACCTGCCAAAGGACAACACCCACGACGGCGCCCACCTATCGGAGAGCGGACATCAAGTCGTCTCGGAAACGATCGTGAGCTACTTGAAGCAAACCCAATGAAGCACTACCGCGAGGAGATCCGAGTAAAAGCCAACTTTCCCAAATCTTGCACGAAGATCGAACTTGTAACGGAATGAGCTCATTGCAGTCAATCGCCGAACAGTTCTACCACGCCTTCTACGAAAAGAAATGGCCTGGCAAGCCGGTCCCCAACTTCAGCGGGCTCACCCCAGAAGATTCCTACCAAGTCCAGCGTCTCGTTGCGAAACTTCGAGTAGAGTCGGGAGAGCAAGTGATTGGATACAAAGTCGGGTGCACCAGCGCCGCTATCCAAACCCAGTTCGGACTCGATGAACCGATCTGCGGTCGATTATTCGCTCCCCATGCCAAAGAAGAAGGAGCCCCTGTCGATTGGTCCGACTATGTCAATTGCGCCATCGAGCCTGAGATGGTCATCCGGATCGGGCGCGACATCCGTATTGATGAACTTTCCGATACGGAACTGATCGACTCGATCGAGTACGTCAGTCCCGGGATCGAGATTCACAACTACACATTCTGGCAAGGAAGCCCATCCTTGCAGGAATTGATCTGCTCGGGTGGAATCCACGCCGGCCTAATCGTCGGACACAAGCGCGTGCCCGCCGGCCCTCTCGCGTTTAGCGACGAACTTTTTTCCGTCTACAAGGACGACCAACTCGTCGCCGCGTCGCCCGCTTCCGAGATCATGGGCGGACCGCTTGAATCGCTCCGATGGCTCGCCCGGCACCTATCCGCCCGAGGCGAATTCCTGCGGAAGAACACATCGGTAATCCCCGGCTCCCCCACTGAACTGATCCCCATCGACAGAGACACGAAACTGAGAGTATCCATCGAACAAGTCGGAAACGTTGTCACGCTTTTCCAGACCACAAATACGTGAGAGCGACCCACGGTTCTACATCCGTCCCGATTCACGACAGGCCAAACCTTGAGCGCTTTTCGTGGTAATGTTACCACGAAAAGTGTTCGAATTCATTCATGTGGCGCTCATAGGTACCATCGCCGCATTTGCTTCACTCCTACGAAGGCTTGCGCCTCAAACGCTCACCTCGTTTGATACGTGGAGTTTGACAAACCACCATGAGTCCAACGGTCTTCACGTTCAGAAACTACCGGGTTTTCTTTTTCTCGCGCGAAGAACCTCGGGTTCAGTAACCTTCAACTATCGCCCCGAAGTCCTGCATAGCTCGAAGAGCGACGCGTGGATCACTCCTCATTCCTACCCCCATGAATCCCAAATTATTCATCGTTTCACTTCTCGCCTCGCTCACTTTCTACGCCGCTGCCGCGGATCCGTGGATCATCGATCCGCACACGCATTTCAAGGGAGAGGAGCAAATCGAATACGAGTCGAAAACGCGAGAGCGCCATCCGCAAAACAGTCTCGGCCATGTCATCACGCCCGAGGACTATCGCGACCTCGCGGATCGGCTTGAGATCCAAGCGACGCTCATCACGGAAGCGATCGATCAGGACAAACCGGAGTTCAACGACTGGATCTTCGAGCATGCCAAGAAATCCGATCTCGTTTGTGGATACACGGCCCGTGAGGATCTCACTTCGTCCACTTTTCTGAAGCGACACAAGCAATATGCGAAAACTGGATACTTAAACGGCTACCGCTTTCGGAGCGGCGAATTGGGCGGCTACCTTTCCGACGAAACCGCCCGCAAGCACCTCCGGCGTCTGGAGAAAGAAGGGATGGTTGTCGATCTTCTCATCAATCCCGACTATGCCCCCGACGCGATCCAACTCGCCCGCGAGTTTCCGAAGCTCAAAATCGTGATCAACCACTGCTTCAACGCCCGCATGGAAAACGGAAAAGTCGACGAAACTTGGACGAAGGCCGTGAGGGACTGCGCCGCCTTTCCCAACGTCCACATGAAGATCTCCAGCATTCTCAATTTCGCCGGAACGGAGCCTTTCGTAGAATCAGCGCCGACCGAGATGGAATACTATCTACCCGTTCTCGAACCTTGCTTCGAAGCGTTCGGCGAGGACCGCGTCATTTTCGCCACCAACTGGGGCGTATCCGCCCACTACGGTAAAGTCGACCATGTCGTGCGCATCGTGAACGAGTTTCTCGCGACCAAAGGGGAGGCCGCAGTGAAAAAAGGCATGCGCGAAAACGCTATCCGCGTGTACCGCATTAAGAAAGCCCATCTCCGCTGACTACCTGCGACTATTCGTCAGACGCTCGCGAATCTGAAAGAATACTCTTGTTAACGCAGCCGCGGTTCGCCTGGGAAACGCTATTGGCGAATTCCCGCAAGTAAATGCGGTCGCCTTGATACCGCTCGAATTGCCCGCCTACGCGTTTCTTTTCTCCGCGCGGCTCCCAGTCGATCGTTCCTCCCAACAAGTCGATCGAAATAGGATCGCCATCTTGAACGTAGGCGATCGGGCCGCCCACCGCCGCTTCGGGAGCGCAATGCACGCCGATAGCGCCATGGGAAACTCCGGAGACGCGCGTGTCGGAGACAAACGCCACTTTTCCATCCAACTCCGGCGTCGCCAGCGCCGATGTGGCCACGAGGACTTCCGGCATCCCCATGGCTACCGGACCCATGCCGCGCAAGAGCACCACATGCCCCGGGCGAATGTCGCCTTGCGAAACTGACGCCACCAGGGATTCCACATCGTTGAAGCAGATGGCCGCGCCATCGAATGTCGGTTCCTGTCGACTTGACACTTTGAATACAATTCCGTCCGGAGCGAGCGTTCCAAAACAAATCTGCATATCGGCAAACGCCTTGAATGGCTCGCCGATCGGCGCGATCAGATCATTGCCGGCAGGGACCGGAGGCGCCGACGCCACCTGCACGGCGAGCGAATCGGCAAACAGGGTCGGAAGACCGCCATCCAGCACACCGGCTTCAATCAGGTGTTTGATCAACATGGGTGTCCCGCCCATTTTAAAAAGGTCGATCATCGTGCCCCGTCCTCGGGGAGCGAAGTTGCAGTAAACCGGCGTCTCGCGCAGGATTCGTTGCGCATCCCGCAAACCGAAGTCCACTCTCGCTTCCGCCGCCACGGCCATCAGGTGGAGGATCCCGTTGGTCGATCCCCCGCAGGCGCCAATCATCGCGGTCGCGTTCTTCAAAGCGGCTGGAGTGACGATGTCTCGAGGCCGTTTTCCAGATCTGAGAATATCCAGCATCCACCGGCCAGACTGTCTGCACTCCTCGAGTTTAGCCTCGCCTTCGGCGGGATTCGACGAGCTGCTTGGCGGCATCAGCCCGATCGCTTCCATCGCCAAACCCCACGTATTGAACGAAGCGGCGATGCCGCAGCCTCCGGCGCCCGGGCAAGCGTTTTTCACGACGTCCATCAGTTTTTCTTCCGTCGCGACGCCCACTTCCGCTTCAGCCTGAGTATCGTAGACGTGCTGGATCGTCAGTTCCTTCCCGTTCAAGCAACCCGGCTTGATCGTTCCGCCGCTGATGATAAAGCCCGGGAGGTTGCTCCGCATCAGAGCCAAGGCAAAGCCCGGTCCGTTTTTATCGCAATGGTGCAGACCAATCATCCCGTCGAAACAATGGGAAGTGGTCACCATCTCGGCGCTGGTAGCGATGACATTGCGCGACGGCAAGGACGCGTTTCCGCCCTCATGCGCCTGGGTGATATTGTCGCTCACCGAAGGCACCCCAAAGCGGTACCCCAGCAGGCCAGCCTCTTCGAGCCCCTCCTTGATCGCGTCCCCAACTTCGTGGCTGTGCATGTTGCAGAGGTTGATCTCGTGCAGCGGAGTTCCGATCCCGATTTGCGGTTTCTTGAAATCCTCCCGCTCCCAGCCCAGCCCGTAGTAGAAAGCGCGTATGGCTTTGTTTTCCCCAGCCGTCAGTTCGCGGCTTTTCCAATTCAGGCTCTGCTCACTCATAGGTTGATAAGCCAATGCCATCTGTAGCGAGCTGTCGAGTACGACGATTCACCGATTGTCGCGCGATCGGCACGGTCAACCGAAGCAAAAACCATCAAATTAGCTCAAACCGGATACTGACGTTTTCGAAAGCGCGATGGAGTTTGGCCTTTTATCTTTAAAAAGAAACGCGTGAGCGCGGACGCGTGGCTAAACCCGAATTGTTCTGCAATTGTCTCCAGCGTGTCATGAGAATCAACTAACACCTGAGCGATCGCATCCCCGCGAATCTCATGGAAACGTTCTCGCAGCGTTTGCCGCAATCGCGCTTTGAACCGTCGCTCGAGCGCCCGTCTATGCAGGCCGCTTTCTCGGGCGATCGCGTCCATTTTTAGGTTTTGACGCGCGTGTTGATGCATAAACCTCAAAGCTTTGCTGATAGATAGATCATCAATAGCGAACACATCCGACGACTGCCTAACCACCAGCTTTTCCACCGGCGCCTCAATGAGTCGCTTCGAGACGTTCTCGCCGCGCATCAATTTGTGAAGCAGCTCGGCGGCGTCGTAGCCCGATCGATACTGCTCTATAGAGATACTCGAAAGCGGCGGCGTGGACATGCCGCAGATCACGGGGTCATTATCCACACCGATCACTGCGCAAGCTTCAGGCACGCGAATAGACGCGCCTCGGCACAACTGCAGTATCCACCTGGCAACGTCATCGTTGGCGGCCATAAGCGCTACTGGCTTGGGAAGCTGTAACAGCCAATCGACTACAGCTTCCACTTTTCGGTCCTCATTTGCCAAACCGAACAGAGAGGACTCGATCTTGTATTTGCGGGCCCGGCGCTTTTCCTGATTGAGGCGATCGACAAAATGCCGTTCCCGCCTGAGCGACCAAGGACTGTCTTTGAATCCACAGAAAGCGAAGTTCTTGAAGCCACGCTTTAAAAACTCCTCTACCGCGGTCTGACTAATCATTTGGTCATTGGTCGTGCAGACGAAGGCGCCTTGTTTACTTTTTCCCGCATAGGAAAAGACAACTGTCGGGATGGACCTATTTGAGCGCGCATTCATCAAGGAAATATCCCGCACCAGTATGCCATCGTAGCGCTGCGTGTCGTAGGAGCGGCCCGCGAGGCGCTTAATCCCCTGTGGCTCCCAAATGAACTGCCAAGGACCGTGTTCGCGCGCGTAGTCGGCGATGCCCGAAATTAACTTTCTCCCCGATTCCCGGGAGGATTCAATTTTCATCAGAACGCGAAACGGCCTGCTCATGGACGTAGAGTCGCAACATGTCGCAAAATGTAAAGTTTTCATACCTTTGCTGGTATGGACGATCGCCATTCGACTTTGTTATAGTCGGCTTCACATAAGGCTCCATCTCGTTGCGGTCCTTCTTTCCGGATTTACAGAGCCTATATGTTTACCTAAAACTCTGGAGGGCCGCTTCCAGCGAATTCCTAAAGCCAATCAACCGAAGTTAAAAGCGAACGAAAATCGAATGCGTAGAAGAGAATTTATAAAACGCGCGGGTGCCGCTTGGGCGGGAGCCACCCTTCTAGGACACGAGCTCTACACGGCGGAAAACGTCACTTCCAAATACCCGCAATTGGGGGAACATAAAATCGACAAGGTGGATATCGGCCAAGTGGCGTACAACTATCCCCGTCCCGTCGGAAAAAACGCGCGAATCGGGCATCACGGACAGTATAAGAAAGCCTGGTACGCGAAATTGACCACAAACCAAGGCGCCGTCGGATGGGGAAGCATGCGCAACCGAAACGACATCGACAAAGACGCTCTTAAGCAAAACGTGATGGGAAAAACTGTCAGCGAGCTGATCGATCCGGACTGGGGCATCTTGAAGGAGGATTCCAACGAACCGTTTGATACCGCCCTGCACGACTTGGCCGGGGTTATTCTGGGATTGCCCGTTTACAAAATGCTGGGGGCTGCGGGACCCAAGGAGACGAGCGTTTACAGCGGTATGATTTACTTCGACGAGCTTGAGCCGGAAGACAATCCCGCTGGCGTCGAGCAGGTGATGGAGAATTGCCGATGGGATGTGAATTTTGGATACCGGATGCTCAAAGTGAAAATTGGTCGGAGCGGTCGATGGTATCCGCACGACGAAGGTCTGGCGATGGATATCCGTATCGTGAAGATGATACACGAGGAATTCGGCAAGGACGTTCAAATTCTGGTGGATGCGAACGACATGTACAGCTTGCAGGACGCCAAGGACTTCATGCGAGGAGTCGAGAATGTCCCTTTGTACTGGATGGAGGAACCATTCGTAGAAAATCTGGAGGAAGGCCGTCAGCTCAAAGATTGGATGATGGCCAACGGACGGGAAGACACTTTCTACGCCGACGGCGAACGTCAGCCCAAAATGGATGTCTGCATGCAGCTAGCGGCGGAAAAGAAAATGGACGTCATGCTAGCCGACATCGTCGGATACGGGTTCACGCGCTGGCGACGACTCATGCCTAAGCTCATAGAAACCGGAACGCACGCCGCCATCCACGCTTGGGGAAGTCGTCTAAAAACCCATTACACCTCGCACGTCGCAGCAGGGTTCGGCAACAGTTGCACATTAGAAGGCGTCACCTGCCTCTCCGACGAAATCGACTGGGGCGACTACCCCGTCGAGAACGGAATGATGCGCGTATCCGAATCTCCAGGCTTCGGAATGAAGCTACTCGTTTAGAGAATTCTACGAATTCTCTAAAAGGAGTGATGAGTCCTCTACTGAGGGAGTGTCTGGAAAACCCAATTACTCGCTAAAGGTAGGGCTCGACCGCCGGGCGAGCCGCACACGCTACGCGCAAACCCAGACGTTCGGACGGCCCGGCGGTCCGTCCCTACCCGATCAAGCTGTTGTCAACAACATCCCGTCAGATCGCACAGTCACTCATTCTCTCGATCACTCCTTCACCCCCTCGTCGCGGCGTAGTCGCGTCAAAGACGGGACGAAGACGGATCACTCCTCTATTCCACAATCGCTTGAATCGCCGTATTCATGAAGGGAGTTGTGAGCGAACTGGCCATGGGATAGTGCTGGGTGAAGAATAGAACCAGAAAGTCTTCTTTCGGATCGAGTCGGTACCAAGTCGTTCCGGCTCCTCCCCAGCCGAATTCGCCCACGTTAGTGAGTTTGTTGTCGTAGTATTGCGATATCTTCACGGATCCGCCGTATCCATATGCTAGTGACCGATTCGAATGGCCTTTGTCGAAATCCAGAAACCCGGTCTGATTTTGCATCATGGAACGAACCGTTAGTTTGCCGAGTACGGAAACGCCATTGTAAGTCCCGCCATTGAGCAGCATTTGGGCGAAACGGAAATAGTCCTGAACCGTTGAGTAGAGTCCACCGCTTCCGGAGGGATAGGGAGTACGCATGCCACCGTCGTGAGCGTTTTCCTCATACGCCAGTTTTCCATCCACTCGTTTGAATCCCGGAATGAGCCGATCTCGCTTCTCCACGGGCACCTCGAAGAAGGTATCCTTCATTCCCAAAGGATCGAAGATTTCCTCTTGAAGAAAATCGTCGAACGGCACGCCCGAAACTCGCTGTACCAGCGCCCCAACTACATCGATAGACGGCCCGTACTGATAAACCGTTCCCGGGTCGTCCTGCAGTGGAAGTTCCCCTAGAATCTTCAGATACGCATCCAGACTCGGAGCGCTGCGAAGGCCGCTCGCCACGTATCGTTTGTCCAGCTCCGTGCTGTCTCCGCTGGCCCGGGGAAAGCCCGCCGTGTGGGTGAAAAGATGCTTCACGAGCATCTTGCCTTTCGCGGGCCGGGTCGTTGGCGAGCTCCCTTCGGCTACGTACACGTTTCGGTTGGCCAATTCCGGCAGGTGTTTTTCGACCGGGTCATTGAGCTGAATCTGGCCCCGCTCCACCAGGATCATCGCGGCGGCGGTGGCGATCGTCTTCGTCATGGAGTGGAGACGAAAGATCGTGTCCTTGGTCATCTCGACGCCGCGAAGCTTGTCCCTGTATCCATACGTTTCGAATTCCACGATTTTGCCATGACGCGCGACTAGCGTGATCGCGCCGGTGAGCGGATAGCTCTCCACCGCGTCTTCGGCCCACACGCGCAAGGTCTCCAGTCGCTCGGACGACATCCCCACCTCCTCGGGGGTGGCGAAACGCAAATCCGAATGGGCATAAGCGGTAGCGATCGAAACGACGGAGAACAAAAGAAACGCGCGTAATATATTCATGGGATAAAAGAGTGAGGGGTGAAAGGTGACCCATGCGTCGCTCTTCGAGCTATGCAGGACAAGGGAGTGAAAGGTGATCCGTCTTCCATGCTTCGCTTAAGAAGCTTCGTAGGACACGGTCGATCTGTGGGGCTTCGCTCGCGGAGCCCGTGTATGATGAGATTTAGCTACTTCCGCGGTCTTCGCAAGCGAAGACCCTACAATAGTAAAGACCTGCCTTTCAGAGACTGCCTAGTAAATCGCAAATATGCGTCAAAAGGTAGGGCTCGACCGCCGGGCGAGCCGCAGAAGCGACAGGCAAATTCGATCGTTCGGACGGCCCGGCGGTCCGTCCCTACCAGATCGAGACCGTCTAATACGCGTTCTCAAGCAACTGCTGGATCGCTTCGGCTTCGGTTCCCTTTGGCCGGCACTCGACTCCCACATACCCGCGGTAGCCAAGGTCGTAGGCCTCTTTTAGCACGGCCTTGTAGTTAACTTCGCCCGTGCCCGGCTGATGACGCCCCGGTGTATCCGCTAATTGGAGGTAGCCCACTTGGTCATAGCCTTCTCTCAGGTAGAGGATCAACGCTCCCTCGGACAACTGCATGTGGTAGAAGTCCCAGTTGATCTTGATCATCGGCGAATTCACCTCCCGGCAGATTTCAACCGCGAGCTGGCTCCCGTTGAGCAAGTTCTTACCGTGATTGATCGGATTGAAGGGCTCGATGATGATCATCACGCCCGCTTCCTCGCACAACGGAGCGACGCGTTTCAGGGCGGCGGTGTAGTTCGCGATCTGGTCTTTTTTGGATACACCGTCCGACCATCGATGTCCGACCACGGTCATTTTTTTGGCGTCGAGCTTCTTGGCGACTTTGAGCGCATCCTTGATACCTTCCACAAACTCGTCGAGGTTCTCGCCCGAAGTGATGGACGTTCCCCAAGCCGTGAATTGCACGACTTTCATGTCGAGCTCCTTGCACTTGGCGGCGATGGCGTCGATGTCTTCCTCTCCGTACGCCCAAAACTCGATCGCGTCGAACCCGTCCGCGTGCGCTTTTTCGATCTTCTCGAGCATCGGCGCCTTTTTCCCGCCGTACCAAAGAGCGAGGTTCGCCGCGAACTTGGTGTTCACGTCCGACCAGTCACGTTCCTTGGCGCTCGCCTGGAAATTCAAGTTGGCGAAAACGAGCGCGGCCAGGGCGCTCAAAACAAATGGAGTGTTGGTTCTTCTCATGCAGCTAGTTGTTGTAGGTATAATCTTAGGAGGTCCGAGGAACGCACTTCCTCACAGTCAAACCAAGACTGAGTTTAAAGCGGGGAAAAGCGCAACGCTCAATGATACGAATGTCGTGATCGGCTATTCATCTCGACAGAGTGGCGATGCGAGCCCCGCTAAAAATCGCCGCATCGTCCGGCCCCGGCAGTCACACGGCTTCGGCAGACCGCTTTTCGGCGCACTCCTCGCAATAGCCCATGATTTCCCACCTCGAGCTGAGTCCGCTGTAGCCGAGTTCGCGAGCAACGCTCTCCAGCTCGGGCAGCACAGGCGAGGAACGCACGAACGTCGCATGGCAGTCGCGACAGGCGATTTTCAGCTTCGGACCGTCTCCTTCGCTGAGCTTGTATCGAGAACGCCCTTTCTCATCGAAAACGCAGTCGAGAAGCCCGACTCGCGACAACGCCTCAATATTGCGGTAGACCGTGACCGTGTCGGGACTCTGAACAATCGGGTGGGCTCGTATCTCCTCGATGGACAGCGCGTACGGCTCGGTTTCGAAAAACAGCGCGAATAGATTCTGGCGGAATTTCGTGCGCCTGAGACCCGCCTCTGTCAGCCGTTTCATGACTTCGTTGTAACGACTCTTCAGATCGGGCGGCCATTCGATTTCCATCGGGCCAGAGATTTACGGCCTCAAATGATTAATGCAATCCATTTGCAATAAATATTGACGCTGCGGCGGGCCGCTTGCGATAAGATCGCCGATGAGTTTCGTGACGCGAGAAACGGCGCAGCAATTGAAGGGACCCAGCGAATTCGTCTCGAAATTTGCGCCAAAACAGATAGGGCCTAACTCAATATGAGCGAACCAACTTGCGACGTGGCAATTGTGGGAGCGGGGCCGGCCGGTTTGGGCTGCGCCTTGGCTTTGCGGGAAATTGGAGTGGATCGAGTCACCATCCTCGAAAGCCAAACCGTCGGAGCGTCCTTTCAACGCTGGCCGCAGGAAATGCGTTTGATCACGCCTTCCTTTCATTCCAACCCGTTTTTCGCCACCGACCTGAACGCTATAAACCCGCGCACCTCGCCGGGAGACCTTTTCGGGACGGAGCACCTTTCCGGCCAGCAATACGCCGCGTATCTGTCGGCGGCCGTCGATCACTACGAGCTTCCTGTGAGAGAGTACAGCCCGGTGAACAACCTGCGATCCGAAACCGACGGCTTCCTCCTGGAAATGGACAAGGAAACGGTCAAAGCTCGCTTCGTCATTTGGGCGACGGGCGAATTCTCGTTCCCCGACATGGAACCGTTTCCGGGGGCCGAGCTTTGCCGCGTCGCGTCACAGGTGAGCAGCTGGCAAGACGTCGAGGGCGACGAATTTGTCGTTATTGGCGGATACGAGAGCGGAATGGATGCCGCCTACCACCTCGCGAAACGCGGCTGCAAAGTGAAGGTTCTGTCGAGCGGCGAGCCATGGGCGATCGACGACCCGGACCCGAGCGTGGCCCTAAGCCCCTACACGCAGGAACGACTCGCCCGCATCGCCCGCGCCCTCCCGGACAGCATCGAGTTCCTCGGAAACCACGAGGTGATCGAGGTGGAGCGCGACGACACAGGGTATCGCGCCTTGACCTTGGACGGGAATGCGTACGCGTCCGCCCAACCCCCGATTCTCGCCACCGGATTCGAATCGGGCATCAAGCGACAAGTCGCCTCGTTCTTCGAGTGGAAAAAGGGCCAGCCCGTTTTCAGCAAAGTGGACTCTTCAACCTTGTATCCAAATCTCTTCTACTCGGGACCGTCTCTAGTCCATCGCAATTCGAAATTCTGCTTTATCTATAAGTTTCGAGCCCGCTTCGGAGTGATCGCCCAAGAGATCGGGAAACGACTCGATCGAGACACCTCGAAACTGTCCGACTGGGAGCGGCGCGGCTTTCTCATTGAAGACCTCGATTGCTGCGTCGACTGCAAATGCGACGTCAATTCCTCCGTCGCTGAGGAAGCCGTTCCGTAATGCCGCGCAACGCCCAGTCCGTGCCGGAGCGCGAGGCGCCGCTAAAGTCGAGCTCCCACAACGCGAATAGCGGCGGCTTTTGGAGTCGGTTCTTGAGCGTGCCGCCCGTGAGCCTCGCTCTGCTTTTCGCGCCCTCTCTGGTCGCGGTAACTCAGGCCAACGGACTCGCCGATCGCTTGTACGATCCCCTCGCCTCCATTCTCGCGCCTGCGCTCGAAAGGCTTTCAGCGCTGCCCACGCCCTTCGGCGAACTGTTGTCAGGCGACTACGGAGTGCTCGCAATGCTGCCATTTCTGCTGCTCTACGCCTTGCCCACCGTCCTCTGCTTTTCGCTTCTAATCGCGCTCTACCAATCGACCGGCCTCATGGACCGCATCGCCCAAGGCTTGCATCCGTGGCTGCGGCCGTTCGGCCTCGGGGCGCAAGACTTGACCCGCGTCGTTATGGGCTTCGGCTGCAACGTGCCCGCTGTCGTCTCAACCCGAGACTGCCATTCATGCTCCCGCGGCGCCTGCATCTCCGCGATCTCTTTTGGCTCTGCCTGCTCCTACCAACTGCCCGCGACACTCGCGGTCTTCGCGGCCGCTGGAATGAGCTGGCTGGGCGGAGTCTACCTGGGCGTCCTCGGACTCACCAGCTTGATCTACCTGCGATTCACGACTTCAAAAATACTGCGAGACGTAAACAGTCGCCTAAACGCCCCGCAACCGGGCCAACTGCGACCGCCCGACTGGAGAGTCGTATGCCACGAAACATTGGATACGGTTCGCTCGTTTCTAGCGGTCGCCTTGCCGATATTTGTCGGTATCTGCTTTGCGGCTGCAATCTTGCAGCTATCGGGCGCGTTGACTCTGCTAGCCCAGACCTTGGGCAAGGTCATGATCTTGTTTAATCTACCCGCCGAAGCCTCTGTAGCGGTCGCCATGGGTTCAATACGCAAAGACGGATTGGCCATCGGTCTGCTCGACAGCGATTGGGGAGCTCTAAAAATCGCTCTCGAGTCTCCGTCCCAAGTGCTCACCGCCGTCTACCTCGCGGGCGTTCTGCTGCCGTGCTTGGTAACGCTCCTGACAATCGGACGCGAGATGGGCCGACGCTTTGCCGGTCGACTCGCGCTTCGCCAAGCCGCGTGGGCCGCGGGCTTCAGCATTGTAATTGCATGGAGCGGGGCCTTTATCGACTATCTCTTTTAGAGTGAACCTATGAATACGAAACGACTACCAGTTACAGTGCTCTCGGGTTTTCTGGGAGCGGGGAAAACGACGTTGCTCAACCACGTGCTCAACAATCGCGAGGGACTACGGGTAGCAGTCATCGTAAACGACATGAGCGAAGTGAACATCGACGCCCGGCTTGTCGAGGACGGCGGAGCCGCCTTGAGCCGCCAAGAGGAAAAGTTGGTGGAGATGAGCAACGGCTGCATCTGCTGCACGCTGCGGGAAGACTTGATGGCGGAGGTGCGCCGCATGGCGAACGAAGGCCGCTTCGACTATCTGCTGATCGAATCGACCGGCGTCTCGGAGCCAATGCCGGTAGCGGAAACGTTCTTCTTCCGTGATGAATTGGGAAGCTCCCTCGAGGATATCGCGCGACTGGATACAATGGTTACCGTTGTGGACGCGTACAATTTCCGCCGCGACTACGCCTCCCCCGATCGCCTGCCCCACCGCAATCTCGAAGTGGAGGAAGGCGACCAGCGTAGCATCGTCAATCTACTCATCGATCAAGTCGAATTCGCCGACGTGATCATCCTCAACAAGCTCGATCTCGTGACCGAAACCGAAAAGGCTGAGGTCCTCGCGATGATCAAAGGTCTAAATTCCAAAGCCCGCGTCATCGAATGCTCTCAGGGAACGGTAAGCATGTCCGATATTTTGGATACAGGATTGTTCAGCTACGACGACGCATCGCAGACGCCGGATTGGCTAAAGGCGATCTACGAAGAGCCCATGCCCGAAACCGAGGAATACGGCATTCGCAACTTCATCTACGAAGCGCGTCGCCCCTTTCACCCGCAACGCCTGTACGCGCATTTGCGGAAACAGTGGCCGGGAGTAGTCCGCGCCAAGGGCTTTTTCTGGCTGGCGACTCGCATGGAGCAGACCGGAATTCTATCCCTAGCCGGGGCACAAGTGGAAGCGGAACCGGTCGGAAAGTGGTTTGCAGCCGTGCCGCGAGAAAACTGGCCGCAGGACCCGGAGTCAGTCCAGTTTGCAAAACAGTATTGGCAGGAGCCCTACGGGGACCGCAGACAAGAAATTGTGGTGATCGGCTTTTCAAACCAGATGGACGAAACCCAAATCCGGGCCCGGCTCGACGAGTGCTTGCTCAACGACGTAGAGATGTCCCAAGGCCCCA
Organism: Opitutaceae bacterium; assembly: GCA_028284235.1. Taxonomy (GTDB): domain Bacteria; phylum Verrucomicrobiota; class Verrucomicrobiia; order Opitutales; family Opitutaceae; genus Pelagisphaera. The sequence continues at coordinate 81,373 of JANQSC010000011.1, forward strand.
ATGCGTGGCTCGACCTGCCAGACCCCTTCACCAGCTGGGAACCGGCACTCGCTTAACTTCACGAGAGGTAGGGCTCGACCGTGGTTCGACAATGCTCACCATCCTGAGCCTGTCGAAGGACCGGGCGAGCCGCAACAGGCTCGAATAGCATCATTCGCTCAAGCAGTTCCCGCTTAGCGCATATACGTCAACTTATCCTATTTTCGTCCGAATAAACGCGCCGGGACGTCGCGTTCCACCCTCAGCTCAAGCGGATAAAGAGGGAACCCGACCCCCACCGCATTCTCGATTGACTAGACACTCTCAAACTCAGAACACCCCGTTGGTGTTGCGGATGTTCCCGCCGGTCATGAGAGAGTAGAAGCGCATGAACCCGTCGAGCGCTTGGAGGCTGTCCCAATGCTCCACGATCTCGCCATTTCGGATCGTCCAGATGTCAGTGATATTCAGCCCTTTTCGGTCATTGCCTCGATGGTTGCGTTTCAGAGTCGCATGCGAATGAAAAACGACTTGGTCCCCATCGGCGATAATCCGCCTCACGTCGTAACTGTAGTCGGGGAAACGTTTGGTAAAGTCCCGCAAAAGCCCCACCAGACCGTCGATCCCGTCCGGGATGTTGCGGTTGTGCTGGACGTACGAACCATTGCGGTATCGATCGAGGACCGCGTCGAAGTCATGATCGTTCATCAGCTTCTGCACGAAATCGGCAATCAGCTCCACATTACCCGCTTCTTCAGTACTCCAATGTCCCCTCTTGAGAGTTTCCAAGTCTATTTTTGGCGCTTTAGTTTTCATTTTATCATCGGTTCGAATTATTGTTTTTATTGAATGACTATTCAAAAACTACCAATACACGCCTTTGTCAAATTAATTATTGAACAATCGCTCAAAAACTGACTGTCTTGATTCATGGCACGACCTGTGAAACACGATCGGACGTCGGTTCTCGAAGCGGCGACCGCCCTCTTTTGGGAGCGAGGCTACCGAGGCGTCTCCATCAACGATCTCGTCAAAGAAACCGGAATGCTGACGGGGAGCTTTTACTCCAGTTTCGGCAACAAGGAGGGGATTTTTATTGAATGCATCCACCACTACGCTGCATTGGTGGCGAAACACTACGAGGCAGCCGGACGGGCGAAATCCCCCTTGAAACGGATTGAGAATCTACTGCGCAATCTGGAATCGGATTCATTGAAACACGACGACCGCCGGGCCTGCTTTATGATCAACTCCCTCCTCGAAATCGCTCCGCAGAGCCCGAAGATTTCCAAAATCCTGAGAGGCTACCTGCAGTTGTCGGAAACCTGGATCGAAGAGCGACTGAACGAGGCCAAGGAAGCAGGCGAGCTCGACCCAAAGGCAGACAGTAAAACGCTAGCCGCCTGTCTATTCGGCGTGACCTACGCGGTGCGCGTCAAAGCGAGGGCGAACGAAAGCGCGGAACGTCTGAGGCGCTACCGCAAAACCGTCTTCGCCGCCCTCGTAGATCCCTGGCGGTCAAACGCTGTGGCGCGGTAGGAGGAGTGACCGGCGACGAGTGAAAGAACGATTGGGCGATTTCGCCACTTCAACTACTGCGAAACCGCCTCCTCCTCTCGGTTTTTTTTCGAGCAGCAGGATGCGCGAAGAGCCAATTCGTGGTCTAGGAGCAACCGTTTGTCCTCCAACTCCATCTGCCGGACCGACACGAACTCGTACTTGTAGGGAATCCACAGTTCGACTTCCGATTCCGAGTGCTGCTTTAGCTGAACGCGCCCCTCAAGCCCGACCGGATAAATCTCAAATTTTCCGTCGAGCTTGTCGGCGAGAGCGCTCGCGTCCTCGAAAACCGCGTCAAGCAACTCCATGCGGTACTGGTTGGGGTCTTCCAGCACTAGGTTCACAGCGCCATAGAACACACGCGTGACGTCGGAATTCAATTCCAAGTCATCTACAAGCTGTTTTACGTCTCTAATTTTTCCATACACGGAATCGTTCGATTGAAGATCGAAGCTCACGGAAAAATGAGCGTGGGACGTGTAGGCAGACTTCTTTTTTCCCTTTATTTTCTTCCGATCCCCCTCTGCTATCAACAAGGGTCCGGGGGTAAACCGCAAATCCGAATTCGAGTCGATCGCTTGTTTCGCTTTCTCTAGAAACTCTCTCAGCTTGTTCTTTCGGGTCTCCTCCAAGTCGTCAAAAAATGAAATAGCGAACTGGATGCTCATCTCATCCGCTGGTTTGACGAGATGGATTGGAACCGACGGGTCGCTAGTCGGCGAAGCTCGATTGAACGAGTCCACAATACCGTCAATACTCGATCCCAGATCGAAGAACTCGACTGTATCGACCTTCGCGTTGCGGGCTCGACCGGCACTGTAACTCCGCCTCGAATCGACTACGAACGGGCTCAGTTCAAATAATTCATCGGTGTTATCGTCTTGACCGAATGAGAAAAGAGGAGTCGCGATCAGTATTGCCAATACAACTATAAAATGGGTTTTGTTCATTGCTAGATTAGATATAAGGATTGTGTTGTGTTCCCTCATTCGCCTTAGAGCGATTCAAGAAACGTTTCATTCCATAATCCTATCACAAAAGCAGAGCGAATGTGTCACCACATTGTCAAAGTCCGTCACAAATCGTCACAGCTTGTAACAGCAATTAAAATACTGAGAACGGACCCAGGGCGGCCCTGTCACATGCGGATAGCTGCACGCTTCCCCAACAGGAACGCCCAACGACTCCTGGATCGGAACTTAGTCCGTATTTTCTACTTCCCCCTGTAGTTGAGCCACCAGCGAATTGGCGGCGTCGCTCACCCGTTTAAGTTGTCGGTTGGTCTCTGTGAGCATCCGTGGATACCACTCGTAACGTTTACGTAGTCGCCTCTTATCCGTATCGTAGAACTCGTCGAGACCATTATCTAGGTTGGGCGCCAACTGGGTGGTCATAACTTCGTCGAACGCAGTGATTCTACCCACTGCGAATCTGAGAACCGTATAATATGATTCGATATGGCCTATCGTTTCAATATCCAGAACTTCGAGACCGCCAGCCTGAAGCATCGCGCTCCAGAAGTCGGAACTCAAACCGCTACCTCCCATTGGAATGGCCTCGAGACTTGGCATTTCGCCATTTTCGTACGCCTCGATAAATGGCCCGTAGTGCTGGAGCTCGAACTCTTCACTTACTTCTCGAAGTTCGCCCAAGTAAACTTCAACGTTTCGCAGCAATGCCAAAAGGATCTGCTCCCGTTGTCGTTCCGCTTCCCTACCGTCGTTCCAGCGGTCGAGTGAAAACGCAGCGTAGACACCCACAAACACGATCAGCAGCTCAATAAGAACCGTGCGCAATCGCTTGAATAGATCTCGATACTTTTTATTAGAAAAAAACTTTAGCATGCCTATATCGAACCTCCTTAGAAACCGAGATCAACGAGCCTTTCGAAGACTCTCTCGAAACACAACAGAAGAATAATCGCGAGAAGCATGCCTCGCTTCGACTCAGAGCTCTACTAATTCCCCTAAACAAAGGAAGCAACTCCACTGCGCGACCGCTTTACCGCTTGCCTGACTGATAGCGCCTACGTTAGCCTCGCGGATCTTCGAAATGAAGCGCCCCCTCCCCTTGATCGTACTATTCGCGTCTTTCGCAATTTGCCCGTCCACCCTAGTCGCGCAGCTTTTGCCGGATCGCTCGTCGGAGCTTCAAGCGCGAATCGACTCTTCGCAAGGAAACCTCATTCTCGACGCGGGAACCTACGTTCTGGATCGAAGCCTTCAGTTCGACTTGTCCAAACTGGATGGAGTAGCAGTCAAGGGCAATGGATCCGTGACCCTTATCATGCGCGGGCCCGGCCCGGCCTTGCGTTTCGTAGGAACGCACGAAGGCACTGCAAATCCGTCGACATTCAAGCCGCAAACCTGGAAACAGCGCATGCCATTGATTACTGATATTGAAATAGTCGGGGCACACGCGGATGCCGATGGTATCGAACTTGTCGGTACCGTTCAGGCGATCGTCGACCGCGTTGCGGTTCGCCACGCCCGACATGGCATCCGTTTACGGAAACGGAATCGAAACGTCATCATTTCGAATTGCCATCTCTATGAAAACTCAGGTGTCGGGCTCTATTTGGACGACATTAACCTCCACCAGATCAATGTCGCCAACTCCCATATTAGCTACAACCGCCAAGGCGGAGTGGTCGTAAGGGATGGGCAAGTACGCAATTTGCACATAACCGGGTGCGATATCGAAGGCAATATGCCCGCCGACGCGACCCCGACACGCGCCGCCAATGTCTGGATCGATCTTTCCGCCCGCAAATCCGACAGTTCGGTCGCGGAAGTGGCGATTACCGGCTGTACCATCCAGCATTCCTCGAATCGCGGCCGCGAACCTGCTATCGCCCCTGGAGGGGCCAATATACGAATCGAGGGACGACCCGACTATCCAGTCGATACGGTTACGATTGGAAACAACATTCTTAGTGACGCATCGATTGGCATAGACATCCATCTCGCCAAGGACGTCGCTCTAACCGGCAACGCCTTTTTCACCTCGATGCCCGGCGATTTGCGCGTCGAGCGCAGCCAACGGATTCTGGTAACCGGCAACACCTTCAACCCGCGACAAGATTGGTCGATCGGCGGAATCGTCTTTCGCGACTCTAACGATTGTATTTTCAATGCCAATACCGTTCGCGGATCTCGAAATCCGGAAGCGGCGATCCTGTTGGAGCGATGCGAAGGCATCCGCATTTCCGATTGCATCCTAAGCGAAAACGATCACGGCATCGTTCTGCGCGACTCCATCGACTGCGAAATAGTCGACACGCGAATCAAATCCCCTCGAAAAGGCGGACAACCCATAAGCCGCGTGAACTCGGATTAGTTCTCGACGGGGCAAACCCACCGAGACGTCGGGTTCCACCAGTTCCTCAAATAGAGGTGGAACGCGACGTCCCGGCGCGTTTATCTTCGGAAGCCAAAACCCTCAATCCCTCCTTCCCCCGTTCACGCAATCCCGAAGCACCCCCACTGCCCGAGCGAAGGCGGACTCCGGGGGGCCGGCAGGCGAAATCGAATCAGCGGCCGCCTTGGCTTCGTCCCATCCCGACTCCATGGCAACCGAGTAGCCCGCTAGGTCGAACATTTGCACATCGTTAGGCGCATCGCCAAAAGCGGCCAACTCGCTGGCGTCGATACCCAAGTGAGCCAGCAGGGGCTTTAAACCGTGCGCTTTCGAAGTGCCAAGCCCCGCGAATTCCAAGAGATTCTTCAAGGTACGAACCTTGTAAAGGTCCCAGGCAAGCACTCCCGGCAAGTTCTCCGCCGCATCGACTTGCTCCTCGGGCCCGACAAGGGCGACTTTGAAAATCGACTCCTTGAGGATTGTCTCCTTGTCCGTAAGCGTAGGCCGGACGCAGGCCAAGTCAGTATAGTAGTCGGTCCACTCGTTCTCTTCGAAACAAAAAATTCCTCCTTTCGCGTATACAACGACTGAATACCCAGCGCTCCGGCCGATATCGATGATGGACGCCGCTTTCTCAGTCGGAAGATGGTTGTCGTAAAGGACGGTCGCGCGATCCACGCTCGCGGCAAACGATCCCTGGGCCGAAACCATCCAGTTGACCTGGGGCAGTTGGCGGGCAAAGGGAAGCATGCTGATGTGGTGGCGACCGGACGCCAGGATGATCTCCAGACCATTGGCGTGAAGCGCGTCGACCGCCGCCAAGTTCGCAGCGCTGATTGTCAGATCATGGCTGAGAAGCGTCCCATCGAGATCGATCGCGACCGCTTTGAATGGGTGAAATTCCTTTGAGGTTGCCGGCATATTCAAGCCTTCAAGCTCAATTCGCAGCCAATTGCACGCGCATTGTGAAACTGTCGCCGACTTTTTGCAGACGACTTGATAGAGACAATCCTCCCATAAAGAAGACTAAGGTCACGAAGTGGAGGTCAGGCTGTCGACTGGTTTCCGTCGCGCCCTCTGTGTCCTTCGCGGGAAAAATCCTCATTTTTTCTGTGCGATTTTAAGGTCCTGTGGCGCTATTGTACGAGGTATGAAGGAAGATCGCGAATTGTTGCGCCAGTTTAAAGCGGAAGGATGCCAGGAAGCGTTCGGGGAAATTGTTCAACGACACTTGGATCTGGTGTACTCGGTTGCGATGCGACAGGTGGCGGGCGACGCCCATTTGGCCAAGGATGTGTGCCAAGAGGTGTTCGCCGCGCTGGCCCGAAAAGCGAGTAGGCTAAAAGATAGGCAGGTAGTGAGTGGATGGCTTTACTACGCGGCCAAGTTCGAGGCGAGCCGAGCCGTGCGAAACGAGGTTCTCAGACGAACCCGCGAACGAGAGGCAGGCATGGAACAGGAATATCTTGATGAATCGGAACCCCAAGTCGATTGGGAACAAGCGCGACCGTTTCTCGACGAAGCCATCGCTACATTAAAGGAAGGAGATCGGGACGCCCTCTGCCTGCGCTTCTACGAAAGCCGTCGGTTCAAAGAAATCGGCGAACGTCTGGACGTGGGCGAAAATACCGCTCGAATGCGCGTCAATCGGTCCTTGGACAAACTACGCGCCCTTCTCCGAAAGAAGGGCATCCAGTCCAGCGCCGCGACCTTGGCAGCCGCCCTGGGCGGACAAGCGGCAACCGCCGCCCCAGCAGGACTCGCCACCGTGATCTCCTCCAGCGCTGTCGCCGCCACGGGATCTGGCTTTTTCTTAACCACTATTGGAATTATGAATACAACCAAAGTAGTAGGCTTAGCAGCAGGAGCAGTGGTTGCCGTCGGATCGGCCGTCTATATTACCCAGGAAAGGGGGACTCCAGAACCGGCAACCGAATATCGAATCGTGGACACAGCGAACATCTCGTCTTCGGGAGCAACCGCGCCTCCGCCGCCAGAGGAAATTGATACTCTAGAGGAGGATGAGGCGACCGATCCTTTGGAAACGGCGGAGGAACGATACGAGCGCCGCAAGGCCGAACTCCTTCAACTGAACCAAACGGGAGAACTCAGCGACCTCGAACACATGCTCCGTCAAACGATTCTCAACAACGAGTTCGCCATGAGTCGGAAGAAGGAGAACCCAACTGGGGGAGCAATGTCCAAGGAAGAACAACAGGTACTAAAACGTTTCAACGAGTTAAGAAGAACCGACCCAGAATCAGCCAATGACTACCTATTGGCAAATATGAGCGAGGATTCCTCCCGAGCGATGTTCTTTATGGGCGGTAGCTTGTTCGGAGCAGATGGAAACATCGATATGGCAGTAGACTTTTTCAAGACGGGTATTGAACGGAGCGGCGGTCAAAACCAGAACCTCGATCGGCGCCTCAACCGAAGTCTCGGAATCATGCTCGTCCAGCAAGAACGGTTGGACGAAGCAAAACCGTATTTACAGGAGGCAATCTATCTCTCAAACGAACCTGACAACGTCCTTCATGGACTCTACGGATTGGCGGAAGTGAATGCAGGTAACTTTGCAGCTGCGGAGTACCACTACCGAAAGGCGGTCGATCTAAATCCCGAAGTACGGGATTGGTCGCTTGGTCTCTCCAGGGCCTTGATCAATCAAGAGAAGTACCAGCAAGCAAACGAAGTGTTGCACAACCTGCTAGAACGAATCGCCGAAGAGTAGGATCTCCCGCAGATTACGCAGATGTTCGCAGACAATTGGGCAGGATGTCTGGTAGGTTGAGGATAGGCTCCTTTGTCTGCGAACATCTGCGTAATCTGCGGGCTTGGCGCATCGCTCGCAATTCCCTCCTCGTTCCCGCTTGAGCGCGGCGATCAATCGTCGCGCAAAAAAACTGCTGGCCAAAGAGTTCGGACTCATCAAGACATTGACTAGCGAGAGCCTCCCTAACCTTCGAACTACGCTCGATTCGATTCAATCTCGCGGATCGCGACGAGCCTGCCTCACTTTTCGATTCCTCAGACCGAACCTATGCGCGATTGGTTGATCTTCATATTTGCGACAACGGCGCTCGCCGTTTCCCTGTCGATATTTTCGAACGCCGTTGACGTTAGCTCCCCAATTTTCGCCCTTGCCGCAATGTTCGTTCCCCTGGGTTTTCTACGCTACCTCTACCGAGCGGCCCCCTTTGGCGTCCCGAACTACTTCGATCAAGTCCGCCCATGGAAGTACGACAAGGAACGTTGTCGCAAACTAGGGATCTTGACCTTCGGGAAAGTCTTGAGAAACACGCCGCTCCGAAAGGGCGCCCCGCGCATCTACTTGAAAGCGTGCAAGGAACCCGCTGAAGTGCTGCCACACGCCAAGCAAGCGGAAGCCATCCATTTTTGGGCATTCGTTCTCGGGATGCCCTATTTGATTCTCTGCGTCATATTCTCTTGGTGGTCCGCCGCCCTCGTGTCAGCAGCCGTTCAAATCTGCAGCAACATCTACCCGTTCTTCCACCTGCGATACACGCGGAGCCGCCTCTTGATCCATATCGGGCGAAGCAAGTCCGCCGAATGCCTCTCCAGCCCGGCCGGCGCAATGATGAGCTACGACTGATTGCCTGTTTTCACCAGCAGATCGTCGCGGATAATAAAAGCAACCAAATCAGGAGATCGATTCCTGTGGCCTACTCTTAAGGTCTCTACGGACGGTTATACCCTTCCACGAAATTCATAAACCTAGGATCTTCCTGCCCAATGAATTCACCCGAAGTTGGATCCAGTTGGATAAAGGATGCCCATCCGACATTCGAAAATCTCTTAGATTTAGGGACCTCCTCGTAAAGAGCTCCCAGTTCAGACAGTTCTTCTAGAAACTCCTCTGAATAGGTGCCTTCGACGATTTTAGTCGCGCCGCTCGGATAGTTTCTAACCAACCATTGCGGCGTGTTCACTATTGACGCAATATCGAAGTCACCCCCAACAAAACGCAGCAGTACGCGGCTCGTTTCTCGAATAAGCCCTCTTCCAATTGTCGAGACAGCAAATACGGGCTCATCGTCCTCGAAAACGATGACGGGCGGAATCGAAGTCAAAACATAATCACCAGGCTTCTGTTTCGACCAATGATAGTAGTTTATGCTTGCCGCATCCGCGATGGGTATACCTTCAACTACGATTCCAGTTGATCCCCAGATCGAAGTATTAATTGAGTGAGTCAAAGCAGCAATGTTGCCTTCCTCATCAACCACCACTATGGCCGCAGAGTGCTCTGAAATATTATCCTTGGCTTGGATCAATTCCGGAAAATTTGCTTTTAGTTTCTCTTGGGCGTAAGATAGTTTGGCGCATTGTTCCATACTCCAGCCTTCCGGATCCAAATTGAACATTATTTCAGCAAGGTAGGACGTCTTCGCGAGTCGGCTAAATGCTTCCGGAGATTCCCAGTAAGGAGGCAAATCCATCAGCCCTGACGCGAGCGCCATATTAAGCGACAACAATACACTTGCGCTACCTTTCGTGCGAGCCGCGTAGATCTTGCTCTTTCCAAACGTTGCAGTCAATGGATCGCGCCACTCGGGCGCATACTCCTTCAGATCATCGATGGTAACGTTGCCGCCCTCATTCTGGATTGCATCCACATACGCTTCCGCCCATTTCCCAGAATATATATAGCTGGCGCCCTCGCTGGCTATCGCGCGCAGCGTTGCCGCCGTCTCCCGTTGAAAAAACCTATCCCCCACTTGCGGAAAGGCCTCGCCGCCACCCTGAAGAAACGCTTTGCCGCTATCGGTGCGGCCAAGGACCTTCGCTCGACCTTTTATCCAGCTATTCAGTACCCGGCCAACCTCTATCCCATTCTCGGCGTAATGAATCGATGGGGCAAAGAGCTCTGACCATTCAAGTCGGCCATGCCTCTTGTGCAGAGCTTCCATTCCCGCCATAAATCCCGGCACCAGAGTCTTCCTGCCTTGACCACCCTCCAGTTCAGTAGTCGAAGGGATAGGTTGAACCTCCTTTTCACCTTTATAGGTTTTCCACGGCGCAGATAGCGTCTGCACCGTCTCTGTCGAGGCATCATAATAGACCACTTCAACGACGCCCGCATACGATACAACAGAACCCGCTGTAGTGGCAATCTGCGTCAATGCGACCGTTATTGCTGCATCAGCTGCAGAACCTCCCTCTTTTAACGCTCGCAATCCTGCTTCCATCGCAATTGGCGAAGCTGAGGCCGAAATCATCCCACCCGAAACCCGCGTTTGCCTAGCCTCAGACGGCAAAGGCCTTAACTCTTTGGACTCGATTTGCGCCCGTATCTCCGCAGGCCAATCAGCCGGATCGAGCGCTGCATCTAGTCGCGCTAGAATCAGGCAAGGGAACAGAACGCAACTCAGTATAAATTTTCCGGAAATATATCTACCGCTATAGGTGTTTGAAAACGTTTCCCTTATCGTATTCAGGCAGGTTGGGGAGTTTAAAGCATTCATGATTCGAAGGGCCAGCCGTTAAAGCGCGTATTGATTTATTTCGAGCAAATTGACCATAGACCATATTCTATATCGATGTGATCCGTCCATTTTTCCAAAACACTCATTTCATATAGTGAAAGAACAGAAATCACTGAATTCGTCGAATATGCTCTCGAGTCCGAAGAAAGAGACCGCCCTCCCTAAAACCAGGGGACCCATTTTCAAGAACGCCTATTTTCAAGGGCCGAACCTCTCTTCAATTTGAGCGGCTACTGCTTCACTCTCGGCGTGTTTTCCTTGATCGGACAAGCTTCTAGCGAGACCTCCCCACCAATCCCTCACCTCTGGATCAAGGTCTATAGCCGAGCGATAATTGTGTTCGGCGGATACCGGATCTCCTGTAGAAAGATAACTGAGACCAAGCAATCCGTTTGTGGTTGTATTGGGTTCTCCTAGCGATTGGGCTTTGAGGAGATAAGTCTTTGCTTTGTCAAAATCTCCGAGCTGAACGTGCATTATGCCTGCGTTTCGATTGGCTCTAAGAAAATTCGGGAATTTCTCGACAGCGATTTCGAAGAAGTCGACCGCTTTCTCGACTTCATCGTTCTGTCCAAGAAAGCTCCCCGCCAAAAAGTAGAGGGCCGATGACGAATCCTCGTCCATCTCGCTAAAAAGCAATTCCATGGCCGCTTCCCGATCTGTCTTTATAAGCGCGCGCACCCTCCTGAACATAGCTTGTTCATCTTCTGGTAGCCGAGGTTGAATCTGAATTTTGGGTGGTTCGTCTTCGTTGGCTTCCGAAGATTCGACCTTGCGACTAGCTTCCTCGGAAGCGGCACCCGCTCGTTTGTTGCTGGCAGCGACGCGGAGAATCTCCTCTCGTTTTTGAGACTCGACATTTATCTGCTCCTGAAGGTCTCTTACTTTCTTATCCATCTCGCTTCCTACTTTCCGGATATCCGAGCTGAGATCGTCCAACTTCTCGTCGATCTCGTCAGTGGACATCGAAAGAACGAGAGAAAGAGCCGAAATTCCAGCAATGCTCCCTATGGTCGCGAGAGTGTTAATGAGAATTGAACCTTTTCCGTTTCCGATCGCCTCAACACGTTTTTTAAATGGCGCCCCCTTAATCCCCAAGCTGGTCGCATAGCTGCTAGGAAGCTGGGTGGTCGATGCTTTCAGCAAGCATTTCAAATAGGAGCTCGCGCTTTGAGTTTTCCGTATCACCTCGCTATCACGCATGATCTCCCGCTCAACACTCACTTGGCGATTGGACCACCAGATTAACGGATGTATCCAGAATAAATTACGAATAGACGTTTGGACGAGCAGCCAGAGATTGTCCTTTTTGTAGAGATGCTGGAATTCGTGCCTAAGAAAAGCCTCCCGCTCAGCCTCGTCGAATTCACAGTCAAACGACGCGGGAATGATTACGCGAGGTCGTAGAAATCCGAATAACCCCGCGAGAAGATCAGCATTTTGGCAAATTAGAAGTCTCGGCATCGCTTCCGGAGATTTTTCCCAAATTCGTAGAGCGAGGCGGCGCCATTCTGGGCTAGCATCAGCGCATTCAGTATCGATGGATCCTTTAATCTTCCAGTAGCGCTGTATCCAAAATAAATGGAGCGCCACGAATCCTATCAACCATATAGCCAGGCCTAGAGACTCCCAAGGAACAGTAGTCTCTTGAACGATAGCTCCCTCTTGAAGAGGCATCCATGTATCGATCTGGATCGTTTGAGTCAGCAGATTGACATAGGCGCCAACGCCTTCATTAGTGGAATCCGCGTTGAATAGCGCGTTTCTGAACCAGACGCCTACTGAAGAAAACAGTGAAAATGGTATCAGAAATTTGGTTAAGCTGGCCCAGGCTATCAAATGCCGAAGGGAACTGGACGACTTTCGCAGAGCGAAATAGAACAGGCAGCAGGCGACGCCAAAGAGGGTCGATTCCCAGAGATGCGCGATGATGTTTTGGCCCAAAGGACTCATTGGTTTTTCTCCTTTTCTTCAATTCTTCTAAGAACGGCCTCGTACTGTTTCAGGTCTTCTGCAGATACTTTTCCGGATTCGATGAAATGGTTCATGACAGGGGTAGCCGATCCGCCAAACAGTTTCATGAATTCGTCGATGAGAGAGCCAATGGCTGATTTTTGCGTTAGCACGGGCTCGAAGATATGGGCGTTCCCAATTTTCTTCACGCGCTTCAGAGCCCCCTTCTTCTCCAAGCGATAGACCAGCGTTTGCACGGTCGTGTATTCGATTTGGCGCTCTTTCGACATCTCCGCCTGTATTTCGCGAATGGGCGCGGATTTAAGCTCCCAACATATCTCCATGATTTTGAGTTCCATGGGTGAGAGTTTTCTAATGGATGATTCAGTCATAAACTCAAGTTGTAGTAATAAATACTACTATTGTAGTAGTAAGCAAGCGCTTTCTTTCCTACTTACGAAAATAGTCGATCATTAACGCGTTCTTTGCGAAGCGGGATCCACTAGTTAAAGTCCTCCTAAAAGCCAGGATACTTCGATCGCATTATTCGCACTACTAGGCGTTGGATCGGGAAGGTTCGCGCACCCAAATCTATTTCGTCAGAAACGCGTCGCTCTCCACGATGGCGAGAACGAGATCCCGCAAACCCGAATCCGCCTCGTTCGTTCGCTCCAGGATGGCGTCCACCTCGGGCCGGTCCGTAAATTCGAGCGTGCGACCCATCGAGTACGCGAGCAACTTCTCCGCGAGGCAGCGACGGAATTGATCTTCGCGTTTTGACAGCGCCGTCTTGAAATCCTCGATACCATTGAACGAATCGCCATTGGGCAACTGTCCCGACGCGTCGATGAGCGGGCCTTTGCTCCGGCCGCGCGGATAGTGGTCCCGCCAGCCGCCGATTGGATCGAAATTCTCCAAGGCGAAGCCAAGCGGGTCGATCTTCCGATGGCATTCATAGCACGTTTCCACCTCGCGATGCTTGTCGAGCTGATCGCGGATCGTAGTGGCTCCGCGGATATCCGGCTCGAGCGGCTCGACGTCCGGCGGAGGAGGCGACGGCGGCGTCCCCAGGATATTCTCCAACACCCAGATCCCGCGAATCACCGGCGAAGTATCGATCCCATTGGCGCTCGCCGTCAGAATACTCGCGTGCCCAAGCAGACCGCCGCGGCGCGGATCGGACGCCAGCGAGACCTTGCGAAACTCCGGACCCGTCACGCCATCGATCCCGTAAAGCCGCGCCAAGCCGCCATCGACAAAAGTAAAATCAGAATCGAGAAACGTCTTCAGCGGCAAATTCTCCTGCAGAATGTGCCGGAAAAAAGTCTGCGTCTCCTTCTTCATCGAACTCTCCAGTCCGTCGACGAAGTAACTCGCGAAATCCTTGTAGCTCGGCGGCATGGTTCCGAGCTTGTAGAGCTCCAGCCAACGCGAGGTGAACCCTTCAGTGAATGCGGTGGATCGTTCGTCTTCGAGCAAACGCAGCGTCTGGGCTCGCAGTACCTTTGGATCGCTTAAGCGGCCGTCGCGAGCCGCCGCAAGCAACGTTTCATCGGGACGGTTCGACCACAAAAAATAGCTGAGGCGCGACGCGAGCGCGTAGTCCTCGAGTCGACCTTCCGGCTCCTGAAGGTAAAGAAATTCCGGCGAGCACAACGTGGCTCGAAAACCGATTTTGAGCGCTTCAAACGCATTCGCGCCCGCTTCATGCTTCGATCGAACGAGATCGTGCAGGACATCGAGCGTCTCGTCCGCGACGGGCCGACGAAACGCGTTGCTCGCGAATCGACGCAATATAGCCCGGGCATTCTCCATCGTCGGTTGATAGTCGCCGAACAGCGCCCTGTAACTCGGCGACGGCCAACTTTCAAAATGAGGCCCCTGTAAGTCGATTTTAAATACGCGGATGCGAGGGCCTTCGTAGCCGCGGTAGAACGCCGCCCAACCGTCGCGACGATTGAATTTGTTGGACGTGCCTTCCGTACTCAAAACCGAACCTACCTCGGTGGCGATCTTCCGAGCCACCGCGTCGATTCGCCGTTGCTCCGCTTCTTCGATCGGATACGGATAGAGCCCGTCGCCCGGGACCGTCCAATTGTGGATAAACTCCTGGAAATGCTCGGGATACTTGTGGACGAGTGTCCGGCGCATGGGCTTCACCCGAACGGGGCCGTTTGGAAAGGTCAACCGAGGCTGGTAGCCCTTGTCGAGCCAGATGCGGGCTTCGTACCATTCGGGCACGTCGTCGGCGATGACAAATCCGGCGACCTTGCGATCAGACGAGGTGCGAAACTCGAGTTCGCCGTACTCGCGGGACCCCGCTATGACGTCCACTCGCAGCGGCTCGGTCTTGCGCGTGCCCACGATTTCCTCAGGATACGGATAAACCCGATTGATCGCCTGGGCTTTGAAACGCAGCGTGTAGAAGCCGCTTTCCGGCACGCCTCGCTCCAGCGCTTCCAGCCACATGAAGCCATCCTGATCCGTAGTGTTTTTACGGATATGCTGAAACTCGCCGGCTACATCTTTGCCGTCCCACCGATTGCGAGCAGTGTAGAACGGAGCTTCGAAATGGTAGGAAGCGACCTCGGGCTCGGGCCCAATCTGGGCGGCGCGTTCGATGTAGGATTCCGCGGCGTCGAGGTAGCCCTGGAGCAGAAAGTCAGACGTGATCAATGCTGACCCGATGTTGTTGAAATTCTCCTCGGTCTCGTCCGGCGGAAAGGACTCGGTCGGGTCGACGAGGGTCGCTTCCAACCTGAGCAGGTCCCGCACCGTGCGGTTATACTCGTCGCGATTGAGCCGACGCAGGACGGTTTTTCCATCCGTGCTCTTGGCTTCCTCGTAGGCGGTGGTCAAATTGCCGGTGATCCAGTCGACCACTTTCAGGCGCTCAGCCGCGCTGGGCTGCTTTTCATCCTCGGGCGGCATGTCGCCGAGATTAAGCAGATCGGCTATGTCCTGCCACAGTATGATCGAATCGGAGTCCTCGAAATCGTTGTCCAAGGTATCGTAACGGCGGTCGCCCTTCTGCTTTTCGGGACCATGGCAGCTGATACAGTAAGTTTCCAGAAAAGGCTGTACCGTGTCCGCGTAGGTGGATACTTTTGCAAAAGAGCTCGACGGACATATAAAAACCAATCCGAGTATCACAATAAGGTAGCGGCCGATCTCCGAGCGGCCATATTTATTGAACAAATTTTGGCCGCCCGGAGA
>JANQSC010000016.1 GCA_028284235.1 Opitutaceae bacterium
AAAATTTCGGCTTTCGATTAGAGGCATACCCGGCCGTGTCTCGCCGTAGCCCCGCAAAGTGGGGACGAAGGCGGAAGGGTATATCGAAATGAGGAAACGAAATTTTGCTCTAAATTGGGCGAAGACAAGAAGACATTGGATCTATTGCACTCTCTCCAAGGGCTTCATCCGGCCTAAGATTCGACCCCCCCGGGCCGCCCGATCAAACTATATATTAATCTTATCGCTTTCAACGGGACTGACGAACCTGCCGCTCCCCTTCTTCAAATAATCGAATTCCCGCTTGAGGGAGTGCATGGCTGCGATGATGTCGGCGCTGTGCAGCACCATGTTGGAACCAGCTTCGATCCAGCTCTTTTCCACGTCGAGATAGTCGGTTCCCATCACGCAATGAATGCCGGCCCCCAAGCCTTTGCTACGCGCGCTCGCGATAATCTTCCGCACCGCCTCGTCGAAGATCGGATTGTCCCACTCTTCTGGAATACCGAGACTGCAAGAAAGATCGTGAGGGCCAATCAACGCCCCATCCAATCCCTCAACTGAGAGAATCTCGTCGAGCTCTTCGATCGACGCCACACTCTCAATATTGGCGATCAAAACGCTATCGCCGTTCGCTTCGTTCAGATAGCGAGCAAGCTTCGGTTCCGGCGCATCGCCATTGAGCATTCCCTCCAACTTCTGGCCTTTGACGGGACGATTTTTAACCGCGCCCACCAACTCCCTTACTTGCCCAGGCGACTCGATATAAGGAGCCACAATACCGCAGGCGCCACCGTCGAGAGCGATGCAAGCCAGGTACGGATCCGGCCGGTAGATCCGCACGATTGGATAAAGACCGAGGGCCCGATAAGTCTGGCACATCCATGACAGTTTTTCGCGCTCAAGCGCGATATGTTCTGTGTCGATGAACACGAAATCCAGTCCAAGCTTGACCACTTGTTCGGGCCAACGGGGAGATGGCGCCACAATCAAAGTGCCGTAGAGAGGTTCACCCGCTCGCAGGCGTTGAGGGAAGCTTCGCTTATTCATATAGTCTCGGCAAATCACGAAATGTGTTTTAATGTTTAACAGTTCAAAGCGTTTTGGCGTTTCGACAATGATGGACTTCTTGCCAGAAATAGCGGGCAAGGAACGTCCAACTTTAAATGTACCACACTCATGCCTAGCGAGACAGGATAGATTCTTGGTTCCCTCACCAAACCACGTTCCCAACTCCTACCAATGCTCCCTCAAAAATCTTCACAAGAAGACAAACCTGACCAGAAGGCCTGGACGTCTTCATGGCGACCACGACCAAAGCGCAGTTCTACCGCTTCGAAGTGGATCTCCGCTTCCACCTCCTCGACAAATAAGCCTCTATGCAGTCGGCGTCAACGCCCTCCCCTTGAACGCGTCCGTCGAAGTGGAGTTTTTGTTCGAAATTCGGTAAGCGTTTTCCGGACACGATGCGGATCATGTAGGGCTGGCGCTTGCGCCACGCCGCGTAACCCAAATTCGATCTTCACTCGCGGCACAGCGCAAGCGCTGGCCCTACACAGACATTCAAAGACAATCTGTAGGGGCGTCGCGAGCGACGCCCCTACAATCAGAACGAATGGGGCGCTAAATCAACGCGCTCCCAATCGCAACTCGGAGACGAGCCGCCGAAACCACTCCTCCTCCACAGCCGTTTTTTGACTGAGCAGATCCGAGAAGTGCTCCTTCTCCCTCATTCCTGAGCTATAAAGATCGTAGGCCCGTCGCAACGCCCGCACGTTCGACTCCATGCGGGGCGGTTCCAAGATCGCGTCCGACGCCCAATCGCGAGGGCGATTGGTAACGCTCACTTTCATCTGCCGGTTTCCCAAGTAATCCCACAGCTGGATCGGAATCGACACGTTTTTGATATTCCCTACGCGCAGCCTTTTCACCCACTCAACATTCTGCTGCCAGCGCCACGTATTGGGGCTCGTCTTCGTTCGCGAGGTAATTCCGAGAAACCCGAGCTTCGAACGTAGTTCCTTTTCGGGTACATTCTCTCTACGAGCCCAGGAAAACAAGAAAGTCGCAATGTGACCGAAGGTGCCGCCGTAGGCGACGAGATCCGCAAAGAGCGTCAGCGACTTCCGCGAGACGATATCCTGCGGAGCGATTCCGCATTCCCGGAAATGCTCCTCGAGGGCGTCGACCGATTCCGCGCTCAGCTCGCCAATCCGCTGCACGCTCTCGTAGCGATTCGATATGTTGAGGTGAACGAGATCTCCCGACTTGCTCGTTCCCTCGAACGCGCCGGAAAGATAGTCGAAAACACTCTCCGGCGAACGGCCGACAAAAACCAAGTATCCATTTTGCGAGAACGACATCAATCGAGCACAGCAATCCCGCAAATCGTCGCGAAAGCCTTTGTAGGCGGGAGATCGGTCCCCCTCAATCAAGCGTCCGAGTTGCTCTTTCCTGGAAATATCCCACCGAAATGGTTTCATAGCGACACAATGACCGACTCTACTCCATCCGACGACACCGGGTCAACGCGCGGAACGCGTCTACCCGCTCCCTACAAACAGTGGGGCGAGGATCTCGAGCCCACGTCGATCCAGCAAATGGAGAACGCCTGCCGGCTTCCGGTGGCGGAGCGCGGCGCCCTGATGACCGACGCCCATCCCGGCTATGGCCTTCCTATCGGTGGCGTGCTGGCCACCGACAACGCGGTCATTCCCTACGCTGTAGGCGTAGACATCGCCTGCCGCATGAAACTGAGCGTCTACCGATGCTCCCGTAAAGAAACTCTTGAAAGACAAAGGGCGCGGACGCTTCACCCGGGCGATCAACGAGGAGACGAAATTCGGCGTCGGCGCCTTCTTTCGCGCCCCCCGTCAGCACGACGTCATGGACCGCGACTGGAACATCTCGCCCGTCACCAAAAGCCTCAAAGACAAAGCCTGGAAACAGCTCGGCACGAGCGGCAGCGGCAACCACTTCGTCGAGTTCGGGGAAATCGAGCTCACGGATCGCTCCCTCGGGATCGAGCCCGGTACCTACCTTGCTCTCATGAGCCACAGCGGAAGCCGCGGCGCCGGCGCCAACGTGGCGTCGCACTTTAGCTCTCTCGCGCGTTCGCTCCATCCCGAGCTGCCTTCCGAGCTCGTACACCTGGCGTGGCTCAACTTGGATGACGAGGCGGGCCAGGAATACTGGGCCGCCATGGAACTCATGGGCGAGTACGCCGCCGCCAATCACGCTTGTATCCATAAACACATTGCGGCGAATCTCGGCATGGAGGTCGCGATCGACATCGAGAACCATCACAATTTCGCCTGGAAGGAGACGCACGACGGGAAAGAAGTGATTGTCCACCGCAAAGGAGCCACGCCCGCGGGCGAAGGTGTGCTCGGCATCATCCCCGGTTCGATGGCCAGTCCCGCCTACGTGGTACGCGGTAAAGGCGAACCCGCGTCGCTCCACTCCGCCGCCCACGGAGCGGGACGCGTCATGAGCCGAAAGAAAGCGGCCCACGCGCTCAAGTGGAAAGACGCCAAGCAATTGCTCAACCAGAGAGGCGTCACCCTGCTTTCCGCCGGCATCGACGAAGTGCCCTCCGTCTACAAAGACATCGACACCGTCATGGTCGCCCAAAGCGACCTCGTTGAACCCGTGGCCCGTTTCTTTCCCCGTCTCGTCAAAATGGCTCCATCCGGCGAGCGGCCCGAGG
This sequence comes from Opitutaceae bacterium, assembly GCA_028284235.1. Taxonomy (GTDB): domain Bacteria; phylum Verrucomicrobiota; class Verrucomicrobiia; order Opitutales; family Opitutaceae; genus Pelagisphaera. The sequence continues at coordinate 3,689 of JANQSC010000016.1, forward strand.
ATTGAGTCAACGACACGCCCAAGCTCGCGCCGTCCCCTCATTCAATATCGTTTCAAGTGGTTTTCGACGTACTGAATCAACTGCTCTTCCGATAGTACTTTGCTTGCCAGAGAAATCTCCGCCTTGACGATGTCTGCGACTTGCAGGTCTTCGAATTCGGAAGAGATGTACTTGGCAATATCGCTCGTAGGTCCGGAGCGAATGTCTACATGTTGCTCAATCAACTGTAGTTCCTGATCGGGGTTAATTTCAATGTTCGCGGTAAGGCGTTCGACCGCGAGTTCTGCACCTTTTCGATTTTGTTCTCTCCGCTCCTGGTATTCAGCTTCCTCCAACAAGATCCTTTGGTCTTCACTCAGTACTTCTAACAACCCATCCCTTGAAAACTGGGCGCTCGGGAACGCGTCAAGCTGGTCACTTGCCTCTTCCTCTGTTAGCAAGCCGAGCCTGCGCTTACTTGATATATTCTGTATGTCCTCCATTACCTGAAGTCTCTCTTCTAGAATCGCGACCTGTTGCGGATCTAAAAATACAGCTTCATCAATCTTCGCGAGAAACTCTCTATTCCGCGCTCGCGCCGCATTCATACGACTTATGTGCTGCGCTTCAACACTAGCTCGAATCGGCTCCAGTCTTTCGAGCTGCGCCTTGAGGTCTGCTATTTCCAGAAGATACTCCGAAACCGCGCCCTCAGAAAGCTGCTCCCCACCCGCCAATAGTGGTTCGTTGCGTTCGCTCAACGTATCTAGAGAGGAAGTCGAGCGACTCCCCTGCTCGCTATTCTGCGTAGGCTTCAGCATCCAGCCCAACACAAACCCCACCCCGAGAGCAAAAACGAGACCTGCACGTACTTGGTTCATAGCTTATCTAGCGACTCGCCACCCCGATCGATATCGGGGGATCGCTTTGATTCTACTCCTGCCAAGAGTTTTCCATACACGACCTGATAGGAGATCTTTGTTTGCTCGTTTATACTGCGGGAGAACATTTTTGCAGAATACCTCGTTATTAGCCTGCCGAGAATTGTCTCGGCAAACCAGTAAAACTCAAGGCGATATTGATGTCTCGTTGCGGAATAGAGACCGTCCACACCACCGAATCGTGAGTCGCTCAAAGCCGTACGTCTTCGATAACGAATTCCTTCTCCTGAAACCGAGCGATATTCTTGACGACGATCAGGAGCTCCGCGTCTTCAAGCCACTCGTCAGACACAGCTTCGCTACGAGGGAAGGTCAACTCGTAGTGGGAAATAAACGCGTTGCGCACCCCCGTTGAATTGAACTCATTGCTCCATCCATTGGGATACAAAGCTTCCTTTCGAACAGGATTGGAAAGAAGTATATATCTTTGCTGCCCGTTTCCATTCGCTTTTTGACGCCACCAAGGAGAATTTCTATCGAGTCGCGAGTAGGTAACTGCAAGACTCGCGCTCACGGAAACTACGTTCGGCTTGATATCCAATCGCTCAATTGTTCCATAGCAATAGTCACTCGAAAAAGTGTCTCCTTCCCGGATCGTCGCCACTGCCAAGGTATCGTAACTCAACACAAGTAGCCCCACCGCTCCTTGATACGTTCCGGACATTCCGGAGTAGCGTTCAATCGAGCGTTCGGGTATGTCGAAAATTGTGAACGATGAATCCAGCTGATACCCGACCGGGCCCTTGTTCAAAAACCGAAAATCCCTATAGCGATCTTCAAAGGTGGAGGAAATAAATGAACGCGTAGCTAGCCGGCGGTAGATCGTTCCCGTATAGGAAGGGTCGAGAACTTCGTTTCCAAAAGACAAGCGACCGTTCAACAACAGGGGCCAGGCCTCGTTCCCCGGTTCCAGTTGGACATTTTCGATTTCGGTTTTCAACAACCGCGTTAATACGCTCGCCTCGCTATGCGGGTACTTTATATAAGCTTCCTCTTCACTAGATACATCCGAAGATACTTCGAAAGCGATTGGATCGCCCTGCAGCTGAATGGGATTCACCAAGAGATTCGGTAAACGTTTCCACGTAAATACGATGACCATCAATACGACCACACTCGCCACACCTAGGCGGACCGATTGAGTTCGCAACGCTCGAGGAAGGAATGCCACGAGCGTCCCCCAGATACCGATCAATATGAAATCGACTTCCCGGACCATCGCGTTCTTCCAAAACTCGGACATGCGAAACCACGCGAGATCGGGAGCCCAAAGTCGATCCAGATACGACAGGACAAGCATAGCGACAGCCGTCCCGGCTACCATTCCCGCGCACACAAACAAGCAATGCATGAACGATCGACTTATCGACGCGATTCCCACTGCAGCGAGAACATATAACCGAGCCAGGCTCCCCTCCAAGAACACGAGTCCGCCGTTCACTCCGTAAGCCGAGGCAAACGCAATCGACCAGATCAATTCAGGGATCAGATTGATAGAGAGTATTAGTAATAGCTTCGCAACTACGACTTTCTTGATTCGAATCGGACGCGTCAGGCAAAACGCATTACTATTCGCGGTCGCATCGGTAAGAGATATCGATACTGCCAAGAGCAATCCGCCGATATGCATTCCAATCTCTATCGCGATACGAAAAACCTTGGACATCGAGTCCTCTGGAGGCAGCGACAAAAAACTCCAATCCGACCACAAGCCAACAAACGCAATGAGCAACCATCCCAGAATCGCGTACCGATTGAGAATGAAGTCCTTCTTTATCTGCGCCCAAACTAGATCCATTTCAAAAGACCCTCAAGTTATCGATTTCGATTTCAATCTCTCGAGCGCCCACCACGTGCTGATCGACAACTACAATCTCCGCGTCCTCGACCCAAGCGCGGTCGACCTGATCGGGAAATTCGCACAGGACATCATAACTCGTAACCGTTCGGTACTCGCTTCGGATATTCTCCACAATGAAGTTCGGGCTTTTCTCGTCCCCCAGCAACGCGTTTGGTATCAAGGCTTCTCCCCGCTTTCTGTTCACTAACAGGATTAACATCCCCCGAACTCCTCCGGCAGGTTCGATTGAATTGCTCTCAGCGATTGGATGAAAGCGCTGCCAACTGGGACTAGCAGCGTCGATGGGCCAGCCCACATATCCCACGATCGCAGAGAAACGCAGTCGATCTTCGTAGATCACAAGATCATGGATACGACCGAAATAGTGATTCTCGACCTGTTCGATCGAATCCGTCAGCGGCAACGACAGCACTGGAACGCTCCTCAGGCGAAACACCGCGATCGTTCCCGAATAACGCCCCTCAACCGGCAGTTTCGCGCCCAACCTGCTCGCATCTATGTCCATAAAAGTGAATCTGCGTGTCGACGCCCCCAGACCGAACGTTCGCGGACCGCTTGAAGGGAGGTTCAAAAACTCTATACCCCCAAGGGACCGAGCGAAGTGATCCCATTCACGTTTCTTGCGAGCGCTCCGATAGATCCTCCGATCGTAACTCGGCACGAACACATTGCCATTCACCTCGAGGCGCCCTTTGAGCATTACCGGATACAATTGATCCCCATCCAAATCGGCATCATCAACAATGGCCTTGAAGACCGATACCTCTCGGAATTCCGTTCGACTCGTTCCCTCGTACAGCTTGGTCTTGGTTCGCCCCTCATTTGGTATGAACGAGAGATCAGAAGGCACTTCTACGCGATAAGCGGGGCCGATAAGACTCATTCGCACCCGGTTCCCACTGAATACGAACTGTATTATTACTATAGATACAGTTGCTAAACCAATAGAAACTAAGCTCCTTCGCTTCAAATACTGAAACGAACAAATCGCCACCGCGCAGACACTCATGAAAATCGCGTTAAGGAGCGACCGTGTCGGACCACTCCAAAGTTCGCCGATCGACTCGTAAGCGACTCCGTTTCCTCGCACGTTCATCGCCAACAGAAAAGGAAATACAACCAACACAAGCAGAACTGCCCCGAGCCGTATCAACTGGGTCGGCGACACGGCTGTCGAACTGAGAGCTAGAGCGAAAAACAGCGGTAGTCCTGACAAAACCACCTGCGCGCACACCACCCAAAGCGCCACTCCATAGCTGACGGCAAGCACAAGTTGGGCGAATCCCGGCACCACAATCGCCACCAGTCCGCACAGAATTGCCTTCGCCGCAAACAGCTTCTCCTTCGATATTGGCCGCGTCTGATGGAACGCGTCGGAACTGGAAACCGGATCTTGCATGCCGATGAGACACACGACCAAAACCGACAGGACCGGCCCGATCCCTAAATAAAATTGAGTCACCTCGTGCGTTTGCGAAAGCCCGCCAGCGAAATTGAAAAGACCCCAATTGAGAACCACATAGGTTACATAGTAGACCACTAAAGCGATGAATGCCCAGCGGCAAAGGAGAATGTCCTTCCAGATCAGTTGCGCTACAATCTTCATCGTATCACGAAGTCAATGACATTCTCCGATCGATTGACGCCCCTTTGAGCACAGACTTCACAATCTCCCGCAATGATACGGACACAGCGGTAATCTGATTCGCATCGGGATAAACCGCTTTGATTTCGCTTTCAATTCGCTCCCCATCGTACGCGTTGTGCATGAACGAGAAACACCCGTCTTTCGCTTGCATTTGACGCCAATTGGTTGGCGCCGCGCCAGACGCCTCAATTCCAGACGCATAGAAACTCACCTTTTTGTAGCGCTCGAGCAATCGATCGATCTGCTCATTCACTAACAAGACCCCATTGTCGACAATGCCGATGTGATCCGCCAGTTTCTCAATCTCGTCTATATCGTGGGACGACACCAGAATGGACCATTCTTCCTGCTGGGTGACCTCTAGAATCCCGTCGATCAAATCGTCGCGCATCAAAGGGTCGAGCCCGCTAAACGGCTCGTCTAGAACGAGTAGCTTCGGGTGATACGCCAACGACACCGTAAGCGCGGCCTTGATACGCATCCCCCGCGAAAGCTGACTGATCTTCTTGTCCAAAGGCAATTCGAAGAATTGCAACAGGCGGTCGCAATACGCGTCGTCCCATCCGGGATAAAGCGCGCGGCAAAAATCGACCAACTGCTTCACTGTCAAACCTCCCGGAATCTGCTGGCTTTCCGAAACATAGCCGATCTGCCGCAGCTCGTCCTCGCCAAGATTCCGAGAAGACGTACCCAACACCGAACTTGAGCCGCTTACGGGCGTCAGAATATTCAACAACGTCTTGATGGTCGTCGTCTTACCCGCCCCGTTCGCCCCGAGCAGCGCATAGGCGGACCCCTTCGGCACCGAGAATGACAAACCACTCACGACTTCGGTTTTCCCATACGCGCAGGTTAAACCCTGCGCCTCAATAACGGATTCAGTATTCGATTCCATAGTTCCTATTTCCATTCTCGATCAATCGCCTCCTTGAGCTGGGATTTGCTAATTCCCAAATGCTTCGCCTCCACGACCAGCGTATTCAGTTTTCCCTTTAGCAGCGCGTTCTGATCGACCCGACTGGGTCGATAAGAAGCGCTGACCCGACTGCCCACACCTGGCATGACCTCAAGAGCCCCTTCGCTAATAAGAACCGAAAGAGCCTTTTGAACGGTATTGGGATTTACCCGCAACTCCTTGCTAAACGCCCGAACCGACGGCAACTTCGCCCCCGGTTCCAAACGCCCTTCCGCAATCGCTTTCTTTATAGAAAATATAATCTGTTCGTAAGGCGGCGCGCCCGAGCGAATCTCTATGTGAAACGGAAGCATTAGGTGTATGAGTACACCTAGTACACTAGATGTCAAGCGATTCCTCGGATTTCGTGTTCGCTTAGAGGGAATATCCGCAATCATCAAAAAACGCGCCGGGACGGCCCGTTCCACCTCTATTTTATTTCGCGAAAGGTGGAACGGGCCAGCCTGCCTCGGCGTAGCTGCGCTTGGCGGTGCGAAGACGGGTCCCGGCGCGTTTAGCGAAACCCACGCGCTTTTAGAGTGGATCGCCTTTCCAAGATAGGCTAGGACCCCACTCGCCGGCGTATACCCACGTTTTCCGGCGAACCTCCTTCATACCTTACATGCCCATTTCACGATTTGTTCGCTACAGTCTCGTTTCAATTCTGGCAGCGACGGCGTCGTTCTCGCACGGGAACGACTGGATACGCTTGTGGCCACGGCGACCGATAAGCTAACGAATACCCGACAAATGATTAGCGTACGAGAACTCGTCTTTTCCTATCCGGGATCGACCGAAACCACCCTCAAAGGGCTCGACTTCGAAATCGCCGAGCAAGAGGTCTTCGGCTTCCTCGGACCCTCCGGAGCTGGGAAATCCACCACCCAGAATCTCCTCATCGGACTCTTGCGCGACTATAATGGGAGTATTCAAGTTATGGATCGCGAGATCACATCCTGGAAACAGGACTATTTCGAGGAAGTCGGCGTATCGTTTGAATTGCCCAACCATTTTCTCAAGCTATCGGCCCTGGAAAATCTCAGGTTTTTCGGGTCCCTCTACCGCAACGCCGCGCTGACTCCCATGGAGGCGCTCGAGCGCGTGGGCCTTCAAGATGAAGCGGACAAAAAAGTGGCGGCCTACAGCAAGGGAATGAAAATTCGCCTGAATCTCGCTCGAAGCCTCATGCACAAGCCGAAGATTCTCTTTCTCGACGAACCGACAGGCGGATTGGATCCCGCGAACGCCCGAAGAATCAAGGACTTGATTCTCGAGCTGCGGAAAGAGGGAGCGACGATTTTCGTGACGACACATGACATGGCGGTCGCCGACGAGCTCTGCGACCGAGTCGCTTTTCTCGCAGACGGCAGTATTCGCGAACTGGATGCACCCGAGACTCTACGCAGGCGGCATGGAAGGAGAACATTGCGCGTCGAGTATATCGACGACGCGGGCGAACCGGGAGAACGGGAATTCGAATTGGAAGCGCTAGGCGAAAACGCGGCATTCGCGAGTCTGCTCAAATCGGTCAAACGCATCGAGTCCATGCATACGCTCGAAGCCTCTCTCGAAGAAGTGTTTATCGAAGTAACCGGACAGGAGCTTAGGGCATGAAACGCTTAGTCGCGGCAATTCGAACCGACTTCGTCGTCCAGATTCGAAACAATTTATACGCGATCGGAATCATCGTCGCGCTGATCATCGCCGTAGGCATGTGGTGGCTGGCGACCATCGAGCAAATTAGCCTGATCACCCCCACCCTCACTTTGATCGTCGTCGGCGGATCCACGCTTTTCTACGTGGCCGCGATGATTTTATTTGAGCGAAGCGAAGGAACGCTCAGCGCGGTCATCGTTTCCCCACTACGGACCTCCGAGTATCTCGGATCGAAGATCGTTACCCTCGCATTTTTGGCTACACTCGAGTCCGCGATTATGATCGGCCTAGCCCTTTGGCTAAAAGGCGGATTTAGCGCGTTTTCAACCATCAGCCTCCCCGCTCTGGCATTGGGTTTAGTCTGCATGGGAGTCATCTACACGCTAGCTGGAATAATTCTAGTGGTGCGCTTCCACAAAATAGTCGACGCGCTCATTCCGCTCGCCGCGATCGCTATTCTGTTTCAGATTCCCGCTTTCCATGATCTTGGACTGGTCACTCACTTCACGCTACTCGCCATTCCCACCAGCGGACCGACGGAAATCATCAGAGGCGCGTTTTCCGGCCTGCAGAATTGGGAGTGGGTCTACGCATTGGGATACAGCTCGATTTCCATCGGACTCGGCATCTGGTGGGCGAAGCGGGCCTTCGAAAAACACGTCGTCAGCAATGCAGGCTAGAGTATTGAATTTTCTTCGACTGGCTCAGCGCCTCGCCCGAATCGATTCGCTGGTTCTAGGCCGTGATCGCCTGTCTGTGACGATGGTCGTCTTCGTAGTCGTAATCGCGCTATTTCTTCGATTCGCTCTGCCCTGGCTCGATCAGTTTTTGGATACAGCGGGAGTGCTACCCAATCAATCGACCGCGAATCGACTCTCCGACTACTATCCCGCCCTGATCGCGTGCTTCGCAGTATTCCAAGGAGGGCTATTCTCGGGAGCAATCTTCGGATTCGCCCTGATCGACGAAAAAGAAGACCGGACAATCAAGGCCATGCTCGTATCGCCCGTGCCCTTTAGCGAATACATGCTGTACCGAGTCGTCGTCGCTTCTCTCGTCGCCTACGCCACAGTCGTCTTTCTATTGCTGACCGTAAACCTCGCGCCCCTGGCCCTCGGAGAGGTTCTAGTTATCGCCCTCGGAGCCAGCCTGACCGGTCCCCTAGCCACATTATTTTACGCGGTCTACGCCGAAAACAAAGTCCAAGCCTTCGCCATCGCGAAATTCGTCGGCATAGCCGGGTGGATTATCTTAATCGGCTGGTTCGTCGCCGAGCCCTTTCAGTGGCTCTTCGGACTCTTCCCGCCCTTTCTAACCAGCAAAGCGTACTGGATGGCCTTGGACGGAAACCCAAACTGGTGGATCGTCCACGCAATCGGAATCGCCACCCAACTCGGACTGATCGCCCTACTTGCCAACCGCTTCAAAACCGCCGCCTACAAATGATGAGATAAAAAAGACATGGGCGCAGCTGTCAGTCGCGAGCGATCACGCCAACTACTCGCGAGTGAGCTGGCAGCGCTTTAGCTCTTCTGCCCCAATGTTTCCCAGTTTATCAGTAGATGTTCACGGATTTCCGCTAGGATCGCAGAGAAGTCTTCGTTTATCGATACGAGCTTGTTCCTTCTTAGGAATGCCTTCCACTGCGTTTGCTTGAGTTCGGCGAACTCGTTTAAGAGCGAGGGCGGAGTGGTCCTTGGCAAGCCCGTTCGTCTGCGTTCGAAGGTAGCGATAACGGCTTCCTGAATGGGTTCGGCTTCGATATTCTCTTTTGTAACGAGAAAATGGATATCAAAGAAATCCTTCATGCGACTGTTTTGCTCCCCGAGCGTGACAATGGCTTCAAGCTTTTCCGCGATTACAGAATACATCGGGTAGGTTTTGATCTCCGGTCCTGGCAGCTCGGCGATCAGGCTCGGAATTTGCTTCGTTTCAGGAGCGGGTGTGACGGCATCGCCAAATCCGATATCCATTTGCATAGGAATTCTAACAGTGCCGAGCTTTGCGGTGAGCTTTACTCTTATGCCGTCATAGAACGCTCCCTCGCGTATCGGGGCAGCTTTGATTGTGGACGTGTCGAAGATCAGTCCGTCTTCGCTTGCAGGCGTCTCAGCGATTTCCGCTATTACCCGCTCAAGTATGTCGCTATCTGCAGGCCCGGAACCTAGAAAATCGATATCGCGCGTGGGCCGATGCATTTCATGGTTCCAAAAGTAGAAGAGGACGGCGCCTTTTAGCACGAATGCCTCCGAGCGTTGGCTGAGACCGAGGCGGTAAAGGAATCGTTCGATTGCGTATCGCGATAGGATGAAATCGAACGCTTCTCCGTTCTCTTTGGATTTGTTCAGGAGGCGTTGCCGAATCGATGCTGCTAGATCGCGTTTGCTCATCCGACTACGGTTTCGAGATAGGGCGATAGGATGCTCGCAGCATTGCATCTTTTGGCGATCTTGTTGACTTCGGCAATGGTGAAGCGCCGCTCTCTCCAGCCTTCCTTAAGCGCCTCTATCGCTACGTCGATTCCGACCGTGTTTCGGTAGCGGAAGAGATCGACTACGGTCTTTGCTACAGAGTAGATCGCTACCTCGGTTCCCTCCAGAGTGTGAGTTTCGACGCCAGTGTTAAAGGCCTGGCCAGAAAAGCGGACAACCTGCGTGGGAGGTATGGCGTATGCGGGTTTCCTCGCTTTACGATCGATCGCGATCCAGATTTCGTGCGGGTTTTGGGAGGTGAGATCGTGGAATTTGAGCGCCGACAGCAGGCAAATGCGAGCGCTCGGGGTCTGCTTGATGACTCGGACCAGCGATGTGTGCTCGGAAATGGGCGCGTTCGCCGCAGTGTAAAGACCTCTAGAAAGACGCTCTATATGTCCGGACTTGATCGCTTTGCTGATGACCGTTCGCGAATAGCCCCGCGCCTCTAGCTCTGAACTTGTGAGCATAGAGACGGACTCGAACTCGTTCGCGAGCTGTTCTGACTTTCTGAGGGAAGTTTGCAAAACGTCGGCTACTAGAACCAAAGACCGACGTTTTGTAAACCCAAAACGTCACTAAATTAATCTAAGGTCTTAGTTTCGCGAAGTTGGTCGCAGCTGGGAGAGCCGAGCTAATACCCTGCTTCTCTCAGGATGTCGGAAGCTTTGACGCCGTATACCGATGCGAGCTCGTGCAAAGTGAATATGGGAACGTGGCGTTCCCATCGTTCGATTCCGGCGACATGGCGGTCGGCTAGCCCCGAGCGTTCCGCCGCTTGGGAAAGGGTCATTCCTTTCTCGTTCCTGAGCTTGCGCAGTTGCAGCCCAATTTCTTTGTAGCAGCGTTTTCTCTGCTGCAGGTATTCCGGTGAATTCGTTCGGCTTGAAGGCATTCACAATGCTAACAGGGTTGACTTACCATCAACATGAGCTATAAAGTCCTAATAATGAGCTGTTAGCTCATGTTGAAATCCAGAAACTCTTACGAAAGTCCTGATGGAATCCGACTTTATCACCGACGACACGCCCGAACTTGCGGAAGCAAACGCGAGGCAACTCTACGATATGGGCAAAATAGCCCTGTACGGCATACGCATGATGACGGAGCACGGTCAAAGCGTTGTCTTCCCAGGCGTAGATGCGCAAGCGCCGCGTCTGAACGTTTTCGCAAGGCCATACATCAAGATCATCGACCGATCGACGAATCGAGATCTCGAAAACTTCGCAGCATACAACCGAACTATTCTCGATCTTCTTTTAGGCGACGAGAGCAACGCCGAGGCGTTCGCGAAACTATTCAAAACGGATCCATTCGATCATGATCGCCGCGATTGATCACGCGATACAATCCGCCAGCGGCTTCCACCCCAGACTTGCGGGGCATGGGAATGCTGATGCGGAGTCAGAGGAGCGTGTAAAGTTGAATATTGTTCCCTGACCTCATTTGGCTCCCCATTTGGCTACCTTGTGAAATGACCTTTTAAGAATATGTCCCAATTCCTGGAATAGTCCTGTTACTTTCCAGCTACCGCAATCAAGGTCTTGCGGGATGACGCCATGAACGCAATAGATGGGGCATACAAAGGACTCCATCCATAACCTTGACTAACGACCAAAATTGTAGTTACAACGAACAAGGCTAAGCCTAACAAAGCAGCAAAAAGCCCAACTCCAATCAAACAAAAAGAACCGACTCTCTTGGGCTTTATGCGGCGGCTTTTCTTTTTCTCTATGGTCTTCATTTGCTTCTATTCGCACGATTCAACCTCCAAGGTGGAGTAATAGTCAGTGCACGAACAAAAGCACTTTCATGACCAATTTTCAACCAATGTTCCGCTATTCCTGAATCATTGTAGTAAGTTAAGCAGGCAATTCACAGTATATCGATATCCCATTTTCCAGTAAGCTTACTGGTACCGATATTGGTAACTATAACCCAACCTTTTACTCTCTAGATATATCTCGCCATGACTCAGTTTCGGACTAATATCCACATGAGCAATTAGTCATAGTCGTTCCCTAAGCAGAAATAGTCTACAAGTTTTTTTAACTGCGGAAAATCCTTACGCGCCATAATCCACTGTTTTGGATATCTTTTCAGCAAGAACCTTACTTTCAATGCATCTGGCAACAACTCGGCACCTCTTTTTATCTGAAAGCACTGAGACCATCTATTCGCGGTAGTCATACTATATCTCTTACGCATCCTTCGTGCACTATCTTGATCTGCCTTGCATCGACTTCTTAATATTATTAAATCCCTTTTTTCTTCATCGCTCAGTTCTCCGTCTGAATTTCTCATTATCAACTGCGCCGCATCAGTCACTTCTTTTATATTGTTAATTTTTCCTTCTTTTCCCGCATTCATTTTGTATGCAGTTTCCAATGCATCTAATCTTTCTTTCATATCCAATACATCATCTTCCTCGAAATTCAAAGTAAAGGACCGTTCAACAGCTTGCTTGGCATCTAATATAGTTTTTTTCAATCTAATGGGGATATCTCGAGGATCTTCTCCTTCGATTTCCTTTGGGAACCACGCATGAAACGTCACTCCCATTATTCTTGATAGAGTTTCATTTTGCGATCCATAAGCTGATGCCAGTATCCTAGGAAGAAGCGGACACCTAGCCTCTAAATTTCTCGATATATCTGCACCATCCAATCCAGATGTATCCGCGAAATCAAAGTCAACAAAAACCACATCATATAAATGAGATGCAGACTCTATGCCGAATTCCGGCTTTCCAACATAAACAACGTCATATCCCATCTTCTCTAACATCTTCATAAATGGTCTTATTGAACCTTCATGATCGTCTATAAAAAGGGCAGATTTATTTCTCATCTCAAAGAACAAATAAAGTTACGGAGGTTCCTTCAGAAGAAGTGTCGACATCCATCTTAAGCCCATCAATTCTCCCAATCGTACGCACTATGTGATCCACACCATCACCTTCAAAAGATTTCTCCGGAACCCTTTGTTTTAAGTATTCTTTCACTTTTCCTGGCATGATTTTTTCGTTGTTCACTTCAATTTTGATGCCGTTCTCAAATAGAGAGAATCGCACCGTGGATATCTTGTTTCTTTCATAAGCATTAGCGATAATATTAACGATAAGAACGAAAACGTTAATAAGGTCATCCTTTCCTACTCTATTCTTGGGATGGTTCTCAATGCGTTTAGTAATACCATCTATTTTGCAATCCCCAAGTGTGCCCATCGAGGAACAAATCAAACGCACGATTCTTGTGTAACTAGTAATTCCTTTCTTCTCCAAGAGAAGTTCCTCTGGATTCTCAGCTATTGTTTTATACAAAATGTCAGAGGCAATATCATGAAACAACGAAAGCCTCCTCAAATTCTTTGCTAGCTTGCTTGCCTCACCATATTGACCCCCATCAAGGGCATCTCCAAGAAGCGATAGATTTCCCTTAAATCCAATATTCTTCCAGATATGCCTAATATATTCAACCAATTCCCTTGCCAATCCTAATTCTTGGCGCGCTGTTTCTGCGTGATAAGAAAAGTCTTCTGCTATTAGATTCATAAATTTGCTTTGCATCAGCCACAGAATCTCCGCCGAAGTTTCGATGCTTTTTTTTGCCGATAGATTTCTGTCAATCACAACAAAGGTCGAAAGATGAATTTTCGTAGTCCCTACACTCTGATGTATCCCTATCCAAAAGTACTGTTTACCGAATTCACTATCTTGGAGATGCTCACATAACTCCTCGATTGATGCTTCGCGGTACTCTTTTCTATCGAACTCTCTTTCTATTTTTTCATATCTTAACCTAGCCAAGGGCAATTGTTGGCTACTGGAAATAGAGCCAGTTTTTCTTACTGATCTGTCCAATCTTGCAAGAGAGCCCTTTTCCTGAAGAAATCTTTTAAGTATACCGTCATCTTTCAGGTAACTGCTTTCACCCAATGAAAATGAATGAAATTGGGACGACTCATCGATAACCCTTTCATGGTAATAATACAAATCTATAGCTCGTACATTGGAGTTAGATACAGCTTGAATGGCGTTAACCGCCCGCAATAAGGTTGTATTTTTAATTACGCGCATCCACCTTATCGTGATACTCCCTGACAAACTCAAACCGAAGTACTTCCGTTAGGTCGGGGTTGGATCTCATAAAACCCAACTCTACCATCATTTCACACATATACTGCCATGATTCCATATCACTGTCCAACACTCTCCCTTCGTATCCATCCAGATATTCCATACCTTCTTTTAGTCCAAGAAGCTCTTTCTCTTTATTTATAGAACTATCAAAACGAGAGAGGCTTTCGATCGCATCCTTGGGATTTGATAGAGCCGCTTCCCATCCTGCTGCCATCGTGTTAACAAATCTTCTCACTAGATCTGGATCTTCTTCCAAAACCTCTCTTTTAGTAAAATAACATATCCCTTTAAATTGTATTCCGAAATTCTTAGGTTCAATCAATGAATATTCTATGCCTCTCAGTTTTAGTTCAGAAGTTTCGTCGTAAATGAAGACTGGACGAAGATCACATTCATCTTTTGCAATAAAGTTTTTGAGATCAAATGGGATTGGAACTGGAACAAAATCGACTCCCCTTTCCAAACCAGTCTTTTTAATAAATACTTCATACAGGTATTGCATATTGCCACCTGGCAACTCACCTATCCTCTTTCCTTTAATGTCCTCTAATGTCGATATCCCTTTTTCCTCCTTTGCCAACCATACACCTGGTGAATCATAGCTAACCAAGCCAACAATTACAAAATCCGCGCCTTTATCGTTCGCGGCAAGAACCAAGTCCGCTCCAGCTACACCAAAGTCATCCGTCCCTGCCTGAATCAGTTTTATAGGATCTATTCCTGGGCCACCGGGGTTCACGATTATTGATATTCCGTTATCTTCGTCATATTTTTCGGAAGCAAGAACTTCGCCCACAAACGAACATGACGGTATCCAATTTAGGCGAACCGATACCTCATTTCTCTCTCTTTCATCAGTCCTCAAATAAATGACTAATATAACAGATGCTACTAAGATTATAATGGTTGAATAAACTAATTTTCTATTTTTCATCTTTCTTATTTTTACTGAACATTGTCATTAAGAACGGAGGAACTCTCTTAACAGCACTACGCCCCTCACAATTTACATCGGGAAATTCCACCATCTGGTCGAGTGAAAAACCAGATTCCAGAGGCATATTTATCATTTCAGAAAGCCTCCAATGATAATCATAAAATCTAAAATCTTCATTTTCTTTCCCATGTAAAACCACAGGAAACTCGTGCAATTCATCCATGTAATTAAAAGGCCTACCCTCAGTGTACTCTGCCCTGTGGCTTGCAAAGTCATAGCCCCTAAAACAAGGATGAGTGACTGTGACGACAAAATGCCCACCCGGCACCAGTGAGCGGTGTACACAATCTAATATCTCCTTGTACTCACCATAACTTCCTATACACATCAAAACTAGTGAAAAAACTACAACATCATAGCTCTCTGTCTCAATCTGATCAGGCGATGAATAAGACTTCACTGCCCTGGTCCGAGACTTTTTCAATGCCAAACTAACCGCCTCTTTGTTGATATCATAGAGACCTATTTCAATGTTTGAATCTAAATTCGACAATAAAACTCCATCGCCACAACCGTAATCTAGTAATCTCCTCGGACGAACAGAATTCAAAATTCTCCCCAGCTTCTGGTGAACACTTTGTTCTTCCGCAAAGTCCGCTTCAAACACTCCAAGCGCACTTGATCCAGTCCAAAATTCTTTTCCAATTCGTTTATCCATATCTTCAAATTCCCAAACCTGGGTTATACCAAAAAGCAATTCGACGTTCAATGAACACCACCGCAGCGTAGAAAGAAAACCCAAGAACACTTGAAAGAAATAATGTGCACATCATCAATTCCGACTCTAACCGCAATGCACTCACATATAGATTTCTTCCCAATCCATCTGGAACCCCTGAAAATTCTGCTACAATTGCACCGATAACGGCCAATGTAGAACCAATTCTTAATCCCGCAAAAAGCTGAGGCAAAGACAAGGGAAAGTAGGCGTAGCGAATTAAATCACCGACAGAGGCATTGTTAAGTGTGAAAAGATCAATGATCGACCTGTCTACATGACGTATTCCATTCGCCAAATTAACGAAGATTGGGAAATATGCCAATACAGCGGACATTATCACAATTGGCAAAAGACCAATCCCAAAAATAATTATCAACAACGGAGCTATTGTAATTAATGGAATTACCTGGAGGACAATCATAAACGGCAAAACGATCCTCATTAATTTCGGAAGATACACACAAACAACAAGTGTTCCTATCGCCACAACCATAGCCACGCATAACCCTGCAAATGCTTCAGATGCAGTTTTTCCGGCCGCATATAACAATTCAACATAGTTATTAAGAAAAAACTCCGCAATTAAGCTAGGGGTACTCATCAACAATCTAAATGACGGAAAGCGCGAAGCGACTAATTCCCAAAATAAGAGACCAAAGAAAATAATACTAGCCAATGTTATTACTCTTTTCATTGATAAAATAATTGCGTAATTCATTCAATTCATCAGCCAGATCGGAAAAAGGGTTTTGACTGAAAAGCCTATCCAAAGAAGCTTTAATTTCCAACTCCATTTCAATCTTCCCAGATCGTCCCAATATAACAATCTTATCAGATAGTAGCAAAGCCTCCTCAATATCATGCGTAACCAATACAGACATTGCTGGATATTCACTTTTCAATCTAGTTAACTCTCTGTACAACTTATGCTTCCAGCCAAAATCTAATGAGGAGAATGGTTCATCCAACAATAGAAGCTTGGGACGTGTTGATAAAGTTCTGGCCAAAGAAACTCTAGTGCGCATTCCACCAGAAAGCTCGCTAGGCAAAAAATCCTTATACTCTTCTAAACCCACATTTTGGACTAGTTCTTCCGCAAAAAAAACATCCCGCTTTTGCAACATTAAAGGTAGTTTCACATTTTCAACTACTGTCATATTCGGAAGCAAACTCGGTTCTTGAAACATAAACCCAACATCACCAGTTTCTAAAAAGCGATTGGGAGACATCCCTTCAATGAATATATTGCCGTCGATTGACTGTGCAGAACTAATCTTCAAACCGCTTATCGCCCGTAAAAGAGTAGTCTTACCAATGCCTGACGACCCAAGCACAGTTATGGTTCCATCACCTTCAAATTCGACGTTCAATCCATCCAGGATATTTTGAGCATTTAATCTTACGCTCAAATCTTGTATTGAAAGATTCATTTCAAAACAAGATGCACAGTTCTCCAATCAGGGACAGCAAAACAATCTCTCAAAAATCATTCTCCCGTAAGCTTACGGATAAATAAACTCTCAAAAATCATCAGAGTTCCATAATTAATTAGATTTCAAATATTACTGATAATATTGTTGGACAACCACTTACAAACTTAATTCGCACGAAGGGCTAAACCCCTTAATGGGAGAAAATTTAACGTCCGAACAGCTTTTCGTGTCTAGGATCACTCCACCAAGGACTTGCCACATCGACGAGGGAGCAAGTGACGTCAGGTCTTGACTTTTGACAAAAAGACCGGCTTGGCGGCCTTTTTCTTCTTCGCTGTCTTTTTCTTCGGTCCGGGCATACTCGGCAAGCTACCTCTCAATCCTCCTCTAGTAACTCCCTGATTGTCAAACTACAAGAAAGCCCTTCTTTTACAGGAAGAATGGTGATCTTCATACGCGGCACGGCGCGAGCGCCGGCCCTACGGGCAGCCCGGTCTTTCGACTCGCTCAGAATCGTGAGCGGAACTTCGGACGGCCCGGCGGTCCGTCCCTACCTAATTTCAAACCGGTTCGACGTACAAATAGATCATCATTGACGCTCTATACTCAAATCATCTCGACTTCAACGACCCCGATCCCGCAAGGGACCCCGACACAGTTGGAGGCAAATCGGCGGCTCTTCACAATTCACTCCTCACTATTCACCATTCACTCCTCTTTCTTCCAGCTCGTCTTGACGACTGGATTTCGTCGGAGGGGCGTCCCCTCATAGAGGGCGAGCATGTTGGTTTCGAGTGTTTCGATGACGTCGCTGTCGCAGGGATAGTCGGCCATGGCTTGCCGCAGGCCGCGCAGGCCTTGGCTCAACGAGCTCAAGTCGTAGTCCTTTCCATTCGGGCTGAGTACCTTGCCGAGCCAGTTGATGAACTCGACGGACTCTGGGTCTTTCGCTTTTCCCTCGAAACTCATCCACGCTCCTTTGTGCCTTTCGTTGACGAGGAAGTAGTCATACGTCGTACCCCCGTATGAGCGGGACTCAAAGCCGTCCGACCAGCGTGTGACGTTTTCCCACACAGTCGTGCGCTTGATCCGCGCCGGTTCGGCGTCCATGCAGCCCGGATACCTCCCCTCGTAGTTGACCACGAAATACGCTAGCAACGGCTCCAAGACCGTCTGCCTTCTGGCGCTCGCGAGCATAATCTCCCGTAGTTGATCGCCCGTTACAATATTGCCCGTTAACAGCCCAAAGAAATCCATCAAGCCCGGTTGCAGCAACGGCTGCAGGTAGGCGATCATGGGTTCCTGGAAGCGACGGTCCTCGTCGGCCAGCCTTTGAGTATCGCCACGATAGATCGCATTGAGGTAGATCGCTCCCGGATAGTCGGGATGAAAGGGACCGTCGCCTACGCGAGCAACAAAGGCGGCGCGGTCGATCTCGTCGACTCGCGTCTCCCGACGTTGCTGAATCTCGCGCCAGGTCGGCGAGACAACGGGATCAATGCCGATGGCGTAGGCACTTCCAAACTGGGCGGCCTCGTTGCGATCTTCGATCCCATCAAGCTGCTCGAAAAACGCCGGCCGCAATTGACTGAAGGCCGCTTCGCGGAGCGCTCCGAATTCCTTGATAAACGATCGATAGGCGGGCCGTTGAGCGATGGTGCCAAGAGAGTCGCCCGTGGCGCCATACCAGCGCTTCCCTTTGGAAAGCGATTCGTACGGATCCGAGGTGGATCGCAGATCGGACAAGGTACGTTGAAGGCTGCTTTCGAGAGCCGGGTCGCAGCGCTGCCAGAATTCGGATTCAAGCCCGGGCTTCTGCGCATCGCTCAGCTTTTGAAAGAGAACATCTTTTCGCAAGAGCATCAGATCCCTGAACGCCATCGTATCCTGCGATTGGAGACGAGAAACGATTCCTTCCAAACGTTCGAGAATCACGGCGACCGCCTTGCGGGAGATCGTTTCAACCATCGCGCCCTTCGCCGACTCCGCCTCGGACGGCCACAGCGACGCCGCGAGTTTTTCTCGTTGGAACTCGTAGGCTTCGGCGAGCTCGATGCTGCCGCTTTCCTCCATGGCCTGATTCATCGCGTCCTGCCAAGCGGCCAAAACCTCCAGCGCGAGCGCGGCGGACGTCGCGTCGAAACGATTGAATCCGCCCTGGTCGCCGAAGGCGCTCGCCAGAGAGGTCGCAATCGGCGAGCGGTAGAGCGGTGTTGCTGGAGTGAGACAGCGACGCTGCATGTCCATTCCGATGGTGAACACTTCTTGTTTGCCCAACTCGTCGAAGGTTTTCCCGAAATGAGGAATAAACGCTTCCGGCCGGAATAGGTTCGCCACCTGGATCAAGCCGGTAAACTCCATCTGCGAGGCGCCGTGCGCTTCCATCTCCGACGCCCAATCCAGGATGTGCTGCGGACAACCCGTTCCGCTCGGACGGGCGGGCATAGGGGAACCGGCAGGGATTTGACCCGTTTGTTGGGCCACTCCGTGCAAAGCGATGTCCTGCAATTGCTGCCGGAGTTCCTGAACGCGTTGATGGTCCCCGGCGCGAGCAGCCTCGACCATTTCCTTTTGGAGCTTTTGGGATGCTTGCAACTGGGCCATCGCCGCTTCCTGCTGGGCCTTCGCGGCGGCTTGCTGCTGCTTCCGCGCTTTCATAATTGCGAGGGGATTCGGCGGCAAGGCGCGAGTGATATTGGGACCCGTATTGATACCGGAAATACGTTTGAGCGTTTCCGGGGGAGCGTCGCCGCGTTTTAGAACATAGGGCAGGCTGTTTCGGGCCTGTCCGCTGTGGAAGATCGCCATCGACTGCGAGTCGGGCGATAGAACGGCGATCTGAGCATTGTAGTTGCGGACTCGGCCCGCGTGCTCCCAGTAGAACAGCAGCGTATTGGTCTCGGGATGGAAATAGCCGGAAATGTCAGCCGTTTCAGATTGCGTTCCGTATCGAGGGCTCGAAACGCTCGATACGAACGTACCGGCAAACGAGATCGTCTCCAAATGGGCCGGGGAATAGACCGACCGAGGCTGACCGCGGCCGCCAGCGGTCACCGGGGGCTCGCTTTCGTGAATTTGAATAACGACCTGCCGCAGTTGGCCGCCGAAATTGGTCTTATCGAGGCCGGACCATTGACCCATCACATCGGCGGTGTTGGCGGCGTTCGCGGAACTCGTGAACAATAGAGCGATCAACGCCGCGACGACCGAAGAACCGCGACCGAGGAAGAACGCGACACGCATTTGGCAAAACTGGGATGTCATTCTGGCAAGGGGTGGAAGTGAGAAACAACGCTAGCGGGTACTGTGACGCATTCCGAGCCTCGAATATTCACAAATTTGAAAAATCGGGCGAAACCGAAACGTCATCGCCTAGATCGGGAGTTGACTTACGTGAAGCGATACCTATCCCCTTCCCTTTCGACTACGGAGAGATGGCAGAGTGGTCGAATGCGGCGGTCTTGAAAACCGTTGTACCGAAAGGTACCGGGGGTTCGAATCCCTCTCTCTCCGCCACGCTTCGCCCTCTGGGCTACGCGCGGCTGGCGCCCACTTGGGGAACGTTCCACTCGCGCGGTAGCCCCAAACCTACGAAAGATCTTGGCCCTATTTCAATCGAATCGCCGCCGTGGTTATAGGCTTTTTGGCAACTCGGTAAATTGCTGCTAGTATCTCTGCTATCCCCATGTTTCTCACGATTCCGCCAGAGCTTTCATGGGGGATACTCGGATAGCCCTTCGAACGGGGATCCCGAAGGAAAACAGAGCGGCGAAGACCATTACGACGACAACAGTCGGGTACGCGTAACCGATCGGCAGTTCATCGGTGTTTAGAACATTCCCCAAATGCGCCGATACGAAATGACCTGCCACCATCCCCAGCAAACAACCGACACTTAACCCGAGCCAGTTCTGTTGTAGCGCCAACTTGGCGATCGACAGATTATCTGAGCCCAACGCTCGACGAATCCCAATTTCCCTCGTCTTCTGCCGCGTCGCAAAACTTACCACCGCATAGACACCAATCGTAGCCTTAAAAAGGGCGGCGACACCAAAGACGAAGAACAAGGAGGTGATGACCGACTGGCCCACAAGTAGCCGATCATTGAATTCTCGAATCGTTTGGATGTCCATAGGCATTAGATAGGGAGCCACGTGCTCCACCGATCGACGCAAGTCATTGATGTAGTTCTTAACGTCACCTTCTCCTGTCACCAACAGATTGATGAACCGGGCGTCCGACTGTTGAAAAGGTCTATAAACAAAATGGAACTTTTCTATTCGTTCTCCAGGTATACGGGGTGGAAGTATGTCCGGAGCGATCCCCACAATCTTGACCCAAGGCAGCTCATCAGGATTGGAAGCATATTCCCGAAAAGCCCTACTGCTTCCGATACGTATCATTTTCCCTACGGCGTCCCCTTCGGGCCAAAAGCGATCGGCGAGCGTTTTGTTTATGATACAAACGGGTTCGCTATCTTTCGTGTCAAACTGATTGAACATCCGGCCTCGAAGTGGCGCTTCTCCAAAGATGTCAAAGAAACCGGGAAGTATTCCAGATCTCACCGCTGACGGCCGATCCTCGGGAACATCGTACGCCTCTCCTAAGATTTCGAAGGGCAGAGTACTGTCAAACCGCGCGCCATTCATGGTTGTCACTTCGACATCCCTGACGCCAGGAACTCCTTTCAGTTCCTCTCGAAAGTCCTCGATGAAGGCATGGACTGCTTCCATTTCGCCATACCGAACATCCAGGACAATGGAAGACATCAGTACCTTGTCGGTATCGTAAGGAAAATCTCGGCGATCCATTCGGATACTGATGATTATCATAACGATCGCTGTGAAAACCAATAGGCTCGAGAACACAACTTGCATTACGACGAGAGCTTTCGAAAGGCGGCCGATAAAATATCCGGACGAGGTACGAGTATCATCTTTTACAATACCGTAGCTTGCGGATTTGGAAGCTCGCACGGCCGGAATCAAACTAGAGACAATAGCGGCTCCAACCGTAACGGAAACAGCGAAGGCAATCACCCTGCCATCCATATTCATATGCCACCAGAAATAGAGATCCTCCTGACTGATGCGCTCCCAGACGTAGTCGCTTCCCCAAGAAGCCAACCAGAGGCCCAACCCAAGTCCGCATGCAGAGATGATAAAACCATCCACCAAAACCTGAACAATCAAATGCGACCGGGAAGCCCCAAGAACACTTCTCAACGCAAGCTCGCCACTTCGTTTAGATGCCCGAGCCATAATTAGATTAAAGACATTTACGCAGGCCACCAGCAAAACGAGGGTTGAGCAGACCAGCATAGCAAATAATAGATTGCTGAATTGATCTCCCAACGCCTCCTCCTCAAAGGGCTTCATGGCAACCCTTGTTTTAAACTCGTTGGTTTCGGGATGCTGGTCGGCGAAGCGACCCGCCAATAGGTCCAATTCCGTTTGAGCTTGGGCCCGAGTAAATCGTTCGTCGATGACCCCGACGACGTCTAGTGAAGGACCGCGATTACGCCCGAGCCTGAGCGACCATTGCCAGTAGGATGGAAACCATACGTCTTGGTCTCTAGGAAAGCTGAATCCTTCGGGCATAACGCCGATTACCTCATATAGGATGCCATCCAAATAGATATTCGATCCAACGGCATCCCTGTCACCGCTAAACTGCTCTTGCCAGATCGAGTGTGAAATAACTGCAATTCCGGGAGACCCGCTTCCACCAGGAATCTCATCGCTTTGATTGTATGTTCTTCCCAAAAGCGGCGGAACGCCGATCGTATCAAAAAAGCTCCAGGACGTCTCGCAATTGGAATATTGTTTGTTGAAACTTTCTCCTGAAGGATTATGCAAAGCGACTTCCTGAGAGCGAAAACCCGCTATATGCTTAAAAGACTGTAACTCTTTTTCAAATACCAAGTAGTCCTCTGGAATGATACCATCATCACTCCCCACGCCTGGTCCTTGAGCCCACTCCAAGTGAAGCATTTTTTCAGACGACCCCGTGTCTACCTTGCTCCAAAGAAATCCGTTCACATAGGTGAATATGGTAATTGTAACCCCAAGGCCGATTGCCATCAACAACACCGCCATCACGCTCGATCCCCAGTTCAACCGCATCAGCCGGAGTCCAAACCTGATGTCGCGAATCAACTCGGCAACTATCCGTGTACCCCAGGAATC
This sequence comes from Opitutaceae bacterium, assembly GCA_028284235.1. Classification (GTDB taxonomy): domain Bacteria; phylum Verrucomicrobiota; class Verrucomicrobiia; order Opitutales; family Opitutaceae; genus Pelagisphaera. The sequence continues at coordinate 26,680 of JANQSC010000016.1, forward strand.
ACGGCAGTCCTCTTTGAGTTTTTCGGTTGAACCAAATCGTTTTAGAGCCGCTTTCTTCGCAGCCTCAGGCGACATGCCTGCTTCAATATTCCTTTCCGTGAGAAGCTCAATATGTCCCTGAATTTCGAGGTCCAGTTCATGCTGTCTACGACTCCTTCTGAAAAGTGAAGTCGATCGGTTCAGGAACTGTTGAACGAGACGGTACATGCTTGTGGCGCTATGCGTTGCCAAGGACGGTGTTTACCGCATTGGAATAGGATTCCCACAGTTTCGTCTCTTCCTCCAAGGCGCGCTTCCCGGCTGCTGACAGCGTATACACTTTCATCGGCCGTTTGGATCCCTGAAGTTCCCATTTGGACTTGATGAACGCTCGGTCCTCCAATCGGTGTAAAGCGGGGTACAACGAGCCCTGTTGCACTTTCAACACATTTTCACTGACCAGCTCAATCCGGCGAGCAATCCCATATCCATGGAGTGAACCTGTTGAGAGAATGCGCAAGATCAGCAAATCCAGCGTTCCTTGGAGTAGATCTTTTTTCTGTTTTACCATAATAGGTAGATTGTCTTTTATGTAGAAAGACTTACTATAATGATTGTCAAGGCATTTCTTCATCTCAAACTTCCCAAAGCGACGCCATTTATGTAGCTCTTTTGGCAATAGCGTTGCGCGACTTGGCCGAAGACTCACTCAGCTGACTTCAGGTTATTCCTCTCGGAACCCGAGCGTCAGACAGCTTCAATAATTGCCACTATCGCTTTCTAGTGGCTGTCCGTTGATTCATTCCACGATGCGACAACGCGGGCCAAGTCGAGATCATCCAAGCCAAGTTTTTGCGGGGCTATTTGTGTGTTCCGGACGCCGTCGATATCGTAAGTATACAGAATATCAGTATCTTGCGAATTCGAAACTTGGGGTTCGACGGAGCGAGCCTCATTGATCTTACATCGCGGCGCGGCGCAAGCGCCGGCCCTACGATCGCCCCACTCCCTTGTCAACCCGCCGCAACGCGGCGGCGTTCTTTTCGCATCAGCCAAATCGAGCCGGCGGCGGCGACGATCACTCCGGGCATGCAGGTCCAGATGAGCGTATTCCAGCCGAACCCGAACAGGAACCAAGCGGCGCCGACCGATCCCAAGCCTTGAGCGCCGAAAACGATAAAGTCGTTCACCGCCTGCACTTTGAATCGCTCCGATTCCCGGTACACTTGCGGCAGTAACGCCGTCCCGCCCATGAAAAGAAAATTCCAGCCGACGCCGAGCGCGATCAGCGCTCCCCAAAAATGGACCAGTTCCTGACCCCTCAGGCTGATCAGCATCATTCCGCCAAACAACGCCGTTCCCGCCAGGAGCATGGGTCCTATCCCAAAGCGCTTCATCAGCAGTCCGCCCACCAAACTCGGCAGGAACATCGAAGCGATGTGGCCTTGGATCACCTGCTTTGTACTGGTCAGGTCAATACCGCAAATCTCGTGCATGTTTAGCGGCGTCGCCGTCATGACCAAGCTCATGAGACCGTATCCGATCGCGCTCGCGCCAACCGCGACGCTGAAAAGCGGATTCACGGCGATCGCGCTCAGCGAGCGCGGCGTCTCTTTGCTCGTTGTCTCCGTGACAATCGGCTCCTTAAACAGGGCGAACAGCGACATCGACAGAACAACCACCACTCCCTGCAACAAAAACGAGCCCGCGTATCCAAAAGGCGCATTCAGCATATCTTTCCCCGCCAAACCTAACTCGGGACCGAGAAAGGCCGCCACCAACCCTCCGAGCATCAAAACTGAAAGGGCGACCGGGTAGTCGCTCGGGTCCCGCAAACTCTCGTACGCCGCGAAGCGAAACTGGGCGGCGAAGGCCATGTTCACCCCCATCACCGTCGCCGCCACGAAGTACAGCCAGAAACTGCCTAGCATCGCCGCGGTCGTGCCGAGCGCCGCTCCGAGCAAGGCGAATCCAAAACCCACATACGAGCCGCGCTTTCTTCCCAAACGTTTCATTGTCAGCGCCGCTGGAATCGACGAGCACGCCGTCCCGAGAATAAACCCGGACAGCGGCAATGTCGCCCATTCGGGCGACGGCGCCAGCTCGCGACCCAGCAATCCCCCGACAAATATGAGCAGCGGCGACGCAGTCATGGACAGGGCCTGGCAGATCGAGAGGATCCAGATGTTCGGTGGAAGGCGTTTCAGAGACATAGGGCATCCTCGTAATGACTCGCCGCCTCTCGCCGATCGAGGAAATTGTTTTCCAATTGCCAAAAACCAAAGTTCCCCCCTAGCATTATTACTGATGTCGCGTCTGTTAATCCCCAGCGTTGCCCTCCTAGAGCGTCAGTCGATTGCGAAACGAGTGGCGAGGGTCTGGCTCGCTTGTTTCGCCAGCGCCGCGGCAACTGCCCAATTCGATTTCGACGTCCTCGACAAACTCTATCCAGAGGACTTCTTCCAGCCCCCCGCCATTTCGCAGCTCACGCTTTCCCCGTCCGGCTCCCAGTATGTCTACGCCTACTCGAAAGACCGGGTAAACAGCCTGCAAGTCGTCGATCTCGAGACCGGTGAGAAACGGCCTTTTGTCGGAAAGAACATCACCGATGCCTTCGTAAGTTTCATCGCGTGGAAAAACGAAAACCAAATCGTCTTTCAGACCTCTGATGGCAACGTGTTCAATTTAGACCTGAAGAAAGGCAAACGGGACCTGATATTCGACGCGGATCGCTACGTCTATTTCTTCAACGCAATTTTCTGGGGGAACTTCTCCTATCCCCGCATCGTCTCCCTCCTCCCCAACGACCCGAAGAACATTCTCGTGGCCGCGTTCAACGAGAACGGAAGCCGGGTCGTCTACAAAATCCCGCTTGCGGCGGGAAAAACCGGAAAACACAAAGTACACGTAAAACCCACGCGGGGAATCAACAGCTGGTACTCCGACTTGGATGGCGAAGTACGACTGGGCATCAAGAGCGACGAAAACGGGCACGCCTTTTTCTTTCGACCGGAGAAATCCAATAACTGGATACCACTCAACAAACTCTTCGACGAGGATTCCGCAGTCGATCTCAGCCTCAATCGAAGCAACTTCCTAAATCGTCGCGACTATTTCGCAGGATTCAAATACGACTCCAATTCACTCTACATCGCCTCCAACCGCAAATCCGACACCATCACGCTCTACGAGTACGATATGGACACTGGCTCGGTCGTGTCCGAGGTTGCTCGGGACCCCGAATACGACTTTTTCGACATTTCCCAAACCGCACCCCAACTCTGGGTCAGCTCGAAACGGAGAAAAACGATTGGAATTCCTTACGAGACCGACACCTACGCGGTTCATTGGCTCGACGACGAATTCAAGCGCGTCCAGGAAAAGGTGGACAGCCACCTGCCCGAATCCGTCAATCGCTTCACCAGTTGGAACTACGACGAAACGAAATTCATAGTCGTCGCGATTCGCTCCGACAAGCCGCACGAGTATTTTCTGTACGACACCCCAAGCGACACTCTCAAATCCCTCGGCGGCCAAAACGAGACTCTCAAGAACAAGACCCTATTCAAAACTCAGCCCATAACGCTCGAGAATCGAGACGGACTCACCCTTCGCGGCTACCTGACCTTGGCCGATTCCCAAGCGGACCGGCCCGCGCCTCTCGTCATGATGCCTCACGGCGGACCTTGGGCGCGCGACAGTTTTGGATACGACCCGTCAATTCAATGGCTCGCCTACAACGGGTACAGCGTCCTCCAAGTAAATTTCCGCGGATCCATCGGTTTCGGCTACGACCACTACATCGCATCCCGCCAGGACTTTGGCTGGGGAATTCAAAAAGACATCAGCGACACCGTTGACTGGGCCGTTGCCCAAGGGCACGCGTCCAGCGACAACATTGCCATAATGGGATTCAGCTATGGAGGCTACGCAACTCTACTCGCGCTCGCCAATCAGCCCGGAAAATACCGCTGCGGCATCGCCATGGCTGGTGTCTACGATCTCGTGCAAACCTCCAAGAGTTTGAAGTCGGGAGGGTATTCGGGAATCGCCTACGAGCATTTTCGAGAGATGGTCGGACGCGAATGGAAAGACCGGGACACGCTGCGCAGCATTTCCCCCGTGTTCCTCGCCGACCAAATCGAGGAGCCCGTCCTTCTCGTCCACGGCAAACTCGATGTCGTCGCCAACTATGAGCAATCGGAAGCGATGCAAGCCGCTTTGGAGAAATCGGGGAAATCGAACGAACTCATCTCGATCCAGGACGAAGGGCATGGATTCTACCGGCCTCGGAACCAAATCGAAGCCTACGGTTCCGCCGTAGAGTTTTTAGACAAGCACATGTCGAAATAGAGCATTGGAAAAATGAAAACCAAACTAAAAATCCTCGTGTTCCTGCTCCCGCTGTTCCTGTTCGGCTGCGCCCCCCAGGACACACGCGACCCGCTGCTAATCGAAGCGGAAAATGGAGACGCGCAAGCCCAGTTCGACTGGGCCGCCCAACTCCAGCAAGCCGAACCCGCGCCCGAGTCACGGGACGAGATCAAGCGCTGGCTTTCCCAGTCCGCGACCGGTGGCCACCTACCGGCCCGTATCCAACTTTCGAATCTGCAAGTAAGCGGCTACTTCGGCGAGAGCGAAATTCCGGAAGGCGTCGAAGGGATCGCGGCGCTTGCCGGCGACGGCATCGCTGAAAGCCAAACTCAGTACGCGCGAATGCTCGAAGACGGAGTCCACGTCGAGAGGGACGCCGCGCAAGCGCTCGCGCTCTACCAAAAAGCGTCCGAGCAAAACGAGCCCTACGCTCTCTTCAGAGTCGCCAAGAAAGACCTCGAGGAAAAAGGAGACACGCTCAACCGCAGCCAGGAGCTACGTCTCGAGTCCATGCTCACGAAAGCGGGCGAAGGCGGCATAGCGGAAGCGTACTACTTTCTCGGGACGCGCGCAGAGGGCGACGAGGACCTCAAGACCGCCGAGGAATGGTACTACAAGGCGGCCAAGCTAGACCATCCGCAAAGCATGTATCGATCCGGGGTCGCCTATCAGCGTCTCAGGCATCACCCAACCTACGCGCCGCTCGGTTTCGAATTTCTTTCCAAAGCCTTCGAAGCAGGCGCCATCGACGCGGCGTTCGCTCTCGGCCTATCGTATAAAAACGGATACGGCGTCAACGTGGACGAATCGAAGTACCGAGAACTTAACCTCATCGCCGCCGCCCTGAAGAACCAAAAAGCGATCGACCCAATCATTCTGGAGATTTTCAAGAAGAAAGAATGGACCTACGACGACCAAGTTGAGAGCGCCTTTTGGATGAACTGGTCCCCATCCCTTGAGATCAAAGTCAGACTGGCCATAAGCGACCGGATTACCTACACCGACGATCTCTTTTTCAATCAAGTGAAGTACCGGGCAGACCAAATGCGTCTGATGGCGAAATCCTATCGTTCCAAATACCAGCCTGGCGAACCGCCCCTCACACCTGACGAGCAACGCATCATAGACACGCCTTACTCCGCAAGATACGGCCCTCTCGAGGAGCAGTTCCTTCAAGCGCGTTCCGGTCCAGATGGCAAAGAACAGCTCTCGTTCGCCCAGTCGCTTCTGGACTCCGAGGATCCGACTTTTGACGACAACGAAGTCCTCGAGTGGATACGAACTGCGCTTCGACTCGGCAATGGCGACGCCGGTTTCTTCGCGTATCAAAAACACTTGGACGGCGTATTCGAACTGGAAACGGCAGAAGCGGAACAGTTCCTCTCCGACGCCGCTGGATTTGGTCATGCGGAAGCCATGTACGTCAAGGCAAAGAACATTCTCGAAACGGCCGCTAGCGAACTTAAAGACAGCCAAGCAGTGAGGCTTCTCCTCGGCGCCTCCGAAAAAGACCACGGGCCCGCCACGACCCTGGCCAAGCAGTTGCTATCGGAAGAACGCGGAATCGACTTAAGAGATTCGCGCAGCCGCGCCATCGTTGAAACCATGGCTTCGGAAGGGAACGACCGATTCAAGTACTTGCTCGCATTCGATGCGCTCAAATTAATCGAAGCCAAATCCAATATTAGCAGCTTCCCCAAACCTGGAAACATCGCTTCCGAGCTAATCCGATACGAGCGTGATAAAGGCGACGACGTGACAATTAGGTCCAGCAAAACGCTTGTCGCGAGAACGCGCGAGCGAACGCATCCGGAAAATGGCGACGCGAATATCAGAGCGGAAGCCCAGAAGATCTTCGATCTCGCCGCGGAAGGCAACCGAGACGCGAAGATGCTCACCGCTACCTGGCAGTTCTATGGATTCCATAGCGAAACGGACCAGAAGTCCGCCGCAGCCACGTGGGACGAACTCCATAGTCAAGAGCCGACGGAAGCGACAAAGCTGATAAACGGTATTCGACACTATGTCGGCTTCGAATCGGACTACGACCTGTTGAAGTCCACGCAATTGGTTCGAGAGTCCGCCGAGGATGGGAACACATATGCCCAGGCGCTATTCTCCGATCTCGACTCGAGCATTGAGCCCTATGAGACGGTTCTCGACACGGTCTACCGGGCGACAAAACTAAACGATAACGAAGCAATGCTGCGGCTGAGCATGCACTATAAAAACCACAAGCGCTATTCCTTGGAAGAGAAAGAGGCCGGATACCTGAAGTGGATCGGGGAAGCCGCTAAAAATGGAAGCGCGGAAGGAATGGCCGCGATTGGCGTCGCATTCTTGACCGGAGACGGAGTGGAAAAAAACGAAACCCGCGGCATCCGCTATCTCGAGGAAAGCGCGAAACTGGGAGACGCCGAAGCTCAATACAACGCCGGATTAGCGTTCGCTTCCGGGGAGCATATCCCCAAAGACATCGATAAAGCCCTCGGATATCTGAGAATGGCAGCGGCTCAAGAGCACGTCAAAGCCATAAACTTGGTCAGCTCGATCGAGTCGATAGCCGGTGTGTCCGACGGCGACCTCAACGAGGACCATGCGATTCTAAACGCTATCATATCCTCAGCCATGGATCACGACTACTTTCCGATTAGGCCTTTCGGCGTAGTGGATGGGGAACTACGACTGATCGTCGACTCCAAGTCGAAACGTGGAGCGTACGAACAAAACGGACAAATCAAGACCCTGAACAAGAAAACGCCCTACGTGTTTCTGGCCGACGACAAATTTAGCGACGCAAAAATAGAGCTTTCGAAACTGATCTCCGAAGCGCCTGTCGTGTCGACCGAAAACGGCATGGTGTTCACTGGACTCGACCCCGCTGTTTCCTTCTACTACAAGTCAAACACCGCCCTGGAAAACTGCCTGTGCCTTCTCGTCGTGCGAAATAGCGACGGCGAATTCACCTATAACTGGAGGCGGATTGGGAAAGTGGTCCCCGAGCGGGAATACCGGACCAAGTTCGGGCTCGACGACTATTTCTTTGAGTTGGACGATCTCGCCCTCTACTTTTTCGACGGAGGACAGGAAGTCCTCACAGACGCGCGGCGGCAGCTGCAGTTTTTTACGCGGACCGACCTGGAGCGCTTCACAAAATCCCGCAACAAGCGCATCGAGGAGCCGTCGGACAATCCTCCCAACCCGGCCCCTTACCGGTCCATTGACTCCTACCTCTATGGTTTCACCAGCTCGAACGCTGGAGTGAAAGTCAATTTCACATTCACCCCGCTCGGGTTCATTCAGGACATTGAAATCGAGAACGCCAAGGATCGAAAGACGAAGTCGGAACTGCTCTACCAATTGAGCAAAGTCACACTGTATCCGAAAATCGTCGACGGCGAATACGTAAAGACAAACATCACCACTACTCTGAGATAGAGCCGTCGCGGATCGACATCATCAACACGTCGCTATAAACATGCGGCTATCGGTGCCCTGCTGCCCGATCAAGACTTGGTAGCGTTTTCCGCAACGCGGACAAATGCCGACATACGCGGTTTTAGGATCGTTCAAGTAGAGCCGCCCGTAGGCTTGGCAATTGACATAGCGCACTCCGAGGAAGGGTTTTCCTTTCGCCGTCGCGCGATGTGAAACACTCGGTTTCATTGTTCAAAATCCTCAGAAATCGCCCCCCGAAATCGCCGCGTGTTCGTATTGACTCGCGAGCACTCGCGCGGCGCCGATCACCGTATTCCAATTTTCACTATCGCGACCATAGGGTTCCCAGCACTCGACCACCGAAGCCAAACCATCGCGTTGCCACATGAGCAAGTAGTAGTCCATCCCCGGACCGCCGTCGCTGTAGTTTTCGCAGCCCGACAACTGATCGGGGCCGAGAAATTCAATTATCGGATGCGTCGACTCCACTTGCGCCTGCACCACGTCGACGCTGGGCGCCGGCTCAGCCAGCGGGTCGTCCGTTTCATAGTCGAGCGTCTCCCAGAGAGCGCTTCGGTAGCGAGCGGTCGTGAGCAGATTCTCGTGTTCGCCAAAGACGATCGAGTAAATCTCTTCCGGACCGGAGACCGGCACGTGGATCAGACTGACGTAGTCCTCGCCCATTCGGCTGTCCCCGCGCTGGGCAGGGGTGAAAGAGAGCAAGGTGGAAAGATAGCGGTCGATTTCAGTATTCATACGTCGCTTCGAGCGTTTGGTTAACCCAAAAGCCTGAGTGCCAATTGGGGCAGTTCATTCGCCTGATGCAACATCGAAACGCTAGCTTCGGTGAGCACTTGGTGCTTGGCAAGACGCGTTGTCTCAACGGCAACATCCACATCTCGGATACGGGAGTTCGCCGCTTCCAAGTTCTCGCCTTGGACGAGCAGTTGGGCGTTCGCCGCTTCGAGTCGCGACAGCTCCCCACCGATATTCGCCCGTTCCGAGGCCATCTGGTTGATCGCGTCGTTGAGTTTGGAAATCGCGTCCGAGTCGCCCATTTCGACATCGACCTGGGCTCCGTCAACTGAGTTGTCCCAAAGCAGGTCGGACATCGCTCCGCCAATGACGCGCAAATTGGTCTCGCCAATCGTCATCGTCTGGTCGCCGGACGTGCCGACAACAATCACCATGGCCTCTCTCGCCCCGAAAAGCTCGATCCCATTGAACGTCCCCGACGGGGAGTCGCTCGACATGTTCCAGTTCGGATCAGTGTCGGTCCCATTGTCGCCGTTGCCGATGATGTCGCGTAGTTGATCTTTGAGCGCATTCCACTCCGTTTCGTAGAGCGCAGTATCTTCGGGGCTCTTGGTCGAGTCCAATGCGAGCGTCGAAAGTTCGCTCATGCGATTGAGGATATCCGTGATCGACCCCAAGTAGCCATCGGCGGTCTGCAGGAGCGACATGGCGTTCTGCACGTTGACGCGCGAGGCTTCGATCCGCGAGCTCTGGGCGAGGAGTTTCTCCGATTTGGAGAGTCCCGCCGCGTCGTCGGAGGGCTCCACTATTTTGCTGCCCGTACTTAGGCGAGCCATGGAGCGATTCAACGCCGACTGGCTTTTCTGCAAGGTGGACATCGCGTCCACCGCGTTTTGATTTGTATTGATTACCATCTTACGACCTCTTCCTTTAGGTTAAGCGACACATTCGGACCTTACTTCGAACTCGTCTGCTCTGTCTCTTTTTTCACGCTCGCCAATTTCTGGGCGAGTCCCGTGAGTTTTGGCTTGGCGTCGGAGGCGCCGCCGGCCGCGATTGCTTCGCGGTTGGTCGCGGTGACTTCCTCCACCAATTCCTTGCGTACGATCGGGATCGAGCGCGGGGCGTCTATCCCGAGTTTGACCACATCGCCATCGATGCGGGTAATTCTAATTTCTATGTTGTCGGCAACGACAATTGCTTCGTTCACCTTCCTGGATAAAATGAGCATGGCTGTTTCCTTCCTGGGTTAGCCGTTGGTGGAGGAGCTTTCGAGCAGCGGGTGCTTCGTCGAGAACTTCATGTGATTGGATACAATCACCTGCTTCGCCTTCATCGTGTTTCGATTCAGCACGATTGGACCGACCAGATTGGCGGTCGCGGATTCGATGTCCTCGCTGTCGCTCAAAGTCACAATATTCAAAATGAGCGCGTCGCTCTCCGACTGGATGTCCAGAAAGTCGATGTCGTCATCGGCAATCTCGACCTCGTAGTCCGTCAAAAACTGGGAGGGCTCGATCACGATGAATCCCAACTCGTGATGCTGGGTGGCGCGTATCCACATAAATGGGAGCTCCTCCGCGTTCACCAGCAGTTCGAATTCGTGTACGTCGGGAAACCCGATCAAACCCTTGGCGAGCGTAAACTCCATCGGTTTGACCCAGACTTCCTTGTTCTCTTGGGTGTCCTTAACTAGTTTCATTGTTCGTATATTCTAAATTGGGTTTCGTCGCCTAAATGTAATTCAGGAGCGACGTGTTGAGCACTCGACCGGCGCTTTGCAGTGTCGCTTGGTACGCGTTCTGTATTTGCGTCAGGCGGACGATGGTTTGCGACAGATCCACATCCGCTTCGGCAGATACGTTCTCTTCCAGGTCAGTGTAGCGCTGCTGATTGAGATTCAAGTCGAATTCAATACGCAACTGCACGGAGCCTTGGCGACTGAGCGCGAAGATCAGGTCGTCTTCCGAGGTTTCCAAATCAGCGCGAATCGTATCCGTCACCGCATTTTGACTACCGCTCTCCAATGCGTCCCGAAGGCTGACCAACCGGTTGATGAAGTCCGCGAGCTGCTGATTCGTATCTCCATCGGTAAAGGGGGAAACTTTGCCTGATTCGGAAAGGTGAAACTCCGGGCCGTCGGCGGCACCGACATAGTTCACGGCGAGTCCCGCTCCCGCTCCGTCGGGATCTTGTATCTTGCCGTCCCCGTCGAGATTCGCGGTAAAAGGCTCGGTTCCGCTGGCCACTCCGCCGAAGAGGAATTCGCCGTTGTACTCGGCGTTGGCGCCGCGCAGGGCGTGCTCGATGAGCTCGTCCAATTCCTCCGCGTAGGCTTTGAGCCCTTCCGGGCCTTGCAAGTCGTTTGCGAGAACAGCGATTTCGTTGGCTCGATCCGAGATCTTGATGAAATTCTGCAGCTGCGAGATTGTGGTGTTGTTTATATTCTGAGCGCGATATGCGTTTTTGGTGAACTGGGCGATCTTCCCTTTCTCTTCCTGCATATCCAAAATCCGGTTACCGGCAGCCGAGTCGTCCGAGATTTTGGTGATTCTCTGTCCGTTCGCCGCTTGCGTTTGCAAATCGTTCATTTGCCGCGTGATGCTCTGCATGTGGTTGAGCAACGTGTCGGGGTAGGTATTGTTGGTGACTCTCATGGCAGGTGAAGAAGGTGTTCGCGCTTTCGAATCAAAATTCAGATGAGCCGGTTAACGATTACGTCCAGCATTTCGTCTATGGCCCGAATGTGTCTGCCGGTCGCCTCGAACGCCCGCTGGAACTTCATCATATCCGTCATCTCCTCGTCGATCGACACGCCGGAGACGGAGTCTTGCTGCTCCTTAAGGAGCCTGAGCACGATGCCTTCGTCATCCAGTCGTGACTGCACGCTCGCGACGTCCTGGGCGAGTCCCGAAACAGACGAGCGGTAGAATTCGCTGAAGGAGCGATCGCCGAGGTTCGCGATATCCGAACTGTCCAACTCGGCCAGCGCCAGGGCCAGCGTGTTGTCGCCCGGGTTTTGGGCCGCGTCGTTGGTCGTGCGCAAAGTCTGCGCGGTCAAGGTGGAGTCCAACGAGATTCCGCGAGCGGTTTTTTCGGAGGCGTCTCCTGTATCCGTAAAGAAATTCGTATTTCCGGGAGCGCTACCGGAATTGTAGATCCCGTTGACTTGATCCACCAACTCGGACGCGAGGAGGTCGAGGGAGTTCATGAACTCCTGGACGGGGCCATCGCGAGCGATCATCAAACCATGCAAGCTTCCGCCTTTCATGTCGATTTGCTCGCTAGTGCGTTCGGTCGAGAAAACCGGTAGCCCAGGAGTCGAGTCGTCCAGCGTCAATTGATCGAATCGCCCTTCGTCGACGAGATCCACGGTAGTACCGCTTAAGGTTTGAATCGAAACTTTGATCTGCCCGCCGCTATCGGGAATGCTGCTGGTGCTGATCTGCACGTATTCAGAAAGTTCTTCCAAACGAGCCTGGCGGGTATCGCGCAGCACGAGCGCTTGCCCCGCCCGATTGCCTTCGGAGCGGGCGATCTCCACGTTGAGGCGGGCAATCTCCTCGATGAGGCGGTTGGCGTCTTCAAGATTCGTCGCGGCTTCAGTGCTCAGGTCCGATTGCAGGCCTTCGAAGCGCTCGGCGGTCACATTCAGCTTCTGCACAAGGATTTCGGACTTCTGCAAAAGAACTTCCTTCTCGGCGTCCGAAGCGGGATTGGCCGAAAGCGCGTGGAAGGCGTTGAAATAGTCGTTGAGCACTTCGGCTAGCCCGCCGGAGCCGGAGCCGTCGGTGGACGCTCCATCGATAAACGCGGAATCGCCGGCTCGATTGATTTCCTGGCCCATAACGGCTTCCGCTTTGCTCAAGGCCTTGCTTTGGGCGTCAAGCGAACCGTTGATACTGGTTTCTCGAAGAACTTCGCGATCGAGGATCGTGTCGCGGGCGTGAGTGAAACCGACCACTTCCACGCCCAGTCCGCGGGGACCGGCGATGGTTTGAATCGTTCCTCGGTCGCCTAAGACGGCGCGTTGGCGAGCGTATTCGGGATTGTTGACGTTGGCGATGTTGTTACCGGCCGTGGTCACCCCGAAACGATGGGCGTTCAGCGCCTTCGTCGCGTTGGCTAAATCTCCTAGGATGCTCATTGAACGGGTTGTTTTAGATTAGATGGATTGGATTGCGGGGACCTCTACACGAACGCTTTGTAGGATCCCGGGAGATTTCCCGTCATGCCCACGCGGCCTTTTCGTGAATAGGTTTTGGTGTAGTTGTCCGGTTCGGACATGCGCAGCGCTTCCTGGGTGATTTCCATCGTCCGGGAAAGCAGCAAGTAGTTCTGGCGCGCTTTGCGACGGGTTCGGGAAACCATCGCGTTCACTTCGTCGATCAGCGCCGCGAGCATCGGGCGAATGAAGTCCGGGAACTCCGGCAGCATTTTCTTGAGCGACTGCGACGGATCGCAATTTCGCTCCTCGGCCATCGTCCGCACTTTCGCTTCCCGTTTTTCGCGAAGCGTATTCATAAGTTTCATATGCGCCTCGATGTCTTCGTTGGTGCGCATGACGTTCTCGGGCTCGCGATTGAAAATCTCGTCCTGCTGGCGCTCCAGTAAATTGTACAAACCGCCGTACTCCTGCACTTCCTCGCGCAGAAGGTCGACGAGGGGATTCCACTCTTTCTCTTCAAAAGTATCGTTCATTATTTATCTGATTTTCGGGGCTCGCTCTCTGAACTGTCTCCCAGCTGCGCTTGCAGCACGGACGAGAGCCCGAGCGACGTTCCCTGTGTAATACTATTCGCTAAAGTGTCTTTGATGATGTGGTCGTACATCGGCACCGAAGAGCCGAGGAGACCGCCTTCGCCGTCCGCCGTCTTGAGGGCCTCGTCGAGGAATTGGCGCATCAGGATTCCTTCGAACTGCTTGGCCGCCTCGTCGATTTGCTGGTTTTTCGACAGCTCCGCATTCTGCATGCTCAGTTTCCACTGCATGCTGTCGAGGGCGGTCGGGGCGCTGCTGATCGGGTCCATAGCTATTTGATGATGAGTTCCGCCTGGAGCGCTCCGACGCTCTTCATTTCCTGAAGGATCGACATCATCTCTCGCGTCGTCACGCCCACCGCGTTCAACGCGGCCGCGACTTGCTGGATGGTGGGAAACTCGTTGATAACTTTGAATCCACCCGCCATCTCACTCACTCCGGTTTCGGTCGACGGGGTCACCACGGTTTCCCCGGCGTCGCTAAACGCGTTGGGCTGCGAGACGTTCAAGTTGTTGGTGATCGAAATTGTGAGAGCGCCATGACTGATGGCTACGGTCGAAACGCGCACTTCTGCCGTCGCCACGATCACGCCGGTGCGTTCGTTGATGACGATTCGGGCCGGCGTATCCGGATTTACATTAATCGCTCCGATAGAAGAGATGAAGTCCACTTCCCTCCCCTTGTAGATCTCTGGGATCGCCACTTTGACGGCGGCGGAGTCCAATGCCTGCGTGCTGGCGGGGAAAATCTCGTTGATGGCTTCCGCCATTCGGGAAGCGGTTCCGTAGTCGGGATTGATAAGTAGCCAATTTACGTATCCAAGATCCGACACACTCATTGGGATCTCGCGCTCGACGATGGCTCCATTAGCGATCATCCCAACGGTCGGGTGATTTTTCTGCACCGTCGCACCGCCCGGTCCGGCCGCGCCGCCGATGAATCCACCGACTTGAATCGGCCCCTGGGCAACCGCGTAGACTTCTTGGTTCGCTCCCAACAAAGGCGACTGAATGAGCACACCCCCTTGCAAGCTTTCCGCGTCGCCAATCGAGGAAACGGTGACGTTGATACGCGTTCCTTCGCGTGCGAACGGGGGAATGTCGGCGGTGATCATCACCGCGGCTACATTGTCGGCTCGCAAAGTCGTGGCGTCGATGGTCAGTCCGAAATTCTTCATCGAATTCGCCAGACTGTTGAGAGTGACGTCCGACGAGCTGTCGCCGTCTCCCGCCAGTCCGACCACAAGCCCGTATCCGACCAATTGATTGTCTCGGCTGCCTTCCAAGGTAGCCAAGTCTTTGATACGCCCAGCGTAGCACACGCTTGCAAAACAAACGGCGAGTACGGTAAATGTGCAGACTTTCTTCATCGGTGTTTTTTCTACCAAATGTTAGCGACGTTGAGCAGTTTCGCGATCCAGCCTTGTTTCTGAGCCTCGGCGATCGCTCCCTTGTCGAGAAATTCGATTTGCGCTCCGGCAATCTTGCTAGACATGACGGAATTGTCCGCGAGAATGTCGTCCCTGCGAACCACGCCTCGAATTACAATGTATTGAGTTTCTCCTGACAAAGTCAATTCGCGAGCGCCTTCAATAATGAGATTTCCATTTGGCAACTTATCGACCACCAGCACGGTCGCGGACGATGTCACTGACTGATTGTTCGTTACGCTGCCGCCTCCGCTGCGAGTAGACCCGGGGCCGGACGCAACAACCGAAGGATACTCGCCATTGCGGGTCCCTAATCCGCTATAGAAGAAGCTCGATACGTTCGCATTGATCGAGCCCGACTCGTTCGTCGACTTGGTTACCGACGAACTGATATTCGACGACTCGTCGACTTTGATCGTCAGAATATCCCCAACGCGCGTCGCCGTGCGATCGGCGAAAATGCTGGTCTCGTTGTTAGACTTCGAAAGCCAGAGCGATTCGCCGTAGAGGCTATTCAAGCCAACTCCGATTGCCAATAAAGCTACTAAGTTCTTTCCCATAATCATCGTCTCCAATTAAAACGTTACCTCCACTCGGCCTTCGTCGATGACGGTTCCAGTAAACTCTTTTGCGGATTCGATATTGCGAAGAAAAACGACATCGCCTCGAACTCCGTCTTGCTGGGCCTTGGCCCGCATGGTAATGCCGATCATTCCTTGGTAGGCGACCACATCCACGACTTGTCCTTTTCGCACGAGCGAGCGTTCCACGAGATCATTCCACTCGAGCGGTTCCCCCGGCCGTACATCACGACTGTATTCGTGCTTTAACAACACGTCGCGGTCGGCCGCAATCGCGTTGGGCTCGAGGAGTAGATCCACCTTGCGCGGCTCCAGATCGGCTGCACTGGCCAATTCGCCTTTGCGTAAGTAGGTTCGCGTAAACCAAACCTCGCTGTACAAGCGCGGACGGAACGGGATGTCCCACTTTCCAATAACTCCCTTTTCGTTTTCCACCTGAACGCTCAGGAACATGGTGTTGCTGGAAAGGCGTCCCGGCAGTCGAGACAGTTGCACGTTGAAGGGTTGGCTATAGCTGGAGAGTTTAGGCATGGCGCGTAGCGGTTCGAGCGATACGCGTGTTGCCGGTCGAAAGTGGTCGTGAACCGAGTCTTCGATTGCTTGCAGCAAATCGCCTTCAGAGATCGGAATCACTTCGACCTCTTCCGAATCCGACTTCGCAGCGGCGGTCTCAACCGGCGTGCTCTCGAGATTCTCCGCTTGAACGGCCGCTTTTACCTCGGACGGTTTCGGCGCCACAAATACAGGCTTCTTTTCCGCAAGCGTGGGCAGTGGAGTCAGAATCTCGTCGAGAGATCCCTGTAGCCCCGTCGCTGACGCAATGGTAAATGCTGCTAGAATTAGTGTATCGGTCCTCATGCTACTATCGTTTTAGAGTGGTTACTTGCTGCATCATTTGATCTGAAGTTTGGATCGACTTGGAATTCACTTCGTACGCTCTCTGAGCCATAATCATGTTGACCATTTCCTGGACAATATTAACGTTGGAGTTTTCCAGAAAGCCTTGGCGAATCGTGCCAAAGGTATCGGTACCCGGATTTCCATTACTGGGAGTTCCGCTGGCTGCGGTTTCGCGGAAGAGATTGCCACCCAGAGCGGATAGACCGGACGGGTTGTTGAATCGGGAGATCTCTAGGTTGACCGTGCTGATCAACTCTGAATCTCTGAGAAAGGAAATCGTACCATTCTCAGCAATGACGACGCTGTTCGCTTCCGCAGGATAAGTAACCCCTGGGTCGAGCACCATACCTTGGCTCGTCAGTAGTTGCCCATCCGAGCCTCGCTTAAAACTGCCGTCCCGAGTATAGAGCGTATCGCCATTCTGGTCGGTGACTGCGAAAAACCCTTCGCCCACAATCGCCACGTCCAATTGCTCGTCGGTACGATTGACTTGACCCTGCGTGAAGACTTTTGACGTAGCCACAACCTGGGTACCACTACCAACCTGAATACCGGTGGGGAGAAGATTCCCTCCAGTGTCCGCCCCGACCGACTTAGGCACCTGGTAGAACATGTCCTGGAACTCGACCTTACTTTTTTTGAAACCGGTCGTATTCACATTGGAAATATTGTTGGAGATCACATTCAGATTGGTCTGCTGCGCCTCCATACCGCTGGCCGCTGAATAAAGTGAGATACTCATAATGCGTGGTGGTTATTGGGATACCGATCGGTTTACTAAATGCGTCCACCCAAAGTCTGGATGGCTTTGCCGAGGAGTTCGTCTTTGCCTCGGATAACTTGTTGATTAATCTGGAACGCGCGGGAAACGCTGATGAGGTTCACCATCTCGGTGGTGTTGGAAACGTTGCTTTGCTCGATTGCCCCGTGCCGGATTGAAACTTTGTCCGGATTCAAATGGTAGGCTTCCAACTCCACGCCCTGGTTGAGGAGAAAGCCGCCGTGCGTGCGCAGGAGCGAATTCGGGTCGCTCGAACTTCTAACGCCGATCATCCCCACGAGCTGACCTTTTTGATAGATCGATCCGTCAGGTTTGCCAGTGATCGTGCCGCCGTCCGGAATGAGCTGAAGCGGATTGCGCTCGTCGTCCATAACGAAGTAGCCCTGCTTACTGACCAGCTGAGCTTGATCGTTGAGCTGAAATTGTCCGTCGCGCGTGTAAACGTATTGCCCGTCCGGCGTCCGCAACTCGAAAAAACCCTCCCCTTCGAGGGCGAAATCCGTGTGGATGTCAGTGTTTACGATACTGCCGGTTGAAAAATCGACTCCCCCTTTACCGGTGGCAGCGATTGATTCATGAAAGAGTGTTTTGTCGAACGAGCCTTCGTATCCGATCATCCCGTTGGCCTTACCCTCGAAGGAGAGGATCGCCTTCTTGTAGCCCGGGGTCGAGGACTGGGCCAGATTCTGGGCGATCGCGTTGTTCCACGACTCGAGCCCAGACATGGAGGCCGCATTTTGATAGATACCGTTCAACATTTGGCCAATGACTAAGCAGTCCACGTGCCAAATTCATAAGTACCTAATAAAGAGAATCTTATGTTTTCAGAATTTCTTCAGGGCACATTTTGCCCCCTCGCGCTCGGCAATTCTCTCCCGAAGTTTAGCCCAAAACTCGGCTACACTTCGTAGTCGCAGTCGATTTCGGTGACTTGGCCGCAGGCGCAGGTGACCACGATGCGGGTCACACGGCCTTCCTCGGTGATATAGGTCACTTTGCTGCCTGCGTCCCCTTTGGTTTCTTCCAGCGTGGCACTGTCGCCGAGATCGGCCAGATCGAGATCGTCCGCTTGCGATTGATCCTGGGAAGCGTCTTTTTTGGCGGATTTCTGGGCGTCGCCCACTTGCTCGCGGCCTGAAAGAAAATTGTCCATCTCGATTCGTGTCTCCCGACTTACTTGAAAACCGCTTCGGGTTCTTTGTCGATGTCGAGAGTGTTGAAGGTCTCGGATAAAACAAGGCTTATTGAAATACGGTCGTTGGCGTCGGCAGACGGGTGCATGAACGGCAACGGCTGGGTGTCCCCGAAGGCGGAGATGCCTTGGAATTGCTCCCGGGAAACGCCGTAGTACTCCATCAGTCTCCGCGTCGCGTTAGCGCGGTCGCTGGAAAGCTCCCACGCGGAATAGTCGGGTCCGCGACCCTTGAAGCCGTCGGAAACGAAACCGTCGAGGCGGACCTTGAAAAAGTGTCGGTGGACGAGCCAGGACATTTGCTCGACGACGAACTCGCCCCAGTCGGTGTAGTCGGCGGTCCCTTCCACGAAAAACGGCTGCGAATCGCGGTCGTAGAGCGTCACCCGGAGCCCGTCAGTGGTCACCTCGAGGTCGATCGACTTCTCCGGGTCGGAGCTGTCGACGTTGAGGAGATCCATGAAGGCTTGAGCCATATTCATGAGCACCTTGAGGTCCGAGATTTTAGCTCGGCCCTTCTTCTCGCCTTCGGTGTCGTTCTTGGAGTTGCCCTCCTCCGGCAACACGCCCATCGAACTATCGAGCGGCGTATTGTAGGGGTCCTGGAAAAACTGGGCCATCTGGACGCGGTCCTCGTCGCTTTGCGAGGTGAGCCAAAGGACCATGAACAGCGCCATCATCGCGGTGACAAAGTCCGCGTAGGCGACTTTCCAAGCCCCTCCGTGATGTTGATTTCCCGACTGCGACATCTCGAAACTCTCTGCGCGGGACTATCCGCTGGTCGACGATTTGAGGATGTTCTCGAGGTCGTCCGCGTTGGGGACCAGGCCGGCCTCCAAACTGCGGCGGGCCAGTTCGACCGCCATGATCGGCGCCAGTCCGCGAGCGAAGGCTCCAATGGCGCGCGACATGCAAATGTAGTAGTTCTCTTCCGCCTCGTTGCCGAACTCGATGAGATTACAGAGCGGATTGACGAAGCCGTAAGCCGCGAAAATCCCGTAGAAGGTACCGCTCAACGCGGCGGCAACTTTTTTACCGATCTCCATCGGACCTTTGTCGATGTATCCCATCGTCACGATAATACCCATAACCGCCGCCACGATCCCGATACCCGGAAGCGAGTCGCCGATTAGGTGAAGTACGTTGACAGGTCCGTGTGCGGAATGCTTCTTGGCGTCAATCTCCGCCTTGAGCAGCGGCTCGAGCTGGTCCGGCTTGATTTTACCGTCGATGATGGGCCGAAGCGCGGAACAGAGGAATGTCACCTTGTCCTCGTCAGCCAGAAATTTCGGGTAGTTTTGGAAGATGGAGCTCGATTCCGGTGCGCTGACGTGCTCGTCCAGAGCGAGCAGCCCGTTGCGGCGCCCGAGCATGAACATCTCGTAGAGGATTTTCATCAGGTCTAGGTACTCCTCCTTGCCCGGACCGCTCCCTTTCAGGGCACCCATGGCCGCTCCGATCGTCCGCATGATGACGTCTTTCGGGGCGCAGACGATAACCACTCCCAGCGTGATCCCGCCCAAAGCGATCACTTCGGACAAATGGAACAGGGCGAGCGGCTTGCCGCCAGCCATGACAAACGCGGTGAGCGTCGACGCGAGGACGACTATATATCCAATGATGATAAACATGACTCTGGATCTCCTCTATCGACTGGAATCCAAAGAGCTTAACGTCGTTTTGCGGAAATTACTTATGCATCACGCTCGTGATATAGCTTCGCAAACTTATGATGGCCTGAGAGTGAATCTGACAAATTCGCGATTCCGTTAGGCTAAACACCTCTGCGATCTCCGCGAGCCGCATATCTTGGAAATAATACATCGCCAGCACCTTCCGAGGCACCTCGGGAAGCTGGTTGATGCGCTCCGCCACGAGCTGCGTGACCTCGTCCTTCTCCATCTTGGAAGTGACCGGCACGATGCCCTCGTCGGGAATGATCTCGTTCAAGTCGGTCGAGTCCGAATCGTCCCCGCCAGTCGACGCCGTGTTGTCCAGCGGCAGGAAGCTAATCGGGCGCACTTCCGCCATGAGGGAATTGTACTCCTTGTGGGTCAAACCGAGCTCGGCCCGGATCTCTTCTTCCTCCGCCGGGCGGCCCAACTTCTGCTCGAGCTCCTCGACGGTTTTACGAAGTTTTTTGAAATTGGTGCGGGCGTTCCGGGGCATCCAGTCCATCCGTCGCAGCTCGTCAAGGATGGCCCCGCGAATGCGCATGGCCGCGTACGAGCCGAAGGATTTCTTTTGTTCGGGATCGTATTTCTTGAGGGCGTTGATGAGTCCGGTGATGCCGACGCTGTTGAGGTCCTGTTCGTCGATATGCGGGGGTAAATTGATCTTTATCCGGGCGACGATGGACTTCACCAGTGGCAGGTAGGTTTCGAAAAGCGCTTCCTGCTGAACCGGCGGTTTCGACGACTCATCGTTCTTTTCGTACACTTTAGCTGCCTTCGCCTTGTCCATTTTCGCTTCGTTCTTGGGGCTGTTAACTATCGTTTGGTTCATGGTGTTTTGTCCCTATACGGGTTTCGCTGCTTGCTCTTTAGCTTCTTCTATCGTGCGCTCTTCAGCCTCGGCGACCGCCGCGACGGCTGCCTGGTGCTTCTCCATGAGCATTTGCTTCACATTCCTTATCCAAATGAGCGCGACCCATCGGAACAAAAGCCCGATGACCACGCTTCCGACGCTCGCTTGAAACAGCGAGTTCGGAGGAGATTTTCCCGCGGCCAACGCCAGGGCGAAAACGACTCCAAATCCTAACAATCCTCCCAATGCCATCGCGAACTTCATGCGACCGCCACCACCTCTCTATCGCTCGATTCGCGGGACGTGTCGCCGGCCTTCGATTCGGCCCGGTCCGCTGCCGCGATCTGGCGTCCTTGCGGAAACGTCTGAGCAAGTAAATAGCTCAAGGGTTCCTTAGTGTAGTCTCCCGCCGGATTCGGCCCGTGACTAAAAAAGAGCGGCTGGATTCCGCCTGAAAGAGCGTATTTCCAAAGCTTTCCCGCCTTCCGCGTCTCGTCCAAATGAGTAAATACCACATGCGTCGCGCCCAATCGCGTTCCCGCCACCATCGTCTCGGCGATGACTTCCGACTCGTAGGCGGCGTTGACGACTAAAATACGCTCGTCGACGCCCAGCTCGTCCAATCGCTCGCGACACGCGTCCACAGCGCTCGCGTCGCTCCAGTTCAATCCCGGCGTGTCGACGTAGATCGGCTTGTCCGCGGAGCGCTCGTCAATCTCGTCCTCGGAACGATAGAGCGGCGCTCCCAAAATGTCGCAAAACGCTTCGAGGCTGTCGGAGGAATTGGGAACCGACCCATCGATCTTCAAGACGACCGGCGCCTTGCCCTCGACAAAAATTTCGGCCGACAACGCCTTGCTCAGCGCCGCGGTCTTTCCCGAGCCGCTGGCTCCGATAAACGCGCGGCAATCCCCTTTCAACGTAGCCCGCTCCTCGGGAAACTGGCGACGCAGCCAATCGCAAATACGATTGTAGATTTCCATAGTGGGCATCGAACCCATTCGCTTGAAGTCCAACTCGAAGCGGATCCGTTCGATCAGCATGTCGTCGAATCCCACCGAACGAAGCATCGACACCGCGCGCTCGACGTACTCCATCGTTCCCCGGCGGATCGGATTCGCCGCGGATCCCAAGCGCGGGCGGCTCACTGTCTCGCTACTCGTATCGATACCCGAGAAGTAGTCCGCGCTCGAAGAGTCCTTTTCTGAATACAAATTCTGGATGGGAGTTTTCGCGCTCTCGTCGCCCCCTCCGTTCGCCGTCGACGCCGGTTCCGGCGCGGTCTCTTTAGGCGCGTCCGACGAATCGGCGGACGATTCGGGTTCTTTCGGCTCTTTCGATGCAGCCGCGACACCCGCTCGCTTCGCTTCTACGATGATCTCCAAGCGCGGTTTCTTCAGCAAGCCCGTCAAGCCCGACCCTTCCACTTGGTTGACCGAAATAACTTTAGCGGACGCGCCGAACTTCTCTTTGATCGTTTTGACCGCTTTGGCCGCGTCGTCCGCGACGATCTTGAATTGAAGCGTATCAGCGGTGGCGATTTTCTGTGACAATTTTGGCGTATCCATAATCTAGGTCCGTTTAGGTTCTAGTTGCTCTGAGTCATTCCTGCTAATTCCGAATCGGGCGCTTCGCTCGGCTTTTCAGCCATCTGCTGCATCTGCGCCTGCAGGAACTCGGGGAAGACAATTATAGAATGGTTCTGAATCTCCGTCGCCGCCGGCAATTCCTGGTAGCTAAGGATATTCAACTTGGGAAGAGACGGCTCGAAAAAGCGCTTGAACGGCAGGCGTATTTCCGCCGCGGTTACAAGTACTGGCAATAGTCCGTTCTCAATCATGTCGTTCGCTTTCAATGCCAATTCACGTAGCAAATGCTGCGCCAACTGCGGATCGAGCGACAAAGTATAGTCTGTATTCGTTCTTTGGATTTTGGTCGCGATCACCTGCTCGAGGCGCGGGTCCATGGTAATCCCTTTGAGAACGCCTTTCTCCGACTCGTAGTTGACCACGAAGAACTCTCCCAGCCGTCTCCGTACGTACTCGGAGAGATCGTCCGGGTTCTTTGAAATATTGGCAAAGTCGCCAATCGCTTCGAGGACGAGCGTCAGGTTGCGTATGGAAACATTTTCCTTCAGTAGATTCTGCAATACGCGGTGTATCACTCCAATACTTACGAGATCCGGGAGCAACTCGGAAATTAATGCCGGGTTGTCCTCCTGCACGTGGTCGATGAGCTTCTGCACATCCTGGCGACTGAGCAGGTACATAGAATTCGTTTTGAGCGTTTCCGAGAGATGGGTCACCAATACCGAGCTCGAGTCGACGATCGAGTAGCCATGGAGTTCCGCGTTCTTCTTCTCCTCGTCGTCCACCCAAACCGATTCGATCCCGAATACCGGCTCTGTGGTGGGAATCCCCGTGAGCTGTATTTCGCTATTCGATACATTCATGGCCATGAAGCGGTTGGGCATCACCTCGCCGCGAGCGATTTCCTTGTTGTGCAACAAGAATCGGTATTCGTTGCTTTCAAGCTCCAGATTGTCGCGAACCGCGATCGGCGGGACGACGATTCCCAGCTCGCGAGCCAGAGTCTTCCGCACTCCGGTCACCCGCTCCAGCAAGTCCCCCCCTTGCGACTTGTCCGCAAGCGAGAGCAAGTTGTATCCAATTTCCAAGGCGAACACGTCCACCTCGATCAGTTTCTCGAATTCCGCCGGCATGCTTTTTCCTTCTTCGCCGCTTTCCTGGCTCGCCGCTTCCGCGGTCGCCCGTTCGGCCTCTTGATCCTCGATCGCTTTTTTCGCTTCCCTTTGTTTTTCCGCCTTCCTCAGGCTTACCGTCAATGCAGCGAAAACGGCCGCGGTGAAAAAGAACGGGATCTTGGGCATGCTCGGGATGAAACCGATCGCCACGAGCATCACCGCCAGCAGTCCCATCGCCTTCGGATACGCCGAGAGTTGCCCTCCAATCTGGTCGCCCAAATTGTGGGAATCCCCCGAAGTGCGCGTAACCAGAACACCGGCAGCGAGCGAGACGATCAGTCCGGGAATCTGGGATACCAGCCCGTCGCCGATCGACAGCAAAGTGAATTTCTGCACAGACTCCGCGAACGGAAGCCCATGCTGGATCATTCCGATGGCGATGCCGCCCAAAACGTTGATGGCGGTGATCAATATAGCGGCCACCGCGTCCCCGCGGACAAACTTGCTCGCCCCATCCATCGCTCCGTAAAAGTCTGCTTCCTTCTGGATCTTTTCGCGACGCTCGGTCGCTTTCAGCTCGTCGATGATCCCCGCGTTCAGCTCCGCGTCGATTGCCATCTGCTTGCCCGGCATCGCGTCCAAGGTAAAACGAGCAGCGACTTCGGCGATACGGCCCGAACCCTTAGTGATGACCATAAAATTGATCGCCACCAAGATCAGGAAAACGACGGCTCCGACCAAGTAGTTGTTCCCAACGACAAAGGTGCCGAAGGACTCGATCACGTTGCCCGCGTCCCCTTTGAGGAGGATCAGTTTCGTCGAAGCGACGTTCAAGCCAAGTCGGTAGATCGTCAGTCCCAGAAGAATCGTCGGAAAGCCGGTAAATTCGGAAGGCTCTTTAACATAGATGATGACAAGCATCACCAGGAGCGACGCTCCGATACTGCCTACCAGAAGTACGTCGAGCATCGCCGCGGGCAACGGCATGAACAGCAGCAGGACAGTGCCGAACAAGCCCAGCGTTACCAGGGTGTCCCCTTTCTTAAAGAAACCCAAGACTTGGCCCAGGTCTAAACCTCCATTCGCGCGATCCTTCATCGACTTCTAGATTTTACAGCTCTCCTAGCTTTAAGTTTGTGAAAATAGTATTTGTGGACTCGATACACGTAGGCTAGAATCTCCGCTACCGACTGATACAGCTCCGCGGGAATCGCGTGCCCCGGCTGACCCACCTTGTAGAGCATTCTGGCTACGAGTTTGTTTTCCACGATCGGAACGCCGTTCTCTTTCGCGACTTCCTTGATGCGCTTGGCAAACACGTTCTCGCCCTTGGCCAAGACCATCGGCGCCTCGTCCACGCCTCGCTCGTACTTCATCGCCACCGCGTAGTGAGTCGGATTCGTGACTACCACGTCGGCAGTCGAAACTTCATCCAGCATTTGACGCTGCATCAAACGCATGGCCATGGCGAACCGCGCCTTGCGGAGCTCGGGATTCATATCCTGGTCCTTCCGCTCCTGCTTCACTTCCTCCTTCGTCATCTTGAGGTCGTTGGCAGTCTTGACTCTCTGGTAAATATAGCTGATCGCGGCGATGATCGCGACGAAAATCACAAGGCGAATGAAGACGTATATGAGCGTATCCCCAATAAACATACCGATATGATTGAAATCGATTGAAGCATAGAAGATCGGGTCGCTTATGATCTTCACTATTGCTCCGTACAATACGATTCCGATCGCTACGAGCTTGAGCAGATCGATTCCGAATTTGACCAGCGTATCCTTGGAGAATAGCCGCTTGGTACCGGTAATGGGATTGAGTTTTTCGAATCCGAGTTTCAACGCCTTAGGCGTCAGGCGGAAGCCCGACTGCAGCCCGCCCGCAAGCAGCGCGCTGAACATCCCCGCCAGGAGAAACGGACCCGAGAAACGGGACAAGGCGGTCATGGTCTGCATCGACCAGTACTCCATCCCGTCTTCATTGATTTGTATCCGGGACAAGTTTCCGAAAATCGAAACCGTCACGTTCATGACATCCTCGACCAGATCCTGACCGTACCAGAGCACGACGACGAGACCCGCGAACAGAGTGAAGACGACGCTAATCTCCTGCGCCTGGGCGAACTGGCCCTTTTGGAACGCCTCCCGAATTCGCTTCGCGGAGGCCTGTTCTGTCTTCGACTCTTTATCGTTCTCCGCCATCTTAGAATGCGGGACGGAACATGATGAATCGCATCATCATCTCCGTCGTTCCACTAGAGTATTTAACGATATAGCCAACGATCATCATGATCGAAAACGAGAAGATCGAAATGCCCGCAAGTATCCGGGCAGAGAAACTGAGAATGAACACGTTCAGCTTCGGTACGACTTTTCCCAATACGGCGAAAACCAGATTCACCAGGAAGTTCACCGCGATTACCGGGGCCGCGATCAGTATCCCCACTTTGAATATGCCCGCCGTTTCTCGAACGATATAGTCGCCCGCGTAGGCGTTCAGATCCATATAGGCGACCGGCGCCACTTCGTAGCTGGAAATGTACGCTCTCAGAATGTCGTACTCGGTGCCGGACAAGATGATCATAAGCCCGAGAAAGTACATCATACTCCCGACCGGATTGGCTCCTGTCGAGTGAGACGGGTCGAATTCCGCGCTCGGGGTCAGTCCGATTTCCACCGTCAAAATATGGGAGGCGAAATCGATCATGAAAAACAGCATCCGGACGGCGAATCCCATCGCCAACCCCACCGCGAGTTCCTTCGCCATCCACAAGATCATCGGCAAGAGCGTCTCCGGAAGCGCGACCTGGACGTCCACCAGCGGGAAAACGATCAGGGCGAAGGCCATCGCGAATCCGCCCTTCGCCAGCATGGGGATCGACTTGTGCGAGAAAAACGGGACGTACAAGAACAACCCGACCATCCGCATGAGGATCAGCATAAAGGCGAATATGTCAGCAGCGGCGAACATGCGATCAGAATGGGATCTCCGGAATTTTCGAGAACACGGTGACCGTGAAATTCATCAGCGTCTTCATCAGCCAGGACGCGGTGAAAACCAGGACGGCGCCCACGGCGAACAGCTTGGGGGCGAACGAAAGCGTCTGCTCCTGGATACTGGTGACCGCCTGGATCAACGAGATCGTCAACCCCACTGCGATTGTCGTAAGCAAGATCGGGCTTACCAGTAGAAGCGAGTTGTAGATCGCCTGGCGAAACAACTCAATTGCCATCTCCAAACTCATAATTGAAAACTCTGTACCAAGGATTTGATTACAAGCGTCCATCCGTCCACCAGGACGAAGAGCAATAGCTTGAAAGGAAGGGAAATCACAATCGGAGGCATCATCATCATGCCCATGGCCATCAGCGTGGTTCCGACTAGAAAATCAATCAGGATGAAGGGCAGAAAAATGAGAAAGCCCATCTGGAACGCGGTCCGTATCTCGCTCATCACAAACGCCGGCACCACCACGCGCATGGGGAGTTCTGAAGTCGTCGTCGGGCCCATATTGGCCAGATCCAGGAAGAACTCGACATCGTCGATTTTCGTCTGCTTCAACATGAAGTCGCGGAGCGGAGCGGATCCATTCGCCAGGGCTTCCTCAGTCGTGATCGTCTTGTCGAAGAGCGGTTGCAGCGCGGTTGAGTTCACCTCTTGGAACACCGGCTGCATGACAAAAAAAGTGATCACCAACGCGAGCCCGACGATCAACTGGTTCGACGGCGCCTGATGCACGCCCAGAGCGGTCCGGACGAATCCTAAAACAATAATGATCCGAGTAAAGCTGGTCATCAGAACCACGATCGACGGACCCAGAGTCAACAGGGTCATCAACAGCAGAATCTGAATCGCCGTCCCGACATCCTGGCCGCCCTCTTCCGAGTCGCCCATGTTGATACTCAAACTCACTCCCGACGGCGACGCCGACTGGCCGCTCGCAGTTTCCGCGAACGAGCAGAAAACGAATGCAACGAGAAAAATGGATACGAGTCGCTTCATGCGAGTTCCTGCACGGTGGCGTTATCGATTTGCGGTTCGAGTTTCGGAAAGTCGCTCCGATACCCTTGCAAAGACGTGAGATAGTCGATCTTGCCCGGGCCGACCCCCAGGAGGATTTTGTTGTCCTCGTACTCGACTACCATAATGTACTGGCGGTTTCCGAGCATCCGACTCTCGGCGATCTTGAGTTTCCCCTCGGCATTGGAGAACGGCTTACGAATGACGCCGCGCTTAAAAAGAAACCACGCAGCTACCCCGAGTCCGCCAAGAATAATCAAATAACCCAGAATCGTGACGACCATTCCCGCCGCCGAGCCGCCTTCCGACATCAAGTCCGAATAGACCGTCTCGCCGCCTTCCGCATCCGCTGCGCCCTCCGACGCGCTACTGGGATAAACCAACTGCTCCGGCTCCGAATTTTCTTCCGTCTGGCCATACACAGAAGCCACTCCAGCGATCCCGAAAAAAGCCGAAACCACGATGGCGAGCAGAGGAATCCTACCGCGAACCTTGCGGCCTCGATTGCCTTCGCTCCACCGCTTTGCG
This sequence comes from Opitutaceae bacterium, assembly GCA_028284235.1. GTDB lineage: Bacteria > Verrucomicrobiota > Verrucomicrobiia > Opitutales > Opitutaceae > Pelagisphaera. The sequence goes on from JANQSC010000016.1 coordinate 54,652, forward strand.
AACGGGGCGGGAGCGGGCTGAGTCTCGCGTTCCAATGATAGATCGATCATGCCCTCTTCTTAGCAGGGCGTGTGCCTGCTTGATGCGGTAACAGTCTAAGTCATTGTTTATCAATTAGATAAAAATACAAATTTTCTTCGAAACGCTCGACCCACACGAATGGGCGCATTTCTTGCCTACCTGCGGACGCTTGAATCTTCGATTCGAGCCGCGACAAAAGTGAATTAGCTCTGAGGCATCGCTGCCTACAGTTTGTATCGCTCCTGGGGATCAAAACTTTAGCGCTCAATCGGCGAAATTTTCGGTATTCACTCATTGAATATCGCGAGAACGACATGCAAAAGCCGCTTCCCGCGATTGGATCGCGCGAAAGCGGCAAAAAGTCAGTTCGATTCGACTCGCTGGATAGACCTACGTATTAGCCATTTCAGTGATTTTGATACCGAAGTTATCCTCGACAACGACGACCTCCCCGTAGGCGATGAGCTTGTCGTTCACGTAGAGACCCACCGGGTCTTTCGCCTCTTGGTTCAGCTGTATTACAGAACCCGGTACAAGTTCCATAACCTCTCGCATCGGCATGCGGCACGAACCGAGCTGCACGGTCATCTTGACTCTTACGTCCATCAGAAGGCTCAAGTCCTTCTCCTGTTCAACTATCTCGCTCATAAAATTTCTTCTTTCTCTTCAAGTTTCTCGCTAATTTTGACGGCGACCTGGTTTTTATCCAAACCAATCTCGCCTTTAAATTTTCTCGTATTCGTCAACCGTATACATGTGTCGCTTAACACGTCCTTGGGAAAACGAATCACATCGCCGGGCCTCAAATGGGCGGCTTCTTTCACAGTCAATACACCCGCGTCCCATTCGGCAGAGACGGGAATGTCTACGCGGTCGAAGGACTCCTGCCAAGATTGCTTCGATCCGACGACCTCCGGATTGATCTCCTTTTCCTTGTCCTCGTACATCTTCTTGATGACGGGTTCCAAGGTGTAGTAGGGAATCCCGATCTGTATCGACTCCGAGCAGTCGCCCACCCCGGCCTCCATCGTGAGCACGAGCATGATGGAATCGGCGGGCGCGGTTTCGAGGAAGCGGCCGTTGCTCTCGTGACCGATGATCGACGCGTTCAGTTCGCGCTCGACCTTCCACTGGCGGCACCATTCGTCCAACACGATGTTGGCAACGTCGTCCACCAGGTTCATTTCGATCTCCGTCAAGTAGCGCTCCCCCTGCACCGAGTGACCCTTGCCACCCAGCATCCGGTCGACCATCGTCAACGCGAGGCGCGGATTGATGTCGATCGCCCCCACTCCGTGCAGTTGGTCTAGCTTGAACAAAACGACATGGGCGGGATTGGGAATGGTCTCGGTGTACTTGCTGTAGGTCAGCGTCGCAAGGCGCGACATCTTCAGCGAGTATTCCAGGCGCAGAAAAATCGACAGGCGAGCCGCGAGGTAGCGGATAAACTCTTCGTGGCGAATGCGTACGCGACGTAATTCGACTTCCGTCAGGAACACGGGATTGCGAAAATCGTAGGCCTCGATGCGAGTTCCCTTCTGGGTCCGGACCTTGTTGCCTTCAGGATCGTAGATGATCTCTTCCGGCTCGTCCATCGCCTCGGCGATCAACGCGTCGATATCGGTCTGGTCCAAGAGTTCGCCGTCCAGCGGTTGCTCGTCTTGTGGTTCTTCTGGCATAGAAAGGGCTTCCCTTATTGCACAACGAATTGAGTAAAGTAGATCTCGTCGATCATCGGCGGCTGCAAAATCTGGTCGAAGCCTTGCTTCAACTGATTACGAACCGTGTCCATAATGTTGGGACGCTCCAGGTCGGCGAGGGTGAGGTGTCTCAGCACCGTATTGGCGAGATCCCGCATTGCGGGCATGTTCTCCTCGACCTTAACCGAGATCTCGGGATTTTGGCTCTCGATCGTAAAATTGACGCGGAGAAAGCGCGTCATGCTCACTCCGCTGATGTTCACAATCAGATCCGGGAACTCCTTGAGGTGTTTCTCCCCAGAGACGACGTGAACTTTGGAAGGATCGATTTCCTCCTGATGCTCCGCCGCTGCGTCGGCGTCCGGAACGTGCTTGATGATTTCCGGAAGGAACAGGAATTTGAACATCGCGAATGAAATGACTGGCATCAAAAGGATAACCAGTAGGGCGGGGAGCATACCTCCGCCGCCGCCACTTTTCGCGGACTGTGTTTCGGCTTCCTGAGGTGTATTCTCTTCTGCCATGATTAGGTCCGTTTCTTTTTTTGGTTGGTTAACTACCTACGACCGGTAGAAATTATCGTTTCAAATTCACGACTTCCTGTAGGATGTCGTCGGATACAGTGATGATTCGGGATCCAGCCTGGAACCCGCGCTGCGTGGTGATCATCTGAGCGAATTCCTCGGTCAGATCCACGTTGGAAAGCTCGAGAGCTCCCTGCTGGATTCGTCCCAGGCCTTCTCGGCCCGCTACCTGCAGGGCAGAGAGAGCGACGCTCGCGCCACTGGAACTTGCGGCGTCTTCAGACAGCCCCTTCAAGCCGGCCGCGCCGAATCCGCTATACAAGTTCCGACCTTCGCGAATCAACGCCGATGTATCGTTAAAGTCGACGAGCATGATCTGCCCCTTGTTGAATGAAGACCCGTCGGTAAGGAAGAAGGTAATCATCCCTTCCGGGTCGATCGAAAAGTTGTTTAGATCCGGCGCCTGGTCGTTTCTCACATTGTTGACCATCTCCAGCGCCTTTTGCTGAGTTTCGGCGGCGGTCGCTTCGGACGGAATTAAGCCTTGTATCGCCGCCACGTTGTTCGCCTGGTCTGCCGCTGATCCCAGGTGAGAGAGATCGATTGTCGCCATCAAGTCCGTGATCGCCGTGCCCGTCAATCCAGTGGTGCCCGCGTCGGCGGAGAAAACTGCATTGAACATGTCCTTGGAAACGGCGGCCTTAATGTCGGCATCGGAGACTGTATCCGCTCCCGTGGTACTCTGATTACGCTGGGCAATGATCGCTTGAACCGCGCCGTTGGCGAAGGTGTGCCAGCCAGGAACTTCATTAACGGTACCGTCGCCATTGAGCGTCATCGAGCCCGCTCCGATGTTGTGGGCGCCATCCCAATCGAGATTGCCCGAACCGTCCTGGGCGATGAGATTATTGGTGTAGTAGATCGAGTTGCGGGCGACTCCGTTGTTCTCGTACGGCCCGATCACCTCTTCCGCCTGAGACTTGTCAAAGGAGAGGGAAATGTCGCCCAGAGCGGAGGGTTCGATCGTTCCGGAAACCGCGTCGTTGTTCTTCGCGAACGTCCAGTTTCCATTAGCGTCGATGCTCACGTTAAATCCGATCGCTCCATCGTTGGAGCCCTGAACACGGAAGCCTTCCGTCGTTACCAGATTCCCCTGGTCGTCGATGCGGAAATCGCCGCCGCGAGTGGCGTACTTCGTATCCTCGTTGCGGGCGTCGCTAACGAGGAAGAAGCCTTCTCCCGATACCGCCAAGTCCGTCTTTTGATTCGTGCTGCTCAATCCCCCTTGGTGGAAAAGGCCTTGTATCGAATCCACTTGGACGCCGAGTCCCACTTGTGAAGCGGTCACATTCGAGCCCTGCCCGTCTTGCGGCGACGGCGCCGACTGCGTCAGTATCTGGTTGAAGGTCTCCGAGTACTTAACACGCGACCCCTTGAAGGACACTGTATTCACGTTGGCGATATTATTGCCAATTACTTCCATTCCTTTCGCAAAACTGCGCAAGGCGCTGATTCCACTGCTTAATGCTCCAAATGCCATAATATTATCCCGATTAAAATTCTAGTTTCTATTGTTAATTCCGGGCAGTCTAAGGCTGCTCAATTTTATATACCAAACTCATGTCGTACTCGTTTCCATCAACGAAGATCTTCGTGTCCCCATCCCTGTATTCGATGCCATTGGCGATCCCCGTAACATCCGCCCCGTCGACCAGCATGGTGACTTTCTTGCCGATGTAGCCCTGGGAGGCCTGGAACTGCTGGAGACTGGTGAACTCACTGAAGTTGTCGTTGAGGCTGGACATCATTTCCAGCTCGCTGAAGTTCGCCATTTGGGCGATGAACGCGGTATCGTCCATCGGCTCGAGCGGGTCCTGGCTCGCCAATTGAGTCGTCAACAGCTTGAAGAATTCCGCTTGACCGAGCGGTTCTTGCTCTGCGGGCGTGAACGTGCGGTCGTTCGGGTCCAGAAACGTGAAGTCGCTGGCTTGCGGAGGTTGTGAAGATATTAGGTCTGACATAACGTTATGCGTAGGTTTGAAGTTCTTGATCAGAAGACGACTCCCCGTCGTCTTCGCGAGAAGCCGGTCCATCCTGTTCGGAGCGACTGGAAGGGCTTGTATCACGAGAGCCACGACGATCCGCTTTGGCGTCGCCAGGCTTGCCGTCTTTGGATTGGCCGGCGCGGTCGTCCAAATTCGCCGAATGCTCGTTGCGCGTTGAGTCGCTATCCGATCCGCCGAATTGAGGTGTGTTTACCTTGACGCCCTTTTGGTTCATTTCATTGGCGAATTCAGACCAGCTGGACTTGATCGCGCTTTCCAAGCCATGCACATCAGTCTGCATCGACGCGTTGACCTGACCCGATTCCATGGATACTCGGAGAGCCAAGGTGCCCCCCGTATCAAAATTGATGCGTACAGAAACGGTTTCCCCTTTCGTTGAAACCAGTCGATCCACGCTCTTCGTGAGGGCGGTGAACACTTCTTTCGTTTCTTCCGCGGTCTTGGTCGCGTAGCTCATGGGCTGCGACTTGGCGGCGAATACCGACTTGCTCGAGCCAGTCGATCCAGGCGAGTTTGAGTGTACGCCCATAGTCCCATCCCCTTTCGAGCTTGTCGCTGTCGCTTTGTTCACCAACTCGCTCTTTACAGTCGCTTCAAACGTTTGCTTAACGCTCGCCGTATCCTTGTTCTGGGGACTGACGCCAGTACTCCCTTGAGCGCCAGACACGCCTGAGGTCGCGGCTGTCGTCTGAGCGCTCAATGGGCCCGCTTGACCTGCGTTTCGTAGAGGCGAAACCACCGGTCTCGCATCCGATTGGCGAACCGAACGGCTCGCCTCCAAAATTGAGTGAGGATCGACCCTTTGGGTCGGAGTCGATTCAGCCGCCCGAGCCACTGCCGCGGATGGACTGTTCGCAGGCGCTCCTTTGCTTCCGTCCACGCTGTTCGAGCTTCCAGAAGAGCTCTTGCTTGAAGCCGCTCGAGCCTCGCCATTTTCAGCGCGTTTCAACCCGCCTTCGCCAGACCCTGAATTCTCAGAACCAGTGCTTGCGACTTCTCCTTTCGGAGCGGTCAAACCAGGCTGAGCCAGTTCGCCTTGCGGCGCATTCGGGACAGAGCCGCCTTTAGCCGCTCCAGCGGAACGGGCTGCTTCCACCGCCGTGGAAAGCGCGCGTTTCGCTTTGCTCGGATCCACCAGAAGCGATTCCGCTTCGCTGTTTCCATTCGTTGACCGGGATTCCCCTTTCGCCTCGGACTTCGAGCGATCCGAAATCGCTCGCTGAGCTTCTAAGGCTTCGCTCAGGGTTTTGGGCGCGTTTTCAGCAGGGCCACCCTTTGTTCCCAGCCCAGACTCGGACAAACGGCGGATTCCTCCCGCGGGAGTGTCTCCGGCAATGCCCGAAAGCGACTGCTTGTCGGAAGCGGCGCTCTCTGAAATATCGACTGTGGTCTGGGGTGACATAGTTACTCCATGCTTAGCAGAGTTGATGCCATTTGCATTAATTGAATCCGCAACCTTTTGATTACCAACGGCTAACGATTCCTCTGAATTCGATTTTAACACAGTATTGACGGATGCGGCCCGTCGCACCTCCAACGGGGGGGCAGTTTTTGCCTCCTGCAAAGACGCCGTCCGCGGCGCATCCTCTTCTTCGGTAGAATCCTCGAGATCGCTCCGATCCGCCGTTTTGGGCGTTTGAAAGTCGGCCTGACGATCCACCGGCGCCAGCGATTCACGGCTCACCTCTGGGGTTTGCAATCTTTCTGCCGCCGCAGGAAGCGGAGGCAGTCGATCGCGCCTCAGCGAGAGCGAGAGTCGTCCGAATCCGGAACTTCCGAATCCAGGCGTCGCCTCGAACGACTTCGACTCCAATCGATCCCATTGTCGGTCCGATCGCGCCTTTTCCTCTTTGTCTGATTGATCCGAATCGTCGATTCTCTCTCGAGAAGACGTTTCGATACCCAAAAGCTTCTGGGCGCCGGTCAAAGCCTTGTCCCAAAAACTGCCAAATTGTCCATCCTTGCTACCGGTCGCGCTTCCTTGCGTGCCGCTCCAGACGGCAGGTCTAGAGCTATTCTCGTTTTCGCGTACCACCGGGTTGGATACGCTATTCGATTCTATGGACATTGATTGTCTTGCTACATAATCACGTGGTTTGCCCGTCGACGGACAGTCTAAGCATATTTGAAAGTTTCGCGGCTCGTTTTATGAGCTCGTCTTCGGCACCGCCATTGCGGTTGGCCATTTCCTGGAGGATTTCGCCAATAGTGGCGGGATCCATGAATTTTAAAATCTTGGCCACGGTTGCGTCGTCGAGTTCGCCGAAGATATTCACGGTAGCGTCCGGATCCAAGTTGCTGTAGGTGTCCGCCAGCGTCTTGAGATTTTTCTTCTCCCACTCCTCCACTTCGACGATGTCCGCGAGAAGCGTGTCGCGCATCCGCTCCACTTCGGCCTTGATCGCATTGATTTCGTCCCGATCCGACTGGATGCGGGCTTCGAAGACATTCAGCTCAGCTTCCCTAGCCTCGACCTCGGAAAGACGATTCACCAACTCCATCTTGAGCTTGACAAGATCGTCGCTGGAGAAACTCCACTCGATCGGAGACGGGTCCGCCCGCTTGATGACTAGGACATCCTTCGGCGGAGGAAACAAAGTGTCCTTGTAGAGCAAATACGCTCCCGCCTGCGTCCCAAGCATTAGCGCGAGGGCCAGAATCGCGAGAAACCAGGGCTTAGATATTAGATTTTTCATAGACCGCTCCTTCCATTAGTTCGAGCATTGTAGATGTCTTCGACTTCCAAATTTTCCAGTCGAGCAACTTCAGACCGATGCGCCTCCAGGCGCCGCTGCTTCAAGTCTTCGACTATTTTCTTCTTCCGCATCGCCTGTGTCAGAGCTGACAGGGCTTTCTCCCGTTCCGCCTTCGCTTGGCTCAGCGATTCGCGCAGCGCCTTTTCGTCGACCCGCGTCTGTTCCATCCTCCCTTGCAACGCGATACGGTCGTTACGAGAGAATGAGGTCGCGCTCGACTCGTTCCAATACTCGCAGATCGATTCCTGTTCCTCGCCCAACTGGCGAATGCGAGTCTCCAGCTCGACCACCGATTGAGTCGCCCGGCTCAGGTTTTGCTGGGCCACGCGCTCTTCCCATTCCCGCAACCCTAGCAGGCCCTTCAGATTGAACGAGAAACGTTTCATCCGACGACCTCCTTAAGCTGCGAGTAGGATTCCGAGCTCGAAGCGCTTTCAGAGTGACGCTGACGCAAAAGCGCCATAATTCGCTCGTGAGCGACAATCGCGCTGTCGATGCGGGGGTTAACGCCTCTCGAGTACGCTCCCAAGTTAATGATGTCCTCGTTTTTGCGATACAAGGCCAGATAGTCTCTGGCCAATCCCGCGATTTCGACTTCCTCGTCGGTTGAAACATCGTTCACCAATCGGCTGATACTCTCGAGCACGTCGATTGCCGGAAAATGGTTTGCCGTCGCTAGGCGTCGCGAAAGCACGATATGCCCGTCGAGAATGCCTCGAACCGCATCGGATACTGGCTCGTTCAAATCGTCTCCCTCCACCAGAACCGTGTAGAACGCGGTGATGGACCCATTCTCCGAATTGCCGGAGCGCTCCAGAAGCTTGGGTAGCTTGGAAAAAACTGACGGCGTATAGCCTCGACTGGCCGGCGGTTCGCCAATCGCCAGCCCGACCTCACGTTGAGCCATGGCGTAGCGAGTGACCGAGTCCATCAAGAACAACACCCGCTTCCCCGATTCGCGAAAATTCTCCGCGATCGACGTCGCCAAGTGGGCCGCCCGCAATCGAAGCGGCGCGCTTTGGTCCGATGTCGCCACAACGACTACGGTCTTTTTGAGCCCCTCTTCACTGAGGTCCTTTTCGATAAACTCACGCAACTCGCGTCCTCGTTCGCCCACGAGCGCGATCACGTTGACATCCGCATCCGAACCTCTCGCCAGCATTCCCATCAAAGTCGATTTTCCCACGCCGCTTCCGGCGAATACGCCCAATCTCTGGCCCACGCCCACCGGACTGAACAAGTCGATCGCTTTCACGCCCGTCTCGAACCGATCCGTTATTCTCTGACGCAAGAGCGGATTGGGGATCTTTCGCGTACCTGAGTTTTCCTCGCGATAGTGAATGGAGCCATAGCCATCGATCGGATTTCCCAGACCATCCAAGACGCGGCCCAGAATTTCCGAACCGACCGGAACTTGGTTCACTCCCGAACTCAAGCGAACATGGCAGCCGGGGTGCACGCCTTCCATGTCCTCCAATGGCATGAGCAAAATTCGATGATCGCGGAAGCCCACTACTTCGGCGTGAATCTTTAGATTCGAACGCGGCGAAACGATGTCGCAGACATCTCCCAAGCTCGCCTGCGGGCCTTCCGACTCGACGACCAGTCCAGCGACTTGCACCACCTTGCCCAAGCGCGTGACTGTATCCGAAGCTCCAACACGGACTCCAATATCCGCAGCCCATTCTGGCAACATGCGATTCATCAGTCGGCGGTAAGCCCGTCCTTAAGGCGATCGAGTTTCGTTGCGAGCAGCCCGTCCACTTTTCCAAATCGACTGCTCAGCATACAATCTCCGCGGTTCAGTCCTTCGTCCGGAACGACGCTCAGGCGGGGATGCGCTTTCTTCAAATCCGACTCGAGATCCGCGAGCAAATCCGCGTCCATAGGATTGAGACGAATCTCCATTTTCTCGTCGTCGAGACCCGAGTCTTCAATCGCCGAATTGACGATCGAAAGTACAATCTGCCCATCCAGCTCGATTCCTCCCAGCGTTCGGCGCACGCACTCGTGCGTCAAGGTCATCAACGCTTCGCGCGCCTCCTCCATAATCACACCAAACTTCCCTTCTAAGGCGGAAAAAGTGCGCTCACGCAGAGCGTTCACATCCGACCGGAAGTCGTTTATCTGCTGGTTAAACTGCTGGCTCGCTTCGTCATAACCTTTTCGATACGCGTCTTCCAACGCTTCTTTGTGAGCGGACGCGTCAATCCTGGGCTCTCCGTCGTAGGAGATGCGCAACCCGGTTAACGGCTCGTCGAGCGAAAGCGTTTTTCTAGACTGTCTGACTGTCACCATCCAAACTGATTTCCTCTTGTTCTTCCAATCGCCGCACCACTTGGATCACGCGTTCCTGGGCCGCCTCTACCTCGGTCAGTTTTACCGGACCCATCATTTCCAGCTCTTCCAAGAGCGTCTCCGCGGCGCGTTTGGAAACCGCTTGCATGATGAACTCCTTGAGCGAGTCGGAAGCGGACTTGAGAGAGATCGTGAGGTCTCCCGAATCGACTTCGCGCATGATGCGTTGCAAGTCGGGAAGCTCCAGGCGAATGAGGTCGTCGAAGCTGAACATCTTCTTTCGAATCTCGGCTCCCAAATTCGGGTTTCGCTCCTCGATATTCGCTAGAATCTCTTTGCTGTCTTCCTTTTCGAGAGTGTTGAGAAGGTCCGCCACCATCCGCACGCCACCGCTGCGATTCATGGTTACCTTGCCACCTGTATCCAAATTCTTGCTAAGCGAGTTCGCGACCTTGTTGATAATCTCGAGCGACGTGGGCTCCAGCATACCAAGTCGCTCGATCACTTCCTCGCGCAACTCCTGACTAAACATCCCCAGTATCGGCCCCGCTTTGTCATTCTCCAAATAGGAGAGCACGAACGCGATCGTCTGGGACTGCTCGGTTTTAATCATGTTGAAGATCTGGCGTGGCTCCATCTGCTCGATCTCCTTGATCACTTCCGCAGAATTGCTCGAGGGAGCAATCCGCTCCAAAATGCTCGACGCCTTGAAATCCCCTTTCGCTAGTTCCAGCGCTTTACGCGTATAGAATGCCCCACCGAGCAAGGAACCGTAGCTTGAGAGAATGACGCCGGAAAACTCGGCGATGGCCTTCTTCTGGTCCTCTTCCTCAATCGCGGTGATCCCCGTCATCTCGCGGCAGATCAACTCGATCTCCTCGTCCTCGAATTCCTTCAGAACATGAGCGGCCGCTTCGGGACCGATCACAATAAGAAAAGTCGCCAATTTCTGAGTACGGGAAAGTGAATCGTAAACTCCAGCCATAACGTCTATCTCGCCTCCGGTTCGCCTATCCACTCACGTAGCGATACGCCGATATTGGCAGGCTTTTGCTTAATGAGCTCGTTGAGCATTTCCGGAGTGACCGTTCCATTGTCCTCCAGGCTCCGGTTCTCCAACATCTGATCCGGCTGGAGTACTTCGATCGAAATCTCTTCCGGTTTCGTCTTCTTCAGCATCTGAAAGAAGAACGCCAGCACGCCGAGTCCCAACAGAATGCCTCCCACGTTTTTCACGATGTCTACCCACTTCTGCAAATCGAATCCATCCGTGAGCGTGTGCGTCTGCAGCGCCACCGCGTCAGGAGCGAAGACCATCTCGTTGACCGTTACTCTCTGTTCCGCGGTTTCGCCATTTTCCAGTTGGATGCCGAGGGCGTTGATGACGATCTGACGCAATTCCTGAAGTTCCTCAGGAGTCCGGTTGACCGGAGCGCCTTGAGAATCCAGCTGCTTGGATACGAGGAGCGAAGCAGTCAGCCGACGAATCGTACCCGGACTTTGGACACGGTTGCTAACGACTTTTCCAATCTCGTAGGTCTCGGTCTTTTGCTCGGTCGAATCTTCACGATCCGAAAATGTGCCTGTGGCCGCCCCGTCCGAATTCGGGACATTGGATTGCGTGCCAGCGACACCGCCGAAACCGCCACCATTTTCTTTTTCCGAAAGCTTCGTCTCTTCAACCACCGTCGATCGCAGGACTTTTTCCGGATCGAAACTCTCCTCGGTCGTCTGCACGGTGGCTGTATCGATGTCGACGGCGACGCGCACCTCCGACTGATTCGCTCCGAGAACACGATCGAGCATCGTCTGCACTTTCGTGGTAAAGTAGGCTTCCAAGCCCTTTCGGTAGCGAATGGATTCGTTGGACATTCCTCCATCGAGCCCTTCGCTCTTCAGCTCTTCGCTAAGTACAAGCCCATCGCTGTCCACCACGACCACGTCGTTTGCGTCCAGCCCCTGGATAGAGTTGGCGACGAGTTGACGGATCGAATTCACCGCCGACAAATTCATACTCCCGCTTGTATCCACGAAAACAGATGCGCTGGCTCGCTCGCGCCCTTCGCTCGAAACGATAATTCGACTCTCCGGCATCACCACCATTACTCGGGCCGAGCGCACTCCGCTGAACTGGGTGATCGTCCGTTCGAGTTCGCCTTTGATCGCTCTCAGGTAATTCGTACGCTGCACGAAGTCGCTGATACCGAAACTCCCTTGATCGAATAGCTCGAAACCAGGACCCGTGCCGGACGGGACCATGCCCTCCGAGGCCAGCTCCCAGCGAAGCCGATGCACCATGCCCGACTCTACATAGATTGAATTGCCGTTTTTGCCCGTTTCGAAGGAAACACCCTTCTGCTCCAGCTTGGTAACGATGTCGCCGGCTTCCTCCGCATCCAGATTTCCATACAGGAGAGACATGCTTGGCTGGCTCGCCCATACCATCAGGGCGACCATGGCCATGCCCACCATACTCGCCGCGAGGACGAGCGATATCTTTTGATTCGCTCCGAGCGGCTTCCACAGATCTTTAAATTGATTTACGAGTCCCATTTACTACGTCTCCAAATTCAGGCTACACTGGCATCTTCATCAGTTCTTGATACGACTGAACCAGCTTGTTGCGTACTTCCACCAGCATCGTAAACGCCATGCTCGATTCCTGCATGGCGATCATCGACTGGTGAATATTGTCGGTCTCCCCGATGAGCAGGCGGTTGGTCTCCTCCATCGCGATCTTGCCCTTCTCGTCGACGCTCTTGACCAAGTCGCCGATCATGTTGCCAAACGACTCGCTCGGCGCGCTCTTGGAGAGTTCCTGCAGTTCTGTCGGCTTGAACGACTTGTTCAGTTTCAAGTGATCGACAAGCGGCTGGTTGAACGCTTGTTGCGATGCGAGACTAGAATTCAATTCAATCATGGAAGTTTGCGGGACGGATTAGGAAGAGGAACAATCTATCGGCCTATTCTAAGAGCGTTTTGGGCCATTTGCTTCGCGGTTCGGACGACTTGCAAGTTGGCTTCGTAACTTCGCGAAGCGGCGATCATGTCGACCATCTCGTGGGTCAAATTGACGTTGGGGAGTCGCACCATGCCTTTCTCGTCGGCATCCGGATGTCCCGGATTGTATACGAGCGGTCCTGCGGTTGGATCGGAAGTGATCGATTTTACCTGCACGCCAGTACCCATATTTTTGGTACCATCCGAATTCGTGCCGATCTCCATCAGTTTCGCCTCGAAGCTGACCATTTGCCGGGCGTAAGGCTTCCCATCCGGGCCGCGCGTCGTATGGGCGTTGGCGATGTTCTGCCCGATCACGTCGAGCCGCACCTTTTCCGCGGCGAGCGCGGACGCGGTGCTTTCAAGTCCTGGCATTATGTTCATAGCGGCGTGCTCCTAATAAATTGCTAGACGACTCGACCTGTGATGGCGGTCTTGATACGCTTCATCGAGTTCGCCGTGTACTGAGTCAGGAATTCGTACTGCATGGCGTTCTCGTTCATCTTCAAAAGCTCGGTATCCAGTTCGACGTTGTTGCCGTCCGGACGAACGCTAGCGGTTTTCAGATCCCTCTCAATCGTGGCCTGCAGTTTGGAGATGGACTCCACATCGTTGGTTTGGGCCAGCTTCTGGAGCTCCTTCGCGAAGTCCGCCTTGATATCGGTCCGCTTGTAGCCTGGAGTCTCCGCATTGGCTAGGTTGCTGGATATCGCCTCGTGGCGAGCATGCGACACGTCCAGCAGCTTTTTCGCTAGGACATAATTTTCGCGCTCTAGAATTTGGTCGATCATGCCCTGCGCATAGCAGAGAACATGCCCAACTGACTCTGAAACCTTCTAAGTTCCTGTATTAAAGCGACTTAAAAAATCAATTTTTATTCTCCAGATCGGAAGGAGACGCCGCGGGCAGTTATTGCCTATCGACTTTTTCGAGAACGAGACGGCTCGCTCTCGTTTTTCTAATAACGCGCCTTGGCGGCGAAACTTAAGGGCGCTTTGAAAAATTCTCCCCGAGCAGTTGAAGTTCCCTTTTCAGATCAAAATGCGGCTTGCGAGTTGAGGCGAACCCGAGGTTCGTCGAGACGAGCAAACGCGTTTTGAGCGAAAAAGGAACGAGAATGCGAATGGGGCCGAATTTTTCAAAGCGCCCTTAATAGCGAGTTTGGAAAAAAGTCACGCATCCGCTTCGCTCGAGCGCTGTTCGAGGGCGTAGCGATCCAAAAGCAGCAGCGAATCGGCATTTCCATCCGCCATCTTCAACTTGTCGATCATGTCGGAAACGGTTTTCTCTTCCTCGACCTGCTCGTCCACGAACCACTTGAGGAATGAAACGGTGGCGTAGTCTCCCTCGTCCGTAGCGATTTTGTAGAGATTGTAGATGCTCTTCGTCACCTCGCGCTCCTGCACGAGACTACTTTCGAAAACGGACAATACGGAACCGTAATCCCATTCCGGAGCCTCGATCGCCGGAATGCGTACAACACCGTCTCGGTCGTTCAAATACTGGTAGAACTTCATGGCATGCGCCGTTTCCTCGACGCTTTGCTGATGCATCCACTCGGCAAAACCGTCGAACGCGTTGCGCTCGAAATACGCGGCCTTCGAAAGGTAGGCGTGCGACGCCGAAAACTCTATCCCGATCTGTTGATTGATAGCGGATTCTAATTCCGCGCTGATGTCCATGTAAGCGACGCTACGACAAACTGTTTAATGGTCCAGCGTGAAACGCGCTCCGCCGTCGCGGTCCACTTCGGTTTTGTCGACAAAGCGCCGGCCTCTCCAAGCGTAGGGGCATTGCTTGTCGAATGGCGGGCAACTAGGCATCGAAATCTCCTGAAACTCGGGCCCCTCGGACAACAATTGAACCGATTTGGATAGATTCGCGCCGCCCGCTACCGGGCGATCCCAAGCCGTTTGGCCAAAACACATGCCCAGCAAAGTCGGCCCCAAATCGAGCAGCGAAATCATCAACGGATCCCTCCGAGCAACCGGAAACCGTTTCGGCCAAGACAGCAACAAAGGGACCCGGACCGACTCCTCGTGAGGCCAGCCCTTGCGAAATTTTCCATGGGACCCATGCATGTCGCCGTGAACCGAAGTAAAGACAAAGAGCGTGTCCTCCCAGTTAAGCGATTCGCGAACCTCGGCGATCAACTTCCCGATGGCCCGGTCGGTCGCTTCGATGTGCGCGTAGTAGCCCGCGAGCTCGGTTCGAGCCTGATCTCGGATCGCCGCGTCTTCCGGAACCTCCGGCGGAAGCGCAATCCAGTCCGCGGGCGGCGGCTTCACTCCGGCCGCGTTCGCTCCGTACGGGGGATGCGGCGCATCCAGACTCACGACCGCGAACACCGGCGACTCCCCTGAACGCTCCTTCAGAAACGTCCCGGCGTGATCGACGACGACATCCGACTGGTAACCTTCGATTCTCCGCAGCGGCCCCAGGCCCGAGCCGTGATAGTAGCCGTCGTTGAGAAGGAATCCCGACTCGAAACCTTCCCAATGCGAAAACCCGCCGCGCCGATCCTCCGGAACTTCAACTAGCGCGTGAGCCTCCCCTACAACAGGCGACTCCGGATCGCGCTCGTAGAGCTGCCACTTCCCGAAAAAGCCAGTCTCGTAGCCGCGCTCGCCAAACGCGTGCGCCAGCGTCCGAGCCTCACGCGGGAGTGGATCATAATAGTCAGCGACTCCATTTTCCGGGCACGCAACACCCGTGAGAAACGCCGCCCGAGCAAAGATTCCGAAGGGATGCGGGGTGACCGCCTGGTAGAAGTCGAGCGATTGCTCGGCCAACGCGTCGAGAACGGGCGTCGCCGCGTTGCCGTCTCCCGCGTAGCCAGTCGCCTGCCCTCTCCATTGAGTCGTCATGACAACGATTACGTTGGGATTGCTATTCGCGGGCGCCATTGCCGGACGAACTCAGCGCTCGACTATTGATATCGCAAGAGAAATTCAGCAGCCTGCCACCATGACCGAACCCAATCCAGAAGTCGAAATCCGAGCCGCCCAAGAAAGCGACGTCGCCCCGATCATGGAGATGATCCGAGGGATCGCCGAATACGAGAAACTCACCCACCAGCTTGAAATCACGGAAGAGTCCTTGCACGAGAGCCTGTTCGGCGACAACCCGACCCCGCACGCCCTCGTCGCCACGCTCGCGGGTCAAACGGTTGGATACGCGATTTACTTCTACAATTTTTCCACCTTCCTCGGAAAACGCGGACTCTACTTGGAAGACCTATACGTAGAAAGTGAATACAGAGGAAAAGGCGTCGGAAATCTCCTTTTCAAATCGGTAGCGCAAGTCGCCTACGACGAGGGCTGCGGCCGCATGGAATGGGTCGCCTTGGATTGGAACACTCCGGCATTGGATTTCTACCAGGCCAAAGGCGCCGACATGCTCGACGAGTGGAGATTGCACCGATTGACCCGCGACGGGCTGGAGGCACTGACAGGCTCCAGCGCCTAGTCGAGTCGATGAGGCGCCGCTCGCGAATCACTTGGCTCACCACCTTGTCGCTCGACGCGCCGATCGTCGCGATCGTTTGGCAGCACGCAGTCGCGTTGGAATACGGAATTCTGCTCGAGTGGCATCATCGGCTTCTTGTATTCAGTTCCGTATGGCTGGGCTACACCGCGGACCGCTGGCTCGACGCCTGGAAGCACGCGTGCAACCTATCCCAACGTCACGCTTTCCATGCCGATCAGCGCTGGCGACTCTTAGCAGTATGGAGCGTGGTCCTCGTTGGCTCGATCGCATACGCGTTGAACACGCTTGAGAACCTTGAAATTCAGCGTGGTTTCGCGCTCGCCGGCTTGTCGCTGCTCGCCACTTTGGCGATCCAGAAAAATCCGATCCGGCGACATCGATCGGCCCTAAAATCTTCCCTCACCGCAAGCCTGGTCGCCGCAGCCGTCTTGCTGTTCGCCCTGCCTTCTCGCACGTTAGACACGCTAGCGGTATTCATTCTTCTCGCCGCCCTCTTCAGCCTCAACTGCTCTCTCATCCACCACTGGGATCGGTCCATCGACGCTGCTCAAGAGCGCGACGACGCTACCCCGCTTCGACCTTACGCGTTGGCGATTGGAGGGGTTCTGGCGCTCTCGATTGGGCGAGCATTCTTTACTGGATCGCAATTGGGGCCGCTCGCGCTTGTTTCCGCGTTTGGGCTCGCAAGTCTGCATCTGGCGAGGAACCACATCCACATCGAGACGCGTCGCACCCTCGCGGACATCGCACTCCTCACGCCCATCGCGGTTTGGCTTTAGTATGATGCGTTCCTTCGACAATTTGGCCTCGGTCTATTCCATTCTCGAACGGACGCTCTTCTGGAATCAGCTCGAGAGAGCCCGAGCCCACGGATTGCAAGCGTTTGATCCCGAAACGACACAACGAGCGCTCGCGCTGGGCGACGGAGACGGACGGTTTTCCGCTATCGCCTTAAAGCGCAATCCCCGCTTGCGCATCGACTCGGTCGACTCCAGCCCCGCGATGCTGAATCAGGCCACAAAGAGGATCGAGCAGTTGGGTCCCGACGTTCGCAATCGCTTTCAGCCGATCCAAGCCGACGCCCGGGAACACTCGTTCGAACGGAACGACTACGACGTCGTCGTTGCCCAGTTTTTCTTAGACTGCTTTAGCTCCGAAGACGCGAATCGACTGCTCGAGCGGGCTGGAAAAGCGCTGCGACCCGAAGGAACGCTGGTCTACGCCGACTTCACGGCCCGCAGCGGAAAACGGCTCCATCGATGGATCGTGAAACTCCTCTACTCCCTGTTTCGACTAACGACCGATATCGAATCACGAACCCTTCCAAAGCTGGCCTGGCCGTATTCACTTAAATTAGACAAGGAAAAACGATGGAATGAAGGATTGATCGTATCCGAGATTCGCAGAAAGAGGGCTTCCTAGCGCAGTTCTTCTGACAACGACTGGTATCGATTTTTTAGCGACACCATAACGCTCTTAAACTGCTCGCCGTCAAAGGCCGTTCCCACTGCCAGCGACTCGTTCCTGAGCAGATGCGGCACGAGAACGCAATACCGGCTATCGACCATCAGCCCGAGTAATTCTCCGGTTTTCGACAACACGAGATCGCCTTTGGACGGCGAGAAGTCCCCGAATATCCGGCTAAACACCCTCGACTGCATCTTCACGTATCCGGGCGTGTTGGCGTCCAACTTGAATTCGACTTCGCCGTAGTACTCGCCTTTTTCATCTATGAGAACCGCTTCGGAGAACTTGAACGGGGTCACCGTCGTGTAGAACACTTCGCCCCCGAGTTCCGCCGCCTCGTCGCTTGTCAGCGGGATCGCCGAGATTCGTGGATCCACGGTGAGAAATTCCATTTTCGGCGGCGAAAGCGTCGCTCCGGCCCGACTCAATCGCATGTCCACGCCCCGGAAGCCGATGGTCGCCTTGCCGGCCCCAAACGGAGTGGAACTCGCGTGGACCAAGGCCACCGTTTCGCGTCCATCGGAAACGAGAACCGTCATCGACTGGTCGTCGTCCTCCAGGCGTTGACCCCGGTAGAATCGATTCGAATCGAAGCGGGCCAGGATTTTATTCTGGTTGAAGCGGTCGAACAACGTGTTCGCATTAACCGGCTGGCTGGAGCGAAATTCCTCGGTAAGGTCCTGCGATCGTTCCGCGAGCTGCGTAATGCCCTCCGCCATTTGCGTGGTTTGTTGCTGCAACTGCTGACGCTCCGCGCGCTCGGCGACGACGACGCTCTTGAGAGACTCCACGTTCTCTTCCAGCATTCTCTTTTGCTCCTCTGTCACCTTCACTCGGACATCCAGCTCCTGCGCTCTCGACTCCGCGTTTTTACGCTCCTCGATTTCCTTGGCCAGAGCGGTTTCCTTTTCGGTGATGAGCCGGAGTTTTTCATCGAGCTCCTCCTGCAGCATTCGAGCCTGCGCTTCCGTTTGTTTCGCTTTCGCTTCCAATTGCTCGTAGTCGCTTTGCATGACGACGATCGACTCTTTGGCTTTCGTCGCCTCTTCCAGAACCGCGGCTTTCTCTACCGTCAGGTTTTCGACGCGCTTCTTTTCCGCTTCCAAACCCGCTTCCAAGCTGACGATCGAAGCGTCCCTCTCCTTCAATTTTGAATCCGCCGCCTCCAGCGCTTCCTGGCGCGCGTCGGTTTCGTCCTGAAGGGTTTCTTGGACTCGCTTTTCCTCCTCCAAGGCCGATGTGAGTGTATCCAAAAGATCCTGCTCCATCATGGCCATGGCGGAAACGCTTTGGGGGCCTGGATCGGGTTCCGACGATTCGCTGCGTTTGTCCTCCTCTTCCCAATTCACCAGGGAGAGAAGCGTCAAAAGCAGAAAATCGCAGAGTATGAGCAGCAGCGTCTTGTTCATGGCTCGATTAAAGCTATCCCAAAGCCTCCTTCGCTCCCAGCGCGGCCAAACGCTCCTGGCTCGCCAGTATCAACTTGTTCTTATACGGCCGCACCATCCGTATCTTGACGATGGCCACGCAGAGAATTCCAAAGAGATTGGACGAGTAAGCCGCCAGAAGGTTCGCCTCGATAAGCCCCAGCACTTGAAGCACGAGAGAGATACAAGTGCCGGCGATTCCGACGTACAAGCCCGCGTCGAACAGATTCTCTTCGTTCTCCATCAGTTTGAGTTTCACTAGGGAGTCGATCTCCTCCTTGTCGATCTGGCGCACTTTCAGCAAGCAAATGAGGTAGACCATCACTTGGAGAATGAAGAAAAAGGAAATGGATAAGAGGGTTGCGGGATCCATGGATGTGGTGGGTTCGGTTTCTACAAGTATCGTTTCGCCGTCGACTTGCGCCAGCACCGGCATTGAAAATCGGAATGAGTAGCCCTGCGGTTCGCTGCCGCCGGCCAGATACGGTTCGCTAAGGATGATTAAAATAATTACGGACGCGAGCGATACAAACAATCTCTGCGTCGCGCGCAACAATGGAGGATTGGATTCCCGCGTGGAGACGCCCAAACGGCTCGTCCCCCAAAACAAGAAAAGCGGGCCGATGAAGAAGAGCGCGTACTTCAGAAACAGAGAAGCGTTCGGGCTTTGCAGGCTGAAATTCGTCAATCCCGATTGAAGGGTCGAGACGTTGTCGAGCGAGCGCTTCTTCTCTAATGGCAGTTTTTCTCGAACCAGCATGCGCAACGCGTCGATTCCGTAGGCGGATACGTCTTTGAGGGAATCGACACCTTCATCTCCGTACAGTCGCAAATAGTCCATCAGTTCACTCGGCGAATCCACGGCCAGAGAAGACACAAAGATGATCGGTTTGGCTTCGGGTTGACGGTGGAACGCGTATCGAATCTCGCCGACCGTATCCAGTTTTTTGATATTTTCGAACAACGCCTTGAACTGGCCCCAGTTGAGAGCCCGCGACAAAGAGAGGGTATCCAAATAGAAGTCCTCGAGCGGTCCGGCATCGCCCGACGCCCGGGCATCAGCGATCTTCCTTCGCAATTCCCGCTTAAACTCCGACGTCAGGCGATCGCCTTGCACCAGCAGCCCCAGCGAAATCAACGTCGCCTCTAACGGTTTTCCCGACACGCTTTGGACGGGAAACAGTCGCTTGTAAGTGGTCAGGCTGCCCGTTTCCAGGAGCGAGCCCACCAGGGGATCCCGCGAATTCTCCAAGAGCCTGCGAAGTGAATCGCGGCAGGCGTTGGACAAAACGACCCCGAGAAGACCCGGCTCGCCGGAATAGGCGTCGAGCGGAATATCGGAAAGGGCCGCGTCTAAAAACGGGTCCCATTCCCCCCAGCGGACCACCATCGGGTCGTTCCCCTCCAAAGCGATGCGCTCTTTGAGAAAATCCCAGTCGTCTGAACCAGTGTCTCCCGCCTCGACTATCAGCTCCGCCATACCCAGATTCCCCTCTTCCAGAGCGGCTTTGGCCAGATCGAACAAAGAGTCCGATCTAGCGCCCGTTTCGACGACAATCGAATACGGGATCGACTTGAACCGCGAGGGAATCCGCCAGGCGAAGAGAATGATCAACACGCCCAAAGCAATCAGCCCCGCGGAAATCGCGGGACCCACGCGACTGCTATTGAGTTTCGGTGGCATAGAGTTCTATCCAATTCTCCCTTCGAAAGAATTTGCTCTAACCTGCGCGGGAGTCTTGGCTAGGTCAAATCGAAGACCCATGACCTTGGAAATTGTTCAATTCGGAGACCCCGTGCTCCACCAGAAAGGCGAGCCGGTAACGGCCTTCGACGACGCGCTCGAGACGCTTTTTCAGGATATGGTCGAGACCTGCATCGCGGCGGAAGGCATCGGCCTCGCGGCTCAGCAAATCGGCAAGGCGCTCATGTTCTGCGTAGTGGATCTGCGCGGCGTCGAAATCGATTTCGAGTACACCTTGGACGGGTCCCAGCCCCCGCTCGAGCTATTCAACCCAATCGGCATGTGCAATCCGGTCGTCACGGTCATCGAATCGCCCGAAACCGTCTACGAGGAGGGCTGTCTTTCCTTTCCCGAAATCCGGGCGGACGTCGAGCGGCCGGACTGGATTCGATGCGAGTACCAAGACGTCACGGGCGCCCCGCATACGCTCGAATGCAACGGGCTTCTGGGCCGTTGCATCCAACACGAAGTCGACCACCTAAACGGCGTCCTTTTCACAGACCGAATGAAGAAAAAAGTCTTCAAGAAAATCCAGGCCGAGGTCAACCAGCTCCGGACCCAGACGCTTCAACGCAATCGATCCTAGATCACTCGGACGGGGAAACCGGCGCGCTTCCTAAAAGAACACTAGAGCAAGTCCGCGGCCAGTTCCGCCAGCGGCGAACGCTCGCCTTTGGTGAGAGTCACGTGGGCGAAGAGCGATTGCCCGCGCATCCGGTTGGCGCAGTAGACCAGCCCATTGCTGCGCGAGTCCACGTACGGGTTGTCGATTTGGGCCGGATCGCCAATCAAGACAATTTTAGAACCTTCCGAGATGCGCGTGATGACCGTTTTCACCTCGTGCGGCGTCAACTGCTGGGCCTCGTCGAGGATGAAAAAGCGGCGGGCGATGGAACGACCGCGGATAAAGCACAGCGCTTCGATCTCCACGAGTCGCGAATCCAGCAATCGCTGATACGGCTTCTGCATCGGCTCCACCGCTTCCGCCACGTCTTTCGCTTTCTTGCGCTGGCGTTTGTTTTCAAATTGCGGCTCTTTCGGAGGCGTGCAGGGCAGCAACACTTCCAAGGCGTCGTAATACGGTTGCAGCCACGGATTCATCTTCTCCTCGAGCGATCCCGGCAGGAACCCGATCTCCTTCCCCACTCCGATGACCGGGCGGGTAATGGAAACGCCGTCATAGGAACTATTGGCCACGGTCGACTGCTGAATGGCCGCAACCGTCGACAACAAGGTCTTTCCCGTGCCCGCTTTGCCATAGCAGGTAATCAGCGAAATTGAGTCGTCCATGAGGGCGTCCAGGAAAAAACGCTGCTCCAGATTGCGGGGGCGGATCGGAATGCCGCCCGGAGCCTTGACGCTGTCGGGAAAGGACAGCTTGCGCACGAGACCGTCGCCGTAGTGCCGGGCGGGCATAGTCTTTCCCTCTTCCGTTTCAAGTAGGGCGTACTCGTTCAAAGCGAGCGAAGCGCCCTCGTCTTCCGACAGAGCGAATTCGCCTTCCGACGCGAATCGCTGTAAGTCGTATTTCGATACACCGATTCGCCGATAGCTCTGATCTTCCGGCTCCTCGGGAGCCTTGTCATTCAAGTAGTCCTCCGCTTCGAGCCCCACCGCCCGAGCTTTCAGCTGCATGTTCACATCCTTAGTCACCAAGATCGCCGGCGGCGGGAAATTCTCCTGCACGAACAAGGCGGTGGCGATAATCCGGTTGTCCTTCTTCTCCAGGTTCAGGATCGAACCGAGCGCTTTCACTCGAGACGGGATTGCTTCCGTCCCTTGTAAGTACTTATTAATGACAACCGAGAGCGTCCCTCCACTTTTCAAGCGCACGCCCTCAAGCATCGCTCTCGAATCCGGCAACAACTCGCGAAGCAGGCGGTGAACGCGCCGGGCGTTTCGCCCTCGTTCACTGGACTGCTCCATCTTTATGGCATCCAACTCCTCCAGAGCTTCGATCGGGATGACCAGACTGTTGTCGTCGAACTTGAAAACGCAATGCGGGTCGTGAAGCAGCACGTTGGTGTCCAGAACGTACGTCTTCGCTTTGCGTGTGGAGCTTCGTTGCGATTCGCGCCCGAGGGCGCCGGATGACGATTCCATCATGTAGGTGTCAATGTACTACAATCTGAGTAAATGTCTACCTGTCTTTTCAACGATTTGGAAAAAAGACGGCGGACTGTCTACCCCTAAACAGTCCGCCTTTGTTTTCTTCTTTACCCCAAAATCCCGCTAAGCGGGACTTGATAGTTACAAGTATAAACGGCCATTCGTTCCAGAGATCAAGCAAATGTAAGAATTTATTATGGAATCCGCGCTCTCTTAGTAGAAATTCTAATAACGCCTTTGGGGCTCTCTGCCGCGATGCGCTATCCGTCGAATCCAAATTCGGCTAGAAACGCGTCCACGCCGTCCGCGAACGTCAGCGTCGAGCCGGAGCTCTCCAAGTACTCGGCGGAACAGGAAAGGTAGCCCAGAGCGACGCTGATCGTCGCGGAACGGTTCTCCCGGATGAGAAACTGGAGGAGACGCTCCAGGGCCACCAGCCAATCCGCTTCGCTGAAACTCGACTCTCCGGCCCTGGACTGCACTGCGCTCGCCAAACGCGAGGGATCGATCGCTTCCTCCGCGACAACGCAATCCACCAGCTTGAGAAGACTGGCGGGCGCGGCGAACGACTCGAGCAGGCCCTCGACAAGGGAATCGTCTATCCCCGAATCCACCGCCCGAGCGATGGCCTGGCCCCAAGCGAGTCGCAGCGACACGACTCCCCCGGATTTCTTTCCCGCCCAAGACTGCTGGATTTCCGATTTCACTGGAGTCAGCCAGAGCCGATCTCCGTCGCCAGTCAACTGTTGGATGCAATCCCGTTGTAGGTCAGCCGGCCTAGAGACTTCGAATGAGACGCAGCGAGAGCTCGTCCCCGTCCCCCTCCATGCGATACCCGTCGGTGTAGAGTTGGATTCGGGAGACCGTGCCCGGATTGAAGAATCGAGGGGCCGACTCAGGGGCGCTCTGCCCCGCGAATGCAATTGTCTTCAGGTCGAGCTTGGCACCGATTTCCTCGCCTTCCTGAACCAGATCGAGAATGCCAGTGAAGTGCTTCGCGGGCGCGTCCTCTTCGTTCAGCTTGAAGATGCCTTTGATCAACTCCCCCTCATTGCGCGTCTCCGTAATGATCAGCGAAATCTCGCGGGTGTCCTTCGCTTCAGCTCCGGCAATGACCATCCCTCGGAAATAGGAGCCTTGCGAGAGAGCCATCAGCAAATCGTGGCGTTTTTCGCGATCGAGAGCGGATTCCGCTTCTGCGGCGGCAATTCGGGCCGCCCGGGCGGCCTCCGCCTCCTTGATGTAGGCGACTCCCTTTCGTTCGAAATCGCGGAAAGAGAGCGAGAAATCTCGGGTGCCAAAGACGACTGCCCGGGGTCCGAAGCGCTCTTTGGGCAGCCCCTTCGCCCACGCGAATCCGTTCTCGCCTTCTTTCATTCTCAGATTGGAAAGCTCCCAGTCGTCTTTGACCGACTTACGGGTGAGGCGGTAGGTTATATTCAAAGGATAGACCGTCCCTTTCGACGCCGATTTTCGAATCAAACTCGACCAGGCTGGAGTGGGCGCTTTCGAACCAATCAACTCCAGCTCAGCGGATGCCGTCTCCAGCGACTCACTCGTAAACGGGAGTCTCGAATACACGATCGACTCGTCTACCCAATCGTACAAATCCCGTTTTAGCGAGGCTCCCACCCGGGCGTTTATCCAAATCTCGAGTTCGGAAATCCGTTGAATATCGCTTTCCAGCCAAACCATGTCGTGATCGGAATTCGCTCCGATTTCTTCGAAGAGCCGATTCGACATGCTTGCGATGTGCCGGTTGATCACGGTCCCTTCCGAATCTCCAAAGGCAACGAACTCAAGGAGTTCGTCCTTAAAACTAGATAGCCCCAACCCTACACCCAAAACCGCCAATCCTGCAGCGAGCGGCATGGACGAGCAGACTTTCCGCCACAATCCCGGCTTGGCGCTCTCGGCAGGCGCGGCGCTATTCGACGACGCCTCCGAACCGAACACGGGGGCGGCGAGACCCGAATCATCAGGATCATCCTGGGAAATCAGCAACTCCTCGCCCAGTTCTGCCTCGTCAACATCGTCAAGAAGAAGCGAGTCTTCATCATCATCACTGTCTTCCGTATCGGCTTCCGTCGCTTCTTCCGCCACGGGGGGCTCGGAACCTGTTTCCTCCGGGGGTTCCAGAGAGGCTTCATTCTCCTCCAGCGGCGCTTCCGAAGCAGATTCGGACTCCTCCGAGTCGTTCGACTCCGAAGTGGGCGGGGGTGTCGAGTCCACAGCCTCTACGGGTGTCGCGTTTTCGTCGTCTCCCGCTTGGGTTTCGACAGGGGAAACGTCCTCCAATATCGGAGCGGCGGCTCCAAAGTCGATATCATCCTCCTCCAGAGCGACTGGCGCCGGCGGAGGTGGAGGCAGACTGCCCGCTCGATCGACAACGCTCCCCGGCTTTGATTCGTCGACCGCTTCCCGGATCAGCTCCTGGGGATCGGGCATCGCCGTGATTTCCTCTTCCCCGTGTTCCTCGAGAGTAGCCTCCTCGCTTCGATCGCCGTCCTGGGGAGTCGATTCGGCCTCGTCGCTCTCAACCATCATTGAAAGCGGATCCGGCATGTCCGCGAGACTGGTCTCGTCTTCCTCTACAAATTCGTTTTTCGCGTCCTCAATGGCCGCAGGATCGATGTCCCCACCGTTTAGGATGCTGCCCGCCTGCATAAGCAAGTCGTCCTCATCCTGAGGGGGATTCGCCTCCTCCGATTCCGCGTCCTTGCCTTCCGAATCAAGCTCGATCGAGTTCAACATCTCGTCGACGCTATCCTGGAACGACTCCGACGCGCCATCTGCGAGTTCGCTCGACTCGCCCACGCCCTCAACGCCGTCTCCAGAAGAAGACGCTTCCACGTCTGATTCCGGCTGTTGGGCGCCATCGGAATCAGGATGCTGGGAGTCCATTTGAGCCATATAAGGTTTTGCTAATCCCGCCCAATCGCGATTCAACGGGTATCTCGTCTCTATTATCGGATTAAATCCGCGTGGCCTAAATCAAGCGAGGTGGATTGCAATCGAGATAATTGACATATTAAGCCATTGAACATGAGTGATTTATCAAAAAGAGAGCTCGAATCCAAGATCGCCTTTCTCGAACGCCACGTCGAAGAACAAGACCGCGTCATCCTAAAGTTGTCGCAAAACCTGGCATCCCTCACCGAAGAGATTGGAAACATAAAGCAGGCGATGCAGGCCGCGGAACAGTCGCTCCCCGGCCATCCAGACGAGAAGCCGCCTCACTACTAGCCTTCGATCGCCTCTCAGTGAATGTCTCCCGCAAAGGCGCCATACGCCCCGTCTAAATGAGCCTCCGTCAAATGTTCGCGAAGTTGTTCAACCGCAGTCGGCAGACGGACGTCGCAAATTCGGACACCGTCCCTCCAGCGCCTCCGGAAGAAGAACCCGTATCCGAGTCCCCTCCCGATGCGTTTAGAGACTACGATGCCTTTTGCGCTTTAGTGGCGCCACGCGTGGAAGCGTACTGCCGGAACTTCCAAGAGCGTCTTCCCAAGATGTCTCACCGCCCGTTAATTTCCGTTGTTCTACCTGTCTTCAATCCAGACGTAAAGTGGCTGCAGGCCGCAATCGACTCCGTCAGAAGCCAGATCTACCCCGACTGGCAGCTTTGCATCGCGGACGACGCCTCGCCGAATCCCGAGGTGCGCGAAACGCTCGAACACTACCGCGAAGCGGACAAACGCATCCAGGTCGTCTATCGGAAAACCAACGGACACATCAGCGAAGCCTCGAATTCCGCTCTCGAGTTGGCAACCGGCGAGTTCGTCGCGCTGCTGGATCACGACGACCGCCTCGCGCCCCATGCTCTCGCCCGCGTCGTCGACACGATAGTTCAACACCCAGACGTCGTCCTAATTTACACGGACGAAGACAAAATCGACGAAGACGACCAGCGCTCCCAACCGCACTTCAAATCCGATTGGAACCCGGATTTGCTTCTCGGCCAGAATTTCATCAGCCACCTTGGCGTGTATCGCCTTTCCCACGTCGAAGCGCTGGGCGGTTTCCGAAAAGGCTACGAAGGCGCCCAGGACTGGGATCTCGCCCTCCGCATCACGACCGGCGTTCCACCCTCCCGCATTCAGCACATTCCGGAAGCCCTCTACCACTGGCGATCGATCTCCGGTTCGACTGCGACCGACATCGATGAAAAGTCCTACGCCCACGAAGCCGCTCGGCGGGTCTTGGCCGACTACTTCGATTCAAATGGAATCAACGCGACACTCGAACCCGTGGATCGCTACTACTGGAGACCAAAGTACCGCCATTCATCGCCTCGGGCCGCTATCGTCATTCCCACTCGCGACCGAGTCGACCTGCTCAAAGCGTGCGTCGATAGCGTCACAGGAAAAACCGGTTACCCGAACTACCAAATCGTCGTCGCCAATAACGAGTCCGTCGAAGCCTCCACTCTTCAGTATTTCTCGGAAATTCAATCAAAGGGTATCGTTGTCGTGGATACTCCCGGCGAGTTCAATTTTTCGCGCATCGCCAACGAGGCGATTCGCTCGCGGGAAGAAGAAATTATCATCCTTCTCAACAACGATACCACCATCATCAATGGCGACTGGATAGAGGAACTCGTGATGCATGCGTCTCGCGAGGAAATTGGCCCGGTCGGCGCCAAACTGCTCTTCCCGCACGACCACGTTCAACACGCGGGAATCGTCCTCGGAATCGGTGGCATCGGGAGCGAAGCGTTCAAGTACATTCACAAAACGGATGACGGCTACATTCACCGCGCCTTTCTCATAGGCAACTACAGCGCGGTCACCGGAGCATGCATGGCGTTTCGCAAATCCGTCTGGCTCGAGGCAGGCGAATTCGACGAGGTGAACACCCCAAACGCTTACAGCGATGTGGATTTCTGTCTCAGGTGCCATGAAAACGGATACAGAACGCTATTCACTCCATTCGCTCAACTCTACCACGCGGAGTCCGCGTCGCGCGGCCCGGAAAACAGCACGGCCTTCCAACGCGCCATGGACTACATGAATGAACGTTGGGCGACTGTCATTGAGCGAGATCCCTACTACAACCCCAACCTGACATTGGAAAGAGAGGATTTCACCTTCGCTCGCGAACCGCGGGGCTACTCGACTCGATGAACGTCTCTTTCATAATGCCGGTCTACAATCAGATCGATCTCACGCGAATCTGCCTAGACACCCTCCAGAAAACGGTTCCCGAGATTCGCTACGAGATTATCGTAATCGACGATTGCAGCGATACCGAAACCGCTGACGCTCTCGACGCCCTTTCCAGCCAACACATTAAGGTTCTGCACAACGATTCAAACCTTGGATACGCCAAGTCCAACAACATTGGCGTTGCCGCCGCCCAGGGCGAATACCTGTTTCTCATCAATAACGATCTCGCGTTTAAACCCGGGTGGTTCGAGCCCATGTGGTCCGGGATCAAACAACCCAAGATCGGCATTGTCGGCAACATCCAGAAAAACGCTTCAACCGGCGAAATCGACCACGCCGGATTTCTATTCGACGGGAATGGTCGTTTTCGGCACAAACGCTCGCCTAATTCGAAGCGGAAACTGACGCGATTCGACGCGGTCACCGGAGCCTGTCTTGCCATCCGGAGAAAGGACTACCTCGCTGTGGGAGGTCTCGACGAAATCTACGAGAATGGCTGCGAAGACATCGACCTGTGCTTCAAAGTACGGGAAACCGGACTGAAAGTCGTCGTCGCCAATCAGAGCGTCATCGACCACAATGTCAGCTCGACGCGCGGCGACCAAAGTCTGCGCGACGAGCGCAACACCCGTCTGTTCCAAGCGAAGTGGCGCGACGAAATCTTGTCCACGATGACACGCGCCTGGCCCGCGACCTATTTGAAAAACGTGCGGGAGGGATCGGAACCCTTCAACTGGGAACTCGTGAAGGAGGCCGTCGCGCGAATTCTTCCAAACAGGCTCGACCCTTCGCCAAGTAGCACGCTAAGGATTGAGTCAAAACTGAAACGCAATGAGCGACATTGGATGTCGATTCTCGACAACCTGTCCGACGAGATGATCAAGCAGCACTACCTCCCCAACAGCAGTCACTGGAACGGAACTCAGTTTTCCTACGACGGATTCGAGTCGACCAAGGATGGTAGCAGCGGTCGCTGGATAAGAGAAAAAGCGAAACTCCATCTGGACGCCGGCTTTTTTCTCTCTAGTATACAAATTTCGGGTACAATTAAGAAACCGGCGGGCGGACCCGAAGCGCTCGGCACGCTCGGATTGAGAATCACCACCAACGGTGTTCAATCGAGAGACTTCTATCCTCTTGAACAGGGTGACTTCAACATCGAACTGGACAACCTCCCTGCCGTTCCGGAAAGCGATGCGGAGATCGAGATCGAATTGCTCGGCACGCGTTTAAAGAACGCCTACGCGTACTTGGGACGTGTAACTAGAAAATGGTTTCTCCTACCCAGAAGTCTGAGGCGATTTTGGAAAAACCACCGCGACCAACTATTAAATCAGCGACTCGTCATTAAGCAGATAAAGCTCAATCACGAAATGCTGCTCGACTTCGATGAACAAGCCTTGTCGCCAGTCAATTTCGACTTCCTCAGAAGATCGTCCAACATTGGAATCAACCTGATCGGCTGGTTCGACGCCGAACTGGGCGTGGGTGAATCCGCCCGCCTCGCTGCCAAGGCTCTCGACACCACGTCGATTGGAACCAACTTCCTTCCGCTCAAAGTCAATTGCCTGGCCAGCCGCGGAGACCAGTCGTTGAGCCACCGTCTCGACGAGCAGCCGACCTACCCGATCAACGTTTTCCACATAGACGCTCCACAAAGCGCCGACATTGACCACCACCACGGCGCGTCGCTGCGCGAAGGCCGTCGCAACATTGGCTACTGGGCTTGGGAGCTTCCCGAATTCCCCGACAATTGGATTCAGTACTTCAAGTACTTCGATGAAATCTGGACCCCGTCGAACTTCGTGCGCGACGCCGTCATCATGAAATCGCCTTTGCCGGTGATCACGATTCCCCACTGCATCGATTTCAGGATTCCCGAAGAGCCAGAGCGAGCGAAGTTCAATCTTCCCGACGACAAGTTCCTGTTCCTTTTCGCCTACGATCTAAACAGCTACCAGCCGCGCAAGAACCCGCTAGCGGTGATCGAAGCGTTCAAAAACGCCTTTGGAGGTTCCGCCGGCAAAGACGTGGGACTCGTTATTAAGACCCATTCAGTAAAGGGCAACAAAGCCGCATTCGAAGAGTTGCAAGCTCATCTGGCCGGCATCGAGAACACCTATCTCATTGAGAACCGGCTTTCGCGAGAAGACGTGTACTCGCTTATGTATTCGGTAGACTCTTACGTTTCTCTTCATCGCGCCGAAGGGTTTGGACTAACAGTCGCGGAGTCGATGTTTCTGGGGAAGCCGGTTTTGTCCACAAACTGGTCCGCCACGACTGAGTTTCTAGATGCATCAAACGGCTGCCCGGTCGACTACGAACTCGTCGAACTGGAAGAAAACCACGGCCCCTACACCCAAGGTCAAGTCTGGGCGGATCCCAGCCCCGAGCACGCCGCCAA
This sequence comes from Opitutaceae bacterium, assembly GCA_028284235.1. GTDB lineage: Bacteria > Verrucomicrobiota > Verrucomicrobiia > Opitutales > Opitutaceae > Pelagisphaera. The sequence continues at coordinate 84,825 of JANQSC010000016.1, forward strand.
ATACATGCAAAAACTGTTCAGCGACTCGCAATTCGCCAAGGAGATCGGCGAAACCGCCGCGCTTTCGATTCGGGGTCGGTTTTCGCCGTTCAATGTCGGCAAAATCTACGAGAAACGCATGAAGTCTCTCGCGCTCTGGTAGGCCAGACCTCAGCTAGGAGTGCACAAACAGCGTTGCGTCCACTTTTCGAAACGCCTTGGTTCCGACTTCGTCGATAAGATCGGCCACGTAGCGCCAATCCCCCTCGTATGAATTGTCATTCCAACCTGCCCTCAGAGCAGTCTCCCGGCGAGCCATTACACAGCCGCAGTCAATGAACGAGTACTCCAGGCGGGTTTCGAAATTCCGCCAGTTGTAGTACTCGTGAACCATGTTGCAGTATACGGCGTGGATCCCATCGTCGAAGTGCTCGAGCATTTTTTCCACGTACCCAGGCGTGTGGTAGTTGTCCGAATTGGAGACGACGAGAAAGTCGGCGTCGCACTCTCGGGAAAGTTCCGCGAACCCCGCCTGCCGGGGCGTGTGTCCCCAGTCGTTGGCTCGTGAATTCGTCTCGATAAGACGAATACGCGAATCGCTTTCAATTATGGAACGAGCGACGCTGTCGAGCCCTTCAGAACTTCCGTCATGGATAAAGAGCAGCTCCCAATTCGAGTAGGTTTGCTCGATAAGAGAAACCGCCAGCAGAGGGAATGAATTATAGATCGGAGAAACGAAAACCACTTTCAAGGCCCCTTCCGCAATCTTGTCTTTATAAGCCGGATTCGGTTCGAGATCCTTGGTCCGCCTAACGATCTCCCAGTGACGTAGTCGATTCCGGATGGCTATCAGCGGCCCGTCCTTGATCTTGGGAGGGAGTTTGTCGAGCAATCGATAAAGAGACTCTGTAAGGGCACGCACTAAATCCCTTTGATTCCGTATTTAACAATCACATACAATGCGCGCACTCCATCCTTCGGGCGTATTTTCTTCCCTTCATTGAAGTTGCGTTGCTTGTAGGAAATTGGGACATCGACAATCGTCAGCCCCGCCATTGCGGCTTTCGCTGTCAGTTCCGGCTCAATCCCGAATTGGGACTCTTCAAATTCGAGCGACTTGAGAAACTCAGCCGGAAAGAGTTTAAAACAGGTTTCCATATCCGTGATCCGATACCCCGTGAAGAGATTGGACGCCAAGGTGAGAAACCCGTTGACCATTCGGTGCCAAAACGGGCTCACTTCCGAAAGCCCGCGGCCCAAAAAACGGGATCCATACACGGCGTCCGCTCCAGACTCCTCGAGCTTCTCAATCAAAACCGCGTATTCTTTGGGATCATACTCCAAATCCGCATCTTGAAAGATCACATGCGTCCCACGCGCGATTTCAACTCCACTTCTCAAAGCGGCGCCTTTGCCTTGATTCGTTTCGTGGAAAACGACCGTGTCGATCTGCGACGCTAGCTCGCCTTTCAGCAAAGCAGAGGTTCCGTCGGACGACGCGTCGTCGACGACAACGATTTCCAAATTGGGAAGTCCACAGGCTCGAACCGCGTGGATCAACGATGGCAGGGTCTCCACTTCGTTGTAAGCAGGGACGATAACTGAGAGTTTCATGCAATGGGGATAATCGAAATGCAGGTGGGAAGCTGAATCCTTTTCCGCGAATACGAACAAATTAACAAGATATTTCCTGGCACAAAAAAGCCCGGCACAAATGGCCGGGCTTTTGGAAATCTGAGCAAGGCTCTAGTCTGCGAGAAAGATCTCGATAAGTCCGATACCGGTTTCCCCTCCGACGCCTTCCATCTTGAACGAATACAGAACGTTGGGAAGCGGCTGAATATCTACAAGGATGGCGGAATCCTTCGTACCCGAAGCAAAATTGGTCGCTCCAACTCCAGGGGAAACAGCTATGATCTCATCTACGTTCGGAGCGTCTTCCCAATTGTCGTTCACAGCAATTTCAGTGTCAACGCGAGAGCCTGAGTTAAAGTCAGACTGGATCAAGGTGATAACCGGATCCGAAAGAGCTCCGCTCACTCCCTGGTTTGCCAGAGTAGGGCCCACTCCCCGAATCAAGAGTTTCGAGCTAACCTGGCCACTCACGATGAAGCCTCCAATAAGAATATTGTCTCCAGTTCCGACAAACCCGCGAGTCGCCAGATTCACCAGCCGATTTACAGCGTCGTTCGGAGACTCCTCCGTAGCGTCAAAAACCTCCACAAGAGCCAAGCCATCGGTAGCGTCGATGTCAGTCGCGACCACTGTAAAGTTTCGCCATCCATCCAACTCAAGCGCCATGGCGGAATCTGTTGAATCTACGTCCGAGTTGTCGACTGCAAACGTTCTGCTGAACAATCCTTGAATCTCGGCCAACTCAGTATCCGCCCAGTCATCGTTTGACTGAATCGAAGTATCCGTGAAGGTGCCATCCACATTAAAAACACGTTCAATCAGCTCGGCAGTCGGGTCCGTCGCAAACGACGTCACCCCTTGTTGGGCCAACTCTGGGCCTTGAACACGCGTAAGGATATCGATATCCCCCGTTCCCCTAATAGTGAATCCCAGGATGAGAGATTGGTTGCCCGATCCAAGAATACCGCGCGTCGAAATATTTGCCAATCGTGCCCGCAGTGACTGAATTTCCGCGCTCAAGCTCGCAACTTCGTCAAAACCGTTAATCGCGACCGCTCTGTATTCGTAGTCTTTGCCTCGGCCAATATCGCTATCCGAGTAGGACGTGCCGCCATCCTCGACAAAGCCGAGCACGGTCCAGTCCGATCCGCCTGCCAATCGGCGCTCGATACGATAACCCCCGCCCGGAGCGCTCGCTCCGTCGAAGCTAAATACGATAGTGCCGGGATTCGCAGACTCGTCTGAATCCACCGTGGTCGGCGCTACCGGGGTGCCCGCGGCATCGCCGGCTCCAAATCCTGCCGCCGCCAAAAAGGACGGGACGTCGCTTCCGTTGACGAGGGGATTGTCTCCATCTGTGAAAAATTTCAGACTGTACAGGAGCGTACCGTCCTCGGGCATCACCCAAGGATCGCCGACTCCCCCTGAGGACGTGTTGCGATAAAATCCGTAAGGCTCGCTCGCCGCAGGCGACTGATTGGCCTGGGTCAGATCCGGAAACCACAAGATGGCTAATTGATCTTCACCAGCAGTCCAGCTACCTCCGTAGGCGACTTCGCCCGAAGCGACAATGTACTCGCCCTCAGTTGAACTTTCAGCGGACAAGTCCCACTGGGCAACGATCTCGTCATCGCTTCCGGCAGCGATAATCGAACCCACTTCCGGCAGTGAAAACACGTCGTCCGGACCCGCGGATATCAAGTAGAGCATCCCTTGGTTGACGAGTTCGTTTCCTTCCTCGTCTTGGAGGCTTCCCACGTCAACCGTGAAAAAAACCGATGCCCACGCGGGCGCTGAAATGGCGGAGGCCAAGGCCCCGATTGTGATAAATTTTCCGATTTTCATTGTGGCAACTCCCATTCGTTAACCCAGTTTGCGTCTTGCGGGTCAGAACCCACTTGAATCTTTCGGACTGCGAGGCCCATGCCCGGCTCGATTACGTCGGAACCGCTATCCGCCGCTTCATCCCCCACCTTGCGCCAAGCGCCGTTGTAGTAGAAGTAAGAGGCCGAGGGCTGTTTGTTTTTACCCGACTCGGTCAGCGAGTAGACAAGAAGCAAATCGTTGGGATCACCCGGATCAGTCGTTTCTTCGAACACTCCTCCTGGAGCGAGTCCAAGCTCGTCCAAGGCGATCGCCAGAGGCCGATTCAGCCCGACAAAATTGTCTGACACGAACGTGTCGGATTCGCTCAAGGGAATCGCGATAGGCGAGTCGATCACTTCTCCGAAAAATAGAGCGTCCTTCGCTTCCGCATCGTTGTTGCGGATTACCAAAGCGCGTCCGGGCTCGAGGACGGCGTCATCCGCGTTGGAGTCGATTCCCGCTCCGACCTGGCGCCAAGCGCCTCCAGAGAAATAGTAAATGCCGGAAGGGACCATATTCCCCTCCGAGGAGACCGCCTGGGGAACGATCACTTCGATACTACGCGTTCCAGGCTCGTCTTCGTCTTCGTTCGCAACTCCCAAGGGAAACGCCGAACCTAACGTCCAGTGCGGGTAGACGGCGACCTCGTCCCCATTCTGGAGCCCGTCAGTCGATCCGCCATCCAGGTTGATCTGCGATGCCGTATTGGACTGTATATCGAGATGCACGCCCTGTTGAGCCCCCGACTCGAAAACCAAATAATGCGTCACGTTTGAACCGGCATCGAACGCGCTCGCCGTCAACGAGTCGGTCGCCACGTTCACAACCAAGTCGCCGCCATTGTCGCTCACGGACTCGACCGTCCCTCGATAAGCGGCCGACTGCTTGAACGGAAAGGAGACAATCACGTCGCTCTCCGCCGGCAAATTGATGGATATCGCTCCCACAATCTGCGAATACACTTCCTGGCCCCGAGCGACTTGCCCCGCCGCCAACACAGCGGCTGAAGCCGCCAAGAGCCCAATTTTTCTACAGGTATACTTCATGGATGACTAATTACTAGGGGTGCCCACTAACAAACAATGTATATACGACCATATCAAGCGTCGAGTTTCGGATAAATCGCAAAGTTCTCCGAAACTGGGCGAAACTTAATCTCATGTTCAGGTTAACGCGCGAATCTACGCGGCGATTGTGAGGTCTTTCCCCAGGGGCGAACGTAGGGCTCCCTAGAGGGCGAAGGGCCCTACCTAAAGGGATTTGAACGCAGACGCTACCGCCCGCAACAGTGCTTGTATTTCTTGCCGCTACCGCAGGGGCAGGGCTCGTTTCGCCCCACCTTCGGGGTGTTGCGCTTTACGGTTACTTTCGGCAAGGAAACCTCCTTGCCCCCGGGGCGGCCCCCTCCAGTCGCGGCGGGCCCAGCGTCTCCGGGGCCCTGGGCGACCGCTTGGCGGGCAAGCATAGTTTTCACGTTCTCGATCGCCACCATATTAGTGGCAGTCCGGAACAGCCTCGAGCACAGCTGAGTGCGTATCATCCCAATCAGTTCCTCGAAATAGGTGTACGCCTCGTTCTTGTACTCGCTGAGCGGGTCTTTCTGGCCGTAACTGCGCAAAGTCACGCTTCGCCGGAGTTCCTCCATTTCCGTCAAATGTTCCTGCCAGCGCCCGTCAATGGCGTTCAGAAGAATGAATCGCTCCAGATGCAGCAACGCGTCCTCGTTCTCCGCGGTCTTCTTGATTCGATACGCTTCTTTTATCTTATCGATAATCGTGTCGAGAATCGCCCCGGGCTCCAGGCCATCCAAGTCCTCCACCTTCAACCCGATTGGGAAGTGGGAGTTTGACCAGGTCACGAGCGGGGTGAGATCGCCCTCGCCTCCTGCAGTTTCATTGTCGAGCCGCTCCGCGAGCTCTTCCTCCACCAATTCGAATATGGCGTTGCTCGGCTCTTCGCTGTGGAGGGCTTCATTGCGAATCCCGTAAATGATCTCGCGCTGCTTGTTGAGAACGTCGTCGTACTGGAGCAAGCGTTTGCGCACGGAGTAATTCTGCTCCTCCACCTTTTTCTGGGCGGTTTCGATCGAGCGATTGAGCAGCGGATGCTCCAGGGGGTCGCCCTCCTCCATCGAATTTTGCAGAATCTTGGCCATCGGGCCGGAATTTGCGAACAGCCGCATCAGGCTGTCCTCGAGCGATATGAAGAACTTGGAGCGTCCCGGGTCGCCTTGACGCGAACAGCGGCCGCGCAGCTGGCGGTCAATCCGGCGAGACTCGTGCCGCTCGGTACCCACCACGAGCAAGCCGCCCAGCTCCTTCACTCCCTCGCCCAGCTTGATGTCGGTTCCGCGACCCGCCATGTTGGTCGCGATCGTGACCGCGCCCCGCATGCCCGCGCGGGACACGATTTCCGCCTCCTGCTGGTGGTACTTGGCGTTGAGGACATTGTGGGGAATGTTGCGTCGGCGCAGCATACGCCCGAGCAATTCCGAGGCTTCCACGGATACGGTGCCCACGAGGACGGGTTGTCCTTTCTTGTGGGCGATCTCGATGTCGTCGATGGCCGCGTTGTACTTCTCGCGACGTGACTTGAAGATGACGTCGTTCTCGTCGATTCGAATACAGGGCTCGTTGGTGGGGATGATCGCGACGTTCAGCTTGTAAATGTCGTTGAATTCAGTCGCCTCGGTTTCCGCCGTGCCCGTCATACCCGCAAGCTTGTCGTACATGCGGAAGTAGTTCTGCACGGTAATGGTCGCGTAGGTCCGGGTTTCACGCTCGATGGTGACGCTTTCCTTCGCCTCGACCGCCTGGTGCAAGCCATCGCCCCAGCGCCGTCCCGGCATAATACGGCCCGTATTCTCGTCGACGATCACCACTTTGCCCTCCTGGACAACGTATTCGACGTCCTTCTCGTACAAGGAATACGCTCTGAGCAATTGGCTAATGGCGTGAATGTCCTCGCCCACTGCCTCCAGCTTTTCTTGCTCCTCCAGTTTGATCGCGTCCTTTTGCTCGTCCGATAGAGAGCTGTCCTTGTCGAGCTCGCTGAAACGGGTGGCCAAGTCCGGAAGCATGAACGCGTCCGGATCGTCCGGCCGCAACTCGACGCGGCCGTTCTCCGTCAAATCCGCCTGCCGCTGCTTCTCGTCGATCACATAGAAAAGGCGCTCTTTGAGGTTGTACATGCGCTCCTTGTTAAGATCGCCGTGCATCTCGGTATCGAACCGGTCAAATTCGCGACGGACGTCGCCGCTCTCCATGAGCCGCATGAAGGTCTTGTTTTTCGGCGCTCCCAGCTTGACGAGGAGCAAGTCCGCGTACGGGTCCGGCTCGTCAGGAAGGGGAAGCGGCTTCGAGCCGCTGGCTTCCAGACTCTTGTTCTCCTTGGCAATACGGGCGGCCTCTTCCGCTCGCTTGGCCTCCTCCGCTTTCACCGTCTCTTCGCTCTTTTCCAGCTCGGCCTTGGCAGCGCTCGCGAGCTTGTTGCAAAACGTGGTTTGCTTCGACACCAGACGGCTGATTCCCGCTTTCATCTTGGTGTAGGGCTGCTCGCGCTGGATCGGGGCGGGACCTGAAATAATGAGAGGCGTACGAGCCTCGTCCACCAGAATGGAGTCGACTTCGTCGATGATAACGAAAAAGTGGTCGCGCTGCACTTGCTCGTCTTTGCTGTGCGCCATTCCATTGTCGCGCAAGTAGTCGAAACCGAACTCGGAAGACGTGCCGTATGTAATGTCTCGTGAATACATCTCGCGCTTCTGGTCGGGCGGCATCTGGTTTTTGATGCAACCAATAGTGAGTCCCAAGTACTGAAGAAGATAGCCCATCCACTCTGAGTCACGCTGCGCCAAGTATTCATTTACCGTTACAAGCTGAACATTGCGGCCCGACAAAGCGTTTAGATAGAGTGGTAAAGTGGATACAAGTGTCTTCCCTTCCCCTGTCGCCATTTCTGCAATACGACCTTGATGCAAAGCCATGCCGCCAATCAGCTGTACATCGTAGTGCACCATCTCCCAGGCGAGCTCGTGTCCCATGACCGGGCAAGTGGTCCCCACCAGTCTGCGGGCCGCGTTTTTAACCGTAGCGAAGGCCTCCGGCAAGAGGTCGTCCAGACTTTCCCCGTGGGCAAGGCGCTCGCGGAATTTAGCGGTGTGGCCCTTCAATTCCTCTTCGCTCAAGGACTGGTACGACTCTTCCAGAGCATTGATTTTCTCGAGGTCGGACTGACAGGATTTGAGCCACTTTTTATTGGCGCGGCCGGCGAATTTTTTGAAAATGGATGAGAACATTAGCGTTCGTTAGTATAAGAGCATTTGCGCGTAGCGGATTGCAGACCTCGTTGCAACGAAAAGGTTCTCAAATCCGCTCGTTCTCGAGCGCCATCCAAACTGCGGGCCCGTGAACGTGCTCCGACTCAAGTCGTTCATCGACCAATTTGAATCCGAAATGGGCGAAGGCGCGATCCAGCTCCTCCTTCTCCATCCAGTTGCACGATTCGCTTCCCCCGCCGCAGAATCCTTTCCAGTCGAGGGCGTCTCCATAGCCATAGGCATGCAAGCGATGCTCGAAGCCGGACTGGTTTGCCGTCCAAGACCCAGAGAACTTGCTACGCGCGCGTTCGTTCGATCGTATGAGCGCTTCATCGTAGTAGTGCGTCCAGACAAAGAGAGACCGCACCCGCTTCGAAAGCAGCTCGATCAGCTCCACCGGGTTTTTCATGTGGTAAAGAACGCCGCAGGCGATCCCGACATCGTAGATCGCGCTGGCTTCGCGCAGGAAAGGCACGAAGTTGCCGAGTTTGAATCGGGGCGTCTGCAGGTTCAGCAGCTCTTTTACAACCAGGCATCTCAGATAGGCCTCGGAATTGGCTTCGATGCTCAGAACGGACGCGGCGCCCAAACGCTCTAGCATCGCCGTATGAGCCGCTTCAAGCGGCCCCAGCTCGAGTATCGACTTTCCTTCAAAACCGCCCAAAGCGGACGACGCCCAATGAATGCGGTCGTCGTTGTGCAGCTCCCCCATCCCTTTCGAATCGACCTGCAACTCACGGGGCATAATCGAGAACCACTGCCCTTCGAAAAGATCAATGGCGTTTTGGTTAGAAGGGGCTTCTTCGAAAAAATTCTCTTTCCTCATCTCCTTGCGAATTGGGCGATCTAACGCCGCCCGGGGACGGAACTGAGGGAGCTCAGGCTCAACCCCCCAAGTACTCCTTGAAGTAAGCGATCGTCGTTTTCAGCCCTTCTTCCAGCGGCACGGTAGGTTCCCAACCCAGCGCTTTCTTGGCGAGGCTAATATCCGGCCGGCGCTGTTTTGGGTCGTCCGAGGGGAGTTCGTGGTGCACGATTTTCGACCGGGTCCCCGTCAACGCGACGACCTTCTCAGCCAGTTCGAGCATAGTGAACTCGCCTGGGTTGCCGATGTTCACGGGCCCAACGATCGATTCCTGTTCCATCAGTGAGACAAATCCCTCGATCAAATCGCTGAAATAGCAAAAAGAGCGCGTCTGCGAACCGTCGCCGTAAACCGTGATGTCTTCGCCTTTCAGCGCCTGCACGATAAAATTGGATACAACTCGACCATCTTCCGGCGACATGCGCGGCCCGTACGTATTGAAAATCCGGACAACTCGGATATCGACGCCGTTTTGGCGATGATAGTCAAAAAACAAGGTCTCCGCGCACCGTTTGCCTTCATCGTAGCAGGACCGCATTCCGATCGGGTTCACACTTCCCCAATAGCTTTCGGGCTGAGGGTGGATATCGGGATCGCCGTAAACTTCGGAGGTCGACGCCTGAAAGACCCGAGCATTCACCCGCTTAGCCAAACCCAGGCAGTTAATCGCGCCCATCACAGAGGTCTTGATCGTCTTAATCGCGTTGTGCTGGTAGTGAACCGGCGACGCGGGGCAGGCCAGATTGTAGATTTGATCAACCTCGACTTTGAACGAGTCGATCACATCGTGGCGGATAAACTCAAATCGAGGATTATCAACCAAATGAGCGATATTCCGCTTCGTGCCGGTAAACAAGTTGTCCATGCAAATGACATCGTGACTGTCCGCGATCAATCGGTCTGCCAAATGACTGCCCAGGAATCCCGCTCCTCCGGTTATTAGAATACGCATGCCGATCAATACTCTCGCCTTTGACCGGGAAATTCCAAGGGCAATGATGTCAATGGAAGGTTAAACTACGACTCATCCAGCCTCGACAGCGATTTCCGCGGCCCCTGCCTCGTACCGTTCAATCCAATCCCGGCTCCAATTCGCGAACTCCCCGGACTCAATGCGAGCGCGAGCCTCACGCATCAAATCGAGATAGAAATGCAAATTGTGGATCGTCAGCAAGGTGCACCCCAGCATTTCTTTGGCAGTCATCAAATGGCGGATGTACGCCCGGCTGAAACGCGACGCGTAACTCGTCGAATCCGCTGTCAATGGCTTCGAATCCCGAGCGAACCGAGCGTTTCGAATGTTCTTCATTCCATCCGCAGTGAAAAACGCGCCGTTCCGGGCCACTCGCGAGGGTAGCACGCAGTCGAACATATCCACCCCGAGCGCGATCATCTTGAGCATCTGGGGCGGCGTCCCCAATCCCATCGTGTACCGAGGCTTGCTCTCAGGAAGAAATGGCACCGTCACCCCGACCTGATGCAGCATTTCCGGCTCCGGCTCTCCCACGCTGACTCCGCCAACCGCGTATCCCGAAAAGTCCATCGCCGCCAGTTCCTCCGCGGAACGACGCCTCAAATCCTCGAACGTAGACCCTTGGGCGATCGCGAACAGGTGGTGCCCGGTTTCCAAAAAACCGAGCTCGCGGGCGGCTTCCAGGCACCGGCCGGCCCAACGCGTCGTCCGCTCCACCGCCTTGACGCATTCGGGTTTCTCGCAAGGCCAAGGGGGACACTCGTCGATCACCATGGCGATGTCCGAATCCAAGTTGGACTGGATCGTCATCACCTCGCGCGGACCTAAAAACACTTTCGACCCATCCAGGTGCGACCGGAAGTCGATCCCCTCCTCTGTAACCTCGCTCAACTTGGATAAACTGAACGCTTGGAATCCTCCGCTGTCCGTGAGGATCGGCCCGTCCCAGCCCATAAACGCGTGCAGTCCGCCAAACTCACGGATCAACTCCGATCCCGGGCGAAGATTCAAATGGTAGGTGTTCCCGAGAATAATCTGCGCCTCGATCTCCTTCAACTGGGCGGGCGTCATCCCCTTGACCGTTCCTTGCGTTCCCACAGGCATAAATATCGGTGTTTCAACGAAACCGTGCCGTGTCGCCAATCGCCCCCTTCGCGCGGACGAGCGAGCATCTTTGGCTAGTATTTCAAAAGCGCCGGACATGATCGTAGTGAAAACCGCTAAAACGACCCAATTGACCGCTGGAATCAACCCTTCGTTGCCAAAAGTTTCCTCGAATGCTCAGCCGCCCCGCGCTCCCGCAAACGATACCTTGACCCGGCTCAGCCGCCGCCCTTTATACTGCCCGTCCAATCCATGCTGCTCGTCATAGACAACTACGACTCGTTCACCTACAACCTGGTTCAGTACTTCGGCGCCTTGGGCGTCGAACAGCAGGTCTACCGCAACGACAAAATCACCGTCGACGAAGCCGAAGCCCTCAATCCAAGCCGCATACTCATCTCACCCGGCCCGTGCACTCCCGACGAAGCCGGCGTCAGTATTGCGCTTATCGAGCGATTCGCCCCCAAAATCCCGATTCTGGGCGTATGTCTGGGCCATCAGTCCATCGGCCAACGATTCGGCGGCAATGTCATACGAGCCGAACGCCTCATGCACGGTAAGACGTCTCTCGTGACCCATTCGGGAAAGGGCATCTTCCAGGGACTCCCCGAGACCCTCACCATCGCCCGCTACCACTCGCTGATCGTCGAGCGGTCCAGCTTCCCCGATTGCCTGGAAATCGAGGCGGAAACCGATGAAGGCGAAATCATGGCCTGCCGGCACAAAGAGTACCCCACCTGGGGGCTCCAATTCCATCCCGAGTCCATCGCCACGCAAAAGGGAATGGAACTTTTGCAGAATTTCCTCAACCTATAGCGACCATGAGGTGCCCCAAGTGCGCATCAACGCTCGACAAAGTCGTCGACTCGCGAATCAGCAAAGACGGATCCACCATCCGCCGACGCCGCGAGTGCATGGACTGCGGCCACCGCTTCTCGACCACCGAAGGAATACTCCGTGAGAACCTCTATGTGTTCAAGCGCGACGGGCGACGTGAGGAATTCGACAAACTCAAGATAGTCAATAGCTTGCGGCGAGCCTGCCAAAAACGCCCCGTCGACGCGGAACAGATCAACATTCTCGTTGAGGATATGATCGACGCCCTTGAAAACGAATACGGCATGGAAATCCCCTCGACCGCGATCGGCGAGAAAGTCCTGGAGAACCTGAAGAATATCGACCCTATCGCCTACGTGCGCTTCGCCAGCGTCTACAAAGACTTCCGTAATCTGGAGGAGTTTCTCGACGAAATCGGCTCCCTCTCCAAACTTCCCATTCTATGAGTGAGAAGAAGGCCGAGGAACTTTCGAAACTCCAGGTCGTCTGCTCACTGTTCGCCCACACCGTCAGCGACGACCTCTACTACGCCCAGCAAATCAAGGAGTCGATCGAGGCTTCCCTCCCTTCCAGCGAATCCGAGCTCGCCCAGCCTTTCCTCCACAGAGCCAAGGAACTCGTCGAAAAACTTGAGTCCGATCGCGACCGAACCGCCGTCGAACTCGTAGAAGCCGAAACCGACAGCTACTCGTTTTCGATGCTCGAACTACGGGCCAATCTCCTCGACGCCCTCAAGCGCATCTGCCGTTTCGATTCCGGGCTCGTAGTGCTAACGGGCCTCAAAGAAGCGATTTGCCCCGCCGGGAAACGCTGGTCTAAAACCCGCAAGCGAGACTACGAAGACGCGATTGAGTTCGCTCGCGAATTCTGCCAAAAACGATCGCGCCCCTCCTCCACGCTTTCCCTCATAATCTTCTAGCCCGCCCCCACTTCCTAAATCTTCATTCTCAGTTCAACCCAATGCCTGAAGAAAAAACGCTCTTCCAAAAGATCGCGGACCGCGAAATCCCCGCCAACTTCGAGCACGAAGACGATCAGTGTTTCGCCATTCGCGACATCGAACCTCAAGCTCCGGTTCACGTGCTCGTCATACCCAGAAAACCAATACAACGAGTCGGCGCCGCCAATCCTGAAGATCAAGCCCTCCTCGGGCACCTGCTCCTCGTCGCTTCCCAAGTCGCCCGCCAGCTGGATTTGGAAGACGGATTTCGGGTCGTAGTCAACAACGGCCCAAATGGAGGGGAAGCCGTCCCTCACCTCCACGTCCACTTGCTAGGCGGACGAAAAATGACGTGGCCTCCGGGTTGAACTCTTGTAGGGCCTTCGCTTGCGAAGCGCCGCGTAGTTTAGGTTTTGATTTTCATTAGCGGCATGGCGCAAGCGCCAGCCCTACATCCTCGAACGTTCGCCCTCCCATGAGCTACCGGTATTGCGAAACTGCCTCGTAAGAGCCATCCAACCGTTTCGCGATATAGCCTTTCAACTCGAGCATCATCAGCGTGGAAGACATCTCGGCGGCGCTCTGCCGCGTCGACAGGCTCAGCCGATCCGCGCCCAACACCTCGCCCCCAGCAAACAATTTGAGCGTCTGGGATTCACCTTCGGACAGATCGCAAATGTCGCTCTGTCGTTCGCCCTCGTATCCAAGATTCAACTGCGGAACCCCACTTTCGTATTCCAGCTCGGACAACAAGTCGTCGACGCTGGACAAAAGCATGGCGCCGTCACGTATGAGCTGGTTGCAGCCGCGACTCGATTGCTGGTCAATCCTCCCCGGGACCGCGCACACGAGTCGACCTTGCTCCCCCGCGAAACGAGCCGTGATCATCGACCCGCCGGAAGTATCCGACTCCACTACAACGACCGCCAAGGACATTCCACTCACCAAGCGATTCCGCATCGGGAACGTCTGCCGATCCGCTTTTCGGCCCAATGGGAATTCCGATATAACCGCGCCTCTCGATCCAATCTCTCGATACAGACGAATATTCTCCGGCGGATAGACGATGTCGATCCCGCAACCCAAGACCGCGACCGTTCGCCCGTCCTCCGCGTCCAACGCTCCCTTGTGGGCGCAAGTATCCACGCCTCGGGCCATGCCGCTCACCACGCAAATCCCTCGACGAGCCAATTCTTGAGCCATCTCGCGCGCGACTCCCTGACCGTAAAGCGTCGTTCGACGGCTGCCCACCATCGCCACGCACGGACGTGAGAACGCGTAGTCGCTCGACGCATAGAAACCGATTGGTGGATCGTGGATTTCCTTCAACAGACTCGGGTAGCGCTCGTCCTCGCGGCAGACGAAATCGACCTCCAAACGGGCGGTCTCCCTCTTTTCCCTGCTCAAGTCGAAACAGGCCGAGTGGTTCACAATCGAATCGACTGCCTTGCGGGTCAGCCCTTCAATTCCACACAACGTCGACCGGCCTGCCCGCAACGCCAAGGCCGGATCACCATCAAATGCGTCGAGCAGTCGATTGAGCGTAATCGGCCCAATCCCCGGAAGCGCATTCAATATCCAATAAGCGTCTCTACGCGTCATCGCGGTCCTCCACTTCCGAAAGCAACGCATCGGAAAAACAACCCAATAAATCAGTCGAACGAACCGCGACCTGACCGTTTCGATACGCCAGCAAGTCCGCCGCTTTTCCATGCCAGTAAACGGCGCGACAGGCCGCTCCCAACGGATCCCGCGGCGACTGGGCCAGCAATCCCGCCATTACGCCTGCAAGCATGTCCCCGCTGCCTCCGCGAGACAACACCGCATTTCCAGTCGTATTCAAGTAGACATGACTGCCAGCGCTCACTCGAGTCACGGAACCCTTCAGGGCGACCACGATCGACTTGCCCAAGGAGTACTCCCGAACTGCCTCATCCAAGTTTTCATTCGCATCCTTTCCCGAGATTCGCCTGAACTCGCCCAAGTGCGGCGTGGCGATGCAGCCGCCTTTGACCGCCCCAATCACCTCGCTTCTCAACGCATCGGCATCCAAAACGATCGGACATCCGATGGTTGCCGCAAGTCCGCTAGCCAATTGAATCGCCCCCTCGCCGTCACCCATTCCCGGACCCACCAGAACGGCGCTCGCCTTGTCCAATAAAGGGCCCATTGCGTCCAACCCACTTCCATCAAAGCCGCCGAAATCGTCTTCCGGCATGGGAATCCACATCGCTTCCGGCGCGAACGGCGACAGTGATGCGACAACGCCTTTCGGAGCGCAGACCGTGACCAACCCCGCGCCACTTTGGAGCGCCGCTCCGATGCTCATGAGCAAGGCGCCCGGCATGTTTCGCGAGCCAGCGACAATGAGCAAGTGACCGTGCGTTCGCTTGTCCCCACTAGCCGGCCTAAATCCCCTCAGCGGGTTGAGGACATCATCCGTCAATACACGTGTCTCCGACTCAACAAACTTATCGAAAAACCCAATGTCCAAATACCGGATACGACCAATCTCTTGCCGGCCATGAAAACACGTCAATGGACACTTTAAAATTCCGGTTGCGAAAGTCACATCCGCGCGGAAACACGGTTCGTCCACACGGTCGCAGAGTCCGCTCGGCAGATCGACCGCCACTCTCATCCTCAAGCCGTCCGTCTCGTTGATCGCGTTGACAAGACTCCGGGATACGCCTCGAAGCGGCGGGCGAAACTGCATGCCCACCAAACCGTCGACGCAAATGTCGAATACACTCAAATCCACTTCGTCGATCGATTCCTTGTTTAGATCCAAAATATGGATACAATCTAAAGGACAAATCGACTCCAATTCGCTTAGAGCCCGCTCCGTATTCGGCTTTAGTTCGGACCGAGGACTGGCCAAAACCACGGCGACCCGAGCCACGCGAGCCCGACTGGCGATCTCTCGAATTCCCAAAAGAGCGTCCCCCCCGTTGTGTCCTTTCCCAATCAACCCAAGCAGTTTCAGTTCCGTCGACTCAAAACGACTCAGACCAAATTCCCGCAAAATCCCGCGCCCAAGCGAATGCCCCACCCGCTGCATCGCTTTCCAGACTTTGTCTTCGGAATCCAAATGCGTCGACTCGTACGCCTCGGCCGTCTCGCAGTCCATGACGGGATGCGACGCTTCGATCACAGACTTGCGGACTCGCTCGAAATCCATGGCCTTGCCTCAAACCGAACCGATCACCGCGGCGATCGCGATCGCGGTCGTTTCGGCGTGCGACAGGCTAATCGCTACGCGGACGCCGCCCACCGCTTTCAGAGTTTCCATTCCTTTCGCGTCCAACTCGATCTCGGGCTGGCGCCGCTCACCGGGGACCACGCCGATCGACTTCCATTCGAAATGCTCGCCGATTCCGGTGCTGAACGCCTTTGACACCGCCTCTTTCGCCGCGAATCGAACCGCCAAATGCGGGTCCGGGTTGCTCATCCCTAAACAGTAGTCCAGCTCGACCTGCGTATACACGCGATGCAAGAAACGCTCCCCCTGCCGTTCGCGCACGTCCCGGATTCGGGCGATGTCCACAATGTCGACTCCCAACCCGATTACGGGTCCAGCGTCGGGTAGCGAAAAATCAAGAGCCATCGCCCCAACTCCACTACATCATCCGCCTCGAATCAAGGCTTTCATCTCGCGGATCGCCTCCGCCAATCCGGTCTCGATCGCCCGGCTAACGATGCTGTGTCCAATGTTCAGCTCATGTAAATGTGGGAGGCCACGCACTTCCTCGATATTCGTATAGTTGATACCATGACCCGCATTGACAATGAGACCGAGGCTGAACCCCGTATTCGCGCCGTCCACAAGACGCTGAAACTCGTCGCTCCGTTGCGGAGTGTGGTAGGCGTTCGCGTAAGCGCCGGTATGCAACTCGATGTGCGACGCATTCGTTTCCGCCGAGGCCGCAATTTGCTCAGAGTCCGGGTCGATGAAGAGGCTGCTGGCGATGCCCTCGGCAGCAGCGGTGGCGACGATCGACCGGATTCGGTCGAAATTGCCCAGCACGTCGAGCCCCCCCTCCGTGGTCACTTCCTCCCGATTCTCGGGTACGATGCAAATCGAGTGCGGCTTCACTTCCAAAGCGAACGCGAGCATGTCCTCCGTCGCCGCCATTTCCATGTTGAGACGCGCCTCGACGCGCTCTCGGATTCCAAGAACGTCTGCTCGTTGAATATGGCGTTCGTCCTCCCGAGGATGCACCGTGATGCAATCCGCCCCCGCCGCTTCGGAGACGACGGAAAGAGCCACCGGATCCGGTTCGACGATCGGTTCGAGCTCGACTCCCGCGTTCCGGTAACGGGCCTGGCGCAAGGTAGCGATGTGATCGATATTGACGCCCAGAAGAATGTTTGCGTTAGACATAGCGTGTAGTGGGTTGCCCAATCAAGATTGGGAGCTCAAAAAACTGATCGCCTCGTCGATAGAAGACAATCAAAGAAACCCGGTATGACACACCCCAAGGCCAAACAGGAAAACCTGTTCCTCAACATCATCTTCAACATCGTCGCCCCGAGCGTCACGTTCTCGAAGCTCGACGATCTGCTGGCGAAGATCGGAATGGAGGACGCCTTGACCCCCACTCAAATATTGATCATCGCAGTCTCTATGCCGCTCGCGTATGGCCTGTACGACTACATCGAGCGGCGCAACATCAACTTGTTTTCTATTCTCGGATTCGCCAATGTCGGACTGACGGGAGTGATCGGCGTCATGGCCCTCGACGGCATTTGGGTCGCCGTTAAAGAGGCGAGTCTCCCGGCGATCTTCGGCATCCTCGTGCTCGCTAGCGCCCGTACCGAAAAACCCCTTATCAAAACGCTCTTCTACAATCCGGACGTGATCGACGTCGACAAAATCGACGGCATCGTGGCCGAACGCGGACACCAAAACGCGTTCGAGGACCTCTTCAAACTCGCCACTAAGTTATTCATCATTTCCTCAGCTTTCAGCGTTGTCATGAACTTCGTCCTCTCGCGAATACTCGTCACCAGCTCGGGAGGCACGGAACTGTTCAACGAGCAAATGGGGCGGATGACTTGGATTTCCTACCTCGTGATCGTCATCCCCGGAATGGCGATCTATATCGTTGCCATGTGGAAACTCTATGCGGGAATCATGAAGTTGACCGATCTCAAGCTAGAGGAGCTCATCCACGCGGAAAAAGCCAAGTCCTAGCGCCGGTTCGCTTCTACGATTAACTCGCTAAAGCTGAAAACGCCAGGCGCGTCCGGATCCACGGTCACTCTGACCGCGTGCATGTTGCTCGAGCCGAACACTTCGAGACGCGTGACGTTCCCCACGACGTCGTGATCGCTGTCCGCATGCATGAGCGGCTTGTCGATGCGAAAGTAATGCGAGTCCCCATGCGTGATCAAAACGGGTTTCGCGAACGCGATCGCCCGCGCCCGCAGCTGGTTTAGAAAACGGGTAAACCCATCGTCCCAGTTCGCCTCGCCTCCGTTCCCGAACGGGTTCGCGTGGATGAACAACGCGACCGCCGGAGCGCCAGTCGCGTCCGCCCGATCGAAAACGCGCGTCAACCACGCCTCGTTGGCGGCGTCGCGATCAAGGAACTCCGCCACGGCGCCGGGAATCGACTCCTGGCGGTTGTTCTTGCTGCCTACGATATGCAAGGTCGCGAAGAGCACCCGACTGCGCATCCACATTCGATTCTCCACAAAGCGCTCCCATTGCGGATCCGCCGACTGCGTCTCCAACTCGAAAGCCGCTCCACCCCCAAGGGTCATCGAATCGGGAAAAAACCGTTCGCGAATAGCCGCCAATCGCTCGATCGGATCCATCCGACCCGCGGCCTCTCGGTGGCAGTCCGTCCATTCGTTATCGCCGGGAGTGTAGATCAGCGGGTGGTCGAATCGCCCGAAACTCGACCACGTCCGGTCGAACGACTCGTCCGAACACGGGGAACCTCCGGACTTGGTGTCGCCCACGTGAACCGTGAACTCGGGTTCGTCGGCGTTGACCGCGTCGATCACGCGATCGAATCGCTCGTAGTCTTGCGGCAGGACATAAGGCATGTCCCCCAAGGCGCAAAAGTGAAACGTCTCGCTTCGCAGCGAATCAAATTGGGCGCTCACCGCTAGCAAAGCAAACCCCGCTATGGCGAACGCTCGACTAGACCGGATCGCGAAGCTTGGCGACGTCATACGATTCACTCTCCGCCAATCACGCGAGCGCTCAACCCCGCGACTCCATCGGGACGTAGTCGCGCAGCGCGGGCCCCTGATAGATCTGGCGCGGCCGATTGATCTTCATCTTCGGGTTCATCGCGATTTCGCGCCAGTTCGCCACCCAGCCCGGCATGCGCCCAATGGCGAACATCACCGTGAACATGTCGGCCGGGATTCCGAGCGCGCGGAGCACAATGCCGCTGTAGAAGTCGACATTTGGATACAAGTTCCGCGAAACGAAATAGTCGTCCGCCAGCGCCGCCTGCTCCAAGTTTCGGGCGATGTCCAAACACGGATCGTCGATCCCCATTTTGTCGAGAAGCTCCTCGCACGCCTTGCCGATGATCTTGGCCCGCGGATCGAAATTCTTGTAGACCCGATGACCGAATCCCATCAGTCGCTTGCCGCTCTGGCCGCTCTTGGCTTCTTCGATGAAGGACGAGCCATCGTCGCCCGAGGCCCTTATCTCCTCCAGCATTTTGATTACCGCCATATTCGCCCCGCCGTGAGCCGGTCCCCAAAGAGCGGCAGAACCCGCAGCCACGGAAGCAAACAAGTTCGCCCCGCCCGAGGCGACCATGCGCACGGTCGACGTGCTGCAGTTCTGCTCGTGGTCGGCATGGAGAAGCAGCATCAAGTCCAACGCGCGGCTCACTTCCGGGATCGCCTCGTAAGGCTGGCCTTTCTCCGAGAACATCAAGTGGAGGAAATTGTCCCCAAACGACAAGGACGGATCCGGCGCGTTGCCTTCCTTCCCTTGGGACGAACGGAATGCCAGCGCCGCCGCAGTAGCAGTCTGGGCAATTGCAACCGCCGCCGCTTGATCGAAATTCTCCAAATCCACCGCGCGATCATTCGTCGCGAGTTCCGGATTGTAGCAGCTCAAAGCGCCGAGCATGGAACCGAGCACACCCATTGGCGGCGCATCCGCCGCGAAGCCCTTCAACGCCTCCGCCATAAGAGGCGAAACCGCGGCGTTGTCGCGAACGCGAGAGCGAAATTCATGCAACTGGGACTGGCTGGGGAGATCCCCGTACAAAATCATGTAGGACGACTCGAGGAAGTCCGACTGCTCAGCCAATTGCTCGATCGGAATCCCGCGATAGCGAAGAATGCCCGCCTCCCCGTCGATAAACGTAATCTCGCTCTGGCAGGAGCCCGTGTTTCCATAGCCCTCGTCGTACGCAACGTAGCCAGTAGTGGAACGGAGGCTTCGGAAATCGACCGCCTTCTCGTCTTCAACACCTTCGATAGTCGGGAAAGCGAATTCGTTATCGTCCAGTTTTAGAACGGCCTGTTTACTCATGGTCTAGGGGCGGTAGTTTTGAAAATTGTTGCTCAGGTGTTATTGAGCGAAACGTTCAGACTACGTCTCTTACCCGTTCGATGTAAAGCCCCGGGAGCTCCCTCGGGAACTATTAGCGACGCTACACGCTCGTGGAGGTCAGCTTATCGCAAACTTCGGTGAAATTCGCGTAGATACGCAAACCGCAAGACTGGCTTTTTTCGGGGTGAAACTGGCAGGCAACTGTGTTCCCGCGGGCAATCGAACTCGTGAATACGCCATCGTACTCCGTCGTCGTCAAAACCAGTTCGGGATCGTCCGGGCGGGCAAAATAGCTGTGCACGAAATAAAACCGGTCGGAGGACTCGTCCAAGTCCTTCCAAAACGGCGATCCGGGCTGCTGGAGTTGCGCCGTGTTCCAGCCCATATGCGGAATCTTCAAGCCCGGGCGGGAAGTAAACCGAACCACTTTCCCGCTGAATACGCCGATCCCTTTGACATCGCGTTCCTCGGAAACCTCGAAGAGCGCTTGCAATCCAAGACAAACCCCCAGAAACGGCCGATCCTCTCCGATCCACCCCGACACGAAATCGGCAAAGCCAGACGCTCGCAATCCGTCCACGCAATCCTCCAACGCGCCGACACCCGGCAAAACCAATCCGTCCGCATCCTCGACCTGGTCCGGCGACGTGACAATCCGCGGCGCGGCCCCCACCTTGAGCAACGCGTTCTCGACGCTGCGCAAGTTGCCCATTCCATAGTTAATAATGGCGATATCCGTACTCACTGGAAATAAAGTTAGATTCAAGAATTCAAAATGAAGAAGTGAAACGCAACGGGTTCTTCCTTCATCAAAGCATTCCCTTGGTCGAAGGGAGTCGACCGCCGAGGCGTTCGTCGATCGAACTGGCCGCGTCCACCGCCCGCGCCAAGCACTTGAAAATGCACTCTGCGATGTGGTGCGGTTCTTCGCCGTATTCGAGCTTCACGTGCAGATTCGCTCCGAGCGTATTGGAAAACGCGCGACAAAACTCCTTTACCAGGATGATATTGAAGTCTCTGACGTAGGACGTTTGAGCAGCCACTTGGTACTCGAGGAACGGGCGGTTCCCCAAATCGATCGCCACGCGGCCCAAACACTCGTCCATCGGCAAAATGAAAAAACCGTAGCGGCGCATTCCTTTCTTGTCCCCAATGGCGTCCTTGAAAAGCTGCCCGAGAACGATACCCACGTCCTCGACCGTGTGATGATAGTCCACCGAAACGTCCCCGCTGGCCTCGACATCCAAGTCGAACAAGCCGTGGGAAGCGAACAAAGTCAGCATGTGATCGAAAAACGGCACCCCCGTATCGATGTTCGAATTACCGGAACCATCGACATTCAGCGTGGCGCTGATGTTCGTCTCCTTGGTTTCGCGTTTTAGCGATGCTATGCGTCCTTCAGCCATTCTTCTATGGATTCGCTCACTTTGAGCATTTGATCTTCGTCACCCACACTTATCCGCAAAAAACTCTCAGTCAAGGCGTGACCGGGAAAGTACCGCGTGAGTACCTTCCTCGACTTCAAGAACTCGAATAAACTTCGAGCCACCTCCGGACCGGTCTCCCCCGAACGATCGACAGGCTCAGTAAACAGGAAATTCGCCTGCGACTCATAGGTAAACCAGCCGAGGGACGAAAGCTCCTTGTGATAGTAGTCGCGCGTGCGCTTGATTTTCCCAACAATCGCATCCAGATAGTTTTGGTCTTCCAACGCGGCCAACGCCCCCGCCTGGGAAAGGCGATTCACGTTGTAGCTGTCGCGCACGCGATCTAAAGTCGCGACAATATCGGATGACGCCAACGCGTAGCCTACACGCAATCCCGCCAGTCCATAAGACTTGGAAAAGGTTCGAGTAACCACCAAGTTCGAAAACTCGCTCAGCAGCTCCACCGCGTTTTCCTTAGCGAAATCCGCATAAGCCTCGTCGACGACGACGATTCCGTCGAACCCGCCAATCAAGGCTCGAAGGGCGGCGTTGGAGAATCCCACGCCCGTGGGCGCGTTCGGTGAGGTCAGAAAAACGACGTTCGCCCCGCACTCGAGAATTTCGGATGTGGGAAGCTCGATATCTCGAGAAAACGGCACCTGGATCGTACCCGAACCTTGAATACCGCAAAGCACTGGATACAGGGAATAGCTCGGAAGCGTGAATCCCGCCGAGTCGCTCGCAGTCGAAAACGACCGCACCAGAAGATTCAGGATATCGTCCGAGCCATTGCCGACGATAACGTTGGCCGAATCCAACCCATGAAGCCGGGCCGCCGCGCTCCGCAATTCCGAACTGGCCGGGTCTGGATACAACCGAAGCGCTTCGCCGGAAACGCTGCGGATCGCCTCCTCGACTTTCGGACTAGGCGGATACGGGTTCTCGTTCGTATTAAGTTTCACCCAACCGTCGCCGCGCGGCTGAAAGCCGGGCTGATACGCCTTCAATCGCTTTACATGCCGCAAGGCGAACCGGGATGCCGTGCGTTCCTCGCTCACGACTTCTCCAATCTAATTGACACCGAACGCCCGTGGCCGTCCAAACCCTCCATGCGAGCGAAGGCCTCCGCCGCGGGAGCCGCTTTCTTCAGAGCCCGTTCGTTGTACCGAATCAAACTCGATCTCCGAAAAAAATCGCTTACTTGCAAACCGCTGAAATAGCGCCCCGAACGCCCGGTCGGCAACTCGTGGCTCGGCCCCGCTACGAAATCTCCCAAGGCAGTCGCGGACCAGCCGCCTTGCATGATGGCGCCCGCGGTGGTGATCGTCTTCGTCAAATAGCTCAACTTGCCGGCATCCACTTCGAGTTCCATGTGCTCGGGCGCCACGAAGTTCGCCACCTCCGCCGCTTCCGCATACGTGTCGACCACAACCGAAAAGAAGCCGCTCCTGAGGACTTCCCGAATGAGCGCTTTTCGCGAAAGCGTTTTGACTTGCTCCCGCATCTCCGCGCGTATGCTCCGGGCGACATCCCGAGAAAGGCTGACTAGGAATATCTTCTCTCGACCCGAGCCGTGCTCCGCCTGGGCCAGCAAATCCGCCGCGACAAAACGCGGATTGGCGGAACGGTCCGCAATGACGAGCACTTCGCTCGGACCCGGCAAAAGATCCACGCCAATCGTTCCGTACACTTGGCGCTTCGCTTCAACAGTGTAAGCGTTACCGGGTCCAAAAATTTTGGATACAGCGCGAATCGACTCTGTCCCGAACGCCATCGCTCCGACCGCCGCAACGCCGCCGACCCGATAGGCTTCGGTGATTCCGCACAAGTGCATCGCAGCAAGAACGGCGTCATTCACGTTTCCTTCGGAATCGCAGGGAGTAAAGGCCACGATTTCCGGCACGCCCGCCAGCTTGGCCAGGGCCCCGGTCATA
Organism: Opitutaceae bacterium; assembly: GCA_028284235.1. Classification (GTDB taxonomy): domain Bacteria; phylum Verrucomicrobiota; class Verrucomicrobiia; order Opitutales; family Opitutaceae; genus Pelagisphaera. The sequence goes on from JANQSC010000016.1 coordinate 108,240, forward strand.
ATCGCAGTCGACGCTAAATCGGTGGGCACGTACAAGCCGACTCGGTCAATTGGATAAAATCGCTCGCCTATCGTCGCCCCGTGCCGGTTTTTGGCCGACCAGGAACGCGGCAAGGCGTGACGATGGAAATCGGTCACCGACGCCACCGATTCCCGTATCGCTTCCCGATCCGCGCGGCCGAGCCGCTTGAGGGCCGCGGCCCTCTCCTCTTTGGAAATCGCAAATTGGCTCGGTTTCAAAGCGACGCCGTCAATCCGACGCAGAGTCGTGGAGATTCCGCGGTCGCCCTTCGTCCGAATGTCCGCCAGGATCTTCGAAACGGCATCGACGATCGCCTGCGGAACCACAGCGGTCTCGCAAAACCGAGCCAATCTCTCGCGAAATCCGCGAGCACTGAATGCCAAATCTGCCATGGCGCCACTAATGCTAGACCCGTAATCGCTTGGCAAAGAAAAACAAACGACCGCGGACCATCCAATGCCCAACGAGGCTCCCCTAAGAGACTGTCCAATAAGTCGCTTTCGAGCCATTGAAGTTATATTTGAGAGTTAGAATTCAGGCTGCGATCCGAGGAATACCCGGAGGGTATTGCGACGTGAGCTAATGAATTATAAACTCAAATAGAACAAAAGGGCGAAGGAATGGACTTATTGGACAGTCTCTAAGGGAGCGGCATCACGAAATCCGACTCGGGCAAGTCGCGGTTCAGTTTGATCGACGTATAGGAAAACTCCATCGTCTGGCTTCCAATTGCGGTCGAAAACGTGCTGACCATTTTCTTAGGGAATCGAATGCCGTCCACGAGGATCTCGCCTTCTTCCACGTACTCCACGCCCTTGCTGTCCAAACTTCGGAGCACCTGGCCAGTCTCGGCGTCGATGAACCGGCGGTAGGCGATTCCGTCACCATGATGGTAAGTGAGCAGAATGCACTCGCGGCCCTTGAACGTTTCCTTGCCATCGTAGGTGATCTCGCCATTGCGCACGTCAGGTTTCTGGAAAAACCCGAAGGCTTCACGAACGCTCGACTGCATAATCAGGATGCGAAGCGGATCGAAAATCTCCATGCTCAGCGGCAACGAGTCCACGACCCGCTCGAATGTCGTCCAGCCCTCCGAGCCGTTGAGAACCGAGATTTCCTTGCGATCGCCTATGACCGCGACCATGCGTTGGCGCATGGGTTTCTGGTAGACCATTTCGATGGTTCCCAACTCGCCGGAGCTGTACAGCAGCGAACCCTCGTAATGGATACTTGTGATCGCTTCGAGCTTGTTCTCGTCGCCCAAATAAGACCGTGCGAGTTCGATGGTTGATTGAATGACCTCCTCGTCAGAGTCGGCTCCGAGGAGCCCCGCCGCGCCGAAGAGTGAAACCGTAGTGATTATCAGGGTACCTAATTTCGCTTTCATAACAATTGTCTATTCCTAAAGAGCTCTACTCCCACTCGATTGTTCCAGGAGGCTTCGAACTGATGTCGTACACAACCCGATTCACGCCCGAAACTTCATTGATGATACGATTGGATACGCGTTGCAATACTTCGTACGGCACTCTCACCCAGTCGGCTGTCATCGCGTCCTTGCTTTCGACAATCCGGACCGCGATCACGTTGTCGTATGTGCGCTCGTCCCCCATCACGCCAACCGTGCGAACGGGCAGAAAAACGCAAAACGACTGCCACACTTTGTAGTAGAGGTCCGATTCCATCATCTCCTCGTGCAAGATGGCGTCGGCCTTCCGCAACACTTTCAGCTTCCGCTCCGTTACGCTGCCGAGGACGCGTACGCCCAGACCCGGACCCGGAAAAGGCTGGCGCCAAACCACTTCCTTCGGGAGGCCCAACTCGGCTCCCAAGGCGCGCACTTCGTCCTTAAACAAGTGACGCAGCGGCTCCAACAACTCGAACTTCATGTTCTTGGGCAAGCCGCCCACGTTGTGGTGGCTCTTAATCGTCGCGGCGGGGTTGCCGTCGATCGAGATGCTCTCGATCACATCCGGATAGAGCGTGCCTTGGGCCAGGAATTTCGCGTCGCCGATGCGTTTGAGCGATTCCTGGAAAACCTTCACGAAGGTGTTCCCGATTATTTTGCGCTTTCGCTCCGGATCGGATACGCCCTTGAGCCTTTGCAGGAACTTCCCGCCCGCTCGGGCCACGCGAACGTCCATGTTGAAGTGACGCTTGTAGAGATCCACCACCAGCTCGCGCTCGTGCATGCGAAGCAGACCGTTGTCCACGAATACGCAGGTCAACTGACGGCCGACCGCTTTGTGGATCAACGCAGCCGCCACCGACGAATCGACGCCACCGCTCAAGCCCAGCAAAACGCGATCCTCGCCCACCGTTTCACGAATCGAGGCAATCGACTCTTCGGCCAGCGACGCCATGGACCAATCCGCTTGGCAGCCGCAAATCTTGCGCAAGAAGTTCTCTAGAATATTGAGCCCACCCTCGGTGTGGTCGACCTCTGGGTGGAACTGGATGCCGAAGAACTTTCGCTTCTCGTCCGCAATTCCCGCGTAGTTGGAATTCTCGGTCGCGGCAACCGCACGGAACCCGCGCGGCAGTTTCGCCAGTCGGTCCCCGTGCGAGTTCCATACGCGCAGCTTGCTCGGCAAGCCGCGGAACAGACTCCCCTTCTTTGCGATCTTCAGCACGCCGTGCCCGTATTCCCGCTCGTTGCTCTTCTCCACTTTTCCGCCCAACAAGTGGGCCAGCAACTGAACACCGTAGCAAATCCCCAATACCGGAATGCCCAGCTCGAAAATCTTCTTGTCCGGGCGAGGCGAGCCCTTGGAAAGCACACTCTCCGGACCACCCGACAAAATGATGCCCACGACGTTGTCTTTTTTGAGCGCTTTAGCGGTCGTCTTATAGTGATAGATCTTGGAATAGACCGAGCATTCGCGAATGCGGCGGGCAATCACCTGCGTGTATTGAGATCCAAAATCGAGTACCGCTATGGTTTGATGTTTCATAAAAGAAAACGTCCATTAAACCAGCTCCAGGCCAACACTGTCACTCACTTTTAGGGTGAAATCACTAAACGAACAGTTTTGCTCGCCAATTCCCTCTTTCACCCTTTCTACGTGTTTACTTTCCAACCTTGGAAAGTAAACGCGTTGGAAAAATGCTGGGGACCGTGCAATTTCGCCCAGATTAAGCCGACCTCGGACGAGCTTGGCAGGTTGATGACATCGTCCTAAAATGGAAAGAGTACTCGTTCTTGACTGTCAGGCCAAACAAGCGGGCAGCGAGTGTCCCGATGAATGCCGCCCGAGCAGCTAGACGAAGCGTCGAAACGCCCGTGGACCCGGATCGACTACTTCCTCCTGCCAGGGACTAGGCCACGTGGTCTAGAACGACAGCTCGAAGTTATTGTAGTCGCAATCCGGACACGGCTCGCCTTCCGACACGTCCGCTTTTCGCACGGAATAGACGCTCCCGCAGCGAACGCAGTGGAACACTTTGCGTCGTCGGCCCGTTTCAAAGGCTCGCTTGTCGCGACGATCGTAGAAGTACCAAAGCAAAGTCAGCCCGACCAATGCGGAACCTGTGTACAAAATCAAAAACCACGTGAACGCGTGCATGACGATACTATACAAAAAATGCGCCCTTCGCAGAAGAACGCATTTCGAAAACAATTTTTAGCCCACTCGGCTTACTCGCCTTTCTTTTCTTTGGCGGTATCGTCCGAATCGTCAGCGTCCGCGTCGGCATCCGCGCTCGCTTCGGGTTCGGGAGCCTCCTCTTTGGCTTCCGCAGCAGGTGCTTCCTCTACTTCGGCTTCTTCCGGCTCAGGGGCTGCTTCTTCCGCGGGAGCTTCTTCTGCGACGGCGACTTCCTCTTCCTCGGGAGCCGCTTCCTCTTCGCTCGGAGCTTCTTCCTTCGCGGCTGGTTTGGCCGCTCTCTTCGCCTTCGACTTGGGCTTGCTTTTCTTGGCATAGCCTTCGTCCTCCGCGTCGATCAGTTCAATAATCGCCATTTCCGCCGCGTCGCCGCGTCGCGTGCCCAATTTGTAGATACGCGTGTAGCCGCCGTTACGATCGCGGAACTGCTCCACTTTCTCTTCGAATAGCTCGTGGACAGCGGCCGTGTCGCGCACGCGGGAAATCGCGATGCGTCGTTTGTGCAGGCTGCCGTCTTTCGCGAGGGTAATCACTTTCTCCACGAAGGGGCGAAGGGCTTTGGCCTTCTTCAACGTGGTTGTGATTTTCCCATGGGTGATGAGAGCGGTTGAGAGATTGGCGAGGAGCGCTTCGCGGTGCTCTTTCTTGACGCCGAGTTGATTGCTATGCTTGCGGTGACGCATGGCCTAAATGTTTCCTGTTTTCAGTCCTCGATTCCGACTACAGCTCCTTCTTCATGTCGAGGAGGCGCTCGTCGAATTTCATTCCTAGCGAGAGTCCGAGGGATTCTAGTTTATCTTTAATTTCGTTGAGAGATTTTTTGCCGAAGTTGCGGTACTTGAGCATTTCCTGTTCGCTCTTCATGGCCAGTTCGCCGACGGTGGTGATGTTGGCGTTGTTCAAGCAGTTTGCTGCGCGGACGGAGAGCTCGATTTCGTTGACGCTCATGTTGAGCAGCTTGCGAAGCTTGTTTTGCTCTTCGCTGACTTCCGCCCCTTCGTCTTCGAACTCGTAGTTCTCGTCGGAAACGTTGTCGAAGACATCGAGGTGATGCTTGAGGATCGCGCCGGACTGCTTGAGCGCGTCGTCTGGAGTGATCCGCCCGTCCGTCCAGATCTCGAGGAGGAGCTTGTCGTAGTCGGTAATCTGGCCGACACGCGTGGCTTCGACCGAGTACTTGACGAGGCTGACCGGGCTGAATAGCGAGTCGATCGGGATAACGCCGATAGGCTGATCCTCGTCCTTGTTGTCCTCGCCTGGGCAGTAGCCGCGTCCGACTTTCACTTCGAGCTCGGCGGTGAACTGCATTTCGCGGTCGAGGGTGCAAATGACTTGGTCCGGATTGACGACCTCCACGTTGTGGTCCGACTCGATGTCGGCCGCGGTGATCGGGCCGGAGCGATTCACGTTGATCATCAGCTTCGCGCCTTCGCGATTGTGGCAGATGAGCAGGACCTTCTTGAGGTTCAACACGATGTCGGTGACGTCTTCGACGATGCCGTCGACGCTTTGGAACTCGTGGCTAACGCCGTCGATTTTGACCGAGGAAATCCCCGCACCTTCGATGGAGCTCAGCAGTACGCGTCTCAGCGAGTTGCCGATCGTGTGTCCATAGCCGGCTTCGAAGGGCTCGGCGATAAACTTGGCGTAAGTCGTGGAAGAACCTTCCTCAACTTTGACGAGACGATTTGGGAGTTCGAACTTTCCGATACGTTTTGGCATTGCGTAATAGGGTCTGAGTACAGCTGGGCGAGATTAAGGAAATAGTGAATACGATCGCGAACTAGAAGCGGCTGTAGAATTCAACGATCAGCTGCTCGTTGATGCTTTGCTCCATTTCTTCGCGATCCGGCAGGCGGTTCATGACGCCGCGAAACGCTTCGTCGTTGCGCGTCATCCAGTCCGGGACATTGCGCAGGCGCGTCGCTTCCATGTTGCGAGTCGCGAGCTGGCGGGAGGAAGTGCCGTTGCGCACTTCGATCTCGTCGCCCGGCTGCACTTGGTAGCTGGGGATGTCGACTTTCTGGCCGTTGACGCGGATGTGTCCGTGATTGACGAACTGGCGAGCCGCCTGGCGGGTTTTGGTGAAGCCGAGGAGGTAGACGACGCTGTCGAGCCGCGTTTCCAAAAGCTGGAGAAAGATGGTGCCGGTCACCCCGCGTTGGTTCTTCGCACGTTCGAAGGTGCGGCGAAACTGCTTTTCCATCAAGCCGTACATAAAGCGGAGCTTTTGCTTCTCGCCGAGGCCGATGGAGTACTCCGACTGCTTGCGACGGAGACGCGGGCCGTGCTGTCCGGGAGGATAGGCGCGCTTCTCCAGCGATTTGTGGTTGCCGAAAATCGGCTGACCAAAACGTCTGCTAATCTTAACTGTTGGTCCGGTGTAGCGAGCCATGGATCGTGTATCTAGAAATTAACGGTGGAGGGGATTAGACGCGGCGGCGCTTCGGCGGGCGGCATCCGTTGTGAGGAATGGGAGTGGTGTCGACGATCGAAGCGATCTCCAATCCGAGCGACTGGAAGGCGCGGATCGCGGAATCGCGTCCCATGCCGGGGCCTTTGACGTGGATGATCACTTCCTTGAGTCCGTGGGACATCGCCGCTTTGGCCGCGTTTTGGGTCACGACTTGGGCGGCGTACGCGGTCGACTTGCGCGATCCGCGGAAGTTCATCTTGCCTGCGCTGGCCCAGGAAATGGTGTTTCCTTTGGTGTCGGTGATGGTGACGATCGTGTTGTTGAATGTCGCGCTGACCTTCGCGATCCCCGTGGTGATATTCTTGCTGCCCTTGGCTTTGCGGATCTTGAGTTCGCCAATTTCCTCCTTCAGCAGGTCCTGAGCGGTCGGCTGCTTCTTAACACCGCCAGGAGCAAGCTCCTCTTCTGCTTCTTCGGCACCCTCGGCCTCTTTCGGCGCGTCGGCATCTGCCGGAGCATCCGCTTCGGCTACAGGAGCTTCCTTCTCGGGAGCGTCTGCGGCGACCTCTTCTTCTTCAGGTTTAGCGTTTTCTTCAGACATGATCGTCAGCTTCTATATATAGAGAAAGGTTACTTGCGGAGGCCGCCGACGCTGGCGGACTTGCCTTTGCGCGTGCGAGCGTTGGTTTTCGTGCGTTGTCCACGTACCGGGAGTCCACGACGATGACGCAGGCCACGATAGCTGTTGATCGCTTGGAGGCGTTTCATGTTCGCCGCCAGATCACGACGCAGATCGCCCTCAACGAGGTAGTTCAGCTCGTTGATTTTGGCCATGATCGCGTTGATCTGCTCTTCGTTCAGATCTTTGGCCCGAATGTCGGGATCAATACCGGTTTGCTCCAAAACGATGTCGGCGCGCTTGGGTCCGATTCCGTAGATGTAGCGGAGGGAGTAAGCGAGCTTCTTGTTATTGGGAATATCGACGCCTAGAATACGTGGCATGTTAGTTCTGCAAGTTGTTGATGTTAAAGTGTTTTAGAGAGTCCGAATTTACCGGGAAATTGATGATGCGATGAGCCTACGGGCAGCGTGTCGCCACGGCAGTTCCCCCCAGGCGCAGTGTGGGAGGAAAAAGAGTGAGGTGATGACGCTTCGTAAGCATAAAGTAAAGAATTAATTTGAGAAGAACTGGATTGCCCAAGCCACGATTCCGACAGCGAAAATCGCCAGCAGCCACAGGTAGAGCTTGCCCACGTTGTTCATGTCGGTCGCGCCAGCCAGACCCGTGTCCAGGCTCTTGGTATTGCCGCGGCTCTTGATGCGGCCTTTTTTCAGGAATCCGTCGTAGTGGCGCTGGAGCAGATGGGTCTCTACTTGGCGCATGGTGTCGAGCATGACGCCTACGGTGATGAGCATCCCGGTGCCGCCGAAGAAGATGGCGACGCGCATGGGGATATCCAACTGGAAGAGCAGAATATCTGGAAACAGAGCGATGACTGTCAGGAAGATCGCGCCAGCCAGCGTCAGACGAGTCATGATGAAGTCGAGGAACTGCGCCGTCGGGGCGCCTGGACGCACGCCCGGAACATAGCCGCCGTGCTTTTTAAGGTCGTCCGCGATCTGAATCGGACGGAACATGACCGACACCCAGAAGTAAGAGAAGAACAGGATCATCAATCCGAAGATCACGTAGTACGTCGTGCTGCCGTGCACGAGGTAGTTGGACAGGTCGATGAGCCACTGTTGGTCGAGCCAGGCTCCCAGTTGGGAGATGAGCTGCTGCGGGAACGCGAGGATCGCCGACGCGAAAATGACCGGCATAACGCCCGAGTAGTTGACGCGCAAGGGCATGAACGAGCTTTGCCCGCCATAAACTTTGCGGCCCACGACGCGTTTGGCGTACTGCACCGGGATTTTACGTACCGCTTGGATCACTGCTACGAGGCCGGCAGTTACGCCGAGTCCGAGAAGGATCATGCCTACCGCGTGGATGAACTTGAGGTTTTGCGTGCCGACTGGGCCGAAGAACAGTCCGTAGGTCGCGGTCACAGCGCCCGGCAAGTCCGCCAGGATGCCGACGGTGATGAGCAACGAGATCCCGTTGCCAACCCCTGACTTGGTGATTTGCTCGCCCAGCCACATGAGCAGGACCGTCCCTGCAGTGAGGAAGACGGTCGATGTGACTAAAAACCAGGTTTTACCGACAATGACGATCTCGCCATAGTCCGCGAGCGAGTAACCCGGGAAAAGTCGTCCCGGATTTTCCAAAGCGAGAATTAGGAGCACCGCCTGTACCGCGCAGATTGCGACAGTCGCGTAGCGAGTGTACTGATTGAGCTTGGCCCGTCCGCTCTCACCTTCTTGCTGGAGCTTGGCCAGGGCCGGGAAAACCGCGCCCATGAGTTGGAAGATAATCGAAGCCGAAATGTACGGCATGATACCCAGCGCGAAAACGGCGCCCTTTAGAAGGGCCCCACCCGTGAACATGTTGTAGAGACCGAGAAGACTGCCGCCACCCTGCTCCGTTTGATCGGCGAAGAACGCCTGCAACGGCTGCGTATCCAATCCCGGGAGTGGAATATTCGCCCCGATACGCGCAATGAAGAGCAACGACAGGGTCAGGAATATGCGCTGACGCAGGTCGGGGATTTTCAAGCAGTTGGTAAACGCGGATAGCATGCCTTCTTCGATTCAGTGGGTGGAACTACTCGCTCGCTTCGTCGGCGGGCGCTTTTTCAGCGGCGGCTTCTTCAGCGGGCGCTTCCGGAGCGATTGCCTCGCCGCCGGCTTTCTCGATCTTCTCCTTGGCGGAACCGCTGAACTTGTCCGCGGTAATTTTGAGCGCTTTGCTCAACTCGCCTTCGCCCAGAATTTTGAGCGGCTTGTCGTTGGCCCGCACGAGGCCCGCGGCCACGAGGGTCTCGCGGTTCACTTCCGTCACGGAGTCGTCGAGCTTGGAGAGCTCGCCCACGTTGACGGTCTCGTAGTAGACCTTGAAGTTCTTGTTGTTGAAACCGCGACGCGGCAGTTTGCGGAACAGCGGCATTTGGCCGCCTTCGAACCCGATACGAATACCGCCGCCGGAACGGGCAGTCTGCCCTTTGCCACCGCGACCCGAAGTCTTGCCGTGGCCTCCGCCTTCGCCACATCCAACCCGCTTGCGGCGGTGGACGGCTCCCTTAACGTTGGAAAGATTGTGTAGTCTCATTGCTTGAGTCCTCTCTAGAATAGATAGCGAACTACGAGCGCAAGCGCTTGTAGTCCTCGAATGTTTTCAATTGGCGCAGCCCTTCGAGGGTCGCGTAAACCACGGCGTTGGCGTTGTTGGAGCCGAGCGACTTGGTCAGCACGTTTTGCACGCCGGCCGCTTCGAGAACGGCGCGGACGCCGCCACCGGCGATGATTCCGGTACCCGTCGTAGCGGGACGCAGCAAAACTTTGCCGCCGTCGAACTCGCCGATCACCTCGTGCGGGATGGTGTCGCCCTTGAGCTTCACGGGCTCGAGGTTGCGTCGGGCTTGCTCGCTGCCTTTGCGGATCGACTCGGGAACTTCGTTCGCCTTGCCGTAGCCAACGCCGACTTTGCCTTCCTTGTCGCCGCAGACGACCAGAGCGGAGAAGCTGAAACGGCGTCCCCCTTTGACCACTTTGGCGCAACGGTTGATGAATACGACTTTCTCGAAAATGCCGTCGTCCGGCTTTTCCTCGTCGCGACGTCCGCGGGGGCCGCCACGGTTGGGACCCCGGTTGGGGGCGCCGCCGCCAGGGCCGCGGTTGTTTTGATTTTGGCCCGGAGCCGCGTTTTGGGTTTGATTGGGTGCTGTACTCATAGGGCGATTAGAAGTCTAGGCCGGCCTCGCGGGCGGCTTCTGCAAAGGTTTTTACGCATCCGTGGTAGCGGCGACCGTTGCGGTCGAATACCACTTTGCTGATTCCGGATTTCTTCGCTTGCTCGCCAAAAGTCTTACCCAGAGCGGAGGCTCCTTCGACATTGGCTTTCAAGCTCTTCGCGCGCAGGTCTTTCCCGTTGGTGGAAACGAACACGAGGGTTTTGCCCTCATCGTCGTTGATCGCCTGGGCGTAGATGTGCTTGTTGCTGAAGTGCACGCTCAAACGGGGACGTTCGGCGGTGCCCGCAACTTTCTTGCGGATACGCCAGCGTCTCTTCTGCTCGAGGTCTCTCTTCTTTTTGATGTTCATTTGAAAATAGGGATTAGAGGGTTGCTCGAAGGCGGGCCGCGCTAGGCGACGGTCTTTCCTTCCTTGCGGATTTCATGCTGCCCGACGATGTGGACGCCCTTGCCCTTGTAAGGCTCGACCGGATGGTAGTGGCGGATCGACGCGGTGACTTGTCCGACCAGTTGCTTGTCGATTCCCTCGATCTTCAACTTGGTTCCCCCATCGGTCACAGTGATCTTGGCGCCTTCGGGCACTTCGTAGTCGATGTCGTGGGAGAAGCCCAGCTTCAGCTTGAGGATGTTTCCTTTCAGGGCCGCGTTATAGCCGACGCCGCTGATCTCGATGTCTTTCGAGAAACCGTTGACGACGCCTTCGACCATTCCATTGACGATGGATCGGGCGGTGCCGTACATCGCGTTGGCGAAGCGGGTCTTGGTCGTGGGGGACACTTGGATTTTGCCGTCCTTCTGCTCGAAAGCGACGTCGCCGTGGAACGACTTGGACAGTTCTCCCTTGGGGCCCTTGACGCTGACGGTCGTGCCGTCGATGGTCACGGTTACCGCTTCAGGGACTTCGATTGGTAGTTTTCCAACTCTGCTCATGATTCGGGTCCTTTCCTACCAAACGTTGCAAACCATCTCGCCACCCAGTTTTTGGCGGCGGGCGTCGCGGTCCTTCATGAGCCCTTGCGGGGTCGTCAGGATACAAACGCCAAGTCCGTTGAGAACGCGGGGAATGTCCGTGCTCTTCGAATACAGTCGAAGGCCGGGGCGGCTGACGCGCTCCAGACCGTTGATCGATGGTTCGCCATCGATGTACTTGAGCTCGACGACGAGCGTTTTGTGCCCCTTCTCGTCTTTTCCTTCGGAAAAGTCGCCGATGAAGCCTTCTTCTTTAAGGATGCGAGCGATTTCCGCCTTCATTTTTGAATGAGGGGAAACGCACTCGTCCTTGCCCGCGCTGGACGCGTTCCGGATGCGAGTTAGGAAGTCGCTAATTGGATCAGTATGCATGATGTTGTTTTTGTTTTTAACCGGGCGATATCCACACTCCCGGCGGACGCTTGCGCGCTAGATTCGTTTCAATTGATAAAATTTGGGAGCGATAGGCCTACCAGGAAGATTTCGTAACGCCAGGAATTTTTCCATCCAAGGCCAGTTCGCGGAAAGTCAGGCGAGACAGCCCGTAGCGGCGAATGTAGGCGCGCGGACGGCCGGTCACGTTACAGCGGTTGCGGATGCGGATTTTCGAGGTGTCTCTCGGCATCTTGCAAAGCTTGCGCTGGGCGATGTAGAATTCCTCGTCGCTGGTGTCGGGGTTCGCGAGAATCGCCTTGAGCTCTGCCCGCTTGGCTCCGTGGCGCTCGACAAGGCGGCGACGTTTTTCGTTACGTGCGATTGATGATTTTTTTGCCATGGTAAATTAAGCTGCGGATTCGTCTTCTTGGGAGTTATCGGGAGTCGACTCGTCGGTCGGCTCGCCTTCTTGTTCGCGTTTGCGGAAGGGCATGCCCAACAGGTCGAGCAGTTCGTAGCCTTCCTCGTCCGTCGCCGCCGAAGTGACGATGGTGAATTCCAGTCCGGACTGGCGTTTTACGGACTCGACGGAAATCTCCGGGAAGATGGTGATATCGGTGATGCCGAGCGAAAAGTTCCCGTGCCCGTCGAATTTCTGCGGAATCCCGCGGAAGTCTCGAATAGACGGGAGCGCCACGGCGACCAGGCGAAGCAGGAAGTCCCACATGCGCTCGCCGCGAAGGGTCACCTTGCAGCCGATAGGCATTTCCTCGCGCAGTTTGAAGTTGGCGATGCTCTTCTTGGCCAAGGTGCGAATCGGGCGCTGACCGGTAATCAAACCCATGTTCTTAACGGCGTCCTCCATCACGGACTTGTCCAGCAAAGCGCTGACGCCCATGTTGAGCACCACTTTTTCAATACGCGGAATCTGGTACTTGTTGGTGTAGCCGCGCGACTTCTTCAAGGCCTCGACGACCTTGGTTTCGTAATGTTCTTTTAGAAAGTTCTGAGAGCTCATAGCGATTGTCCGGATTTCCGACCCGGAGCGGGTTCAGTTCTCGCAAGTGTAACTAGTTCTTCTTGGACTGACGCTCGTCGAATTTTTCGGCGAGCATGAGATTTGAAATGTGGATCGACCCTTCGCGCTCGGCGATCTGTCCGTCGGGATTCTCTTCCGACTTCTTGAGGTGGCGCTTGATCATCATGAGGCCTTCCACAACTGCGCGATTCTTGGCGGTTCTCAATTCGAGCACCTTGCCGCGCTTGCCTTTTTCCTTGCCGGTGAGGACGACGACTTCGTCGCCTTGCTTGATATGTGTCTTAGCCATGGTTAAAGTACCTCCGGTGCCAGCGATACGATCTTCATGAACTGCTTGGTGCGAAGTTCGCGAGCGACCGGCCCAAAAATGCGCGTTCCACGCGGATTTCCATTGTTGTCGAGCAGCACGATAGCGTTGCTGTCGAAGCGCAAGTAGCTGCCGTCGCGACGGCGGATCGGCGCTTTGGTGCGCACGACAACCGCTTTGACGACCGAGCCCTTTTTTACCGAGGCGTCGACGCTGCTTTCCTTGATATTCACCACGATAACGTCGCCGATGTCCGCAGTCTTCTTGCGCTGACCGAGTCGACGGATCATGTGGGCGCGTTTCGCTCCCGTGTTGTCTGCGATCTGCAGTTCTGAACGTAATTGAATCATTAGAGTTTTCTCCTTTATTCCGCGGCTGCCGTTTCCTCGGCCGGCGCTTCCTTGGCAGGCGCTTCCTTAGTAGCCGCTTCCGGTTCGTCGTCGATCGATAGTCCTACAACGGGAGCGCGGTCGATGATGCGAACCAAACGCCAGCGCTTCAGTCGGCTAATGGGACGCGTCTCCATAATTTCGACACGGTCGCCGAGGCGGGCATCGCTCTTATCGTCGTGAACGTGGACAACCGTCTTACGGTTAATCACCTTGCGATAGCGCGGATGCGGGATCTTGTAGTTGTAAGTCACTTTAATTGACTTGTCCCCGGATATCGAAGTAACGAAACCGATAAGATTTTTTCTGCTGTTGCGAGCGTTTTCCATGACGTATTGATCTCTAAGTTACGCGGATTTCGCTTCCGCCTGGATTTTCTCGCTGCGGATTGTCTCCATTTTCGCGATGTCCTTGCGGCGCTGCGTCAGCTCCGCGGTGTTCTCTACTTGCCCGGTCTGCTTGCGCAGCTTCAACTGGAGGAGTTGATCGCGCGTGTCACGGATCGATTTCTCCAGCTCGGGGAGCGAAAGTTCTCTGATGTCCTTTACCTTCATTGTTCGTGTGTCCGTTCTCGGATTATTCCATGTTCTCACGCACGACGAAGCGTGTCTTAAAGGGAAGCTTGGTGTCCGCCAGGCGCATGGCTTCGCGAGCGACCGAAAGGGGAACGCCCGCAAGTTCGAAGAGGATGAGCCCCGGCTTGACGACTGCGACGTAGTGGTCGACGGGGCCTTTGCCCTTACCCATACGGGTTTCGAGCGGCTTCTTGGTGATCGGCTTGTGCGGGAATACTCGAATCCAGAGCTTTCCCTTACGTTTCATGTGACGCGTGATGGCGACACGAGCGGCTTCGATCTGGTTTCCGGTGAAGTACCCGCGGCCGAGGGCCTGGATGGCGTAGTCGCCGAAGGCCATGGTGTCGCCGCCCTTGGCGTTGCCGCGAATGCGGCCCTTCATGGACTTGCGGTACTTGGTTCGTGATGGAGTGAGTGCTGGCATGGCTCGTTGGAGGGGAGGTTATTGCTGTTCTTCCTTTTTGAATACCCAGCACTTCACGCCAATAATGCCGTAAACGGTGCTGGCTTCCGACGTGCCATAGTCGATCTCTTCACGCAAGGTGTGGAGAGGCACGCTGCCTTGTCGCTGGACTTCCGTGCGGGCGATATCCGCGCCGCCGAGACGTCCACCGACTTGAACTTTGATTCCGTCCGCTCCCAAGCTCATGGCGATTTGGACTGCCTTTTTCATGGCGCGGCGGAAGGAGATGCGGCGCTCGAGCTGCAGGGCGACGTTGTCGGCGATCAGCTTGGCCTCGAGTTCCGGCTTCTTGACTTCCTGGATGTCGAGAAGGATTTCGCGACCGGTCATGACCGAAAGCTCTTCCTTGATCTTCTCGATTTCCTGGCCCTTGCGACCGATGACGATGCCGGGGCGAGCGGTGAAGATCTTAACGCGGACGCGGGAGGACGCGCGCTCGATGAAGATGCGCGGAACCGACGCGTACTTGAGCTTCTCCATCAGCTTGTCGCGGATGATGTAGTCTTCGTGCAGCGTTTTCGCGAACTCGTTTTTCGGCGCGAACCAGCGCGACTGCCAGTTGCGGTTAACCGCGAGTCGAAATCCGATCGGATGCGTTTTTTGTCCCATGTATATATAAAGTGTTAGGCGTTGTCGGTGAGGACGATTCGGATGTGCGACATGCGCTTCTTGCGCTTGGCAACGCCGCCGCGGGCGGCTGCCTTGAATCGTTTGAGGGCGGGACCTTGTTCGATGATCGCTTTGTCAACCGTGAGGTTGTCGGCGGAAAGGTCGTGGTTGTTCTCCGCGTTGGCGATCGCCGACTCGAGGGTCTTGGCGATGAGGGTCGCAGACTTGCGCGGGATGAACTTGAGCAGGTCGAGGGCGGCCGTGGCTTGCTTGCCGCGGATCGTTCGAGCCACTTCGTTCACCTTCTTCGGCGACATGCGCGCGTATTTGGTTAAAGCGTGTACTTCCATTTTATCAGTTCTCCCGATTACTTGCTGCCGCCGTGGGCCTTGAACATGCGCGACTGAGAGAACTCGCCGAGCTTGTGGCCGACCATGTTTTCAGTGACGTAGACAGGGACAAAGGTCTTGCCGTTGTGCACGTTGAAGTTGAGTCCGACGAATTCCGGCGTGATGGTGGAGCGGCGCGACCAGGTCTGGATCGGCTTGCGATCGTTGGCGTCCTGAGCGCGTTCGACTTTGTCCATCAAATGCGGGTCTACGAAAAATCCTTTTTTAATTGAGCGAGACATTCTTTAAATCCTTCTCCGACTATTTGCGCTTCATCTTGCGTCCGTTGCGGCGGACGAGAATGAGGCTGTTGCTTTCCTTGGACTTGCGGCGGGTTGGATAGCCCTTCGCCAATTGCCCCCATGGAGACACGAGCATCTGGCGGCCGCCGCCGCCCTTGCTCTTCGCTTCGCCACCGCCGTTGGGGTGGTCGACCGGGTTCATGACAACGCCGCGAACGCGCGGGCGCTTGCCCTTCCAGCGATTGCGGCCGGCCTTGCCGATCACGACTTTGGAATGCTCGCCGTTGCTGACGACTCCGATGGTGGCCATGCACTTCTTGCTCACCAGGCGAATTTCGCCTGAGGGGAGTTTCAGCTGAGCGTGGTCGCCTTCGATGTTGATCAATTCGAGCGAGTTTCCAGCGGAACGAGCGAGTTGAGCGCCCTTCCCCGGCAGCATCTCCACGGCGTGCAGTCGCGTCGATGGCGGGATGTGTTCGAGCGGCATTGCGTTGCCCGGAACGAAATCAATCGCCTTTAGCGAAGAGAGCACCTTGTCGCCCGCCTTCAATCCTTCCGGCGCGATGATGTAGCGCTTCTCGCCGTCGGCGTACGCGAGGAGAGCGATGTGGGCCGAACGTCCGGGATCGTACTCGATGGCCTGGATCTTCGCCGGGATGTCGTACTTGTTGCGACGGAAGTCGACGATGCGGAGCAAGCGCTTGTGTCCGCCACCGCGACGGCGCGCGGTCACGCGGCCATAGCAATTGCGTCCCGCGGACTTGCTGTAGGAAGTGGTGAGCGCCTTCTCGGGACGTTTCTTGGAAACGTCGCGCTTCTGCAATTCGGTGAATCGCAGCGTCGGCGTGATGGGTCTAAATTTTACGATAGCCATTTCTGTGTATCCTCGTCGCTTATACGATTTCGATCGTGTCTCCGGTCTTCAAGGTGACGATCGCTTTCTTGTAGTCGGATTTGTAATTGGCGCGCCCGGTCTTGCGATTGCGGGCCGGCTTGCCTTTTTGGTTGATGACGTTGACGCGCGTGACCGACACGTCGAAGACCTTCTCGACAGCCGCCTTGATAGCGTACTTGTTCGCGTCTTTGAATACTTCGAAGGTGTACTGTCCGATCTCCGCGGATTGGAGATTCGACTTTTCGGTCAAACGAAGGGATTTCAGGATTTGGTCTGCTTGAATCATTTCGAACCTCCTTTGGAGCGAGCGATGAGTCCTTCGATCGCGGTGCGGGTTGCGATCACGTTGTCGCACTGAAGCAAATCCGAGATGCTCACCGTAGTGGCTTCTTCGGGAAGGATGCGGGCGATGTTGTGGATAGATCGAAAGGTGGTTTCGGAGTAGGTCGCGTCGATCAAAAGCACGCTGCCTTTAGGAGCCACCTTGCTGATCAGCTCGTCCGCCACCTTGGTCTTCGCCGGGGCAATGTCCAGGGCATCGATAACGACGAGGGATCCATCGTTGGCGCGCTCGAACAGGGCGCGATTGAACGCGAGCTGCCGCACCTTCTTGTTAATCTTTTTGGAGTAGTCGCGTGGTTTCGGGCCGAATACGACGCCGCCGCCTACCCAGATCGGAGAACGAGTGCTGCCAGCGCGAGCGCGGCCGGTGCCTTTCTGGCGCCAGGGCTTCTTGCCACCGCCTCGGACTTCTCCGCGAGTTTTCGTATTGGCGCTACCCTGACGGTTGTTTGCCGCTTGAGCGACTACTACTTCCTTGAGGGCTTGGAGGCCTTTACCGTCTTCGAATACGGGAATGTCGAAATCGGATTCGCCGCTTTCGCTGCCGTCGTTCTTAAATACTTTCAACTTCATGATCGTGGTCTCCTTCGGTCCTACTTGCGCTTGATCGCGTCGCGAACGAGGATGGTGTCGCCATTGGCGCCGGGAATGCCGCCTCGCACGAGGATGAGATTCTTCTCCGCGTCGATTTTCATGATCTTGAGGTTTTGAACCGTGCGTTGCCGACCGCCCATGCGTCCTGGCATCTTCTGGTTTTTGAATACGTGTCCGGGCCACTGGCACAGTCCGATCGAACCGATACGGCGATGGAACATGGAGCCATGGGAAGCGGGGCCGCCCTTGACGTTGAAACGCTTCACAACGCCTTGGAATCCGCGTCCTTTGGTGATGCCGATGACGTCGATCTTCTGGCCTTCCTCGAACTTGGTGACGTCCAATACGTCGCCGGTGTTGAACTCGGGAGCCTCGTCGCAACGCACTTCGCGAATGGTTCTGGGGGCCGCGGTGGCGCCGTTCTTGGAGGCGTGCTTGCGTTCCGCCTTGCTCGCTCGCTTGTCTTTCTTGGTCTCGTAGCCGATTTGGAAGGCGTTGTAGCCGTCCGTATCGGTCGTCTTGACCTGAAGCACTGGGCATGGGCCCGCCTGAATCACTGTGACGGGAACCTGGACGGTTCCATCGTACAGCTGAGTCATGCCCAATTTTTTGCCTAAGAGTGTATAGTTCATATTTCTAAGAGGTAGGTGGAGCGCTTGCTCCGTTTAATAGACCCACGTTAGCACCGGCGATCGCCAGCGAAAGTGTTCTTATGTATCCGTCCGGTTTATACGTTAATGGTAATGTCTACTCCAGAGGGAAGGTTCAGTTTCTTGAGCTCGTCCACGGTTTGGGCGGTCGGCTCTATGATGTCCAGCAGGCGCTTGTGCGTGCGGATTTCGAATTGCTCCATGGCTTTTTTGTCGACGTGTGGCGAGCGGTTCACGGTAACTTTCTCGACGCGCGTGGGAAGCGGCACGGGACCGGAAACTCGAGCGCCGGAACGCTTGGCGGTATCTACAATCTCGGACGCGGACTGGTCGATCACTCGATAGTCGAATCCTTGAAGTCTGATGCGTATTTTTTGTCCAGTCATGAAATTTTGGATTTAAAGTGTGTCGTCTAGGAAGTGGTGTCTTCTGTGATTCGCGCCAGCACGTTGTCGGGCACTTGTTCAAAATGGGAGGTTTCCATGGAGTAGCTGGCGCGACCTTTGGAGAGCGAGCGCACGTCGGTGGCGTAGCCGAACATGGTTTCGAGGGGAACGGAGGCGTTGACGATGGCGAGGTCGTTCTTCGACTCCATGCTCTGGATCTGGCCGCGACGGCGGTTGAGGTCGCCGATCACGTCGCCTTGATACTGCTCGGGAGTGGTCACTTCCACTTTCATCACGGGCTCCAGCAGCACGGGGGACGCCTTCTTCATCGCTTCTTTGAAGGCGAAAATTCCGGCCATCTTGAACGCCAGCTCGGAGGAGTCGACGTCGTGGAAGGAGCCATCGACGATGCGGACTTTCCAGTCGACGACGGGATAGCCAGCGACGACGCCATTGTTGGCCGCCTCGCGAATGCCGTCTTCGGTGGGCTTGATAAATTCTCTCGGGATAACGCCGCCAACGATTTCGTTGACCACTTCCACGCCCTTCCCTGTTTCCTGGGGCTCGAGCTTGATCACCGCGTGACCGTACTGGCCGCGTCCGCCGGACTGACGGATAAATTTCCCTTCGCCTTCAGCAGCGGTCTTGATGGACTCGCGATAGGCGATTTGCGGTTTGCCCGATTGGGCTTCCACCTTGAACTCGCGGAAGAGGCGATCGCGGATGATTTCCAGATGAAGCTCGCCCATTCCAGAAATGATGGTCTGCCCCGTCTCTTCGTCGGTCTTGACCATGAAGGTCGGGTCTTCTTCCGAGAGCCGGCCGAGCCCGAGCGAGAGTTTCTCCTGGTCTGCCGTCGTCGCGGGCTCGATCGTCATGGAAATGACGGGATCCGGGAACGAAGGCGGTTCGAGGGCGACATCGACGTTTTTGGCGGCCAAGGTGTCGCCGGTCCAAACATTCTTGATGCCGATGGCAGCGCAGATGTCGCCGGAGCGAACCACTTCGACGTCTTCGCGACTGTCGGCCTTCATTATAAGAAGACGGCTGACGCGCTCGGCCTTGCCGGTGCGGGGATTGTAAAGCATGTCCCCTTTTTTGATACTTCCGCTGTAGACGCGGATAAACACGAGTTTGCCCACGTAGGAGTCGCTCCAAAGTTTGAATGCAAGGGCGGTCGCCGGGCCTTTGTCGTCCGGTTCGAGCGAAACGGCTTTGCCTTTGTGGTCGTGCCCTTCGACGGGTGGCAAGTCGAGCGGGTTCGGCAGGTAGTTGACGACCGCGTCGAGCATGCTCTGCACGCCTTTGTTCTTGAAAGCCGATCCGGGGATCACGCCGACGAAGTTCAGCGAGAGGGTCGCTTTGCGGATGGCGAGGATGAGTTCGTGTTCCTCGATTTCTTCGCCTCCGAGGTATTTTTCGGCCAGCGTGTCGTCGAAATCCGCGACCGCTTCGATAAGGGATTCGCGGAGTTCGGCGACCTCGCGGGTCATGTCTCCCGGGATTTCGATCTCGATGACGTTGACGCCCATCGGATCGTCCTGGTCGAACTGGAAGGCCTTGAGGCGGACGAGGTCGATGAGCCCGCTAAAATGGTCCTCCGAGCCGATGTTGAGGAAGAGCGGATGGGCGTTGGCCCCGAGCTTTTCCCGCATGTCGTTGACGGCTCCCTGGAAGTTGGCGCCGACTCGGTCCATCTTATTGACGAAGGCGATACGCGGCACGTCGTACTTGTCGGCCTGGCGCCAGACGGTTTCCGATTGCGGCTGCACGCCGGCAACGGCACAGAACACCGCGACGGCTCCGTCGAGGACGCGGAGCGAGCGCTCCACTTCCGCGGTAAAGTCTACGTGGCCCGGGGTGTCGATCAGATTGATCTGGTGGTCAATCCCTTGAAACGGCCCGGAGCGGCTGGCCCAATTGCAGGAGATGGCGGCGGAGGTGATGGTGATCCCTCGCTCGCGTTCCTGCTCCATGAAGTCCGTGACGGCATTTCCGTCGTGGACTTCGCCTATCTTGTGAACGACTCCTGTATAATAGAGGATGCGTTCCGTGGTCGTAGTCTTCCCGGCATCGATATGGGCCGCGATGCCGATATTCCGCGTCCATTCCATCGGCACTGGACGACCAGGGCCATTTTTCGAGGAAATATCTGCGGGAGCTTCAACCATTTTTCAAAGAACATAAGGGAAAGAAAGACCGATCACCAACGCAGGTGGGCGAATGCGCGGTTGGACTGCGCCATCTTGTGGGTGTCTTCCTTTTTCTTAACGACTCCGCCTGTATTATTATAGGCGTCGATAATCTCGGAGGCGAGCGCGTCCTTCATGGGAATCCCCTTGCGGCTTGCGGCGGCGCTTACCATCCAGCGCATGGCGAGCGACTCCTGGCGCTCGTAAGGAATTTCGAGCGGGACTTGGTAGGTGGCGCCACCGACGCGGCGGCTCTTCACTTCCAAACGCGGACGGGCGTTTTCGAGCGCGCCCAAAAGCAGGTCGACGGGATCGCCTTTTTCCAGCTTTTCGCTGACGCGTTCGAAGGCCGCGTATACGATGCGCTCCGCCAAAGTCTTCTTTCCGTCACGCATGACGGTGTTCACGAGGTGGCCGACGAGGGTGCTCCCGTAGCGGGAATCCGGTTTGGTCTGGCGTTTAACTGCTCTTCTGCGACGTGACATTTTCTAAAAAAGTTCGATAGCTTAGGACTTAGGACGCTTCACGCCGTACTTGGAGCGGCTGCGGCGGCGTTTCTCGACTCCCATCGCATCCAAGGTGCCCCGAACGATATGGTAGCGAACACCCGGCAAATCCTTAACACGGCCGCCGCGGACGAGCACGATGCTGTGCTCCTGCAAGCTGTGCCCTTCGTCAGGGATGTAGGCGATGACTTCGACTCCATTGGTCAAGCGAACCTTGGCCACTTTCCGAATCGCCGAATTCGGCTTTTTCGGTGTACGCGTCATCACTTGAACGCAAACGCCGCGTCGGAACGGATTCGAGTCGAGCGCGGGCGACTTGGACTTGGTCCGAGACACCTTGCGGCCTTTTCTGACGAGTTGATTAATTGTTGGCATGATGAGAGATTTTGAGAAAAGAGCGTGAAGTTAGCTTAAGCCGTTTGCTCGGCAAGTATTTTCTGCCGAAAAACGAGTAAAAAGCAGACCCTGCCATAAAATGGCCTGATATGCTTTGAATTAGGGCGAGTCTCTTGGGAGAGGCTCTATGGAATTATCAGCTACGATAAATTTGAGAGCCTTGCGTTTTGCCCATTCGTCCCAATGACATCAAGGGAAAAACGCCGACAATGATACATTTCGCCACCGCCCTCCATTGCGAGGCCCAGCCACTGATCGAATACTACCGCATGAAGCCCAGCGGCGGGGTCGGTCGGGCCCGGTTTTTCGAGGGTGAAAACGCCCGTCTCGCGGTCACCGGCGTGGGGGCTTTGGCGGCAGCGATCGGGGTCACCGCCCTCGCCCAGCGCCATACCGAATCCGGCGCGCTCTGGTTCAATGTCGGAATCTGCGGGCACAAAACGCTCGAATTGGGCGAAGCGCTGATCGCCAATCGAGTGTCTTCCGAGAATCACCCGGAGCGCTTCTTTCCTCAGCCGCCGGTAACGTCCGTTTGGCCGGGTTGCGCTCTCCACTCGCTCGCCCAGCCGTCCGCCGAATACGTCGACGGGCTCGCCTTCGACCTGGAGGCCTACGGGTTCTTCACCGCGGCGCTCTGCTCGACCACGCTCGAGCGAGTCAACAGCGTCAAAATCGTCTCCGACAACGCAGCCCACCCCGCGGGCGAGCGACTCGACAAAGAAACCGTTTCCCGATGGATCAGCGCCCACGTTCCCGACATCGCTCGATACGCGGAAGCGCTCCAAAGCGCCCTTCCCCATTCGGAAACGTCGAAGACGGCGCAGGCGTTTCGGACGTCCGTTGAGGCGACCATGCGGTTCAGCGCCACCGAACGGCAGCAACTGCTCGACCGAGTTCGAAAACTGGACGCTTTGCTGGATTCGGATGCGTTCAAGTCGCTGAATGAACTGCTAGAGACGCACGGGGACGCGAAGTCCTTGTTGAAATCGCTACAGGACCGAATCGACGCAGAGTCGCTCCGGAAGACCGTCGCAGGCGCCGATGTTTGACCGTATCTATATAGAAGAGGCGGCTCGTTCGCATTCACGGACCCGGGCAATCCTCGATCGCTTTCCGAAGGCCGAGCGCATCGAGTGCGAGCGTTATGGAGAGGTGTTCAACCCGAAGCGGCAGGATTTTCGGGCCCAAAAGCAAAACCCTGCTCTGATTCTGGCAGAAAAGCACGGCAAGCGCGTCCTGCCCACGCCCCCCGATTACGGGCTCGGCGGAGACCGTCACTTCTACTTTTCCCACATGCTCAACTGCTTGTACGACTGCCGCTACTGCTTTCTGCAGGGAATGTACCAGTCGGCGAACTATATTCTGTTCGTGAATTTCGAGGATTTCATCGGCGACATCGAAGCGACTGTCGCGGAACGCCCCGACGACCGCAGCGTATTTTTCAGCGGCTATGACTGCGACAGCCTGGCCATGGAGGGCGTGACCCGTTTCGCGGACGCGTTTCTGCCGGTATTCGAACGACTCCCCAACGCTCTGCTCGAACTCCGCACCAAGAGTGTCAACGTCTCGACTCTATTGAATCGGAATCCCATTCCCAATGCGGTCGTCGCCTACAGCCTCAACCCTGAACCGGTCGCGAACGCGCTCGAGCATCAAGCCCCGTCCGTAGACGCCCGCCTCAAAGCGATGGACAAACTCGTCGCAGCCGGATGGCAAATCGGACTCCGGTTCGATCCGCTGATCCACTTCGAGAATGGAATCGCGGTCTACGAGGGCTTCGTCGATCACGTGATGAATCGAATTCCTGCCGAATCGATCCATTCCATTACACTTGGCGCCTTTCGTTCACCGAAGAATGTTTTCAAAAAAATGGAAGCGCTCTACCCGAAAGAGCCACTCTTCATGGGCAATCTCCAACTCGACGACCGCGGCCAAGTCAGCTACAGCGAGCCCATCGAGAGAGAGCTGATTGATCGCGTCAGCGCGCGAATTCTCGAGCATTCAGACCCGGCCCGCTTCTTTCCCTGCCAGTAAGCGTCATCCGCTGCCGCACTCTGCTTCTATTGTGAGTGTGCACGCGGCAACTTATCGAGTTCTCTACTAGAGGAAAACGCGTCGGGACGACGCGTTCCACCCGCCTCAAGAAGATAAAGGTGGAACCCGCCGTCCCGGCGGGTTTTCCCAGCTGTCCTCAACGCAATCATCAAAGCAGATCTAGCATCTTTCCATCCACGCATAAAAAAAACCGCGACCTAAGTCGCGGCTTGAAAAGTGTTCGAACTCTCGGAGAGCGATCAGCCCACTTCGGAGCTTTGGATAATCGACGGCTCCTCGGTTTGCGGTTCCGCTTCTTCCACTTCTTCGAGCTCGCTGCCAAATGGGAGCGTGATGCGAAGATCGCGGTACTGCGGCAGTCCGGTACCAGCGGGGATCAAGTGACCCATGATCACGTTCTCCTTGAAGCCTTGCAGCGTATCGATCTTGCTCAGCGTCGATGCGTCGGTGAGGACGCGCGTCGTTTCCTGGAAAGACGCCGCCGAAATGAAACTTTCGGTTTCGATCGACGCTTTGGTGATACCCAAAAGAACCGGCTCCGCTTCCGCAGGTTTACCACCGGCGTCGACGATGCGGTTGTTCTCGCGCATAAAGGTCGTACGCTCAACTTGCTCGCCCCAGAAGAACTCGGTGTCACCTGGATCGGTGATACGAACCTTGCGGAGCATCTGGCGAATGATGAGCTCGATGTGCTTATCGTTAATAGGTACACCTTGCAGACGATAGACTTCCTGTACTTCGTTGATCAGGAATTCGTACAAGCGATGCGGTCCAAGAATATCGAGGATTTCGTGCGGATCTGCAGAACCTTCCGTGAGGTGCTGCCCCTTGTGCACGACGTCGCCTTCTTGAACGATAATCTGCTTGGCGTGAGGGATGAGATGCTCTTCCGAATTGCCGCTCTCTTCGTCAGTTACGATGAGCTTGCGCTTCGAACGAACAGTACCGCCGAAAGAAACAACACCATCGAGACGAGCCATTTCCGCAGCTTCCTTTGGACGACGAGCTTCGAAGAGCTCAGCCACACGAGGAAGACCACCTGTGTTGTCCTTGGTCTTGGAT
>JANQSC010000033.1 GCA_028284235.1 Opitutaceae bacterium
GCAACTCCCGCGGAATCTAGCTCAGCAAAAACCGACCTCGATGCACTGGTAGGCAAAATCAATGAGAAGCTCAAAGCCGGCCAGCGAACCGCGGATGAACTCGCCGCCGAACTGGAGGCGTTCGACGCCCTGCTCGACAAGTACCCGGAGAAAACAGAAGAGTCGGCTCGAATCGCCCTTATGCGAGCCACGCTCTACTTGAGCGTAATTCGTGACGAGGAAACCGGTGAACGCATGTTGACCGAGGTCGAGCGCGACTACCCAGGCACGGGCCCCGCTAAACAAGCTAAGGACATTCTATTTAGCCGGACCCCCGAAGGGAAAGCCCAAGCAAAAAAGGAAGCAGAGGAACGCGAAGCGAACCTCGCCGCCCTCATTGGAAAGCCCGCCCCGGAGCTCCACTTCGAATGGTCGTCCCAAGAAGGGCTCGAAACCTTGTCGGACCTAAAAGGACGCGTGGTCGTGCTCGACTTCTGGGCGACCTGGTGCGGGCCCTGCATCAGCTCGTTCCCTCAGATTCGCGAACACGTGGAGCACTTCAAGGACGCCCCCGTCACTTTTCTTGGCGTAACCAGTATTCAAGGACGCGTTTCCAATATGGGTCCGACCATTAATACCCGCGGCGACCCGAAAAAGGAGTTCGAGTTGATGAACGCCTTCATGGAACAGAAGAATATGACTTGGGACGTCGTCTTCAGCAAAGAGAAAGTCTTCAACCCCGAGTACTTTATCAGAGGCATCCCCTACCTGGCCATCATCGCCCCCGACGGCACCATCCGCCACACCGGCCTCCACCCTGGCAACCGCAGCGCCGACATCACCGGCAAAATCGCCGCCCTCCTCGAAGAATTCGAGATCTCTCCGCACTGAAGCGCCGCGGCGACGGAGCGATGGAGAGACCGAGGGATGGGGGGACAGCTCCACGAATAGAAGAGAATCCCAATCAACTCGAGAAGATCATCATGCTCTCGAACCGCCGAAGCCGGGACGGGATCCTGCAAGTTCGCACGCGAAGCGAGCGAACGCATCCTGTTAAACTCCCGTCAGTCCCTCCGTCTCCCCATCTCTCTTTCTCTCTGTCAAAGGCCCCTACGTTGCCGGCGGCTTAGCGGGCAGAAGCCGGAATACTCTTCCGCTCGTGTTCCAGCTTTTCGCGGATGTCAGCTGCGTTCTTCGCGTCCAGCAAGTCGCTGCTTATGCCGTCCAGTTGCTCGAAGGCCTGGTCGACGTTGTCAACGGCGACTTCTAAGAGGAGTCGCTCGATACTCCGCGTTCGACTGGATTTATTCTTGATACTCATCGCCACGCTCAACCGACTCTCCGTATCCAGATCGGTCGCTGACGAAGCGAAGTTCGCCGCCACGCGGTCCCGAACCTTCGAGTCGCCAATAGTATTCATGAGCTCGAAACGTGTTTCGTAGTCGTCTTTTGGGGACGTGTAGTACAGCGCCGACAAGGAATTATCGAGTGTAATGCCGCTTTCCAGTTCGCTGACGTAGGAAAAGGCGTCCTCGAACCCGCCTTCCTTTTTCGCCCAATTTCGAATCGCGCTGGCTAGAACCCGGTCCTTTTCGACGCTCTCCAAATCTTGTTGCAAAGACCAATCCGCGAGCTCTACGCCCGAGATTCCTTCGGCATGCCTCACAAAACCGCTGATCGCCCGATTTTTTATATCGCCCTCCGGAAAGAGGCCCAGCACCCGATCCACCTCGTTTGCGGAGGCCTCTTTCAGCCCCAAGCCAACGCCATCGGAGAAACGATAGGTCATCATCCGAGACTCGGACCGGTTCTTCATCCGATCGAACTGCTGTATCCAAATATCAAGAGAACCATAATCGCCTCGCTCTATCAGCTCTTTGGAAACCGTCCCCAGTGAAAGACCAAAGATGCTCACCCTACTGTCGCCTTTGAGCAGCTTTTCATTGATAAATTCGACCGCCTGATCCGCTCGTTCGATTCCCAGTCGACTCAATGGACCCTCGAGTAGGCGACTTCCCTGCATCCCTCCAACTTCCTTCAATGACTCGAACGCGGAATACGTCGCCGCATAGGGATCCAACTCGGCCCACTTGTTATAGAGTTGTGTTAAGACCGCAGAACTTCGTAGCCCGTTCTCATCCGCCAGCCAATCTGGGATCGCGTCGCGCGCCTCTTCGGCGCTCAAATTCTCAACGTATTTGCGGGCGAGAAATACGTACTCGTCGTTAACAGTCGCCGAAAGCAGTCTCTCCTTGTAGTCCGCAGCAAGATCTTGTGTTGAAACTGTCGCAGCTGCTGCCAATTCCTCCTGGCCGGAGTCACCCGACGTGACCACCCGAGACTCCGCTCGAACACGCGGGTCATCCACTACCTCATGCAACTCATTAGGTTCCTGCATAATCTGCAGCGTCACCCAAACCGAAACCACATTTGTCGCGACAACCAACGCTACCACTCTCCTTGGATTCACAGGCAAAATCTATCGCGGAAAAAAGCGCCTTTGCAATTAGAATTTCAAAACATATAAGAGTCAGTCTTATAAGCCGAAGATACGCGGGCGTCGCAAGCAACGCTCCTACATTAAACTAGTTTGTCGTTTCACTCCTCGCTCCTCAATCCTCCTCCATGAAATCCTACACGCACTCCATTTTCGTAAAGCTGGGAATTCCTCCCGCCCTCGCGTTCGGCGTCTTCGGGATCTATCATCTGCTATTTAATCAGACAGATACCGCAAAGCCCATTCTCATCATCGGTTTGGCGATCTTTCTGTCGGTATTCGTCATTCTCGTTAGTATCCTCTATTTCAAGACAGCGTTGAACACCTACTTCGTAACCGACGATGGTTTGATGGTTAAATCCCCGTTCCAAACAAAAGTCGTGGCCTGGAACGAGGTCGCTTGGGCTAGAATCAACGATCCGCTAAAGTACATCCGCGTCATCGGGCGCGATGGCAAGACGATCGTATTCTCGTCCGTGGACGCCTTCCCCAATGTCCAGTCCTTTCTCGACGAGATCTTCACGCGCAGCGGCTGCAAAGTCGTCCGACCGAAATTCAAAGCCTTCAACTTTGTCCTCTTCATCGCGGCGATCGTGATGACCGGCATCCTCGTCGGTCTGTTCCGAGACGACATGGAGCTCACAATTATGGGCGAACGCGCAACCGGCACCATCACCGCCGTGGAAGAGCTCGAGCCGCTCATCGAATCCCGAGGCGGCGACTTCGAGGCGCGCTACACCTTCCCCTATCAGGACGAGGTGATAGACGGCGTTACAACCGTCGCTCCGAAAGAAGTCCCCGAGATAGGCGAGACGGTCAACATCACGTTTTCCATCGCAAACCCGTCCTTGAGCAAATTCACGAGTCAAGTATCCCTCCGTTGGATCATCGCCCTCGCCTTCGCCATTTACTTTATCGTGTTTACAATCGCCCGCGCGATCAAGTTCAGCGCCGCGTTGGAACGCGGCGATCGGTGACGGAGAGACGGAGGGATTTGGAGATTGAGAGAGCAGTCGACAAACGAGAGTCACAAATCCCCAAACAATTCTCGAAGGTCATCATGCTCCTGACTCGCGAAGTCGGGGCGGGATCCTGCAAGTTCGCACGCATCGCGAGCGAACGCATCCTGTAAAAAACACACCCAAAGCTCTCCTTCCCCCCATCCCTCGTTCTCTCCTTCTCTCCTTCCCTCAGTCCTGCGTAGCTCGGAGAGCGAAGCACGAACCACTCCTTAATTGCCAAATCCGCCGACTCCTGCTAGGAACTCGTCCCGATCATGAAATCCCGCCCTATTGATCGGCGCCGTTTTCTCCAAGGAGCCGTCGCCCTGCCCCTTCTACCATCCCTTATTGGCTCAACCGCCCCGAAGAAAGCACCCAAAAGGCTGGTGTGCGTCGGAACCCAGCTGGGGTGGTACAAGCCCGACTTTTTCGCCAACGTCCCTTCGGCTCGTTTGATCCAGCCATTCGACGACGCAGGAGTCGGCGACCGCCTCACCACCATTTCCGGCCTCGACCACAAAGGCCCTACCGGCAATGGGCATGCGCTCGTATACACACTGTTCACCGGCCAAGTCCTCCGCAGCATTTCCCTCGACCAACTCGTGGCTCCGACGCTGGGAGCCGATACGCGCTACGAATCGCTTCAGCTCTGCGCCGGCGAACAACGATTCAACGCCCCGGTTTCCCTCAACGAAAACGGAATCCCCCTTCCTCCCATCATCCGCCCCAGCGTGCTCTTCGCCAAAGTGTTCGGCGGGAAAGCGGCCGATCGCGAGCGGCAGCAGTACCTGCTCGAATCAGGACGCAGTCTCCTCGACGAAGTAAGCGGCGACGCCACCCGCCTGCAAAACCGCGTCGGCCACGAAGATCGAGAAAAACTGGACGAGTACCTCACCAGCGTTCGCGACGTGGAGCGAAAACTCGCCCGCCGACGCGATTGGCTCGACAGACCCTTCGCCAAACCGGAACCGTCTTTCCGACTGCCCGCCGAAGAGAATATCGCCCACTCCATGATGATCCAAAACGAGGATCTCATGTGGGACCTCATGGCCCTCGCCATCAAAAACGACGCCTGCCGCGTCTTCTCGCTCACCATCCCCCTGGCGGACGGAGCGCTAATGCTCAACGGCTCGCTCATGGCCGCCGGCTACCACAACTTCTCCCACCACGGAAACAAGAAAGAGAAAGTCGACGACCTCGTGGCCATCGAAACCGCCCACATGGCCGGCGCCGCCCGCTTCATGAAAGCGCTGCGGGCCACCCAAGACATCGACGGCAGCAATCTGCTCGACAATACTACGCTCCTAATCGGCAGCGCCATGGCCGACGCCTCCAAGCACCGCCGCGTCGACTTTCCGCTCCTAATCGCGGGCGGCGGATACAAGCACAAACGGCACATCAGCTGCGGCGAAGACGATGCCCACAAAAACGAGATGGCCTGCGACCTGTTCGTAACCGCCCTTCAGCATCTCGGTTTCGAACAGGACCGATTCGCCACCAGTCAAAGCAACTTGAACGCGGCATTGCTTTGATTCGCATATCCAAATTTTGCCTACTCGCCAGCTGCCTTCCGCTCGCGAACGTCGCCAACGGAGCGGAAGCCACGCCTGAGCCCATCCTCGAATTTGCCGAACGCTACTGCGTCTCCTGTCACGGCGTCGAAAAACAGAAAGGCGACTTCCGCATCGACACCCTCCCCTGGTCATTGACCGAAACCGACCCGCGCGATCAATGGGAGCTCGCCCACGAGTATCTGACTTTTGGCGACATGCCGCCCGAAGACGCCAAACGCCATCCCAGCGACGCCGAAAAAGAAACCTTTCTCGCCCACCTCGATTCCGCATTCGCCCAAGCCGACGCGTCCGCGCGAGTCGGGGGCACGCCAGCTCGCCGACTCAACCGCATCGAATATCTCAATACAATCCGCGACATCTTCGGCTTCCGCATGATCAATCTGCCGCTGTCCTTTCCCGAAGACGCTCCGGCCACGGAATTCGACACCATGCCCGAAGGGCTTTTCCTCTCCCCCGCCGTCATGGAGGGCTATCACGATGTGGCGACACTCATCGCCAATCGATTCGTCCCCTTGCCAAATCCGCCTACCTACTCCTCGAAACTCGACGTCGGGACGATCGGCGCCGATCCCGGCCGCCGCTGGCCAGGGCCCAACGGAGAGTCGCTGCGATTCACCGGCTTCAATCAGTCCGGCTGGGTTGGAGCGCTGTGGGACCCCTTGTTCGTGGCCCCAGCCTCTGGCGTCTACCGCGTTCGACTCCTAGTCAACGCGGAAGCTGAATTGGGAGCCGACGGAAAGCCCTTTCGCCTCGATTTCTACACGCTCGACCCCATTGAGGAGCAACTCGTAAAACGCTACCGTATCGAGCGAGCCGCGCGCGTCGCCACCGTCGAAGTCCCCGCGGGCGAACCGCGCTGGATCGAATGCGACGTGCCCGTAGAAGAAGGAGAAACCTTCCATGTCTACTGCGACAATCGACTCTTGCCCGGGCAATATCCCACCGGCGACCTGAATCGGGCGGAGATCGGAAAGGTCCTCAAAGAAATCAAGCAGTTACCCGAACCCACCGTCGCGTTCCGAGGCATGGAGATCGAGGGGCCCGTGGACGCGCCGCCGCGCGTGAAAGCGTTTTTCGACATCTGGCCACCCGAGTTGAGCCAGGCCAAACTCGAAACGAAACTCTTGCCGATCGCCGCGCAGGCTTTCCGTCGTCCCTTGACTGATACAGAATCGAACAAACTGATCGCATCCGTCCTCGCTCACGGCACCCAAGCGGACTCGCCGGAATTCGCCTGGCACTACGCTATTCGGCGAATCCTCTGCTCGCCCGAGTTCCTCTACCGAGAAGCGGAAAACACAGAATCGCTCAGCGAATACGCTCTCGCCTCTCGGCTGTCCTACTTCCTCTGGAGCGCCGCGCCCGACACGGAACTCCTCGAACTAGCCGCCGCCGGAGAACTCTCCAAGCCGCGCGTCCTCGCCTCCCAAACCAAGCGGCTCCTCGCCGATCCAAAGGCCCAGCAATTCATCACCCACTTCACCGGACAGTGGCTTGGGAACCGAACCGTCGCCGCCCTAAACGTCTGCGACAACCGCTACGAATGGGACGACAACGTCCGCTACGGCTTCATTCGCTCCACCGAACGATTCTTCGAGGAGATCCTCCGCGACAATCTGCCCATCTCGACCTTTATCGACTCCGACTTCACCTACGCTAACAGCGCCATGCGCGTCGTCTGGGGGATGGAAACCAAACGGGACAAAACCCTGGATGCAGTTGCCGCCCGCCAGCGCCAAAGCCTCGTTTGGCCCGAGCCCGACCGTATCTCCTTGTCCGATACATCCAAAAATCTACCAGAGCATGTCGTTCACCGCGGCGGCGTCCTCGGCTTGCCAGGCGTTCTAGCGGTTACGGGCGACGGGGTTGAATCGTCCCCAATCCTCCGCGGCGTCTGGGTGCTGGAAAACCTCTTTGGCGAACATCCGCCGCCCCCTCCGAAAGACGTTCCCGCCATCGATATTGACACCAGCGAAGCGGTCAGCGTTCGAGAAACGCTCAAGGCCCACACCGAACTGGAAACTTGCGCCAAGTGCCACCGTGACATCGATCCACTCGGGCTCGCTCTGGAAAACTACGACGCCACCGGAGGCTGGCGGGACCAATATGTAGGCGACTCCAGTATTGCGATCGACGCGACCGCTACCCTGCCCGACGGAACTCCGCTCGACGGAGCCGCGTCCATCAAACGTCGCCTGCTTGAGAATCCCGAGATATTCACCCGTTGCCTCCTGACCAAACTTTTTGAATACGGAGCCGGCCGAAAACTGTCGGTCGGAGATCGGCGCGTTGTCGACCAAATCGTCGCCGACGAACCCGCCGACGGCTACCGTCTGCAAGAACTCATCGTCGCCGCCGTCACCAGCGAAGTGTTCCGGGCGAAGTGATCGGTCTTTTATGTAATGTCACGCATTTCGCTCTGCCTAGTATCGATCGCGCTTGTTGTCGTCGCATTCGGGTGCCGCGACGCCTCTACACGCCCCAGCCACGAAACGCTGCGACCGCTCCTCAACAGCGAACGCATCGAACGAATCTTCGGTAGCTACGGAATCGAGGTGCTAGAATCCGATCCAATCCGCGTATCCAATCTTTACAGTTTGGAGAGGGGCCAACCCGTCTGCCGCACCCTGGCGATCATTCGGTTTTCAGAGTCGATTCCCGACGCGTTGTCGGGACCCTATCGAACGATCCTGCAAGGCAGTTCGCTCGGAGCCACCCTCAAGGAAGCGGGATGGACAGTTGAAAAGAAGCATGAGTATTTTGGAGAAATCGCCATGGGCGATCGGTTTCGAGAATTGGCCCATTTAAGCGCAAATCCAAATGGCACGCGCTACGCGCTCCACATCTACGCCCTTTGGGCCGTCAAGGCAGACGAGCGTTACCCGTTTTCCATCATCGCCGAAATCCATCACCCGCAGTATCTCAAGCTTGCGGATCTAACGGCAATCTACGCAACAGAACTCGCCGGCAACCTGAAGGCGGATAGGGACGATCTCGAATTGATCGCTCTCGTCCACCTCGTCTCTGAGAACTAAGGAGTCAGCGCTGAAAACTCGCAACGACCCAATCTCCGCGTCCTCTGCGTCCTCTGCGGTTCAAAAACAACAGATAGATCTCTAACCGCAGAGGACGCAGAGTCCCGGTTCCACACTTCCTACCCCCCGCTTCTCGATTTGCTCGAATTTTCTCTTGACTCTACCGTACCGTGTACCATGGTACGGGATTAACAGAGGGAAACATGTTAAATTTCACAATAAAGATAGATACATCGCAACCGGCGGCAGAGCAGGTTGTGAGAGCGGTAAAGCGAGCCGTGGTATCGGGGCAGTTGCGTGCGGGGGATCCATTTCCCTCAGTACGCGAACTGTCCAAGTCGTTAAAAATAAATCCTAAAACCGTCCAAAAAAGCGTCGCCTTTCTTGTGGGTGAAGGGGTGCTGGAAACGCTTCCCAATCTGGGCACGAAAGTCAGCTCGGGTTGGGAAGCAAAGCAGGGGGAAAAGTCGATCCTCCTGAAGGACGAAATGAAGAAACTTGTCGTCGACGCCATGCTCTGCGGGCTCGACTGGGAGCAATTCACCAAGGAGCTCGAACTGGAATGGAAGAAGATCAAATGACAACGCTCGTCGATACCGAGACGACGGCGCCTGCCATCGAAACACGTTCGCTTAGCAAGCGCTACAAGAACTGCGACGCAGTCGTAGACGTCAATCTGAACGTTGAACCGGGCAGCATATACGCGCTCTTGGGGCCGAACGGAGCTGGCAAGACGACCACGCTAAAGATGCTTATGGGGATCATCAAACCCACGTCCGGCACCGGCTTCGTTCTCGGAGACCACTCCGAATCGCTCGCTAGCGAGACGTATCAGCGTACAGGATACGTATCCGAAAACCAGAAGATGCCTAAGTGGATGACGCTCGATCAATTGCTCCGATTTCTCAAACCCTACTACCCTAGTTGGGACGACGCGCTCGCCCAGAAACTCGTTGAGGACTACGATCTGCCACTGGACCGGAAACTTAAGGAAATGTCGCGCGGCATGCAGATGAAGGTTAAATTCTTGGCCGCCCTCGCCTACCATCCGGACGTGCTTGTCCTAGACGAGCCCTTTTCCGGTCTCGACCCTGTGACCCGTGAAGAATGCAACGACGCCCTGCTCGCCTGGTCCGAACCGGGCGGTCGCGCGGCCCTCATCTCGTCGCACGACATTGAAGACGTGGAACGCATCGCCGACTCCGTCGGAATCATCGAAAACGGACGGCTCGAACTGAGCGAGGATGTCGACTCTCTCAAGCAGCGTGTCCGCCGCGTCTCCATCGCCCTGTCGGAATCGATAGATCTGCCGCGATCGCTGCCATCGAGCTGGATCAGCGCCAAATCCAATCAGCGCTTTATCGAGTTCTTCGACACCGAATTCGACGACGAACGAACCGAAGAACTAATCCGCGCCGTTTTGCCCGGCGTGGAACGCGTCGACAATCAAACGATGACGCTGCGCGAGATCTATATCGCGCTCGTCAAGCAAAGCCGCAAAGAGACAGGAGGAAAATATGGATCCGAAACTGATAGTTAATAATATTATAAAGGATTTCTACAGCACGCGCTACGCCCTCATCGGCTTCGCCGCCTTGCTCCTGATTCGATTCCTGTTTCTATCGAATCCGCTCGCGACGCAAAATCTCCACTGGGCGATTTTCTACCCTGGCTGGGTGTTCCCTCTTGTTTTCTCCATGTTTTCCCACGGGGCGATGCTACTCCTGGGGCTCGTGATCGTTAGTAAATGGATACACGCCGACGGGCTCAACGATGACGAATCGTTTTGGTCGACTCGGCCCGCTCGAGAAAAGCACCTCTTCACGGCGAAACTATCCGCAGTCGCGATCGCGTTCATAATCGTTCCCGCGTTTCTCGACCTGATTCTCGGGATCTTGTACGGAGCCGGATGGAACCTCTTCTGGGTGCTTCCCAACGTGATTTGGATACATGGCCTCCATGCCGTCGTCATACTCTTTCTCGCGTCCATCTCGTCAAACCTCGGACGGATGATTCTCTACGCAGTCCCAATGATCGCTCTCGCCGCAGCGTATTCGGTAATGACAGCCGGAATCACCTTAGGGACGGGACTCGTTCTTAGCGTGAACTGGGAGTTCACTCTCAAACTGATTCTCTTTCTAGGATTCGCTAGCGCTTACGTCGTACAGTCCCTTCGACGCGATAGAAAAACGGCGATTAAGATCGCGGCGCTTTCCATTTTCGCCGCGCCCCTCGTCGCCTTTCCCCGATTGAGCGACTACCGAACCCAGGCGCTGGAAAACGTGACTCGCATCGAGAATCTCGAAATCGAACAAGGCGACTACATCGGCTCGCTCAACCAGCGGAGCGAGACCTACTTCAGAGTGAACGTCAAACGCGCTTTCAAGCTCTTGGACCAGGACCCCAATCGCATCCTGGTTCCCATCAAGACGGAATCCGAGCTCACAACCTCCAGTGGAGTGCGCCAGACATTCGATCAAAGATGGGTCCGCAACACGCCCATTCATCCGTTGCTCTACGAGACTCTAAAGAAGTTTGGATACGACACTAACGGCTTGGAAGAGAAAGCGTACGACTTCAACGCGGAACTCGTCTCTTTACATCCGAAAGCTGAATTAGCTCCCTACAACAACGAAGCCTCGCTGTCGCTGAAGAACTACTTCTCTGAATACCGCGTAACGTCGCTAGAGGAAGTTCCGCTCAAGAGGTTCACCCCCTACCGCAACGATTCCGACCTCGTTAGTATCGTCTCGATGATTCGATACTATTCCGTCAAACAGAATGAAGACGAGCGCATCCTGCCGCTCCGAGTCTTTATTACCGAAACAGAATTCGCCCCCGGCTTCAATACGGGATCGTATTTAACAAATCCATACGAAACCGGCAAGAGACTGCGCGTCTACTTTCTCTACGACCCAGTCCACAAACTACTAGCAGGCGGTTCGGTAAGGCCCCACTCGGTTATAGAGGATAGTCAAGAGCCCTTCCCTCCCTTTATGCCTAATTTAAAACGGGCCTATCGTCCGGTGAACTTCAACTTGGTCCATAGAAGAGATCAGGCAATTGATCGCGGGCGACTGAAATTGCTCATCCTCGACCTCGAAAATGCAGGCAGTCGGGTATCCGAATCACAGTGGACATTCAGCGATCTCTCCGAACAGATCGCCCGCGCAATCGATAATAGCTCGTAGACTATTCTGAGAGCAGAAAACAGGAGACAGGGACTACAGCGCCCCACAAGCGCTCAATCTCCCTTCCCGTCCCCTGATTCCTGATCTCTAAAAACTTCACTCCTCACTCCTTCCCACCGGGGACTACTTAACCGAGTAGAGCGTAACCGAGTTTTGATCTTTGATGAAAATCTGGTCTCCCGCGATCACCGGATACGCGTAGGTTTGCGATTCCGAAACTTTGTAGCGAGCCAGCTCTTTACCCTGATCCCCGCTAGGCTTGATCACCACTAGCTCCGAGGAAGGTGTGAGCGTAAACAGTACTGAGTCCGCAACTACAATCGAACCAAATCCGCTCGGGCCCGCGCCACCCATTCCACCGCGACCGCCACGCGCGCCACGACCACCGCCGGCTCCGCCTTGGCGACGCGGTCCGCCTTGTCCGCCTGATTGGGCTTGCTCGCCGCCGCCCGCAGGACGACGCATCCCCTCTCCTCTCGGTCCTCCCGCTTGGGCTTGGCCTTCGCCGCCGCCTTGACGGCGCATGCCTCCGCCCCTCGGTCCGCCTTCACCGCCGGGCCGTCCTTGTCCCGCTGCCGCAACGGCCGCGCCCACGGGCGCTTTCCAAGCGGTTTCGCCCGACGCGGCACTGATTGAAAAGAGCTCGTTGTTCCGATCCACTCCATAGACAACGCCGTTGCTAAGGATGGGATTGTTGAAAGTCACAGAATTTTCCGGATTCTCCCACAGTCGCTCCACTTCCAAGCCACCGCTCGCGCTCTTGAACTGATACGCAGTCATGCCCCGGCCGGGGCCGGCGACGTAGAGTGTCTGACCATCCACAATCGGAGCAGCAGTGTTGTTCCGACCTTGGCTATAAGTCATTTCGTGAAGCAGATTCCCATCGCTCGCGTTTAACACCACCAGCTTTGCTCGCGTCGGCATGACCACTGCCTTCTGCCCGTCGACATCGATCAACGCCGGCGACCCGTAGGACGATCCGTCCTGATCCCAAATCCACGCCTCTTCTCCCGATTCTAAATCGTACGCGACCACGTGCCCGATCAGGGCAATCGCCAAACCGTCCACGATGATCGGCGAGCTCGACGTAAAAAAACCGGGGATTTCTCCCGCGAATTCCTTCTTCCGCCAAGCCAATTCTCCGTCGGAAGCGTTCACACAGGAAAGCACGCCGTGAAGCCCGAGAGTTACTACTTTTCCTTCGGCCACAGCAGGAACGCTCCTCGGACCCACGTGATACGAGGCCGGACCCTCAATCGTAGGAGACTCATAACCGTCTTCAGTCCAAATCGCCTCGCCGCTTTTCGCGTCGAGACAAATCACTCGCTCCCTATCGCCTTGCCGGGCGAACACATACAAGCGGCCATCCACCAACGCCGGACTCGCCAATCCATCGCCCACTTCGACGCTCCAGTGCTTTTTCAATTCGGACGGCCAGGATTCCGGCACGTTAAATCCGGCTGCAGCGCCGTCTCGGTTCGACCCGAGAAATTGGGACCAATCCGATGCTCCTACGTAAGAAGCGCTTGTGAAGATCATTGCAAATAGGGCGAGCAAACGAGAACGAGACGTGTTCATCACTGTAATGGGTTGAGCTGTTTTAAGGGGAAGAAAATCGACGACTGGTATCGCGTCGTCCGGTTACGCTGAAAACGCCTCAATCGCGAACGCCGTTACACACACACCTAATTTATCACATTAAAATTTGTTTATGTTTCCACCGTCAGTCCCGCTTGTTTCGCAGATCGAAACACAAGTCACTCATCCACTGGTGGCGGCGCTTGAACCAATTTTGGACAACTTATCCGAAACGCCCCCGTCAATAATTCGAATAAATCGAACGTATGCGTGTAACCGCGACAAAGAATCTGAAGTTATTCACTTCGGACAACATACGATAATTTTTTCGCGAATTTAATGTCCTATTATTAGCTCAACACAGTAAATCACATAAATTGAAGATCATGAAACACGTTACAAAACTCTCTGCCTTGGCAGCTTGCTTGCTTTTAATCGCAGCCCCGTTCGCATCGGCTCAATCTCAGGAAGAGCCATTGCGTTCGTACACGCTGCCTAACTTCACCGTCGAAGGCGTCTCCGATCCGGAGTTGCAGTCGTACGTGACCCCTCGAATTCCCTCCTACTTGATCGGATCGAACATTACTCTCTACTACACGATCAATGAGGAGGGCAAGGTTCAGAGCGTCCGTTCCAACGCCTCGATTAC
The DNA here is from genome assembly GCA_028284235.1 of Opitutaceae bacterium. Lineage (GTDB taxonomy): Bacteria > Verrucomicrobiota > Verrucomicrobiia > Opitutales > Opitutaceae > Pelagisphaera. The sequence goes on from JANQSC010000033.1 coordinate 13,505, forward strand.
GGAAAAGGACCTGGATGCGATAATGACCAAGGCGCTGCGCAAGTGGCAATTCGCGCCGGCCACAAACTCCTCGGGAGACGCCGTTGCGATCAAGGTCGCGATGCCCGTGGAAGTCGTAGCGTATGGAACTACTTCGAACGCCTACGCGAGCATCAGCATAAAAGGCATGACGCTCGCCGCTAAATCGAGCTAATTAGAGTCAAGCAGGCTCCGTAACAAAACCCAAAGACGCCGCCCACTCGCGGGCGGCGTTTTTTGTTTTCCAGTCACAAGTAGAATAATTCACTCTTCACTACTCACACTTCACTCTTCAATCCCAAACGCATAGACAAACGGGCCCGGATTAAAATACTCCCGGAAGAGCTTGATCGCTCCGTTTTCGACGTGAAACAAGCCGCCATAGGATTGTCGATACCGGCGATTGGTCGGAATGATCTCCGCGTCGCCTTTAAATTCAACGAACACCAACTCCGGATCGACCATCGGATAGAACACCAAGTTCGAAGTGAAGTCCGCTTTGCCACTGTTTTCCGGCCAGTTGGAATAGTGTTCAAGGATAGCCGCTTTCCCGACCACGCGTTCCGGAAATCCGTCGGGAGCGTAAGGCATGTGCTGAACCGCGTCCTCGGCCCACACTGAAGCGAAAGCTTCCATGTCTTTCGTTTCCAGCGAGGTCAAAAAATCGCGGACGGCTTGTTTCGTTTTCTGCCGCAGCAGATAAGCCGGCGGATTTTTCGCAGCCCGCTCCATCGCAGGCCCAAAGACGTCGCGCGTGCCCGCTTCGTCGGCTAGCGTGAAGACATGTGACACGATCTTCCACGAACCGTTCTCGTTAACGAAGCGGTAGCGGTACTCGCCGCGAGCGCGCCAGAACAAGCCATCGACAAAGTGATCCGCAACGACCTTCGCCGTCGCCACGGCCTGATCTCCGTCGATACTGGCCTCAATATCCGAAAGAGCGTGCCGCGTGCGGTCGAAACCAGGCAAGACGGCGGCCCACTCGCTCATGAGGGCCTGAGGACTCTTCGTCTCCACTTCCCCTCCGGCCAGCGAAGTGTAGTCGACTTCGATTTCATCCGCGTAGAGCGCCTCGAGAGCGTCGAACTCGCCTCGGTCCGCGAGCACTGCAACTGATTCGACGATCGTTTTCAACGCCGCGTCATCTTTTCGTCCCGTATCCGAGTTTTCGGCGCGCAGCGTTCGGCCAAAGTGATCCGCCACGGCGGAGGCAGCGGTTTCAACCACCTCGGGGTCGTCGTAGAAGTCGAACTGAACCACATTGTCTAGCCATTTCACGTCGGCGTTCTCGCCCATCAGATCCACATACCGCTTGGCGCCTTGCGGGATGGCCGCCGCTTCGGAATGCACAAGCAAAGCAGGTTTCTCCAGCTTCGGGGCGGTGATCAGCGCATCGTAGGCGAGCCAAGGCTCCCAGGAAGCCACATTGAATTGGTTGTCATAGGCATCGATCAAACCCCGATCCGTCTCTGTGTAGTAGGGAGCTTGATACATGAGCGACTTCTCATTCGTCGCGCTCGCGGCTTCGATATAGACCGGCTCGCTCGAAGCGGCGGCCGCCCGACCCGTAGCGATCAATTGAGCGACGCCTTCTTTTCCTCCGTACACCGCCTCCACGATTTCAGCGTCGTGAAGCCACGGAGCGACGAGGGCGAGCGACGAAACGCGGGCGCTTCGCAAGGCGGCGTCGCTCATATAGCCCGACGACGCGCAAATCCCCAGTCCGCCAATACGTAAGTTGTCGACTTCCGGCCTCGAGGCCAGATACTCGAAGGCGGCAACGATGTCGTCCGTCTTCCGTTTCGGATCCTCCAAGTAGGAGAACGCGTCCGGGGATTCCCCCCAGCCACGAAAGTCGAAGATCAAGGCCGCGTAGCCCCGCTCCGCTAACGCGGCCGCGTAAACCGACGGCATTTGCTCCTTTACCGATGTCCAAGCTCCCGTGACGACGACGCCCGGAAGGCGATCGCCCTCGTTGTAGTCGCTCGGAAGATAGAGAACCCCGGCGAGGGTCGTTCCTTGGCTTTCGAAGGCGACTCGTTTGGTTTCGGTTGCGATTGAATTGCTCATAGCGGCAGTAAGGGTCATGATTGCTAATAGTTTTGTTTTCATCGTTTTTGAGTTTTGATGAGAACATACTAGCACCCCGGCGCCCCTGATTTCTTGCGCGAGCGTGCGGTGTTTTTTGAAGATTCCTGCGAACCTACGAACGCCACGCTTTGGGCGTTTTGCCCGTCGACTGCTTGAATACGCGGGAAAAGTGGGCCTGATCCGAAAACCCGCACGACAGGGCGATGTCAATGAGCGGACGTCCTTCCTCGGCTAGACCCTCCTTCGCTTTTTCGACGCGATAGGCCATCACAAACTGGTGAGGCGATTCCCCGATCGCTCGCTTGAACAGCCGGGAAAAGTGAAAGGGGCTGATCACCGCGACCTTCGCGAGATCTTCCACCGCAATGCGCTCGTTGTAATTCTCCGCGACGAAGTCGAGCACCCGCTTGTAGTGCCGCGGGGCGAAACTGTCGGTAAACGCGAGCTCGGTCTCCTCCCTATCCGCGTAGTGCTCCAACAACTTCACTAGGAAAATGCGCGCCATGCTCTCGAACATGACCGGCGATCCGAAATCGGCGGTCAAAGCGTCCCGCAAATTTACCCCAGTCTGCACAAGTTCCTCATCGAGAAATTGCGGCGTATCCACGAGTTGCTGACTCGTGAGCAGTATTCCAAGCTGATTCTTCGCGAACAACTGGACCGGCTCCGGCTCAAGGGTGACGACGATTACCTTCGACCGCTCGTGCCAGCGCCATCCGCTTCTCACCCCGGCCGGCGTGACAATTACCTCGTTTTCTCGGAATGTGAAATCCCGATACACGCCGTCTCTCCAATTCTCGACCCGATGGGGCTCTTCCTTCAAGTTGAGCAACACGTGGTGCTGCTCGAAAACCTCGGTCGGCATCTCGCCCGGCTCCGCCTCGAAGTACTCAAGCGTCACCAATTCCGCCGCCGAACGCCGGGCAATGTCGTGACTATCAATCGCCGGCGGCGAGGGATATACTTCCTGGTAACGCATTACCCTCGAGAAAAGTTCCCACACGCCCAGAAGTCAACCAACCGAGCAAACCCTAGCACCACACTCCATCGACGCGGCTTTCACTCCTCAGATACTGTCTAGTGATTTCGATATTCAATGGTAGGGACCGGCTGCCAGACGGTCCGCATTGCTTTGGAAACCGCTCAATCGACGCGGCTCGCTCGGCGATCGAGCCCTACCTTTAGCGACTTATTGAACAGTCTATCACAATTCAATCCTCACTCCTTGTTTGAATTCTACGAATTCAAATACCGCGTTTTCGCCCGGGCTCGAAACCACCGCGCTGCCGCGAGTATCAAATCGATTCCCATCGATGAAGTTCCCAGGCGCATCGCGAACTACAAGAAGATCGCCCGAATTTCCAATGATCGTGTTTCCGACGATTCGGTTCTCGAACGGAGGCACGTTCTGAACGCCCTTTTCCTTCCAGTCGCGGCCACCGGCATCGCCAACCAGAATTCCCGCCAGCTGGGCGTTGACGATCGTATTGTTCGAAATCTCGCAACGACTCGCCGCCTGGTAGTGCCCCCCTTGGTCGGCGGTCATTCCGTAAAAGAGGCGAATGCCTGTCCCGCGACTGTTCACAATCACGTTGTTTCGAACGACGTGCCCCGTACCACAAATCCGGATACCACCATTGCATCCGTCAAATCGATTCTCTTCAATGAGACAATCCCTGCCGCCGCGCATGACCAGCTCACCCTGGCACTGCTCGAACACGTTCCGGCGGTAAGTGTTGCCCGCGCACTTGTTGCTGATGATCTCCCCTTCGCCGTTGCAACGAACGAACAGGTTGTCCTCGACAATCGTCTCCACGCGAACGTGGCCGTAGGTCGGCTGGTTGGTCCCGACTTTGATCGTCTCACGGCCGTTCTCGCCGGCGAACGGAATGTCCTCGAAGCGGTTGCCGCGGATGAGGTTGCCCGCAGGAATTCCACGCGCGTAGATCTCTTCGCCAATATTCAAATTAATGCAGCGGGCGGCGATGTTCACGAAGTGGCAGTTCTCGATCGTGTTCGACTCCGAGCCAGCTTTGATCCCTATAGCGGCTCGCTGTCCTCCCGAACTTTGGATGACGCAATTTTCGATTCGACAGTGATCCGCCCCTCTTAGCTCGAGAAGATTCCGCTCGAAGTCGCAACCGTCGAAGATGAAGCCAGTCAAGACGATGCCCACGCCTGTAAACGCAAAGTGACTACTTCCAGTGAATACAACACCCCTATCGCTATCCGGTCGCAGAACAACCGGATCGCTCGCCGTCCCGTCGACCGCTAATTCAATAGACCAGTTCGCATAGCGACCATCGGCGATCAGAATCGTGTCACCCGCCTCAACACCCGCAAGGGCTCGATTCAACGCGTCCTCCGAATCAACGGGTCCAAGAATCTCGCCATGAGCCGTAATCGTTAAAACGGAAAGCCACAGCAAGAAGAGAACATATTTCATCGTCGTTCGCACGAGAGGTAGAAAAGATCAGGGGGCGCGGAATCGCAAGAACAGTCGGGCTACTCTGCTGCACTGGAAAAACGCGCCGGGACGTCGCGTTCCACCCTTTGC
>JANQSC010000020.1 GCA_028284235.1 Opitutaceae bacterium
GAATGGCCGCTCGGAGATCGGCCGCTACCCTATTAACTGTTCGAAGATCGATCATCCTACTTCCGCGTCACGTAAACATAGTACGCGCTCAAAATTGTCTCGTCACCGCGAAACCAGGTATGTAGAGCGATCGGGCCCTTCTCTAGCGTGGCGGTAAATGTAATGTGAGTATCTTTCGACTCGATTGGCTTGTTGAGCCCTTCAAATCGGTATGGTCTTTTCTCCCCGATGGGCATGTGGTGGTGGTCGCTCAGATAAAAGCTCGCCGTGTGCACGTCGAGTCCACCCGTTCCTTGCTCGGAGGGCGCCGTTATCGGTCGGTCGATTTCTTTGGGCCATCGACGCAGTTCGAACTCGTATTCGCCCGCCTGCGCAACGTCGAGCATCCAATAGCCACTCTTCAGCTGGCCTACCCGAATCTGCCGTTGTTGATCGATGAATACGTCCAGCCACTCGCAGCCGGTTAAGCGTGACGGATTCTCATGGTCGCTGCCGATGATCACGCGCTGTACCTCGTTGGCGCTCGGGCCAACGTCCGCCCACCAGTCGTCCAGCTTAGCCCGCATCCGAGCTAGAACTTCAGGATGGGCGTCGATTACATTGTTTTGCTGCAACGGATCGGTCTCGAGATTGTAGAGTTCGCGGTCCTCCAGCAGTCGCCAACGCTTCCAGAGCACTTCCCCCAAATTTCGCTGCATATGCGTCTGCGCGAACGGCGTAGGATAGTTGACGAATCCAGGCATTCGACTGTAGTTGATCACCAGCATCCGATTTTCGGGCACCACCGCCTTTCCTCTCAATATCGACGCCAAACTCATCCCGTCGAATTTGGCGTCGCTGGGAATATCGCAGAGATCGAGAAGCGTTGGCAGCACGTCCTGCACCTGAGTGAGTCCAAGAATGTCCTGCGGTTCCATCAGACCGCCATTGGGCCAACTGATGTAGCAAGGCACGCGATGCCCGCCCTCCCAGAGTTCGGTCTTCGAGCCGCGCATGCCGGCATTGAAATAACGCGGACCGTGAGTGCTCCCATTGTCCGTCATGAAGAGAACGATCGTGTCATTCCTCAGCCCCTCGTCGGAGAGGAACTTCATCATGGCGCCCATGTTAGTGTCGATGTTGCGCACCATGCCCAGGTAGAGGGCGAGACGGTTCTTTAATGCGCGATCCATTTCCGCGAATTCCGGCTGAGCGAGAGTGTCGGCAATCGCCTTTTCATCCTCCTCCTTAGCCACAAACGGACCGTGCGGCGTATTCGGCGCGATAAACGCGAAGAACGGCTTTCCCTCCCGAGCCGCCTTCCTCATAAACGAAATCCCTTCTTCGAAAAAAACGTCGGCGCAGTAGCCCTTGTACTGCTTGAGCGACCCATTGTTTACATAGGTGTCGTCGAAGTAGTCGTTGCCCCAGAAGTCCGGCACCGACCCAATATGTGAAGACGGGAACCAAACCGTCTGATCAAAACCGCGATCCTCCGGCCGAAACGGGTAGTTGGAGCCCAAATGCCATTTCCCAAACAGGCCAGTCGCGTAGCCCGCGTCTCCAAAAAAGTTGGCCATTGTCGGCACCTCCGGACGCAGCAACGCACGCCCGCTGCTTACATTGATCGCCCCATTGCGAGCCGCATCCAAACCCGTCATCAGCTGCCCGCGCGTTGGCGCGCACATGGGGGAAACGTGATAGTCCTCCAAGCGCAAACTCTCGCTGTGCAGTCGGTCGAGATAGGGCGTTTCGAGGATCGGGTTTCCGTTAACCGACAATTCCGGGTAGCCTTGGTCGTCGGTCATAACTACGATTACATTGGGCCTATTTCCTCCCATCGCGGAAACCAGAAAACACAATAGCGATACTGCAAAACTTATCGTCTTCATTATTTAACTACGTCTTTCTCCTCGTCCCTCAATCTCTCAATCCCCCTCAGGCTTCGGATCGACCGTCCATCCCTCTGTTACAATCCGCCCATAGTAAGGATAGTAATCCCAGTCTACCGGTCCGCCCACAACACGCGGATCCCTGGTTTCTCTAAGCCGCGCGAACAACCGCTCGCGGAGACCTTCGCGTATCGACTCGTACCTCGTGGCGCCGGCCATATTCGCCATTTGTTCTGGGTCGTTCTTTAGATCGTACAACTCCTCCGCCGGGCGCATTCCAAACGAAAGTTCCGCCAAACGCGCGATACCGTGCGTATTGCGATTCTCCATCATAAAGGTCTTGGTGGGCGAAGAATCGATTTCCCCATATGGTATCGCTCGAGCGCATACGGACGCGTCTGGCGATCCCGAAGGCCAACGAGTGGGTTCAAAGTTGTAAATGTACAGGTAGTCCGCTGTACGAATCGCCCGGCATGGATAGCCTTTGCCGCCCAAGCGACAGCCATCGTGGCGCTCCATGGCAATAAAGGCCGCGTCGCGAACTGCGACCGCTTCATTCGAGAATATATCCAACAAGCTCCCTGCGCTCATCATGTTCGGAGGCCTCAAGCCAGCCGCGCTCAAGAACGTTGGAGCGAGGTCGCTCAGATTCACGAGGGAGTCGACCACCCGTCCTGGACTTTCGATTCCGGCGGGCCAGCGAATCGCCAACGGGATCCGCGAACCCAAATCATAGAGGCTCGCCTTTGCCCGTGGAAACGGCATGCCGTGGTCGCTGGTGACCACAACGATCGTATTGTCAAGAAGACTACGACTCTCGAGCGCCGCAATCGCTCGCCCCACCATTTGATCAAAGTGCTCGATCTCCACCAGATAGTCGGCAATGTCGCTGCGAACGATCTCGTTGTCGGGAAACACCGCGGGAACGACAATCTTGCTTAGATCCTTTCCCGTCTTCAGGCCGGCTCCATTTTCGAACGCGCGATGCGGTTCGCTCGTCCCCAACCAGAAGCAAAAGGACTCGCCCTCTACCACGTCGTTCAGGAAACCCTCGAAGTTTGCTGCGTAGTCTGTGTTACGCATGGCTCGAAATGGAGGTTCGAGCGTTTTCCCTTCGTAAATCGGACCCGCGGGGTTTTCGGTCCGGCCGCCTGGTTCCAATCGTCCCGGGCTCCAGGCTTTGCCCGTTGCCCCAACCTTGTAGCCAACCCTCCGCAACTCCTGCGTATAGGTCGCAAACTTCGCGGGCAACGTGCTGTGAATATTTCCCGCTTCTTCGAGACGCCAAATCGACTGCCCAGTCAAAATCGCGCTGCGCGACGGTCCGCAGGTGGGAGCGTCGCAAAACGCTTGGGTGAAGCGCAGTCCTTCTCGAGCTACCCGGTCGAACGCGGGTGTATTCACGACCGGATCCCCGTTTGCCCCCGTATGCTGATAGGATTGATCATCCGAAATGCAAAAGAGAATATTCGGACGCTCGCCATTCAATTGTACGAGAGCGACGAATACGCCTAACGCAAATGCAAAAGAGCGCAATCGATGCGGGGTAAAGCTCATGGCACGAACGTGGCGACGATGATCGCGGAGACTACTTCAGGCTAAATTCCGGCAAACGCTTGAGCGCTCCGCCTTCCATGGCTGACTCGTGGGCCAGAATGCCGACGCACGTGATATTGGCCGACTCCGGCGCGTTCGGGTACGGCGCCCGTTTTTCCAGCAGCGCGCTCACAAATTCATGAACTAGATGCGGGTGCGAGCCGCCATGCCCTCCGCCTTGCGTAAACGAAAGGTGCTGGTTGTCGTCGGAGTCGTATACGCCACGCCCAGTGAAGGGCTGGATTTCCTCTGGCAACCGATGGGCGTAGTCGGGAACTTTGACTCGTTCCGGGATCTCAGGCTCCGATTTGCCAATTGTGTGGATAACAGGATCCTCCCCTTCGATTAACGGCCACTCGTAGCTCTTCTTCGATCCGTACGCGTCAAAACTCTCTCGGTACTGCCGAGCCGTATTGTACAAGGAACGTATAATACGAGCGGATACGTCTGAGTCCTTAAAGGTCACTTGGCACGACTCAATCGCGAACGGAGATCCATGGATCTCGATCATCTCCTCGTGGATTCTCCCTGAGCCAAAGCAAGACAAGGTCTCGGCTCGATTGCGCTCCAGCGCGAGCACCGGTCCCACACAATGCGTTGCGTAGTGCATGGGCGGCAACCCGTCCCAGTAGCTCGGCCATCCGTCCATATCCTGCTGATGGCTTGACTGCAAATATTGGATACGGCCCAGTTCGCCATTGTCGAAAAGCTCTTTGACGAACAGAAACTCTCGACTGTACACCACCGTTTCCATCATCATGTACGTCAACCCCGTCTCCTCGCAAAGCTCGCAAATCTGGCGACACTCGTCGACCGTCGTCGCCATGGGCACGGTGCAGGCGACGTGCTTGCCGGCTTTCAACGCCTGGATCGACTGAGGAGCGTGGCTGCCGATCGGAGTGTTGATGTGTACCGCGTCGACGCTCGGATTCTCGAGCAATTCGTCGTAGGACGTGTAGCGCATCGACGCGTCGATCCCGAACGCGTCGCCAATCTTGTTGAGCGATTCTTCATTTCGCTGGCAAATCGCGACAATGTTCGCGTTCGGGTGTTTCTGGTAGATCGGAATGAACTCGGCGCCAAAGCCGAGCCCGACAAGAGCGATATTTACTGGGTCTGACATAAGGGATGAATAGAGGGATAGAAAGGTGGGGCTTCGAGTCGCGATTCTACAGCGCCCTTCGAAATTCAGCTTGTATTATTTGGAATTTAAAATTGTATTTTTTCGCCATGAAGCCGTTTGAGTTTCAGCTTTCCCAGTTTCGCCACGGAGGGGAATTCTACCGATTGTTCGAGCATATCCCGAATGTGATGTTCTTCGCCAAAGACCGGGAACACCGCCTGTTCATGGGGAATCAGCGTTTTCTCGAACACTGCGGAATCGCGACGATCGACGAAATATCTAAACGGGCCGACCACGACATTTTCCCAAAGTACATGGCCGACAAGTTCGCGCTGGACGACAACACCGTTTTCCGCACGGGCAAGCCGCTACTCAATCTCGTCGAGCTTTTTCCCTCTCGCGACGGGCTTCCAGAGTGGTTCGTTACGAACAAGTACCCAATCTTCCAGGACGACGGAAACGTAGCGGCCCTGTGCGGGCTTATTCAAAACTACGAGCGATCGTTCAACGACCCCGCCGACCCGGTCTCCAAAGTAGTCAACTACATCAAGGAACAATTCGACCAGACGATACATATCCCCGAACTCTCGCGCCAAGCCGGACTCTCGCAACGCCAGCTCGAACGTCTGTTCAAGAAACGCTTCAGCATCAGTCCTCGCGAGTACATTCTACGCCTTCGCGTTCTCATTGCCGCGGACCTGTTGCGAACGACTCAGAAGAGCATTACCGACATCGCTCTCGAGTGCGGTTTCTACGACCACAGCTCGTTCACCCGCCAATTCAAGCGCCACATGGGGACGCTCCCCTTGAAATACCGCAAGCTCTCTGGCGACTAGCGCGACAAACAGTCGCTCGACATTAGCGGTAGCATGAAAAAGCCCGGGCGTGAACGCCCGGGCTCGAAAGGAAATCGAATCCCTGGGAAGTCTAGAAGTTGAAGGTCGAACGCAAGCGGAAGGTGCGTCCCTCCCTCCACATCACCGAACGCGGGCTTCCGTTGGGCTGAACCACAGTCGTGATGATGTCACCATCGCCCAGGGCATTCGCCAAGTTCAGCTGAATTTTCCAGTCTGCCTTGTCATCCCAGATCTTGGTCTGATAGCCGAACCACAGATCGAGACGCTCCGTAGACTGATCCGTGTAGGGGCTCGTCAAGTCCGGAAGCGCCAACGACTGACCGTCGACCGTTTGCAAAGTGATCGGATAGCCAACCGCCTTGCTGTCTTCCCAGCGAAACGCGCCGCCCGTGTACCAACCGCCTAATACGGAATCCTCCTCGAACCGGTAGTTCGTGGCCAGATTCCATCGCCACTCGCGCAGCTCCCCGACCAGCTGGCCTTCGCGGGCGAGCGAGCTGTTGAGCTGGTTTAGCAGAGTATCGTAGATACGCACATTTACCGGCTGGTCCGACTCGTCCGCGATCAGGAACGAGGCCGGGTTCGCCGTGTTGGTCCACTCGTCAATCCGATAGGTCAGGTACTCGATCGTAGCAGGAGCGATGTTACTGGTCGTGGCCTCCTGTTGCGAAATGTTGAGCGATATGCGCCAGTTGCTAGTCGGGTTGTAGATCATGTCGATCTCCTTCCCTTTCGAGGCAGTACTTTGCGTATCCTGCAAGCTGAAGCTGGTCGCGGTTTGCTCTACATTCTGGCCACTCGCAGTGCTCGCCCCGTCGACTATTTGCCAATCAGTAAGCTCTTTGTAGAAGTCAGGCGGACCGACATAGCCGGCAGCGTCGCGCGCTTCCTGCGTATTGTATCGAACAATACGGCGGTCGGCTTCGAACAAGAATCCTGGATAGCCGAATGAGACATTCCCCGCGACCGTTTCATACCAGTTGAACTTCACGAAGAACTTGTTCTCGAAAAGCCCGATACTGAACCCTTCGTCCTGCGTCGTTCCCTGCGGAGGTTGTATCAAATTTCCAAATACGTCTATCCGAGGAGCGGAAATTTGAAAATTCTCCGACTCCCCCCAGTGGAACGAAAGGTCCATCCCCTCGGGGAGCGGGATCGCGTCGGGAACGTGCAAGACCCCGCCGAATGTTTCCGTCGTCGCCTCGAAGGGAGTTCCAGAAGCAACCGCGTTGAGCTGGCGCGAAGACAGGTCAATCAGATTGCGGGCGTCCCGCGTCGACGTGCCGCCAAACGAAGTCACTTCGTCGGTCCGACGCCCCCAAGTAGCGACCAGCCATTCCTGATCGAAAAAGTAGGCTTGGTGCACGTAGGCTGTCGAGTCCGTCACCTGGCGATTGAGCGACTCGCTGTAAATCTGGTTGTAGAAAGTCGCGTCGTCACGGACGTCGCCAATCGTCACCGGCATGGTCGCCCAAGCGCCGTCGCTGCCCTCGCCCCCCGCGTTTTCATCGAAATACCAGCCGGTGGTCGAATCCGTACGGATCACGCTGGTGATGCCGGGGAAATTAGATCCCACATGCGTGCTGGCGTTGGCTATGCTGGGGCCGACGTAGAATTGAGTGCGGGCCTGGGCGCCGCCCGAGTTGAAATTGGTGGAGCCGTTTTGGGATGCCGCCAAGTAAGCGGCGTCCACCATGTTGCGTCCGTTGATCGTGCCGCGGTCGATTTCGTACTCCTGTCCGAACACCGTGCCGGTGTGACGGCCGAACCACTTTAGGATATTCCCGTCGGTCTCCTTGAAATTGAGTTCGTAGAACGCGGTGCCGCGATGCACGTTGCGGTCGATGTTATTCTGCTGGCGCTGGTTTCCAGACGCCACGTACGGCCGGCCGAAATTCGGGTTGGGACCGCCCCAATTAAGGGTCGTGTTGATGTCCAAAGTGATGAAGTAGCCACGACCGCCACCGAGTAGATCGAACCAGCTCCGCTCCATGCCTTCCTCCATGTAGGAAAGCTCGAATCCGTAAGAGCCCAAGGCGTAGTCCCAGGTCTGGTCGTAGCTCGCGTTGATCACGTCGAAACGCTCGCGCTCAAACGCGTTCGGGCCATCCAGACGATGCTCCACCCAGTCGAATACAGACCGATCGACGATTTCCTCGTCCTGGAAAAACGAGCCGAACTCGATGCCCGAAGCCGCCGCCGTCGGAGAGGGATACCATTGATTCCCCTTGGTCAGACCGACCGTGAACGCTCGGAACTGGCTACCGTCCCGCACCGTGTTCTCCCAAGCGTAGTTCAAACGGCTGCCGGTTAAACCATCCGCTTCATACACCACGGCGGGCTGGAAGAACCACGCTCCGGGAGCTCGAATAATGTCGCGGTCGATCGTGCCGAACTCGTCGTCGAACGGACTGTGCGTGACCTGGTTGAAGGAAGGGTCCCACCAGCGGGTAATGCCGCCGTCTCCCGGCGCGTTCGGACGGGGACGACGGGCGTCAATCTCGCCGTCCTCGTAGCTCACTCTCAAGTTAGCGTTTTGAAACGGCTTGAACAAAGCTGCAATCGTCAGGCGCTGGTCGTCCTCGAAAGAGAAATCCTGACGCCATTTCTGCCGGTCTTTCAATCCCGCGACGCGAATCCCCAGCTTGTCCTCGACCAGGACGCGCTCCACGTCGAAATTGAACCGATAGCTGCCAAACGAAGCGAAGGTGAACTCAACCGTGTTGCGCGTCGCCAAGTTCGAGGAAATCGTAGTGTTGTCAATGATACCACCTGGGGCGCCGAGTCCAAACAAGATCGAGTTCGGCCCGCGATTGACCGTGACGCGATCCACATTGTAGGAGTCGAACCCGATGCTGGTCGGCATGTAGTTGCGCGAGGCGTCCGCGCTGGCGAGCCCGCGAATGCGATTGTTGTTTTCCGGATTGCGGTTGATCCCTTCCAGCACAACCGTGCCTGCCGTATTTCCGCCCGAAAACGTGCCGTCTGCTCCAGAGGTTTCGATGTTGCCTAAAAACGGCAGCAGATTGGTCGCGTCCGTGACGTTCAAGTCCTCCATGAACTCCTTGGTCGCCACCGTAATGGAATTAGGGAGGTCCCCCAGCTCCGTCTTGAGACGCGTTCCCGCGAGCGTCGACGTGGCGTAATACCCCGTTTCCTCCGCGGCGCTAACGGCGAAGGGAGAAAGTGTATACACGACTTCGCTATCCGCGTCGTCCTGTCCTAAAGCCACCGGGCCGATCGCTGCGGCAGTCGCCAGCAGTCCTTTGAATAGATTGCCGATCGTTCGTTTATCAGTTTTGTTCGTCTGTTTCATTCTTAGTTCGTTGCTAGTAGTAATAGAGTCGTCCCCTCCTTCCAGGACCGCGCGTTCGCTGTCCTTTCGCTTTACTACTCCAAACGCCATGCCATTCCGCACCGGCACCGCTACGAGAGTCGTTCCCTCTAGCATGCGATCCAAGGCCTCCTGCACAGTGAAAACCCCCTTGACCGGATTGGTGACATCGGTCGACGAGGCGCCGACGGAAATAAGAATCTCCACCTCGGCCTGCAACGCCGCCACTTTCAACGTATCCACTGCATCCCCCGCTTCTATATTGAACTCGCGAGCCACCATGTCGGCACAGGCGAACGCATTCCACATGAGCGCGAAAACGAGCACAACGAGGATTCGCCATACGTTGCGTGTGCAACGGCTGAGTATCATCAATATATAGCTGAGGTAGTTTGTATAAGGGCATAGGAGCAGTTGCTCGCCCCTATGACACTTTAGATATTGAAATTAACTAAATAATTTTCGCGGCAATTTATTTGTCACCAAAAAATCAATATTTGTCTCCACACTTGGCTACTCAAAATCCACATGCGTCGAGCTACTCGCCTTCCTTTAGGATGATTTTGGATTCACCGTCTCGCTCGATTAGAACGCCTTCCGTTACCGCAAGCATTTCCGTAAAGAGATCGAGATTGTTCGGATTCAAAGTCCCCGTAACCAGTATTTTCTCGAGCGTCTCGTCTCCAATCACCAATTGCGTGTGATTGCGACGATTGAACTCCAGAATCGCTTCCGGTAGCGGAGTTTCCGTAAAGTCAAGAACCGCGTTCTTCCAAGCGAGGCGACGCTCGATGGCCGCTAAGGGAATCTGCTCCACGACGGGAGGACGATTGCCCGAGCGAAATGCCACTACCGATCGCTGGCCCGCGCTGATCGACCGCACCGATGGTTCCGTTTCAACAATGATACTCTCCCGAGTCGTCGCGATGGAAGGGTTCATCAAAACGCGACCTTCCGTCACGATCACTTCCACTTCCTCCCCTCTCAGAGCGACATTGAATGCCGTTCCTACCGCCTGCACAACCGCTCCGCGAGCCCGCACGATAAAAGGCCTCGACGCGTCCTTGGCTACGGTGAAGTGCGCCTCCCCCGACAGCAAGTCGACCACTCGCTTGCCTTCCGAAAAACGCACCGAAACCTGAGCGCCTCGATTGAGTTCTACCGCGGAGCCGTCCTCCAAGACATGGTGCTCGTAAAAACGAGCGCTTTCCCCCGCCGCTAGCATTACACTCGCAGCATCAGCGCCTCCATCGTCTTCGACCGATAAAAACAAGCCGACCGCCAGCGCAGCCGCGATCCCGGCGACAACCGCAAACCAAACCCGTTTCGCCCGTTTCCTCGAGACCGCTAGCAAATCGGGATTTGGAGCCGAACTGTGCTCCGGTCTCCAATCCGCCAATACGTCCATTTCAGTCCAGACCTTCTGGCGCCGGCTGTACGCGTCGGAGTGCCGCGGACTCTCAGCAAGCCAGCTGAAAAACGCGTCCTGCTCTTCCGCCGTGAACCCCTGGTCCTTCTTCGCCACCCAATCCGAAGCCTCCTGATTGACGCGCTCCTCGTCAAAGGAACGAAAATTCTCTTTATCAGCGCTCATAAAATTCCCGTTTCGCAAAAGCGGCCTACGTAGTCGGCACACTTGTTTACTCCTATGGAGATCTGCGCATTCACCGTGCGAGGCGAAATATTTAGCTCTCTCGCGATGTCCTTCTGCGACATTCCATATACTTTCCTTAAAGTGAAAATCTGGCGACACCGGTCCGGCAGCGATTGAATCGCTTTCGTCAAAACCTCCAACTCCTGATTGCGGGCCACGGTTTCATGCACCCCCGCCCGCTCGTCCAGAATCTCGCAATCCTCCAGGCGCGACATCGTATCCTCGCCACGCACCTTGGCGAAGCGCACCGAGTTGAGAGCCAGATTCCGAGCCGTAGCGAACAAGAACGCCTTGGGCGACTGGATCGATGTCTCCTCCCTCGCCTTCAACACTCTCAAGTACGCCTCTTGAATAACGTCATCGATATCCACTCCAGACGGGTGGCGGCTTTGCAACCACGCCCGAAGCATCGCTTCGTGCGGTTCCAAATGAGCGGCGAACCAGCGTCCTTCTTCTGTGTTTTTCGGGGGCATTCGAGTGAAATTCAGACTATCTCCGCACACCTGACACCTACAACCCCCAAAGTGACTAAAAAATAATCTCAAATTGCCAAACTCCCATTTCCCGCTCCCGGCGCTTGCCTTTCCAGTCGGCTTCCACATCCTGCCGAGACAATTCAATGATGAGACTCAAAAACTACCCCATCCTCGCTGCGATACTTCTCGCCACGCCCCTCGCAAATCTCGCTGCCGTCGAGTCCGTCACCCGCGAAATGGAAACCGCGGCCAACGCCTTTCTCGACTCGCTCACCATCGAACTCAAGGCCAGAGCCACCTTCCCCATGGAAGTCGAAGGCGAACGCACCAACTGGCACTTTGTGCCCATCGTCGGTGAACGCAAAGGAGTCGACTTGAAAGACCTCGACGAAGCCCAAGAGGCCAAACTGAACGAGCTCCTCGCCGCCGGTCTCAGCGCCACCGGCCGAGAAAAGGTGAAGTTGATTCAGGAACTCGAATCCGTCCTCTTCATGCTCGAGAATTCCGACCACCGCGATCCCGAGCTGTACTACATTTCGATATTCGGAAAACCCTCCTCCAAAGACGCCTGGGGATGGCGATTCGAAGGGCATCACCTCTCGCTGAACTTTACCATCGTCGACGGAAGGCTACTCTCGTACACGCCCAACTTCTGGGCCGCAAACCCCGCCAAAGTCCCTTCCGGCGCCAAAAAAGGGCTGCGCGCGCTCAAGGAAGAAGAAGACGCCGCCCGCGCTCTTCTAAAGTCCCTCAGCCCAGCTCAGCAAACCAAGGCCATTGTCGCCGACAAGGCCCCCAAAGACATCTACACCGGCGACGATCCTCAAGTGTATCCATTCAGCAACTATGGAGTAAAAGCATCCGAGTTTTCGCCCAAACAAGTCGCCGGACTTGAAAGGCTGATCAACGCCTACCTGCAGAACATGACGAAAGCCGTCGCCGCAGATCGCTGGGAGAAGATCAAAGACGAAGGCATCGGCAATATCTCCTTTACCTGGGCAGGCGGAAAAGAAGTTGGAGACGCCCACTACTATCGCGTGCAAGGTCCGTCATTCCTCATCGAATACGACAACATCCAAAACGGCGCCAACCACATCCACGCGGTCTGGCGCGACTTCAGCGGAGACTTCGGCCGCAACATCCTCTGGGAGCACCATAAGCACGCCCATTGACCACTCGCAGGCCGCGACGGCGTCACGCCGACGAGAGCGCCGCCCGAACTACTCGAACTTGCTCACCGGGCCGCCTTCGAGCGCTTTAACGATTGGTTGCTGGTCTTCAATTATCGTCCAGTCGGGAAGGTAGACTTTCTCGCCTCCCTTGAGAGCCGAGTCGTGGGAGAGAATGCCCGAGCAGGTAATATTCGCTCCTTGGCGGGCATTGGGATAAGGCTCGCGATCTTCCATAATAGCAGATAGAAACTCGTGGACGAGATGCGGATGGGAACCTCCGTGTCCGCCACCCTGGGCAAAGCTCAGATGCTCTTCGCCTTCTTCGGAGCTATACACTCCCTTTGTAGTGAAACTCTGGATTTCCTCGGGAAGAAGATGAGCGTAGTCGGGCACTTCGACTCGCTCGGGCTTCTCGCCCATGTGAACGATATGCCCGTCGTCCTCGATGAGGCTCCACTCGAAGCTCTTCTTCTCCGCGTAGACATCGAAGCTCTCGCGGTACTGGCGGGACACGTTGAAAAGGGAACGAGTGACTTCCGCCCAAAGATCGGAGTCCTTGAACTTGATATGCGTCGACTCGGTGCAGAAGGGGGAGTTGTAGTTCTTGTGCATGTGCTCCTCGATGGTGCCCGAACCCGCGCAGATGACGTACTCCGCCTGGTCGCGACCGAGAGCGAGCGTCGGCGAGATGGCGTGCGTGCCATTGTAAAACGGCGGCAGGCCCTCCCAGTATTCCGGCCAGCCACCCATATCTTGAACATGGGACGAGCGAAAGAACTGGAGCTTGCCCATCTCTCCTTTGTCGTACATCTCCTTCACGAACAAATACTCGCGGGAGTAAACGACGGTTTCCATCATCATGTACTTCTTGCCGGAAGCCGCTTGGGCGTCGACAATGCGTTTGCAGTCCTCGACCGATAGCGCCATCGGGATTGTGCAGGCGGCGTGTTTGCCCGCTTCGAGGGCGGCGACCGTCTGGTCGGCATGGAGGAATGGCGGCGTGTTGATGTGAATGATATCGATGTCGTCGCGCTTCAAGAGCTCATCGTAATCCGTGTAGCGATCCGCCTCCGGAATGCCGAACGCGTCTCCCACCTTGTTGAGCTCAGACTCAGTGCGCTGGCAAATCGCGCCCATCTCGGCATTGGGGTGCTTTTGGTAGATTGGGATGAACTCGGCGCCGAAGCTAAGACCAATGATGGCGACTTTGTAGGTTTCTTCTGACATAATTTCTTTTCCTAGATTAAAAGTTTAATAACGACGAGAGGCGGCGCCGCGGAGCACTGAAGACCGCACGAATCGAATAATCTTAAACATGCGGGTCAACCGAATTGTCCCCAATAACACGCTTTTCGATAGGTTCTCGTGTGTTTTCATGAGGTATTCGATTCGTTTCGAACAATCGCGTATCCGATGCGCTGATATGCCGCTTAGAGAGTGTCCAATAAGTCAGAATATGCATCGCTACCGATACCTGGATGGGCTCCAGCCAACCCACTTCTTGAAAAGCGTGGAAAACGTAAACGGATTCTCGTACCCCACCAGACGAGCCACTGTCTCGATTTTCTCGTTGGTCGAACTCAAGAGGTTCTTCGCTTTCTGGATGCGCAGAAAAGTCAACTGCTGCATCGGGCTCCGTCCGTAACGGGCGCGACACAAGCGACGCAAATGCTCCTCGCTTACGTTGGCCAATGTCGCGAGATCGGAAAGACTCCACTTCCTTTCCAAATTCGGTTCGACCTTGTTCCAGAGTTTCCAAAGGCGTTCGTCCGGATCGTGCGGCTGGGCAAACCGCAGGGTGTACTGGTGCACGAGCTCCACCCATTGCCCAAGCACTCCCGGGCTTTTCTCGCCACGAGATTCTGAATACAAGCCCTCGATCGCGGCTTGTAGCGGAGCGGGATCGTACCCCTTCAAAACAGGGGAGTTCTCCGACACGATCGGCTTTCGCTCCCTCGACTCCAAATAACGCACCCAGCAGAAATCCCAGGATTTACCACGCACGCATCGAAACGCGTTCTGCACAAACGGCGGTAGCAAACACGCTTCGCCCGCTCTCAGGGTCTTCCATGCCCCATCCACCCAGACACTTCCTTCACCCCCAAAACAAGCCATCATGTAGGAGCCCGATTGATCGGTGCGCACGATCTCGAACGGGTAGGTCGCCCGCAAGACGCCCGCGTGGGCGATATCGTGGTGCTTTAATAGAGCGCATTCCGGGTTGCCCGCCATCCACTCGCGCTCCTCGACCTCGTCGGAACGTACGAGATAGAAGGTCGAGTCACCCAAAACCTGGACATCCTCGGAAGCGATAAAGGGGAGTTTTGCAACGGGCATGTTTGAATAAAAATGTAGGGATTCCGATAGCAAATTAGACTTAAGCTACCAAATCCATCAAATAAATGTGGATTATCAATAGCTTCTTGTTGAGTAAATACCTTTGCCGCCCCGCCGCTCGAATCCATAAAAACTCCCTAGTCTCGGCTCATCCAATCTAACGCCAAACGCCTCTCTATGCCCACCATCGCCGTAATTGGAACTCTCGACTCCAAAGGACCGGAACACGCGTTCATCGCGGCGCAGATCCGTTCCCATGGAATTGACACGCTCCTCGTCGACGTGGGCACCGGATCCGAGCCCCAGGCTAAACCCGATATCACTCGCGAACAGGTGGCGGCCGCCGCCGAGATCGACCTCGAGGCAATCCGCGGACGGCAGGACCGAGGCGAATGCGTGGCCGCTATGTCCCAATCCCTTCCACGCCTGCTCGCCAAACTGGCGAACGACGGCAAGATTCACGGCGTCATCTCTCTCGGCGGTGGAGGCGGCACCGCTATCTCCACGTCCGGAATGCGCGCCCTGCCCGTTGGCTTTCCCAAAGTCATGGTGTCCACCCTTGCAAGCGGCAACATCAGTCCCTACGTCGGCACGAAGGACATCGTAATGATTCCTTCGGTGCTCGACGTCAACGGGCTCAACCGCATTTCCAAGCTGATTTTCACCCGCGCCGCCGGAGCAATTTGCGGCATGGTCAACGCCAAGGAAGACCTCTCCAGCAACAAGCCGTTAATCGTCGCCAGCATGTTTGGCAACACCACCAAATGCGTCAACGCCGCCAAGGAAATCCTCGAGGACGCGGGCTACGAAGTTCTCGTATTCGCCGCCACCGGCGCGGGTGGCCAAGCCATGGAGAGCCTCATTGAGAGCGGAATGGTCGCCGGTATCCTAGATTTAACAACAACAGAATGGGCGGACGAAATCGTTGGAGGCGTTCTCGCCGCCGGCCCTGGTCGGCTCGACGCCATGACCACGGCCCGGACCCCAGCCGTCATCGCCCCCGGCTGCGTCGACATGGTGAATTTCGGCCCTCGAGACACCATCCCCGAGCAATTCTCCGAGCGCTTATTCTACATTCACAATCCACAGGTCACTCTAATGCGAACCGATCCCGTAGAATGCGCCGCGATCGGACGCGTGATCGCCGAAAAAGCGAACGCCAACGAAGCGCCCGTCGCCATACTCAATCCGCTCAAAGCGGTCAGCGAAATCAACGGCGAAGGAAAGCCGTTTCACGATCCCGAGGCCGACAACGCCCTCTTCACAGCGATCCGGGAAAACGCCGATGTCGACGTCGTCGACTACGACTTGGAGATCAACGACCCAGCGTTCGCCGAAGCGGCTGCAGCGAAACTGTTGGAACTCCTTCGCAAAAGCGACGCGGTAGAAGAAACGCAGCGCCCACTCGCAAACCACAATTCCCAATAGTATAGAATTATCCAATACACTCCGAATGTCGCCGAGCCAACGGTCCCTCGAAAATGACATGACTCGCCTCGACGCTCAAGACCTTAAATACTCAACCCACTGACACCGTGCCCAATCCCTGGACAGGAAAAGGAAACCCATACACGCGCCAAGAAATGCGCGACCGTTTGCAGGCGACACTCGATCGCGGGGAGGCGATAATCGCCGCCGGAGCTGGAACCGGAATTAGCGCCAAGTTCATCGAAAAAGGCGGCGCCGACCTCCTCATCATCTACAATTCAGGACGCTTTCGCATGTCCGGACATGGATCGACCGCGGGCATGATGGCCTACGGCGACGCCAACGCCGTCGCCATGGAAATCGGCGAATTCGAAGTGCTCCCCACGGTCGAAGAAATCCCCGTCATCTGCGGCGTTCACGCCACCGACCCCCGTCGTCGCATGTGGCACTGGCTCCTCAAAGTAAAGGAAATGGGATTCTCCGGCGTAAACAACTTCCCGACCCACTGCATCGTCGACGGCCACTTCCGAGATGTGCTGGAAGAAACCGGCATGCCTTTTGCAAAAGAAGTCGAGATGGTGTCCATCGCCTCGAAAATGGATCTCTTCAGCATAGTCTACGTCGCCAAGCCTGAAGAGGCTGCCGCGATGGCCAAAGCCGGGGCTGACGCCGTTATCGCCCACGTCGGCACTACCGTCGGCGGATCCATAGGGGTCACCGGCGCAGTCTGCTCGATGGAAGACGCCGCCGCCCGCTGCCAGTCGATTTTCGAAGCGGCTCGGGCCGTCAACCCGAACATATTTCTACTCTCCCACGGCGGCCCCATCAACACGCCCGACGACGCCGCCCAAATCAACCGACTCACCGACGCTCAGGGCTTCGTCGGCGCTTCCAGCCTCGAACGTATGGGCGTCGAAGAATCGCTCACGAGCCTCACGCAAGCGTTCAAGAAAATCCCAGTAGATCGCAAGCAATAGTCACTTACACACAAATTGTATCCAAAATCCCCTCGCGGGTCCGGCGCTCGCGCCGCGTAACAGAATATCCTGACAACCCATGAAAACGCACCTTACACTAATTCTGACAGTCGCTTTCAGCATGCTCTGCGCGGCGGCTGCCGATCCGATCCGAGTCTTTATCCGAGCGGGTGAGAAAACCCACGCCCCCGGCGCTCACGAGCATCCGAAATTTCTGGAGGAATGGACCGAGCTGCTCGAGTCGCGCGGCGCCGAGGTCGACGGCGGTCTCGAATTCCCCACGGGCCAGCAATTATCGAATACGGACGTCCTCCTCCTCAACGCCAAGGAAGCGGGCAACATCGAAGGCCAGGATCGCGCCAATCTGACTGCCTTTCTAAAACGCGGCGGCGGACTCGTCGTCATCCACGCCGGAGCCGTCTCCCGCGATCCCGACTGGTACAAAAGCATCATCGGCGGTTCGTGGCGATTTGGGACCACCAAGTGGCTCGAAGCCCCGATGAACCTCTATTTCACCAACCTGGAAAGCCCAATCACCAAGGACATCTCCAACTTCGAGCTGGAAGACGAGATCTACTACGACATGGACGTCAGCCCGGACGTTCGCGTGCTCGCCACCGCCTATACCCCCAAAGCAATCGACACCAAGGGCAGAGGCAATCAAGCCGCCCAGCAGCGCGCCGCCGAATACGTCGCCAAGAAGAAAGGCGTCAACATCTACGACATCCAGCCGCAAATCTGGACCTACGAAAATACGCTCGACGGCGGCGAACCTTATCGAGCGTTCGTCCACATTCCCGGCCATTGGCACAAGAACTTTTCGCACATCGGTGTACGAGCCATGATTCTCCGCGGTATCGCCTGGGCCGCCCAGCGCGACGACGCCGACATGCTCTGCAAAGCGGACGAACTCGGCGACCATCTCCGTTACGTCGAAGGCGGCGTGCCTCGACCCGAAAAGCTCCCAGACTATCTCGAGGTTCATCCCGAATTCGAAATCTCCCTCGTCGCCTCCGAGCCACTCATCAACAACCCGATGAATATCAATTGGGACCACAAAGGCCGCCTCTGGGTCGCGGAAACGCCCGAGTATCCCAATGGTCGCCGTGAGGTCAACGTCCCCTACTGGATGGATTCCGGCTCCGTCAAGCCGGGCCAATACGACCGTGACGCGCTCGACCGCATCAGCATTCTCACAGACACCAATGGTGATGGCGTCATGGATACCAAAAAAGTCTTCGCCGACAAACTGGAGCTCGTAAACAGCTTCGTCTTCCACAAAAACGGCGTCATCGCTGCCGCCGCCCCGGACATATGGTACCTCGAAGATACCGATGGCGACGACGTGGCCGATAAACGAACCAAGCTTTACACCAATCTCGGCATCCGCGACACGCACGCCGTCATCAACAATTTCCACTATGGAGCCGACGGCTGGGTGTACGCGTCACACGGATACGCGGGCGCGGATAACATCACGTCCGGAGACGGCAGCAAAGACTTCGGAAAAATCAGTAACGGTATCGTCCGGTTCAAGCCGGACGGAAGCCACATCGAGCAATACGCCTCCCGCGGCGGCAACACTTGGGGTGTGGACACCACCATGGACGGCGAAGTCTTCTACACCCAGCCCACCACCGGCAATCCGCTCGTCCATGTCGTATTGCCAGAGCAAATACTCGCCAAAGGCAAGCTCCCTGGAGTCGTCGGCACAAACGGCATCCTCCCCGGTGAGCGCACCTTCCCCGCCATGCATTGGGAACAGCAAGCCTACGTGCAGATCGACCAAGTCGGCCGCTACACCGCAGGCGCCGGAACGGTCATCTACGAAGGCGGCGCCTGGCCCGAAAAGTGGAACCACAGCTACTTCACCAGCGAGCCCACTCTCAACATCATCGGCCACTTCAACGTCGCCAAAGACGGCGTCACCTTCAAAGCCACGAAAGAACCCGGACGCGAGCAAACCGAGTTTATTCGCAGCACCAATCTCTGGTTCCGCCCCATCGAAGTCATGACCGGACCCGACGGCGCGCTCTACCTCGTCGACTTCTGCAACCAAGCCATTATCCATAACGATACTCGCGGCCCAATTCACGGCCCCGCCAACGCCGCCGTGCGTCCCGACCGCGACCACTACTACGGCCGCATCTGGAAAGTGCAGCACAAGCAAGCGAAACCAGTAGGGCCCGCGTCATTGAACCCCAATGACGTCGCAGAGCTCAGAAGCGCCGCCAATAGCCCCAACGAGCGCATTCGCGACACCGCCCAGCGCTTGCTTCGCGAAAATCACGGCGCGTCTCCCGGATCCATCGGGAGCGACGCCGTAGTAAGCTATGAGAACGCCCTCGCCTCTTCACCGGCTCAAATCGTCTCGCAAGTCAAAGCCGCTCAAGACGATTGGACGCGATCCGCGCTCGTAGCCGCTTCCTCCGATCGTGCAGTCGCGGTTCTGGAAGCGAGTTTGAAGACCGATCCGAACGCTTCGCTGCACGCCTTCGCAGCCGCCCTGACACCGGCAGCCTTGACCGACACCCAAGCCGCGGCAAACGCCGTTCGACTCCTGAAAGCGTGCGGCGCCGCCGGAAACAACGTCGCTTCCACCAAAGGCATCATTCTGCGCGGCCTTGCCGAAGGAATCGAAACACCGCCTTCCCTGAACGCTGCGCTCAAGGCAGTCCTCGCGTCATTGCTAAACGATGACAACGTGAGCACTCTCGTCCTTCCCATGGCGGTAACCTGGGACACCAACGGAGAGCTTTCCTCGCAAACGGGAGCCTTGACCAACGCGCTCCTAAGCAAACTCAGCCAAGGAAGCATCAGCGAATCGGAACGATCCACAATCGCCCGAAGCCTCGTCAGTATCCGCAAAAGCAATCGCCAAATACTCCCGGCCCTGCAAGCGATCCTGTCCGGCAGCGGCAGCGACACGTTGAAGGAAGGCGTTCTTGCCGCCATCGGCGACGTCGACGGAAAGGACCTCGGCGACATGCTGATTGACTACTTTAAAGAGTCGGAAGGCTCCCTCAAGCTCAAGACCTTCGATCAGATAATTCGGCGGCCGAAGTGGGCTCAAGCGCTCCTTCAGCGAATCAGCGACGGCGAAATCCTCCCCGCCGCCCTCGGTCCTGGAAATCTCGCTCGCTTGAGAACCCACCCCGACCGCAACACTTCTCGAGCCGCGTACCGCGTCCTCGACGTGCTCGCTCCCCAAATCGTCGAAAAAGACGAACTCATCGCCAAGCTGCTTCCGGAAGTCGAAAAGTTGGGCGATCCCGTGAAAGGCAAGGCGCTCTTCGGCGCCTGCGTCATCTGTCACCAGCTCGGAGGTACCGGAAACGCCGTCGGTCCAGCGCTCGACGGCATGGGCACACACGGAGCCGCCGAGTTGCTCGGGCAAATCATCGACCCGAATCGCGAAGTGGAACAGAATTTCTGGGCCCATAATATCACTACGCGAAGCGGCGAAACGTTCGCCGGCGTGATCACCTCCGAAAACGCGTCTACCCTCACCCTCGCCACACAAGCAGGGGTGAAAGAAATCGCGGTCGCCGATATCTCCAAACGCGAAAATACCCGGCGCAGCCTCATGCCGGAAGGTTTCGAAGCTCTGGGCGCCGAAGGTCTACGCGACCTGCTCGCGTACATTGCCACCTTCTCCGCGAAACCGGAGACAACGCCTGAACCCACCGCCGTGAAACCGCCTGCCCGCATTCGCCGTCCCATTCCCCCACCAATCCCACCGACTCCCGTCAACTGGGAAAAAGGCAAAACCTCCGTGCTCTTTATCAGCGGCGGCACATCGCACAAATTCCACGAGTTCTTTGGAAAGACGGACTCGAAAACGCTCGAAAACGCGGGGCTTACCACCCACTACACCGAGGACAACGCTCAAGCGATCGAACTGCTCGCTGTGGCAGACGTCGCCATCATCAGCGTCAACCGTCCCGGCTTTGACACTCCCGAGTACCGGAAAGCTCTCATGGATCGCGTGGAATCCGGCAAAGGCGTTATCATGCTGCATCCAGGAACCTGGTACGGCTACAAAGAATGGCCTGAGCTCAATCGGATTGTCGTCGGAGGCGGAACACGCGGACACGACAAGCTCGGCCCCATGGGGGTGCGTGTCATCAACAAACGTCACCCCATCATGCGAGGCGTCTCGGCGAATTTCGAACTCGTCGACGAGCTCTATATGATGAACGCCGGCGGCGCTCCTGACGATGCGGCTAAAATCACCGTGCTCGCCGAATCCAGCGTAAGCGCCAAATCGGGCGAACGCCATCCCCAAGTCTGGGTGACCAAACACCCAAAGGCTCGTATCGTCGGTATCACCTTGGGCCATGACGAACGCGCCCACGACCATCCCGACTACCAGAGAATCCTAGTCAACGCCGCCAAATGGGCGGGGCGGGACTAGCGACTGAATTGACGTTGTTTAGCGTCGCCCTCCCAAGGGGTGAATTGGTGTGAACTTAAACCCGCCGGGACGGCGGGTTCCACCTTTATCTTCCTGAATCAAGGGGTGGAACGCGACGTCCCGACGCGTTCATTCGGATGAGTCCGCTAAAGCCGTTGTTCGAGCTGCAAATCGCTTGAAGATAAATCCTGGCTCTCCCGTCAGGGACCCCGACAAAGTCGGTGGCAGGGAGAGATCTTGGCCCCGCGAAGCGGGGATCCAGCCCCGACCGTGTCGGGGCTATGCTAATTAAAACCCATCATCCATATTTAGTTCTTAATCGTTGAGTTGCCTCCTCCGTTTTAATCCAATGCAAATCACATCATTCCACCTCGAACCTTGAATCTCTCGCGCAAGACATTCCTAAAAACACTCGGCAGCGCTTCATTATTCGCAGGCCTGAGCGCCGTCTATATGCGATTCGTCGAACCGAACCGTCACGAGGTCACCGAGAAAACCGTGCCCATCAATCGGTTAAAGACACCCCTGCGCGTCCTGCACCTTTCCGACTTTCACGCGTCCCCGTCCGTCAGCCTCGAGAGCATCGAAAAAGCCATCGACCGTTCCCTCGAGCTCAGACCGGATATTGCATTCATCACGGGCGACTTCATTACCCATGAATTGTCGGAAGAAACCGAATACCAGCGAATCTTGGAAAAACTCGCTTCGCGCGCGCCCACATTCGCGTGCATCGGAAACCACGATGGCGGGAAATGGGCCGCCACCGCCGGAGGCTATCGCAGCTTCGAAAAAGTGAACGCCTTGCTCGACCGAAGCGGTATCAGGCTCCTGTTCAACGAGGCAGCGCAAGTAAAAGTCCACGACCAGACAATCACCATAGTCGGACTCGGCGATCTTTGGTCCGACGACACCCAGCCGTCCGGCGTACTACAGCGCAAGCGAACCAACGACGAAACCATCTTCGTCCTGAGCCACAATCCCGATTCCAAATCTCTCCTAAAACCCTACGACTGGGACCTGCTTTGCTGCGGCCACACCCACGGCGGGCAACTCGTGGTTCCCTTCCTAGGCTATCGCCCCTTTCTGCCCGTGCGGGACAAGAGCTTCCCCGAAGGCCTCCTCGACTGGGGCGACCGCTACATCCACGTAACCCGAGGCATCGGAAACCTCCACGGCCTCAGATTCAACTGCCGCCCGGAAATCAGCGTGCTCAATGTGGTTTGATCGACGCCATCGCGTCAGTTTTGACGAAAACGGATCTTGACTTTTCTGTATTTTCATTAATTACTGAAAATTAAGATGAGCGAACTCGAAGCGATCAAGCAGGAATTTATCGGTCAATGGGGGGCCTTGGGGAGCCAGTGGGGCATCAATCGCACCATGGCTATGATCCATTCTCTCCTTCTGCTCTCCCCCAAGCCCATGACTACCGACGAGGTCATGGAGGAACTCGCCATCAGTCGCGGCAACGCGAATATGAACCTGCGCGAACTCGTGGGCTGGGGCCTCATCCGCACAGTCGTTCTCAAAGGTGAACGCAAGGATTTCTACGAGGCGGAAAAGGACGTTTGGCGAATCTTCTGCATCGTCGCCCGCGAACGCAAACGCCGCGAGACCGAGCCCGCCAGCAAAGTGCTCCACGATTGCGCCGAACGGGCTCGAAAGCTCAAAACGAAAGAAGCCAAAGCAGTCGGCGCCCAGCTCGCCGAGTTGAACGAGTTCGTGGAACTCGCCAATTCAATCATGGACAAGGTCGCCTCCAAAGAACGCAGCGCCCTCGTCCCCAAGCTCCTTAAGCTCCTCTCGTAACCTTTCATTTCAATTTTATTTTCATTATTTCCTGAAAATTAAAATAATTAGACCAGAAAACATGAACACGCATGTCTACAAGCTAATCGACACGGCCGCCTTTGGCATTCTTTTTCTCGTATTCACCTTTTACCTCGGCAGCAAGATACGGGCGAACGGGCGACGGGTAATCAACAATGCCTTTGGCGCTGAAACCGCAATCGCCTCCTCCGTCGACTTTCTCCTCAACCTGGGCTGGTACCTCATGTGTTTCGGGCTTCTCCTCTGGAACATGGGTATAACCACACATGCACACTCCCTCGAGGCTCTTCTGCGCAACTTATCTCTAAAGCTCGGCATCAGCGTATTCACCATTGGAGTACTTCATGGATTCAATCTCCTTTCCTTGTCTTTGCTACATAGAAAGAACACCCCCTGACTGAATATCGAAAATGAACCTGCACAGAAAACTCGTCATCATAGGAGCGACTGGATTTACTGGTCGTGTAGTCGCCCGCCATTTTCGCAAAAGCGGCTGGGAGACAATCGGACTTACGCGAACTCCGGGAACGACGACGGAGTGCGACACGACTCGCGTTTGGAATCCCGTCGATCCCTACACGCTCGCCGCGACCCTCAACGGCGCCGACGCCGTTCTCAATCTCGCGGGTAAATCCGTGGACTGCCGCTACACGCCAAAGAACCGGACCGAGATTCTCGAATCCCGCGTCCGACCCACTCGAGCAATCGCCAAAGCCATACGAGCGTGCCCCAACCCGCCAAACGTATGGCTCAACGCTGCCTCCGCCACGATTTACGACGAGGCCTTCGAACGTCCTCAAACGGAAGCGAACGGAATCATTGGAACCGGCTTTTCCGTCGATGTGTGCCGAGCTTGGGAACGCGCCTTTTTCCAAGGCGAACTGCCCGACACTCGCCGTGTCGCTCTCCGAACGGCGCTTGTGCTTGGACACGCCCGCAATAGCGTGTATCCGCGACTCGCGCGGCTCGCTCGATTCGGACTGGGAGGGGCGATCGACCGCGGCGATCAAATCGTATCCTGGATACACGAGCGGGACTTCGCTCGAGCGATCGCTTTTCTCATTGATGACGACGAAATCAAAGGGGCGGTCAATCTGGCCGCGCCCGCGCCTCTGCCGAATCGGGAGTTCATGAAAACGCTCCGCCAGCAACTCGGCCGCCGTTTCGGCCTGCCAATTCCCAAGTGGCTATTGGACATCGGGGCATTCTTCCTTCGAACCGAACCGGAGCTCGTCCGCAAAAGCCGCTTTGTCGTTCCAGAGAGATTGCTCAAAAAACGATTCGTATTCGAATTTCCATTTTTGGACGAAGCACTCGCGAACCTGAGCGACATGTCCGTGCAAGCGAGAACACGAACGCGCGCAATCGAAACAACCCAGCGAGTCTATTCGTAGAGACGACTGCTCTCAGTCGCTGCTAGCCCGCCCATTTAAAGCGGCGTCCCACCTCCGCAGTTCATACGCAAGACGCAAAGAGCATGCCCTAAACATGAATACAAAATGAATTTTAAAGCATGTCTTTCTTGGAACTGTGTAGAGCAAGTGGACTACTTCACCCTGATCCCTGCACTCAGCCATAGCGTGAACTACCCAAGAACGCTTAACAAAGTGTAAATCTAGGAAAAGCGCTCGCGCTCGCTACAATAGAGCCTCGCGCGTACCGCTATAAAAGCACTAGCCTAGCGTATCCAACGAATCCTCCCTTGAATCACCCGTTTAAACCGTCTCGCTCGATACCAACTGTCTTGGCGATAGTTGCAGGCCTCTTGCTGGTGTGGTTCTTAAATCGCGAATTGCCTGTATCTAGTCAAAGGGAAATCGACCCGCTCCCACAATCACTGCCCGTTAACGCCAGCGAAGGTCTCGACGCGATCCAATCGCTTCCCGATCTCCAAGGCGTCAGTTTTCCAAGTCCCCTGTCCGGTTCGCCCTTCATCGAATTCGAGAACTGGTTGATCGATTATTTCGAGGCGACACCGCAGGACAGAGTAGCGCTTCTAGACCAAGGCCGCGAAATCGCGGACAGACGGCGAGAGGAACTCAAAAAACTGATCGTCGTTTCCCCCGAATTCGCGCTCGCGTTGGCAATCCCTTATGAAGTCAGGACTGGACTTCCACCAACAATCCTCTCGTCGCTCGAGGAACCCATAAGCGACGAAGCGGACTTCGAGTTAATCGTATGGTGCCCGGAGCCGGGAGGGGCGAGCGGCGGACACGCCCGGATTGCGCAGATGGGCGAACGGGACTTTGACGTCTACACATACGGCGATCGACTTGAATCCGTATCCAAAAATCGAATATCTCTCCACGGAATCGCGATTGACAACCTCATGGCGGCATCCAGCAGCCCCGCCAGAACTCTCTCCGCGGCCGAACGCGCGGATCTCGGGTTTTCAGAGGAAATCGTCGTCTCCGTCGGAGCCCACTACTACCACGTTTCCGATGAAACGACTCTGGAAGCGCTTCAAAACGACCTCGCCGAAGATGAACGCATGCTCGGCCCTGACAACCGACCGCGCTATTCCGCGTTGAGAATGGGAGAATTTGACGGAGTAGCGGCCCTTCCTTCCGACGGCTCAGCGATTCTCCCTTTGGCCGACGATCCCCCCTTGGCGCTCTCACCCCATACCGAAGGGCCCAAGACCATGCTCTACATTCGCGCCCGATTCTCGGATCAGAGCGAATCCCACGAACCCAACGATCTCGCTACCGTGACCGCGAGGCAAACCGGATGCGAGGTGTTTTGGCATGAGAACTCTTACGGAAAGTCGAGCCTCGTAACGACCTTTACCAGCACGGTGACCCTCCCCAACACCTCCAGCTACTACGCAGGTCTTTCCTTGAATCGCTTCAGCACCTTGCTCAACGCCGCAACCGCCGCGGCAGTGACCGCCGGCAACGCTGTCGGCGAGGACTGGGATGCTCAAAACTACGATTTCTATACGGTTCTCACCACCGGCGGCTCCTGGGGGTACGCAGGTATCGCCAGCGTTGGCGGGCGACGTTCGCACCTGAACGGATCCAACTCCTCGCATATTCGCACAGCGTCTCATGAATTTGGGCACAACCTTGGCCTAAGACACGCCAACTACTGGAGAACGGATTCCACGTCCCCAATCGGTCGAGATTCCATACCCGGCGGATACGTCGGAGACGAAGGGAACGACGAGCGTATCGAATACGGGCATAGATTCTCCACGATGGCCGCTCAAGGCGGCAGCGGAGATTTCAACGACGGCAGAGCCCATTACACAACCGGGGAAAAGACGCGGCTGGACTGGCTCTTGGAAGACGACGGAGATTGGGTCAGTATCGACTCCAGCACTACCGTTCCGATTCGACTCTATCGACATGATATTGAAACCGCAGACCTTCCCGCCCGAGCGACCGGAGTGGTTCGAGCAATCAAGATAAATCGAGATTCAGGCGACTACGCGTCTAGCAACAAGCGACGCTATTGGTTGAGCTATCGTCGCCTACCCACAAATGGGGACGCCGAAACCTGGCTCAGACGAGGATTGCAAGTGGATTGGCAGAGAGAGAACTACGGCGGTGACGGTTCAATTCTCCTCGACATGACTCCATTTTCCGATGACAGCCCGCAATCCGGAGGTGGCTCCTCGCGCGACAACGATGACAAGGAAGACTCGGCTCTCATCGTCGGGCGCACCTATAGCGACGCCATCGCAGACATTCATTTCACGCCGATCGCCCAAGGGGGGACCAGTCCGAACGAATGGATCGACGTCATCGTGAATTTCGATACTCAGACTGGCAATTCCAATCCCGAAATCAGCGCCTTTACCGCCACCGCCACTCAGGTCGAACCCAACATCGCCGTAGACTTTTCCGCCGCGGCTTCCGACCCGGATGGGGACCCGGTTTACTACACTTGGACCTTTGGAGACAATTCGATGGTCGTTGGCAGTCTGAATTCACCGACCGCCACCAAGAGCTGGCAATCGAGTGGCTTTTATCCGGTCCGACTCACCGCCTCCGACGGCAAGGGTGGCAAAGAAACCCGGGAAATCATCATTCAGGTCGGCTCCCCGAGCGAATCGCTTTCGATTAGCGGGCGGGTTATCCACGCCGGTATTCCAGTTGAAGGCACGCGGGTCAACATCGGCTCAGACGAGCAAGCTTGGACAGATAGTAACGGCGAGTTCACACTTCCCGGCCTGGGCTCCGGGAGCTACACGGTTGCTGCCACGAAGGGCAGTCTCTCCTTGCAGCCGCAATTCGCGAACCCAATCGTCCTGACTGAATTCGACGCTTTCGGCAACGACTTCATCGCAGACGACGACGGACCCGGAACCGGTTCCCTGGAACTCGCCATTACTCCTTATCAAGCGACCGTTCCACTGGGGGCCCAATCCAAATTTACCGTTCACGCGTGGGACGCCACGGGTCTTCCCACAACTTTAAGCCCGACTTGGACGACCAGCGCCGGAAGCTCGATCGACCAGTCAGGAGTGTTCACTGCAAATGCGGTCGGCGGGCCATTCACCATAACCGCTACCGATGGCGTCGCGTCCGCGTCCGCGTTCGTAACCGTTGACGACATCGACGCTATTGGGATTGAAGCCATCGACGGCCAAGGAGCCGAACCCGGTGTCGACGATGGAGCCTTCCGCATCAAACGCTACGGTAGCGTCGATGGAGACCTGACCGTTCATTTCACCGTCGATGGAGATGCCACAGAAGGACTCGACTACGCTGCGCTACCTCGGTCGACTCTTATCCCCGATGGCGCGGCCTTTGTCGACATGCCCTTGGACGTGCTCGACGATTTCGAGGAAGAATCCACCGAAAACGTAACAGTGACAATTCAAGCGGACGAATCCTATTCAATCTTCTCGCTAGAATCATCAGCAACCGTCGAGATCATCGACAATGGAGATATTGAGATTGCTGTTGCCATCACTTCTCCCTCTCTCCCTGAAATATATCTCGTCGAAGGGACAACCCTCGCCCTACGCGCCGCAATCAGCGACGAGGGAATACCGAATGCGCCAGACGGGCCCATTACGGCCACTTGGTCTGTCCTAAACTCTCCAGCCCACGGATACGTAAACTTTTGGCCAAACGACAGCCTCAATACGGCCGCCACGTTCAGCGCCCGAGGAATATATAGTATTCAATTAACGGTCACAAATGGAGAGAACTTTGGGCGGGCTCGCCTTGAGGTGAATGTCGATGAAACTTCAAACACAAGTCCATCGTTTGAGGACAGCGTGGTCCACTTCCAGATGAACGAAGGCGCGGGAACAACCCTCAACAACTTAGTTCCATCCGACATAGACGGCACCCTCCTCGGCGATGCCGTTTGGGCAATGCCAGAAGAAAGTATATCAGATGGCGGCATCCACTTCGACGGAATTGACGACCGAATAACGGTTCCCGACGCAGACGAAATCAACCTGGAGAATCACGAACAGCGAACCGTCGCTCTTTGGTTCAAAGCGAGCGACCCCTTCAAACCAGGCAAGCAATTGCTTTACGAAGAGGGCGGAACCAGCCGGGGCTTGAACATCTATATCGAGGCAGGAACACTTTACGTCGGCGGATGGAACAGCGACTCGTATAACTGGCAAGACACTTTTCTTAGTACCGGAATATCCGATACAAATTGGCACCACGTCGCCCTTGTCCTAGATCCAGTCGACCCAGACAACGCCCTGCCGGGGAGCTTTATGGCCTACCTGGATGGAGAAGTGTTCGCAAGCGGCAGCGGGGCTCGCCTCAACTCGCATTCTGGCGACACCGGAATCGGCGCGTTCAACGGCGCGACGCTTTACCACGATGGCCGCTCTACGAGTTCAGGCGATTACTTTGAAGGCACGCTCGACGAATTCCGCCTTTGGAACCGCGCCCTCTCCGAATCCGAGGTCAGACTGCTCTACAGCTGGGTGTACGAGCCTCCTCGACTAACGATGGAATCCACCGCATCCAGTCCTGGCAGCGTCGTCATCCCCTCCGGCGTCGGCATTGTACTTGATAGCGCCGTCACGGGATCCAATCTGACCGTTTCAAATTGGGCCGAAGTCGCTGCACCTTCGGGAGGTTCAGCGTCACTCGAAACCCTAAACGATGGAACAGGCGCCGCCGCGACGTTTTCAGCGCCAGGTTTCTATACCCTTCGCCTGTTCGCTGAAAATGAATACCAAGGGACCGCCTGGGACGTGAACATCCACGCTGGAATCGAAACTCCAGACAATCCGACTACTGAAAACCAGGCGATCCACTTTTCGTTTGACGAAGGGAGTGGGACGACCGCGGCTAACGCGATCGCCGGGGGCGTCAATGGCGCCTTGGCCAACGGTGTCGCATGGACCATTCCGAATGGAGGACTCTCGGGAATCGCCACCGCGTTCGATGGTATCGACGACATCATTACAACGCCAGAGGCGGATCCCATTGGCGGCGCCGCTTCCCATACCCAGAAAACAATTGCTCTCTGGATTAAGCCGAGCAACCCCGGGACTAGTGACAAAGAGATTCTCTTTGAGCAGGGCAACTCCGAACAGGGCATCAATCTATACCTCCTGAACAATACGCTATTTGCCGGGGCCTGGAATACGGAAACCGCAGATTGGGAAACCTACCTTTCCCTTCCAATCTCGCGAGAAAATTGGCGCCACATCGCTCTCATCCTCGATACGCCGTCAAACGGGGAGATTCAAAGCGACGGACTTTGCCTGTACTGGGACGGCGCCCTTGCGGCCTACGGAGAGGCAGCCGCGCTCGGAAGCCACACCGAGGGGATCGGCATCGGCGGCCAAGACGGAACGAGCAGATTCCACGATGGATCCAACCCAGACGCGGATGCCCTTAATTACTCCGGCCTCATCGACGAGTTTCACTACTTCAACGACCGCGTTCTCACCATCGACGAGATCGGCCTCCTTTATTCTTTCGGCAACATCGGTCC
This sequence comes from Opitutaceae bacterium, assembly GCA_028284235.1. Classification (GTDB taxonomy): domain Bacteria; phylum Verrucomicrobiota; class Verrucomicrobiia; order Opitutales; family Opitutaceae; genus Pelagisphaera. The sequence continues at coordinate 30,003 of JANQSC010000020.1, forward strand.
GAACGTTGAAGCGGGACCCGACCAAATCGATGCAGAAGCGCCCGCAGTAACCCTGTCCGGTTCGTCCAACGACGATCAGAAATGGAACTCGCCATTGACCCACCAATGGACTGTCGCCAGAGGTCACGGCGCGGTCGAGTTCAGTCTTCCCGACAGCGATGGCATCGACACGAGAGCCCAGTTGAGCCAAGCCGGTGAATACCGGATCCGACTTAGCGCGTTCGACGGTCAAGTCACGACGTTCGATGAAATGACAGTAAATATATTTGAATACACTTTGTTCGATCAATTTATGGATTCGTTTCCTTCAATACCGGTAACCGAACGTGGTGAATTGCAAAACCCGGACGGAGACTCTTGGACCAATCTAGAGGAATACGCGTTCGGAGGTGATCCCAGCAGCTTCAACACGCGACCCGGGCTTATGTTCGACACGCTCGCGGTATCCGAGAACGACGACGAATATTTGGAATTCAGGTATCCAAGACGGCGCGACGCAACCAACCGAGAACTCGATTATAGACTACAGATATCCACGGATCTGAGTCCAGATTCATGGCAGGATCTAGGCTATATAGAAATCGACCCAATCATCGTGGACGAACACATCGAGATCGCTCGAGTCAGGATCGACCTGCCCCTCTCGAACTCGAATCGCGCCCTATTCCAGCGAATTAGAGTATCTATCTCCGAATAACACAGATAGCTCTACCGAACTAGCCCACAGACGGGTTCTATCCTAAAAGAGAACTTGAATTCGAATACCCCTTATTGGTCCAAGAACGCGCGGCTTTAAATCGACAGCAAACAAGTCAAGGACAGCTGTTCTGCGATATCGATTGACTATCGCTCCCCGATGTAGGGGCGTTGCTCTTGTCTCGGCGTAGCTCGGAGAGCGTAGACGGACGCGACGCCGGTAGCGGTCGCAAATAGCTGCTCTCTCCCGCGACACAACCAATTGCGGCGCGCTCAATTGAGCGACGGGACGGGAAATTGCGCTCATTTTGAGCGCTCATGGCTGAATATCGATTGTGGCGCAAACCATGCTACATAAAGCGCATAGTATATTACGAAATATTCCATTCGTAATACTTTACGTTCAATTAACCAAACCAAAGTCAATCATGAGCCTATTTGCCGCCTTCAAAACTACACGCGTATGCGCCCTCGTTTCCGCACTCCTTTTCGCCGCGATCGCCCTGGAAGCGAAGCCGCTCAAAATTGGGTACAGCGACTGGCCTGGCTGGGTCGCCTGGGAGGTCGCCATCGAAAAGCAGTGGTTCGACAAAGCAGGGGTCGAGGTGGAGTTCGAGTGGTTCGACTACCTCGCCTCCATGGACGCCTTCGCCGCCGGTCAACTCGACGCCGTCTGCATGACCAATGGCGACGCGCTGCTGACCGGCGCCACCGGAGGGGCAAACGTCATGATTCTCATCAACGACTATTCAAACGGGAACGACATGGTGGTCGCCGCGCCTGGGATTAAGTCGATGAAGGAACTCAAGGGGAAAAAGGTAGGTGTCGAAGTAGGTCTCGTCGGTCATCTGCTTCTCCTGAAAGGTCTCGAATCGGTTGGGCTTACCGAGGACGACATTGAACTGGTCAATATGCCGACCGACCAAGCCGCTCAGACTCTGGCGTCGGGGGACGTTGACGCGATCGTCGCGTGGCAGCCGAATTCAGGTCAGGCTCTGAAGGCGGTCGCCGGGTCTACTAAGATCTTCTCCAGCGCCGATCGCCCGGGTCTCATCTACGACACGCTGGCGGTTTCCCCCGAAAGTCTCGCTTCCAATAGAGCCGAGTGGGAAAAAGTGGTTTCCGTATGGTATCAGATTGTCGACTACATCAACGATCCCAAGACACGTGAAGACGCGATCGCCATTATGGCATCGCGCGTCGATCTTCCCGCCTCCGAATACAAGCCGCTTCTTTCCGGAACGTCTATCCTAAGCCTCAGCGAAGCAAAAAAGGCGTTTAAAAAAGCGGAAGGCTTCAAGTCAATTTACGGTTCGTCCGAAATCGTGGACGCCTTCAGCGTCGACAACAAAATGTACGAGGAGAGGCAGGACATCGAAGCGTACATCGACCCTTCGATAACCAAAGCCATGAGCAAGTAGTCGCTGCTCTATAATCTGCTCCTGCAAGCCCCCTTCTTTGCCGCAATGGGTCCCAAGGCGTCATCGCCACGCCCATACACCATATATGTCGATCAACAATCAATGGCTCGCTATACGAAAGCCGCTGTCCGCGAAGCGTAGGCTTTTTCTCACCCTCCTGTCCTTTCTGCTTCCCCTTAGCATCTGGTCCGCCGTTAGCTACGTCGACTGGCTCTGGCATCCAATGGTCGAGATCCAAGACAAGGGCGACGTGAGCTACTTTCGCGAGGGAAACCTGGTAAAGAAAGATATATTCCGCGAGGAGAACGCGACTTTGATCGCTTCCGGTGGTAATCCAGCAGTCGGTGTCCCGGCTAACCCGATCTACCTTCCGGCCCCGCACGAGGTCGTTACCGCATTCTACACCTCCTTCACGACACCGCCAAAACGACGGAACGAACCCTGGTTGCACGAGAGTCTGATCCACAGCGTACAGGTCATATTTTGGGGGTTCACGCTCTCCTCGCTCATCGGCGTCCCGCTCGGAATCCTATGCGGCGCCTATTCGTTCTTTTCCCGGCTACACGAACCCTTCATCGAATTTTTTCGATACCTGCCCGCGCCTGCGTTCGGAGCTCTTTCCGTAGCGGTTTTAGGGATACACGACGCCCCGAAAATCGCCATTATTTTTATTGGTACGTTCTTCCAACAAGTACTCGTCATATCAAATACGACGCGAAAGCTAGATGTGTCTCTGATCGAAGCGGCTCAAACACTCGGGGCCAAGAAAACCAAACTGCTGACAAAAGTAGTCGTACCGGGAATCCTGCCCGACCTCTATAAGGACATGCGCATTCTCCTCGGCTGGGCTTGGACCTACTTGATAGTCGCGGAAATCGTCGGGACAAGCACCGGCATCACTTGGTTCATAAATCAGCAAGGCAAATACCGCATATACGAGAACGTGTATGCAGCGATAATCATGATCGGGATCATCGGACTCGCCTCCGACTTGTTTCTCGCCTGGCTCGGGAAACACCTGTTCCCCTGGACCGGTCGCAAGCAAAGCAAGCTCTCCGTTTTCTTCAGCCGGCTTTTCGGACCGGTCAACCAAACCGTATTCGACGAAAAATGACGCATTCGATAAGCCTCCCCAGCTACCTGGAACAGTCCCCAGAAGTACGTGAACGATTCGACCGATTGAAACAGCGAGACGTCCTTCTCGAAATCAAAAACCTGACCAAGACGTTCGAATCGAACGACGGCACGATCACCGCCCTCGACAACGTGTCGTTTAGAGCGCGCAGACGGGAATTCATCTCGGTCATCGGCCCATCCGGATGCGGGAAGTCCACCTTCATTCGCATTCTCGCCGGGCTCGAGTATCCCAGTTCCGGAGAAGTTCGCCTTGACGACGAAGAGGTTTCCGGCCCCTGCCCCAATCGAGGCATGGTGTTTCAAGGCTACACCTTGTTCCCTTGGCTGACCGTCAAACGCAATGTGATGTTCGGAATGAACATGGCAGGCCATGGCGGCACTGAGACCGAAAGCCAAGCGATGCAGTGGATTGACCTGGTAGGATTAAGCAAATTCGCGAACGCCTACCCGAACCAGTTGTCGGGCGGCATGAAACAACGCGTGGCCATCGCCCGCGCCCTGGCAAACCAGCCTCGAATCCTCCTAATGGACGAGCCGTTCGGCGCGCTCGACGCGCAAACGCGCGCCCAGATGCAATCCTACCTGCTCCAGATTTGGAAGAACGTGGACATAACGATCCTCTTTATCACCCACGACCTGGAAGAGGCCATCTACCTCGCGGATCGAATTCTCGTCCTCAAAGCCCACCCCGGAGAGGTGCAGGAAGTGATCGAAGTACCCGTCCCCCGTCCCCGATCGCCCGAACAGTTCATTCTTCCCGAGTTCCTGGCCACCAAGCGACGCCTCGAAGAACTGATTCATCCAAAAAACGAATACGAGTCACAGGAATTGCCGATTATTCGAATGACGCCAATCGGCGACGACGTAGAGTAATACTTTTTTTGTTTTTTGTATTACTTTTATTGACATCGAGATAAACCGGGCAAGACTTTCACGAGAATTGCGATGAAAGAAAAACCCCCGAAAAAAGAAAACGCGGAGCGGATTAGCATGACCCTCCCGAGATCCACCCTCACCCAGTTTGACAACATGATTGAGAACCGAGGCTTCTCCAATCGGTCCCAGGCGATCACCGAGATCATCAACAAGGAGATTGTAGAGTTTAGCAGCCAACGAGGAAACGCCGTCATGGCGGGAGCGATCACGCTATTCTACGCCCACTCCCGCTCCGGACTTCCCGCTCGGCTCGCTCGCATACAGAGAGACCATATCGCTGAGGTCATTAGCTCCTTGCATGTGCAGCTGGAAAATGACCACACCATGGAGGTAATCCTCGTGCAAGGGCCAGCCACGAAGCTGCGCAAGATCGCGGATGAACTCATCACATGCAAAGGCGTAAAAACCGGTAATCTCAATTTAACTACAGCGATTTTACCGCCAATTCACGAGAAGAAACCACGCCCGGCGAAAAACTAGCTATCATGTCAGAACAACCTATATACACGAAGAAAATCAAAGGCGGCGGAATGTGGTCCAATGTCGTTGGACGCGGAAAAACCCTCAAGTTCACCGACTTGGAAGGCGGCGCCAATGTCGGCCTGCTTCTCTACAACGAGTCGATTCCCGCCGAGCGATACAATATGCCCGACACGCTCAAAGGGCAGCACATATTCTATCTGACAGCGCCCTACTGCCTTCACTCCGACATGGGACGGATCATGTGTTCAATCACCGAGGACACCGCCGGCTGGCACGACACCGTCAGCGGCTGCAGTTCAGCCGAATCGGTCAAGGCGAAGTACGGAGTCCGGACATTCCAGGACGCCCGCAATAATTTCTACCGAAACGGGCGAGAGAATTTTCTTATCGAGCTCGGCAAATGGAATCTCGGCCGAAAAGACCTGATTCCCAACCTCAACCTCTTTTCGAAAGTGGTAGCCGATGAAGACGGGAATCTAAGCTACATTGATCGAGCGACTCCCACAGGCGCCCACGTCTCCCTGCGATTCGAAATGGACTGTATCGTCGTGTTGAATACTTGCCAAAACCCACTCGACAATTCGCCGGAGTATTCACCCAAACCCGTACTACTCGAGGTCTTCCAATCGGAGGCTCCCGCAGCGGACGACCCGTCGCGAACGATTCGCCCGGAAAACGGACGAGCGTTCGAAAACACCGAATCCTACTACGCTCTCAGAAGCTAAAGAAACTAAACCGATACATAGACCCGATTTGCCATGCTTAAAGAAAGCTCACTTGACACCGCCGACGCGTCCTACTCGGAAACCGTTCTCGCCGGAGATCACTGGATGCGGGAGATCAAACGCGGACAAACCTTCCGCATCGTCGACCTGGAAGGCAATCAAGCCGCCGACACGCTCTTCTACAGCGCCGACGATCCAGCCGATCGATATAGCGCCTCGGACACCATTCAGCAGCAGGGCAATCTCTACCTCTCGACCGGCTCCAAGCTCATCTCAACGGAGGGAAACACCTTGCTGACAATCGTCGCCGACACCTGCGGACGACACGACACCGTCGGCGGCGCCTGCTCGCGGGAGAGCAACACCATGCGATACTCCCACAACACCGAACACATGCACGCCTGCCGCGACATCTTCCTCAGCGGCATTCAAGACTGGGGGCAAGACATGGGTAAACGCGACATCACCTGCAATATCAACTTCTTCATGAACGTGCCGGTCACTCCAGACGGCAAGCTCACCTTTGCAGACGGGATCAGCGGCCCGGGACGCTACGTCGAAATGCGGGCGGAACGCGATGTGATCGCGCTCATTTCCAATTGCCCGCAACTCAACAACCCCTGCAACGCCTACAATCCGACTCCAATCCAAACGCTAATTTGGGACTAGTGATTCTCCGTTCCTATCCCAATCGCTGTATCCAATAGTCGATACGCTATTCCGGGGTTTCCACTGCAAAGAAGATGTTCAATAAAGTACTAGTCGCCAACCGAGGCGAAATCGCATGCAGGATCATTCGTACGCTGCGGAAAATGAATGTGCGGTCGGTCGCCGTGTATTCCGACGCGGATGTCTACTCACTGCACGTCGACCTCGCCGACGAGTCGATTCGAATCGGTCCTGCCCCGGTAAAAGAGAGTTACTTGAATATCGGCGCCATACTGGACGCGGCCAAACAGACGGGAGCGAACGCCATCCATCCAGGCTACGGACTGCTCAGCGAAAACGCGGACTTCGCGGAATCCTGCGCTGAAACGGGCATCGCATTCATCGGACCCACTCCCGACCAAATGCGCCGATTCGGACTCAAGCACACTGCTCGGGAAATCGCCATCGCCGAAAATGCGCCCCTACTACCCGGTAGTGGTCTCCTCGAATCGGAGTCCGAAGCGCTCGACTGCGCCTCCCAAATCGGCTATCCGGTCATGCTCAAGTCGACCGCCGGCGGGGGCGGCATTGGAATGCAGCTGTGCTGGGATTCCGAAGAACTTGCGCGTTCCTTCGAGTCCGTAAAACGACTCGGGTCGAACAATTTCGCCAACAGCGGGCTCTTTCTCGAAAAGTACGTGCAAAACGCTCGTCACATTGAAGCCCAGATTTTCGGCGACGGCAAAGGAAACGTAGTCGCCCTCGGGGAACGCGACTGTTCCGTGCAAAGACGGAATCAGAAAGTAATTGAGGAAACCCCCGCGCCGGCGCTCGACGACACGCTCCGCACCCAACTTCTCGATACAGCGATTCGACTCGCGAAAGCAGTCGACTACCGCTCCGCGGGAACGGTGGAGTTCGTATTCGACGTGGATACGCGCCAATACTATTTCCTCGAAGTCAATACCCGCTTGCAAGTCGAGCATTGCGTGACGGAAGCCGTAACCGGCATCGACCTAGTCGATTGGATGGTGCGTCTAGCGAGCGGCGACCTGGATTCACTGGATTCGCTTTCGATTGTTCCAAACGGAGCTGCCGTGCAAGCGCGAATCTACGCGGAAGATCCGAACAAGAACTTCCAGCCTTCGTCCGGATTGCTCACGCGCGTAGAACTGCCTCAAAACGTCCGCGTCGACGCCTGGGTCGAAACCGCCACCGAAGTTTCGGCGTACTACGACCCCCTGCTTGCCAAGGTGATTGCGCACGGAGCCAATCGAGATGACGCAATTGGCAAGCTAGGCGCCGCGCTCGATTCCTCACGCATTGACGGGATCGAGACAAATCGCGAATACCTCGCGCAAATTCTCGCGTCTCCCGTATTCAAAAAAGCGGAACATACGACCAAATTCTGCGACAGTCTCGTCTACCAGCCCCGCACTATCGACGTGCTCGAAGCGGGAACCCAGACTACCATCCAAGACTATCCCGGGCGGATCGGCTACTGGAACGTCGGCGTCCCCCCTTCCGGCCCATTCGACTCGTTCGCGTTTCAAGCAGGCAACTATCTCCTCGGAAATCCGAAAGACGCCGCCGGACTCGAGATCACTGTCCTGGGCCCCACACTCGTATTCAATCATTCAACCACGATCTGTCTCACAGGCGCTAAAACCAATGCGCAAATTAACGGGCAGCCCATAAACTTCTGGAAACCGATCGCGATCGAGAGCGGAGATCGACTTTCCGTTGGCAAAGTCGAAGACCTAGGATGCCGCGCCTACCTGGCTATTCTGGGAGGCCTCGAGGTCGCCGAGTATCTGGGGAGCAAATCCACTTTCACGCTCGGCCAATTCGGCGGACACTCCGGGCGATCCTTGATGGTCGGGGACGTTGTCCATTTCAATGAAGCAAAGCGCTCCGAAATTCGTACGCAACTGGATTTCGACGTGCCGCCCTACGGACCAGAATGGGAGATCCGAGTGCTGTACGGCCCTCACGGCTCTCCCGATTTCTTCACCGAAGACGACATTGACTCCATCTTTGGATCGCAATGGGAAGTGCACTACAACTCCTCGCGAACGGGAGTGCGCTTGATCGGACCCAGGCCCGAATGGGCACGCGCCGACGGAGGCGAAGCGGGCCTCCATCCTTCCAATATCCATGACAACGCCTACGCGATCGGAACGATGGACTTCACTGGCGACATGCCTGTCCTGCTCGGTCCCGATGGTCCTAGCCTGGGCGGATTCGTCTGCCCCGCCACGATCATAAAGGCCGACCTGTGGATGATGGGGCAACTGAAGCCTGGCGACACCATTCGATTCAAACGAGTTGATCAAGCGGAGGCAACGCAAGCGGAGATTGACCAAAACGCCTTGTGGGGCGGGACGAGCGCCCCCGTCCAACTTCCCCGGTTTGGGAAAGACGCAGCGATTCTCGAGCAATCGCCCACGGATGAAAACAAAGCGCATCCAGGCGTTTGCTACAGGCGATCAGGAGACAAGTACTTGTTAGTTGAATACGGATCGATGGAACTTGATCTCAACCTCCGATTTCGAGCCCACGCGCTGATGAGCGCGATTCGAAACGAGCGAATCCCAGGAATTAGAGATCTGACTCCTGGAATCAGGTCGCTACAGGTTCACTACGACAGTCTCGCCCTCAATACAAACAAGCTGATCGATCGTCTCAAGGAACTCGAACAATCCCTGCCGTCCACCTCCGAATCCGAGATTCCCTCGCGAATCGTGCGACTACCCCTGTCATGGGACGACGAAGCCACGCAACTCGCCATTCGAAAGTACGAACAATCCGTAAGAAAAAACGCCCCGTGGTGCCCGAGCAATATAGAGTTTATTCGACGTATCAACGGATTGGATTCGATAGAAGACGTAAAGAAAATCGTATTCAATGCCAGCTACATGGTTATGGGACTCGGCGACGTATATCTGGGCGCGCCGGTCGCCACCCCCATCGATCCGCGTCATCGCTTGGTAACTACCAAATACAACCCGGCTCGAACATGGACCCCCGAGAACGCGGTTGGCATCGGTGGCGCCTATCTGTGCGTTTACGGAATGGAAGGTCCGGGCGGCTACCAGTTCGTTGGACGGACAATTCAAATGTGGAACCGCTACAAGCAGACGAGTAGCTTCCAGGAAGGCAAACCTTGGCTACTTCGCTTCTTCGATCAAATCAGATTCTACCCGGTCGACGCCGATACGCTCCTCGATATGCGAAGCGACTTCATACAGGGGCGATTCGACGTCGAAATCGAAGAGACGCGTTTCGACCTGAAGAGCTACAATCAATTCCTCGAACAAAACGCCGCCAGTATCAGCAACTTCAAATCCAAACAGCAAGCGGCATTCGAATCCGAGCGCGAGCGCTGGACCCTCTCCGGGCAGGCGACGTTCGAGTCCAATCCCGAGCAGGAAGATCTGGAGCCGGCAGAAGACGCGATTCCCGAAGGGTGCATAGCCGCCGTCACCCACGTGCCTGGGAACATCTGGAAGATTACCGCGAACGAGGGAGACCGCGTAAATCCGGGAGATACGCTGATCGTGGTCGAATCCATGAAAATGGAGATCGGCATCGAGTGTTCCCAAGCAGGAACGATTGAAAAACTACTCTGCAGCGAAGGATCCTCGGTCGCCAAAGGACAAAACCTATGCCTGATTCGAACGGACTGAACGTGACACCTGATTCTTCCGCTACACCATCACCGTCCATGGACTCGCTATCGTTCGATATCGCCACTTTAGCCGAGGCCTATGCTGCGGGTTCAATTCGCCCCGTCGAAGTGATTCGCGAGACGCTGAATCGAATTTCGAATGGGGACCCGAATATCTGGATCGCCGTGGATTCCCAAGAAAACCTGCTGCAACAGGCGGAAGCGCTCGAGATGCGCAATCAGAATGAACTGCCACTATATGGTGTTCCGTTCGCAATAAAGGACAATATCGATGTATCCAATCTCCCCACTACAGCAGCTTGTCCAGACTTCAAACGCTTCCCCAGAGAAGACGCCTATGTAGTATCGCTTCTACGCGCCGCGGGCGCCATCCCAGTCGGCAAAACGAATTTAGATCAATTCGCGACCGGCCTCGTAGGAACACGCTCCCCCTACGGCGTTCCTGGCAACGCGTTCGACCCTGAATACATTCCCGGAGGATCCAGCTCCGGTTCGGCGGTGAGCGTAGCGCTCGGTCAGGTTTCGTTTTCTCTCGGCACCGACACCGCGGGATCCGGACGCGTGCCCGCTTGCTACAATAACCTAGTCGGACTCAAGCCCAGTCGAGGAGCGCTGAGCGCGAACGGGGTTTTTCCCGCTTGCCGCTCTCTCGACTGCGTTTCGATCTTTGCTCTCAACGCCTCTGACGCCCAACGCGTATTCCGAATCGCAGCTCGATTTGATCCCGAAGACCCGTACTCCCGAAGACAACCGAGTGAGCTCGATACTGCGAAAAAGATCGCCAAACCTAGTCTCGTTTTTGGAGTTCCCCGACCCAACCAGTTGAGATTCTTCGGCAATGAATCGTATCAAGAGCTCTACCATGAGGCGATCGAACGGCTGCAATCGCTTGGCTATTCGATGCAGACCATCGATTTCGCGCCGTTTCTCGATGCCGCCCGGCTACTCTATGAGGGACCCTGGGTCGCTGAACGCCTCTGGGCGATCAAAGATCTCCTCGAGACTTCGCCAGACTCCCTGCATCCAATAACCCGGCAGATTGTCGAAGGCGGATACAAGCCGTCCGCCGTCGATACTTTCGAAGCCGCTTACGAACTGCAACGCCTTCGCAAATTAGCCGACGAGCAGCTAGTCGACTTGGACTTCGTCGCCACACCCACGGCAGGAACGCACTATCGTATTCAAGAAATTGAGAACGATCCGATATCTCTGAACTCAAATCTTGGATACTACACTAATTTCATGAACTTGCTCGACTTGTCGGCAATCGCTGTCCCGACAGGATTCGCCGAATCAGGAATGCCCTTTGGAATCACGCTCTTCTCCGAAGCGTTCCACGACGAGAAGCTCCTGTCAGTGGCCAATCGGCTTCACGAAGCGAGCCGAATCCCACTCGGCAAGACCTCCGAGAAGAGATTTCCGCAATTGAAGCCCGTCGAATACGACGCGACCCCCATCGCTGTCTGCGGCGCCCACATGAGAGGTCTACCCTTGAATCGCCAACTAACTGATCTCGGAGCTACCTTTATTCGCTCGACACAAACAGCGGCTCGCTACCGTCTGTTCGCGTTGCCGCGAACCTCCCCTCCAAAACCTGGACTTGCCCGAAACGAGGAAAACGGCGCGCGCATAGAACTCGAGATTTGGAACCTCCCAAACTCCCAATGGGCCGAATTCATTCGACACATCCCTTCGCCCCTCGGGATTGGAACGATCGAACTCGATGACGGCTCGACCGTGAAAGGGTTTTTGTGCGAGAGCTGGGCAACCGAATCCGCCAAAGACATATCCGAGCTCGGCAACTGGCGGAAATACAAACCCGAGGGCTAGTCCGCGATCGTCACCACCGCAACCGTTTCCGTCCGCTCCTCGCCGTCGCGTAGAAAGGTCACTTCGATTTCGTCCCCCGGATTCTTCTCGTCGAAGGCGTTGTACATGTCGTCATGATTCCGGATGGGCTCCTCGTCGATCGCGACAATGATGTCGCCAAGAATAATCCTGCCATATTGATCGCGCGATGTCCCCCGCATGCCCAAATCCTCCGCGGGAGAATCCTGATAGACCTCTCGAACGACCACCCCGGAAGCGCCGATCGAGCGAGCGATACGATCTTCGAAAATCGACACGCCAATTCCCGCCTGCACAGTGCGCCCATAGCGTATAATCTGGGAAACCATTCGCTTGATCGTGTTCGACGGAACCGCGAATCCAATACCCGTCGTGCCTCTCAAAATGAGGGTGTTCATCCCGATTAGTCGCCCGCTGCTGTCTAGCAATGGCCCGCCCGAATTCCCTAAATTAATCGCGGCGTCCGTCTGGACCATATCCCGAATCGTAATCCCCTCCACGATCGAAGACATGCTTCGTCCAAGAGCGGATACGGTCCCAACCGTGAGCGTGTGGTCCAAGCCGTATGGATTCCCGATAGCGATCGCTTTCTGTCCCACACGTATTTCCGCCGAGTTGGCCACCTTGTCGCCAAAAGGCACGACATTGGTCCGTTTCAAGTCGATCTTCAGCACCGCCAGGTCTTTGCGCGGCTCGACGCCCACTTTGCGCGCGTTGTAGGTCTTCCCGTCGATCAAGGTCACCGCCACCCGGGAGGCGCCCTGCACTACGTGGTAGTTAGTGACAATATGCCCTTCGCGATCCCAGAGAAACCCGGAACCGGAACCCGCTTGAACCTCCGTCACGTTAAACGAAAAGAACTCTCTCCTTTGCTGTAGGTTATGTACGAATACAACCGACGGCGACGCATTCTGAAACACGCTGATCGTATTGCGCTCGTGGGCAAGAAGGTCCCCCGGGGCCTCCTCCACGATCGGGGCGATGATCGACGCCTCGTTTCCCCGGGAAACGAATTTCTGATAGACCACGCTCAAAGCGAAAAGAGCAAACGCGGCGACCACGAATGTATAGATGAAACGTAAGAAACTGTTTGCGTTTAGCATGCGTGCGGAAGAATTGACAGACCCCTTCAAACCACATTCCCGAGCGAGATCAAGACAAGCTCTTTCGATCGCCCACAAAATGCGGACCACCCTGCCGGTTTACAACGTCGCCTCAACCATTTGATCGCCAATAAGCCTTTGTGTTCCAACGAGAAAGCTGGTTTCCAGAAAAGCGACTATTGGAATACCGGACGCGATAAAGGATTGAGCTCCCCGAGAGTATCCGCATTTTGACAGGCAGAATGCCTTCATCCGACCACAAGTTCGAATCTGCCATCACCAATTTGAAAAAAGAGCGGCTCCGCATCACCGAACCCAGGAAGGCCCTTCTCCAGTTGCTCGTCGAGGCCCCGAAGCCTTTATCCGCAGAGGAATTGCACACGACTCTTGGACCCGGCAAGTTCGACTTGGTAACCGTTTACCGAAATCTGGAAGCGTTCGAAAACGCGGGCATTGTAAACCGGATCCCGACCGAATCGGGCAAATCGCTATACGAGTTGAACGCCGAGCGCCATCACTACCACCACATAATTTGTCGCAAGTGCCACCGCACTGAAAAATTGGATACTTGTGAAGTCGCCAAACTCGAAAAACTCGCTTCCGAACTTGGCTACTCCGACGTCACTCACGTACTGGAGCTATACGGTGTTTGCGAGTCGTGCCAATAACGCCCAAGCTCCGCCTACTGAGCGAGGTCCGTAATCCCGTCGAAATACCCCATATAAAAAACAAACACTTTGTAGACCACGAAGCCCGCAACGACGAGCAGCATGAGCGCGGGGTAAACCAAAGTCGCTTGAAACAGCCGCTTGCCAGCCCGGTTCGAGTACAACTCTGCGACGCGTTCAAGATTTTTATCCAGTTCGCCCGACCGCTCCCCCATTTTATAAGTTTGCCTCAATTCATGCGGAAAACCTCCTTTTTCAGAGAAAGCCGCGCTGGCTTGGTTCCCCGAATTGATGGCGCGAATCGCCTCGGCGCCCTCCTTGTCGAGACGCCCGCTATCCGCCGCGTCTAGCGACCACTCCCAACACTGAGCAATGGGAATCCCCGACTTGGCGCAAGCGGCGAACGTACGGCAGAACCGAGACAAGTCACGATTAATCGAATACGACCTGACAATGGGGACTATCGACTGGATTCCCTTTTTGAATCGCGGCGAGAGTCGAGACAGTAATCCGAATACGAATACGATTGTCCACAGTGGAACTAAGACCATACCAACACTGACGAGATACGCTGCCGTGTTGCCTTCGACCAAATGGCTCAAAGGAAAGATCAGCGCTCCAAAATGGAGAATCGCCAGAGGGTAAATCGAAGCTAGCTTGATCCGACGCCGGAAGTCGGCCGACTCCTTGCGAAAGCTCCCCAACTCCTCCAATACGCTCGCCAAATTCCCCGTTCGCTCCCCCGCGGCGATGATGGAAAATTCACTACTGTTCAAAAACGGGCACAGCGCTCCCAGAGCCGCTTCCCAACTCGATCCCGATTCGAATCGCTCGCTCAGCGCCTTGCGAGTCAACGATGGGACACCATCCGCCATGGCGACTGCTTCCGAAGGGCTGAATCCCGACCGCAACGCCTCCGCAAGGTCGAAAAACCAAGAGGACACATTTCTATCGGAAGGTCGGGCCATTAGAATTGAGTCCGAGGCTGGAACAGAGCAACGGAAAACACAACGCCTATCTCGAGGACGAAACTCAAGTCGCCCGACAAACGACTCTACCTCTGCCCGTAGTAGGCGTTCGCTCCGTGCTTGCGCAGGTAGTGCTTGTCCAGTTGAGCCTGGGACAGCGACATGGCGTCCGGTTTCAGCAGCTGCGTTTTCATCGTCATTTCAGCGATGATTTCGAGCGCGAACGCCGTTTCGACCGCTTTCGCTCCGCTCGGCCCCCAGACAAACGGAGCGTGACCGTGAAACAAAACCGCGTTCACCTTGTTGGGATCGAGGTCTTCGAATCGTTCGACGATTACGTTCGCCGTCTCCCATTCGTAGTGGCGCTCGATCTCTTCCGGAGCGATCGGCCGTGTCACGGGAACTTCGCCATAAAAGTAGTCCGCATGCGTCGTGCCCATGCACGGAATCGGCAGTCCCGCCTGGGAATAGGCGGTCGCGTTTCTCGAATGCGTATGAACTACGGCTCCAATATCCCCAAATGCTTGATACAGTCGAATGTGGGTTGGCGTGTCGGAAGACGGCCGCAGCGACCCTTCGATTTTGATCCGCTCTAGGTCGAACTGAAAATTCGCGTCGGGCCGCGCGTCCAGTCGCAAGATCACGATATCGTTTGGGACGAGACTTTCGTAGGGGACGCCGCTCGGTTTGATCGCCACCACTCTACGGGCGCGATCCACTATCGAAACATTTCCAAACGTAAGGTCTACTATATTGCGAGCAGGAAGCGCCTTGTTCGCTTCACAACACTCTTTCTTCAATGCTCTATAGATGCTCATTCTGAAATTCTGATTCGAAATTCAACCTGCCTACCCCGCGAATGAAAAGCCCTGATTCGCGTGATAGTAAACTTCGTTCATCCGCAGCTCCTTCTTTACTTCGCTCACGCTTGAACGTTCGTTGATGTGGAGCATTTCGACGCCGGCAATCGTGGCGAAGTCCTCCATCATCTCCGCAGTCACGCCCTGGCTGAAAACCGGATGGTGCGAACCCCCAGCGTGAATCCACGACGCCGCCGAGGTCTTGAAATCCGGTCGAGCGTTCCAGACGGCGCGAGCGACCGGCAGCAGCGGCAACGGCTCCTCCGGACCCACAACGTCGACATCGTTGACCACGAGTCGAAAACGACTTCCCAAATCGACGACGACCGCATTCAGACCCGTTCCCGGAGCGACATCGAAAACGAGTCGAACCGGATCCTCCTTGCCACCGATTCCGAGAGGATGGATCTCCAGCGCCGGCTTCGCCGCAGCGATCGAAGGACAGACCTCCAGCATATGAGAGCCGAGCACTTTCGCTCCGTCCGGATGCAAGTGGTAGGTGTAGTCCTCGATGAACGATGTTCCACCGTCAAGCCCATCGCCCATGACTTTCATCAAGTAGACGAGCGCCGCCGTCTTCCAGTCGCCTTCCGCTCCGAAACCGAAGCCATCGGCCATCACTCGCTGAACGGCGAGGCCTGGAAGTTGCTTAAGGCCATGCAAATCTTCGAAAGTGGTAGTAAAAGCGGCAGCGTCGTTTGCTTCAAGAAACGCTCGCAACCCCAATTCGATTCGAGCCCCGTCTCTAAGCGATTCATGGCGATCGCCCCCTTTCACCAAGGAATCCACCACCGCATACTCGTCGCAGTAGCGGTCGCAAAGCGCATCGACATCCGCTTCGCTTTGTTCGTTCACTCGCTCGACAAGATCGCCAACACCGTATCCATTAGTTGAATATCCAAACCTCGACTGGGCGGCTACCTTGTCGCCTTCCGTCACCGCCACTTCCCGCATATTGTCGCCTATACGACAAACTTTGGAGCCTTGTAAAGCCGCCCATCCTCGAGCAGCCCGCGTCCACGCGCCGATCCGTTCGTGGACTTCGGTATCCTCCCAATGGCCCACCACAACTTTCCGATTCAACCGCATGCGCGTGCACAAGAACCCGAACTCACGGTCGCCGTGGGCCGCCTGATGCAGATTCATGTAGTCCATGTCGATGGAGCTCCATGGCAGGTCGCGATAAAATTGCGTGTGCAGATGCAGGATTGGCTTGTCGAGTACGCTCAAACCGCCGATCCACATTTTCGCCGGCGAAAACGTGTGGCACCAAATAACGAGTCCAATGCAACTAGCGTCGCCGTTCGCCTCCAAGCAGAGCGAGCGAATCGCCTCCGGAGTCTCGCCCACCGTTTTGAAGCGCACAACGGTCGGAATGAGCGGGGAACGATCTAGCGCCGCCGCGACCTTTTTGGAGTTTTCAGCGACTTTCGCCAGCGCCTCGGGGCCGTAGAGGTGCTGCGAACCGGTGACAAACCAGAGTTCGTATTGGGAGAGATCCTTCATGGTCAATCAAATCCGAGAGCGTATGAGAGGCGCCGTCAGCTAGCGTTTGCGTTCCCGTTCCTTGATGGCGAGCAGCTCTTTCATCACTCCCCCAAGATCCTGAGTCGAAACGCCGCCAAACGCGTCATGCATTTTCTTATACAATTCGAAGAGTTCGTTGTAGATCGCTTGCGATTTCGGATTCGGCTTGAAGCTGGTCTCGCCCAAGCGCGTCATCTTCGACTGGGCCGTTTCAAAGTCGTCGTATCCACCTTTCGCCGACCCCGCCAATACGGCAGCCGAAACCGCCGATCCGAGCGCGCAGGTTTGCGAGCTTCCGGATACGAGCATTTCCCGACCAGTGATATCCGCGTAGATCTGCATGAGCATGGGATTTTTCTCCGCAATCCCGCCTGCGCAGACGACTCGGCTGACCGGCACGCCGTACTCTTCAACTCGCTCGAGAATCATTCGCGCCCCGAATGCGGTTCCTTCGATTAGGGCGCGGTAAATCTCCGCTTGCGTCGTGTGAAGCGTCTGCCCAACGAGCAGTCCGCCCAGAAGCGGGTCCACGAGAATGGTCCGGTTCCCGTTGTTCCAGTCGAGAGCGAGCAACCCGATTTCCCCCGGACCGTAGGTGTCCGCCTCTTTCGTCAGCGCGGCGTGCGTATTGCCGTCGCCTTTGCAAACATGGTTCACGAACCAGGCGAAAATGTCGCCGACAGCGGACTGCCCCGCTTCGATCCCGTAGTAGCCGGGCAGGATCGCGCCTTTGACAATGCCGCAAATGCCTGGAATATCCGCCACCTCCTTGTTCGCCTTCACCACGCCGCAATCGCAAGTGGAAGTGCCGATCACTTTTACCAACGTACCTTCGTCCACTCCCGCGCCGATGGCTCCGTAGTGGACGTCGAATTCGCCGATGGCGATGGCAATTCCTTCCGGCAAATCCAGACGAGAGGCCCAGGCACTGCACAACTCGCCGGCGGACTCGCTGGCGTCATGGGCTTTCTCATACAAGCGATCGCGCAAGTCCGCCAGTTTCGGATCGAGCATAGCGAGAAACTCCTTGTCCGGCAAGCCGCCCCATTCGTCGGCGTAAAAGGCTTTGTGCCCCGCTGCGCAGACGCCGCGCTTTACCGTTTTGGGATCGGTAACGCCCGCTAGGACGGACGGAATCCAATCGCATAGCTCGACCCAGCTGTACGCCGCGTCGAACACATCGGGAGCGACCTTCAGACAGTGCCACAGCTTGGACCAGAACCACTCTGAAGAATAAGTATTTCCGCACTTGGCCAAATACTGGGGACGATGGGCTCGGCCGAGCTCGGTGATGCGGGCCGCTTCCTCCACACTGGTGTGGTCTTTCCAGAGCCAGCATTCCGCGGCGAGATTGCCTCGAAACGCTTCCTGCATCGCCAAAGCCGCGTTCGACGAGTCCACCGGTATGGGACTCGACCCCGTCGAGTCGACTCCGATTCCAATCACTTGGTCCGCAGTGAAAGCCGGGTCCGTTTCCGCCGCTTCGGAGAGGGCGCCTTTAACGGATTGCTCCAGGCCGTCGATATAGTCGCCGGGATGCTGGCGGGCGAGATTGTGGTCGCTCGGATCCAGCAAAATTCCCATTTCCCCTGCCGGGTAGTTGAAGACCGATGTCCCCACTTCCGCTCCGTCGGAACATCGAACAACGATGCCCCGCACTGAATTCGTTCCGTAGTCTACACCTATCGTATATGCCATCTGAGTATCAAGTTGCGAGAAAACGCCCCTTGTAGATCTCCCCGGGCGCGATGTAAAAACCTTTGTTTACTTGACAGTAATGAAATCGAGAGCCGGGACGCGAGCGATCGGAAACAAGAAAGGCCGAGCTCGCGCCCGGCCTTTCCGTAGGAATCAGTACTTCGCAGTAATCGCTATTTTCTCAAACGGCGGCGCATCGCAGCGAGCGCCGCAAGGGAAAGGCCAATTAGTCCCAAAGTCGCGCCGGAATCGGGAACGTCGTGCGGGATGCGGCAGATTTCCGCGATCAGCTTCGCTTGCTTGAGGTAAGTGTCTTCGCGCTTGTAGCTCTTATGACGGTTGTCATAGAGGAGCTCTTGGAGCTTGACCTTGTAGTCGAGCTTTCCGTCTAACAGCAGATCGTCGATGATGGACTGGTTGTTGATATACTGGTAGTGCCAGTCGTAACCGTAGCGATGCGAGCCGTCAACTTCCAGATCGTTCCAGATTTTGACGTCCGGGTCGCCCAAGTAGATGTCTACTCGCTCTTCCACGTCGCCATACCAGCGACCGTTGGAGTAATAGGTTTCCGAGTAGGAACCGTTGTGGTTTCGCTTTCCAGGAGAGTCGTCCGCGAAAGCGAACCCAACTTTAAGGCTCTTGAGCACATACTTGGTGGGATCGAAGTCAGTCCATCCGATGTCGAACGTTCCCTTGTAGTAGGAATCGTAGTAGGACGATCCTGGATACTGTTCGTAGAGAAAGTCGAGTGGAGCGCGTTTGTGGAAGTCCACAAAAGTAAGACACTCGCCGTCAGGTTGTCCTGGGCCGCAGTGCCCTCGATGCAGTGTCGCCGACGCGACGCTAGCTGAACCGAGCACAACCGCGAGCAATACAATATTTCTAGATCTAAACATGGTTATTGGTTTCCGTAAGTTAATTTAATGTGAGTCGTTTATTGAGGATCGCGAACCCGCTTGAGTTCGCGTGCCAAATTAAAGCATTAATTAGGCCCACAATTAATCTAGCGTTCATCCTAATTTTAAGTCACTGATTATAAGCAACCTATACGAGTTTAGAGGAGAGCCTTAGGCTATCTTCCAGGGCGGGAATCTGTTAGGAAACCCTTACACTTTACAGTTTTCCGATCGGATTTACCCTCGGTCTTGCTCAACTACCCCCCGCTAAACCCCGCTCCGAAGACTCCGCGAACTCGATGAAAACACGCGCTTCGGGAGTGTCCGCGAATTCGCCTTCTTTGAGAGCGGCGATGGCTTGCTGACGGTTGAGCCCGTCCCGGTAGAAGGTCCGGAAAATGCGTTTGACGGTCCGGATTTGCTCCGCGTCGAAGCCGGAGCGCTCCAAGCCCACCTTGTTGAACATTCGAACTTTGGCGGGATGGCCGTCGCCAAGCATAAAGGGCGGAATGTCTTGTTCCACTTTGGCGCAGCCGCCGATAAACGAGTGTTGGCCGATATGGCAGAACTGGTGGATCGCAGTCCCTCCGCCTCCCACGCCTACGTGGTCTTCAACAATGACGTGTCCGGCAAACGTGGCGCCATTGCTGGCGATGAGGTGGTTTCCGATCTTGCAGCAGTGTCCTACATGGCAATAGGCGAGGAACAGGTTGTCGTTTCCAATCTCGGTGAACTCCCCTTCGTTCGTAGCCGCGTTGATCGACACGTATTCTCGAATCACATTCCTGTCGCCGATCCGCGTCCCGGGCGAGCCCCCTTTGAATTTCAAGTCTTGGGTTTTCATGCCCACGCTGGCGAAGGGGTAGATCTCGCAGCTCTCCCCAATCACCGTATTGCCCCAGACGTTCGCCTGATGCCAGATTTTGGAATTCGCCCCAATCCGGACGTCGGGCCCAATTACTGAATACGCGCCGATCGAAACCCCGTCAGCGATTTCCGCGTTCGAGTCTACAATCGCGGTCGGATGAATTTCAGTAGCCATAATTCCTTATACGCTGTATCCAGAAAACTAGATTTCGGCTTCTTTGTCGATGACCATGAACTTCAATTCGCCGGACGAAACCGCCTTGCCTCCCACCGAGCACGTCGCCTCGGCCGTCCCGATTTTGCCACGCAGCACCTTTATGAGCTTCACGTCGATTCTCAGCTGATCCCCTGGGACCACCTTGTTGCGGAACTTGACTTTGTCCACGCTCATGAAGACCGCGGTCATCCCCTCGTTCTGAGTCGCCCGCATCATCAGAATCCCCGCCGCCTGGGCCATCGCTTCGATCTGCAAGACGCCCGGCATAATGGGCTGCCCAGGATAATGCCCCTGGAAATACTCCTCGTTGATCGTGCAGTTCTTAATGGCGGTCATTTCATCCTCGCCGCGAAACTCCAGCACGCGGTCCACCATGAGCATCGGATACCGATGGGGCAAGGTCTCGAGAACACGCCGTATGTCGAGTTCCGTTTCGTGCTCGATGACTAGCGTTTTCTTCTCCGGCGCCTTCTTGGCGTGCCCTTTCTCCAGTTCATCCATGCGCTCGTAGAGCTTCTGTGTGAGCTCGGAATTGAGGGCGTGGCTCGGTCGCACCGCGATGATGTGGGCCTTGAGAGGCTTCCCAAGCAGGAAAACGTCCCCGACTACGTCTAGAATCTTGTGGCGAACCAGCTCGTCTTCAAATCGCAATGGCTCCTTCGACAAGATCTTGTCCCCTTTCAAAACGATCGCGTTCTCCAAGCTGCCCCCTTTTATCTTCCCAACTTTGATCAGTTCCTCGATATCCTCGAAGACGGTAAACGTACGCGCCGCCGCCACTTGCGTCGAATACACCTCCGGGTCGATATCGAGCGACAAGTGTTGCGTGTGGATCCCGCGGTCGTCGGCAGACGTGCACGTAATTTTGAACCCGTCGTACGGGAGCGCGATCAGCGAGGAATTGCCCTTCGAAACGGATATCGGCTTGTCCAAAACGAAGTACTCGCGGTCCGCGTCTTGCTCGATCGGCTCGCCCTCCAAAATCATGTTCACGTAGGCCCGGGCCGACCCATCCATTATGGGCGGCTCGCTCGCGTCCATCTCGATCTCCACATTGTCGATACCCATGCCGTGCAACGCGGACATAACGTGTTCAACCGTATGCACTTTCGCGTGACCGGCATTGAGAGTCGTATTGCGAACGAGATCGCCCACTTGCGAAATGTGAGGGGTGAACTCAGGTCGCTCGTGCACGTCCACTCGGCGGATCGTAATCCCGTGATTGGCCTGGGCCGGCTTTAAAGTGAGCTTGGAGTTGTCGCCCGTGTGCAAGGCAGGACCATTGAGGGTCACCTCTCTCAGAAGGGAGCGTTGCTTCATGGGGAAGGCTTAGTGGCGCCAATCCAGTGAAATGACAAGCACGGAGATTCCGCCCGAACGGCCGGTCGAAGCCGCCTATTGACACCGCATGGAATCCCGTCTACTCCGAGCCCCGTTTTCACTAATAACGCACTATGCCAATCGCACTAGACCTTAGAAAAGGGAACGTCATCAACTACAACGGCAACCCTTGCCTAATACTCGAATCCCATCACCGAACACCGGGAAAAGGCCAGCCGGTCGTTCAAACCAAAATGCGAAACCTCAGCACAGGCCGATCCGCCGACGTTCGCTTCCAGTCGACCGAGAAAGTCGAAGTACTCATGACCGAGCGTAAAAACCTCGAGTTCAGCTATGAAGATCGCGGCACCTACTCCTTCATGGATTTGGAAACCTACGACACGATCGAGCTCAACCCCGACATTCTCGAAGACGCGGTCGACTTTCTCGTTCCCAACACGGAATATGAAATCCTCTTCGTCGACGGCAACCCGGTTCAACTGGTCCTCCCTTCCACCGTGGAGCTCAAAGTAATCGAGTCCCCCGAAGGGATCCGCGGAGACACGGCGAGCAACGTGCAGAAACCCGCGAAGCTCGAAACCAATCTCACCATCCAAGTTCCGCTCTTCATCAAAGAAGGCGAAACAATCAAGGTGAATACCAACGACAAGAGCTACTCCGGCAGGAGCTAGCCCGTTACTCGCGAAGCCGTATCCATTTTTTGGCGGCGGGGATTGCCCACAACACGAGGTCCAGCGTCGATAGGACCTATAGGTCTTATAAGACTTATAGGTCCTATTTTCTAGCCTCCCGCCCTACGCCACGCGCTCGACTATCAACGGCGGAGGCGTTGGGCGTTTCGGCGCCAGTCGATAAGCGGCCTTGAAATACTCCAGCGCTTGCTCGAGCTTCGACTCGTCATTGTAGTGGATCATCATCAACGGTTCGCCCTGCTTCACTTGAGTGCCGACCTTCTTGATCTCCGACACGCCAACCGCGAAATCGATCTTGCCGTCCTCGTCCGCTCCAGCGCCCAAAAGATGGACGCCCTTGGCAATTTGCGAGGCGTTGATCGTGTGAACGTATCCACGTTTTGGAGCCGGCAATTTGCGAATGTGTTGAGCCGTAGGGAATTTCTCCGGATCGTCGATATAGCTCGTATCCCCGCCTTGGGCGGCGATAATCTCCTTGAGCTTCTCCAGGGCCGTGCCGTCCTCGATGTGGCGCTGGACCGTCTGCTTGGCTGACAAGGTCGAGCCCGCCACGCCCGCGAGACGGACGATCTCCATGCCCAGCTTGAGAACGAGCTCCCGCAAGTCTTCGGGACCTTCGCCTTTCAGCAACTGGATTGCCTCCTTCAATTCAAGCGCAGTGCCAACGGTGTCCCCCAAAGGCTGATTCATATCAGTGACAAGCGCCACACAGCGACGCTTCATCGAACGCCCCACTCGAGTCATCGAGCGCGCCAATTGCTTCGCCTGTTCCAAATCGCGAATGAAAGAGCCGTTGCCCCACTTCACGTCGATAACCAAGCCTTCTGCGCCTTCCGCCAGTTTCTTGGAGAGAACGCTTCCGGTGATCAATGGCAGACTCGGAATCGTCGCCGTCTTCTTGCGCAACTGATAGAGTTTCGCGTCGGCGGGAGCCAATTCCTCGCTCTGGCGAACCATCGCCCCCCCAATGCGCTCAAGCTGCTCGATGAACGGATCGATATCCATGATCGGGTTGAAGCCCGGGACCGCGCTGAGCTTGTCCAAGGCGCTAACCGCAAAATCCTGGTCGACGCTTCCCATCATGGGAATGACAATCCCGCTCGCTACCGCTAACGGCACCAGCACCAGCGAAGTCTTGTCGCCCACGCCGCCCGTGGAATACTTGTCGATCTTCGGCTTGGCGATGTGAGACAGGTCGATCACCTCGCCAGACAGCATCATCTCCTCCGTCAAAATCGCCGTTTCCTGGGCGGACATGCCCTGGAAAAAGACTGCCATGGCCATGGCCGCCATCTGATAATCGGGCATATCCCCATCCAAAATAGAGTCTACTATGTAACGAATCTCGTCTTTAGTGAACTCTTGCCCGTCCCTCTTCTTCTCGATGAGATAGGCGTAGCTCGGCTTGATGAATCTGCGCGTGCTTATTGTCTTTCTGACCATTCGTGAGTCTTTGTAAAATAATCGTTAACGGTGTTATCATGTTAAACGACAACAGTTTCCCTAAGAACTTGCTCAGGAAATCCAAGTCGCGCCACATGACTTCAAAATCGTCCAAAATAGCGTTAAAACGTTCCACAAGATGCGTTTCGCCCGAGCGCCCGGAAATTTTGAAGGCGCTATTATGCCACACGTGTCAAGACCCCCATTAACCGTGTTTTCTAGGTGTAAAACCCTAGAAATCGACCGTTTGGAGCGAGTCGTCTCGAACGCTCCCGTTTTGATTAGGAAAACCGAAATCCCGCCGAGCGGGAAAATCCGTCGATTCGGTGCTTGCTCGAGGGAGGCTTCGCCCTTTTATACCGCCTTCTTATGCAGGACTGGTTCGATGTCGCCTCCAAAATAGAATCCAGCGCGAACGCCGCCGCGAACGCCGCCGGATTGGATTCGTCTCTATTCTCTCCCGACGCCCGACCCGCCGATCCGCGATTTGGCGACTTTCAAATCAACGGCGCCCTGCCCTACGCGAAACGACTGAAGATCAACCCACGCGAGGTCGCCCAATCGCTCGTCGACGCCCTCGAGGCGGATCCAGAGATCGCCTCGGTCGCCACTCTCAGCATCGCCGGCCCCGGATTCATCAACGTCGCCTTCAAACCCGAGTTTTATTTGAATTGGCTCTCCACCTTCGCGACAGAGGAAGCGCTCAACGGCTCCGCCGCCCGCCTCTACGCCGACGAACGCGTTGTCGTCGACTACGGCTCCCCCAACACCGCCAAACAGATGCACGTCGGCCACATCCGCTCGATCGTGATCGGCGAAGCGATCTGCCGGCTGCTCGAATTTTGCGGGGCCGAAGTGACTCGGGACAACCACATTGGCGATTGGGGCACCCCGTACGGAAAGCTATTCTACGCCTACAAGCGGCATCTCGACGAAGCCGCTTTAAAGGAAGATCCGCTCGGCGAACTCGAACGTCTCTATAAGCTCGGCAGCGCCCTCGCGAGCGAGGATGACGCAGTTCTCGAAGAATGCCGGGAGGAACTCGTGAAGCTCCAGGCCGAGGATCCCGATTCCATCGCTCTGTGGGAGCGCGTCAACCAGTTGAGCATCGACGGTTTGAAAGAGGTCTACGACCAGCTCGACGTCACCTACGACTGCTACCTCGGCGAGTCGTTCTACCGCGACCGCGTCGAACAGGTCTACGACGAGCTCGCCAAAGCCGGACTCGCCGAAGAGAGCAAAGGCGCGCTCGTCGTTTTCCACCCCGAACACAAGCGATACAAGGAGCAGCCGTTCATCATTCGCAAGTCCGACGGGGCGAGCAACTACGCCACGACCGACCTCGCGACGATGCTCTACCGAGCCGAAGAGCTCAAAGCCACGCGCATCGTAATCGTCACCGACGACCGGCAGAAGGACCACTTCGAGCAACTCGACCTTACTACCGCAAAGTGGTTTGAAAAGACCGGTCGTCAGCGGCCGATATTCAGCCACGTCATGTTCGGAAAAATTACTGGCGATGACGGCAAACCCATCAAATCCCGATCCGGCGACCCCATCCGATTGAAAGACCTCATCGCCGAAGCGATCGAACGGGCGGACGCAGTCGTTCAGGAAAAGAACCCGGATCTTCCCGAGGACGAACGGGCGTCGATCGCCCAAACCGTGGGAATCAGCGCCATCAAGTACGCCGACCTCTCGCCCAACCGCACTAGCGACTACGTCTTCTCTTGGGACAAGCTTCTTTCATTCGAAGGCAACACCGCTCCCTACCTCCTCTACGCCGCGGCTCGCATCCAGAGCATATTTCGCAAGCTGGAGGACGGCGACGACGCCAATCTCGAAGAGCGCGCGTCCGTTTTCGAAACCGACGAAGAACGGGCCCTCGCCCGCAAAATCGTCGAATTCGTGGGCGCCGTGCAGACGACCATCGACACACTCCGCCCGCACATGCTCTGCAACTACCTCCACGAGCTGGCCGGGTCGTTCAGCGCCTTTTACAGCGCCAACAAAGTGATTGTCGAAGACGACGGCGCCAAGGCCCGACGGCTGGTCCTTTGCCGCAGGACGCTCCTCGCCCTGAAAACCGGGCTTTCCCTCCTGGGGATCCGCACGCTCGAACGCATGTAGCCCGATAGTGGGTCCACTCGGCAAAGCTGGACCCAATTCCCCTCGGAAAAGCCTGAAATTCCATCCGATTAGGCAATTTTCCGACATAGGAGCGTTCGGCGTAGGCAATCCGCCCCGCAACCTTGACTTTTCACTCAAGTCGCACGACTCATAACCCGTAATTCCTATTGATGCGCGAGTACTACATCAGGAAGGAAGGGGACGAAGAGGCCAGCGGCCCGTACAACCTCGACCAAATCACCTCTTTAATTGAAGCCGGCAAGCTCGACAAAGAGGCCTATGTGTACGATATCGACAACGAAGCTTGGATTCCCATCGAAGAGTGCGAAGAGCTAATGAACGTTCTCTTTCCCGAGAAAAAGAAGCTCACCCTGCAAACCGAGCCTGAACCCTCGGAAGACGACGCGGACGAAAGCGAAGCCAAATCCAAGAAAAAGGACGACGCCGACGACCTGCCAGAATCGAAGCAGGCTATCACGGTTTCCGCCATGCTCGCCCAGGCCGAAGGACGCGATGGAGACGATCCGAGCGGCCGTTCCCCGGTAGAAAAACGCGCCCACGCCGCCTACCTCGGACTGCGATTCACCACTCTTTTCGTTCTAGGAAGCGCCGTTTCCATGGCGTTCCTCGAATGGGACCTCGTCAAAACGGCCAACGCGCTGAGAATGATCGAGAGCCCCTACATCTTGTTCGCCATCGTGGACCTGATCCTCGGGGTGATTCTCCTCCTCCAAGTCACCGAAGTCTACCCGCTCGTTCGACTCAGAGCCGCGATAGGCCTCGGGGCCCTGTCAATTCTCTTTCTCACCAGCGGCGACCCACTGCTCGCCCTGGCGAATACCGTCCTCGCCGTGAGCACCTATTTTTGCACAGCGACTCTCGAGACCCGAAAAGTGATTCCCTTTTGTATCACCGGCGTGCTCGGACTGACCGGCTATATTACGCTCGTCATTCTCCCCATCTTTTCCTAGGGAAACGGGGCATTGAAAACGCGCCCCGATGGAATCTAGGATCCAGAAACTCCTGAAACGCAAGGAACGCATTCGCAAGCGAATGTGGAAAACTGCGATTACGGACGCCCACAAAGGGGAGCGTTTTCTCTATGCCACCTTGCGCGTCGCCACCATCACGATTCAGGGCATCAAGGAAAACCGGCTCGTGAATCGGGCCGCCGCGCTGAGCTTCAGCTCGCTTATCGGCCTCATCCCGATGACCGCGATCATGATCCTCGTCTCGGGATTCGCGCTCAAAAATACCAACCCTGACTTTGTGGTCGACAACATCTACAAGGGCATCAGCTACATCGCCCCCGGGCTCGCTGATCTTGAAGAACTCGCCAACGAAGAGAACCCAGAAGAGGCCGAAAGCCGCGCCCAGCTGAAATTCTATCTCGAGAAGTTCGTCGAGGCTAGCCAGTCGAGCGCTGTTGGCGTCAGCGGGATCATTGTGCTCATTCTCATCGTGATCCAGCTCTTCTCGTCCATCGAAGGCGCCCTTAACGACATTTGGGGTGTCAATCGCGGACGCAGTTGGATTATGCGCGTCGGCATGTACTGGACCGTAATCACGCTCGGGACCGTCCTCGCCGGCGCCGGTCTCGCCATGATCGCCGCCCAGGCCTTGAAATGGAACGACCTCGCCGCCACGCTGCCCGGAGGGATTGGGCTCGAAGTAGTGGTCGAGTGGATATCGAAGATCGGGAGCTTCGTCATGATTTCGACCGTGCTCGCCACGTTCTACCGATTCATTCCCAATACCCTGGTAAGCTGGCGAGCCAGCTTCATCGGAGCGTTGACCGCATCTCTGTTGATCGCCGGTAACAATGCTCTCGCCTTCATGTTTTACAGCAACCGAGTGGACCACGACTACAGCCTCTACGGTTCCTTGGCCATCATCCCGGTGCTCATGTTGGGCATGTACTTCTTCTGGCTCTTTATATTGCTTGGCGGACGCGTTTCCTACGCCGTGCAAAACGCCCACTTCAAAAGCGACAGCGTCGCCTGGGCGCCTTTGAGCTACGCCTCGAAAGAAAGCATATCCCTACTGTTGTTCTCAATCGTTTGCCGACGTTTCCGCTCGTGCGAAACCGCCCTGAGCGGCAAAGAGCTCGCGGAGCTCTCCCGGCTCCCGGTCCAGTACGTCAACGCGAGCCTAACGCGCCTCTGTGAACTCGGATACGTTTCGTCTATTCCCCCCGAACCCGGAGAACCGCTTCAGAACTACAAGTACCAACCCGCTCGGCCGCTCGACAAGATCGAGCTCGCCGTATTCAAATCCAATTTCGAAGAGCACGGCAACAATCCCGACGAGGAACAATTCGACAACTACGACCCGATCGTAAAACGGTTCCACGACTCGCTCAAACAGGCGCAAACAACCGCCCTCAGCGACCTCACCATGGAAGACGTGATCGATCTGGCCGACGAGTCCGCCCGCGAAACCTCGGTGAGCGACACTCCGTCGGACGCCGAATCCCCCTCCAATATCGCCTAAACAACGAGTCGTCGCGACCGCCCGCGCCGAAGCGGCAATCGATTGATCGGAGGACCCGCGGAACAATGCTCTTTTGCCCATTGACAGAGGTAAGCCCAATCCTAGCGTAACGCTTTCCAAAAACGCCGTACCAAAAATGATCTCCTGGCTCCAAACCAATCTGCAGAAGCACTTCCGCTATCTCTTCATCGTTCTCCTCGTCGTGGTCATCGTCGCATTCGTTTTCACGATCGGAGCGGCTCCCGGTATTGGCGACGGACGTCAAGGGAACGCGAATGTCTCGTTTTTCGAGAACGACATGTCGACGGAAACGCTGCAGCGCGCCTTCTTCAACGAAGCCTACTACAGCGCTCTCCTCAGCGGCGCCCCGCTCAGCCAGGAACAGTTGAGCCAGTACGCGTTCAATCGAGCCTCCGCAATCCACATCGCCAACCAACACAACATCCCCGGACCCAACGCGGACCAGCTCACCGAACACATTCGCGAACTCGGAATGTTCCAAGGGCCCGACCAAACCTTCAACCCGGAAGCCTACGCTCGCTTTCGCGACGAAATTCGACTGTCCGGCCAGATTACGGAAGGTGACCTTTCTCGGATCATGGCCGACGACTACCGCGCCAACAAAGTGTTCGAGGCGCTCTCCGAGCCGGGATTCGTTCTCGAGTCGGAAGTGATCGAAGACCTCGCCCGAGACGAAACGCTCTGGTCCGTGAACGTTGCGACCTACGACTACGCCGACTTCGAACCGGAAATCGAGGCCACGCTAGAGCAGCTCGAAGCCTTCTTCGCGGAAAACAATGTCCGCTACACCGCCCCCGCCCGACGCGTCATCTCCTTCGTCGAGCTCCGCGCTCTGGATCTGATGAACGACGTCGAGTTTATCGAAGACGATCTTAAAAACTATCACGCCCGCAACGGGTCGCGCTACACGAAAACCGTCCCCGCGCCGGAACCCGCCGAAGGCGAAGAACCCGCGGAACCCACCGTCGAGCCCGCCACGTTTGAAGAGTCCAAAGACCAAGTCGAATTCGACTACAAACTGGAAAAAGCGCGCGAACTCGGCCAAAGCAAAGCCGAGAACCTCGGCCTGGCCCTCGTTGAAGCGGACAACACCGTCGGAACCGGCGCCAACCTGTCCATCGAGCAAATCGAGTCGATCGTCGAAAAGCAAAACCTGGAACTCAAGGAAACCACCCCGTTCGCCCGCAACGAGCGTCCGCTCGGGCTCAACTGGAGCCAAAACCTCATCGCCCTCTCCTTCCAGCTCAACGAAACCCGCATCTACTCGCAGCCGGTTATCGAAGGCGACTCGACCTTCATCCTTTTCCTGGAAAAAGAAACTTCCGAGTTCGTACCGAATTTCAAAACGGTCGAACCGCGCGTCCGTGAAGACTTCGCCGCGGAGGAAACGCTGCGCCTTCGCGACACCCACGCGGACGAACTCGCCGCGAAACTCCAGGAGGCTGGAGCCGACGCATTCACGTCCGTAGCCGAAGAAAACGAGTTTTCCGTGGCGACCTTCGAGGACTTCAAGCGACGCGACACCGTCGAAGGGCTCGACCCGAGCCTGGTCTTCTTCATCGCCGAACTGGAAGCGGGCGAAGTCTCCGAAGCGACCATTCGCGCCGACAAAGGCTACGTCGTCCAAGTGACGAAGAAAGACGTCCCCGAGATCACTCCCGACAACGAAGAGTTTGAAACGCGCATCGCCGCATTGAAGGACAACTACCAGCGCTACGCCGTTTCCCAGTACATTTCGAAAGTCACCAACGAGGAACTCCTCCGGGGCGGGCTGGCCAGCAACTAGATCGCGACACTTCGCCGCCATGCCCCTTCAGCGATTCAGACCCGTCTCTGGCCGCTGCAAACTGTGCGACGGCTCCCTCGAAATCGCAGTCGCGAACCAGGAGCCGGAACCCAGCGAATGCCCCAAATGCGGCCAGGCGATCGAGCGGGCCCCCAACTTGTCGGCTCCCGTCGCCAAGATCCTCAAAAAGCCCAGCTCGTCTGACGCGAAATCCGCGGGCTTCCAGGTCTACAAGCGACTTGGAAAAGGCGAATACGAAAAACAATAGCGTCTTTGCGCAACTTGCGCCTGCATTGCCGTGTATATCTATACCGTCGGCGCCGGCAGCGCGTTAAACCCTCTAAATGATCCGCCAAAAGCGACATATTCTATACGGACTATCGGAAAGCGAGACTTCGCCCCGCGGTTTATGGCTGCTCGCCCTGCTCTTTTTCGGATCCCTGATCGCCGCCATCGTCCTCAGCCTCGCCGCCTGGAAAATCACCCACGCCCTCGACCCCGACGCCAGCGGGTACCTCGCCAGCAAGCCTTATCCTGAGTTCTACGATCGAGCCCGCTACGTTTGCATCCTCTTCCTCCTGCCCTACCTGTTCTGGAAGTGCAAAGTGAACTCCTTCAACGCCGTCGGATTCGCTCGGCCGTTTCTTTCCACAACCTCCCGTTGGTTCGCCTACGGAATCGGCATGATCGCGATAATCTATGGAGGCACCTACGCCCTCGGAGCAATTGAGCCGCGAGCGGAAAGCTCGATCGGCGCGTTTATCGGGAATCTCGACAGCGCAATTCTCTCGGGAGTCGCCGTTGGACTTTTGGAGGAGATTGTCTTTCGCGGACTTGTATTCAAAATGTTCTATACGGCTATGTCGCCCGTAGCCGCTGTCGTTGCCTCGTCCGCGTTTTTCGCCGTTCTGCACTTTAAAGCGTCGGATCTAGTCTTCGCTGGAATCGAACCCAGCGCGATCGGCATCACGCACGGTTTTGAACTCGCCTGGCACACGTTTGCGGCTCCCGTGACCCAAATGGACGTCACTCTTCTCGCCGCCTTGTTTCTCGTGGGAGTCGTCCTTCACCAAATACTGCTAATCACGCAAAATCTCTGGGCCACGGTGGCCCTCCACGCCGGCTGGGTATTCACAATCAAAGCGATTGGCGGCGTTTTTCAAACATCCGCGTCCGCCAATCAGTTTACCGGAACTATCCGAGTCGCGGACGGGTACTGGGTAGTGCTCGTTCTTCTCATATTCACCCTGTGGTTTAGTTGGATACTGAAGTCCAAAGCAGAAACTCAAATTGGAATTCAAGAAAGCGCATGAATTCGTTCTCAAACGCCCCGAACACGCCTTACAAATTCGGCAAGACCAGCGCTCTCTGCGCAATCGTCGCCGCCATTCTGCTGACAGGACCCCTGTCCGCCAAAATGCTGACCGTTGAAGAGTGCATCCAAATCGCCCTGGCCAAGAACTTCGACGTACGAATCAGCGAGAACACGACCAAGCGAGCGGAACAGGACGTCGAGATCGCCAAGGCCGAATTCGAGCCTTCCCTATCCGTCACCACCTCGGACAGCTTCAATACACAAACGCGCTCCGGCGATTTGCTCGACGGCGCCGCCCAACCCCAGTCGAACTCGCAAAACACGCGAGCAACCGTATCTCAAGGGCTGGATACAGGCGGCACGGTTTCGCTCAGCACACGATTGAATCGCAACTTCTCCAACTCGACCAACAGCACGATCAATCCGCGCTACAACGCCAGTACAACGCTCAGCATTCGTCAGCCATTGCTCAGCGGATACGGACCCGCAGTCGCCCGAGCGCGACGGGAGCTCTCCAAACTCTCCCTGGAGCAAGCCAAGCTCGATTTTCAAGCCACCGTATTGCGGATCATAAACGACACCGAAATCGCCTACCACTCCCTCGCCTTCGCGCAGGAGCAACGAGAAGTCCGCAGGGCCGCCCTCGAACTCGCCGAAACCCTACTCTCGGAGAATCAGGTGAAACAAGAAAACGGCAGCGCCACCAGCCTCGACGTTCTCCAAGCCCAAGTAGGCGTGGCCAACGCCACCGACCAGCTTCTACGGGCGGACAAGTCGGTCTACGACGCGCAGGACAATTTGGTCACTCTCATCGGCGACGATTCGCTCAGGGACACGGAACTCGTGGTGGAAGCGCCCGACGTCGCCGACGCTGAAGCCCCCAATGTCGACTCGACCTACACGAAAGTCATCAACAACGCGCCCCGCTACCTGACGCTTCTCAATCAGAAGCAGCAGCGCGAAATCGAGTTGAGACGAGCCAAGCGCAATCGCCTCCCGTCTGTTAACCTCAACGGAGACTACTCGCTCACCGGTCTGGAAGGCTCCCTCGAAGGCGCCTACGACGATGTCACCGAAGCCAACAGTTTCAACTGGCAGTGGTCGCTCTCGGTAGACGTCCCTTGGGGCTTGAACGAAAAGAAGGCCAACTACATGAAAGCCCAGATCCAATTGGACACCGAAGACGCCCGCGCCTCGCGCGAGCAGCAGCGCCTCATGCGCGACACGCGTATCGCAATCCGCAACGTGACCACCGCGATCGACGGCATTGGTATCAAAGAACTGGCGACGCGTCTGAGCGCGGAGGAATTTGAAATGGAAAAGGCGAAATTCGACGCGGGCCTGAGCACCGGAAGACGTGTTTTGGAAGCCCAGCAACGGATGGACGAGTCCCAAGTCGACGAGCTGCAGGCCAAAATCGACCTGCTCGACGCCTACTCGAACTTACGGGAACTGGACGGGGCATCGCTGTCGCGCTACGGCATTGAATTCGACTGATCCCGATTCGAATGCGGAGATCCGGATTGCCGTGATCTCCGATACGCACGACCGAGTGCCTACCGGCTTGCCCCGAGCGATCGCGAGCGCCAACGAAATTTGGCACCTCGGCGACGTCTGCCAGCCTGAAACGCTGGACGCGTTGGCGTCTTTGTCCCTACCCCTCTCCGTCGTACAGGGAAATATGGACCCGTATTTCAACTGGCCTGAGCGTCTCGTCCTGGAGCGCGGCGGATTCCAGTTCCAGCTGCAGCACCACCCTCCGCGAGAGATTAGCGACGGGCTCGACGCTGTTTTGTTCGGACATAAGCACTTCCCAATCAAGGAGCGCCATCCAGGGGGACTTGCCCTCAATCCGGGCGCCGTGACCGGTCCGCGAAATGGATCCACCCCGTCGTTCGCTTGGCTCAGAGTCGAACCGGGCAACACTTGGACCTGGGAGCTTGAAACGTTTTAGGCAGAAATTATCCGCTGGGGCGATTTCGCCAAATAATTCTTTTCCAAGCCCCGCATCGACCTATGCTCCCGCCCTGATGCCGAGTGTATCCAAAAAAGAACTGAAACTTTCGATCATGAGCTTCAATATCGCGCATGGCCGAGGGCTTTCCGTCTATCAAGGGTTTCACTCGTCAAACGGCATTCGCAAGAATCTGGAGCGGATCGCTTCAATCATAGTCGAGCACTCACCCGATGTGGTCGCCCTGCAGGAGGTCGACCAGTCGTCGCACTGGAACAACCACATCGACCTGCTGAAATGTATCCAAGAAGAGACCGGGTATCCGTACTCCGAGCACGGCATCCACAATACGCGTTTCGGCCGCAAACCGCTCTGCTATGGAAACGCCTTCCTTTCCAAGCATCCCTTCACGCGCTGCGACGTGACACGCTTCGGATCGAAACGAATCGGCGAAAAAGGGTTTATGGACGTTCAGGTCGACATTGGTGGGCAGCCCGTCGACCTCATCAACCTGCACCTGGACTTTCGCTCGCGGCGCATTCGAATGGCTCAGATTGAGCCCATTCTGGATCGAATCAGACGTCACGCAGACGAAGACGAAGACACTCCCCCGCCTATCATATGCGGCGACTTCAACGCGGGCTCGAAGCGATTCAGCGACGCCGTGCGCCAGTTTCTCATTCGAGCCGCCACGCATGCGCGCTACAACTATCATCCTAGAAACTCCCGTACCTTTCCCGCCCACTTTCCTTCCCGCGGCCTGGACTTTATACTCGTTCCCGAACCCTACGTCGGCTCGCGCGCTCGGGCGATTCGTAGTTTCGCATCGGATCACTTGCCCGTGATCGTCGAAACCCGCTTGCCCGCGAAGAACACTCAAACTCGCATCTGAGCGTTGAGCCGAACCAGGTAGACAAAAAAAGTCCAAGGTTCGCAAACCTTGGACTCTCAAAATGGATTGGGAAATCGCTTAACTAGCGACGTGATTCGAGACGAGCTTCGTCATCTCGAACATCGAGACCTTGTCCTTGCCGTCGAAAACCGCTTTCAACTTAGCGTCCGCGATGATTTCGCGTCGATTTGAGGGGTTTTGGAGATCGTTCGACTTGATGTAGTCCCAGAGCTTTTTCGTCAATTCAGTACGAGGAAGTGGATCCGCTCCTACAACTGCCGCGAGAGCTGCATCTGGAGTAACGGGTTTCATGAATGCCGCGTTGGGCTTTTTATTTGATGAACTCTTAGCCATAGACCTATTTTCGATAGCCTCATCTAGGGTCGAAGCAAACCTAAAGAGCGTACTTTCGACAAAAACCCGCATTTTCCGCCCTTAGAGGGTTCTATTCAGTAAATCGAATGCTAATGAAGCGTCTCCTCTAGACATTTTCAGTTTTTCACTAGCGCGATTTTGGATCGCTAGAGCTCATTCCAAAGCCCCTGGATATCACTGAGACCGGTCGCTAGGAGTATCCAAGAAATACCGTATCTCGACCTTCCAATCTACACCGTAGGTCTACCGCAGCTCGATTGATATCCACCCAATGCTAGGTATCCTTGCGGACACGATTCCACTTGTTATGAATTCACCGGCCTTGTATTGAAAAAACACTCTTTCTTTTTAAAGCTAAACCTGTGATCGCCAACCGCCTACACGAATCCCCACCCTTTAAATCCGTAAGGCAAAACCATCGTATATGAGCAACAACAAACCAATGAGAATCGTAGTGATCGAAGACCAGATCATGCTGCGGGATCTAGTAACCACCATGGCCTCCGCCATACCCGGCATATCCGTTGTCGGCGAAGCGCTGGAGGGACGCGAAGGGCTCAGACTCTGCGAAAAAGAAAAGCCCGAGCTGGTGATATTCGATCTTTTCCTTCCCGGCCTCAACGGAATCGAGATTCTCAGACAGTTTGGAAAGAAAAACCCGAAGACGCGATTCATCGCCATATCCGCCAATTTCACCCCCGACTCGATTCGCGAGCTGCTCGAGCTCGGATGCCACGGAATCATCGCCAAGAGCTCCTCCGCTTCGAAGTTGAAAGAAGGCATGAAGGAGGTCTGCAACGGTAGCGGCTATCTTTGCCCGATGGCGGCGAGTCTACTGCGCGAGTCCCACCTCACGCGCACCGGCTCCGGCAGACGCAAAGGACGCCTCTCCAATCGCGAACGCGAAGTGCTCCAAGCAGTCGCCGAAGGATTCAGCACCAAGCAAATCGCCAAGAAACTGGACGTTTCGGTGAAGACGATTGAAGCCCATCGAGCCAATCTAATGAAGAAACTCGACGCTCGAAGCGCCGTCGAACTGACGCGTTGCGCCTACGAGATGGGCATAATCGAACTCCCCGCTCGCTACGTCGTCTCCGACCCGGCCAACAAGCCGCGGGAAGTGTAGCTCTGGCCCGGCCCAGCACACTGCCTCGGCCCACGCCGGCAATGCTGCTACCCCGGCGAAACCCTTTTACATTGACATGTACTACAGATGTAGTAATAACCTGTCTCGTCTCGAGTTTTTCGGTTCGCGAACTTGGGTTGATAAAGCTGGGGATACGCTTGACTCGACCTGCGAAACGCTATTTCAAATTTCACTCCCAGGCATTGAGTCGTTCGGACCGTCGATCGGAACTTTACCATCCTAACGCCTCAATTCCGGCCCTTGCAATTTAGATACCTCAATGAACGACAAACCTTATTTCGAACAAGCGATTGAAATCCTGTCTTCGGGCGGCTGGATAATGATCCCGCTCTTTTGCCTCGGATTCATCGCTTTCTTCGTAGCAGCGCGCCTCTTTCTCTTTTTCCTGAGAGGCCATTTCAACAAGACTTCGATCGAAGAATGCGAAGACTGGGTGAGAGATTCCTCTCACGCCGAAGGTCAAGTTGGAGAGATAATCCGCTATTCGCAGGACGGCGTCGAGTCGCTGAGCGACATACAGAACCGCTTTTCCGAGATTCGGACCGCCGAAATGCCACGGCTCAACCAGAACATCACCATGCTCACAATCCTGGTCAACGCCGCGCCGTTGATGGGCCTGCTCGGAACCGTTCTGGGAATGCTCACTACCTTTTACGGAATTTCGCTCGGCGGGTCTGAAAGCACGACCAACATCGTGGCCAGCGGCATTCACGAGGCGTTGATCACTACCCAAATGGGCCTTTGCCTCGCAATTCCCGGCTACTTCGTCATCTACTTCCTCCGTCAAAAAGTGATCGACTACGAGAGCTTCCTGGTCCGCCTCGAGAGCATTACTCTCCAGCAATTCAGCAATCGAGCATCGAGCTAACCCACTGCCCCAAAATTACGCATGAGCACGAATTACAAATCTTCCAACCAGGACGGCAACCTGTTCGCCAACGGAACCCTTGGCCTTTTGTTCACCGCAGCGATTTTCGTTGTGCTGCCGGCAATGCACATACTCGGCCAAATCACTTTGGACGCACGCGAAGTAGTCGCTGTCGACGCCAATGACCAGCCGCCGCCGCCACCGCCAGAAGATCTCCCGCCACCGCCAGAAGAGAATGAAGAACTGGAAAAGCCTGAGGTTGAGGAACCCCCTCCACCTATGACGCTGAGTCAGCTCGAAATGGCTCTCAACCCCGGTTCCGGCAACGCCATGGGCGACTTTGGCTTCGGCGACTTCAATACCGGAATCGACGCCCTCGGCGATATGGAGATTTTCGATCTGCGCGACGTGGACAAACTCCCCCGAGCCCTCTTTCAAGTCGAGCCCAACTACCCGTACTCGCTCAAACAGGCGAAAATCAGCGGCTGGGTCCAACTGGAATGGGTCATCGACGCCAATGGAAAAGTCCTCAAGCCACGCGTCGTCAAGTCCTCGCATCGCGAGTTCAATCAGCCCGCCATCGAGTCGATCATGCGCTCCAAGTGGTCCCCAGCGCGAAAAGGCGGCAAACCCGTCGCGGTTCGCGTGACCCAGAGAATGGACTTCAATCCATAAGCGAGAAGTCGCTTAACTCCCGATTTTCCAAACGGACAGCCTCACGGCTGTCCGTTTTTTTTGCGTCAAAACAAGTCTTAATCCTACAAGTGTAGGAAATAAAGCTTGCGGCAGGAAGACTATTCCCTACGATTGTAGGAAATAATTCCTTCAACCGAAACCCTCGACCCCAATAATCGCATGAACTCAACTTACACGCAGTCGGACCTCTCTCAATCGCTATCGAGTCGCGCGCTCGTCGCCTTGCTCGTTACCGGGATCCTATTCGGCGTTCTCCCCTTCTTGCACATCGCCCCCAATCCGTTCGCTCCGCCTTCGGCCATAGCGCCAGATATCGTCCACGACACTCCTCCCGAGTTCATCGTCGAAGCCCCGCCTGAAGATCCTCCGGAAAAGAAGAAACCCGAGGTCGAAGACGTCCAGGAACCGGTTGATCCCATCGTCCTAGAGAAGATCTTAAACGGAGGCCTCAAGCCCGGAACTGGCTCGATAACCGTCGACTACGACTTCAGAAATGTAATCAATACAGACGGCATCGCAGACATCTTCGAACTACCCGATCTCGATCGCCAACCGCGCTCCATCTTTCAAGTAGAACCCAACTATCCATACACTGAGAAACAAGCGAAAATCGCCGGCTGGGTCGTCCTCGAGTGGATCATCACCGAACGCGGGGGCGTTACCAACGTCCGCGTGGTCAAATCCAGCCATCGCGCCTTCGAGCAGCCCGCCATCGACTCGATACTGAAGTCAAAATGGGAACCAGGCGAAGTCGCAAACAAGCCCGTCAACACGCGCGTGCGGCAGAAGATCACCTTTAATCCGTAGCGAGCAAAGCGCTTTTCTACTCGCGCGGGATTGCGGCGCCGAAGTCGGCCATTCGGGGGAGGAGTCAACTCCCGATTAAAAAGCGTGGTCTCGGAATGCCCGTGCTTCGTTCTTCGAACTACGCAGGGCAGGCTTCCCCTTTCGTAGGTTTGGGGTTACCGCGCGAGTGGAATGTTCCTTAAGTGGGCGTGAGCCGCGCGTAGCCCAGAGGGCGAAGCGTGGCGGAGAAGGAGGGATTCGAACCCCCGGTACCCGTGAGGGTACAACTGATTTCGAGTCAGTCCCATTCGACCACTCTGGCACTTCTCCGCCTGGGAATCGGCATCAAATCGACTCAACTACCCATTGCAAGAACTCAATCAAAGAAATTGCTCAATCTCCTCCCTCTCAATCCACTCCGCACCCTAGTCGCGTTCCAATTGCCTCCCGTTCAGGCAGTTGTCATTTTCAATCGGGCTCCTACTCATCCCCGCTCTAGTCCCCGCACCCTAGTCGCCTTCTCACTTCCATAGTGTATCCACGCAATTGGCAACTTTCTCGCCTCCAGACGCTTAAGTGACCCTTCGTTTCACCGTAAGCTCAGGATGCTAATCCCTATTAGCGTCTAATAATACATAACAATCCTCATGAAATACCAAGCAATCCGCAACATTGCGCTCGTTCTGGTCGGCTTCGTAGCCGCGATGCAACTACACGCAGATACGTTCACCCTCTCTAATGGTTCTCAAATCGAAGGAGAGATCAAATCCGCCATTGGCGACCAAGTTAAAATCGCCATCGAAAACGGCTCGAGCACGACCGTCGACCTGGGCGATTTCAACCAGGAAAGCCAAGACGCGATCGCCGCGTGGAAGCAAGCGAACCCTGAAAAGGCGGACGTCTACACAAAGTGGGACGAGCAGCCTATCATCGTTTCCAACCCGCTTCCTCAGATTCCCGAGCAGTTTCTCGAAAAGAAGTTTCGCGGAAACGCCAGCGTTGAACTGGTCCTCGACGAGTCGGGACAAGTGATTCACGCCACTGTGAAACAATCCACGCACGCCGAGCTCGAAGGCCCCGCAATCGAAGCCACTCGCAATTGGAAATTCCAGCCTGCTCAGGTCGACGGCAAAGCAGTCAAGTCGAAGCTTCGCGTCCCCTTCAATTTCGAGCACACTCCGGAAGAGAAAACGTACCAAGAGTACCTGCTTCCTTGGACACAAATTTAGATCCTAGTTCAGATTGCGCGATCGTAGCGTGATTTCGAATACAAGCCGATGGCGTTCGACCATCGGCTTTTTCGTGTCTCGGAAATCAACCAAACGACCCGATCGCTCGAGTCGCTTGGTTGAAGAAATTCTGCGGCCGTTCGACCTAGTCTTCCGAGTCTTCCCCGATTTGAAAACGAGAGAAGCGGTTGATCTGCATATTCTCGCCCAGTTTGGCGATCTGCTCGTTGAGCACTTCTTGCACCGTCTTGTCGCTGTCCTTCACAAAAGGCTGATCCAGCATGCAAGCGGTCGCATAGTACTTGTTGAGCTTGCCCTCGATGATCTTCTGAACGGCAGCGGGGGGCTTTCCTTCCGCCTGCGAAGCAGCGATCTCCCGCTCTTTTCCAACGAGTTCCGCAGGAACGTCTTCTCGCGTGATGCAAATTGGATTAACGGCCGCAATGTGCAGGCACAGGTCCTTCACGAAGGATCGAAAATCGTCCGTCTTGGCGACAAAGTCGGTTTCGCAATTCACTTCGATCAGCACGCCCACCTTGCCTCCTAAATGAATGTAGGACTCCACGAGCCCTTCGGATGTGGCGCGGCCCGCTTTTTTAGACGCAGACGCCATCCCTTTCTTACGTAGAATAGTGATGGCCTGTTCCAAGTCGCCATCCGACTCGGTGAGGGCCTTCTTGCAGTCCATCAAACCCGCGCCCGTTTGCGAGCGAAGCTCTGCTACTTGTTTTGCTGTAATACTCATCTAAATTTATCTTTCCAAAAAGTTCCTTGCTACGCTAGTCGTCGCTCTTCTCCTCGTCAGCCGCAGGCTCGGGCGCTTCCTCGGCGGCGGCCACTTTCTTAGCTGCCTTCTTGGCCGCTTTCTTTGCAGCTTTTTTGGCCGCTTTTTTTGCAGCAGGCTTCTTCTTCGCCACAGGTTTTTTCTCTTCTTCCTCTGCTGGAGCGGGTTCTTCCTTGGCCTCAGGAGCCGCTTCTTCCGGAGCAGGAGCTTCCGCTTCGACTTGAGTTTCCTCGACAGCGGGAGCAGCTTCTTCTTCCTTCGCGGGCACTTCCGCTGGCGCAGGAGGAGCGGCGGGAGCAGATGGCGCTTCCGGAGCGGGAGCGGGAGCTGCCTCGGCCTCTGGGGCGGGAGCCGGCGCTGCGGGAGCCTCTTCAACGGCAGCTTCCTGCGCAACGGCCACTTGTTTTTGGGCGCCCGCTTTTTCCTGGCGAGCTTGACGTTGGGACAAGCCGGATTGAATTCCTTCCACGATCACCTCGAGAATAATTCGAATCGACTTAACCGCATCGTCGTTGCCCGGAATCGGGTAGTCCACGAGCGACGGATCCGAATTGGTATCGACGAGGGCCGCCACAGGTATCTTGCAGCGCTTCGCTTCCGCAACAGCAATATCCTCGTATTTGACATCGATGACCACCATCGCCGCTGGCGGCTTGTCCATCTTGACGATGCCTTCAAAATTTCGATTCATCCGCTCCATTTCGCGGCGGATTGCCGACCCTTCCT
Organism: Opitutaceae bacterium; assembly: GCA_028284235.1. Taxonomy (GTDB): domain Bacteria; phylum Verrucomicrobiota; class Verrucomicrobiia; order Opitutales; family Opitutaceae; genus Pelagisphaera. Next base: position 71,070 of record JANQSC010000020.1, read on the forward strand.
TCTTGGGGAGCTTCGCCAGGCTCCCATCCGCTTCCATGGCCTGGTACTTCTTGTACTTGGCGATGCTCCTCGTGATCGTTTGCCAGTTGGTAAGCGTCCCCCCAAGCCAGCGACTCGCGCAGAATGGCATGCCGCAGTCCGCAGCCGCTTCCCGAATCACCTCTTGAGCTTGGCGCTTGGTTCCGACCAGGAGCACTTCGCCTCCTTTGGCGACCACGTCCTCCACGAAATCGTGGGCCGCTTTCAAGCCATTGTAGCTTTTGGTGAGATCAATAATCGAGATCCCTTGACGGTGATCAAAAACGAAGCTCTTCGACTTCGGGTTCCAACGCTTTACTTGATGCCCGAAGTGTACGCCCGCTTCGAGAAGGTCAGTTAGTTCAACATTCATGATGTAGTGACGCGAGACGCTCGGTAGAACGCAGGCAAGTCAGTCGCCTTGCGCGTCGATTTAATGGTTAACGATTTAGGTTCAGATTTTAGAGAAGCGACAAACGTAGGGTCCTTGACCTGCTTGGCAAGCGGGAATTTGTTACAAAATCCGAATTTCCAGGAGGAATGGCGTTGACAAGACCATTTGATTTCGGCTTTTTCGCCACTCTTCCAACTACCAGAAAGAAGAACTTACTATTTTAACGCGATGCAGGGTGGAGCAGTCTGGTAGCTCGTCAGGCTCATAACCTGAAGGTCCCTGGTTCAAATCCAGGCCCTGCACCCATCGAGGCCCATTAGCGACCTGCTAATGGGCCTCGTCCCTTTTTAAGCGGGCAGCGCCTACGGACGGACTCAAATTACAAGACCGAACCACACAACTAAATTATGCCATTTTCGAATCTCGGGCTTCGCCCAGAACTCATCGAGGCCGTCGTTGCCAAAGGTTATAAAGAGCCCTCGCCCATCCAGGCGAAAGCGATTCCCGCTGTATTGAAACGCCGCGATGTCCTTGGCGGCGCTCAAACCGGAACCGGCAAAACAGCGGCATTCGCACTACCGATTCTGCAAATTCTCGCCGAAGGGAATTTCAAAAACAAACGCCCCAGAGCGCTCATACTCGCGCCCACACGCGAATTGGCGGCTCAAGTCCATCAAAGCGCTCTCGACTACGGGAAACGCCTGAACCTAAGATCAGCCGTGATCTTTGGAGGGGTTGGAATGAACCCGCAAGTCACCGCGCTTCGACGCGGGCTCGATATCGTCGTTGCAACCCCCGGACGGCTTCTTGATCTCTGCCAACGAAAAGAAGCCAATCTGTCCGCGATCGATATCCTCGTTCTAGACGAGGCGGACCGCATGTTGGACATGGGGTTCATTCACGACATAAAGAAAATCCTCAATCTCCTTCCTTCTAAACGGCAGAACCTGTTCTTCTCCGCTACGTACTCGCGGGAAGTGAAAAAACTAGCGGATTCGTTTCTCAACAATCCCGTGGAAGTAGAGGTCGCCCCGCGCAACGCGACGGCAGACCGCGTTTACCAGGAAGCTTACGAAGTAGGCCAGAAATCGAAACGCGCCACTTTGTCCAGATTTATCTCAGAGGGTGACTGGACCCAAGTCCTCGTTTTCACTCGCACAAAGCACGGAGCGAATCGGCTCGCCACTCAATTGGGCAAAGACGGCATCTCCGCCCTCGCTATTCACGGAAACAAAAGCCAATCAGCTCGGGAGCGGGCCCTCTCGCAATTCAAGGCAAACAAAGTCCGAGTACTCGTCGCGACCGACATCGCGGCTCGCGGTCTCGATATCGCTTCACTCCCCTATGTAGTGAATTATGAACTACCAAACATTCCCGAGGATTACGTACATAGGATTGGTCGCACGGGTCGGGCCGGCAAAGAGGGCAAAGCGATCTCGCTGGTCAGCGAAGCGGAGGCGAGCTATCTGTACGATATAGAGAAACTGCTCAAAAAGCAGATCCCGCTATATTCAATCAACGCCAAGGGCAAACGAGTGGAAATCGACCGACCCAGCCAGTCGCCTCGGCCAGCAATCCGCAAAGGGAAACCCGGAAATCAATCTCGATCGAGACCTTCGAACCGTCGGCGCCCGAACCGGACGGGAAAGCGCCAACGCGGCGAACGCTCGTCCTCAGAATCGACCGGGCGCGGCGCCGCCTCGAAAAAGTCAAGCGTTCGAAAAAGCGACACTCCCTCGACCGATCCCGCTCCCTGGAAACCTCGCAGACCTCGACCCAGCAGTTTGAATCGCTAGACTCTATTGTGATCAATTTTCGAATCACCCTACGCTCTTAGGTAGCCGAGCCACAGGGAGCGCGTATAATCGCGTTGAATATTCGGTGAAACCGTAGTTTCGACCACGTCGCTTTCCCATTCCGATTGCGCTTCCGTTTGATCTGTGGGATTTCCTCGGCTAACATGAGGACCCCAGCTTCAGATGGCAGTTTGACCTCGATCGTTTGCGCTTTTCTCGCATTCGCTCTCGCCACTCCCTTGGCTCAGGCCCAGGAAGCGCCATCGCTCAACCCGCCCCAGATCCCTTCGGAACCAATCCCGTCAACCGGGCAATCGCCGGGCATTCGGGCGCTCGCGACCCCATCGATCGAATGGGAATTCCACAAAACCGAAGACGGGGCGCATCCAAGCGGCGAGGAGCAGGAAATGGTATGGTTGATGAACCGGGCGCGACACAATCCAACTCAAGAAGGTATTTTTCTTTCGGATACGGGTTACTCGAACGTCGCGAACGCAGTCCGCTATTTCGGCGTTGACATCGACGTTCTAATCGCGGAATTCGCCGCGCTCGCCCCAAAACCACCGGCAGCGTTTGACCGAAGGATCTACCAGGGTTCACTGGTTCACTCCCTCGACCTCATCGCCCGCGACGCGCAAGACCATACAAATCAATTTCAGCGCGTTCGCGACGCCGGGTTCGACTACAACGGCGGCAACGCGAGCGTCTTCAGCTACACGCGAAGTCCGCTCCATGGTCATGCGGGTTTCAACATCGACTGGGGTTCCGACGGTGGCGCGGGCGATGGGATGCAGCCAGGACGCGGCCACCGAAGAGGTCTGATGAACTCGGGAAGTTCACTGCTCTCCAACGTAGGGATCGCCATGGTGCAGGAGACCGACTCTGGCACCAGTGTTGGCCCACTGGTCACGAGTATCGTCTACGCTCGAGCGGATACGCGGACGAACAACCACTACAACGTGTTTATCGTGGGAACGGTTTGGGAGGACAGAAATGGCAATGATCGCTACGACGCCGGCGAGGGAATCGACGGAGTCTCTGTCACAGCCGATCGCGGTCTCTACTTTGCGGTTACCGGTATCGCCGGCGGCTATGCGATTCCCGCAACCGAAAACGGAACGTACACGCTCACATTCTCCGGGGGAGATCTTGCCGGCGCCCAACAACGACCCGTCGATGTTTCCGGTCAAAGCGTTCTCGTTCCCTGGCTCCCGCAGGATATTTTTTCGGACGAAATCGATAGCGACCCTCCTACGATCCCCGCGTTGAACATCGAACGCGACCAATCGGGCGTTTCACTTTGGTGGATCGAAACCGGCGTTCCGACTGTCGCCCTTCAGTATTCAACAAACAACGTCAGTTGGTTCGAGACTCAAAGCGAACCCGCTGTCGATGGGTCCACTTATCGGGTGCACATTTCGAACGACGAGCTATCCGCTCGAACGTTTTTCCGACTCGCCCCTCCCTCCGGCAGCTAAGCGTGGATGCAACGCCTCGAATCGAACGCTACCGAAACAGCAATGTCGGCAATTGACAGCCACTGAGAATTTCCGTCGTCGAACTTCCAATAATCAACTGACGGATACGGTTGTGGCCATAGGCGCCCATCACCAGCAGGTCGACCTGGTTTTCGACGGCATAGTCGATCACCGCCGGGGCCGCTTCCCCGTGGAGCATTTGGCAATTCGGCTCCAAGCCAGAATTCACGAGTTTCGTTTCGGCGTCCTTCAAGCCCTCCAGCCGCGCCTCCTCTTCCTCTTTCGGGCTGACCGTTATGAGGTGTATTTCGGTCTCATTAAACAGTCCCGACTCGCTCACAAAATCCACTGCTTTCCTACAGCTGGTTCCGTGATCGTAGGAGATCAGGATCCGCCTAATCGGCTTGAACTCGCGGGAGGCCACCAGGCAGGGAATCGTTGCGGCGCGAACCACGCGCTCCATCGTGGACCCCAAGTGGTCCGTGGCGAAATTCGCGTTCTCGCCTCGTTTCCCCAGCAGGACCAAATCGGCGTTCGACTCGAGTTCTTTGAGGCAGTCCACGAGGAATCCCGTTTTATGCGTTTTCGCAAGAGACACGGGATTTCCCGATTCCTCGATCCGCTTGGCAGCCTGTGAGAGGGCGACCTCCGCTTTTTTCTTCTCCAACTCCTGCAGTTGACCCATGACCGCTTGGAAGGGCTGAATTCCCAAACTCCCGCTCAAGTCCGCAACGAACGGCACCTCGAACTGCCGCAAATCCGTCACGTAGACGATCTCAATCTCAATTTCGATCCTACGGGAAATCCACGCCGCGAAATCGCAGCACGAGATCGCGTATTGAGATCCGTCAATACATACAAGAAGGCGGTTCATGCCCTAGAAGCTAAACAATGGTGTTGTCCGGTACAATCGTATTTTTGGTCACGCAGATTATTCCGTCCCGAACGAAAATTCCGTCTTTCGAGTAGCCGTCCAGCTTGCCATCCGGATTGAGTTTCACGTTGTGGCCGATTCGAGCGCCTTTGTCGATAATCGCGTTTTTGATCTCGCAATTCTCGCCCACTCCAATGTCGGGCCTGCCTTCTTTCGCGTTACGCTCCCGGTCCGCGTTGCTTTCAAAGGTGTCCGCGCCCATCATCACTACGTTTTCAAGTCGGGCCCCTTCGCGCAGCATCGACCGAATGCCGATGACGCACCGACGCAGATACGAATCCGTGATAATGCAGCCATCCCCGATGATCACATGGTTGATAGAGCAACGGTTTATTTTGCTGGCGGGCAAGTAGCGAGCCCGCGAGTAGATCGGGTTTCCTTGGGAGAAGAAGTTAAATTGGGGCACGGGATCCGCCAACTGGAGGTTGGCCTCGAAAAAGGCTTTCACGGTACCGATATCCTCCCAATAGCCTTCGAAAATGTAGCTATTCATTTTTCGACTTCCCAGCAGGCCGGGAATGACTTCCTTGCCGAAGTCGGTGGCGTCGCTGTTTAACGCCTCAATCATCGTATTCCGGTTGAAGACGTAAATACCCATTGACGCCAAGCATCGCTTCTCCCCGTTAGGCTCGGGTTTCAAGCCGGACTCGATCGAATCGGAAATAGCGAGCCCGTCGATCACGTCTGGATCGGTTGGTTTTTCCACGAATTCCGATATTTCCAAATTGTCGTCCACCCGCATCAAGCCGAGGCCTTCGACTTGCGAAACAGGGAACGGGATCGCCGCCACCGTCAGCTCCGCTTCCGACTCTATGTGCTGGGAGAGGATGTCTTGGAGATCCATCCTATATAATTGGTCTCCCGACAGAATGATCACGTAGTCGTAGTCGCCTCCAGCGAAGTGGTGGAGATTCTGCCGCACCGCGTCCGCTGTGCCTTGATACCAGCTGTCTCCTTTTTCCGTTTGCTCGGCGGAAAGGATGTCCACCGCCCCCCCACCAAAGGGATCGAAACGGTAGGTGTCCTGAATATGGCGATGCAAAGAGGCCGTATTGAACTGCGTTAGCAGATAGATCCGGTTGATCTCGGAGTTGAGGCAATTACTAATGGGAATATCGACCAATCGGTATTTGCCCGCCAGCGGGACCGCCGGCTTGCAACGTTCTTTCGTGAGCGGATGAAGTCGAGAACCCCGGCCTCCTCCCATAATTACGGCAATTACTTTTTTTTCCATAGACATCGAGGCGCCCGGTAACGATTGGGCACCTCAATCGAACTCAAATCAACAACCCGGCACAACCCCAAAACAGAGCGCATCCAGGGTTTTCCGTTACGAAAATGGCAATTTCCCAAGCCACGCGCTCCGGTTCATTCGAAAACCCGGATTCCAACCTGGGGCGATTCAATTGATGTCCGCCGCGACAATCTTCTGGTGAACCAGCTTAGCCGCCTGCTTGACGCTTTCCTGCGTCGAGCGAACTTGCAGCCACTCCAACTGAGTGGTCAAAATCGCTTTCACATTCGGACGCAAGTCGGAGGGGCTCCCTCCCGTGCTCATTGGCTCCAAACCCGCAAGCTTGCGGATGCGGTCGATATTGGAAAGCTGGAAGAGCATGAAATCTCGGACGCTCAACTTCCCTTCTTCATCTTGCGGACAACCCGCGTCAATGGACAACTGAACCCAGCCGCGCGAGCACTTTAAACGCTTCGCCATCTCGTCAATCGAGATCGGGTTGTCTTCCGATGAGTCCATAACCCGTATGATCCCGATCTGAAGCCTTTTGTAAAGACTTTGTAAACAAGGATGTCCTCTAAGCCAATCCACTAGAGGTCCCGAGGAAACACGATTCGGAGAAGCTAAATAATCATCGCGGCGCCCATCGTCTCGTTCGTGAAGGCATCCACGAGAATGAACGAGCCCGTCGACCGATTCACTTTGTAGGAGTCGTAGGACAAGGGAGCCGCGACGCGCAGAGAAATGCGGCCGATATCATTGAGACGGAGCTCGAGATCGTCTTCGATTTTATGGAGCGTGTTGATGTCCACCTTGTACTTCACGTCGCGGATGATCGCTTTCGTCTCCTTTGTCGTGTGCCGCAGGACATATTTACCCCGCCCATTGAGCGGTTTGTCGCTGAACCAGCAGATCATCGCTTCGATATCCTGCCCGACTAGGGCTGGGTTGTTTTCCTTGACGATCATGTCGCCTCTACTGATGTCGATTTCCCGATCCAGCGTCATCGCCGTGCTCAAAGGCGCATACGCTTCCCCTAGCTCCCCATCCATAGTGTGAATCGCCTTTATCTTGGCGCTGAAGCCCGAAGGCTGGACTACGACTTCGTCGCCCGGCTTGAACACGCCTCCCGCGATCCGTCCGGCGTAGCCGCGAAAATCGTGGTGCTCGTCGCTGTGTGGCCGAATCACCCACTGCACGGGAAACCGGGCCGAAACATGATTCTCGTCGGAGCCGATGTACACCGTCTCGAGATGGTACAAGAGCGTCGGCCCCTGGTACCACGGCATGTTCTCCGACTTGTCGACGACATTGTCGCCTTTCAGCGCGCTAATCGGAATGAAGGTGACGTCCACGATATTGCCCAACCGGGACGCGAATTTCTTGAATTCGTCGATGATCTCGTTGAAGCGGGCTTCGTCCCAATCCACGAGATCCATCTTGTTCACCGCGATCACCACATGTTGGATACGGAGCAGGTTCGCGATGAAAGAGTGGCGGCACGTCTGTTCAATCACGCCTTTGCGAGCATCCACCAATACGATCGCGAGGTTCGCTGTAGACGCTCCGGTCACCATGTTGCGCGTGTATTGAATGTGGCCGGGTGTATCCGCGATTATGAACTTTCTTCGCGGCGTGGCGAAATAGCGATACGCCACGTCGATGGTGATGCCCTGTTCGCGCTCGGCTCGCAAACCATCCGTCAGCAACGCCAGGTTCACGTTTTCATCGCCTCGTTGCTCGCTCGTCTTCTCGATCGCCTCGAGCTGATCCTCGAAAATCGCTTTCGAATCGTAAAGCAAACGGCCGATCAAAGTTGATTTGCCGTCGTCAACCGATCCAGCCGTCGTGAAACGCAGCAGGTCCATATCCAAATACCCGCCTACAGCGGCTTTTTCGTCATCGCTCATGTCTAAATTACCTCGCTCTAGAAGTAGCCTTGTTTCTTGCGGTCCTCCATGGCGCTCTCGCTCCGCTTGTCGTCCGCCCGGTTTCCACGCTCAGTTTCCCGAGCGGCCGCCACTTCCTCGATGATCTGGTCCATCGTCGACGCCTCGGATTCGACAGCGCCCGTTATCGTCGCGTCCCCCATCGTGCGAAATCGAATTCGCTTCGTTTCGGCTGTCTCGCCGTCTCTCGGTTGCACAAACTCGGAAACCGCGAGAATCGTCCCATTTCTGACGACGACCTCCCGATCGTGGGCGTAGTACAAACTAGGGAGATCGATGTTCTCCCGTTTCATGTACTGCCAGACGTCCATCTCCGTCCAATTGCTCAGCGGGAACACGCGAAAGTGCTCCCCCGGGCTCATCCGACCATTGAAGATGTTCCAAAGCTCGGGGCGCTGATTCTTCGGGTCCCATTGCCCGAACTCGTCGCGATGGGAAAAAAAACGTTCCTTGGCCCGAGCTTTCTCTTCGTCGCGTCGCCCGCCCCCGAGAGCCGCGTCGTACTGGCCATCCTCGAGCGCGTCGAGCAAAGTTTGAATCTGCAACGAGTTGCGACTCGCATTGGCCCCTTTCTCCTCGACAACGCGACCTTCGTCGATCGCCTTCTGGACAGAACCCACAACGAGATTGGCTCCCAGTTCCGCCACCAGATTGTCCCGATAGTCAATCGTCTCAGGGAAATTGTGCCCGGTATCCACATGGAGCAACGGAAACGGAATTCGGGCAGGCCAAAAGGCCTTTCGGGCCAAATAAGTCATCACAATCGAATCCTTCCCGCCCGAAAACAATAGGACCGGCCGCTCGAACTGGGCCGCTGTCTCGCGCAGGACGAAAATGGCCTCGCTCTCGAGTTGATTCAGATGGGTTACGGTATAGTCCGGCATAGCAAAGGCGGCGTAGTACCGGGAGACCGACGCTTAATCAAGCGCAAATCCCCCTCAGCCGCGCGCCGGTTCCGTCATAGCCATCGCGGCAGCGACAAATCGCCTAGCCGCTTCCCGCAAGTCCTCCTCGCCTAAAACACCAAAACTCAATCGAATCCGGTCGCAAATTCGACTGTCTGGATAACAAAGATCGCCGGGAACATAAAAGACTCCTTGTTTGATGCAGGCTTCATGAAACGGTGAGTTCGCATCCGTCCTCAATCCCGTAGGGGAGTTCAGCCATAGATAAAGTCCGCCCTCCGGGGCCTTCCAATTCCACCCCAAAGACTCCAAAGGACCGCTCAGAGCTTCGTGCAGCGTATTCATCTTTGCATGATAGATCGACCTCAGTGAATTCAAATGCCGGTCTAAGTAGCCTTTCTTCACGGCTCGTTCCACAATTGTCTGCGCGAAATTAGCCGTGCCAAAATCTTGCTGCCCTTTGACGTTCAACATCGCTGCCAGCCAGAGCGGTTCCGTGCAATAGGCGTAGCCGACCTTCAAACCGGACGCGTAGGGCTTCGTCAAGGTACTCGTATAGAAAACTGGCGCCCCTTGATACGGCTCGAGAGCCAAACAGCTCTTCGCCGAAAAGGGTTTCTCGTAGTAAATTTCCCGGTACGCGGCATCCTCGATGATAGCCACGGTCGAACTGAGCCCGCCAAGAATCTTGCCGATTCCCTCCTTCGTCGCCTCGGAAACGCTGCTACCACTCGGATTCGCGAAATAGGAGACCAGATACAACGCCTTTATTCGCTCCAATTCCCCCGTTCGCTCCGCCTCGACCAGCAAACTCTCCAGTCCCGCCAAGTCTATTTCGCTCTCGGACGTCGTAGGTATGCCAATCGGACGCGCGCCCAACCCTTGCAATATTTCCAGGAAAACAAAATAAGTCGGTTGCTCTACCAATATTATATCACCCGGATCGCAGAGCGTCTGCACTGCGAGATACAACGCCTGCTGCGAACCATTGCTTATATACAGCTGTTCGCGATTCAGCGTTCCTCGCTTAGTCGTATCTGAGTCTTCAATACGATTCGCTACAAGCTCACGCAGTCCTTCGCGACCAATATTGGATCCATACTGCAACGCGCTTCGACCTGCCAACCCCTCTTGAGCGATTTCGTCTACAACCGAGCTCACGTCTTCAAGAGGAAGCGACTCGTTGTCAGTGAACCCCGCAGCCAAGCTGAGGATGTCAGGACGCTCCAAGGCGACCGCCATCAAACGGGTGATTTCGGAAGGCGACTGGCGTTCTCCGAGACTGGAAAGTGAAAACGGCATTAAGGCATACTACACCCGACGCCCGCTTCCGCAAGTTAGGGAACAAAAAAGAGCCTCCGAGGAGACTCTCGCGTCACGCAGAACTGCATGCGCCTCAAGCCATCGCCTGGGCGCCGCCGACGGCTGGAGGTAGTTCTTCGTTTTCCTCGCCCTTGGCGGACTTGTCGGACTCGTCTTCGGACTCCTGCTCGTTTTGCTTCTTGAGCTCTTCCGTTTTCGTCGAAATCACTTCCGTGCGGATCTCTCCGTGCTCGACGATTTCCTGAACGTGAATGCCCTCGATCGTCTCGTACTCCAGAAGCGCTTCCGCGATTTTGGTAAGCGCGTCGCGGTTCTCCTCCACAAGTTGCTTGGCCCGCTCGAACTGCGTGTGGATTATGTTGCCAATCTCCTCGTCGATCCGCTTGGCGGTTTCTTCGCTCAGATTGTGCGTCTTGCTAATTTCACGCCCCAGAAACAGGTGCTCTTCGTTGTCGCCAAAGGCGATCGGGCCCAAGGAGCTCATTCCCCAGTCGCACACCATGTGACGGGCGATATTGGTTGCTTGCTTGATGTCCATGGCCGCTCCATTGCTGAAATCGCCCGTTTCGACCTCCTCGCCGATTCGGCCGCCCATGGCCATGCAAATATCGTCGATCAGCTCGCTCTTCGACTGACCCAAAATGTCCTTCGTCGCCGTGCTCATGGTTAATCCCAGCGCGCGACCACGCGGAATAATCGTCACTTTGTGCAACTTGATCTTCGTCTTGTAGAGCAGAGCCGCTATCAAAGCGTGGCCGGCCTCGTGAAACGCCGTCATCCGCTTGTCCTCGTCGTCCATCAGCTGGCGGCGCTCCCGACCAAAGGAGATTTTGTCCTTGGCCTCGTGAATATCGATCATCTCCACCTGATTCTTGTTTTTGCGAGCCGCGGTCAATGCGCCTTCGTTCAGCAAGTTCGCCAGATCCGCTCCGGCAAATCCCGGAGACGCCCGAGCGATGTTTTCCAAGTCGACGTCGGCGCTCAGTTTGATCTTCTTGGCGTGCACCTTCAAAATCGCTTCGCGACCTTTCAAGTCGGGCAAGCCAATAACCACCTCGCGGTCAAAACGACCCGGTCGCAACAACGCTTTATCCAAGACATCCGGACGGTTTGTCGCCGCCATGATGATCACGCCCTCGGTCGTGTCGAATCCATCCATTTCGACCAGAAGCGAGTTCAATGTCTGCTCGCGCTCGTCGTTTCCTCCACCCAGGCCCGCTCCTCGCTGGCGGCCGACGGCGTCGATCTCGTCGATAAAAATCAGACAGGGCGCGCTTTTGCGGCCTTGTTCAAACATGTCCCGCACACGACTGGCGCCAACCCCCACGAACATTTCCACGAAATCCGAGCCGCTAATCGAGAAAAACGGTACTTCCGCCTCCCCCGCAACCGCTTTGGCGAGCAGCGTTTTACCGGTACCCGGAGGGCCCACCATCAGGATGCCCTTGGGGATCCGCCCGCCCATTCGCTGGAACTTCTTCGGGTCCTTCAAGAAATCGATCACTTCGCTGACTTCTTCCTTCGCTTCGTCGCATCCCGCGACCTCGGCAAAAGTCACCTTGTCCTTGTCCCGCGTCAGCAGCTTGGCCTTGCTCTTGCCAAAGCTCAACGCTCCCCGACCCGCCATGCGCAACTGGCGCACGAAGAGAAAATAGAGAATGCCGATGATGAGAAGAAACGGGATCAACGCCGACAGCATGTTCGCCAGGAAAGTGTTCGACTCGTTCTCCCCGTAAATCCCCGACTCCTGCAATTCCGTGTAGTTGTCGTCCACGAGCTTTCCAGACGCCTTGAAATCGACCAATTGATAGCCCTCCTCAGCCGTGACGTCCTCCACCTTGAGCTTCCCAACCACATTGTAGTAGTTCGCCCCGCCGTTGGGATTCGGATAGATCTCCCCCGAATGGACTTCCCCCGCCCGTGTCTTCTCCATCACCTCGTGCATCGTGATCTCGTTGTCGCTTCCGCTGTTGACGGACTGCGTCCACAGCACCACGCACACCGTGATGAGAGCCAACCAGATCAAGATGACTTTTGGCTGAAAACGCTCCGGCTGGTTTTTGCCGTTCGGGCGTCCGTTTGGTGAATTTGATGGATCAGACATGGAGTGATGTAAAATGAGCAACGTGCATCGTCATTTCTCGTAAGTCAATTGCAAGGCACGCGTTGAACAGTCGGTTAACAGGTATTTTCGGTTCGGAGGCAGTTCAGGGACCCAAAGTACTTCGTCCGCCCTCAATGTGACGACCGGATAGGCCGCGCGCCGCTCTCGAGCGACTTTTCGGTCGATGAAAAGCTCTTTCAATTTCACCGAGGACTCTCGGCCCGCTGGCGGGTAAGCGTCTCCCGGCTGCCTTTGTCTGACCTGAATCCCGTCTAATTGTTTCTCTTCCATCGCTAAGTACACCCTATTTTCGTGCGAAATCGCCCCTCCGAGGATCTCCGACAAGCGCTCGGGCTCCAACGAAACCGCCTCCACTTCGAGCGCTCCCCCGTCTGGAAAGTAGATCCTCGTCCCCAGAGGAACGCTCGTCGGTGTCCACGGAATGCGCAATTCCGGTCCCTCGATTCGAATCCGACCCTCCGGAAACCCCGCGATCCAGGCATTCGGATCGAGGTTGACCTTGAACGCGCCGCCAACCCGGAGCGCCTCTAAAACGCCCTCCATCGCGGCGCTCGCTAAAACCGGCTTCCCCGCCTCCGTCGCGATCCGATTCAATGCACGCCGCTGCAAACCTCTCGGCAATGCGCGCGTACCCTCCCAGTCGAGTTCCTCTCCCCCCAGCGAAATCTCGCTCCACGCCGACTCGAAACAGTCCTCCAACGCGCGCCAGTCTTCTTCGAGCAGACTCCGAGAAGCGATCGCCCCCTCGTGAATCGGCCGATCCGATGCCGCTTCCCACGCCGGAACGACCTCGGACCGAAGACGATTCCGGTAGTAACAATCCGACTGGTTGCTCGCGTCCTCCCGCCAAGCCACGCCGGCTTCCACTAGCCAATCCACCAGTCGCGATTTTCGCAACGAGAGCAACGGACGGACGAAACGCATTCCCTCAGCCCCAACCGAAGTTGCCCGCGGAGCGGTCAACCCTTGTAGTCCACTTCCTCGTGAAATCCGCATCAGCATCGTCTCAGCGACATCGTCCGCATGGTGGCCGGTTAGAATAATCGCTCCCTCGACATTCGGCCCCACCGCTCGTCCGAAAAACGCCATCCGAGCGGTTCGAGCAGCCTCTTCCGAAATCCGCTTTGAATCACCTGGCGGAACCCATTTATCGGTCGCGTAATTCAGACCCAAGCCAGCCGCTAAGGAACTCGCAAAACGCGCGTCCGCATCCGACTCTTCTCCTCTCAAACCATGGTTGAAGTGCAGAACCGTCAATCGGTTCCGCAGCGCATCGTCCGCGAAGTAGAGAGCGAGAAAAACCGAGTCCGCTCCGCCGGAACACGCGATGAAAACCCGAGCCGCCGAATCAATCGTCTCGCGCAGCGAGGGAAGCAGCCAGTCGTCGCCGGCGAGACTCCTCAGCTTTTCTCCTGCCGCGATCCAGTCCACCGACTATCGATCTCTCCGATTTGCGAACGCCTACACAGGCGCGATCGAGTTCTTGCCCATGTACGGAACCAGCGCCTCGGGAAGCCTCACGCTTCCGTCCGCCTGCAGTCCATTTTCGAGAATCGCCACGAACACGCGCGGCACCGCCAAGCCCGATCCATTAAGCGTGTGTACGAACTCGTTCTTTCCTGTGCTCGAATCGCGATAGCGAATGCGAGCGCGGCGTGACTGGAACGACTCGAAGTTGCTGCAGCTCGACACCTCCAGCCAGCGCTGTTGGCCGACCGCCCAAACCTCCAAGTCGTACTGCTTGGTTTGAGAAAAACCCATGTCGCCGCCGCACATCAAAAGCGCCCGGTACGGCAAACCCAGCTTCTGGAGCAAGCTCTCCGCGTATTCGCGCAAGGTCTCGAGCTCGGCGTTGCTCGCATCGGGTTTCACCCATTTGAGAATCTCGACCTTGTCGAATTGATGCACGCGATTCAATCCGCGCACGTCCTTGCCATAGCTACCCGCTTCGCGACGAAAACACGCGGAGTGACCGCAGCGATAAACCGGCAGGTCCGATTCGTCCAAAATCTCGTCCCGCAAGAAATTCGTCAAAGGCACCTCGGCAGTCGGGATCGCGTACAAGCCGTCCTCAACCGTCTGATACATCAGACCCTCCTTGTCAGGCAACTGCCCAGTAGCCGTCGCGCTGTCCGCGTTCACGAAAAACGGGACGCCCATTTCCTGAATCCCCGCTTCGTGAGCCTGGTCGAGGAAAAACGAAACCAAGCTGCGGGCCAAACGCGCTCCATCGCCCACATAGAACGGGAAACCCGCTCCGGTGACTTTCGTCCCGCGCTTGAAGTCGAGAATCTGGTCCAGCCAGTCGAAGTCGTAGTGCGGCAAGTGGTGCGCTTCCTTTTCCGGGATTTCTCCCCAGTTTTTGAATACCACATTGTCGGCTTCGCTCGTTCCCTCCGGAACCGATTCGTCGGGCAGGTTCGGAACACTGAGGTAGAGGTTATTCCACGTCGCGTCCAGCTCCTTCAACGCAGCATCGCTTTCCTTGATGCGACCCGACAGTGTTTTCATTTCCGAGACTTTCTCGAGGAACGCGGGGCTGCCCTTCTGCATCTGAGCCATTTCCGCGTTGGCCGACTTCTGCTCCGCTCGCAGCGCCTCCACCTCGACGATCAGTTTTCGGCGATCCTCGTCCGCCTTCAGAACCGCATCGAGATCGCAATCGACTCCCTTTTTCAAAATTCCGGCCCGAGCGCGATCGGGATTTTCGCGTAAGATCTTCAGATCAATCATCAATAATGTGCGTTAAAACGTTATCCTCAACGCAGCCCATAAGGCCGCCCCTCTCGCAAAGTCAAGGCCGCTCGCAGCGCATTCGAAGCTCCACCTCCTCAAGAACACGCTCCAAAGTCAATCTTGCGAGATCGCCTCTCGGGGCGTTAATGGCGCAGTTGCGTCGCTCCGAAAGCGGATACGGCCCGAGTCGATTCCCGTCCGTCGGGCCAAACAAGGCCACCGTCGGCGTTCCCATTGCGGCAGCCATGTGCGTCGCGTCGCTGTCGTTGGCGACCAGCAAATCCGAATCCTGCAAACACCGCGCCCACCGCAATGGGTCGCCCGTCACGCAAATCGACACGCGATCTCCATGAAACCGATCCAGCTCCTCCATCCACTCCAGCGTGCGCTTCACCAAGACGCAAACACGCGCTGAAGATTGACGTTCCAACAACGCCGTCGCCAACGACGCAAAACCGCCCCACTCCCGGTCCGGGCTCCTTCCTTCCGGGCACAGGACCACGTTCGTTCCCGAATGATCTCGAGCCCATGCGTCTCGGTCCGACTCCGGCATCGCAAATCGCGGGAATCCTTTGAGCCGCGTTTCGAAGCCGAAGACGCGGCAGAATTCCAACAGAATATCCACCGGATGCGTCACGTCCGCCGCCTTCGGAAGGGGAACCAGTTCCTTATAGAACAAAGTAGCTCCTTCGCGCGCATCTGTTCGCCCCACTTTCCGCGGAGCGTTGCTGAAAAACGTCATCAGACCGCTTCTGGCCAGGCCCTGTAAATCGAGAACAACGTCGAATTGGCGCTTCCGCAAATGGCTTCGCAGTTCCAGGAATGCGGAGACCCCACCGGTTCGATAGAATGGAATCACGTCGTCCACCGCCGAACACGCCCGAGCCAAGGGGACAAATCGGGACCGAGCCACCCAAGTGATCTCGATCCCCGGGTCGGCCTCCTTGAGCGTCTGGGCCAACTGCAAACCATGCATGATGTCCCCGAGCGAAGACGTCTTGATAATCAGAACCTTTTGAGTGACGAGGGCCATAGCGACTCCGAGCCCGGCGCAAGCCCTCTACAGACTGCCCTTCAACTGACGCATCGCCTCGTAAACCGCGATCCCCGCGCTCGTGGCGAGATTCAATGAGCGCAGCGTGTTATTATACAGAGGAATCTGAATTCGATTCGCCTCTCCAACTTCCTCGTGCATCCAGTCGGGCGCCCCGGATCCTTCCCGACCGAAAAGCAAACCGTCGCCATCCTCGTAGGACACATCCCAATACGACCGGGCCCCGTGAGTCGTCATTAAAAAAAGACGCTTCGGGCCGTCGTCGGACTTCCGGAACGCCTCCCAGTTTTCATGGTGCCGAATGTCGAGGTTGTGCCAGTAGTCCATGCCGCTTCGACGCAAATGCTTGTCGCGAATCGTAAAGCCCAGCGGATAAATCAAATGCAAGCGCGACTCCGTAATCGCGCAGGTCCGCCCAATGTTTCCGGTATTCTGAGGAATCTCCGGCTGGAATAAAACGACGTGTAGCATGCGTGACGGCGAAAAACGAAGTCGCTCGGATTCGAGAGACCGGTCGACTACGGCCGAAACCCGTGCGCCTCGCATAGATGGCGCTGTAGGGATTCGTAGTCTTCCATGACCGGATAGTCCGGATACTCCTCGGTTATCTTTTTGGTCGGTTTGAAGAAGATCCCCGAATGAGCCTCCTCGAGCATACTCAGGTCGTTGTACGAGTCGCCCATCGAAATCACGCGAAAGTTCAGGCTTTTCAACGCGATTACCGCCTTCCGCTTCTGGTCCGCCTGACGCAACACGTAGTCTTTAATCCGATACGTTTCGTAATCGACCGACAAGGAATGGCAGAACATGGTGGGATGGCCCAGTTTAGCGATCAAAGGCATGGCGAACTCGCGAAACGTATCCGAAAGGATAATCACTTCCGCTTGCGGCTGTAGCCAATCGAGAAACTCCTTGGCCCCGTCAAGCGGATCCATGGTGGCCACGACTTCCTGAAAATCCTTCAGCGTCAGCCCATTCGCGTCCAGGATCTCGAGACGCTTCGTCATCAGCTCGTCGTAGTCGGCAATGTCCCGAGTGGTCAGTCGAAGATCGTCGATCCCCGTCTTCTCGGCGAGATTGATCCAAATCTCGGGAATCAATACGCCTTCCAAATCCAGGCACGCGATTGTCATTTGATCGTTCATACAGAAAAACCCGCGCGGGGAAGCGACTCGAATCAGCGTCGACCTTTGAAAGAGCGGTCGATCTCCCGCATGATCGCTTTCTTCTTAAGATCATCCCGTTTGTCAAAAAGCTTTTTGCCGACGCAAACGGCGATCTCCACTTTCACCAGCGCCTCCTTAAAATAGAGCCGCAACGGGATGATCGTCTTCCCTCCCGACTCCACCTGTTTTTTTAGCTTCCGAAGTTCGTGCCTGTGCAAAAGCAATTTGCGCTCGCGCCGCGGGATATGGTTGTTCATCGAACCCCACGCGTACTCGTCGATGTGGAGCCCGTAGATGAACAAGTCCGACTTCACGAACCGGCAGAACCCCTCGTTGACCGACGCCTTGGCCGCCCGCAGAGACTTCACCTCGGTTCCGGTGAGCACGATCCCCGCCTCGAACGTGTCCTCCACGAAATAGTCGCGGCGGGCCTTGGCGTTGCGGATTTCCTTCGGGGCATTCGACTGTTTCTGCTTCTTTCCAGCCATAATCGGCTCAATCAATCTGTCCGGAGCGCTCGAACGCTCTCCAATAAAAAACGCGACAGTTTCCCGCCGCGCAGTTCATAAAATCGGCGACCGCCGATTCGCTCAAGTCTCGCCGCCGAGCTCGAAGCTGATCTTCCCTTCGATAATCTCGCGCAAGGCGATATCTTCCGGGTTCAACTTCTCCAGCGACTCCACGAGCGGCCGATTGCCGTGGCGCAGCTGCTTGACGCGGCGCGACACGACATTGATCAAAATGTTCGGGTCGGTGATGACCTTGCGGGCTTCTTTAATGTAATCGTCTCTCAAAGCGAACTCTCCTTTTGCTAAGTGGAATCCTGCCTTTTACCTTGAAGCCCTAATGGGTCAAGCGATTATTAGGCCGCTTGGACGAATTCCGGAACGAGTCGAATCGAGGACATTTTGAGACGAAAGTGCGGGTTTCGACCTGAGCAATATTGAAATATTGCGAGGGGAGAAAACGCGATTTCGACCAAAATGAACCGATCTCGACGACATGAGTGAATTCGCCCATGCGGCCACAACCAATCGATCTATGACCGATCCGCAACACTCTCAACCGGCCTCCGACGCGACCCTTTACACCTGCTGGACAACGGTCCCCACCGAATCGGACGCCCAGCGGATCGCCCAGGCGCTCGTCGACGAGCAGATCGCCGCCTGCGTGCAAATCGACAGTCCCATCCAATCCGTCTACCTCTGGGAAGGCGAGCGACAGAGCTCCGAGGAGTACCGCCTTTGGATCAAGACCCTGGCCCCTCTGAAAACCGCCGCCCGGGAACGCGTGCGCGCCCTCCACCCCTACGACACGCCGCAGTGGATAGAAATCCGGTCCGCGGAAGTCGACGAAAAGTACTTGAAATGGGCGAAAGAAGCGTCCAACTTACGCGGCTTTCCAAATTCGGAACCCATTTAAACAGCCATGTCACAGCATCCTAGCTACAAATCTTCCAGCAGCTCCGCGGTAAAACGCAATGTACTGAAGCGATTCGAACGCGTCGAATTGCTCAAAAAACGCGGCGAGTGGAAAGACGGCGACCGCGTAACCGGGCTGAAAAAGACCAAACCCGCCGAATAGTCAGGTCCACACACAAGAGACGATCAACGTCGCCCACCAAGCGGCGTTTTTTGTTGCCGCTTCAATCGGTCTGACGCCCGAATCCGGCTTACTTTACAAAAAGCCGCTCCAAGGTCGCGTTCAAACGCGGACTCGGAACGCCCCCGCGAGACAGCTCGATGCACGGCTGCGCTCGGCTGGCCCTCGAGTCTGCAACCCTAACCGTCGTCCCGCCCGATCCGCTACGCTGGGACGCAGAAAGCGCCTCAAAACGAATCGGAACGCCACTCGCCGCGAAATCGATCCGCCATCCCGCGTGATCCGTCGGAAGCAGCGCGTTGACCATGAGTTCCGGATTCACCTGGAGTAGGTCCGGGATCCCGTTGTCCCAAACTGTCGCCGAAACCGCCACCGGCAACGTCGCCACGTATTCCATCACCGTCCGAACCTCGCCACTCCGCAAGGCTTTTAAAAGCTCCCAAACGTCCAAACCAACAATGTTCATTCCATTGTACACACCATGGTCGTTCGGCGTTTTGAACCGCTGGATGTCATACCAACGTTGAAAGCGAGGCCCCAGCCACAGACCCACCTCGAAATGCAAATGGGCGCGTTCCCGCGGGATCGAGTAGCTTGCCGAACGACCCATTTGACCAATCACCTCCCCGCCATCGACCTGTAAACCCGGTTTCACGTGGCTCGGAATCGCGCTCAAATGCGCATACAAGCTCACCATGCCCGGCATCCATTGGCCGTGCTCCACCACGATGTAACGCCCATAGCTGCTCGCGTCCGCATCCCGATTCACATACTGCACCACGCCCGCGTCGAACGCGTAAATCGAATCCAAGGCCTCGCCTCGACTATCCCGGCGGATGGGCTTCAAATCAAGCCCCTCGTGAAAACGCGCCCCGCCATTGCGCACGCACCCCCACAACGCCGAGGTCAAGTTACCAGACTGCGTCGGCTGGACGAAATGCGACAACGGCTTGCCCTGCAAGAACGCCTGATTGGGCGTCAGCCAATAGTGGGCGCCAATCCGGCTCGACGCCGACAGAGCGAGCGACGACAGCAGCGCGGCCGCCACGCTAACCGTGAAGCTTCTTTTGAATCTCAATGCTCGTCCCTCTTAAATTCTGCGCCAATTCCGGCAACTCCTCGTCCGGAATTTCTACAAACATATTGAACACCCCGTCCGCGATCGGACGGTCAATCCGTCGCACCCCAATCGGAGCCCCGTTGATCACCATCACCATTCGACGCCCTTGGTTCGAGGCGCTTTCCTGATAGAGAATTCGCGACGCCTGATGCGTCAGCGTAAACTGGAGACACGCTCCAAGGTCCGCCTCCGCCACCGACACATTTACAATGTCGAACTCCGTGATAACCGCCTTCGCGTTCACCTGTATCCGAACATCGCTTACAGGTAAAGTAACGACCGACCCTCCTTGGTCCGTTTCAAAAACAAACCGGGCAACGGCTCGCTCGTAGTCGAAACCAACGTCCGTCGTCCGACAAGAAATCACGAGCAGCGCCCACCCAGCAAGACCGGCTACGCAAAACGCAAACCCGAGCGATGATCGCCCGAATCCACGGGCGCCGTTCTCCAAAACTCTCAACATGTAGCAGTTACCTTAAGAAGGAGCGCATCCCCCAAAGCAAGACAGAACCCATCCAATCAAACTCCTTCAACCCAAGCCCATCAGCTCTGAACCAATCGCGTCGACCACCAAACGGCCCGCATTGGTGACCCGTATCGACGCGCCGTCTCTAACCAGTTTCCCCTCGTTCTCCAAACGCCGCAAAACGCTCTCCTGCTCTTCCGAAAGCGAGATCCCGAACCGCTCCCGCAAACGCTCGACGCTCACCCCCTCGTTCATCCGCAGTCCGAATATCAATGCGTCCTCCCGCAGCAACTCCCGCGTCGTTTCCGAGCAGTCAACCCGTTCCGGACGCTCGCGCTCCAACCCTGCCAGCCACCGATCCAAATCGGGAACGTTGGAAAAACGCCGTCCACCAAATTGACTCGCGGCGGAGGGCCCGAGCCCGATCCACTGATCCATCTTCCAAGTATTGAGGTTGTGGGCGCAGCGCATTCCGGGACGCGCGTAGTTCGAAACCTCGTACTGAGCGTAGCCCAGCTCTGCCAAGGTCTCCCAACACGATTCGTAGAGCTTCGCCTCCAGATCGGAATCCCGCTTCACTTTCCCCTTGGACAAACGCGCGTACAAGGCCGTATCCTCCTCGAACGTCAGGCAGTACGTGGAGAGATGGTCCGGCTCCAGCGAGGCCGCTTCCCGAATGTCCGCCTCCGACTGGGCCGCGTCCTGTCCCGGCAGCGCGAACATCAAGTCGAGATTCACCGATTCGAATTCGGCCGCCTGGATCAAATCGTACGCTTTGAAAATCTGCTTCCGACTGTGCTGGCGCCCCAGTTTGTCGAGCAAAGTGTCGTCGAAACTCTGCACCCCCATCGAAATCCGAGTCACGCCCCGCTCCTTGAGCGCTGCGAGCTTGTCCGCCTTGACCGTCGACGGCGCCATCTCAACCGTCCATTCCGCAGGAGCCACCCCGAACGTCGCGGTCACCGTCTCGCACAATTGAGCCAAATCGCCGGCCATCAGCAGCCCCGGCGTCCCGCCGCCGAAAAAGCAGGTATCGAGCCGTCGGCCTGCGGCCAGGCGCTCCACCTCCCGTTTAACACCCCTTAAATACGCTTTAATTCCGGCCCGATCACCCGTTACTTGATAGAAAGCGCAAAAATCGCACGCCGTCGCGCAAAACGGAACATGAACGTACAATCCGAGGGTTTCACCCCACCATTTTGGCTGGAGTTCTGAACTTCTTTCGTCTTTTTTCGCCTCCACGGTTGCCTTTAAGTCGCCTTGCATGAACTATTTCCTTCACTGACAGTCCTAATTTTATTGTAATTCAAGGCCTAATTTAGTCTACCGACTCAATATCATGGATACCACCGCGTCCAAGTCCACCCTCCGAAAAAACTGGCTCCTCTGCCTCCTCGCGCCACTCGCGCTGGCCTTCACCGGTTGCAACGTAAACGTCATCGACCTGACGCCTTCCACCATGAAGGCCAATCCTTCGAACGTCTACACTCTCACCGCCCAGATTCGCGTGAAGAACTCCGCGGTAGTCGCAGCGACCCTCCGCCCTCAAGTCGTCATCGACGGCAGAGCCCACCCCATGAGCCTCGCCCCCGGAAGCAGCACGCTCTACGAATACGACTTTAAAATGCCCGCCGGACGCAGCGAAGCCGCCTACTACATGATCGTCCAGTTCGATCGCAAAACCGAGAAAGGCGCCGCGCCCAAGGAAATCGTCACCGAACTCAGCCGCTTCGCCATCGAAAACCGCTACTCCGTCGAACTCGAGACCAACCGAGCCCCCGTCGGCACGCGCGTCGCCGTGCTCGGACGAGGATTCACCCGCGACGACAAAATCATGATCGGGGACACCCCGGCCGCCACGCGTTTCGACAGCTCGACCTCGCTCTCTTTCTACGTGCCCTCGCTCCCCGAAGGCCGTGGCTACGCCGTCAAAGTCGTCGGCATCAGCGGCGAAATCGACGCCGGCACCCTGCGCATCGACTCGTCGCGCGTAAACGTCACCCTCCGCCCATCGTCCCTTTCCCAAGGCCAGGTCAGCACGCTCTTCTTTCAAATTCCGGAAGAAGCCCCGCCGGGCGGCCTGCAAATCGACGTTCACACCGACATTCCCGACAGCGTCATCATGGACTACGTCCGCATCGAAGCCGGACAGCGAACGACCAGCATCCCCGTCCAAGCCGGATCCCCCGGGCAAGGCAGCTTGTTCATCACGATCCCCGGCTACTCGGAAGTCGTCGTTCCGATCACTGTCAACTAAGCGGGAGTCCAACAAGTCAGCGACTCTTCAACGCGCGATCGAATCCGATCGCGCTTTTTTTCGCCTTTTCGGTTTGTAAACCGGAAGGGACGCAACCAGTCTCTTCCACACGTCAACGGGGCGTCCGCAGCGGCGGGCTGAGACAGGGGCACGATCGGTTCCGAAACCCTTTGAACCTGATGCGGGTAATGCCGTCGAAGGGAAAGCGACGCTCGTTTTCCAACGGCCCGGCGACCCGCGCTCACCTCTAAAAACAAGAGCTATGCCCGATACCGACCAAGGAAACGAAACCCAGACTTTGCCCAACTCCACGCGCATCTACCTCGAAGGCTCGAGAAGCGACATTAAAGTCCCCATGCGGGAAATTAGCCTGACCCAAACGCGTCTGCCCGACAATTCGCTCGCGGACAACGAGCCCGTCCGCGTCTACGACACCTCCGGACCTTGGGGCGACCCAGACTACCACCGCGACGTGTCCAAAGGTCTCCCGCTCTTGCGCCAAAACTGGATCCTCGAACGCGGCGACGTCGAAGCCTACCCAGGCCGCGACACCCAGCCAGTCGACGATGGCTACCTTTCCGACAAGCACGCCCAAAAAGCGGAAGAATCCGGAAAGATGATCCGCTTCGACCGCAAAGGACGCCAACCGCTCCGAGCTTCAAAGGGAACGCCCGTCACTCAATTGCACTACGCCCGCCAAGGGATTGTCACACCGGAAATGGAGTTCATCGCCATCCGCGAGAACACGAAATTGCAACGAGCTAAAGAAGCGGTGGAGATGAACGCTAACGCCCCCCGCAACAGCCTACTGAAACAACACCCCGGACAACCTTGGGGAGCGAGCATCCCAAGCGAAATCACGCCCGAATTCGTCCGCGACGAAGTCGCTCGCGGCCGGGCGATCATCCCTGCCAACATCAATCACCCCGAACTCGAGCCGATGATCATCGGCCGCAACTTCCTCGTCAAAATCAACGCCAACATCGGCAACTCCGCAATCTCCTCCTCCATCGAAGAGGAAGTCGAGAAGATGCGCTGGGCGACGCAGTGGGGAGCCGACACCGTCATGGACCTTTCCACTGGAAAGAACATCCACCAAACACGCGAGTGGATCATTCGCAACAGCCCCGCCCCCATCGGCACCGTCCCCATCTATCAAGCCCTCGAAAAAGTGGGCGGACGCCCTGAGGAGCTCACTTGGGACATCTACCGCGACACGCTCATCGAACAATGCGAGCAAGGCGTCGACTACTTCACCATCCATGCCGGCGTATTGCTGCGGTTCATACCGACCACCGCCCAGCGCATGACCGGTATCGTTTCGCGCGGCGGCTCCATCATGGCCAAATGGTGCCTCTCCCACCACAAAGAGAATTTCCTCTACACCAACTGGGACGAAATTTGCGACATCATGGCCGCCTACGACGTCTCCTTCTCCATCGGCGACGGACTCCGGCCCGGGTCGATCGCCGACGCCAACGACGCGCCCCAATTCGCCGAGCTCGAAGTCCAAGGCGGCTTGACCAAACGCGCCTGGGAACGTGGATGCCAAGTCATGAACGAAGGCCCCGGACACGTACCCATGCACATGATACACGAAAACATGGAGAAGCAAATCGAGTGGTGCGACGAGGCTCCCTTCTACACTCTCGGTCCGCTCACCACCGATATCGCTCCCGGCTACGACCATTTCACTTCCGGCATCGGCGCCGCCATGATCGGCTGGTACGGCTGCGCTATGCTCTGCTACGTGACTCCCAAAGAACACCTCGGTCTGCCGAACCGCAAGGACGTCAAAGACGGCGTTATCACTTACAAAATCGCCGCCCACGCCGCCGACCTCGCCAAAGGCCATCCCGCCGCTCAATACCGGGACAACGCCCTCAGCAAAGCCCGATTCGAATTTCGCTGGGAAGACCAATTCAATCTCTCCCTCGACCCGGTCACGGCGAGAGAATACCACGACGAGACGCTTCCCCAAGAAGGCGCCAAAACCGCCCACTTCTGCTCCATGTGCGGACCCAACTTCTGTTCGATGAAAATCACCGACGACGTGCGCAAGTACGCCGAGGAAAACGGGCTCACCGACGAGGAAGCCCTCGCTGAAGGCATGGCCGCAAAGTCAGACGAGTTCAAAGAAAAAGGCGGCGAAGTCTACGTCGGCTAAGCCTGGGCAAGCTACAGTTTAGCGATAGGACCTAGAAGACTTATAAGTCCTATAGGTCCTATCCGAAAACCAGCAGCTTCCTAAAACTCCACTACCAAATTGTCGTACGACAAACGCACGCCCGGCGGCAACGTGATGTCCGTCGTCGCGTGCATCACGTCATGAGTCATGTGGATCAAATAGGTCTTCTTCGCCCCGATCGCCCGAGCCGCGTCCACGGCTTGGTCAATATTCATGTGAGACCGGTGCGGCCTAAACCGCAACGCGTCCAGCACGGCTAAGTCCGCCCCGCGGGCTCGGTCAACGGCGTCTGGCTTGACCGAATCGCAATCCGTGAAGTAAGCGAACTTCTTCCCGGTGCGCCGTTCGACAAAGACGAGACCCAAGGTCTCGAAGTCCCCATGGCTTTGATCGAACGAATAAATCACGCCTTCCGATGTATGCAAAACCGGCGGCATCCTTCGAGGTGAAAACGCTGGATATCCGGGCACCTTGGCTTTATCGCGAATTGCGTATCCAAAGATTGAACGCATGCGCTCCTCCCCTTCCTTGTTCGTATAGACCGGCAGCGCCTCCCCATCCCGTTGGTCGCAGTAGCGCCGCAAATCATCCATGCCCAGAATATGGTCCGAGTGGCCATGGGTGAGAATTACCAAGTCCACTTTCGGGATCTTGTGCTTGAGCGCCTGTATCCGAAATTCCTGCGCCGCGTCCACTTGAATATTGAAGTTGCCCATTTGCACATGGACGTGCGTCCGGTAGCGCGTATCGCGCGGATCCGCAGAAACGCAAGTCGGGCAATCACAGCCAATCACCGGCACGCCCTGCGACGTGCCCGTACCCAAAAAATAAACTTTCATTCGAACGCGACCATAGACGAGAAGCCCTCAAGGGAAACACATAATTTCTGTTTCACTTCAAATGCGCTATTCTCTCGGTCGGACTCTCCAAAAATGAGGACCTTCCGGCAACGGCAACAACCGAGCTTGCGATCGATTCAGCTGATAGATCTTGGATCGATCATAAAAGGAATGCGTCACCCAAGTCTCCATATCCGACGAATACTGCAAATCCCACTCGTCTATCCAGATAAACAAACGCTGTCCCGTTGCGTCTAATGTCTTCCAATGCAACTTCCCCAATTCGTAACAATCGCCTCCAGAGACAACTTCGGCTCCCACCGCCTCCTCAACAAATCCAATATGTCGTACATTCTTGTTGTCCTCTGCGAAATAGATTGGATTGCACGTAACATCGAGATAGTTCAGATTCGGAAAGATCATAAAACTCGCCGTATTAAACAGAAGATTATGACTTAAATCGATATACTCGATTGTATTTTCCCACTTGGGAAATGAACCGAATCCGTCTAACTGGTTGTAACTTAAATCTAGATACACTAGATTAGGGAGACTCGAAAGCTCGTTAACGACAAATAAGTGATTGTGGCTTAAATCGATACGGGTTAGATTGAACGCATGTTCAAGTCCGCTCAAATCCGAAATCTCAGCTCCAACCACCTCGAGCTCAATCAAGGATTCTAGATCGAGAATCGTAATCGGACCTTCGGGTTGGTCGATAGCAGATCTAACCGCAGCTTCCAAATTCTCGTCTCCAAAGACAACTTCATCTCCCTTTTGCGGCAAGAACCTAGGGTGAATCGGGCCGAATTTTCCACCTGTTGGTTCTGACATATGGTCTAGAATAGACTTTTGCAGCCCACCCTCCTCCAAGTTCAATAGATTGTAGGTTACGTCGAGTCCACCTCCTACAATCCACTTGCGGAAACCAATCGGCGAAAGGTCCGATATAGAATTCTTTGATAAAGAAAGCGTCGAAGGAATGTATCCCGATTCCTCCAACGGAGCTAAATCGCTAATCAGGTTGTCGTCCAAAATGAGTGAGTCGATGCGCATTTCCGCAGCCACATCTATTTCAGTAATTCTATTTGATCGAACCGATAGAAAATTAATCTCAGCGAGATTTGATATCGGTTCTAAATCTTCGATCTGGTTGTGATCGACTTCGAGTCGTTCTAAATTCGACACGCTAGACAAGCCAACGAGGCTTTGAATCTCGTTATTGTTCAAATCAAGGTAGGTTAGACTTTGCAGACTTCCTAGGGGCTCTAAATCGCTAATCTTGCTATTTCTCAGTATTAGCTCTTTCAACGCGCTTAAGCCCGAAAGCGGAGAGAGATCGCTTACATTCGAATCGCTAATAACCAGAGTCTCAAGCGCTGCTAGATTCGAAAGCGGACCTAGAAGTGAAATACTCTTACCTTGGAGATTCAGGTAGTTGAGCGTGCTTAAGCCCCTTAAAGGTTCGAGATCGGACAACTCTTTATCACACGTTACAACTAAATCTTCCAGATTTGCCAGACCACTCAGCGGACTTAAATCGCTAACCATCGACTCAAATATGTCGATACTCGTAGCATTCACAGCGTACTCAAGACCCGTCAAATCGCGAACCCCCCATGCGCTGACAAATTTGAGCGTTTCCATTTCACTGGAGTCAATCACTCCTTCAGGTTTTCCCAGTTGCGAGCGAATCCGCTCCTCCAATGCGGGATCTGGAATCGCGACCGGGTCCGCTGAGCTGACCGGGATTCCCATTCCCAATGCGATCGCAATACTGAGAATTATACACCTCATTTCCCTATCTACGGATAAAAGCCGTCTTACGTCGAGCGAGGCAATAGAAAGACAGATGACGGGTCGGATCAAGAGCGTATTTTCATAAATAAAAAGAGCCCCAGACAAACTGGGGCTCAACCATACATAGCTACCAGCGATCTATGCGACTACATACTAGAACTTAAAGGTATTGGTGGTCGACCACGAAGTCAGTCCGGGCAGCATATACTGCGAATTGTTGCCGAGCGCGTCGATCGTCACGGGCAGCGATTGGATTGCTAAGGTCATTATCTCAAGTTCCTCTTTTCGGGAAACGGAGCGCGTTACATTGGCGTCACAATCGATGACGGATGAGTCCTCGATTTCCCCTAAAGAATCCGTTCGGGAATTTCTAAAACTGCGCGCGTAGTCCAAGGCCAGATTCCGCGCCGTCGTGTAAAGAAGCGCTTTGGGAGAGCGAATCGGGCCCCGCTCCCGCGCCTTCAAAACTCTCAGAAAGGACTCTTGAACAATGTCTTCGATCTCGGAACTCGAGCTGAAACGCCCCCGCAACCAGCTTTCCAGCGAAGACTTGTGCGGCAGCAAGTTCTCCTCGAACCAGCGCGCTTGTTCCGAATCATCAAGAGGCATCCTGAATTTCACATGTCACAAGCAACGACGTAGCACAAATTCTTTTTGCAACGTCGACGGTTCGAGCATTTCTCAATGCTCGCTTCGATTTAATCGGCAGGATCTCCCATGCCCTTTTACAAGGCGCTGATTCCGGATATGCCCGTGCTTCGTTCTACGAACTACGCAGGGCACGCTTCGCCTTTTGTTGGTCCAAGATCACCATGCGGGCAAAATTTCCCTTGAGTAGGCGTCAGCCGCGCGTAGCCCAAGGGGCGAAGCGTGGCGGAGAGAGCGGGATTCGAACCCGCGGTACGGTGTGACCCGTACGACGATTTAGCAAACCGTTGCTTTCGACCACTCAGCCATCTCTCCTGCACGGTGAGAGGGAACTCTGGTTATCTCGATTCTGAGATCAAGAAATAAAATTGAATAATCCGCCCGACACAAAATTGGCGCTTTCGGGTCTTTACCCAGCGAGCCAAATTCTGTAAGAGAGAGGCAAACTCTCCCTCCCGGACCAAAATTGCTATGGATAGTAAAAAACCTCTTATCATCGTTTTAATTCTCGCGCTCGCGCTGGCAGGCTTCTTCGCCTACAAGTCGAACGACGCCAGCAAAAGCAAAGAAGCGGAACTCGCCCGCATCGCCGAACTCGAAGCGAGCCTACAGGAAAAAGAGCAACTCGCCGCCGAAGAAGCCCGCAAAACCGCGCTCGCCGAAGAGGCCCGCCGACTCGCCGAAGCGAAAGCCGCTCAGGAAGCGGCAGCCCAGCAAGCGCGGCTCGACGAGATCGCCGCCTTGAAAGCCCGCGAAAACGCCGCCAAAGCCGAAGCCGAACGACTCAAGCTCGAAGCCGAGAAAGAAACCGCCCGCCTCCAGGCCGAACAACGCAAAATCCAAATGGAAGCGACTCGCGAACAGGCGCTGCTGAAAAAAGCCGCCGCCGATGCCGCCGCCAAGCTGAAAGCCGCCCAATCCGCCCTCGAGGAAGCGAAATCCAAAGGCCAAAAAGATATCGCAGCCGCCCGCGAAGAAGCGCGATTGGCCGCCATTCAGGAAATGGAAGCCCGCGCCGCGAGTCGCGGCCAGATGGCCATGACCGAAGTGGTCACCGAAACCCGCGCCGCAAGCCCGTCGACTTCTTCCTACGCGCCGATGTATTCCCCAAAAACCGACCGCAACCGGCTGCAACCCTCCTACTTGCTCAACCGGTAGCCACTCCGAAATCAAACGATTCCAATTTCCTAGAAAGCCGGCGCCTCAACGCGCCGGCTTTTTTGCCACCCAAAAACGGCAGTCCTCGGAGAAATCGACTACAGTTCGACCTTCGATCGCTATCTCGCTTCGCATTCGGGTCAAAACGACCGTCCATCCCGCCGCTTCCAAATCCGCCTCCACTTCTTCTCTGAACGGCACGTGCATGAAGGTCGTCCCGTGGGCCGTCTGAAAATGCCGGTCGCCCTCCTCGAGAAGATTCGGATTTTGAGTCGGATCGTGTTCCGGATTCCCCACGTCGCCAAACATCGACCGATACAAACGGTCGTCCCGATCCAATGTCGTGAAAATCAACACGCCACCAGGCGCAAGCACACGGGCGATCTCGCGTAGCGCCCGTCGCCTCTGCGCTCTCCCCGGAATTTGCATGAGCCCGTTAAACCCGAAAACGATCGCCTCGAACCGCTTCGCTTCGAATTCGAGTTCCGTCGCGTCCTGACGGGAAAACGAAATATCCCGCTGTAAGCACTCAGCGATGCTTCGGGATTCCTCCACCATTCGTCCCGACAGATCGGCTCCTTCGATCGCGCGATACCCCAAGTCCCAAAGCCCGAACGCGATGCGACCCGCCCCGCATCCTAAATCCAGAATTCGAGCGCCCTTTCCAATCCAATCGCGAAACACCCGCTCCTCCGAATCCCAAAGTCCCACATTCGCTACCGCTCGAGCGTAATGGTCGACTGTTTTCGGGTCGTCGAAATAGCCACGAATGCGTTCGATATCCACAGGGCGGTTCATCGCAGGTCCAATTGACAGAAAATTTTCAGAAAAAAGATTGATTCAGAGAGGAGAACTGCCCTTATTACGCGGTTTTATTTCAAATGAAAGCAACCATCCAAACCCAGGGCAAGCAGTACACCGTGCAAGAAGGCGACGTTCTCGTCCTCAATCGCTATCCCGAAACCGAAGCCGGCGCCAAGCTCGAGATCAGCGAAGTACTCACTATCGGTGAAGGAGATGGGTTTCAGCTCGGAGCCCCGTTCGTCAAAGGCGCCAAAGTCACCGCGACCATTCTCGAAAACCGCCGCGGCAAAAAGGTGGTCATCTATAAGAAGAAGAAGCGCAAAGGCTACAACCGCCGCCGCGGACACCGCCAAGAGCTTTCCGTAATCAAAATCGACTCCATCGAGTCCTAATCCCCCTCAACCGAGAGAATTTCCAGACATGGCCCATAAAAAAGGACAAGGAACCAGTAAGAACGGACGCGACAGCGCGTCGCAACGCCTCGGAATCAAGAAATTCGGCGGCCAGCAAGTAATCGCCGGCAACATCATTGTTCGCCAACGCGGCACCCGCTTCCACCCTGGCCAAAACGTGGGTATGGGACGCGACCACACGCTGTTCGCCCTCGCTGACGGAGTCGTCAAATTCGACAAGGCCCACCGCAAAGTCGCGGTCGAAGCCTAGTTTCCGACTTCCGCGAAACCCTTTTCGACGCCCTCCTCCCGCCAGACGGGACGAGGGCTTTTTTGCGTCCGCCACTTAAGACGGCCCGCCCTCCGAGCGATATAAAGTCTTGTCACCCGGAACGATGGACCAAAAACGACTCGACCAGCTCCTCCATCAGCGCGCCCTCATCCAAGAGCACCTGATTTGGCTAGACGCCGAAATCGACGCCCTGCAGGCGAAAGGGTCGTCGTTCCCGAGCGCC
This sequence comes from Opitutaceae bacterium, assembly GCA_028284235.1. Lineage (GTDB taxonomy): Bacteria > Verrucomicrobiota > Verrucomicrobiia > Opitutales > Opitutaceae > Pelagisphaera. Next base: position 101,971 of record JANQSC010000020.1, read on the forward strand.
ATCCCTCCCAATCGACTCGAGGAACTCGATACCGCCGCGGAAACGTCCGCCAAACCGAAGCTGCTTCCCGAGCCCGCGCCCGCTCCCGATCCGGATCCGAACCCCGCCCACGCGATCACCGACATCTACGACGAACTCGGGCCCAACACCGAGGACTCCGTACAGGACACGCGCAAAGGCTGTTTTCTCATTTTCGGCGCCGCTTGCCTCGCCCTCGCGGCGTTGGTCGCCTGGATCTGGTTCGCCTACTAGGCCGCGTGGACAAATTCTGGAACGAGCCGCTTATCGCAACGCGTGCGTGTTGGCCATGGCGATCCCGCTCAGCATGCTTCCGACGATTCCCAAAAAACCCTGGTCCGTACCGCAAACGAAGAGATTGGAAATAGGCGTAGAACCGTCCTTGGTTTTGGTGGGCGCGCCATAAATCGCCCCTCGCCGCTTCCAGGTGTAACGCTCCACCGTCGTGGGCGTGAACATGTCGAACGCTTTGCAATCGCGTGAATAATCGAGCGTCGTATCGGGCATAAACGCTCGAGCGGCGTCCCAAATCCGCCCCCGCCAGCGCTCCTTGTTCGCCGCATACTCATCTTCCGAATACGATTTCCACTGATCGTAGTCGGCCAGACAGGTCACCCGTACGACACCCTCCGGAAGTCCTTCCTCTCCGTAGTCGAAATTGTTGGGAATGCAAATCACCCCGCTCGTCAAATCCACGGCGCCTTCCGCCGCCCGATACGCGAATCGGTCGCGGCTGTTGAAAAACACAATCGTATCCTCTCCCCAGCCAAACGACGACGGATCGTTTTCAAAAATCGAAATCGTCTCCGTGAACGACAATCGCCCCACTGAACACTCCGTCGAAGACTCAACCGTGTCCGAGCACATCCCGAGCGTCTCCGGATAGCCCGCCGAAGAAAGCACAATGTCCGCCTCCACCTCTTCCCCGCTGTCCAATACGAGCCGTTCGACACGATTTCCGGAAAGTCGAATTTCGGCGACACCTGTATTCATTCTTCGTATACCGCCCGCTTCTTTATAGCGCTTGAGCAGCAATTTTATGATGTTGCGAATTCCCTCCCGCGGACGGGCGAACCCCTCCAGGAAAATCGACTTGAACATCACCACGAACTGGCCGAAATCCATGTCGTCCTCGGTCGAGCTCCCATAGTACATGAGCGGGCAGAAAATCATGTCCTCCAACACTGGATCGCCAATCCGCGACTGGACGACCGAGCGAGCCGACTGGTAAGGCGTGTTGAATTCCGTGTCGTCGAACGCGTTCACGTCCTCGACCAGTTTCCGAAATCCGTCGATCTCGCCAGGAAAGGCAGCCGCCACTTCCGACTCGAGCAAGGCGAAGTCGTTGCTAAAGCGCAAGTCACGCCCCGGAAAGGCGATTCGAGACCCCAGCTGCTCGCTCAAGTTCAAATCCTCGCGACTGATCCGGAGCTGCCGCAAGATGCGATTGAGCGGGGCCCGCTTCACGCCCGGCTTGACGAAATTGGTCATGGCGTGGAGACCGACATCGTACTTTCGGCCGTCTTTCGCGTAGAAGCTGTTCAGACCTCCCGGGGCGTAGTGACGCTCAAACACGCACACGCGCTTGCCGAAATGGGCCAAGCGAATCCCCGCAGCGATTCCAGACATCCCCGCCCCGATAATCGCTACGTCGTATTTCTCCATCAACCGTATCTATGTAAAGGATACAAAAATGGCCCGACGCTGCCGCCGGGCCGAAAATTTCGATTCCCCTCGTAACTAGACCAACGCGTTGAACTTGGGGGTCAAATACTCCGCGCAGCTTTCCAGTGAAACCAGCTGGCCGTACTCGGACTCGGGCACTTCGATGCCGTGCTTCTTGCGAAGCTCCATGACGATATCGAGGAAATCCATCGAATCGAGATCTAGCTGCTCCCGCAAAGCCACCTCGGGCTTTACATCGCTTAGCTCCTCGTCCGGAGCGATCTCAGCGATGATGTCGAGAACCACTTGTTTGCATTCGTCTTTGCTCATAAAAAAAGTCCGTTTTCTAGTCTGAAAAGCGCCTGACAATCAGCGCCGAATTTATACCCAGCATACCAAAGGAGTTATTCAGAATGGCGTCAACCCGTTTTGCCTGGATGGACTGTTTGAGAACAAGGTTCGGCAGCGCGCACTTCGGATCCAGCTCGTCCACGTTGATCGACGGGTGGACGACTCGGTCTTCGAACGCCGGCAGATTTCCCGCCAGCTCGAGAGCTCCCGCCGCGCCCATCGCGTGGCCGATAAACCCTTTCGTGTTATTGACATACGTCTCCGGGCAGTCCGCGAACACGGCCCCGACCGCCTCGCATTCCTGTATGTCCCCCATCGGGGTGGCGGTCGCGTGGGTATTGACGATGTGGATGTCGCTCGCGTTCATTTTCGCCTTCTTCAACGCCGCGCGCATGCATTCGGTCTGCCGCTCGGGATTGGGCAAAACGTAGTCGGTCGCGTCGGAATTCACATGGTAGCCCGCAATCTCGCCGTAGATCTTCGCGCCACGCGCCTGAGCGTCCTCCAAACGCTCCAGCGTGTACAAAGCGCCCCCTTCGCTGACGACGATTCCGTTGCGATCCACGTCGAACGGACGCGACGCCCGGTTCGGATCCTCATGTTCTGCCAACGCGCCCTGACTCTTGAATCCAGCGAAGATGCCAAAGGTGTGGATGCTCTCCGAAACCCCGCCCGCGATCGCGAAATCGACTTCGCCCAGTTGCAGCATTTGCAGCGCGTGAACGACTCCCAGATTTCCCGCGGCGCACGCCGCCCCGATCGTGTAGCACGGCCCCGTCACCCCCAGATTCAGCGACGCCTCGCCCGCCGGATTGTTCGCGACTGTGCGGGGATTGTGGTGGTGGGTCCAAAACTTAGTGTCGTAGTCGAACTGGGAAATGTTGTGGATCTCGTTCTCCGTCTCGACATTCCCGTGCTCGGTGATTCCCACGTAAATTCCCACGCGGTCTTTGTCCATCGCTTCGAAATCCACGCCGCTATCCTGCACCGCTTCCCGCGAGCAGTAGATCGAAATGCTCCCCGCTCGAGTTCCCACCCGGACCTCCTTGCGTTTCTGGTAGCGCAACGGGTCGAAGTCGCAAATCCCCGCCAGCACCTCGCCCATGTACCGAATCTCCGTCCGGCTAATCCCGGCAATCCCGTTCAACAGGTTCGACCGGAACTCCGAGAGGCTGTTGCCATTGGGGGCAGTCAAGCCCACTCCGGTTATGACGATACGACTAAGATCCATTTAGAGCGAAAAATTCTTTTGCTATCCGATTGAGAACGCTCTTTCCGTAGCTAAAACCGAGTCCTTATCAATACTAAAGCAGCATTATGAAGATACTAGTCGTCGGCGGGGCCGGATACATCGGAAGCCACTGCGTGCGCCAGATCCAATCGGCGGGGCACGAACCCGTCATCCTCGACAACTTCGTCTACGGACACCGGGACTCCGTTCCCGATGGCGTGACGCTGTATGAGGGCGACATGGGCGACATCGCGTTCACCCAGCCCATTCTCGAGAACGAGAAGATCGACATCGTCATGCACTTCGCCGCGTTCGCCTACGTCGGCGAATCCACCTCGGATCCACTAAAATACTACGATAACAACGTCGCGAAAACCGTACAGCTGCTGCAAGCGATGCGAAACGCAGGCGTCCGCAAGTTCATCTTTAGTTCGTCGTGCACCGTCTTCGGCGAAGCGACCGAGATGCCCCTGCACGAGGATCTCCCCTTCAACTCTTTCAGCCCGTACGGTCAAACCAAGCAAGACGTCGAAATCCTCCTCGGCTACTGCGCCAAAGCCTACGGACTTTCCTACGCGATCTTCCGCTACTTCAACGCTTCAGGCGCCGATACCGACGGCCAGATCGGCGAAGATCATGACCCCGAAACCCACCTGATCCCACTCGCAATCCAGGCAGCCCGTGGCCAGCGCGACAAATTGACCGTGTTCGGCACCGACTATCCGACGCCCGACGGCACCTGTTTGCGCGACTACGTTCACGTCAACGATTTGAGCCGTGCCCACATCGCCGCCTTCGAAAAGCTGGCCGCTCCCGGAACCGAGTTGAACTACAATCTCGGAACCGGCAAACCCGCCAGCGTACTCGAAGTCATCAAGGTCGTGGAAGCCGTTTCCGGACTGCCCGTTCCCCACGACTTCGGCCCGAGGCGCGACGGAGACGTGCCCGCCGCATACGCGAATCCCAAAAAGGCGATCCAAGAACTCGACTGGAAAATCGAGTTCCCAGACATCCACTCGATCATCGAGTCCGCCTGGAAATGGCATGAATCCCATCCAAACGGGTTCAATCAGTGAACCACCCCGAGTCCTAAAAAACAGGATACTGCAATCTACTGCAACGCACTCGACTAGAGACCTGTTCCGCCTCAAGTCTTTAGAGAACCATAATAAGGGTATGGACTAGGTGAGAACTTTTACGTACAGAGAGATATTTTACTGGACGCCGCTTGGATAAGATTTCAATCTCGACGCCAATAGTCAAAAAAACGAAAAAGACTGAAATTCCCCACAGCCAAATCCAACTCAACTCACCTTACTCAATCGAATGAACGTAATTGTAATTGAAGATCAAATTCTCTTTCGCGAACTAATCGTATCCGTCCTGCAAAACGATTTTAAACTCAACGTGCTCGGCGAATACGAAGACGGAGAATCCGGAATGCAAGCCTGCCTCGAGCAGCGACCCGATCTACTGGTACTGGACATCAAGATCAAAAAACTCGGCGGCCTCACCGTTTTCAATCGCCTCAAAGACCGCGTGCCCGACATGAAGATCATCCTGGTCTCGGCCCACTTCACGCCGGAAATCGTCAAAAGCACGGTCGAGCGCGGCGTCAACGGACTCGTGACCAAAAATAGCACCATCGAGAGTTTGAAAGACGCCGTCGGCCAGATCCTCAAGGGCGCCGTCTACTATTCTCCCGAAGCGTACAACTTGCTTCGCCAACCCGTCACCAGCAAGGACTACAATGACAGCCTCCGCATGCTCACGCCGCGCGAGACCGACGTCCTGCAAATGGTCGGCGAAGGCTACAGCTCGAAAGAAATCGCCCAGTCGTTCGGCCTCAGCGTGCGCACCATCGACGCCCACCGAAGCAATATCATGCGGAAGCTCAAGCTGCGCGGAGCGACGGACATGACCCGCCTCGCCGTGAAGCTTAAGCTCGTCAGCCAGGACTAGCCGAGTCCACCGAGTCGCCTACACGCTGAGAAAGTCGAGCCACTAGAGGAGCGACTTGCCTTCCTCCGCATAGCGCTCGTATTCCGCCTCCAGCAAATCCGGAATGGAGGCGAGCTCCGCGAGGTCGCCTTTGGCGCGGCAAATTTCCACCGCCGCCGCGGACAACGCGTGGAGGCGCTTGGCCCCCATCGCCGCAGCCGATCCTTTGACTTTGTGGATCACCTCGTGAATGCGATCATGGTCCCCTTCCGGCACCAGCGTTCTCAAACTCGCCACGAGTTCCGGGCCTTCGTCGACAAAAATCGAGTACAGGCGATTGAAGAGGGAGCTGTCGTTCGCGACCTGCTCGCGCAGTTCCCGGACATGGTCAACGTCTATCGTTTCAATAGCGTCCAAGTTGGGTAGAATCATAATTAGATGATCCTAAAATGACTGCCGCGCGTCGAGCGCGCTTTTCAAAGTGACCGCATCCGCGTACAAAACCGATCCTCCCGACGGCAGCCCAAAACCGATCCGCGTCACCTTTACCCCATGCGGCTCGAGCAAGTCGATCAGGTAATGGCAGGTCGCCTCGCCTTCGATATCGTTGGGCAAGGCGAGAATCAGCTCCGAAATGCTCCCGGCCGCCACCCGCCGCATTAACGCGTCGATATTCAGTTCGTCCGGACCAATTCCATTGATGGGTGACAACTTTCCGTGGAGCACGTGATACGAGCCGCCATACGCTCCAGACTTTTCCAGCGACAACAGATCACTCACATGCTCGACCACGCACACCTGGCCCGAAGCCGTTCGTCGTTCGTCCGCGCAAATCTCGCATTCCCCCGCCTCGCAAATCGTGCCGCAAACTTCGCAACTCGTCACATTTTCACGCGCCCGCGAAAGCGCCTCGATCAAAGCCTTCGAACTTTCCGGTTTCTCCAAAAGCAATCGAATTGCCATTCGCTCCGCCGAGCGATAGCCCACTCCCGGCAGCTGTTTAAGCTGCGATTGCAAGGCTTCGAAAGAGGGGGTCATTGTCAACTCGCCGATCGGCTACATTAAGCCCGGGAACGACAAGCCCTCCGTCGCCTTTCCCATTTCCGCTTCGTGCAGTTCCTTCGCCTGGGAACTCGCCTCTTTCACCGCTTGCAAGACCGATTCCTCGATTAAGGACGCTTCCTCTTTCAGCAACTCGGGATCCAAAGCGATGCTGCGAAACTCGCCCGCAGCGGTAATCTTAATGACCACCGCTCCGCCGCCGCTCGAAATCTCAAGCTCCTTCTCCGCCAACTCCGTTTGCAGAGACTCGATCTTCTTTTGCATCTTCTGCGCTTGTTTGAGCAATTTTCCGACGCCCGCCATAATTCGTGTCCGTATTTGAAATTCCAATAAAGCGAGAACCCCTCGGCCCCGCGCGAGAAACTGTCAGCTTTCCCAAGCCCGCCCAGGCGTCAACTCGAAATCAAATCCGCCATGCCCGCAAGGCCGCTCGCGAAGTGCGGCTCCCAGCCAAACCGCTCTTTCAATCGCCGATTGGAGATCCTCCGATTCGCCGGGCGCTGCCCGTCCAAGCGCCGCGAGCCGCGGGCCGACTTCAAATTCGGATCGAATCGCGGCGGCTCCATTCCCAGCGTTTCCGCAAGCCCTGCCACCAAGTCCGCCTTCAGCATCGGCGCGTCATCCACGACGTTGAAGACACCTCCGTCCATGCAGCCACCTGCGAGTATCGCTTCCAGCGCAGTCACAATGTCCTCCAAACGAATCAAATTCAAAAAATAGTCGCCGTACCCCGGCAAAGCGCCCGACGACGCCTGAATTCGATCCGCCAGAAACGACCGGCCCGGTCCATAAATCCCGCCCAAACGAGCGACTGACTTCGCCGCCGGACAATCCGCCTCCAAAAACGCACGCTCCCCCTCCAGCAAAATCTCCGCCCGTTCGGAATGCGCTTCCGCCTTCGCCTCGTCCAACCAGCGCCCTTCGCTGTCCGCGTAAACGGAAACGCTTCCCGTGAACAAAGCGCTTCCTTCGAACCGACTCGCTTCCATCCATCGGGCAAACGAACGGTTTCCTTCCCCATACGACAACCGATAACCCTCCAAGTCCGGGCTCGCCGCGCTCACGCAATTCAGCGCCCAATTCACGTCGCGAGCAAACGCGTGCCAACCACTCTCATGTACGTTTCCTTCGAATACAGAGACGCCCTCGTCGCGAAGCCGGGCGCCCATATCGGAATTGCGAGTCACTGCCAGCACCCGATTGCCCAGCGCTCGCTCCCGCTGCGCGAACGCGCGGCCCACGTAGCCACAACCCAATATCAACGTCGTCCTCAAAACGCGACCTCGTTCTCAAAAGATTGCTTGCTCATCGCCACTGCCAGATTGAAATTCAAACGCCCAAATCCGGCGCCTCGATCAATCCATGAAAACCAGTCTCGACGAAAATCCGCAACCAAAACGAGTTCTCACACTCGTATTTGACGGAATCGAAGAAGTAGAAGCGCTTGCCCCCGTCGATATTCTGAGGCGAGCAGGCGTCCAAACCACCATGGCCAGCGCCCAAGCGAACCTCGAAATCGAAGGACGAAACGGCATCCGCTTTCTCGCCGACCAGACGCTGGAAGCTACTCAAACCGACTCATTCGACCTCCTCTTTATCCCTGGAGGCCCCGGCGTACTGCCGCTCGCGGAAAACCCGAGTATCGTCGAACTGGTCCAAAGCTTCGAGCGCGACCAGAAATACCTAGCCGCCATTTGCGCCGCCCCCAAAGTCCTCGCCAACGCCGGGATCCTCGACGACCGCCCCGCCACCAGCCACCAGTCCGTACGAGACGCTTTGCCCATTCCCAGCGACGAGACCACTCTTCTCTCAAAACGCGTGCTCACCTCCCAAGGCGCCGGTACCGCCATCGAATGCGGCATCCAAATGGCCGCCCTGCTCGTTGGTGAATCAATCGCCCAAACGATCGCGGACTCCATTCACGCGCCGAAAACCCGATTTCTATGACAAACGAACACGACTTTATCGCCATCGGCGGCGGAAGCGGCGGATTCAACGCCGCCCGCGTCGCCCGGCAATATTCCGACAACGTCGCCATCGTCGACGGCGCCAGCGAACTCGGCGGCCTCTGCATCCTTCGCGGCTGCATGCCCTCCAAAACGCTCATCTACTCCGCGGAAGTCCTCCACCTCGCCCAGCGCGGAAGCGCGTTCGGACTCTCTATCCCCGAGGCCAAGGTCGACATGGAAGCGCTCCACCAGCGTAAGCTCGACACTATCAAAGAATTCACCGACTACCGAGTCGAAGCGATGCAAAGCGGAAAGTACCACCTCTACCGCGCCTTCGCCAAGTTCGTCGCCAGCGACACCATCGAACTCGACGACGGCACTCGACTGAAAGGCAAACACTTCATCATCGCCACCGGATCTACGGTATCCGCCCCGCCAATACCCGGGATCGATCATCCCGAAATCTGGACCAGCGACGACGTACTCGAACTCAGCGCGCTGCCCGAATCCGTCATCGTTCTCGGAGGCGGCGTAGTCGCTTGCGAACTCACTCAATTTCTCAATCGAGTCGGGGCCAGAACCACCCAAATCCAGCGCAGCAAGCACATCCTCAAGGACCAAGCGCCCGACGTCTCCCAAGTCGTCGAATCCGCCCTCCGCGAGGAAGGCGTCGAACTCTATACCGACACCGCTCTCAGTCGTATTGAAAGAACGGATAACGGCTTTAAAGTCGTTTTTAAACGCAACAACGCTGAAGTTGTCTGCGAAGCGCGCCATCTCGTCAACGCCCTCGGGCGCAGCCCCGCTACCGCCTCGCTCGGACTCGAAGCCGCTGGCATCGAACTCAAGTCCAACGGCCAAATCAAAACCGACGCTTTTCAGCGCACGACCAATCCCATCGTCTACGCCGCGGGCGACTGCGCCGGGCCATTCGAGATTGTCCACACCGCCGTTCTTCAAGGGGAACTCGCCGCCTACCACGCTTCTGGGATCGACAAGAAACCGCTCAACTACGACCATATGCTCGACGTCGTTTTCACCGATCCACAAGTCGCTCGGGTCGGTCTGACCGAATCCGCGCTCAAGGAGCGCCAAATCGACTACATTGTTGCCGACTACCCCTTCGACGATCATGGGAAGTCGATACTCATGGAGGCGAAACACGGCTTCGTTCGCGTCTTCGCTGAAAAGCCAACCGGCAAGCTCCTCGGCGCCGAAATCGTGTCCAAGGACGCGGGCGAATTGATTCATGCCCTCTCCGTCGCCGTCTCCCACGGGCTCACAGCCGAGTCGCTCCTGCAAACCCATTGGTACCACCCAACGCTCGCCGAGATCATCAGCTATCCGCTCGAAGACATCGTCGACGAACTCGCCGAAGCCGCCGCGTCCTAGTTTCACTCCGTTTCCCTACCAACCGATCCCGCCCTATGAGCTATACGCCCCCCGAATTCCTCGTCGACCTTCTCAAAGCTAAAAGCCCCTCCGGAGCCGAAGGCCAAGCCCAAAGCGTCTTCGACAAGCACGTCGAATCCGAAGCCGACTCTTACGAACGCGACACGCTCGGAAATCGGATCGCCACGCTCGAAGGCGACGGCGGCCCGTCTGTCATGTATTCAGGACACTTGGACGAGCTTGGGTTTATCGTCACCTACATAAACGACGACGGGTTTCTCTACTTCGCCACCATCGGCGGACACGACCGCATCATCATCCCCGGCCGTCGCATTCTCATCCAAACGGAAAACGGCATCGTCAAAGGCGTGACCGGAAAACGAGCGGTCCACCTCATGAACGCCAAGGACCGCGAAAAAGTCCCGCAAGTGAACGAGATGTGGATCGATATCGCCGCGAAGGACAAAGAAGACGCGGAGTCGCGCGTGCAAGTCGGCGACGTCGCCACCTACGATCACGAGTTTGAGTTGATACACGGATCCGTCGGGGCCGCCCGAGCCTTCGACAACAAATGCGGGGCCTACATCGTAGGCGAAACCTTGCGACGTCTTGCCAAAGACAAAAAATCGTTCAAAGCGAAAGTCATTTCCGTCGGAACCTCCCAAGAAGAAATCGGCGTTCGCGGCGCCACCACGTCGAGCTACGGCGTCAATCCCGACTTCGCCGTCGCCGTGGACGTCGGGCACAGCACCGACCATCCCGATTGCGACAAACGGAAATTTGGGGCGACTAAACTCGGGGCTGGCCCCATCATCACCCGCGGTCCGAATATCAATCCAATTGTATTCGAAAAACTGATCGCCGCCGCCAAAAAACGCGACATTCCGTATCAACTGGAAGGTGACCCCAGACCGACCGGCACCGACGCCCGGGCTATCCAAATGGCCCGCGCAGGAGTCGCTACCGGTCTCATTTCTGTTCCACTCCGGTACATGCACACGCCGAGCGAAATGGTCGACCTAGAAGACGTCGAACACTGCGTCCGCCTCCTCGTCGGATTCTCCCAAGACCTCGAACCCGGCGAAACCGGCAACTGGTAGGTCCGAGCGACACAGGATGATAAATTGTATTTAGTTAACAGGATGCGCTCGCTCCACTCGCTCACTTGATGGTCCCGCCGAGCGGGCCCAACTTGATGGGTCCAATTTGATGATCATCAAGTTTCCGCGAACGCGGAATCAAACGAGCGAGTGGAGCGAGCACATCCTGTTAAACAAATATTCCTCCAATCATGTTTAGTGAAACAGTCGCCTTGCGGCGAAATGTCGCTTCGCGACAACAAGATGGCTCTGGCGAGCCAACAGGATTCCTCAATTTGATCGGAGTATAATTTGGCTTTGTAACCTGCTCCCGTCTAAGGCGCCGACTGAGGCGGTGTCTTTGACGGGATCCTGCTCTCGTCCCGCCTTGCGGGATGAGATCTGATCTCGAAGAGATCACTGTTAAACATAGTGCCCAACAGAATACACTGTTCAATAGTAGTGGAACGAGAACGTGATTTCCTCGTCGTCGCCAAACACGTCCACCATTTCCTGCGTCCACGGCCCGTAGGGAGCACCGTCCTTAATCGCCGTCTGGCACATATAAATGCCTATCGCCTTGGCCGTCGAACCGTCCATTAGCTCGGTTTCCTCCACATAGCCGTCCTTGGTTAAAACAAATCGGATAACCACTTTGCTCCGCTTCTCATAGACGGCTCCGTTGTCTGCCAAAGAGTTCCACCGAACGCTGACCGTCTCGATCAGCCGCTCCATATACTCGCCGAATTCGCTGAATTTCGCGTCCACCGAAATCGTTCCCGTCCTTGAAACGCCCGGCGCTCGATTTTGCCGCGGTCCGGGAGCCACTCTCGGCAAGCGGGGACGCGGCCGCGGCGTCGGCTCCGAAAGGTCTGTAGTTACTTGAGCGTTCTGCGGCTGAACCAATGGCTGTAAAGACGACGCAACTTGCTCCGTGTCCTCGCCTTCCTCCGCTTCGCCCTGAATATACTCGTTCACGTTTGTCGGCGCGTCCGTCTCGTCATGGTCGACTTCCGCCAATCCCGTTTCGTCCGGATCTTTCTCCTCCTGCTCGCCCGCGATCGGAATCTGCTTCACGAGCGGCTGCGATTGCACTTGCGGAGCCAACAACGGCTGACTCTCGCTCTGCTCCGTCTGCTCCTGCTCCGGCGTCTGCTGGGCGGGCGGCGGCGTGAGTTCCGGCGGATTCAAATCGCCCGTCAAAAACTGATTCGTCTCGATCTCGTCTTCGCTCTCGACCGACGGCCGATTCAACTCGTCGATCTCGTCCGGCAATTCTTCCTGGGCCGCCTGTTGGCTCCGAGCAGCGAAATTCTGCGTGTTGTCCGGCTCGTTCTCGGGGGCGTCCGGATTCGTCTGCGTGTAGACCTGCTCAGGCTCCTCCTCGGCTGGCATCAGCTCTACGTCGAATTCGCGAAAACGATCGGCGACCTCCGTTCGCTCGGTCGTGAAAATGTCCGAGGGCATGCCGAAAAAGCCGATCAAATGGAAGAGAATCGTCCCGATCACTCCGGCTATCAACGACTTACGCGAAACCGAGCGACGGTCGAGCAGCGACCTGGCCAGGAGGTTCCCCGGCTCGTCGTCCACCGTTTTCGGCTCTGCCCCTATCGTCTTTCCACTCATCCGCGCGTCAAATCAACCTATGACGCTCAAGCATCGCCTTTGTTTCATCCAATGGCAATCCCATGATGTTGGAGTGGGAGCCCTCGAATTGCTCGATAATCAAATCCGTTCCCTCCTGAATCCCGTACGCGCCCGCCTTGTCCAGCGGGTTGACAATCTCGAAATACCGGCCGATCACCGCCTCGTCGAGCGGCTTGAACGTGACCTCGCTCCGAACGCCGATCACCTCCGAAACACCCGCCTCCCTGCAAACCAACGCCACTCCCGTATACACGACGTGGGTACGCCCGCCCAGGCGGAGCAACATTCGAGTGGCCGCCTCCATATCCGTCGGCTTGGCGAATACCTTCCCGTCCAAATGAACTGTCGTATCAGATCCTAGAATAAATCGTTGCGGATGCCGGTCCGCCACCCAATTCGCCTTCAACGCTGCGTTTCCCCGTACCATCGCCTCCGGATCCGCATCCCCCTCTTCGTCCTCTTCTACATCCGCAGGCAGGATCTCGAACGACGCCCCGATGCGGTCGAGCAGTTCCTTTCTCCGAGGCGACGCCGAAGCGAGAATGAAATTCGGCAAACTATTGTGACTCACAGACATCACCAACTCATTCACAACCAAAGGACGCAAACAGAATATCGGCGAAAGCCTTGCCCTTTAGAGGACCAATTGTTCTCTTCAGAGTCTTTCGAATGAAAATCGGCATCGCCCAGATCAACACCACTGTCGGAGACTTGCGCGGCAACGAATCTCGCGTAGTCGATGCCTACCAGTCCCTCGTCGCGCAGGGCGCCGCATGCGTCGTCTTCCCCGAGCTCGTTGTCACCGGCTACCCGCCCCGCGACCTGCTTTTCAAACAGGCCTTTGTTCCAGACAATTTGGACGCCCTCAAGCGGATCGCTGCCCAAACTGGGCCCGTCCCGGCCATCGTCGGCTATGTCGAGTCCAACCCGAAAGCGACCGGCCGACGGTTTTTCAACGCCGCCGCTGTTTGCGCCAATGGACGCGTCCAGCAGACCGCCCGAAAACGACTCCTGCCGACCTACGATGTATTCGACGAAGACCGGTACTTCGAGCCCGGCGACGCGCCGCTCACGTTCGAACTCAATAGCAAAACCGTCGCTCTCACCATTTGCGAAGACATCTGGACCACGCCCGCCGTTTCCGATCGACGCCTCTACGCCGACGCTCCTCTTGACGCTCTCAAAGAGCGCGCGCTCGATCTCCACATCAACGTCTCCGCCAGTCCCTGGCACACCGAGAAGACTGAGCTCCGGCAATCGCTCATTTCCGAGACATCGAAGACTCTCAACTGCCCGACCGTCTACGTGAACGCGATCGGCGGAAACGACGAACTGATCTTCGACGGACGCAGCCTCGTCGCCAATTCCAACGGTGAACTCGTCGCCACACTCGCGCGTTTCAAAGAAGAACTTCGCATCGTCGATCTCGACAACCTTCCTGCCAACCCCGTCAAAACGGACGTCTGCGAACTCCAAGACATTGAGGATGGGCTCACCCTCGGCCTGCGCGACTACGTCCACAAATGCGGATTCCGCAAAGCCCTCGTCGGGCTCAGCGGTGGTATCGACTCCGCGGTTACAGCGGCCCTCGCCGTCAATGCCCTCGGAGCTGAAAATGTAACCGGCATCGCCCTTCCCTCCGCCATCTCCTCGGACCATAGCAAGAGCGACGCCGAATCCCTCGCGAAAAACCTCGGCGTCGAATTCCACATGGTCCCCATCGCCGACATCGTGGACGCGTCAGAAAACGCGCTGTCGAACCTTTTTGCTGGACACGGCAAAGATGTCACCGAAGAGAACATACAAGCCCGCGCCCGAGGACTCCTCCTCATGGCCTTGTCGAACAAGTTGGGAGCGCTTCTTCTCACCACCGGGAACAAAAGCGAACTCTCCGTCGGATACTGCACGCTCTACGGCGACATGTGCGGTGGCCTGGCCGTGATTTCCGATCTCCCCAAGGTAAAAGTATTCGAATTAGCCCGACACATGAATCGAGACCGGGTCGTCATTCCTGTCAACACCATCGAAAAACCGCCATCCGCCGAGCTGCGTCCGGACCAGAAAGACGAAGACAGCCTCCCCCCCTACGACATACTCGACGGCATACTCAAAGCATACGTCGAAGAAGGCCGATCCACCAAAGACATCATCGCCCTTGGATACGATTCCGACGTAGTTAAAGATATCATACGCAAAGTAGACCTCAACGAATACAAACGCAAACAAGCCGCCCCCGGCCTCAAACTGACCCCGCTCGCATTCGGCGTCGGACGCAGAATCCCCATCGTGCAAAAATACGTATCATAGGCGCGGCTGCGCCGCGCCAGGTGTTTAGGTTGTAGGGGTTTAGGTGTTTAGGTGTTGAGAATGCAGCTGTCACAAGTCTAAGCCCAGAACCTAACACCTATCCCACCCTTTCCCTAAACACCTATCGCCTAAAAACCTAAACTCCTTCCCATGAACTCGACCGATCTCTTCGCCCGCGCCCAGCAACTCATTCCCGGTGGCGTCAACTCGCCCGTCCGCGCCTTCCGATCCGTTGGCGGCGCTCCGTTTTTCACCAAAAAGGCGGAGGGCGCCACGCTCACCACTGTGGATGATAAGACGCTCGTCGACTTCGTTTGCACCTGGGGACCCGCGATCCACGGCCACAACCACGAAACAATTCGAGAGGCCATCGCCATCGCCCTCGAAAACGGCACCAGCTTCGGCACGCCCAACCCTTACGAGGTTGAAATGGCCGAACTCATCATCGAACTCGTCCCCTCCATCGAAAAGGTTCGCATGGTCAATAGCGGCACCGAAGCCACCATGACCGCTATCCGGCTCGCCCGCGGCTACACGAGACGCAACAAGATAATAAAATTCGAAGGCTGCTACCACGGCCACGCCGATTCCTTGCTCATTAAAGCGGGCTCCGGCGCACTCACCCTCGGCAATCCCGACAGCGCCGGCGTGCCCGAAAGCTTCGCCGCCGAGACGATCGTCCTCCCCTTCAACGATCTGTCCGCAGTTTCCCAGGCATTCGAAACCTATGGCGACGATATTGCAGGGGTAATCCTCGAGCCTTACCCTGCCAATGTCGGCCTCATCTTTCCCAAACCCGGCTACCTGCAAGGACTCCGCGACCTCTGTTCGAAATACGAATCCATTCTTATTTTCGACGAAGTCATGACCGGTTTCCGTGTATCAACGGGAGGCGTACAAGAAAAAGAAGGCGTCTTGCCTGATCTCACCACGCTCGGAAAGATCATCGGAGGCGGACTCCCTGTCGGAGCCTTGGGCGGAAAACCAGAGATCATGGATCACCTCGCCCCCCTAGGCCCCGTTTATCAAGCCGGGACCCTGAGTGGAAATCCACTCGCAATGGCCGCCGGCATCGCCGCGCTCAAATTGCTCAAGGAAGGCGATGCCTACTCGCGCCTCGAACGACTCGGGACGCAGGTGAGAGAAGCGCTCGCTTCAGTCATCGCCGAAACCGGCATCCCTGCCCAGATTCCCCAAGTCGGTTCCATGTTCTGCCTCTATTTCACGGATAAAACCGTCGAGAACCTGGACGACGCCACCGCGACCGACACAGACCGTTTCAATCGCCACTTCCACACCTGCCTCGAAAACGGAGTCTACATCCCGCCGTCCAAATACGAAGGCAATTTCATTTCCACCGCCCACGAACAAGGGGCCATCGACCAAGCTTGCGACGTATTCGCAAACGCGCTACGATCGCTTTAAGTTCAATCAGACGTAGGGCTGGCGCTTGCGCCACGCCGCGAAAGCCGAGTCCAACATTCGTCACCGCCCCGATTTTATCGGGGCTAGGAGTCCCCGTCTCAGACCCCGACTGTGTCGGTGACTTCACGGGGCCAATAAGGATCCCTTTCGCAGAGCGAAAGAGAAGTAAAGCCATTCAACAGATCTAGACCTTATTTGCCGACCTCCGGGAGGCATCCTAATTCCGTCACAGACCTCGACAGAGTTGAGGTCTACGACGGATCCTAGCGAGCAGCGCGAGCGATGACAAAAACTACTGGTATGAAACCATCAATACTCGTCCAGTCGCTCGGCCTTCTTGTCCTGCTTCTTCTTCAAGAA
Source organism: Opitutaceae bacterium (assembly GCA_028284235.1). Classification (GTDB taxonomy): domain Bacteria; phylum Verrucomicrobiota; class Verrucomicrobiia; order Opitutales; family Opitutaceae; genus Pelagisphaera. The sequence continues at coordinate 118,398 of JANQSC010000020.1, forward strand.
GACCGACACGATAATCGCGACCTCGTAAAGCAACCAAAGCGGGCCGGCCAACGCTAGCTGAGTCACTGGTTCAGGGGGCGTGAGAATCGCTGCCAGTACGACGATCGACAAAACAATATAGCGACGGTAGTCGCGCAATTGCTGCGGCGTCACCACGCCGATCGAAACAAGCACCACGATCGCAAGCGGCATTTGAAAGGCAATCCCAAGACCCAAGATCGTAAACGTCAGGAAGCCAAAGTAGTTGCTCGTCGTCCACAACAGTTGGAATCCCAGCAGCTGATTAAACCAAATCACAGCGGTGATCGTGCGCGGCAAAAGGATGTAGTAGCCAAAACAGCACCCGGTTATAAAAAGCGCCAACACCGCAAACGAGCCGGGTATGAGGATCTTTTTCTCGCGCACGGTGAGCGCGGGAGCCAGAAAGCGGCCCATATAGTATACAATAAATGGGGACGCCACCATCAAACCGATTATGATGCCGATCAACAGCATGGCCATAAACACCCCGGTAACATTGTAAGTGGTCAGCCCCGGAAACACCACCTTCAGTTCCTCCTCCGTCAAATGGGAGTAGTTCGCGTAGAGAGGCGCCAGCAGAATGTCTTTAACGTCCACGATGAAAATCATCGACGCGACAAAGGCCAACAGGAAGATTACTAGCGGCCTGAGAATCGACCACCGCAACTCTTCCAGGTGGTCCAGGAATCCCATGTGCTTCGGATCGCCGGCCCAGTCAGGTCCATCGTCCTCTTCGTCGTCATATGGCTCAATATCGCTCATTCCGGTCTAAAACCAGTTACATGGACAAGGGAATCGCTTCGGGCAATCTCAATTTGCGAACCTCCGTTGCCAAATCGTAACCCGACTTGCGAACCCCATATCCGCGCAGTCGCGGGCCCGACTCGCTACCCGCGAGGTATCAATCCCATTGACAGACGGGCATCCGTCCTTATGAGGGAGCCTTTTCCTAGGGGAACCCGTTCTATTTTCGGTCCCCAAACAACATCGCAAATCCAAATTATCACAATCAGGATGCCATCCAAAACCACTGCGAAAAAAGCAAAGAAGGTCGCCCGCAAGCGCGCCCCGAAGGCCCCTAAATACGTTTACTCGTTCGGCAAGAAAACCGACGGTAACGCCAAAATGAAGAATCTGCTCGGCGGCAAAGGCGCCAATCTCGCGGAAATGGCGGCTATCGGCCTGCCCGTTCCCGGCGGATTCACCATCACGACCGACGTGTGCACGGAGTACTACAAGAACGGTCGCAAGTACCCTGCCGCTCTGAAGGGCCAAATCGAGGCGGCAATCAAGCTCGCTGAAAAGGAAAGCGGCAAGAAGTTCGGCGACAAGAAGAACCCGCTCCTTTTCTCGGTACGCTCCGGCGCCCGCGAGTCCATGCCGGGCATGATGGACACCATTCTCAATCTCGGCCTCAACGACGAGACCGTCGAAGCCCTCAAGGCCAAGTCCGACAACGGCCGCTTCGCCTACGATTGCTACCGCCGCTTTGTGCAAATGTACGGCGACGTCGTCATGGGCGTCCAGTCCCGCAACGACCTCGAGCCCGAGCCCTTCGAGCACGTGCTCGAGCAGGTGAAGAAGGAAGTCGGCGTTGAAATCGACTCCGACCTCACCGAGGAAAACAACAAGGAAGTCATCAAGCGCTTCCAGAAACTCATCAAGGACCGCACCGGCGGCGCCTTCCCGCAGGACGTTCACGAGCAGCTCTACGGCTCCGTCGGCGCCGTGTTCAATTCTTGGCAAAACGAGCGCGCGATTCTCTACCGCCAAAAGTACGGCATCCCGGCAGAATGGGGAACCGCGGTCAACGTCCAGCTCATGGTCTTCGGCAATCTCGGCGACACCTCGGGAACTGGAGTCGCCTTCACCCGCGACCCCGCCAACGGTGAAAACGTATTCTACGGCGAATACCTCATCAACGCGCAAGGCGAGGACGTCGTAGCCGGCGTTCGCACGCCCTTCCCGATCGCCCAGCTCGCCAACGACATGCCCAAGTCCCACAAGGAACTGAGCGTCGTTCGCAAGAAGCTCGAAAAGCACTTCGGCGACGTCCAGGACTTCGAGTTCACCATCGAGGATGGCACGCTCTACATGCTGCAGACCCGCAACGGCAAGCGCACCGGCCTCGCGGCCGTCCGCATCGCGGTCGAAATGACGAAGCAGAAGCTCATGACACAAGCGACCGCGGTCACCAAGATCCCGGCCGACCAAATCTCCTCGCTTCTCGTGCCGATCTTCGACGCAGCCGCTATTAAGAAAGCGAAACTCATGGCCACCGGCCTGCCCGCGGGCCCCGGAGCCGCTTCCGGCAAGATCGTTTTCAACGCGGCCGACGCAGAGAAGGAAGTCGCCAAGGGCAACGCAGTCGTCCTTTGCCGCGAAGAAACTTCCCCCGAAGACCTGCGCGGAATGATCGCCTCCGACGGCATTCTTACCTCGCGCGGCGGCGTTTCCTCGCACGCGGCACTCGTCGCCCGCCAGATGGGCAAGGTGTGCATCTGCGGCGCGTCCGACATCCATATCGACTACGCCACCCGCACGATTTCGTCGGGCAAGATCCGCCTCAAAGAAGGCGAGTTTATCTCCATCGACGGCACCACCGGCCAGATATTCGCAGGACACGTCGACACCGCTCCTTCCGAAGTGTCTCAAGTCCTCTCCGGCAAGATGAAGGCCGCAAAGAGCTACACCTACCAGCTCTTCGCCCAAGTCATGAAGTGGGCCGACAAGTACCGCAAGCTGGGCGTTCGCACCAACGCCGACTCCCCCGCCCAATCCAAGGCGGCAGTCGCTCTCGGAGCCGAAGGCATCGGCCTCTGCCGCACGGAGCACATGTTCTTCGAAGGCGACCGCATCACCTACATGCGCGAAATGATTCTCGCCCCGGACGAACAGTCCCGCAAGAAGGCCCTCAAGAAACTCCTCCCGTTCCAACGCAAGGACTTCAACGGCCTCTTCAAAGCGATGGAAGGCCGTCCGGTCACCGTCCGCCTGCTCGATCCGCCTTTGCACGAGTTCCTGCCGCACGACGACGATGCCCGCCGCTCGCTCGCCGAGCACTTGGGCGTAAAGCCGTCGGTGATCAGCGAACGCGTCCACGCGTTGCATGAAGAGAACCCGATGCTCGGCCACCGCGGTTGCCGCCTCGGAATCTCCTATCCGGAAATCACCGAAATGCAGGCCCGCGCTATCTTCGAAGCCGCCGCCCAAGTGCTGAAGCTCAAGAAGAAGATCAAGGTGAAGCCCGAAATCATGATCCCGCTGGTCGGTTTCCAAGACGAGCTCGACAACCAAGTGGCCATCGTCCACCGCGTCGCGGAGGAAGTTCAGAAGGCCAAGGGCGTCAAGATCGACTACCTCGTCGGAACCATGATCGAGGTGCCACGCGCCGCAGTAACTTCGAGCGAAATCGCCAAGACCGCCGAGTTCTTCAGTTTCGGCACCAACGACCTCACCCAAACGACTTTGGGAATGAGCCGTGACGATGCAGGCAGCTTCCTCGGCAAGTACAAGGATCTCGACATCCTTCCGCAGAACCCGTTTGCGACGATCGACCAGTCCGGCGTTGGCGCCTTGGTCAAACTCGGCGTAGATGGCGGCAAATCGACCAACCCGAATATCAAACTCGGTATTTGCGGCGAGCACGGGGGCGACCCCGAGTCGGTCAAGTTCTGCCACCGCGTGGGACTGACCTACGTCAGCTGTTCGCCCAACCGCGTCCCAGTCGCCCGTCTCGCAGCCGCTCAAGCGGCCATCGCCGACAGCGCGTAGCCTGTGTCGATTCAACCGAGACAGTAACCTTTCGGCCCTGCCCTTTACAACGGGGCAGGGTCTTTTCTTTACCCAACTCGACAATTCAACCACCCTATCCCCTTGTTCGACCTCGAGGAAAATCGAAAGAAAGTTCAGCGCGCCTTGCTCATCGGGATTCAACACCCGCGGATGACGCGCCAGGAATCTGAATACCTGCTCGAGGAGCTCGAAGAGCTTACGCTCAACTTGGACATCCCGATCGTCGATCGAATGATCGTCAAACTCCGCCAGACCAATCCCGCCTTCCTGGTGGGCACTGGGAAACTCCAAGAGATCATATCCATCATCCAATCGCAAAAGATCGACGTCATTATCTTCGACGAAGAACTCTCCCCCGCCCAGCAACGCAACTGGGAAGCCGAGTCGAAAATCTGCGTGATCGACCGTCAGGAAGTCATCATAGATATTTTCTCCGAGCGGGCTCAAACAAAGGAAGCCGTCCTCCAAGTCTCCCTTGCCCGTATGGAGTATTCGCTCCCTCGACTGACCCGAGCCTGGACCCACCTAAGCCGTCAACGCGGAGGCGGCACCGGAGCGCGCGGACAAGGAGAAACGCAACTCGAGGCCGACCGCAGGATGATCAACGACCGGATCGCAACCGTGAAACGGGAGCTAAAGGAAGTCATCAAACACCGTTACGTCCAGCGGGCCAAGCGACTACGCAAACCCGTTCCCACTGTATCCATAGTCGGATACACGAACGCCGGAAAGTCGTCGCTCCTCAACACGCTCACAGATTCCGACGCCCTCGCCGCCGACAAACTCTTCGCTACGCTCGACCCAACCACGCGCAGACTTGACCTCGACAAGAGCCAACACGTCTTGTTAACCGATACCGTCGGATTCGTCCGCAAGCTTCCCCACCGACTCGTCGAAGCCTTCAAAGCCACCCTCGAGGAAGCCGTCGTCGCCGACCTGCTCATACACCTCATCGACGTCTCCAATCCCGAGTTCGAAAGCCACCTCGAAACGACCGATTCCGTACTCTCCGAAATCGGCGCGGACAAAAACCCGAAACTCGTCGTCTTCAATAAAGTCGACCTCGTCGAGGACGACGAAAAACTCTCCCGCCTAAAAGTCCTCTACCCAGACGCCTTGTTCATCAGCGCCGTCACCGGAGTGGGACTGGAAACACTCAAATCCAGCATATCCCAGGAGCTCAACGCCCGCCTCACGCCAACACGCCTCGTCATCCCCCACGACCGCTACGACATCGTGTCACGCCTCCATAGCAGCGGCGGTATACGAGCCCAATCTACCGAGGATGACGGCGTTCATATCGAAGGACGTTTTTCAGAAAGTCTCCAGGGCCTGATTGCCCCGTTCATCGTCGCCAATTGAACTTGCGCCGTTGCGAATCCCGACGCCTTGTGCAACAGTTACGCGATAATTAGCCAGTCGCCGCATTTTTGCATTGTTGAATCGCAAGAAGGTTTTAGCACAGGAAGTCGCCGCTCACGTCTAAAATTCAACCCACATTCGGAACTAACTTTATGAACCAATCCAATCGCCGCGAATTCGTCAAAAACTCCCTCTTCTCCGCCGGTTTCCTCGGTCTGAGCGCCTGCTCCAGAAACTACTCCACGCCAAACGCTTCCGGTGGCCCTATCGGCACAGACAACACCGCTGAAGGATACGGGCCACTCCTTCCCGATCCCGGCGGGAAAATGCGTCTCCCGAAAGGATTCTCCTACAAGGTTCTCTCCCAAACTGGAGAACTCATGGACGACGGATTCAGAGTGCCGGGCGCCCACGACGGGATGGCTGCATTTCCCGGGCCCAACGGGCTGACCCTCCTCGTACGCAACCACGAGATGAGCCCAGCGAGCGAGGGCGACAAGGAATTCTTCGACTCCGAGGCGTGGAGAAATCTCGACACTTCCCGCGTATACGACGCGGGAGCTAAAGACGCCCGATGCCAAGGCGGCACCACTACGCTTGTATTCGATACGCGGACACAACAACTGAAACGTCACTACCTTTCCCTTACCGGCACCATCCGCAATTGCTCCGGCGGGATCACTCCTTGGGGTTCCTGGATTACTTGCGAGGAAAACATGTCGAGAGCGGACGGAAAACTGCAGAAAGACCACGGCTACAACTTCGAAGTCCCGGCCAACTACGAAGTGGGGCTAGCCGACCCCGTCCCCCTTACCGAGATGGGTCGTTTCAATCACGAAGCCGTCGCAGTCGATCCCGCCAGCGGAATCGTCTACCAGACGGAAGACCGCCCCGACGGGCTCATCTACCGCTACATCCCAAATGTCCGTGGACAGCTCGCAAAAGGCGGCCGACTGCAAGTCTTGGCCATCGAAGGCGCTCCTTCGACAGATACGCGCAACTGGAAAGAAACCAATCAACCGACTTTCCCGCAAAAGCAACCCACTCGAGTGACCTGGATCGACATAGACGAGCCCACCTCGCCCAAAGACGATCTCCGCTATCGAGGATTCAATGCAGGCGCTGCGCGCTTCGCCCGCGGCGAAGGCATGGTCTACGGCAACGGCGAAATCTACTTCGCCTGCACCAATGGCGGCGCCAAGCAATTCGGCCAGATCTTCCGCTACAAACCGAGCGAATTCGAAGGGCTCGATCAGGAACCCCAAGCGCCCGGCACTCTCGAACTCTTTATTGAAAGCGATCAACTCGAACTCTTGAAAGCCTGCGACAATTTGTCGGTAGCGCCCTGGGGCGATATCGTAATCTGCGAGGACGACAACGAAAGCAGCGCCATCGTCGGGGTCACCCCGGAAGGAAAAATGTACACGATCGCGCACGTCGACATGAAGAGCGAAGTCGCGGGAGGCTGCTTCTCCCCCGACGGAACCACTTTTTTCGTCAACATCCAACGAAACCCTGGACAGACCCTGGCCATCACCGGACCCTGGCGCAGCCGGGTCGGCTAGCTCCGCATGGAGAGTATTCAAAATCAAGTGGCAATCGTCACCGGCGGTTGTTCCGGTATCGGCTTCGCTGTCGCGACCGCCTTCGCCGACGAAGGTGCGCAGGTCGCCATACTCGACCACGACGCCAAGGGGATTGAACAGGCTCGATCCGAATTAGGCGACCAAGCGACCTTCCACCAAACCGACATTGCTTCCGAGTCCAGCGTACAGGAAGCCGTTGCAGCCGTAATTTCCAAGCACGGGCAAATCGACATCGTCGTCAATGCCGCGGGCATCACAGGAAAGACTGGAGCCCCAATTGTCGACATCGAGCTCGCCGACTTCCGCAAGGTCTACGAGGTCAATTTGCAGGGCTCTTTCCTCATCGCCAAAACTGTCCTCCCCTACATGGTCGAGCGAAACTACGGCCGCGTCCTTCTCGTCGCCTCGATCGCGGGAAAAGAAGGGAATGCCGGCATGGCCTCCTACTCCGCTACGAAAGCCGGGGTCATCGGCCTCGCCAAATCCATCGGCAAAGAATACGCCGAAACAGGTGTCACCATCAACTCACTCGCCCCAGCCGTAGTCAAAACGCCGATACACGACACAATTCCCGAGGAGCAAATCGACTACATGACGAGCAAAATCCCGATGCAGCGCTGCGGCACACTCCCGGAAATCGTCGCCGCGATCCGATTCATCGTCTCGCCCGAAAACAGCTTTACTACTGGATTCTGCTACGACCTGTCCGGCGGACGCGCCACCTACTAGCCCCAGGCGACGCTACCAGCGAATCACATTCACCGTTCCCGCGAGCATGTCGGGGAGCAACAATCGACGTTTGTCCGCTTCGAGATAAAAATCCGCCGCCGACTTGAAACCGTCCTGAAGAACACGGGAATATCTCCCGTCGGGCGCAACGCGCCAAACGCGTCCCTGCCGCCAACTGGAAACATAGTAATAGCCTTCCGAATCCTGCTCAACCGCATCCGCTCCACGCATGCTGTCGTGGACAATGCGCAGGCCCTCGTCCGTTTGCTCGAGCAAATTCCCCGTGAAAAACGCGCCGACTAGCAGTTGTCCATCCTTGCCGACCCCAACACCATTCGGGCAGGGCATCAACGGATTCGAGTCGATCGCGATTCGGATCGAACCGTCGAGGCCGATTTCGAATACGCGACCGATCACCGGCAACGCGTCCGCCTCGTCGCTGCCGATCGCCCACATACCATAAGGGCCATTCATTTTGGTGTTTGCCCCCATATCGGTGATGTAGACGCTCTTGCCGTCGGGCCCCGCCGCCGCGTCGTTCAAATACGATATCGCCACCGGGAAATCGTCCTCGTCCGCCAGGATCGACACATTTCCGCGACTGTCGATCTTGCGCACCTTATTGAGGTCGGTGGTGATCAGGTACCCTCCGATAAAACAGATTCCCTTCGGCTCGTCGAATCCAGTGGCGAATACGGAGACCTCGGACCCGTGAATCCGCTTCACCACGCCATCGCCCTCTTCCCTTCCGTTCATAACAGTTACAAAGTAGTCGCCACCAAATCCCTTTGTAATGCTTTCCGGTCGCGTTCCGACATCGATCACGTCCGGAAACGTTCCCCCGTGACCCGCCGCCAAAACCCAAGGGGCGCTTAACGAGCCCAACAGGCACAATGCAGAAGTAAGTTTAGAAATTTTCACAATCGTCGCAATCATCTGAATACACATTAGGGTTAACTGAAGAATCCCCTGCACGCTAGAACCGACGGGGAACGCTGTCCATCCCAAAAGCGCGGCAGGTTTCCACATCATAGTCCTACTCTTAATCCTAATCTTAATCTTAATCACCCCAACCCCTTCGATTTTTGATTAGGAGTAGGATTAAGATTAGGATTAAGAGTATGACTTGGGGTACAGTCTCTTAGGTTGACGCGCTCACCGGGATTCCTATCGTCCTCCACTTCCTATGATCAATCTAGTCGATGTTTCCCTCCGCTACGGCGAAAAGGTAATCTACAACAAAATTTCCACAACGATTGGCGTTCGCGACCGCATCGGACTGGTTGGCTCCAACGGCTCCGGAAAGTCCACCCTCATCAAACTGCTTCTGGACGATGTGGAAATCGACTCGGGCGAAGTCGACCGCCCGGCCTACGTCACGCTCGGCTACCTGCCCCAAGACGGCATCGAAGCAAAAGGAAAAAGCCTCTACGATGAAGTAGCCACCGCTTTCGAAGACGCCCTCCAACTGCAGAAGAACATAGACGAGGCCGACGAGAAGATGATGGACATGGACACCTCGTCCGAAGCCTACTACGACCTCCTCGACCAAATCGGCGCGTGGGAGCAGAAACTGGAAGCCCACGAACCGGCCAAAATGAAGTCGCGCATCGAGCGCACCCTCATGGGGCTCGGCTTCGACCGATCCGATTTCGAACGCGACACAGGCGAATTCTCGGGCGGTTGGCAAATGCGTATCGCCCTCTCCAAACTCCTTCTAAAAGAACCTTCGCTCCTCCTCCTCGACGAACCGACCAACCACTTGGACATCGTTTCCCAACAATGGCTCGAGGACTACCTCACGCGTTACGAAGGATCGCTTATGATCATCTCCCACGATCGGGCCTTCCTCGACGCAGTTACCAATCGGACCATCCACCTGTCCATGGGACAGTTGACCTCTTACAGCGGCAACTACTCGTTCTACATCAAGCAATCCGAAGCGAATCTCGAAGTCCTGCGCAAAAAAGCGAAAAACCAGCAGGCGGAGATCCAGCGCCAGAAGGACTTCATCAATCGCTTCCGAGGAAACGTCAAAAAAGCGTCTCTCGTGCAAAGCCGTATCAAGGAGTTGGAGAAGATGGAGATCATCAAACTCCCGCCTCAGGAAAAGAAGATTTTCTTCCGATTCCCCCCACCCCCTCCCGCGAGCGCCAAAGTGGTCGAGCTGAAGAACATGTCGAAGGCCTACGGCGATCTCCAAGTTTTCAAGGGACTCGATTTCCACATCGAAAAGGGCGATCGACTCGCAGTAGTCGGCGTCAACGGCGCCGGCAAATCGACCCTCGCTCGCATCCTCGCCGGAATCGAGCCCTTCCAGGAAGGCGAGCGCACGCTCGGCATCAACACCGTCCTCGCCTACTTCGCCCAGCAGCAAGCGGAAGAACTCGACCCCGAAAAGACCGTTCTCGAAGAAGTCGAGCAAGCATCGGCCGACGCCGGACGCGAGGAGTCCAATCCACGAGCCGTCCTCGGAGCGCTTCTCTTCCGCAAAGACGATGTATTCAAAAAAACCTCCGTCCTGTCGGGGGGGGAACGCAATCGACTCGCATTGGCCAAGATGCTCATGAAGGAAGCCAACGCCATCATCCTCGACGAGCCAACCAACCATCTCGACATCAAGAGCAAGGAGATTCTCCAAGACGCGGTCAAAGCCTTCGACGGAACCGTTATCCTCGTAAGCCACGATCGCGACTTCCTCGATCCCATCGTCAACAAAGTGCTTGAAGTTAGCAAAACCGGCACCCGCATGCTCACCTGCAACGTTTCCGAATACATCGAGCGCATCAAACAAGAGGAAGCCGCCAAAGCCTAAGGCGACAGAGAACTTCAGGTACTATCGTTTTTGCCCACAGATTACGCAGATGAACTCAGATGGAGTTCCTGTTTATTTAAATCTGCGTTTATCTGCGTAATCTGTGGGGAAAAACCTCTAGTCTGTATAGAAGCAGTTCATCCGCTTTTCCTGACCCACTGTCGTTAGCGGTCCGTGCCCGGACGCGATGATCGTGTCGTCCGACAAGGACAAGATTCGCTGCACCCCCGAGATGCCATCCGCGTAGGAGATGTTCGCTCCGCCCATCGAACCCGCGAATATCGCGTCTCCCACGATGGCGAACTCGCGCGCCAGGCCGCTCACCCGGAAAGTCGCGCCGCCTTCGGTGTGGCCGGGCGTATTGAACATTTCAATGCGCAGCGCCCCAACTTGCTCCGAATAGCCTTCGTCGATTTTCTCCGTTGGAAACGATACCTCCGGCTCCATTCGGCTAATCACCGCTCGAGCTCCCGTTTTTTCCAGAAATCGATCCGCTCCAGTAATGTGGTCGCCGTGGGAGTGAGTGACGAAGAGCGTCTTCACATTCAGGCCGAGATTGTCGATCTGCTCGAGCATTGGCTCGGGATCCGTTCCGGTATCAAAGGCGACGGCCTCCTTCGTGTTTACGTCCCAAATCAGATAGGCGTTCACATGCATATCGTAAAACGGCGTCGCGATCAGCTCGAAGCCCTCAATCACGTCCGGCTGATCTGGATACCACGCGTTTTTGCCGATCGTGATCAAGGCCTCGACATTCAAGCCGAGCGCTTTTCCCAATTGGGCGACCGCGTCCTCATCGAACTCGCCACGGCGGGCGGCGCGGATGGCCTCTTCCGGCAGTCCGATCTGCTCCGAAAGCGCCTCGGTGGCGATTCCCTGCCCTTTTTGAGCTTTTCCAATAATGTCGTTAAAATCGTCCTCGACGGGTAATTTCATGATCAACCAACTAGCCGATGATCGCCGAGACATTCAACACTAACTTTTGCTTACCGTCACCCAACGCCGCCTAGTGAAACGCACCCAGGCGATTCCGCTCTAGATACTCGACCGACTCCTCGATGAGCGGCGGTTCCGGGAAAATCGGGAATCCTGAAACGTCAGTCGCTTCAACCACGGAACCCGTTTCTTCATAGGCGTCCAACCAGTCGAGCTTCCCCTGCCGAATCGGCCCGGACCGATCATAGGCGTGAAACGCGCTCGAGACGAACGAAACCACCGCCGCCAACACGAAGCCGTACTGAGCCCACCGCAAGCCGCCATTCGATTTCAACTTTTTGGCTATCCAGCAGTACACTGCAAAAATAGCCGGAATCGCCAGAGTCGTGTAGCGAGACGAACTTCCCGCGTCGGCCCCAAACGACACGCGGCCAATCGCCGCCATCCAAACAAATAGAATACTCGTCGAAAACTGGAAAAGCAACGTCTCCAGAAATCGACTCTCCACTTGACTCGTCCAAACTGCCCGTCCGATCCGATACGCGCAAATCAACAGAGCAACTACAATCAAAAATCCGACAACGAAACGCGCTGTTTTGGGAAAATAGAACAACCGCCCGTAGATGTGATCGATGAAAACGAAATAGTCGGTAACCGGCCAATGCGGAAAGACCATTCCCGAATTGGAAGGTTGCCATTCGTATCCAAAAGCAAATACAACAGCGGAAATCCCTAGCAGAGCGATCCCCACCGCTCCAGCGACTTTGCCGCGCTCCCTGCCCACGCCGTCGTTTTTGCGAAACGCGCTCGCTAGCCAAAGCAACACAAAGGACGCGTACACAAACAGGCCGAATCCCGTGAACAAGCTGATCGCCGCCAACAGCGAACCGCATCCAACTCGTATCCAAACGTTCGAGCTCAGCCAGCATCGGGCGATCGCCAGCATCAAAACCAGAGGCAACACGCTGTGCGAAAGATTGGGAACGTCGACGATCGTCTCCACCTGGACAGGATTGAGGAATAGCAATGGAATACAAACATCCCAAGCGCTCGCAACCCCAGTGGCGAACCGTTTCAGATGCAACGCGAGCGCAGAAGCGAGCGCTAGGAACACAACGATCGCGCTGGACTCTGCCACGACCGAAAATCCCGACAATCCCGCCAGCCAATAGGTGACCACGCCGCCTAACCCCTGCCGATGCGGACCATGCTGGAAAACAAACGCTTCCGCGGCTCCCGCTTCATTGAACATCGGCTCGTACAATGCCCATTGGTCGTGAAACAGGATATCGACCGCAAACTGATCTACGAACAGCAACCAGGCGATTCCCAGCGCCCCCGTCAAAAGCCACGGGAGCCAGCGACTCATCAGTCCAGCATCGATCCTCATAAACCGATTCGGTTCCACCGTTCGGACTCTCGGGAAGTTTCAATCAGCATCTTGTTCAAACAAACGAAGTCCCCGTTCTTCGCAATTCCAGTCGAATGGCGATACAAATCCGTTCGAATCTATTTTCCGTCATCGCCCCGATTCCATCGGGGCTAGGAGTCCCCGCCGAGCGGGGCCAATAGGATCCCTCCCGCCGGGCGGGAGGGAAATAAAGTCATCGAACATTCCCAAACCTTATTTGCCGACCGACGGGAGGCATCCTATTTCCGCGTAGGCACCGACGCAGTCGGTGACTACGTCGGATCCTAGCGAGTAACGCGAGCGGTGACAAAACCTATCCCGACTCGGCGGCGACGAGCTCTTCCTTTTGGTCCTGCTTGACCGGATACCGATCGATGGGCCGATCGTACAGCTTGCAGAACGCCACGCGCACATCCTCGAAGATGAGCGTTATCGTCGGCACCAACAGCAAGGTAATTCCCGTCGCGAAGCAAATGCCCCAGCCCAGCGAGACCGCCATCGGAATCAAGAACGCCGACTGCGAGCTGGGATCGAACATGAGCGGCAGCAACCCGAAGAAAGTCGTCAACGACGTCAGCAAAATCGGACGGAAGCGACGCACGCCCGCCAAGCGAACCGCCTCGAACACTTTCATACCCTTTCGAATCTGACGATTGATAAAGTCGACCATGACAAGGCTGTCATTCACCACGACTCCGGACAACGCCATCATGCCAAGTAGTGACAGCATCGATACAACCGAAGTCGGACTACTACTTCGTCCAAACACCTCCAGCAATAGGAAGTTCATTATAAAATGCCCCATCAAGGCCCCGATGATCCCGAACGGAATCGCCGCCATGACGATAAAAGGCTGCGTGTAGCTCCGAAACGGAATCGCCAAAAGAATGTAGATCGCCGCGACGACGAAGTAGATTCCCTTCATCAACTCGCGATTGTTGTTGGCCTGCTCCCGAGCGCGTCCTTCCAAACTGACGGACATGCCCGGATACTTGGCGATCATTGGCGGTAGCACGTTGTTGACGATGTCGTACTCGATCGCGTCCACGTCTACGGATTCCGTATCCGCGTCCGCCTCCACTCGAATGATACGGTTGCGGTTCACGCGCCGAATCGACGGCAAGGCTCGACCCGGCACCACTTGCGCCACTTCCTCGAAGGGAACCTCCGTGCCGTTGGCCGTCCGAATCATCATGGTCCGCAACGACGCCAGCGATCGGCGTTCCTCCCTCGGATAGCGCACCATCACGTTCACGTCGTCCCGGCCGCGCTGAATTTTCTGCGCTTCCGACCCGAAGAACGCTTGGCGAACCTGGGACGCGAGCTGCTGGGCGGTGACGCCCAAATTCGAAGCGGCTGGTTTCAATTCAAGTTCGAGCTCCTCGGTTGATCGCTCGAAGGAGTCCGATATGTCGTACAGTCCTTCGTAGCCCGCGAGAACCTTCTGAAGCTCGACCGAAATCTCTTTCAAGTCGTCGATGCTCGGCCCTTGTAGCTGGACAGACATGGCGCCTCCCCCGCCGCGGGCGAAGGAGAAGGAGAACGTTTCCGCTTCTGGAATCGGACCGACGCGATCGCGCAAGGCCAGCGTGATCTCGCGACTTCCAATTTGCACGCCCGTCTCCTCGGGAGGCAGCATTTCGATCACGATTTCACCCATTTCGGCGATGCCGGCCTGCCCGCTTCTTCCGGGACGACCGCTACCGAACGGGTTGCCCCCCGCCGTCGCAAAAATGTCAGTGATGATCTCAACGCCGTGCTCTCCGTTGATCTCTTTCATGTAGGCCAAGGCCTCTTTCTCGACGCGGTCGATGTGGGCTCGAGTTACTTCAAAAGTCGTTCCCGCCGGCATTTGCAAGGTCACTTGCACGCGGTCGCGGGCCAAACGCGGAAACGAACTATAAGGAAGGCGGTCGCCGACAATCACTCCGATAAACACGAATAGGAGCGCTACGAAAAACGCCGCAGTGCCATAGCGAAATTTCAGGCAGAAATTGAGCGCCGGCTTGTAGTATTTCAAAATGAGATTCTCCAAGCCCGATGCGAAGAACCGCTGTACCTTCACGAGCGGATTGGTCACCGTCTCTTTCTTGCCCAAGCCCTTACAGTGCTTCAAGTGGGCGGGGAGAATGAACTTCGACTCGATGATGGAGAAGAACAAGACCGGGATGACTACGATCGGGATCATCTTGAAGAAATTGCCGCGCGTTCCCGACATGACAGAGATGGGGTAGAACGCGACCATAGTCGTAAGGACGCCGAAAATAACCGGGATCGCCACTTCCTGCGTGCCTTTGATGGACGCAGTCATCGCGTCCGATCCACGCTGCATGTGCTGGTAGACGTTTTCCCCCGTCACAATTGCGTCGTCGACCACGATCCCCAACACCAATATAAAAGCGAAAAGCGTTATCAGATTGAGCGAAACGCCCATGATCGGCAGTAGAAAGAACGCGCCGGAGAACGCGATGGGAATTCCCAGCGCCACCCAGAATGCCAACGTCGGGCGAAGGAAGAGCGACAAGATGCAAAGCACCAGCAGGTAACCCATGATCGCGCTCGTTTTCAGCGTATCCAAACGCGACTTGATTCGGGCGGAGTCGTCCTGCCAATACGATAAGCTGATCCCGTCCGGAAGCGTCAACTGCTTCTCCGCGATGTAGTCCTTGACGATCGTTCCGATCGTGATCGCGCTTTGATCCCCCGTTCGGAACACATCCACCGCGATCGCTCGATCCCCATTGAATTTCGATTCGATCGGCGTCTCGTCAAACCCATCCTTCACCTGAGCGATATCCGCAAGCGTGATACGCGTTCCGTCCGCAGTAGTGACCACCGGAATTTCGTCGAAGTCGGATTGCGTGTACGCTTGTTGCGACGTCCGCAAAAGGATATCCCCGCCATCGGTCTTGATACTGCCCGCGGACAAATCGATCGAATGGTTGCGGACGGCTCGCACCACCGTGTCGAAACTCAATCCGAATTCCTTCAAGGTCGCTTCCGGCACCTCGATAGCGATTTCATAAGGTCGAACCGCCTTCAGCGTGGTGAGAGAAATCCCTTCCAGGGAGCCAATCTCGTCGCGCACATTCTCGCCCAACCGCTTCATTTCGGCCTCGCTCAGGTCGCCCGCCAACACCACTGTGATCACGCGTTCCTCGAAATTTCGAAGCGAAATTTGGGGACGCTCCGCCTCGATTGGAAACGTGCGAATCGTGTCCACTCGGTTCTTCACTTCATCGAGCGCCCGGTTGATGTCGAAGTTGTCGAGAATCGTCAGCGAAACGCTCCCGCTGTTGGAACTCGCTCGAGCGTCCATCTCGTCCAAGCCTTCCAAATCGTAGAGCGTTTCCTCCAAGCGCAGGACAATGGCTTCCTCTATTTCCGTTGGCGTCGACCCGCGATACTGGACGTCCACATTGATCGTCCGCGACTTGTAGTCTGGAAACTCCTGAAGGACGATTTTATTGATGCCGGAATAGATGCCGGCCGCGACGATGCACACCATCAAGATGTTGGCGGCAACTCCGTTTTTGCAGAACCATTCGATTAGACGATGCATGATGGAGATTGGGTTGAGTGCTAAGAATTGAAGGTCAGCGTGGACGCCTCCCTGGCTGGGCAGCGAATCTCAGCTGAATCTGTGAACTAATATTTCTGTAAAACGTGTAATTGACTGGTTGATACAGCCTCACGGGATAATTTAAAATGTACTAGAAACCGCGGGCTCCACCGCCCCCGCCTCCACCACGGCCGCCACCGCCCGGTCCGCCTCTTCCCCCTGCGGGAAGCTCGACGCCGTTGGCTTCGGCCCATTCGCGCAATTCCGTCATTACGGGTCGCATTTGAGTGAAATCGCCCGACTCCTTGATCGCGTTCAACTTCGCCAGCAATTCCGGAGGAAGCTTGTCGCCTGCCGCCTCGATGATTGGATCGATCCGAGCGGCAGCGCCTCCACCACCCGATGGGGCTCTCGGCGGCCGCGCGCGGGCAACCGTCTCGCCTTCTTCCGGCTCTTCCGCGGCGATCTGCACGCCTGACTCGTCCGTGACGTTCACCGGCCAGCCTTCGAGCGCGTAAGGCACTTCGGTCAAACAAAGCTTGTCGCCCGCATTCAGGCCGCTTTGCACGACGATGACCTCGTCCGTCTCCCACGCGAGCTCGACGGAACGGCGCGAAAGGTAGTTCTCGCTGTCGACCAGAAGCACAAACTCGTTTTCACGCAGCAACACGCGCGGAATCACGTAAACATCCTCGAGCGTCTTGCCTTCAATTTTCGCTTGGACAAAGGAGCCGACCTTGAGCGGGGGACGTCCATCCGCAGACTCGCCATACGGATTTCGCACTTGAGCGACTACGAATAGTTGGCGACTTCTCGAGTCTACCAAACCTTCAGTATGCGTAATGCGGCCGCGCCATTCATAAGTCTCCGTTCCGATCGTGGAGCTCAGCGTCACTACCGGCCCCTCTCGAAACGACGGATTTTCCCCGCGGTAGACGGACGGGAGGTCCAAAAATGAAAACTGCGTCGCGGTCAAGGGCAGCCGGACTTCGGCAAAGTCCACCGCGTAGATCCGGGCGAGCTGATTGCCGGGTGAAACGTACTGCCCCACGTCCACGTTCTTGGAAAGCACACGGCCCGCATACGGGGCGCGGATCTTGGTACGCTCCAAGTTCCGCTCAGCGGTGGTTAGTCGAGCTTTCGCCGAGGCAGTCGCCGCTCGGGCTTGCTTGAGCTGCGGCTCGCGCAGAGTCAACGGATTGGCCTCGACGCCTGGATTCAAGCGCTCCCAGTCGAGCTTGGCTTGCTCGTAGCGGGCGAGTTCCTCGAATTCGCGCAACTCCGCTTGAGCCAAAGCCGCGTCGGCCACGATCAGCTCCGTCTGGTAGTCGCTATCGTCGATCTCGAGCAAAACGTCGCCCTCTTCGAAAAATCCGCCTTCGGTGAAGTTTCGAGCCACGTCGACGATCTGGCCCCGCACTTCCGGGATCAGTGTACTGGTCGTCCGCGCCCGCACTTCGCCTTGCGTCTCCAGAGTGACCGTGTACGACTCCGGAGCCAGTTTGCGGGCGACAACGTCCGGCGTCGTGCTGAAGTTAGGACGCTGCCTCGGCTCGGGAGCCGTGGTTACCAGCAAATAGAATACAGTACCGCCGATGGCCAGCAAGACGATCGGCACGAGTATTTGAAGGAGACGTTTCATGTTGGGGAAAAAGGTGTTTCTGAGTTAAATCTAGTTTTCGGTTTCGGTCTCGAAATCGAACCCGCCACCAAGGGCGAGGTAAAGGTCGATACGCGACTGTACGCGCTGGTTGGATACTTGAATTAAAGCGCGCTGGGCAGTGATCGAGCGGCGAACCGCGTCGAGCGCCGTCGTGATGTCCGACAGCCCGCGACCATATTCCTCCCACGCGAGCTCTTCCGCAGCGATGGATTCTTCCGCCGCGTACTTCTGCAATTCGTAGTCGCGCTCGTAAGACGACTGGTTGTTTAGGGCGTTCTCCACTTCGCGAAACGCCGTCAACACCGCGTTGCTGTAGTTCGATACCGACTGCTCGTAATTCGCCTTGGCTCGGCGGTAATTGGCTCGCAAGCGCCCACCTTGAAAGATCGTCTGGGAAATGCTCAACTGCTGCGACCAAACGCGAAAGTCCATAAACTCGAATACATTCTCAATGTCACGCGCGCTGGTGCCGCGCGACAGATTCAAATTGAGACTGGGGATGCGGGCTTTGCTGGTTTCGAATTTCCGCTGCTCATTGCCGGCCATTGTCCGCTCGGCCGAGATTACGTCGGGCCGACGCAAGAGCATTTCGGATGGAAGCCCGGCGGGAACCGGTCCCGATATTTCGGGCAGATTAGCGGCCACTTCCAACTCGTTGCCCGGATAGCGTCCCAAAAGCGTCTCGAGTTGCCTCACCGATGAATCGCGCGTCCTCAAACGGGTTTCCAAAGTGCTTCGGTTCGAGGCGACATTCGCTCGAATCAGCCGCACTTCCAAAGCGCGGGCGATACCGCGTTTGAAGTTCTCTTCCACAATCACCGCGCTGGACTCCAGGGCTTCGGTCGTACGCAAAGCCAGCTCGTACTGCTGCTTCGCCTCGATGGCGCTGTACCAGGATTGGGCCGTGCGGGCGGCGATCGAAAGACGGATCGCGTTGTAGTCGGCCTCCGCCGATTGGATATCCGCCAAATCGCCTCTGTATCCATTGCGAACGCGACCCCAAATATCGATTTCCCAGTTGAACCGCCCCGTTATACCAAATGTCTCGGCAGTAGGCGTTTGGTTGATGCCACTCGCGTTGTTGCGACGATTTCGGTTCTGATTCGCATTGACGTTCAATGTCGGCCAGATCGCCGAACCCGCGAATCGCGACCCCGCAATCTGCGAAGCGAGCCGCGATTCGGCCGCCTTCAAATTGTAGTTGTGAGCGAGAGCTTCCTCTATGATTTTGACCAACATCGGGTCGTTGAAATCCTTCGTCCAGTTTTGAGGCTGAAATTCCCCGGCTCCCAGGCCCGAAGACCAGGAATTCGGTGTTTCCAATGGAAGTTCCGACGCCTTGTTTTTCGGGGCGGAGTAGCAGCCCGCGAGTAGTATCGATCCTGCCACGGAAAAAATCGTCAGGAGGCGTCTCAGGCCCGTCTTTTTGTCGGTTGAATCCACGCGTTTGGATCCAGCATTTTGCCCGTGATTTTTGATCAGCGCAATAGCCATAAATGAGGGTATAAAATCTAATAGTTTCTGGGACCGCCAATACCGCGTCCAATGGAGCAACGCCTTAGATGTATTTTCGGTTACAGGAAGATTCTTGGACTTAGGGGGGACGCGCAATAGTGGAATCACCCGATTAATTTTTTTTAATCTGGAAATTATCGCGCCAATTCCGCCCGAACGACAGGTTTGGGCCTCAATCCTTGGCGATTTCCGCGTAGCCCGCGGCGTCCAGCAAACCGTTCAACTGCTCCGGATTCAACAGCTTGATTTTGACGATCCAACCCGTTTCAAACGCGGACTGATTGACGAGCTCGGGAGCGTCTTCCAATGCAGCGTTTCCCTCCAAAACCTCAGCGTCGACCGGCATGTACAGGTCCGAGGCCGCCTTGACCGATTCCACCACGCCAAACGTCGCCCCCGTATCGAAGCTATCCCCCGATTCCGGGATCTCCACGAAGGTGATATCCCCCAAGCTGTTTTGGGCGAAGTCGGTGATCCCGATGAGCGCTTCGTCATTGTCCAAGAGTTTCAACCATTCGTGGTCGCTCGTGTACTTGAGATTTTCAGGAATGTTCATGTGGAATTCGACGGGCCGGAAGTCGTGTGATTGGATTGAGGATTCAAGGTGATGAAGGGAGGCTTCGTGGAAAACAATTGCAGTTCCTTTCCACGCATGTCCACCGATAATTGCGCGTTCGCCGCATCGGAGTCCACCCACGCGGATCCAATCGCTTCGTTAAGCTCTGGCGAAAACGTACCCGAGACGACGACGCCTGCCTCGCGATCCCCGGTCAAAACCAACGTCCCGCTCCGAACAATCCGCCGATTCCCAGTCTTGAAAAAGACGATCCGCTTCTTCGGCCCCGCCGCTTTTTCTTCCGCCAGCGCGGCCTTTCCAATAAAATCCGACGCCTTCCCCAGCTTCACCGTCCACATCAAGTTCGCTTGGACCGGCGTGATGGTCTCGCTAATCTCGTGACCGTACAACGAATAACCCGCCTCGAGACGCAAACTGTCCCGCGAGCCCAGCCCCGCCAATCGAAGACCTAAGTCGGTCCCCGCGGCCACAAGCGTTTTAGCGAGCGACTCCGCCGGTTCCGGGCTTACGAAAATCTCGACGCCCGGCTCCCCCGTGTAGCCGGTTCGGCTGACAATACACTGCGCCCCGGCTAACTCGCCTTCCCGGAAGTGATAGTACTTCAAGCCGTCGAGCGCGCCCGGAGCAATCGACTCCAAAATCGGAAACGCTTTCGGCCCTTGCAACGCGAGCAGCGCGTAAGAATCGGATACGTTCGCGACCGAGACATCGAAGCCCGAACGCTTGGTATTCAGCCACTCCAGATCCTTCTCCGTATTGGCCGCGTTGAGGCAAAGCAAATACGACTCCTCACCGAGCTTGTACACCAGCAAGTCGTCGACCACGCCCCCATTCTCGTAGCACATCAAACTGTAGAGGGCCTGCCCGATGGACATTCCCGAAATGTCGTTGGTCAAAACATGGTCGAGAAAACGAGTCGCCTCTAGGCCTTCGACCCGCGCCTCGCCCATGTGGCTGACGTCGAACAAGCCCGCCGCCGAGCGCGTCGCCTTGTGCTCTTCGACGATGCTTTCGAATTGCACCGGCATATTCCATCCAGCGAAGTCGACCATGCGGCCGCCATTGGCGATCGCAAACGCAGTGAGCGGAGTCGTTCTCAATTCAGACATAACGCCCCATCAAGCCTCCGCCCGCGACTGAGAGCAAGAGGGAAAAACGGTATGACGCAGCTATTTTTCGCCTTCGTTCACGACAGGATTCGAAAGGCGGCCGATCCCTTCAATCTCCACCGAAATTTCGTCGCCAGACTTCAACCACAAAGGCGGCGTTCGAGCCATCCCCACCCCGTGCGGCGTTCCCGTCAAAATGACAGTCCCCGGCAGCAAGGTCGTGCTCCCGCTCAGGAAGGCGATTATCTCGCGAACGTTGAAGATCATGTCCCGCGTGTTCCAGTCCTGGACCACTTCGCCATTGAGCGTCGTCCCGATTTCGAGGTCGTTCGGATCCGGAATCGCGTCAGCCGTCACCAAGCACGGACCCATCGGCGCGAACGTATCGAACGTCTTTCCCCGGCACCATTGACCGCCGCCCATTTTCTTCTGCCAATCCCGAGCGCTCACGTCGTTCGCGCAGGTGTAGCCCAACACGTAGTCGAGCGCGTTTTCCACAGTCGCGTTCTTGCACGGCTTTCCGATCACGACCGCCAACTCGCATTCGTAGTCGACCTCTTCGCTCGCCAGAAATGTCGGGATCTCAATCGGAGCGCCTGGATGTTGCAGCGCGTTTCGCCCTTTGATAAAGAGAACGGGAAACTTCGGGATTGGCGCTCCGCTCTCTTCGGCGTGGAACTTGTAGTTCAATCCGATGCAGAGAATAATCTCCGGGTCCACCGGCGCCAGCAATCTCCCCACGTCTGCAGCCTCGTCCGTAGGCGTCATCGCGCCAAACAGGTCGCCTTCAATTCGGTAAACCGCGCCCTCGCGCTTCTCGCCGTATTGAATATTTCCCGACGGATCTTCGTATCGTACAATCTTCATCGTTTCAAAGTTTGGTGACGAAGTCCCAATTCGCTAGCGTTTTCGGGCCAAATACACGCCATCCCCCAAAGTAAGCAAACTCGCATCCACGCGCGTGTCGTCCCGCAATTTCTCGTTCATCGCCCGAATCGCCAATGTATCCACATCCTGATACTCGGGATCGATCACTTGCCCACCCCAAAGCGCGTTGTCCAGCAGGATCAGGCCTCCCGTCCGAACCAGTCGCAGACACGATTCGTAGTAAGCGTCGTAGTTCTCCTTGTCGGCGTCGATGAACGCGAAATCGATCGACCCCGCTAACGACGACCGCTCCAAGTCGGAAAGCGTATCGAGCGCAGGACCGATGCGCAGATCGATTTTCCCGTCGACCCCCGCCTTGCCCCAATAACGACGGGCGATATCCGTCCATTCGACGCTCAAATCGCACGCGATCAGCTTCCCGTCCTCGGGCAGAGCCGCCGCGACCGACAACGAGCTGTATCCCGTAAAGGTCCCGATCTCAAGCGCGAATCGAGCCCCGATCGATCGAACCAAAAAGGCCATGAACTGCCCCTGGTCGGGCGTGATCTGCATCCGCGCGTCCGGCAATTCGTCCGTCTCGCGCCGCAGCTCCGACAGCAACTCCGATTCGCGCGACGAAGCGTCGAGAACGTATTGGTATATCTCCGGACCTATTCTGGGGGCGCGTTTGGGCATGCGAAGACTACAGCGAATGTCTCCAGCGGATACAAGCGCGGGTTTAGCGAGACTGCTCTTCCACCAGTCGCTCGATCGCGTTCTCGATTAGATCCGGTCGGCGCCAGGGCACAAAGTGATTAAGCCCGTCAATCTTCCAAATCTCCAGCAATGAAGCCTCCTCCATCATACGCTCCACGTAATCCGCATTCCCCGGCGGCACGAGCTCGTCGTCCATCCCTTGGATCACGATGGTCGGCGTTTCTATCGAAGTAAGCCCGTCCGCCAGCATAATCAGCTCTCGCTTGTGGGGAAAAATCTCGTCGTTGCTGTTCGCCCAGTCCTTGGAGATCCCCCACTTCACTAGAGGAAACTTGGCCACGTAATTGTACCACTTACGCTTCTCCAGATCGGGGTCCATCGACGGGGCCACCAGAATCAGTCCGCTCACGAACTTCGGATAATCCAACGCCATGCGCGCAATCACCGGTCCACCGAGCGAATGCCCAATTAAGAGGGCGTTGCCGTCGACTCCCGACTTGCGCAACGCCTCGTAGATCCGTCGCGACTGCTCCTCGATCGACGGCTCGGCCTTGAGCGGCAGGCTCAATCCAAACCCGGGACGATCCACCGAAATCACCCGTCCCAGCTCCCGAATATCGCGGTTCATGAGGAAGCGGCTAAAGGCGCTCCAGCTTCCCGGCGATCCGTGCACGAATACGATAGCAGTATCGCCTTCGCCCACCGAAGCCATGTGAATGGTCCCGGGGTTCGTTTCCTGCGTGATGAATTCAGGCGGTGGATGGCCGCTGCGCGCGAAGCGTTCCGTAGCCTCTTCCGGAGTAATGCTAAACGTCGCGCAGCCGGAGAATCCCGAACCGACGATGATCACGCCGATTCCAACGATCGCAATCCCCACCGCGCCGATGCTCCAGCGTTTCGCCTTTTTCGATTTCACAATCGCCATTTCTACACAATCCAACGACGGAGTCGCCGCATTCGATTGCGATCACCCGCCTCGTGAATTTCGGCTGCCAAACCTAGTCCTTCGACGGCGGCCTTCCTTCCACTGCCTTGTTCGCCTGCACCCGAGCCTCGTAGGCGGGGTTCTCTACACCCAGCGCTTCCATTTGAGCCAATGCCCGCTTCACGTACTCCGGATTGTACTTGCCGCTCGTATTGAAACCTGGATACGCCCGGGTCCCGCTATACCTGGGATAGCTGTCGAAAACATCGCCGTAACCTAAAATTCGCGGATCGCCCGTCTCCCGCAGCGCCGCCTCCATTCGCTCTCCCAGTTGCTCGAGAATCGGAGCGTACTCCGGATTGCCGGCTAGGTTGTTCACGCAATACGGGTCGTTTTCCTTGTCGTACAGTTCCTCGTACGGGCGATCTCCATACGCAAGTTGGGAAAGCCCGCTATCTGGACTCGCCAACATCAAAGAATGCGACGGACTTCCGTCCACGTCCTTGAATTCGATCCCGGTTGGCGAACGTTCGGGATGCAAATTGCGGATGTAGTTGTACTTAGCGGTGTGAATCGCCCGGATCGGATAGCCCAAGTTTTCCGCCCGGGCATGGGTGTGACGCTCGCGCCCAGACAATACGAAATTCCGAGTCGGGTCGATCTTGCCGTCGGCATTCGATCGCAGCAGAGGCATCAAGCTCCGCCCCGTCATCGCAAGAGGCGCTTTCTCGCCCGCCGCCTCCAAGAACGTCGGAGCCAAATCGATCAAGCTGACAAAATCCGAAAGCCGCCGCCCTTCCGTCGCGATCCCGTCCTTCCAAGAAACAATCAGCGGCATGCGCACCCCGTACTCATAGTTGTTGGCCTTCGCTCTCGGGAACGCCATTCCATTGTCCGCAGTGACGACTACGATCGTATTGTCCAGCTCGCCGATCGCCCGCAATTGCTCCAGCATCTTCCCGAGGTGAGAGTCGAACCAGTTTATCTCCAAGCCGTAATCCGCCACGTCTTCCCTTGTCAGATCCGTTTCCGGAAGAAATCCAGGCACCACAACCTCTGACGCATCCACTCCATTCCGGTACCCGGAACCCCTCTCAAAGACGCGATGGGCCTCGTGGGCGCCAAACCAAAACACAAAAGGCTGACCCTCGGGCCGGGCCGCGAGAAAATCCGCGAAGTTCGCCGCGTAGTCCTTGTTCGAGATCCCCTTCGCCGGCATGGTATCCAACTTTCGCTTATTGTATTCCGGCCCAGCCGGATTGCGAGGGCGTTCGGTCAAACGGCCCGGACCCCAAGGCTTGCCGGTATAGCCCGGAAAATAACCCGCCGCTTCCAACAATTCTGGATACACTTGCAGATGCTTGGGAAAATTCGCCGCGTGCGTTCCCGCTTCCTCAATCTCCCAAATGTACTTTCCCGTCAACAAAGCCGCTCGCGACGGGCTGCAACCGGGAGCGCTGCAATACGCGTTTTCGAAAAGGACCCCCTCCTCGGCCAATCGGTCAAACGTCGGCGTGTCGACGAACTCCGAGCCATAGGCCCCGATGTGTTGCCAGGATATATCGTCCCCGATCGCCAGCAGAATATTCGGTCGATCCTCCGCGCCCACAACTGCGATTGAGAGAAAACAGACTACAGGGAGAAATGTGATCCGCGAAACGAGACTTTTCATGAGATCAAACTAAGAACCGAGCTTTCCGACGAAGCAATCCCGATCCACACGGTTAAGGGTTTTTGACAGGATACGGTCCGCGTTGCGGACCTGCAGCATCCCGTCATTGACCCCGACAAAGTCGGCGGCTAAGGCGGGATCATGATGACTTTAGATCAAAATCAATAATTTTAACCACTATCGAATGGCCTATAGACTAAATCATCCTGTTGGTCCCGTCATAGACGGGACCATCCTGTAGCCCCGATTACATCGGGGCGTATCCTGTAAATTACTAACCCGCGCTCGCGTCCCAAAGTTCGTGTAGACGCTTCAAATCTCGTCGCATTGCCGCGAACACCGCTTTCTGAGGAATCGTAAGCTCTCGCTTCCCATGCTCCGCTCCACCGAGATCGTACTCCAAGTGCAACGAGACCAAGGGCCTCAAATTATATGAGCGTAGCGCTTTGAAATACCGATCGAAATCAACCTTCCCTTCGCCCAACGGCACATTCTGCACTACCCAACGCCCATCTTTCTTCGCCCAGTCGAAATCTTTGATCGGCATCGTGCGGATATGCCCGGCCAAATACCGCAACCCCAACGGCCAGGACGATCCTCCATCCACCGTCGCGTGGCGAATGTCGTACTGGCAACCCAGCCAACGCGGATCGTGTCCATCCAACAAATACGCTAAATCCGTCACATACGAGCCGATTACTTGCCCCGCGTGATTTTGATACGCTCCGTGCAATCCCACCGCTTCATTAAATGCAGCGAGATCGCTCAACTCGTCAGCGCAGTAGTCCAAATTCTCCCGCAAGCTCTTGTCCGCATCGGGGCGATAGTAGCCCATACGGTAGTGTTTGAATCCCAATTCGGCAGCTGTCCTCAACGACTGAATACCAGCGGAGTCGTCAACGCTCACGATCCGCGAAACCAGCATATTCGGCTCCATACCCGCCGCTCGAATCGCTTCCGCGGCTCGCGGCAGATCGTCCGAAGCCCGCTCCGGCAGCACATGCCCGCCTGGCCGAACCGTCAAGTCCACGCCGTCAAAACCCATCTCCGCCGTCGCTTCGGCCATGTCCCGATAGTCGAGAAACTGAAGGTGTTTTGAAAACAAATGGACGGAAAGCCGGTCGCCCCCGCTCTTCCCTCGCAACGGGACCACTCCTGTTGCCAGACCCAAACTACCCGCCAATGCCAGTTTCCCAAACGCGCGCCGATCCATGTCCATCCCGTCAGTATCCGGAAAACACTACGGGAATCCAGCGAAATCCAAATGTTCCTGCCGTCCGCTCTTCGAAAGCCTTGACCGCCTCCTCTCCACTTCGTAGCAACCAGCATGGCCACCCCTTCCCACAACGCTAGAATTACCGATGCTCGGCTCTACTTCCTTCCCGTAGAGATGCGCGTCCCGCTGAAGTTCGGAGCTCAAGTTCTCACCAAAGTGACTTGCGCCCGCGCCTGCGTGACCCTCGAAAACGAGAACGGCGAATCCGCCATCGGCTGGGGCGAAACCCCGCTCAGCGTCGGCTGGGTATGGCCCTCCAGTATCGACTACGACGAACGCGAAACCGCCCTGCGCGAGTTTACCTGCTCGCTCACTCGAGAACTGAAGAAATTCGACGCGAACGGTCACGCCTTGGAAATCGGCCACGCGTTTATCGAAAATCGACTCCAGGCCCTCCAGTCGGAGTTCAATGCCTCCCGCGAAGCGAGCCACGCTTTGCCTCACCTCGCCGCCCTCGTTTGCTTTTCGCCGCTAGACATCGCCATTCACGACGCGTATGGAAATCTTCAGTACAAGCCCATCTACGAAACCTACACCAGCGAGTATCTGAGCAAAGACCTCTCCTACTTTTTCGAATCCGACGAGTTATTCGCTGGCAAGTACCCGTCCGACTTCCTCACTCCATCCAAGCCAACTCTCCCCGTCTGGCATCTCGTCGGCGGCCTCGACCCGCTCGACGACTCCGAACTCGACGGACACGAACCCAATGACGGGTACCCGGTTGTACTGCGCGACTGGATCGACCGCGACGGTCTCAATTGCCTGAAAATCAAGCTGCGCGGCGACGACTCCGAATGGGACTACCAACGACTCGTCGCCATCGGGAAAATCGCCCTCGAAAAAGACGTCGAATGGCTGACCACCGATTTCAACTGCGCCGTCACCGAGCCCGACTACGTCAACGCCATCCTCGATCGCCTGAGAGACGAGTATCCCCGAATCTACCAGTCCATCCTCTATGTCGAGCAACCCTTTCCTTACGACCTCGAAGCCAACCAGATCGACGTGCGTAGCGTTAGCGCCCGCAAACCGCTTTTCATGGACGAAAGCGCCCACGACTGGCGTCTCGTCAAACTCGGCCAGACACTCGGATGGACCGGTGTCGCCCTGAAAACCTGCAAGACGCAGACCGGAGCCCTTCTCAGCCTTTGCTGGGCCAAAGCCAACGGCATGACGCTCATGGTTCAGGACCTGACCAATCCAATGCTCGCCCAACTTCCGCACGTGCAGCTCGCCCAGCACGCCGGTACCATCATGGGAGTCGAAAGCAACGGAATGCAGTTCTATCCCGACGCATCCCTTCCCGAACAAACTGTCCATCCCGGAATCTACCAACGCCGCGCCGGCATCCTTGATTTGAATACAATCCAAGGAAACGGCTTCGGCTACCGCCTCGACAAAATCCAACGCGACCTCCCGGACCCGGCGGTCTGAAGACAGGGGAATTGTGTTTTACAGGATACGGCCCGAAATCTTCTGGACCAACTCAAGTGATCAGCTAAATCGTAGGGCCAGCGCTCGCGCTGTGCCGCGTTGCTTTTAACTCTTCAAACAACTGAACTACGCGGCACGCCGCAAGCGACGGCCCTACAATTCCCAACAACACGTCAAAATCATCAAGTTTCCGCGATAGCGGGATCCTGTAGGCCCGTGGCACGGGCCGTATCCTGTTAAAACCGCGCTACTGCTTCGCGTAGCTCTCGAACGCTTCCGCGATCTTCGCCTGTTTCTCGTCCCCTTTGTGGAAGATGATCCGGTGCCGCATGAGAAACCGCGTTCCATCCGCCAGCGTGAATGTCTTGTCCTCGCGCGACTCGTCCAAACTATTGAATCCAAACGGATTCGCGGTGAACAAGCCATAGTCGCGCACATGCCAGGGAGTCGGGTGACGAAAACTGGACGGGTGATTCAAGATAGCGATCCCCACATGCTTTCCTTCCAGCGGACCATGGTAGTCCACCCAAGCCGCTCGCTTGCTCCAAGTATCCCCATCGCGAATACCTTCGCTATTTATGATACTCCCACCATTGCCTTCTTTCAAAGCCATATAGGAAGGGATGCGAACACTGAGTCCCGCGTCCTTGATGTCCCCGATTTCGATATCGCCATAGCTCGCGATAAACTCGATGTCAAAATCGACAATGACCTTCGAGTTTGTCTTTCGGATCACAATGGTCCGCTCGTCGGACATGAGCGGCTCCCCTCCGGAACCCAAATAATCGTTGGTCGTCACGATGAGCGCTCGCTTCTCGTTCGCGTCCACTTTCTTAAACGAACGATGGATGGTGCGCCCCAGCTTCTTCTTGAAACGGTCCAAACGCTCCTTGTCGTAGTCCCGCTCCGTCCCGGACCGCAACTCCAGCCATGTGTCGAACCCACCAACATTCTGATGCCCGAAATAGATCGAACGGTGATGCGGATGATCGTATTGCTCCCCTTCCACTTTCTCCATCGGATAGGCACGCGTCATGGGCACGCCCGTCGGTCCAATCAATGGATACAGGTAAGGCTTGTTGCCCTGGTCGATCACGTAATTCGTGACGAGCTCGCCGTCATAATTTACAGTCAAGCCCGAAGGGGTCTCTTCGATCGTGAAGCCTTCCCCTCCGAACGAAAATTGGGCGGCGGCTAAAGCCACTAGGGGAAAAGAGACAATCTGAGCGAGATTCGTTTTCAAATGATTCATAATTAGAATGATGGGTAATAAGGAGCGTGACTATTAGCAAGACAGTCGAAGATTGCGAGCCCGAATCCAAAACGCCGAAAAGGAGTTTATGTTCCTGTTACATTGATCGAACACAGTCGCGGGAAGCAATATTTTCGAAACAGGATACGGCCCGCTTTACGGGCCTACAGGATGGC
Organism: Opitutaceae bacterium; assembly: GCA_028284235.1. Classification (GTDB taxonomy): domain Bacteria; phylum Verrucomicrobiota; class Verrucomicrobiia; order Opitutales; family Opitutaceae; genus Pelagisphaera. The sequence continues at coordinate 147,798 of JANQSC010000020.1, forward strand.
CCCGCAGTGGCGTGGCCAACAGGATCTTCCAATAATCATGTTCCCGCAGCGCGGGATCCTGTAGGCCCGTAAAGCGGGCCGTATCCTGTTAAAAAAACTATTCCAGCGTGCTCATCCACTGCCAGATCGCCTCGAACTGCTTCTCCGAATCGCCGTCGTAGTAGTTCGGATTTACCGCAGTCTCTTTGTCGCTCGTGTACTTCGGCATGATCGTCGTGGGGACAATGCGCTGCGGCCAGTGCATCCAGCTGTGATAGTACCCGGTCCGTAGACGTTCTCCCGACAGTCTCAAATTGGGGCCTTGCCCCTCGAACGCTTGAAGAGCAGGCGTATCCCCCACAGCATGACACGTCACGCACGCGTAGCCCTCCAATCCAATCAACTTCGATCCAATCGCAACGGATTCTTCTTCAATTTTCGGGTGTTCCGCTTTGATCGGCACGCCTTGACCCGCCGCCATACTTTTCGCCAGCAATTGAGCTCGACTCTTGAATGCTGGCATCCGCGCTTCCATCCACGGACGTGTTTTTTCCGCGGTCCCTGCAAACAATTGCTCCAACCATTCAGCCTGCAACTTCTCCCCCGCTCGGCCGATGTCGGGTAGCGTATTCTCTCCGGAATGACATTGAACGCAATTCAGTCGCTCCATCGTCCGCTCCACGTATTCGCGTGGCGTCCAATTCGTCAGCGCGTTCGCGGTTGAATTGCGAAACGAGATCAGCGCCAGCCGATCCTCGGCAGACAGATTTAACTCGGGGGCATTTCCTTTGTTCTCGGAAACGCAGCCCCGCGCAACCCAGTCCGCCTCCCACATTGCCTCGAATCCACTCGTCTCGACATGGAAGCGCTCATTCCCGCCACCATGGCACACGAGACAGTTGTTTGCGACGATCGAACGACCCGCCTCTGTGTTGCCAGCGCCCGCGGTGGGCGTTTTCGGACGTTCCGCCAGCACATAGGCCGCGATATCCGAAGCCTCCTCTTCACTCAGTCGAAGGTCCGGGAAGACTGTATCCGGAAAATGCTTCGCGGGATGTTGCAAAAACTCGCGCAAGCCGCTGTCCGTGTGTTTCGACGATTCGGTCAACTCGTCGATCCAGAAGTTCAAATGCAGCGTATCCACCAGGGCTTTTCCCCTTTCCTCGCTCCCTGAAACGGGCTTCACCACATCGCCTGAACGCAGAGTCGCCAGATAGGCGGCAACATCCGCGGCGCGGTCCGGCGCGACCGTAGGACAAAGATCCTGAGGATTCCGCACCCACGCTTCAATCCATCCTTGATTGAGGCGATTCCCAATATTCTCGAAATCAGGCAGCGTTTCTAGCAGCTCTGGCATTACCGTGCTCATGTCCATTCCGCGAGGCGTCTCATGACATTGAATACAGCGAGCAGCGGCAAAGAGCTCGCGCCCATCACGCCTACGGGCGTATTTTTCGATCAAGTCGTTGGATACGGTCAAGAACGCCTCGTCCGGCACCGGTTCCCAAACGAAATTCTCGCCGCTCCACAAGAACTGCAATCGCCCTTCGCCGGGCTTGGCGCTCTGGTAGCTCGCGTAGATCGAATGCCCGCCGGACTCTAACTCGATCGGATCGCTCTTCAAGGGCAGCTCCCCTTCGAACACGCGCTCCCCGTCGATCAAAAGCGTGACCCGCCCGTCTCCGACCATTTTAAAGGCGATCTGATCGCGCGACTCGACCACCAAAGTTCCCTCGAACAAAGTCTCAAACGTCTTCCTGACATTCATGAACGGCGTGATCGGCGTTCCTTCCGGCACCGTGAACGCGATGCGGTCGACCATCACTGCATCGTCCGCGGCTTCGTAGGCCATGGTCATTGTCAAACCCGGCTCGCCCAAGGGCATCGAAGGCAAGTCCGGAAGATTCGTAAAGTCCAAGCCGTGCTCGGTGAACGCAGGACGCAAATTGTGAATCGTGTTCCAGATGGTCTCGCGAAACGGCTCTCCCGAGAGAGACGTGATGTCCATTTTTATCTCCATCTGCATCGCTTCCGTCATATGGGGCGCATACAGAAATACGGATCGCCCCCCGCCGAGAACCTTCGCCGCTCGAATGGCAACTGTATCCACATTGTTAACTGCCGCCTTTGACGGAGATTTCAAGGCCTCTGCTTCTAGCGCTTCGTCACGTCTGTCGATGGAGAACCGACCGCTCCCGTACTGCGGCCCCCAAATGTAATTCCACTTCTTTACGATGTAGCGGCGCGGATCTTCCGCTTGATCCGGATCGATCGGTCCTGAAAAATCAATTACAATTCCGTTGTCATATGCGCGAATCCCCGTCGGCACTGGCGTCGACTCCTCCAAGTAACGCACGCGCTGGAATCCCGTACCGCCGTTCGTCTGCCAGCCGCGCAGTCCGATCACATACAACTCCCCGCTCTTCGGATGGAACTTTCCCCGCTGGGCGGGAATAGACAGATCGATTGGCAGCTTATAGACGCCACCTTGAACCTGGCCGTCTACCTCGTCCCGCATCACTCGAAAAATCGACGATTTTCCGTAGGAAAAGTGTAGCATCTCGTTCCGGTGAACGGGTCCCCAGGGGCTGTTTTCCGGCACCCAAATCTGGCTCCCGCTCGAATTATCCACATTGTACGGCAGCCAAACCAAGGGACGCTCGTAATCGGTCGGCGCTCCGGGAAGCGTGCGGACGAAGTCCCGTCCGTCCCATTCGCTGGGCACCACGCCATGAAAACTGCCCGGTTGGCTCCAAGTGATTTTGCAGCGCGGCACGTGCGATCCTTCGTTCTCGCCCGTGGTAATCTCGCCGTTCGGGCCAACGCCCACACCACCCGGCGCCCGCAAGCCCCACGCATAGCGTTCCAAGGTCGAGCCATCGGGGCTCACTTTTAAAACCGATCCGCTGTGATCGGTCCACGGACTAAACCCCCGCCCGCCCGCTTGCACCGGCATTCCTTTGGAAAAATAGAAATTCCCCTCGCGATCAGTCTCCAGGTCGAAACTGAATTCGTGAAATCCCTCCGTAATCAAAACGTCGTTGTTGAAGCACTCGTAGAAGTCCGCTTCGCCATCCTCGTTCAGATCGTGCAAGCGCGTGATCTGGTCGCGGCCCTGCGTGTAAATCACGCCGTCCACGATTTTCAATCCGAGGGTTTGAAACAAGCCACTCGCAAACCGCTTCCAAGTGATCGATTGCAGATCGCCTTCCAGCCCTGCCGCAATCCAGACATCCCCGTTCCAAGTCGAAAACGCCGCCCGGGTCCCGTCCTCGAAAAAGTCGAATCCGCCGAAGCGAATATTGGAAAACCAGGGATTGTCGTTGGGCAGAGGTATTGTGTCGACCGTGTATGGAGTCGCATCGATTCCCAACTGGCCCGAGGTCTCGAGCGTTTCGGAGTAAATTCCCGGACCGCCCTCCGTCAGCGCGCTGAGCGATGTTTCTGCATATTCGGGAGCCACGTCTCCGTTCCTCGAATACACGAGCTCAAATCGGACTGTCGATTCCGAAGGCGGAACGGCAACTACAACTCGTCCATCCGAACGCGTTTCCAGAGAAACGCCGTCCCGGCCGCCGCGCACGTAGTGGGAGACTGCGCGCGACTCGTCCGCGCCTTCCTCGACCAGCAATTCGAGTCGCTTGTCCCTCGGGCCGAGCTCGAAAGATCGCGAGAGCATCCCGTTATTCAGTGACGGCATTTCCAGTACCGTCGCTCTCCCAACCGTGTACTTGAGGACCACGGAATCGCCATGACGATACAACCCTTTGAAGCGGCCCACTTCATGCGGCATAGGACCGTTTTTGAGCGGACGCGGATCCTCCCACTCGCCCTCGATCGCCCAACCGGGACCGCCTTCGTTGATGAAGAAATACGCGTCGCGATCTTCCGGCATGTAGGAGTTGCCGTGATGCTGGCGATCCCAAGGCGTGCCCGCGAAACGAACCCGCCCTTCGAACCCCGCCACCATTCGCAGCAATTCCGTGTCGAAGACGACACTCGCTTCTTCGTTTGGACCCACTTTGATCGCCAAACCTTTCAACGCGGCGACCTTTCCGCGGGGTCCAAATTGCCGGAACGTGTCAGCGATGAAGGGCCCCGTATCGACGAGGTCCCACCAATCGGCGTTCGGCTTCTGCGCCGCCCGTTCCTGGGCGCGTTCGCCACGCGTTTGATCGGCAGCCTTCGTCGCGGCAACCAGGGTCGCTACGGACAGCAAAACAATAAGTACACGTTTTTGGATTCGCATAGGTAAATAGTATGCTCGTCCCAGGGAATAGGTAACGGTATTTCCTGAGAATGTCAGCGACTCAAGGAGAAACTAAGGTGCAACAACAAGAATTCAATAAGTCGCTAGTTCTGTGTTTGAGTGTAGGGCCTTCGCTCTTGTCTCGGCGTAGCTCGAAGGGCAGAGACGGATGCGAAGCGCCGCGAAGTTAGATCAATTTTCAACTCGCGGCATGGCGCAAGCGCCAGCCCTACATTTTCGACCGATCCTACACGCCCTCAATTCCGAAGTAGTCGGCCGCGTTCTGGAAACAAATGTTCTTCACCATTCCGCCGACAAGATCCATGTCACGCGGAAGAGCGCCGCTTTCCACGTCCGCTCCCACCAAATCGCACAAAACACGCCGGAAGTACTCGTGTCGCGGATACGACAAAAACGAGCGGGAATCCGTCAGCATTCCCACGAAACGGGGAAACAATCCGAGATTCGACAATGCGTTCATCTGCGCCTCCATCGCTTCCTTCTGATCGAGGTGCCACCAACCCGTGCCCAGTTGCATCTTTCCGGGAGTTTTTCCGTCCTGAAAATTCCCCAGCATCGTCGCGACCGAGTAGTTGTCCGACCAATTCAAATTGTACACCACCGTCTTCGGCAACTGGTTGGTCCGGTCCAGACTGTCGAAAAACCGGCCCATCACCCCGACCTGGGAAATGTCCGCGATCGAATCGAATCCCGTGTCCGGTCCAAGCGCCTCGAACATGCGTGTACTGTTGTTTCGCAGGGCCCCGACGTGGAGTTGCATCGTCCAGTCTTTGTCCGCGTTCCAGCGTCCCACTTCGCGCATGAGATAGAATCCGAATTGCTCCTTCTCCTCCACTGTCGCCGCGACACCACTACGGGCCTTGTCGTAGATCGCGCCGATCGCCGCCTCACTCGTTTCCGCAAAGAAGCAACGCTCCAAACCATGATCCGTCAATCGACCGCCCATGTCGTGGAAAAAATCGTGTCGCGCTTTCAAGGCCGCGATGAATCCAGAAAAAGAGTCCACGTCCATCCCCGACACCTCGGACAAGCGTTCCGCCCATCCGTTGAAAGCGACCGGATTGTCCACCGCCAGCCCTTTGTCGGGTCGAAAAGTCGGCACCACTTTCGTGTCGATACCGAGATTTTGAATCGCCTTGTGGTTGGCGAGCGAATCGACCGGGTCGTCCGTGGTGCCCACCACCTTGACCTTGAAATTCTCCAAGATGCCGTGAGCGCTGAGCGAGTCCTCCTTCAGTTTGGCATTCGCCGCATCCCAAATCTCCTGGGCTGTGTCTTCGTTGATTGACAAGTCGATTTCGAAGTAGCGCTTCAGTTCCAGATGGCTCCAGTGGTAAAGCGGATTGCGCAGCGTATTCGGCACCGTCCGACACCAGGCGAGAAACTTGTCGTACGGATCCGCGTCGCCGGTGCAGAGCTCCTCGGATACGCCATTGGCCCGCATCGCCCGCCACTTGTAGTGATCCCCTTCGAGCCAAATTTCAAACAGATTGGAGAAACGACGGTTGCTCGCTACGTCTTCGGGCGGCAGGTGGCAATGATAGTCGTAGATCGGCTCGTCTTCGGCGTATCCATGATACAATTCCCGAGCGGCATCGCTCTGTAAAAGAAAATCATCGGTAATAAAGGTCATAGTCTCAAAATTCGCTTGTTCGGTCCTCAGTCCCTACGCCCCAGTCGCAATCCCCTGTAAAAAATCGTCGTAGCTCGCGCAATTTCGCAATCGACTCAGAGCAGCGTCGCACGTATCCGCATCCGCGATACCCGTATTGCGGGCTAGAAAAACAATGTACTCCGCCACTCGCTGGCAATACCGCAACCGGCCTTCATCGCTGATCGAGTAGAATCGAGCCCGCTGCCGATACCCTGCTGGAGAGTGGTCGCCCAACGCGTCCTTTTCCACCCGGCCATCCGCCGCCAATACGTAAAGAAAATTGTATTCGAACCAGAACATGTGATCCGGATGCGGCGTCAGCGCTTCCAGCGCCGCCCGGCACTCTTCTTTTGATCCGAACACGTCCGTCGAAACCTTTTCGAACGCGAGCGCGCTCATGATGAACTCCCGGGCCATATCGCGCTCCGTTTCCGATTCGCTGAACGCGCCCGCTACCGCGAGATCGAGCGTAAACGCGTACCAGTCCCTCCACAGCTTTTGATCGACGGGATCGCTCGAACCCGAAAGAGCCACGCCCATTTCATACGTGTAGCGTCCGCTCGTCTTGATCTCCAAATTGCCGCCCGTAACCGCGCCCATGACTTGGTAGTTCTCCGCCGATTTTCCCGAACCGGAGTGAAACCCAATACTCACGCCAAAGGCCGCACACACCGTCCATTGGCGTTCCGCGAGCGCCTTCAACTCCCCATTATCCGGATACGGAATGTTCTTCTGAAATCCAAACGCTGGCGCCACGAAGTTCACCGACATATCCATCGCCTCGCACAGCGCGAGCATGATGGCGGTCGTCTCCGGAGTCGTCAGGCCGGGAAGCTCGTCGATCGACAACTCGCGCAAATACGCTCGCCCCACTTCGGTCGTAAACGCCGCTTCCCTGGCGGCCCGATACTTCGCGTCGCGGGCCTTCATTTTCTTCATCGCCGGCCACACATAGCACAGCAAAGCGTCGCATTCGGCTGCATCCATGGAAAGTCCCGCTGCTTCGACGCGCTTCGAGACCCACTCGACTAACGAAGCGTCGATCTCGGCCGCGACAAACGTCCGCTTCTCGCTCTCGGTCTCTGGAACAGTCGTTTCCGCCAGTTCGGGTGAGAGATCGAAAGTGATATACGAAGCGAAGAGGCAACCAGCAACGAGGGCGTCCTCCCGTTCGTCGAACTTGCCGCCAATCGGCTGATGGTCGGCGTTGAAACTCCAGGGAATCCCTCGTCTGTGGAACCCTGTCTTCAGTTTCGCCAACACGCTGCCGTGACTCATTCCCTCGACCGACTGCCCCTGGTGGCCTTCCGGCACATTCGTGCCGATAAAGGGAAACGGAACGGTATCGAGCTCATCCGCGAGCATGACATCGACGTCGAACACCAACTCCCGCGGAATGCTGTTTTGATTGGCAGTCAAGCCGATGTCCAAATTCGACATCGCCCAGTCGACACCCGGCCAATGCAGCGTGGTAAAACGGGCTCCGATACCCAACGTGCTCTTGCCCAACGGCGCCGCCGCGCCCGGAAAAATCGTATTTTCGGGATCGCTTTCCTGTATCCGATTTTTGAGGGCGATCAAATTCTCGAAAGTCGCCGGGAAATAAGCCGCGTCGCCGATCGACACGCCATCGCTGAGAGCCTTCAACGGATCGATCCCGTCAGCCGCGTGCAGTTCCCACGCATGGTCGCCGAGAGTATCCTCCACCAGCGCCCAAGCGCCCTCGGCCGTTTCAAATCCGCTTTGCGGGTAGCGCGTGATTCCGCTGTTCGATTCGAGATTCGCGCGAAGACCATCCCAATCGAGACAGAAATCGGGGCTGATGCAGGGATTGCGGGCAATCCGAATGTCGTTCGACAGCAAGAACTGGTTGATTGGCTTCATGAGGAAAAAGGAGGACCCCCTAACACGTGTTGGCGGACTAAGAGGCCACTATTCGCAATCGCAGGCAAAAAGAAAGCGCAAAAATCGCTTAATCCGCCCACTGCGAGAATCGACAGGATTGTTTTTACAACAGGATGCGCTGCGCTCACTTGATCCCGTCCCGCTCTGCAGGCCGAGAACTTGATGATTCGGCAAACCCTCGTGTTTCTGGGTTGGCTAGCTACCACAAAGCCAAAATCATCAAGTTCCCGCGCTAGCGGGATCAAACGAGCGCAGCGCATCCTGTTGTAAAAACAATCCTGTTTCTTCCTCCAAGTATGGGCTTGCCCGTTCCGTAGCCCCCACACAAAATCGCCGCCTTTTCACGTTCAATCTCAACCACCCCTGATATTTCTATGCCTCAAGTCGAAACCAACGGAATCACAATGAACTACGAGGAGCGCGGATCCGGCGATCCCCTCATCCTTATCATGGGCATCACCGCCCCGGGCGCCGTTTGGGAAATCCACGCCGAACACTGGAGTTCGAAGTACCGTTGCATCATGGTCGACAACCGAGGCATCGGCGGCACCGATAAGCCGGAAGGCGACTACTCCAGCGCCATGATGGCCGACGACTACGCCGGGCTTATGGACGCGATCGGCATCGAGTCCGCTCGCGTGGTCGGCGTATCCATGGGTTCTATCATCGCCCAGCAGCTTTGCCTGCGTCACCCCAGCAAAGTGAAAAGCGCAGTCCTCATGTGCCCTTGGGCTCGCTGCGACCGCTACGCCGCTTCGATCTTCGAGCACATGAAAGCCTGTTTCGCCCACCTGTCACCCGCTCAATTCATGGAGTGGATACAGCTGCTCATCTTCACCAAACCGTTTTGGGACAACGACGAAGCCCACGCCAGTTTGCTGGAAGGACGCCACGGATTCGCTCACGGCCCCGCGCCTCAGCCACTGCACGGACTCGAAGGGCAAGCCGCGGCGTGCATCAACCACGACGTTCACGCCCAGCTGGGCGAAATCTCCCAGCCTTGCCTCGTCATCGGCGGCAAGGACGACATCTTCACTCCGCTGTGGATGGGCGAGGAAGTGGCCAACGGCATCCCAAACTGCGACACGCATTTCTACGACGACGCCGGCCACGCCTTCCACTTCGAGAAAGTCGACGACTTCAACCCGCGGGTTTTGGAGTGGCTGGACAACCACTGAGATTTTTTCCCCACAGATTGCACAGATAAACGCAGATATTGGGTAGAGAATTCACATCGAGCTTTCTCAATTTTCGTAATCAATAAAATCTGAGTCCATCTGCGTAATCTGTGGGCAATCCTCCCATGACTCCCGATCAACTCGCTCACATCCGGTCAAAGATCGAAGCGCGGATCGAGGAGATCGACAACGCTCTGGCCGAGGACGACCCCGAGTCGAAACCGGTCGCGCCAGACGTCGCGATCGGGCGACTTTCTAGACTCGACTCGATGCAGGCCCAGCAAATGAACCTGGCCCAGCAACGACGCCAACGGGAAGAAAAAGAGAAACTCGAAAGCGCCCTCGAGCGCATAGAAGACGGGAGCTACGGGATCTGCGCCTACTGTCTTTCGCCTATCGCCTACGAGCGCCTCGAAGCCATGCCCGATGCAGTAGTCTGCATCAGCTGCGCCCGATAAATAGGGAAACAGGGTTGGTTTTTTAACAGGATGCGTCCCGCGCAGCGGGACTCACTTGATGGCCCCGTCGATGACGGGCCAACTTGATGATTCTGCAGATCCTGGTTCTTTCCCAACTCTTCCGAAACCCAAATTCATCAAGTTCCCGCGCTAGCGGGATCAAACGAGTCCGCAAAGCGGACCGTATCCTGTAAAAACTAAAACCTAAGCCGATCCTGTTCCCATCGCTTGCGCGTCGGCTTTTCGGTCGGCGAACCAAGCGTCATCCGGAAAACGGATACACGCCGCCTGAACTGCCTCCATGAGTTCACCATGTATCAAAGGAAACATCCGCGGCGCTCCTGTTCCCGCTCCCGCCGCGGCTGTGTCCACCGCTTGGGCCGCATCCACCAAACGAAACAGCACGCCAATCTTGCGTCCCCACGCGCCTTGTTTCGACGCATCCAACTCGATCACCTTGTCGAACGCCTGAATCGTCTTCCCCTCCGGGCCGTCCGGCTCGAAGAAAACCTGTCCCTCGCCCAAGGTCTTGTACAACGAACAGCCCAATTCAAACCAGGCATTGACGTCGTCCGGCCGCGCTCGCACTGCCCGTTCATAGTACTCGCTCGCAGTCGATTCGTCGCCCTGCGAACTTTCCAAGATCGCGAGCGAACGCAACGCTGGGTAGAAGGAGTCGTCCGCTTCCAGCACTTTTCCAAACGCCACTCGAGCATCGTCCCACTGTTTCAGCGAATGCTGCACAATCCCCAAATTAACCCAGCACTCGGGATAGTCGTCCCGCTGTTCGATGCTCAATTGGAATTGCTCGATCGCCTCCTCGTATCGCTGCAGATGCAGGAGCATGTTGCCCGCATTGTAGTAGTCGCGAAAATTGGGCTCGACGCGAGCCGCCTCCAAAAACGAGCCTAACGCCTCCTCAATCCGCTGCATTCGCTCCAAAAGCAAGCCGCGGTTGCTGTACAAAAGCACGCTCGGTTCTAGATCCCGAATCGCCGCGTCGAAAATGTCGAGCGCGCCCCCGGCATCCCCCGAACGCTCCCTTTCAATCGCTGCCGCAAGGGCCTCCGCTACCGCGTCTGACATAGCCGTCAAAACTGCGAAGGCGACAATTCGGTGTCGATCTTGAAATAAACCCGCCGAGGACGTCGGGTTCCACCTCCAACTAGTCAAAGGTGGAACGCGACGTCCCGGCGCGTTTGATCAGCTAAAGAAAACCCATTTTCGCAGCGCGAAACCCATAGTTCCCGCAAAGCGGGAACTCAAGGCCGCCAGGCCGATGTTGAAGATGAACATATTTGTCGTCGCTGCACTAGGATGACCTATCCGTCTCCGTCCCGACTAGCGGGACTACGCCGCGACAAGCCAGACAAATAGGACACCTCCTGCGGAGACGAACAAAGTCATCCTCTAGCCGATGAGACCTTATTTTCGCGTAGCGAATCCTACTGTTCCCGCAACGCGGGAACTCCTAGCCCCGACCCTGTCGGGGAGATGACTAAGCACTCTCAACCGGCTTCACCCTTATCCGCGTAACTTCCAACGGCGCCAGCACGCGAAATTGCGGTCCCCAAGTCCCCGTCCCACGACTCACGTATAAAAACACATCCTTCTTCAGTTCCGTCAACCCCGCCTTCGCCGAATAAACCAGCTTGGTCAAAAAATGAAACGGAAAGATCTGCCCCCCATGCGTATGACCCGACAACTGCAAGTCGAACCGATCGAATATCCCCGGTCGAACACTGGGCCGATGATTCAGAAACAGTGTATACGAATCATTGGATACATTCTCAAACGTCCTCGCTTCCAACGCATCAAAATCCTGTCCCTCCACAGCTGCCGGATCGTCGATCCCAGCGACGGTCACGCCATTGTCTAGCGCCCTCGACTCGTTTTGAAGCAAATCGAGGCCCGCATCCCGCGTAAGCTCCATCGCGTGACCCAGCCCAGCATAGACTTCGTGATTTCCAACCACCGCGAACTTCCCGAGCGGCGCACCCAGCTCCTGCAACGCCTTCACATACGGCCCCATCATTTCCAGGTAGCCATCAAAGAGGTCCCCCGTGGATACAATCAAGTCCGGCTTCATTGCATTGACCCGCTCCACCAATCGCCGAGTTCGCTTCAAGGAGCTCGAATCGCCCAGGTGCAAATCGGAGATTTGGACCAGAGTGAATGGAGTTGTCACTTTAGTTGACGTGAGCGACACCGTTTTCACCGCAATCCGACGAGCGGATACAAAGCCGTAGGCGCAAATCAAGCCGCCAGAAGCCAGCATCCATTGCAACTGGCTCGCATCCGAAAACTCCGGGACGAACACCTGGAACAGATCGAACACCGGGGCGATTGAGCCGAATACAAATACCACCCCCACCCAGTGGTAACCGACCCACGCAATTGGCAGCGACGCTCGGTGCCACTTTCGCCGCTCCATGTAGTTGGCGACAAACAGAGAGAGGAAACAAACGAGAATGACCCCCGCTACACCGACCGAGTGATGCCCCAATCCTCGCGCAATGCCCGCGTACAAATAGTAATTGTAAGCGCTGAGAATGGCGAAAAAGACGAGGATGAACATAAAGCGTCCCAACAGGAATACACCCGACGCCTTTCTTTCCAGACATTTTTTTGGAACAGTGATTTCTGTGAAATCAAATCCCGTCGGTGACGGGAACAGGATCCCGTTTCACGGGAGCAGGATGATCCAACCGAACCGTAGGGCCAGCGCTTGCGCTGTGCCGCGATGTTGGATCGCACCAGATTTCTCTAACTACGCGGCACTGCGCGAGCGCAGGCCCTACATAGAGGTGCAATGACCCAGAAGTCCATCAAGTTCCCGACCCGCCCCGTCAATGACCCCGACTCAGTCGGTGGCTTGGTGGGACGGGTCGGGATCAAGCGAGCGAAGCGCATTCTGTTAAACACTCTTCCTAAAGCCCGAAACGCGTTCGCGACACTTTTTTGGAACTTGTTTCTCTTACGACAGACTACCCCTAAACCAATTATCTTCCCTACCCCATGAAATCGAAAACCCTCTTACGCTACGTGTTGGCCGTCACATTGTTCTTGGCCGGATTCTTCGCCCATTCTCTTTACCTTCGAGTTGTAACAACGCCCGCTCCAGTTCCCGCATCCATAGCCGGCAAGTCCAACTCTCTCGAACACGAAATTCGATCGCTAAACGACCAACTGGCCGCAGCGCAGACGGAGAACGCGCTCTTGCAATCCCAACTCGCGGAAACTCCCGATCAACAGACATTCGAGGTCCCGGAAGAAGGGGGAGCAATCAGTTTTACCGCTTCGAGCGCCTCCGGAGTCGCCGAGGCGATCGAGTTCAATTCCGAGCGGATGGAAGAGATGATGTCCCGGCAAGTCGACCGTCAGCTCGACGTGTACGCAGCGCGCCTGAATCTCAATGACGAGCAACGAGCCCAGCTCAAAGAGATTATGCTCATGCGCATGACCCAAATCCGGTTCCGCTTCGGTCCCGACGGCGCCGAGCGGACGGAAGACGACAACGGCGCCCCGCTCATAACTCAATCGGACATCGATAATCTCGCCGCCGACATCCTATCGCCCGAACAGCTCTACGAATACGACGAAATGCGCGCTCAGGAACAAGCTGCCCGTAGTGAAATGATGGCGACCGCCCAACTCACCCAAATCGCTCCTCAGCTCGGACTTTCCGAAGAACAGAAAGACCGCGTCTACTCGATCTACTACGAACAGTCGCTCGGGATGGAGCAAGGCTACGCCAATCCTCAACAGATGCAGGAATCTCAAGCGGAAGCCGACGCGCTCATCGAGGAAGTTCTCGACGAAGGACAACGCGAAGTCTTCCGCGCCATGCGCGAAGGCCAGTCAGCGTTCGGGAATTTCACCATCTTCGCTCGTTGAAACAGACAGAAACGAGAATCAAGTATTGGAACAGTGATTTCTCCGAAATCAAATCTCGCACGCGAGACCAAGATCCCGCTGCGCGGGAGCAGGATGGTCACTCGGGTAGTGCACGAGAAATTCCCCGTCTCTATCGCGGGCGTCGCGCATGTCTCGGCGTAGCTCGAAGTGCGAAGACGGAAGCAACGCCCCTACACAATTGCAACGTCATCAAGTTGGCTCGCTAGAGCCATCAAGCGAGCGATCCCTCTTTGAGGGGGAGCGCATCCTGTTAAAGTAACTTTATTCTCTGTCCGCTAGCGCTTCCGCTTCGCGTTTCAACGACGGATCGAAGAACATTGTCCCAAATGGTACCAGCGATACGAATACACCTAAGGCCGCTCGACTGAACTTCCAATCGAGGTCGATCCATACGCGTATGAGTATCCAGATGTAGATGATAAACAGAATCCCGTGAATCATCCCAACCACGCTCACCGCTTCAGGCGTATCCCAAATGTACTTCAACGGCATCGCGACGAACACCAGAATGATAAACGAAAGCCCCTCAATAAAGGCCACTTTGCGAAATAGCTGCAATTGCTTCATTACTCCAACTTCTCCCTACTTGTTCACTCCACGGTTTGCGTCAGCGTCCCAATGGACTCGATCGCGATCGATATTCGGTCTCCTGACTTCAACGTAAAATCCGTCCCCGGCACGATTCCAGTACCGGTCATCAAATAACACCCTTGCGGAAATTCCAGCTCCCGAAACAAATAGCCCGCAAGTTCCTCGAGCGACCGCTTCATTTCGCTCAATCGCGTCTCCCCGCTGAACACAGTCGATTCGCCCCGCCGGATCCACAGCTCGATCTTCGACTCAGGCGCGATCGGTTTATCCAACACCGTCAGGTGCGGGCCGAGGCCCGTCGCCCCTTCGTAAGACTTCGCCTGCGGCAAATAGAGCGGATTCTCTCCCTCGATGCTACGCGAGCTCATGTCGTTCCCGACCGTGTATCCAATAATCTCGCCTTTGTCCGACAAGGCGAGCGCCAGTTCCGGCTCGGGAACGTCCCAGCTCGAGTCTTCCCGAATCCGCACTGGCTCGCCATGCCCACGCACGCGCGAGGCGACCGACTTGAAAAAAAGCTCCGGCCGATCCGCATTGTAGACATTCGCGTAAAAATCGGCGCCGCCAGCGTTCTTGGACTCCTCCATCCGGGCTAAGCGACTCGAGTAGTAAGTCACTCCCGACGCCCAAACTTCCTGCGAGCCGATCGGGGCGAGCAGACCCGATTCGACTGCATTCTCGGCGTCAGGATCGTGATCGAGAGTCAATGCGTCGAGTCCCACTCGCAAGGCGTCGCTTACGAAAAGACCATCCCAGTCGACATCCCAAAACGCGAACGCGTCGTCGCGGGCCACGACAATTCCAGTGCGAGTTTTATAAATTCGATGATCCATCAATCGGCAGGGATAAGCTGCCGATCTTTCCGCTCTGCTATTCGGCGTCAACTTAAACAGCTCTTCGGACGAATAAACGTGCCGGGACGGCCCGTTCCACCCTGAAAATCAACTACGCCGCGTTTTTCTTTTCGGACTTGGGCGCCTTGACCTTCTTGATCTGGGCTTTCTTGCGTCCTTCCACCACTCCGCGGTCGATCACGACTTCAGCGGCGTCTTCGCGGGTCGGAACGTCGTACATCACTTCCAAGGTAATCCCTTCCATGATGGACCGGAGCGCTCGGGCTCCTGTCTTGAGCTCGATCGCTTTCTCCGCAATAGCCCGGATTCCGTCTTTCGTGATACGCAACTTGACCCCGTCCATGGCGAACAGCTTCGAGTACTGTTTCACGAGAGAGTTCTTCGTGCTCAGCAAAATATTCTCGAGATCGTCGACAGAAAGCTGATCCAAAACGGAAACCACCGGGAGGCGACCGATAAACTCGGGGATCATCCCGAACTTCACCAGATCTTCCGGCTCGACGCTTTTCATGACTTCCTCGCCTTTCATCTCGACGTCGACATCCGCCCCAAAACCGAGGGTAACATTGTCCGAACGTTTCTTGATGATTCCATCCAGACCGACAAAGGCTCCGCCGCAAATAAAGAGAATCTTCGACGTGTCGATTTGCACGTACTCTTGATTCGGATGCTTGCGACCCCCTTGCGGCGGCACGTTGCAGACCGTTCCCTCCAAAATCTTCAACAGAGCTTGCTGTACGCCTTCGCCGGATACGTCGCGAGTGATCGAAACATTGTCCGTCTTGCGACCGATCTTGTCGATCTCATCGACATAGATGATGCCGCATTCCGCTTTCGCCACGTCGTAATTGGCGGACTGGAGCAGGCGCAGGACAATATTCTCGACGTCGTCGCCGACGTAGCCCGCTTCGGTCAAAGTCGTGGCGTCGGCGATAGCGAAAGGCACGTCCAAGATGCGGGCCAGCGAGCGAGCCAGGAAAGTTTTCCCGGAGCCCGTAGGTCCGACCAGGAGGATGTTGCTCTTTTCCACTTCCACATCGTCGTATTCGGAACCTGGATTCAGAAGACTGGCCTCCGTCACTTGCTCCGCGTCGAAACTCAAGCGCTTGTAGTGGTTGTACACCGCCACCGACAGGACTTTTTTCGCGTGCTCCTGCCCGATGACGTAGTCGTCGAGCACGGCCTTGATTTCCGTCGGGCGAACGAGATTGAACGAGGGCGCGCCTTCGGCTTCCGACAAGGCCCCATCCTCTCCGCCGAGCTCACGATCGATGATCGTCTTGCACACCGATACGCAGCCATCGCAGATATAGACACCCGGACCCGCGATCATTTTACGGACTTCCGACTGCGATTTGCCGCAGAAGGAGCAGAGGGTCATGCGCGATGATTTAGCCATGTCGAATCGTGTGGGGGTTTGCGGCCGCTACTTCTTTTCCTTCGCGGTCGACTCCATTACTTCGTCAACGAGGCCGTAGTCCTTGGCCTCTTCCGCGCTCATGTAGAAATCGCGGTCGGAGTCTTTCTTAATTTCATCGGAGGTCTTCCCGGTGCACTCGGCCAACACGTCGTTGAGTTTCTCGCGCCAGCGGATGATCTCCTTGGCAGCGATGGAAATGTCCGAAGCCTGGCCAGTCGCCCCGCCGGACGGCTGGTGGATCATAATGCGGCTGTTGGGCAACGCGTAACGCTTGCCTTTGGTGCCCGCCGCCAAGAGCACCGTTCCCATACTCGCGGCCATTCCGATGCAGTATGTGGATACATCGCAACTCAAGTAGTTCATCGTATCGTAAATCGCCATACCGCCCGTGACTACGCCGCCGGGGGAATTGATGTACATGTGGATGTCCTTCTTGGGGTCGTCCATTTGCAAAAAGAGCAGCTGGGCGACGATGGCGCTGGCGATCTCGTCGTTAATCGGCGTTCCAATGAATATAATCCGGTCCTTAAGCAACCGGGTATAGATGTCCATGGACTGCTCGCCGCGTCCGGTATTCTCGATGATGTGTGGCAGATAGTAAGACACGATTTTCTGTAAATTGGGTTGGTTTTAGCTCGTTTCGGCGGATTCCGCTTCCCCGCTTTGGGCTTCTTTGACGCTAGATCCGTCGACTAGGAATTCAAGCGTCTTATCGAAAAGCACGGATTGTTGGGCCGATCTGAGACGATTTTGATCTTTCTTTAGCTCTTTAACGAACTGGTCGGGCTTTTGACCGCTTTGATACGCCTGATTGAAGATAAATTGCGTCATATCCTGATCGCTCACCTCGATTTCCTCGTTCTGGGCGATCTGGTCGAGGATGAGCTGCAGTTTGACCCGGCTCTGGGCGTTCTGGCGGGACTGGGCGTGGATATCATCCTTGTTCTCCTCCAATTGCTCCTGGGCGATGCCGCGGCGCATGTTGTCCATGACGACCTGACGCATGGCGTTTTCGGTCTCCATGTCGACCATGCTTTCGGGCAATTGGAACTCTACGGACGCAAGTAGTTTCTCCGAAATCTGGCGTCTCAAGTCGGCCCGGCGCTCTTGCTCTTTGCGACCCTTGATCCAGCCGTTCACACGCTCCTTGAGCTCGTCCAAGTCCTTGACCTGCTGCGACTCGAAAAAGGAGTCGTCCAACTCGGGGAGCTTGCGCTCGCGCACCTCCAGCACTTCGACCGCGTAGACGGCTTTCTTGCCCTGCAGTTCCTCGACGTTGAAATCCGCTGGGAACTCGACTTCCAAGTCCGACTTGTCGCCCGTTTTCAGACCTTTCAACTGGTCGCCCAAACCGGGGATCAGTCCTTGGTCGCTGCCGATTTCCTCCCAGGTCTGCGGCATTTTGGCGTAAACCGGCTTGTCTTCGACGATCTCGCTGATCGGCTTCCCGTCGATGGAGCCTTCGTGGGAGAATTTCACGTAGTCGCCTTCGTCCGCTTCGCGCTCCACCGGCTCGAAGTCGGCCTTTTCGCGACGCATTTCCGTGATCGCCTCTTCGACTTCCTCGTCGGAAACCGCTTCGGAAAGCCCTTCGAGCTCCAGGCCCTTATAGGCTTCGACCGTGAAATCGGGCTTTACGTCGATCGTGAAAGTGATCGTCGCGTCCTTGCCAGCGGCGATCTCGCCTTCGTTCAAATCGATAGCGTTGACGAGTTCGACCTTTGCTTCGGCGATGCCTTCTTTGTAGGCCTTGGAGGTCACGCGCTGCTTGAGTTCGCCGGCGATCTCCTTGGCGTACTTTTTGCGGATGAGGCTCTGCGGCGCCTTTCCCGGGCGGAATCCAGGGATTTTGGCCATATTGGAGAATTGGGAAAGCAGGCTCTTTTCTTCCGCCTCCACTTCGTTGGCGTCGAGCGTTACCGCTAGAGTCTTTCGGGTGTCTGTGACGTTTTGTAGGTCGATTTTCACTGAATGCGATGATGCGAGTTTACGGCTTCTTCGAGAAAAGCGCGGACAGTAGAAGACATATTTCGCCCGGGTCAATGTATTTGGGAGGCATTCCGAATCGGCCCAAGCGGACTGAATCCCCCAAATCAAGCGATCGCGTCAATCCGACAAACCCGCGCCCCCCGCGCTTTTCCGCTTGTAGGATCAGACAGAGACGCTGTGATTTCTCCTCGTGACCGATTTGCCCGCCACTCGAAAAATGCTCGTCGTCGACACCGCGTCCCGTCGGGTCTGCGTGGGATTGTTCAACGAGTCGGGGGAGCTGTCGACCCGCGACAGCGACGAGGAGGCCTCCCTTTCGCTTTTCCCTTTGGTCAAAAACGTGCTTGAGCCCGCTGGTTGGTCGCTCACAAACCTGGAGTCCATCGTGTTTTGCAGCGGTCCGGGTTCCGTCCTGGGCATCCGCACCGCCGCCATGTGCATTCGAACCTGGCAAGGAGCCGGATTGATACCCGACGTGAAGATCTTCTCTTATAGTAGCTTGCATTTGGGCGCTGCGCTCGTTCGGCTCGATCAACCCGATTTGCCGGGCCCGTTCTTCACCGTCACCGACGCCCGCCGCCAAAGCTGGAACGCGCTCAAGTCGGACGCCGGCGGCGATGGCGTAATCGGGATCCTCGATAACGCGGATCTAGAAGCCGAAAGCGCTCCGCTTTTTTCGCTTCGCGAGTTTCCCGTCTGGACCCAAACTCGAGCGAAAGTCGAACCCCTTTCCTACCTGCCCGAGCGCGTTATGAAATCCCCGGAGTTTAGCCAACTCCTTGTCAAGAATCCCAACGTTGACCCACTCAAAATCCGGGCCATTGAATTCGCAAAATGGACCGCCAAACCGAGAACCGCCGACCAAATCGACTCGTGAGCGAAACCTCTACCGCCAATCT
Organism: Opitutaceae bacterium; assembly: GCA_028284235.1. Lineage (GTDB taxonomy): Bacteria > Verrucomicrobiota > Verrucomicrobiia > Opitutales > Opitutaceae > Pelagisphaera. The sequence continues at coordinate 166,913 of JANQSC010000020.1, forward strand.
CCGCTGCTGGGCGGAAATCGACCTGGCCGCGCTCGAGCGAAACTTGAAATCCATTCGCGGCGCCCTGCCCGACCGCATCCGCTACATGGCCGTCGTCAAAGCCGACGCCTACGGCCACGGGATGCAGCAGACGGTTGCCCGGTTAATGCACGCGGGCGTGGACATGTTCGCGGTCGCCAACGTGCTGGAGGCGGTCAATATCCGCGAAATCGGAACCGGCTGGCCCATCATCGTCCTTGGAGCCACTCTCGCCAACGAGGAGTCCTACCTTTTTGAATACGACTTGATCCCCACCGTTTCCACCGTGGAGGAAGTCGAGCGCCTCAACGCCAACGCGAAACAGCGCGAAAAAACGCTCAAGGTACACATCAAGATCGACACTGGAATGGGCCGGCTGGGCATCTGGCACGAATACGCCGATTCGCTTTTCGACGCGATGAGAGCAGCGTCGCATCTGGAACTGGACGGCATCTACACCCACTTCGCCGCCGCCGACCGAGATCCGGAGTTCACTCGAATGCAACGGTCGCTGTTCGCCGGCGCGATCGCGAAGATCGACTGGATCGAACTGGACGACCTTCTCATCCACGCGGACAACAGCGCCGGTATCACGACCTTCGCTCCCAACAGTATCTACAACGCGGTCCGCATTGGACTGCTCCAGTTCGGCATCACGCCTTATCCCAGCTCCATGCTCGGAAAGGCGGAAACGACCCCGATCTTCCGATTCAAGTCGCGCGTCGGGATCGTCAAAACCCTTCCCGAGGGAGCGACCATCAGCTACGGGCGGACGCGGAGGCTCGAGCGCGACAGCCAGATCGCCATCGTTTGCGCCGGTTACGGAGACGGCGTTCCTCTCCCGCTGAGCAATCGCGGCGAAGTCCTCATACACGGTCAGCGCTGCCCAATTCTCGGGAAAATCACCATGGACCAGACAATCGTCGATGTCACTGATCTGAGAAAGCCCGCCCAAAGCGGCGATGTCGTCACTCTGATCGGTGAACAAGACGGGGGCGAAATCCCGCTCGAAGAGTTCAGCGAATGGGCACGGACCATTTCCTGGGAAGTCCTCTGCTCGGTCACAAAGCGAGTCACGCGCATCTATCGGACGGATATGAAAACGGGCTGAACAGTGTTCAAAAGATGTCCAATTGACTTGTAATCCTGGGTAGAAATGATTCCCTGCCGGAGTTACATTTGGGTAACAACCAGGAGTTCAAGGGATAAACTACAAACAAAGGGAGAATAATGAATTGCTGCACAATTACGCGGGCAACGCTCGCAATCGTAGCGCTATGTGTTGGGGGCTCCTCGTCCATAGCCAAAAAGGCAAATAAACAGCCGGATGCGGAAATCGCCGTCGAAATCACCGAAGCGCCTCGCTTTCCCGCGCTCGGATTCGCCGCTCAATGCGTGAGCAATCTCGATAGCGAGAAAGGCGCCTGCACGCTCGACGCTCTCGATCCTAAGGACCGTCTTACCGTCCTCTTCGTCGAGGAAGACTCGCTGGCGAACGAGGCGGGCCTCGCCGCGGGCGACATCGTAATTTCCGTCGCGGGCATCTATCTCTCGAAGGGGAAAACCGCGATCGCCCGGCTCGAGGAAGAAGTCATTCCCACTCTCGACGAGTCCGACACAGTCGCCTTCCTCGTCATCCGCGACGGCTACACCCGTGAATTGACCGCGCCCGCGAACACGAGCTAGCCGCGAATCGACGCAATCCGTTGTTTACACTGGGCGCGCTTCCCCCAAGGCTGGCCGCGCACAATGGCCCATCCACGGAACGAAGTCGTATTTGTCTGCACCGCCAATACTTGCCGCAGCCCCATGGCCGAAGGTCTCTTTAGGCATGCCCTTGCCGCTCAAGGCGAGCCGCTGAACGGGCTGAAGGTGTCTTCGGCAGGCGTGTCCGTGTTCGATCGCCAAACGGCCAACCCCAACACCGTTATGGCCCTGTCGAAAGTGGGCATCGATCTTACGAAGCACCGGAGCCAGCCGATCACGCAAACGCTTCTCGATTCCGCATTGGCCGTTTTCGGGATGACCGAGTCCCATCTCGCCATGATCGCGCTGCAAGCCAATCCACCTCCCGCCAACGCCTTTCTCATGCGGGAGTTCATGGGAGACGACGCCGATCCGCAAATTCCCGACCCGTTCGGAATGAGCTTGTCGCACTACGAAGCCTGTCGCGACAACATGGTCGAAGCCATCCCATCGCTTCTGCAAGTCGTCGAGCGACTGTACAGCGCTCAGTTTTCCGCCGAGACCGACGATAGATAAGCGCCGGGCCCCAATCACGCCCTCGGTGACTCCATGAAGAACTCGCTTTCCGACAATCTAAAACGTTCCCTCGGCGCGGACGACGAAACGGACGTGACGCTCAAAACCATCGTCGACAACGTGGAAGAACAAGGGTTCGGGCTGCTGCTCATGGTCCTATCGCTCCCGAGCGCTCTGCCGATTCCCGCCGCGGGCTACTCCACTCCCTTCGGGATACTCTTCATTCTGCTCGGCCTGCAGATGCTAGCGGGTCGCCATCGCCCATGGCTACCGAATTGGGCGGCCCAGCGGAAACTCAGCCGACCCTTCGCGGAAAAAGCGATCGGGACCGCAACCCGATGGCTAGTCCGAATCGAAAAATTGGTCCACCCGCGTTTCAAATGGATCAGCAGCCCGTTCGGCTCGCGCTTCATGAGCTTTGTGGTCGTTGTCATGGCCGCTCTGATGACGCTTCCCATTCCCACGACCAATACTATTCCAGCAGCGGTCATATTTCTCATCGGCGTGGGGCTATCAGAAAAAGACGGCCTCTTCTGCCTCGGCGCTTGCGTGCTGGGAGTGATAGCGATCGGCATCTACACGGTCGTAATCTACATCCTCGTCACCCAAGGCATGGAGGGCGTCGAAGCGCTCAAGGACTGGGTGAAGGGCTTTTTCAGTTCCGACGCGGACCAACCCGCCTAGCTTTTCGGTAGCGACCGCAAGGCTTCCATAAACTCCTCGGTCGTCCAAGCGCTTTTCTCCGAACGCTTGAGGATCGTTCCATCCGCGCCGACAAGCACGGTCGCCAAACTGTGCATGATCGTATCCACTTTCTCGATAGACGTGACTCCTAGCGCCTTCACCATATCGCGGACAGCGGACTTCGGTCCGGTGACGAAGTGGAAGTTGCTCCCGTCAATTCCGTAGCCTTCCGCGTACACACGCAGCACTCCAGGCGTGTCGAACTCCGGATCGAGAGTGACGGAGACGAAGTTGATGTCGAATCCGGCGTTCGCGACCGACTTCTGCAATTCGGCCATCTTTCGCGTCGAAAGCGGACACATGTTGGGATCTGGGCAACGGGTGAAAATGAAATTCATCATAAACGGCTTCCCTGCCAAACGGTCGCTGCTCACGACCTTTCCGAACTGGTCCAGCAACGCGAAATCCGGCGACTCGTCGCCTTCCCCGTAGTAGTAGCCGGACGGCAAGGCCTTCGCCTGTTTGCTCAGACGAGCGTTCGTCCGCTTCAAGTCGCGGGCGGCTTCCTCGTCTAGTGGCCAGATCTTGATCAACTGGAACTCCCCCGCTTCCCCACGCACCAGTCGCGCCCGAATCCGCTGGCCAATTGAGGCATTTTGAATGTCGCCCAGCGACACCTTGAACCGCATAGTCATCGCGGGCATAAATCCCGGAATATCCTCGTGAGCGACCTCGAGCATCCGCGCCTCCGCGTCGATGCCGGTGATCTCGCCGACAAGCGGATGCCCTTCCGCATCCTCGTCTTCCTCCACTTCCGATGAACTGCATCCGAACAAGATGGCGGCTCCGAACCCGACTGCTAGAGCTTGCTTAAATCGCCTATTCGCACGGCTTATATATTTTAATTTCCACTTCATTTTCTCGAAATCGTATAAACAAGCGCTACTGACCTAATGCAATCACGATTCGTATGAACGCGCCTTCAGAAGCCCATTCCCAGTTTCCTTACCGTCCACTCCTCTTCTGGTTTGGACTGGGCACGCTCGTGTGGATCACATTTCTTCTCTACGCGGGCGGCTTCACCACGAGTATCCGGGCAGGGATGGCGTTCCTCGACTGGCCGCTCTCGAACGGCTCCATCAACCCCGAGGGCTGGCTTGAAAACGAGGACATGATGGCGGAACACAGCCACCGCCTGCTGGGAGCCGTGATGGGGCTGCTGTCGATCGGCCTATGCGTAGCGGCTTACGCGCTTACCAAGGACCGGATCATTCGCAAACTGGGAGTCGCACTCGTCATTCTCGTCGTGACGCAAGGCGTTCTCGGCGGCCTTCGGGTCAAGCTCGACGCGCTCAATCTCCAAATCGACCACAATCTCTACGCCCAGACCTTCGCGGTCGCGCACGCGACCCTCGCCCAGATCTTCCTCTGTTCGCTCGTGGCGTTCGCCGTGATGACCAGCCGCTCCTGGATCGAGCGGTCCGCCGGCTTCGAAAACGCGCCCGATCGCTCAATCGGGACGTTCGGGATGATCGCCTGCGTCGTGATCGTGCTCCAACTGATCATCGGCGCCATCATGCGCCACAGCTACGCAGGACTGGCGATCACCAGTTTTCCCTACAGCCACCCCGCCGGCTACTGGATACCGCCCGCGTTCGACTTCAAAGTCGCCATTCATTTCGCCCATCGCGTCGGCGGGCTCGTCGTCTCCGCAGCCCTCGTCGCCCTTGTCGTGAAGATTTTCCGAAATTCCGCCGCCCGAGCGGCCATGGGGAAGTCCGCCATCGTTCTCATCGCTCTGCTCGCCATCCAAATCTACTTGGGGGCGCTCACAATCTGGACCGTGCGCAACCCGCACGTCGCCACTTTGCACATGCTCAATGGCGCCTTTCTCCTGTCAATTTGCTGGATGATGACGCTCCGAAGCTTGAAATTTCGATTCGATGCTTCAGTCCTGTCTCCGCGGGCGCCGCAAACCAGCGCCTAGCGCGGCGAACGGCTGATCCCTATCACCCATGAGCCTCAAGCAAAGCAACACCATTTCAACCGCCGCCGATTTGATCGAACCATCCCGCAGCGCCACCCTCAGTTGGGCCGGCTACTACGAACTCACGAAACCGCGACTGAGCCTGCTCTCCGTCGTCACCGCCCTCGTGGGATACCTAGCGGCGCTACCGGCCCGCGACTGGATGGGGCTGTTCCACTTTCTCGTCGGCACCGCGCTTTGCGCCGCGGGCGCCGCCGCCCTCAACCAATGGCTCGAACGCGAGCAGGACGCGGTGATGAACCGCACCCGCGGACGTCCCATTCCCGCGCGGCAAGTGACTCCCAAATCGGCCTTACTGTTTGGCGTCGCTCTCTCCGTGGTCGGCTGCGCGCAACTGTACTGGGGCGCGAATCTGCTGACCGGATTCCTCGGAGCGGCGACCATTTTGAGTTACGTTCTCATTTACACGCCCATGAAACGAGCCACCCGCTGGGCTACGGAAGTGGGCGCTATTCCGGGCGCTATTCCGCCACTGATTGGCTGGGCCGCGGCGGAGAACTCGATCTCCACATTGGGGTGGATTCTCTTCGGCATACTCGCCATCTGGCAGATCCCCCACTTCATGGCCATCGCCTGGCTCTACCGCGAGGACTACGAGAGGGGCGGATTCCCAATGCTGTCGGTGATCGATACCCACGGACAACGTGTCGCTCGTTGGGCGCTGATCAACACCGTCGTCTTGATCCCCGTGAGCTTGCTGCCAACGCTCCTCGGCTACTGCGGCTGGATCTACACAGCGGTCGCCCTCGTATTCGGATTGTGGTTTCTCAAGCGCGCGTTCGCGTTCACTCGCAGCGACAATCGCGAAGCCAGCGCCCGCAGCCTGTTTATAAACTCCATTCTCTACCTTCCCGCGGTACTCTTTAGCCTTGTCATCGATCGCTGGATACTCGTCTAGACCGTCCGAGCGCCAACCAAATCTATGGAAACCAGCGACATACCGGCGTTGAACGCCCTCCTCAACTCAATTGCGACTCTCCTGATAATCTCGGGACTCGTGGCGATCAAACGGGGCAAAAAGAAAGGGCATCGTTCCTTTATGACCGCTGCCCTGGCGGTTTCGGTCCTCTTTCTGACTGGCTACATCTACCACAAGTACTCGGTTGACTGGCAAAACCGGTCGATCGGAGCGGACGGGGCAATTCGAGCCGTTTATCTCGTGATGCTTCTAACCCATGTGCTGCTCGCTATGGCCATAGTCCCGCTGGTGCTGCGCGTTTTCTATCTGGCGATCAAGGGACGCTACGAGAGCCACAAGCGGTGGGCGCGATGGACTTATCCAATCTGGCTGTACGTTTCCGTGACTGGAGTCTTGGTTTACTTTTCGATTTATGTTTGGTTTCCCCCAATGGCTGTCTAGACACGCCAAACTTCTATGTCCTGGGAAATCATCTGCGTATTCGCCCTGCTCGCGCTCGCGCTGGCCAGTTTTGTATGGGAAAAAGTGCCGCCCGACGTCACGGCCTTGTCCCTGTTCTCGATCCTCTTGATTTCCGGACTTCTGCCTGCAGACAAGGCGTTTTCCGTTTTTTCGAATCCCGCCCCTATTACGGTCGGAGCGATGTTCATCATCAGCGCCGCGCTCGACAAATGCGGCGTCATAGACCGACTCGCGCTCGGGCTCCAGGGCCTTTCCCGATTTAGCTACCGGCCCTTCTTGCTCTTCATCTTGCTAATCGCCGGAACGGTCTCCGCATTTATCAACAACACGCCGGTTGTCGTCGTCATGCTGCCGGTGGTGCTCACCCTGGCGAAGAAAATCGGCGTTTCCGGTTCCAAGGTCCTAATCCCCCTTTCCTACGCTTCAATTTTGGGCGGCACTTGCACGTTGCTGGGCACGAGCACCAACATCATCGTCAGCGGAGTCGCCGAGACGGCTGGAGAGCCGCCGATTCGCATGTTCGAATTCGCATTTGTCGGCCTGCCCCTCTTCATCGCCGGCCTGGCTTATTTGATACTTTTCGGAAACAAAGTCCTACCCATCCGTGAAACGCTCACGTCGATTCTTTCCGACGAGGAACGCCGCGAGTACATCACCGAAGCCTTCGTCAACAGCGAATCGCCCGTGATCGGGAAAAGCCTCAAAGCCTCCGGTCTACAACGAGTATCCGGCATTCGCGTCATCGACATCGTCCGCTCCGGCGCCTCCCTGCAAACGCGACTCAACGAAGTCACCCTCGAGGAAGGGGACCGTCTCGTGCTCGCGTGCCGCGCTTCGGGCATCGTGCAAGCGCGAAGCTTCGAGGGGCTCGACCTCGCGAGCGAAGCAGGCCTCGGCCTCGAGCAAATCGCCGCCCACGAAGGAATGATGGTCGAAGGCATTCTCGGACCCAATTCAAAGATTCTGGGAAAGACAATCGAGGAAGTGAACTTTCGCCAGCGCTTCCGACTGGTCGTCCTTGCCGTGCATCGCAAAGGGAAAAACTTGCGCGAGAAAATCGGTTCGCTCCGCCTGGAATTCGGCGATACCCTGCTCTTGCTCGGTACCGATATCGCCATTCAAAACCTGCGCTCCAACGAGGACATCATCATGATGTCCAACGACCCCATGCCCTCGAAAGTGGAGAAATGGAAGATCGGCGTAGTCGTTTCCGCCATCGCCGGAGTGGTGATTTGCGCTTCCACCGGGATCGCCCCTATCGCGGTCAGCGCCATCGTGGCCTGCGTAGTTCTGTTTCTCACCAATTGCATACGGCCGAAGGACGGCTACGGAGCAATCCAGTGGAATCTGCTGTTCATCATTTACGGCATGCTCGGGATGGGGATGGCCATGGAGCATACGGGAGCGTCGTTGTGGTTGGCAAATTCGCTCACCGGCGCGGTGACCGGATTTGTGACGCCTTCCTGGCAGCCCTACGTCATGCTCGCCTGCGTCTACCTGCTCACCAATATACTGACCGAATCGCTTTCGAACAACGCCGCTGCCGTGCTTATGGCCACCTTGGCGATCGGCATCGCCGAATCGCTGGGAGTGAGCATGCGGCCGTTTCTCTTCGCTGTGGCCATCGCCGCGTCCTCAAGTTTCGCAACTCCGATTGGGTATCAAACAAACACCTACGTTTACGGTGCGGGTGGATACCGGTTTTCGGATTTCACCAAAGCAGGACTCCCGCTGAACATCCTGTGCTTCATTACGTCGGTAATTCTCATTCCGCTTATTTGGGAGTTTTAATCGCAATAAACGGTGTCCGATCGGAGATCAGCTGCAACCTGACGATTCCAAATAGGTAGCGTCCGATCTCCGAGCGGACACGATCGCGTCTATCCTTTCCCCCGCCCAATCGCCGCGCCCATCGCGCTCAACACCTCCGGCGTCCCCGCCATGTAGGCAAAAGCGGGGCGCGTTACATCGAAGTCGACAACCGGAAACGGATTTGTATCGAAGTAATCGATACTTCCACCGGATTCTTTTAGCAGTGCCACCCCGGCCGCGATATCCCAAGTATTGACTCGATGGGCGATGACTCCGTCGAGCCAGCCGACCGCGACGTAGCCCAGCTGGATTGCGCTGCTGCCAAGGTTTCGGATCTTGAACCGGCGCTGCAAGGCTCGATCGTCCTGTTCTCGCTCATCGCCTTCGCAATGCTGGGCGCCCACGATGCTCTGCAGCGAAGGAGACTCGTTGGAAAGCCCAGCCGGACGCCCATTTACGCTCACCCCGTAGCCCGACCCGCCCCAAATTAGCGAGCGCGACATGTGGTCGTAGATAATCCCGTAAATCGGAATTCCATTCTCCAGGAGCGCCACGGAAATGGCGCAGGCAGGAATGCCGCGAGCGAAATTGTTCGTCCCGTCGATGGGGTCGACTAGCCAGGCGTACCGAGTTGAAAGCAAAGTCGGCCCCGCGCCCGGGTCGGTTTCCTCGCTCAGAAATTGATCCTCCGGAAAGCGACGCGAGAACTCGGACTCGAGCGCCTTTGAAATGGCAAGATCGGCGCGCGTCACGCGCGAACCGTCGTATTTCCAATCGCTCTCCACGCGGCCAAACAGGTCGGCGAATTCCGCGACGCGCGACTCGACGATCTCTCGTCCCGCAGCAACTCTTTCGTCAACTGTAGTCCCCATAAACGACCATTACGCCGCGACTCGAGAAATAAGGAAGCCTAATCGCCGCTCGCGTTCGAACCGCGCAAGTTCCAGACGACGCGGCACTTGTCCAAGATCGACTTGAACGCCTCCGGTGTGACCGCCTGTTTCGGATCGTCACCCAATCCACTCGTAGGGTCGATATTCGATTCGATGCAAAGCCCATCCGCCCCGTACGCGACCGCCGCCAGCGAACACGCTTCCACGTACACCGACTTACCCACGGAATGCGACGGGTCGATCACGACCGGGGCCCAGGTCTTCTCTTTAAGCAATGGAGTGATCGACTCGTCCGGGTGATTCCGGTAGCCCTCGAGCGTTGGCAAGGTCCCGCGCGGGCAGAGCATCACGTTCGGGTTGCCGAAGTTGACGATGTACTCCGCGGCAGAAATAAACTCGTTGATTGGCCCCACGTGCCTTCCCCGCTTGAGAAGGACGACCGTGTCTCGGCCCGAGATCGCCTGTCCCACTTGGCGCAACAGAGAATAGTTGAGCGCGTTTCGCGTCCCGATTTGCAGCATGTGCACACCCGCTTCCAGCGCGAGTTTCAGGTGGCCCTCGTCCATCACCTCCGTGTTGACCGGAAGTCCCGTGCGACTCGACCCTTCCATGAGGATTTCGAGAGCCGCGTCGTCCCCTTGATACGAGTACGGATTGGTTCTCGGTTTCCAAACTCCGCCACGCAACGCCTGGGCCCCGGCTTCCTTGAGGGCAGCCGCCGTCTCGTAAAAGCGGTTCGGGTTTTTCGGATCGATCGTGCACGGACCGGCGATCGCGAGCAGATCCTTGCCCAGCCCAACGCCGCCAAAAACGGTCCGGTGGTTCTTGAGCTCGGAGCGAATATCAAGGAGTTTGTGAGGCGATTGAATCGTATCCACTCGGTCGATATACTCCAGGCCTTCGATCCGGTTGATCAGAAGTTCGTGCCGTTCGTCGCCCAGAATTGCGTAGATGCTCTGGACCGCCCCTTCGATTACTTGAATGCGGCAACCGAAGTCGCCCACGATTCGAGTGATCTCTTCAAGCTGCGCGTCCGTAAGTTTTGGATTCTTAGGAATGATCATTTCTTTGCAAATCTAGGCAAGGACGCGCAAAGAACAAGCTGCGAGTCGTCGGGAGCCGACATTAATCGGATCTCGATTGGCGGCGCCCTCGGAGACTGTCCAAGAACTCGCTTCCGAGTCATCGAAGTTATATTTGAAAATCAAAATTCAGGCTGCGATCTGAGGAATACCCGGAGGGTATTGCGATGTGAGCAAATGACTTTTGAGCTCAAATAGAACGAAAGGACGAAGGAATGGAGTTGTTGGACAGTCTCTTAAAAACTGATCTCCGTCTCGTTAACGAGGAACTGCTCGAGCGACTGTCGCCTTCTCATCAGGCTCAACGAGCCGTCCTGACGGATCAACACCTCCGCGCATTCCGGAAACGAGTTGTAGTTCTTGGCCGACATGGATGCGCAGTACGCTCCCGCGCCGCCAATCGCGAACAAGTCTCCAACCTCCGTTTCGACGAGCGAGCGGGGGGCCAGCGCCTCGGGATCGCCTTCCGCCGGCGTCAGAATATCCCCGGATTCGCAGCAGTGTCCTGTCACGATGTAGTCGCGCGGCTCGCGCGTCAAATCCGTGGAAGGGAACACCACCATCGGATGCTGAGATCCGTACATGGACGGACGCGTATTCTCCGTCATGCCAGTATCCAACTTGATAAAATCGTATCCCGATTCGCCAGTCGAAGTGAGGTCCTGAACGGTCGAGAGTATCGCGCAGCCGTTGGCCACAAGATAGGTGCCGGGCTCGACTTCCAAGTGAATCTCCCGGCCCGTTTCCGCAGCAAATCGCTCGAACTCCGCCTTCATGCGAGCTCCGATATCCTGCAGATCTGTCGTCTGCTCGTTCCGCATTCGACCGACCTTGTAACCGCCCCCAAGGTTTAACGCAGTGGCGCTTTCGAATTCGCGCGTGAGGTTCAGGCTAAGAGTCACGGCTTTCACCCAAACGTCCGGATCGCTGCCGCTGCCGATGTGCGTATGGATTCGAAAGACATCCAAACCATGCGCCGCGACGATTGCCTTAACCCGATCCACGTCCTCGTGCCAGATACCAAAACTCGACGCTGGACCGCCCACATTCGTGCGATTCGTTCCGCCGGAACCCAGACCCGGATTAAATCGGAGGCCGACCCGAGCGCCGGGGAACAGCTTCCCGAACCGCTGAAGCTGGTTCAACGAGCACGCATTCACGCTCATCCCCCTATCGACCAGAGCCCGCAGGGCCGCGTCGTCTGGAAATTCCTGTGTGCTCAAGGAAATGTCTTCCGGCAAATAGCCCGCACGAACAGCCCGCTCCGCCTCGTAAATCGAGCTCGCGTCGATCTTCAGCCCCATCGAGCGGAACAGCCTGAGAATGTTGCCGTTCGGACACGACTTCATAGCGAAACGCGCGGTCAGCCCGTACGCGTTTGGAAACGCGAGCACTTCGTCCGCGACGGACCGCAGGCTCGACTCGTCGTAAACATAGCAAGGCGTGCCAATTTCGTCGCGTATCCGAAACGCGGTTTCTGCATCTAGAAAGGAAATCGTGTCCATAAAACCTAAAGATAACGGCTTTTAGACGTTCCAGCCGCCAACACCAGCCGAAACCTCGCTCGCCAAACTGGAAGCCGCCCTAAGGCATCCACGGGTACTTCGAAAAATCCGGCTTCCGCTTGTCCAAGAACGCCTGTTTGCCCTCCGAACCTTCCTCGGTCATGTAGTACAAGTAAGTCGCGTTGCCCGCCAATTCCTGTATCCCCGCCTGGCCATCCAAATCCGCGTTGAACGCCGATTTGAGACAACGAATGGCGATCGGGCTTTTCTCCAGAACTTCGAGCGCCCATTGCACGCCTTCCGACTCCAGTTCCTCGACCGGAACCACCTTGTTAACGAGTCCCATCTCCAGCGCTTCCTGAGCATTGTATTGACGGCACAAATACCAGATCTCGCGAGCTTTCTTTTGGCCGACTATACTCGCTAGATAGCTGGCTCCCAAGCCGCCGTCGAAACTGCCCACTTTAGGACCTGTCTGGCCGAAGATAGCGTTGTCTGCGGCGATAGACAGATCGCAAATTACATGGAGTACGTGGCCTCCGCCAATCGCGTACCCCGCCACCAGTGAAATGACGACTTTCGGAATCGATCGAATCAATTTCTGCAAATCCAGCACGTTTAATCGCGGCACCCCGTCGTCGCCCACGTAGCCGGCATGGCCACGCACGCTCTGGTCCCCGCCGGAACAAAACGCGTACTTGCCGTCCGTATGCGGACCGGCGCCCGTGAGCAAAATCGCGGCGATGGATTGATCCTCCCGAGCGTCGCAAAACGCCTCGAACATTTCGAAGACCGTCTGCGGTCGAAACGCGTTTCGCTTCTCCGGACGATTAATGGTGATCTTGGCGATACCGTTCCACTTTTCGTAGCGGATATCCTCATAATCCTTTACCGATTTCCAATCTGCTTGAGACATGGATGGCAGTCTGCGAGTCCCATGCGGCCGCGCAAGCTTCCGTTTCCCCATCCGCCGCCCGCGGCCTCAGTCGATTTCCAGCGTCCGATCCACGTACGGGGCGAATCCGGCGGGCAACGGCGCCTCCAGATCCAAGTCCTCGCCCGTGATCGGATGGGTGAATGCCAAGTGGGCGGCATGCAGCATCACTCGATCCGGCGCGATCGGCAACCGAGGCAAGGCCCGGTACCCGTACACGGTATCTCCCAAAATCGAATGACCCAGACTGCGCAAATGAACGCGAATCTGATGCGTCCTTCCTGTGTGAATACGACATCGGATCAGCGAATAGCCGCCCTCGTAGAGACCCTCCACCTTCCAGTCCGTGTGCGCTTCCCGCCCGTGCCCTTCCTGGCAAACTCGCATCTTGTGCCTCTGGCTAGGATTGCGCTCGATGGGCTTGCGGATGGTTCCGCTCTTCAATTCAGGATGCCCGGTCGCCAATGCCAAATACTCCTTCAGCAGCGACCGTGACTGAAACAGCTCGCTCAGCGCTCGGTGAGCCACGTCATTCTTCGCCGCCATGATCAGGCCGCTGGTTTCGCGATCAAGTCGGTGCACGATTCCCGGTCGCTCGACGCCGCCAATCCCGCTCAACTGCCCTTGGCAATGGAACAGCAACCCATGCGCGAGCGTCGGTTCGGGAGGCCCCGCCCCCGGATGCGTGACGAGTCCAGATGGTTTGTCGACAACCACCAAGTGCTCGTCTTCGAAAACGGCGCTCAAGCCCATATCGATCGGCCCCATTTCACAACGGGCCACTTCGGGCATCTCGAACTCGATTCGGTCTCCCTCCGACAGCTTTCGATTCTTGGCGATCGGCTCGTCTCCCAGCCGTACCAGCGCCGCTTCGAAGGCCCGATGAAAATCCGAGCGACTGTGTTGCGGAAAAGCATCGGCAAGCAGTTTGTCCGCCCGGGTCTTTCGCGTACCCTCCGGGACCGTGTACACCGTCGCTTTGCCCTCCGGGCTACTCATGCAACATCGAATCGATTTCTTTAATACAACGCTCCTTTTCCGCTGTATCCATGCGAGCATGGCGAAATCCGTTTTTAGCGATCTCGCCGATTTCCGCCAACGAAAATCCCAGTCGCTCCACAAGGGCGACGAACTCGTCGGTGACCGTGTTGACGAAGCAGAGCGGGTCGTCCGTGTTCGCCGTGCATACAACTCCCGCCTCGTGGTATTCGCGAATTGGATGCTTCTCAAGCGTATCCACAACTTTAAGCTTCTCGTTGCTGATCGGGCACATATCGAGAATGACACCTTCTTTCGCGAGTCGCTCCACCAAACGCGGATCTTCGAAGGCGCGCGTACCGTGCTGGATACGTTCGGCGCCGAGCGTATCCAACGCTTCGTAGATTTTCTTCGGACCGCCAAATTCGCCGGCGTGGACCTTGAGAATCTTTCCCGCCTCTTTGCATCGCCGCCAAACCGGCGGGGCCCAATCCTCCAGATCCAGCCACTCTTGACCGTGCATGTCGATTCCATCCAATTCGTCCCAGGTATGAAGGGAGTCGATAATCGGGGCCATGACTTCCGTGTATCCATCCCGAGTCAACGCGCCAATCACTCTAACCTCCAGCTCGTCCGGCGCCGCCGATTTAACCGCGTGGACCAACTCGTGTCCATCTGAACCGGTGAACTCGATAATCGCCAAGTGAATACTCGTCTCCAAATAGCGAACGTTTTGCTCAACCAATCCTTGAAAGACCCGCTTGCACGCCTGGTGGTAACGTTCAGGGGAAGTATACCAGGCAACCGCGTGGTCTACGAGGAGCGTCTCGAACTCCACGAAATTCTCGAATCGATACCCGGGCTGCCGAAACGGCGGGTTTTCGGGAAAACGGTCGGGGTCGAGCTCGCGCAGAAGTTCGTAAGGAAGGGCTCCTTCGATATGCAGATGAGTTTCCGTCTTGGGCAGGGCCTTGAGCCGGTCGGCGAGAGCGGATTCCCCGGTTGCTGCGTTCTTCGATCCCATCGAGCGACTTCCTAGGCCAAGAGGCTTTCCGGATTGAGCGACTTCAAGTCGTCGCGAACGAAAATGCCGTCCTTTCGAATCAGCTCGCCATCGAACCAAATCTCCCCCCCACCGTATTCGCTACGCTGGATACAAACCATGTCCCAGTGCACCTGCGACTTGTTTCCATTGTCCGCGTCTTCGTAGGCCTGGCCCGGCGTAAAGTGAAATGAACCGGCGATTTTCTCGTCGAACAAGATATCGCGCATCGGCTCGAGAATGTGCGGATTGAAACCGATCGCGAACTCGCCGATGTAGCGGGCTCCGATGTCGGAGTCCAGCACCTCGTTGAGGCGTTTGGTGTTGTTCGCCTCGGCGTCGACTATTTTGCCCTTCTTGAATTCCAGGCGAATGTCGTCGAACGAAACCCCTTGGTACACCGTCGGCGCGTTGTACTGGATAACGCCTTCCACGCTTTCGCGAACGGGACAGGAGAAAACCTCGCCATCGGGAATATTATGTTCGCCTACGCAAGCGATCGCGTTGATTCCAGCGATGGAAAATGACAAATCGGTTCCGTTGCCCTTGATCTCCACTCGATCGGTTTCGCGCATGAGCGCTTCGAGCCTCCGGCTCCCTTCCTCCATCCGCGTGTAGTCCAAATTGCATACTTTGAAATAGAAATCCTCGAACGCCTCCGTGCTCATCATCGCTTGCTGCGCCATGGACGGCGTCGGCCAGCGAAGGACGACCCACTTCGTGTGGTTCACCCGCCAGTCCAAAACCGGCTTCATCACCTCCGAAACCATCTGGACTTGCTCGGCGGATACATCCGACGCTTCAAAAATGTTCATCGACCCGCGAAGCGCGATGTATGCGTCCATCGACTTCATGCGCTGCAACTCGATCGCTCCATGCGTTCGCATTTGCTCTTCAGTCGCCTCGAGAGCCATCTCTCTGGAAATCCGGGCGTGGTTGAGGTTCACGTAGGGAATCGCGCCCCGCTCGCGAGCGGCTCGGAGCAACTCGAGTATGATTTCGTCTGGAACATCGAAGGCGTCGATCAATACCTTTTCACCGGGATTGAGTCGTACGGAATACGAGGTTAAATTGCGGGCGAGTTGCGATAGCCTTGGATCTAGCATCGACCTGAAACAAACCAATTTCGCCGAGGATGCAACAACGGTTCGCGCAAAGCCGCGGTGATTGCCTCGTCTTTACCGATTCAGGACGCGAGAGTCCGGCGTCGCCCTTCCTCGGGAAAACAAATCTTGGATACGGCCGCGTCGAAGTCCTCCACCCCGCGCAGTATCTCTATCTCCAGTCGGAGGAAGTAGAGCGGGAGCGGAAACTCCGCGTCCTCGGGAATGCGGACGGCGTCTTTCTCCGTCGTAACGATGAAGTCCAATTCAGCCGCAGAGGCTTCCTTGAAGATCTCGTAGAGCTCCTCCGTATCGAATCTATGGTGATCGAGAAATCGTTTCGTATAGAGCAAGTTCGCCCCGAAATCGCGCAAGAACCCTTCGAAACTCTCCGGCACCGCGATCCCGCTGAACGCTCCAATCCGCTTCTGGAGCAACTCGTCTAAAGGCAAGCGCCGTTCGCCATTGACCTCCTGCAAAAACTGCGGCTTGTGGGCGCATTCGATTATGTCCACGCCGGGATTGTGCTGGCGGATCAGCGACTCCAACTCCGGATCGGGAATGCCGTCCGACTTGGTAAGGAACACGTACGACGCTCGTTTCAAGTGGCGCACGGGCTCGCGGAGAATACCGCGCGGCATGAGGTGCCGGTTGCCAAACGGATTGCTTTTGTCAACAAGGAGGAGATTCAATCGGCCCTTTAGCGGGAGGTACTGGAATCCGTCGTCGAGCACCAGCGTATCGCAACCGAACTCGCGAATCGCGAATGTCCCGCTCTTCACCCGGTCCTTGTCCACCAGCACCACGACTCCGGGCAAGTTTCGAGCGAGCATGTACGGCTCGTCGCCCGCGTATTCGGAATCAAGCAGGACCCGCTCCCCGTCGCTTACGATTTTCGGCGGCGGGGGCGCGTCGCCGGTCACGAACTTGCGCCACAAGCGTTGAAACGCGGACTCCTTGACCAGGTCTTTGCTCTTGTAGCCACGACTGAGAATGGCCACGCGGCGTCCTCTTTGCTGCAAGGAGCGGGCGAATTTCTCGACCACAGGCGTCTTGCCTGTACCCCCGACCGTCAGATTGCCCACGACAACGACCAGGCACCCCAGGGGCTGGTCTTTCAGGATCCGCTTCTTGTAGAGAAAGAACCGCAATCGAGCCAGAAAACCAAAGATCAACGACAGACCGTAAAGAAAAAGCCCAAGCGCGTAAGCCCGCTTTCCGCGACGGCGATCATAGAAGACGTCGACCGCAAATTCTTCGATCTGGGTAAGCGATTTTTTGAAGCGGGAAACAGCCATGCAACGAATACGGGCCGACAAATCGGCAGTGAAAATATGGAGGGATTCGAATCGCTATTACGAGAGGAAAAATCCGGGCCCTCGGAAATGCCCCGCCCACGGCTCCAGCGAACCGCTTCGGAAAATTGTACTTGCCAGATCTGAATCCGCGCTTCATCGACCCGAAAATAGTAAGTTGGAGAGAATCACGTCGGCCAGAGTGTTCTAAAAAAACGCTGCGCGGCGCCGAAAACCGATTGATCGACAGCTTGATTAACCAGTTTCACCTCCACCAATACCGCATAAATGAAGTCACTCGTCATCGCCGAAAAACCTAGCGTCGCCAGAGATCTGTGCAAAGCCATCGGAGGCAAATTCGAAAAGCATGACGAGTATTTCGAAAACGACGACTACGTCGTCACCTCCGCTGTCGGGCACATTGTGGAGCTCTGCATGCCCGAAGACTACGACAAGCGGGACGCGTTTTGGCGTCTCGCCAACCTACCGATCGTACCAGACACATTCAAGCTCAAGCCGATCGAAAAAACCGAGAGCAAATACAAAGCCGTCAAGAAGCTCATCAACCGGAAAGACGTCGACACGCTCATCAACGCCTGCGACGCCGGCCGTGAAGGAGAGCTGATTTTCAACTACCTGTACAAGATGGCGAAATCCAAAAAACCCGTAAAACGGCTTTGGATGCTCTCCATGACCCCTTCTAGTATAAGAGAGGCCTTCGACAACATGCGCTCGGGCGAGGAGATGAGCAATCTGGCGGAGGCTGCCCAGTCCCGCTCCGAAGCTGACTGGCTTATCGGCATCAATTGCACCCGAGGCGTCACCAAACGCCTCTACGGCTCACGAGCTGGCAACGTGGCCGGCGTCGGGCGCGTCCAGACGCCCACCCTCGGCATGGTCGTGCAACGCGAACGCGAAATCGAACAATTCAAACCGCGCGACTACTGGCGCATCGAAGCCGAGTTCACCATCGCCAACGGCGCCTACCAAGGCGTCTACCAAAAGCCCGCCTTCAAAAAGTCGAAAGACGACGAGCACGATCGAGTCGACCGCATCTGGGACGAGGAAACCGCCAAGTCTGTTGTCGACGCAGTCGGGAAGCAAGACACCGCGAACGTCACCGAAGAAACCAAACGTTCGCGCCAAGCAGCCCCCCGTCTCTACGATCTCACTACACTCCAACGCGAGGCCAACAACCGATTTGGCTTCTCCGCCCGGCGAACCCTCCAGCTCGCCCAGGCGCTCTACGAGAAGCACAAGATGATTACCTACCCGCGTACCGATTCGAAAGCGCTGCCGGAAGACTACCCCGACACCTGCGCCAAAACGCTGAAGAGCATCGACGGCGACCTCGGCGACGCCGCGCGCAAAGTCGTGGCCAGAAACTGGATCAAGCCCTCCGACAAACGCGTGTTCAACAACAAGCAAGTCTCGGATCACTTCGCGATCATTCCCACCCCGGAGTCGTCCAAAAAACTCAACGACGACGAAGCGAAAGTCTACGACATGATCGCCCGGCGATTCATCGCCATCTTCTACCCCTCCGCCGAGTTCAATATCACCACGCGCCTCAGCGAGGTCGAGTCGCACGTCTTCAAGACCGAAGGGAAAGTGATGGTCGAGCCCGGATGGATGGAAGTCTATGGAAAGACCAGCGGCGCAGGCGACAGCGAAACCTTGCCCGCGCTGAGCGATTCGGATGAAAACAAAGCCCGAATCGCCAGCCTCGAATCGCTCCACGAGCAAACCAAGCCGCCGCCACGCTACTCCGAAGCCACTCTTCTATCCGCCATGGAAAGCGCGGGGAAACTCGTTGAAGAGGACGAGCTGGCGGAAGCGATGAAAGACAGCGGTCTGGGCACGCCCGCAACGCGGGCCACAATCATCGAGCGACTCATCGCCGAACGTTACATGGAGCGCGAACACCGCTACCTCGCCCCAATGCCCAAGGCCGAAACGCTGCTCGACTTTCTCGCCGCCATCAAAGCCGACGCGCTCACCAAACCCGCTCTCACCGGCGAATGGGAGTACAAACTCCATAAGATCGAACAAGGCGAACTCGAACGCGAGGACTTCATGAAGGAGATCGTTTCGATGACCAAAGACATCGTCGAAGGGATCAAGTCGTATGAAGAAAATGAAGACGACCTGGAGCCGACCGACCTCGTCTCCCCCTACGACTCCCAGCCGCTTTACGAATCGCTCCGCGCCTACCGCACCTTGGACAACGAGTTCGCTATATACAAGATCATCGGAAATCGAAAAATGGACAAGGAGGAGATTCGCGAGCTGCTTGACAAGAAACGAATCGGTCCTCTTGACAATTTTCGATCTA
Organism: Opitutaceae bacterium; assembly: GCA_028284235.1. Taxonomy (GTDB): domain Bacteria; phylum Verrucomicrobiota; class Verrucomicrobiia; order Opitutales; family Opitutaceae; genus Pelagisphaera. Next base: position 186,284 of record JANQSC010000020.1, read on the forward strand.
AACGCGGCAAGCATTACAGCGCGTATCTAAATCTTGACGACGAGACGAAGCGAGTGAAGTTCGACTTCGGCAATGGCGATGGTCAAAACGGGGAAATCGACTTCGCAAACCTCACGCCGATCGCCAAGTGCCCGCGAACCGGAGGCGATCTTTACGAGACTGCAAACGCCTACGTGGTAAGAGTTTCCGAAAACGGCGAGGACAAGACACCTATTAAGGTAAGTCGCAAGATCCTCGACCGCGAAATCGCAGTCGACCAGGTCATGAAGTTGCTCGAAACCGGGAAGACCGACTTGATAGACAAGTTCTGGTCGAAGCGAACAAAACGCCCCTTCGACGCGTATCTAGTTCTCAACGACAACGGTCAGACCAAATTCGAGTTCCCTCCTCGCGCCGCAAAAAAAGCGGCGAAGAAGGCCGCGAAGAAAGCGGCAAAAAAAACGGCTAAAGCGAAGTAACTTGGGAGAGAACTCTCGGGCGCGGCCCTTTTCAGCGCCTCCCAAGCGTAATAAAAGAGCGAATATTCTATCGCTAGCTCGTTCCCACTTGCGCGACAAGCGTGTGACGAGTATTCTTTTCGTACACAAATATAGTGCACTATGGACGCTCTTATCGACCTTCTCTTTCTTATTGTATTGGCCTCGATGGCCCATCAGAGCAAGCGCCCGATTTTGTCAGGATTGATATTCGGCTTTCTGAAAGCCATTAGCATCTACTTCATCCACGTGAGCGGTGAACTGGAGGCTTCAAACAATATGGCGATTGCGGTTGGAGTCACTCATTTCGCCTTGAATACACTTCTTGGATGCGCGATCGCCCACATCGTAATCAATCATTCCAAAAACGCGAAAATGGTCATTCTCATGACCGTTCTTTCAATCCTGAGCTTCCTAACACATATCGCCAGTTTGAACGTGCTCAGTCTGTTCAACTAGAATCGCTCCTCACGTTCTCGCAGGCGACGCTGCAGACTCGCCTATCGACCGATCGCGTATACTTCGAAGCCAATCTCCTTCAACTGGGCCCGATTCGCGATATTGCGCCCGTCAAAGATGAACGCAGGCTTCATCATGTTGTCGAATATTCTCTGGTAGTCTAGGTCGCGGAATGCGTCCCACTCCGTCAAAATCGCAACGCCATGGGCTCCCTTGACCGCCTCGTAAGGATCATCGCAAATATCCAGTTTGGAGGAATCCGCTTCGATCCCCAAATCGTAGCGTATTTGATCGGGTGATACCTTGGGGTCGTAAATCGCTAAATCCGCTTCCTCCTCGAGCAAATCCTTCCCCACGTAAATCGCGGGCGACTCGCGCGTGTCGTTCGTGTCCTTTTTGAACGCGAATCCGAGCAGGGCGATACGCTTGCCATTGACGGTATTGAACAGCGCGTTAATGATCTTCGTGGAAAATCGACGCTTCTGCCAGTCGTTCATCTCAATGACGCCACGCCAGTATTCAGAAACTTCAGGCAGGCCAAAATGTTCGCACAGGTAAACCAAATTCAGTAGATCCTTTTGGAAACACGACCCGCCAAACCCCACAGAGGCTTTCAAGAACTTGGGGCCTATGCGCGAGTCCTTGCCGATCGCGGACGCTACTTCGTCCACATTGGCGCCAGTCTCTTCGCAAAGCGCGGAAATCGAATTGATACTCGAGATTCGCTGAGCGAGAAACGCGTTCGCAACGAGCTTCGAAAGCTCAGAGGACCATAGGTTCGTCTGGATAATCCTGTCACGGTCAATCCAATGCGCATACACGCTGGTCAGCGTCTCCATCGCTTCCAGACCTTCGGGGGTCTCTTCTCCGCCAATCAGGACACGATCCGGATTGTCGAGATCCTCCATAGCCGTACCTTCAGCGAGGAACTCTGGGTTCGACAGTACCTGGAACTGCACATCCGCGTTTGAATTCGCGGTCAACACAGTCTTTAACGACTCGGCCGTACGGACTGGGATAGTCGATTTCTCCACCACGATTTTAGATCGGTCGGAGTATTCCGCTATGTCGCGGGCGCACAACTCGACATATTTCAAGTCCGCGGCTCTCCCGGCGTCGACCCCATAGGTTTTGGTCGGAGTGCCAACGCTCACGAAGATAATATCCGCCTCTTTAATCGCGGCTACTTTGTCTGTAGTGAAAAACAGATTACGCCCTCGAGCGGTGGCGACAATGTCGTCCAGCCCTGGTTCGAAAACGGGAAGATCGTCGGAGTTCCACGCTGCAATGCGCGACTCGTTGATATCCGCGACAGTCACCGAAATATCCGGGCATTTGAAGGCGATCATAGCCATGGTGGGGCCACCTACATAACCTGCTCCTAAACAACAAATTTTCATCACAATTTTCGAATCTACAACTAGCCTACAAACAGAGGGTGTCTGCTCTGGCGAGACAAGATATTTGCCCAGACCAAACGCGCTTTCATAGGATTTTAAACAGGTATCGTCACTTGAGTGCGGGACTTTATCCGATTGACTCCCTTATCGGGCCTTGCCTGAACTTCAACGCGCCTTTGAAAAAGCGAAAAATGCCCGCCGAAATCCTCACCCAGTTCATCCAAGCCGCCCGAAAGTGCGGGTTTACGACCAGCGAACTTGGCAGTATCGACAACGACCCTATCCTTCTGCTCGAACGTTCCGGCGGCGAAACAAGTCCGACTATCTCGATATCCGCCGGAATTCATGGAGACGAGCCAGCGCCCGTTACCAGTCTGCTTAACCTGTTCCAGTCAGGCTATTTTCAACCCGATGTTCATTGGCGCGTCTTCCCCTTGCTCAATCCGAGCGGATACCGTCTGCGCACGCGCGAGAATCGAGACGGGATCGACCTCAATCGCGACTTCCTCGACACCCAGTCGAGCGAAATCACGGCTTTGAAAGCGCGAATCGACTCGCTTTCGCCCCCCGACATCTCGCTGTGTCTCCACGAGGATTGGGAGGCCGCGGGATTCTATCTCTATTCGCTGCACGAACGCCAGGCCGAGAAAGCCGGCAAACGCGTGCTTCAACGCGTTTCCCAGATCGCCCCGATCGAGACAGCGAATCAAATCGACGGCAACCCTGCCCGAGACGGACTGCTGCTCCCGCTTGAGTTCATTCGCAACGACACGCTCTCGGATGGCTGGCCGGAAGCCATCTACCTCTATCGTCGCTCTCCACACCTGCATATGACGCTCGAGAGCCCCTCGAGCCTTCCCTTCGCGGATCGCGTTAAAATGCATGAAACCGCTATCGACGCCGCCATCGAATTTTATCTGACTGCCTTGCATCCAAAACGGCGGGAAACTGAATAATCCACGCCCCCAGTCCGTCCTATTCCCCACAAAACTCGAACAATGACCCAATTGAAACGAGCGAATTTCGATTCCGACTCAACGCCTCGATGACCGCTTCCGGACACGACGCTTCGAGCGAATACGTTGCCCTCGCTCAAAAGGGAGACCAGTCTGCATTCGGCAAACTGTTCGAAATGCACAGCGGTCAGGTTTACGGACAAATTCTTCGCATGGTACGCAACCCAGACGACGCCAACGAAATCGCCCAGCTCGCCTGGATCAAGGCCTGGAACAAAATCGGCTCGTTCCGCTTCGAGTCGGCGTTTTCCAGCTGGCTCTACCGCGTCGCCACCTTCACCGCTCTCGACGCGATCCGCAAACGCGACTCCCGCCGAGAACTCAGCTACGAAGACGCGGAGGAAGCAACGCAATCGCGCGAAAACGCATCCATGGTTGCGCCACCGGAACAAATACGCAATTTGGAACGGAAAGAAATCAGGGACCGCTTTCACGAAGCTCTCGAAACACTGCCCGAACACCACCGAACCGCACTCATGCTCAGAGAAAACGAAGGCCTCTCCTACAAGGAGATCGCCGAGAGAACCAATTGCAAAACAGGCACCGTCATGTCTCGAATATTCAACGCCCGCAAAGCAATCCAATCGCAAATGAAAGACTTCCTAACATGAAACCTCGACCCATACTATTCCTGGCAGCCTGCGCCGCTGCCCTCGTCGCCATCGCCTCCCCTCAAAGCCATGGCCAGCAAGTCAGCGTCGACGCCACCTTGATTTTCGCCTCTTCGGACGGCAGCGGAATCGACCCCGCGCTCAAGGCATATGAAAACAATCTGAAACGACTTTTCAAGTACACGTCGTACAAATTGCAAGGCCGCTCCAGCGCTCGGACCAGCGTCCCCGGGAAATCCACCATCAATCTCGGCTCCGGCCACAGAGTCGAACTGTCCGCCCAGCCGAGCGACGGCCGAAAAGTCCGGATCAACGTGCGCTGGTCGAACCCGCAACGCCTGCTCATCAACACCACCATCAACCAGGACAAAGGTAAACCCATCATCCTCGGAGGCCCCTCCGCCCCGTCGAGAAACGGGAACCTCATTCTCGTTCTCGTGCCGAGATAGCGCCATCAGCGCCACAACTGTCACGAAAGATTGAATACTTTTTGGCTCTTCCGTCAGAAAGCTATTTGGAGAGCGACGGCACGTGCGTGAACGCGTGGCAAATCGCGACCGCGGCCGCGTCCGACTGGTCGTGCTCCAGCGCGTCCGCGATCCGGACCAGACTCATCACCGTCCGGGCCACCTGCTCCTTGCTCGCCCGACCCACGCCGACAACCGCCTGTTTGATTCTCAACGGAGCGTATTCAAATATCGGTTTCCCGTCCACAGCGGCCGCCGCGATGGCCGCGCCGCGAGCCGCGCCCATTACCTGGGCGGTCTGAAAATTCTGCACGTAGATCGTCTCTTCCAACGCGACCGCGTCGATCGCGTAAGTTCCCAGCAGCTCCGCCACGCTTTGGTTAATCGTCCCCAGGCATTCGAACATCGAAATCGACGCCTTCAATGAAACCGTCCGGCTATGGAGCAGCGTTCGAGCGTCCGAAGCGCCAAACTCGACAACCGCCAAACCCGTCCCTCGCAAACTGGGGTCTATCCCCAGAACGGTTCCCAGAAACGGCTCTCGTCTCGCAAGATACGATTCCGGGCGAGCGGGGGAAGCCGCCTTCCCCTGAATCTTGTCAGCCCACAACTGGCGCGCGCTTTTTCTAGCCATAATACGCGCTCGCCTCGAGGATCGCGTTCCAGATCATGTAGCCCACGGCGACGATCGTCAGCCAAAACGCAATCCGCTCGAACCAAAGTTGATTGACCTTCCGGGCGAACAAATAGCCCATGAATCCCCCCGCGACTACAAATGGGACCAGCCGAACATTCGCCGCCGCGCTCTCGATTGTAATGATATTCAAATACACTAGAAACGGTATTTTGAATAAATTCAAAAGCGTGAAAAAGTAAACACTCGTCCCCAAAAACGCCATTTTCGGCATGCGCATCGCAAGCAAATAGAGCGTCATTAAAGGCCCCGCCGCATTCGCGATCATCGACACAAACCCTGCCATCCCCCCAATCGCCGGAGCGATCCCAGGAGCGACTACACTCGCCGCCTCCACGCCTTTGCGCTTCCGACGGCTCAAGTGCATCGCGATCATCACCACGAGCGACGCTCCTATGAGCAGCCGAGCTTGCGCGTCGTCCATCGACCCAAGGGCGAAGAAGCCGCCAATCACCCCCACCGCCGCCCAAGGGATCAACTTGAAAATCTGCCCCCAATCCGCGTGGCGACGAAACGCGATCACCGCGCAAAAGTCGCCCACCACCAAAAGCGGGAGGCCGAAACCCGTCGCGTCCTTGGCAAGTAGCAGATTCTGGAAAATGGCGACATTCAAAATTCCCAGACCCGGAATGCCGCACTTGCTCATCCCGATGATAATCGCCGCCAATCCAAAAAACAGCCATTGCCAGGTTTCATAGGACATTCGCCCAACACGACGAAAGGAACCCCCAAGAGCAACGCTTAAGTGGCCCCGTTTCACGGAGCGCTCGCCGCAAACAAAAACAACGCTCCGAAGAGCGTTGTCGGCAACGGCGGAAACGCCGCGTCAAACGAACTCGTCTCGGACCTCAGCCCGGGCGCTTGAAGATGTCGCGCATCCGCTTCTTCTTGTCCGGCTCGGCCTCGACGCGCTTTTCGGCGGAGGTCCAACTGCCCGCGTAGCGCAGCTCCCCGCGCCCGATGTCATAGGCTTCGATATCGGTGAGGCGAAAACCGGAGGTCATCATCTTGGCGTTCTTCTGGTAGAACTCGTCCGCCATCATGTGATATCCAAAATGCGACTCTTGCGTCTCTTCGAGTGAAACCCACTCGCACGCAAACGTCAGCTTTCCATCGACCGTGTAGCCCTCGATATCGACCAAGCGAAACCCTTCGTCGGCCATTTGAGCGGAAACACTGCCGAACTCGTCTTTCGACAAGCCGCGATAGAAACGAGCGGACTCGCCCTGCTTCGGCTTCCAAATCGCCGCGTAGGCAATCTTGCCGTTCGACTCGTACGCTTCGAAATCGATGAGCCGATAGTCGCGGTCGGCCATTTCGCCATAGAGATTGGAGAACATCAAGTCGTTCATCCCAAACTTCATTTCCGTCGTGAAGTTCTCGTTGCTCTTCAGCCAGACGCCGCCAAAACTGAGCGTCGCGCCAATGCGGTCCACTTCAATGTCCACCGGCACATAGCCGCGCTTCAAATTCTTCTCGTTCGCCTCCTTAAACTCGACAACAGTCAAGCCGCGCTGCGAATCCCACTCGTCGCTCGGCATCGCCTTGACCCACAACGCCGCCTGTTTCGTCGAGCGACCGGAGCGATACTGCTCGATGTCGACGACACGCATGCCTTCCTTGCGACGATTCTCCACCGTCTCTTCGAAGCGGTCCTTCTCCAGACCCGCGTCCAATACCCATTCGATCGAAGACGCGTCGTAGTCTGCCCCGCTCGTCGAAAGGATTCCGGCGCCGCTCGCGAGCCCCAGCGAGGCGAAAAAGCGGAGAGCCAACGAAAGTGAAGATGGGCGAGAATTCAGTATTTCCATAGCGGTTGTCAGGTTAAACGGCTGTATCAACAAACCCATCGGCACGCCCCGAGCGATTTTAAGAAAGAAAGATACTCAGCCTTAAACGAGATTCCCCTAGCGCCCCTAGGCGCCATTCGCGCCGATTCCATCAACCCCTCAGAGCAACGCGCCCCTGATTCTCCCACTTAACTTTCCAACCTTGGAAAGTTAAGTGGGGACACGAGTGTTGGTGGCGACATGGAAAGAGAACTGCCGCCGACTCCCAATCACGCGATTCCCGATTGACGCCGTTGCAATCGAAACTATCCCTCAAACGCCACCTTATCAATCATGCGACTCAACCCCCACGCCCGCCCCGCCTTCGCGGTCCTAGTCATCCTCGCCCGTTTTGCGACCACTTCCGTCGACGCCCAGGAGAACGAGCCCGTTCAGACCCTGTCCCCCTTTACCGTCACCGGCGACCGGCTCGTCCAGCCCGCCAGCTACCAGGACTCCAATTCCGGGGTGACCCTCAGCAACTTCGTCCTCAATGGAGCCCGCATCGGAATCGAGGACTTGTCCGAGTCTATTGCGCGCTACCCAGCCTATGCCGCGTTCCGCAAAACTCCCGCCCGATCCGCCCATCCAACGACACAGGGTGTGCGTCTCCGCAATCTCGGCATCAATTCCACTTCCCGAACCATCGTCACGCTAGACGGAGTTCCCCAAAACGACCCCTTCGGCGGCTGGATCTACTGGCTGCGCTATCAGCCATCGTCCCTCTCCAGCATAGACATTCGCCCCTCCAGCGGAAGCGAAGCTTGGGGCAACTACGGTACTGGAGGACGCATCTCCTTGCACTCCGCCGAACCGAGCAGCCCGCGTATCCACACCAAGGCGACACTCGGAACCGACGGCGCCCAAAACGCCTCCGTCTCCGCCGACGCCCAGCTGTCCTCCACCGCCTCCATCAACTTTTCCGCCCTGACCGCGAGGACCGACGGGTTTTCCACCCTCCGCGCCGATCAGCGTGGTTCCGTCGACGTAAAGTCCGACTCGGAAGTCACCGCCTACCAAGGCCTCCTGCGACTCAACCCCACCGAATCGTGGCTGTTCACCCTCAAAGCCGACACCTACGAAGAAGATCGCGTCAACGGCACGCCGCTCGCGACGAATGGAACTGAGGCCACCGATATCTCCGCTTCCGCCCTGCATCTGTTCGCCGATCAAACTTCCGGTTTCAAAGTGATCGCCTACACCCAGGATCGCGACTTCCACAACCAATTCACCGCTGTCGCCGACGATCGCGCCTCCGAACGGCCCGCCCTCAATCAATTCGAAATGCCCGCCACCGCCGAGGGGGCCAGCGTCAACTTTTTCGGAGAACTGGGCGATGGGAATCCGTTCACCATCGGCGCCGACACCCGAACCGTCGACGGCGAAGTGAACGAGCAATTCCGCAACCTGGGCAGCGGGTTCACCCGTCTCCGCAAAGCCGGCGGCGAGCAACGCTACACCGGCGCGTTCGCGACCCTGCAACTGGAAACCGCCCCCGCCACCCGAATCGTCGCCAATATCCGAATCGACGAAGTCGAAAACGAACAAGGAATCCGCCAGGAATGGAACACCGAAACCGGGGCTCAAATACGCAACGACGCGATTCCCTCCTCCAGCGAGAACTTCTTTTCCAACAACATCACATTGTATCACGATTTTACCGACAACCTGCGAGGCATGCTTCGGCAGACCAGCGGATTCCGAGCCCCGACCCTCAACGAGCTCTACCGCCCCTTCCGAGTCAAGAACGACATCATCGAATCCAACTCCCAGCTCCAGACCGAAGAGCACTTCGGGCTAGAGGCCGGACTCCGCTTCCAGTCCGACGAGTCCTGGTCGCTCTCCGCCAATATATTCCAGTATCGCCTCGACAACATGATCGCCAATGTCGTCCTGTCCCGCGAGCCCGGCTTCAACCCGCTTTGCGGGTTCGTCCCCTCCGGCGGTTCCTGCGGACAACGACTCAACCTGTCAGAAGCCACGGTCGAAGGACTCGAAATCAACTGGGACTCCCAGCTCGCCGACACTCTCCACGCTCGCGCCCAGCTGGTCTACGCGCCGACCGAAATCGACTCCGCTCCCGGCCTCGAAGCGCTCGTCGGCAACGAGTTCCCCCAGTCGTCCGCGTTCAAAGCGACCCTTTCGTTCGACTGGCAGCCCGAGGACTTCTACAACCTCTGGACACGCATTCGCTATCAGGACTCGGCCTTCGAGGACCTCGACAACAACCGTTCCCTGGACAACGCCCTATCCGTCGATGGCGGCATCCAGTTCGCGATCGACAGCTACAACGCCTTGTCCCTGCGCGTCGAGAACCTGTTCGACGCCCAAATCGAAACCGGGATCTCGTCTGCCGGACTTGTATCCATCTCCAGTCCCCGGACCGCTTGGCTGTCTTGGGACTTTTCTCGCTAGAAGAACGCGCTCCCTCAACGCGAGCGGACTCGTAGTTATAGGCTCAATACCAAGTAAACCAAGTACCCGCCGAGCAAGCAAGCTCCCGTCACTTTTGTCAGGTGGGTTTTGCATATGAATGTGGATACCTGGAATATTAGCATCAACACGATCATCGCCGGGAATATCAACGTGAAGAAACTCGGACTCGCCGTGAGTCCTCCTTTCGTCACTGCCGCAGAAGCGCCCGCCACGAGCAGGATGTTCAGAATATCGGCCCCAATCACATTTCCGATGGCTAACTCGCCGTGCCCCTTCCTCACCGCCGTTACCGCGGTCACCAACTCAGGCAGCGAAGTGCCGAAGGCTACGAGCGTCGCCGCGATGATCGATTGCGGCACATTGGCCCGAATCGCCGTCTCCTCCACCGCGTGAATCAGCACGTGCGACGAAGACACCACCAAGGCCAGTCCTAGAATGATCTTCAGCAAAATCACGAGAGTCGACCCCTCCTCATGCGATTCGACTCCGAATTCGGTCTTCACGTTTTTCGCCCAACGCGAAGATTGCCACAGGTAACCTGCGAGGAGGAATAGGAACGCGATCCCTACCCACTGCGGGAAACGCCCGCCCGTCTCGAACGCCGACGCCAAATTGCTGTAGGGAAGACAAACCAGAATGACCAATACACCCAGCCCCAAACAAAGCAGCCCTTGCCGACGCATCAAATAAAGATCGATCGGCACGCGGCCCACCAGAGTCGCCGCCCCCAGAATCAAACCCGTATCGCAAATCACCGAACCGATGGCGTTGCCCAAGGCCAAATCCGGCTTTCCATCGATCGCCGACATGACCGAAACCGTCACCTCCGGCAACGTGGTTCCCAGACTGACAATTGTCGCCCCGATAATCACCTTGCTCACTCCATGGCGCAGCGAAAGGGTGACCGCCTCTTCAACGAGCAAATCCGCCCCCTTGCCCAACGTAAACAAACAAACCGCGATCACCGCCAGCAACCCCCATAGCGGCAGTCCGTGCACAAATTCAGCCAATAATTCTTCCATATATCTCGTCGTTCTTCGCTTTCGAAACGCCGACCGACTATCTGCCGCCCGCGCCTGGTCCAGTCAAGGCTGCAGGGAAAAATCCCCTTGCAACCCCACCTCTGGCGATTAAAGCCGCTTAACGAATGACGGACACCGCCCTCAACCACGACTACCGCTTTGGCGGAATCGAGCGACTGTACGGCCCCGGAAGCCTGCAGCGCTTGCGGGCCGCCCGCGTCCTCGTTGTCGGCATCGGCGGTGTCGGGTCCTGGACCGCGGAAGCGCTCGTCCGGTCTGGCTTGGGCGGCGTCACATTGGTGGATCTCGACGATATTTGCGAAAGCAACATCAACCGCCAAATCCACGCTCTCGACGGACAAATCGGACGCCCCAAAATCGAGGCCATGGCCGAACGCTGCCGCCAAATCAATCCGGAATGCGAAGTGCGGACCAAACACGCGTTCTTCACAGCAAAGACCGCCCCAGACATTTTCGACACCCAGTACGACTACGTGATGGACGCAATAGACAGCGTGAAACACAAGTGCGCCCTCATCGACATCAGTCGACGCCAAGGCGTCCCAGTTCTCGTGTCCGGCGGCGCCGGAGGCCGTGTCGACCCTACCCAAGTGAAAATCGTCGATCTCACGCGTTCCTACAATGACAAGCTCCTGCAACGAGTGCGCAAAAAATTGCGCCAAGATTATGGATACCCGAGAGAACGTCGGCGCCGCTTTAAAATAGACTGCGTCTTCTCCCCCGAGATCGCCCGCTATCCAGACGCCTGTGAAACCGGCGAAGAAGAATCGACCAGCCGTCGACTCGACTGCTCGAGCGGATACGGCGCAGCGACCCAGATCACCGGCGTCTTCGGCCTCGCCGCCGCCGGTCGCATCGTACAGAAAATCGCCGAGGCCGGCGCCGCATGAAGATCACCGATCTCAATAGAGACGGAGGGATCGGCTCCAACTCGATGTACGTCGAGATTGGAGAAACGCGCTTCATCGTCGACGCGGGTCTCAATCCGAAAATCGCCGGCTATCGCGCCACCCCCGACTTCTCCCTCGTCGAAGGCAAGCAAATCGACTTCATCGTCATCACCCATTGCCATCTCGATCACATCGGCTCGCTCCCAATTCTCATGCGCAACCACCCCGAGGCCCGCGTTCTCATGAGCCACTCGAGCCAAATGCTCATCGAGCGAATGCTCCATAATTCATGCAATGTCATGAAGCGCCAGCGAGCCGAGCAAAACATCGCCGAGTATCCGCTTTTTACACACGAAGACGTCGACTACATCGCGGACCGGTTCGAGGTCGTCCCCTTTTGCAAACCGGTATCGATGGGCAAGAACGGCTCGCCAATTGGGATCACCTTGTTTCCCGCGGGACACGTCGCCGGAGCCGGTGGTTTGGAAATCGCTGCCGACAACCAGAAGTACTTCTTCTCAGGCGACGTTCTTTTCGAGAGCCAGCAAACGCTCGACGGAGCCCGTTTCCCTCTGGAAAAAAGATACCGAGCGGTCATCCTAGAGACCACACGAGGCGAAACCGAGCGTCCCGCCGGGAAGACGCGAGAAAGCGAAGTCGAACGCCTCCTCAAAACCGTGGTCGGCGCATTGCGTCGAGGCGGCTCGGTCCTCATTCCCGTGTTCGCTCTCGGCCGCATGCAGGAGATTCTCACTATTATCAACAACGCTCGCAAGGAAGGCCTCGTACCCACTTGCCCCGTCTTCGGCGCCGGCCTCGGGCTCGCCGTCGCCGATCACCTGGACCAGATCGCCAAACGAACCGGCCAAGTGAACTTCACCCGCAAAACTATCAAGGAGCTCCGACTGCGCCGCCCGCCGCGCCGGCTGGTCCCCGGACGCGAACCACCCGAACAAGGCATCTACATTCTCAGCAGCGGAATGATGGTCGAAAACACGCCGAGCTACGGCCTCGCCGCTTCCATACTCGCTCAAGGTCGCAACGCCATCTGCTTCGTCGGCTATTGCGATCCCGATACACCCGGGGGCAAGCTTCTCGAAACCGCCCCTGGCGAGTCCTTCGTGTTCGAAACCTTCGACTACCAGACTCCCGTTCGCGCCCAGATCGAGCGATTCGAAATGAGCGGCCACGCCGACCGGGAGGAACTTCTCAATTTCGCCCTCAAAGCCGAGCCCGAAACCGTCGTGCTTACCCACGGCGATCCCGGCGCCCGAGCTTGGTTCGCCGCCGCGTTAAAAGAAAACAACCCCTCGCTCGCCGTCGTCGACCCCAAACCCCTAGTCGCCCACACCGTCTGATCCCGGCCATGAACTACCGCGCCCTCGGCAAATCGGACATCGAAGTTTCCGAAGTCAGCCTCGGATGCTGGACGATGGGCGGCCTAAACCACTCTAAAGGTCACTCGTCTGGATGGGCCGATATCGATCCGAGAGAAATTCAGGACGCCATCAAAACCGGCATCGACACCGGCGTAAATCACTTCGACAACGCAGATGTTTATGGAAACGGAGCCGCGGAAAAACTCCTCGCCTCCTCGCTGGCAAACCTCGGCATCGACACCCAATCCGTGGTTATCGCCTCCAAGGTAGGGCATTTCAGCCCCGACGAAACCCACCCCTACGAACCCAGGAACATTCGACGCCAGTGCGAACAATCGCTCAAGAATCTCAATCGCGAGTATTTGGATATCTACTACTTCCACCACGGCAATTTCGGGCCCAACGACGAGCGCCTGCGCGACGCGGCGGAAACCATGCATTCCTTGCAGCGCGAAGGGAAAATTCGCGTGATCGGACAATCCGCTTATCAGTCCTCGCAGTTCGAACGAATCACGCCCATAGTGAAACCAACGGTCCTGCAAGGCTGGGCCCACGCAATGGATACAAGATTTATAGAGCCCGGAGGAATCGTGGGCCAGCTCTTGAAGAAAAACGAACTTAGCTTCGTCGCATTCAGCCCATTGAACCAAGGGCTTTTGCTAGACAAGTATTCGCCCGAACGTCCACCCGCATTCGATATCGGCGACCATCGTCGCAACGCTCCCAAATTCAGTCGCGAGTCTCTGGAGATTCTCCAACCAAAACTGGAAGCGCTCAAAAAGCGCTTCGGCCAATCAACCGTCGAACTCGCAAGTGTCGCGCTACGCTACGTCCTAAACTTCCCCAATGTCGCCTGCGTCATCCCCGGCTTTCGCAACGCGGCGCAGGTAACCTGCAACCTCAGCGCGGTCCACCAAATTCTCGACGAACAAGACATGTCCGCGATTCGCGAGATTTTCCTTCCTTCACGCTAGCAAAATCCTAGCTGTATTCGCCCCGTAAGCTACGGAAGACTGTCCAGCACCTGCTGGTACTGGGTTTGACCGGGGTTTAGCTCGATCGCCCGGCCCAGCGCGGTTTTCGCTTTCTCAGTCTCGCCCACTTGCATGTAGGCGACGCCCAGATTGTACCACCATCGCTCTTGATCGGGATCCTTGGACACCGCGGTTTCCATCGCTTCGATCGACCGTCTCGTGTCTCCTTTTTCTGCATACAAAAGTCCTTCCCCAAACCAAAGCAGACCGAGGGAGAGATCCAGTAGTTTAGCGGATTCGATTTTCGCCAGAGCGCCGTCCACGTCGCCCATGCGAGCGAACATAATCGCGATGTCGTAAAGCAAGTGGGCGTTGTTGCGATCGAAACCGGCTGCCTGCTCCGCCAGTTGCTTAGCCAGGGCGAAATCTTGTTGCTGAATAGCAAGCTCGGCCCGACGCAGGGCTCCGGCCGGCCGGTCGGCATTCGCTTCCGCGTATTCCTGCCACTCCTGAAAAGCAGTCTGAGATGGATTGAACATTGTTGAAAGCGTATCCGCTGCTTGATTACGGACAAGCCGAGACGGATCGTACAAGGCGCGCTGAAGATCCGCTAGCCGGTCATTTCGGTTGGCCATAATCCGATAGGCCGACTCGCGCTCGACGGGCGACTCGGAACGGGTCGACTTCAATGCGGCCGCCAAACTCTCCGGCGTTCCGGGAGCCATGGCGCTTAGAATACGCAGGTAAGTCGACCGCCAGTAGACGTTTTCTTCCGACTCCAGCAAGCGGTGCACATCGTCGGCCGATTCGGCTTCGCCGCTGTAGTATTGCGCTAAAACGCCCGCCCGGTCCCGCAAGGCGCCGATGCGTTCGGAATTTGGATACCAGCGTTCAACCGTGTCGCGAGCCCACTCCACGGGACGGTCTGCGTGACAATCCGTGCAAGCGTTGGGAACGCCGTGATCGATAGTCAACTGGGGATCGGGAATGGTGAACCCGTGATCCCGCCGGGCGTCGCGCTGCATGTACAAACGTTTCGGCATATGGCAGGAAACGCACTGGTTTCCCGCGCTGTCCAAGGGATGGTGGCTGTGAGCGACCGGATCGATAATCGTCGCCTCGTTCAGGCCGGTGGAATGACATCGCATGCAGAGCGAATTGTCTTCGATTGGCAGAATGGTCTGGTGAGAGTGCGGGTTGTGGCAGTCCAGGCAGCTCACTCCTTTGTGCCCCATCTTGCTGAGTTTGAGCGATGCGTACGCATAGTTCTCCTCGTTCGCCTTGCCGTCGACGAAGTAGGCATTGGGCAAGTCCGGCAGGACGAGGCGAAAGTGGTCGTTGAAGGACTCGCCGGCGTGAAATCCGTTGGCCGTGAGCTCCTCGCGCCGGGCATGGCAGCTGGCGCAATTGTCCATGGCCAACTCGATGTTGGGCGGGTTGGCGCGCTCGGTATAGTCGCCCGCCCGGGCTGCGGCGACATGCGATTTCATGTCCGAATGACATTGGATGCAGGAGATCGCTTCGATCTTCCATGAACTCGAGTATTCGTGAGTGTGAATATCGTAGTTTTTCTTGAAGTCGGTCATGTGACACCAGGCGCAATTGGAATTCCAGTTCATCCCCTGCTGGCTCCAATGGCCCCAGTCGCCGGGGTCCCGTTCCTCGTCGCCAAATACATTGAACCACTGCTTCTTGTGCGGATCCCAGGTCATTCCCTGGATTTGGAAACGGCCTCCCGGAAAAGGCACCAAGTACTGGCGAATCGGAGTCTCGCCGATGACGGAATCCACCGCGCTCGGCAGACCGGTCCCAGACTCGATCAAGGCGAACGCTTCGTCGGTCGCTTCGACGGAGTATTCCCGCCCCGCTTGATCGACAAACTCGCCCTGCGAGAACGCCTCGAGATCTCGCGCCGGATCCATTCGGCGGTGGGCCAATTGGTGGTGGCTTCCCATCCAGTCGTCGTATTCGGCCGGGTGGCACTCGCGGCACGTCTCCGCTTTGTACCAGTCCTCGTCGACTTCAGCGATCATCGGGCTGGGAGTGGGAGCGGAGACGGGCGTTTCCTGGCTCGAATCGGTTGTTTCCGTTGGGCCGCAGCCGACAAAAAGGACGAAGAGCGCATTGAAGAGGCAAAAGCCGACAAAAATCGCGAGCCCGCGCCGCAGCAATGAGGATTCTGGGATAGTGCGCATCAGAGATGATTCGTAGGGAACGCCGAATCACAGCGAAGGCCGCTCCGATAGGGAAGCAAATTCGCCCGAAGCGCCTCAGGATTTTCGGATTGCAATTTCGACGTTTCTTCCGTAAGTTCTAGGAACCCCGATTAAGGAACGCTGTTTAAAGAGTCGCAATCCGTGATACAAAGGAACCCATTGAACCATGAAGTACATACTGTTAGCCGTCTTCTGCTTCGCGCCGTTCTCCGTGTGGGCCAACACAGACGCCGTTGACGCCGAAGAAACCGATTTTCACAAACTAACGAGCGAGGACGTAGATTTCTACATAAGAGTCGTTCGCCAGCCCGTTTACCCAGCAACGCTGCAAGCGAACGGAATCGACCATGGAAGAGTCTCTGTTCTGCTAGAGATCAACTACGACGGGGAACTTCACGACTGGATCGTCACTTCCGCCGATCACCGGCATTTTGCCAAAGCCGTTGAAAACGTTATCGAGGATTGGGAGTTCGCCCCGCCTATGCGCGACGGGAAGCCGGTTTCCCTCATAGTCCCCGTTCAATTCAATTTTAAAGCGTCTGGAGACGTCGTTTCGTTCGACATGACCGCGGGGCTCAATCACGCGCTTCGCATCGGGGGTGTTCATGACCGCTCCAACCAAATCCGTATATCGACTCTCGACGAGCTGGATCATTTTCCGGAAGCCCTTTCAGTCGTGTCTCCCGAAGCGCCCGCGGAACTATTCGCGGAAAACGAGGACACCAAGGGCGTATTCCAGTTTTTCATCGATACCGAAGGCCTTGTCCGGCTCGCGCACGTTGAAAGCGTTGAAGGGCAAGTGGACATACGATTGCTCGAAGCCACCCAAAACGCCCTCGAGCAATGGCGTTTCAAGCCGCCGACGGTGAAAGGCGAAAAAGTAGTCGTGAAAGCCAAGCAGCCATTCCACTACTACGCTCGCAACAACTAGTTCATCGAGTTCGCAGCGAATTCAGTCGTCGCGGGAACGCGGCGACTCCCGTCGGCTGGGCTTCCGGATCGATCCGGCGGCGATAGTGGCTTTTCTGTCTCGTAACGCTCCCAACTACAGTGAAACTGTAACAAACCGTTTGATATAAGCGTTTTCAAAGACACGCGCATCACTGTCCAAGTCTCGAAACGCCAACGGAAATAGTGTCAGCAACATGAATCGCAAGATCTCAAACCCCGGCCCGCAGAGCTCTCGAACCACTATTAACTGGATTGCCTGCCTCGCGTTCGCAAGCGTCCTGGTTCCCGCAACCGCCTACGCAGCGAAAGTCGCTCGCGTATTCGTCGACTCCGAGGCGTCCCTTTCCTACGACGAGCGAAAAAACGGCGAGTCCGGAGCGAAGTACGAGACGTACGCCTTCATGAAAGGCAACTTCTACGGAGGGAGTTTTTCCGACAAGAGCCTTCGTACACCCAGTTTCGACGAGATAATCGGAACGCTCGCGGAAAACATGAAAGAGCGGAACTACTACCCTGCCGCCGACGCGATGAAAAGCGACCTGCTGATCATCGTCCACTATGGCACCACCAGCGTGCAGCAGGACCTGGAAGAGCTCTTTCTGATCGATCCCACCGACCCCTACGCGGAGCAATCCGATCCGGACGGGTTTTCCGAAGTCTACAACGACCTTCACGACGAGATCGACGACCTCGACTACATCGCCCGCGAACGCGTTGCCCAGCACCAAGGCTCGATGGACAACAGCCGACTCGGGATTGGCAAGGCCCTCGATCGAAAGAACATAAACAAAACCGAGGAGTTCGACTTGAGGGTAGAGCTGGAGGACGAACGCTACTTTATCATCCTCATGGCGTACGACTTCCACAAAATTCGGGAAAACAACGAACGCGAGCTCCTGTGGACCACCCGCTTTAGCGTACCCGCCGTCGGTACAAACTTCATGGACGCCTACCCCGCCCTCGCTCGAGCAGGTAAGGAATACTACGGGACCAGTCTCGAAAAATACGCCAAGACGAGCACACACTTCGGCACAGGCTCGGTCGACATCGGCACCCTCGAAACCGTTGGAGTTGAAGAGGACGCCGACAGCGAGAAATCCGAGAAGTAGCGCGATCAGATCGCGAATACACGCCAGACGCAAAGCGACTCGAATCGGTGAAACACGACGTCTCGACGCGTTAAACGATTCGAAACGAACGCGAGCCGGGACGTCTCGCGCCACCTCGGCAACATTCCCCTCCGCGCATTTTTCCGAAACCGTCGTTGCAGCCCGCAGAGGCAATGCCCTACTCTTCTTTCTATGCGTTTCTCGTTAATTCGTTTCCTAACTCTCCTCTCAATCTCCGTCGCCATCGCCACCCCCTCGCACAGCACGCCCGAATCCACCGCCGCGCAACTCGCCGAAAAAGCAGCAAGCAACGGTCTCGCCTTACAGATCGCCACCGACCTCACCACCGACATTGGACCGCGTCTCTTCGGATCCGAAAGCGAGCGACGCGCCGTTGAATGGGCAACAAAGCGATTCGAGGAATACGGCTTCGACAAAATATGGACCGAACCCTTCCCCGTTGACCGAGGCTGGGAACGCGGGCTTGAAACCGCCTCCATTTCCCATCCGGCGCCGCAAAGCTTAGTCATCACCGCCCTCGGAGGAAGCGTCGCAACTCCGGCTGAGGGAATCGAAGCGGAAATCGCCCATTTCCCCACTATACAAGCCCTCCTCGATCAACCGGAAGGCTCGCTCACAGGCAAGATCGCCGTCGTCACTCAGCCTATGGGTATCGGCGAGTACGGGAAAACCTCCGGCCCCATCCGCGGCAACGGCCCCTCCGAAGCCGCCAAACGCGGCGCCGTCGCGTTTTTGATGCGCTCCGCCGGCACGAGCTCCAACCGCGTCGCCCACACCGGAGCCACACGCTACAAGCCGGGCAT